>CAVUET010000009.1:0-328449 GCA_963740575.1 uncultured Actinomycetota bacterium | reverse complement strand
CAGGTCAGCGAGGCTGAGGGAGCTGGGCGCCTTGCCGGTCTTGGCCTGGGCGAAGGCAAGCAGGAGCCGGAAGGTCTCGCGGTATCGGCGACGGTGTTCGGCTGGCCTTCTTCTGCCGGGCCAGCCGGTCGGTGAAGAAGCCCTGCAGGGTGGGGGCCAGGTCGGTCACGATGCTCCCGCTCTTCCTGCCCGGCGGGCTCCAGCCTGGCGGCGGCCAAGGCGAGCAGCTCCGGAACGGCCGAGAGATACCAGTAGGTGGACTTTGGGTCGACGTGTCCCAGCCAGGTGGACAGGACCGGGAGCCGGGCCTGGACGTCCCCGCCGTCGCGATACCAGTCCAGCAGCGTCGCGACCGTGAATACATGTCTCAGATCGTGTAACCGCGGGGCCCGCTGCCCGGCAGGGGCCTTGATGCCCGCATCTGTGACGAGCTCGGCGAACGTCTTGGAGGTGTTACGGCTGTCCAGCGGCCGGCCGAAGCTGTTGACGAGGAAGGCCTCCGCCTCCGGGAACGCCTCGTCGCGGGCCCGTGAGTAGGCGCGCAGGGCGGCGGCCGTGGTCGGGTGCAGGAACACCATGCGGGACTTGCCGAACTTGGAGTCCTCGATCGTGATCGTCTCCTCGTTCAGGTCAACGTCGTCGCAGCCCAGCCGGCATGCCTCGCCCTGGCGCATCCCGGTCACGGCCAGCAGCCCGATGAACGTCCGCCAGGTCATTGCCCGGAACGTCGGACGGAGCATCCTGGCCGCGCTCATCAAGGCGGTGATCTCCTGCGGTGAGTAGAGGTAGGGCGGGATCCGCCACTGGCGCCTGTCCAACACGTCTTCGGGTGGGACCTCGGTGGCCGGGTCCCGCGGCTGCAGGTGGCGGGCGAAGATCCGCACCACGTCAAGGCGGCGGGCCTGGTAGGCCTCGTGGTCGCTGGCGGTCGAGGTCGCCCATTCCACTGCCAGGTCCGTGGTCACCGCGATGGCGTCGCGGTCCTCGCAGAACCGGACGAAGCTCATCAGCCGCGGCCCATGGCTCTCCAGCTTGAACCCCAGGGCACGTCGCATGGCCAGGTACTCCTCGGCCCGCTCCCGCAGCGCGCTCACCGGCCAGCCCCCGGCCACCGACGGGCCAACGGCCGCAGCGCGTTCTGGTCGACCTTGGCATAGATCGAAGTCGACAGCTGGCTGCGGTGCCGCAGCACCTGCCCGACCTCGGGCAGCGATGCCCCGGCCCGCAGCATCTCGGTCGCCAGCGCGTGCCGGAACCGGTGCGTTCCCCGCCGCTGCAGGCCGGCCCGCTCGCAGGCCCTGCCCATGACGGCCCTGACCGACTCCGGTGTCAGCGGCCGACAAGGCTCCCGGACCGTCACAAACACCGACCGCGACTGGCACTTCGGCCGCCCGTGCTCCACCCAGGCGGCGAGAGCCTGCCCGGCCAGGGCCGGTAGCGGGAGCCGCTCGGTCCGGCTGCCCTTACCCGTGACCGCGATCTCACCGGCCCGCCAGTCAATGTCGCCGAGCTGCAGCCCCGCGGCCTCAGCACCCCGCAGACCCAGCCCGGCCAGCAGCGACAGAACCGCATAGTCCCGCATGCCCACCGGGGTCTCCTGGTCACAGCCGGCCAGCAGCCGCTCGACCTCCCCGGCATTCAGGCCGCGCGGCAACGACGACATCCTCCACGACGCGACCGCCGGAACCGCCCCCGCCAGAGGGACATCGGTCCGCCCGGTCGCATGGGCGAACCGCAGGAACGCCCTCAGCGACGTCACCATCGCCTTCGCCGTCCACGTGTTGCGGCCCCGCGTCCACCCCACCATGAACGCGATCACCCTGCCCGCGTCCAGCCCGCTGACCGCTCCAGCCCCACCGATCTCGGCCAGGAACGCCTTCGACTGCTTGGAATAGCACCCCACCGACACCGGCGACAGGCCCCGTTCCCGGCCCAGCCACGTGCGGAACTCCGCCAGCAGCACCGCGCTGTCCCCGTCCGGCTGCACACAACCCGGACCCGCCCCTATCTCCATGATCATCTCCCGGTCTGGAGGAACACTGATCACCCCAGACAGGCAGACCGCCGGTCAGCCCCGCCGGATTATGCCGACAACGCGAAGCCGCTCACCGTCTTGACCAGCGCATCCGGGTCCACGGTCGGCATAACGCGGGACTCGGCATAAGCCGATGACCTTCTCGCCTTCTGTCACAGTCGTGACCAGGCCGAGCAGGTCCAGGCGCGGCTGGCCGAATGGCTGGCGCCCCGGGGGTTGGAGTTCAACCAGGACAAGACGTCCATCAGGCACCTGGATGATGGCGTCGACTTCCTCGGCTTCAACGTCCGCCGCTACCGCGGCAAGCTGCTGATCAAACCGAGTAAGGCGGCGGTGCAACGGATCCGGGAACGGCTGACCGCCGAGATGAGGGCGCTGCGTGGGCACAACGCGCAGGCGGTCCTGATCCGGCTCAACCCGATCATCCGGGGATGGTCGGCCTACTACCGGCACTGCGTGTCCGCGAAGGTGTTCGACGCGTTGGACTTCCACGTGTGGACGCTCACCTACAAGTGGGCGAAGATCAGCCATCCACACAAGCCGAAGCGGTGGATCGTCCGCCGCTACTTCGGCAGGTTCAACCCGACCAGGCGCGACAAGTGGGTGTTCGGCGACCGGAACAGCGGCGCCTACCTGCTCAGGTTCTCCTGGACGAAGATCACCCGGCACACGTTGGTCAAGGGATGGGCCTCACCCGACGACCCTGCCCTGGCCAGCTACTGGGCAGCCCGACGCCGCCACCGGGAACCCCCGCTGGATGTCGCCAGGCTGCGGCTGCTGATCAAGCAGCGTGGGCGCTGCCCGCTCTGCGACGAGCTGCTGCTGCACACCGACCAGGAACCAGCACACCCTGACGAATGGCAGCAGTGGATCACAGCCGTCCGCACGGCGACCCGCCACCAGGCGATCGCCCTCGACCCGAACCCAGGCGTCCCCGGCGGACCGGTGGTGTTCCGTCTCATCCACACCCACTGCCGACGCCGTCTGCCAGACGGCGCCCGTAGTGGATCAGCGCTCCTGCAGACCTGACCCACACGCCCCAGAGGCTTGCCCGAGCCCGGTGCGTCTAACGGCGCACGCCGGGTTCCGAGGGGGCCCCGGCACGGCAACGTGCCGGGGCTACCCGACTACTGGGCGAGTGGACACTCTGGCCGAGTGCGGTGCGAGCACGCATCTGGCCCATCCGCTGGGGGTGAAGGCCTTCGAGTACCGCCGGGTGAAGAACGACTTCCGCGACTCGGTCGATCTGGCGGACCTGCTGCGGATGGGGCGCCCGCCCGAGGCGTGGATCGCCCCGCCGACCACCCGGGAACTGCGCGAACAGGTCCGCCACCGCGCCAAGCTGGTCTCGATGCGCTCGCGGTGCAAGGCCCAGGTCCACGCGGTGTTGGCCAAGTGCGGTGTGGCCGTGCCGATGAGCGACCTGTTCGGTGTCGCCGGCATCGACCTGCTGGACCGGCTGGAGTTGCCCGCGGCGTATACGGCCCGGGTCGCGTCCCTGCGCCGGATCATGGACCTGCTCGACTTCGAGATCGACATCTTCGCCGGCCTGGTCAAGGGCCGACTGGCCCGCGACCCCGGCTACACCGCGGTGCAGACCATCCCGGGCATCGGCCCGATCCTGGGCGCGGTGTTCGTGGCGGAGATCGGCGACGTCCACCGCTTCCCCACACCCGAGAAGCTGGCCTGCTGGGCCGGGATGACCCCCAAGCACCGCGAGTCCGACACCACCGTCCGCCGTGGCCGGATCACCAAGCAGGGCTCCCGGCTGGTCCGCTGGGCTGCGGTGGAGTCCGTGCAACGCCTGCCCGGCCACACGAGACTGGGCGCCTTCCGGGACGTTGTCGCCGCCAAGCGCGGCCACAACATCGCCGTGGTCGCTGCCGCTCGCCGGCAGCTGGAGTACGTCTTCTACGCCCTGCGCGACCACCACGTCCGCGCCGACCTACGCACCCCAGCATCGCCCCGGCCGGACCAGTCCGCGCCGGAACCGGCGCCCGTCACCGCGACGGCCAGTTCGCACGTCCTGGCCTCGTGACACCCCCACAGCTTGGCCGGTGCGCGGTCGCCTATGTCATGACCCCCACCTCACCGGATCCCGCACCCAGCAGGACCGGTACCGGCGTGGTCGCGCCCACCTGATTGACCCCACCGGCCAGGGCACCGCCGCACCCCATCATGCCCCCGCGGGCGAAGGAATGACCGGCAGCCTCACCCCGAGGCCTGCCGACCGCCGGGCACACCGGCTCTGATGCACGCACCGCCCCGCACACCCCCGCCAGCACCCCCCGGAGCCAGACTGGATCTTCTCCGCCGCCCACATCGTCTGCCGAACGGGGTCGGCCTCAAGGCCCTCCGGCCGCTCCGCGGTCGCGCTGCGCGCGAGCCTTGACCCCGACCCCTACTTCAGCACGTCTGCCTGGACGCGAAGAAGCCCCCAACCCCGGTCACCGACACCCTTGACTCCCGGCGCTCCTTCAGGAATGACATGGGGACATGAGGTTCGGGGGCTGAACCGTCGCTGACGTGCATGTTTTCTGCTGTCCTGACCTTGTTTGAACGCCCCGGGCTTGAGATAATTCAGGTGTAGTCGTCGGGTTCTTCGGGGTGGTGGAGGATGGCGGGGATGCTCAGCCAGTTGCCGTTGCCGGTGCCGCCCGCGGAGGCGGTGCAGGTCGCCGACGGGGTGTATCTGGTGGCTGGCGGGGACGGGGGCGTGGTGTGGGTGCATGGCCTGGCCACCTTCGCCTGGGATCGCGGGGATGAGGCGGGTCGGCGGCTGGCTGCGGTGCAGTTGGTGCGGGTGAAGGCGGCCAGCCCGGTCCAGGTCGCGGCCGCGTTCGGAGTGCGGGCGGGGGCGACCCTTACCGTGATCGCGGCGGAGGTCGGGGTGTCCACGTTCAGTGTCCGTAATGCGTTGGGGCGCACGAAGTCCCGGCTCGGCGAGGCCGTGCCTGAGCCCGCTGAACAGTCGGGACTCGACCCGGCGGAGATGGCCGGGTCCGACCCGGTAGCCGATGCCGGCCCGGCGCCCGGTATCGGCGATGACGGCGGGCAGGAGGCCGTCGGCGAGCTGGCGGTGTTACCGGATCCGGTCAACCGGGACGGTGAGCGGGTGCTGGCGCGGTGGGGGTTGCTGGGTGAGGGTGCGGCGCCGGTGTTCCGTTCGGGGGCGCGGTATCCGTTGGCGGGCCTGCTGTTGGCGCTGCCCGCCCTGCAGGCCACCGGCCTGCTGGCCACGGCCCGGTCGACGTACCGCAGGTTGCGGGACGGGTTCTACGACCTGCAGGCCGTGCTGGTCACACTGGTGTTCCTGGCGTTGTTGCGTGAGCCGCGCGCGGAGGGCGCCACGAGGGTCCCGCCGAGCGCGTTGGGTCGGGTGTTGGGGTTGGACCGGGCCCCGGAGGTCAAGACCATCCGCCGCAAGCTGGGCGAACTCGCGTCCGCCGGTAAGGCGGCCGAGTGGATGCTGGCGTTGGCCCGCCACCACGCCGCGACCCGCCCGGAGGCCCTGGGGTTCCTCTACGTGGACGGGCACACCCGCGTCTACACCGGCACCAAGCAGGTGCAGAAGACCCATGTGGCCCGGTTGAAGTTCCCCGCCCCCGCCACCTTGGAGACCTGGGTGACGGATGCGGACGGAGATCCGCTGTTCGTGGTCCTGGCCGAACCCTCGGCCTCCCTGGCCAGCGAACTGACCCGGCTGGCCCCCCAGCTACGCCAGATCGTCGGGCAGGGTCGGGCGACCACGGTGTGTTTCGACCGGGGCGGCTGGTCCCCGGCGGTGTTCGCCGACCTGATCGAGGCCGGGTTCGACATCCTGACCTACCGCAAGGGCGCCATTCCCGACCTGCCGGACGCTGCGTTCACCACCATCACCTTCACCGACGACCGGGCGCGGGTCCGGACCGTCGAGATCGCTGACGGGACAACGGAACTGGCCATCCACGAAGGCCGGCGCAAAGGCCAGACCGTGGTCCTGCGGCAGGTCACCCGCCGCAAGACCGACCGGCACGGCGAACTGCGCCAGACCCACATCCTGACCTCCCGCACCGACCTGACACCGGAGCAGGTCGCGCACCGGATGTTCTCCCGCTGGCGGGAGGAGAACTACTTCCGCTACGCCCGCACCCACTTCGACCTGGACGCCCTGGACTCCTACGCCGCCACCCCCGACGACCCCGACCGGGCGGTGCCCAACCCCGTCCGGGCCACCACCAAGACCGCCGTCACCGATGCCGAGACTCACCTGGCCGACACCGAAACCGGCCGCGACGCAGCGCTTCTGGCGCTGCGCACCCCACCAGCGGGCCAGACCGTGCTGATCAGCAACCAGATCCTCAACAACCTCAACTCCCCGGTCGAGGCCGCCCGCGAGTACCTGTCCACCGCCCAGGCCGCCCATGCGGCCACCCCTGCCCGGGTCCGCCTGGGAGACCTGGCCCCGGACATGGTCATCCTGGACACCGAGACCAAACTGATCACTCACGCCATCCGGATGACCGCCTACAACACCGAAACCGCTCTCGCGTCCACCCTGCACGGCCACTACGCCCGCGCCGACGACGAGGCCTACGCCCTCATCCGCGAAGCCCTGGCCGGCAGCGGCGACATCCACCCCGACCAGGAAGTCCTGCACATCCGGCTCGACCCGCTGTCCGCGCCCCGGCGGACCGCCGCCCTGGCCGCCCTCTGCCAGCAGCTGAACACCACCCGCACCCGCTACCCCGGCACCAACCTCGTCCTGCACTACCAGGTCAAACCCCACCCCTGACCATGCAAGATCTACATCGCCATGTCAGGAGTCCTGACCACCATGTCTCGACGTTGGTCGGGGCTCATACCCGGTGCCCGGTAGTGAGCCGGCGGTAACTGCCGACGGGTGTGAATCGTGCACGTCCGCTCATCGGCAGGAGAGTGACTTCGCCTGTCTAACTCGTGTTCGGCACTGGCGGCCTTGTGGTCGACGAGCGGGGATCCGCCGGCTGCCCGCGAGAAGGGTCATTTCCGCCTAACGACTGGAGCGACTCTCCTCCTGCAGGTTTGTTGGCCGAATCGCGCTGACCAGCAAGAACGGAGAGATCGGGATAATGACCTCGGGCTAGCCGAAAGCCACGAGAGGTCGGACGACCAGCTGCGGGCTCCTGTCCGACGTCGATCGCCGCCGTCGGTAGTGGGGAACTTGGCCTCCCTCACCGGGCTCCGAGCCGGCCAGCAGCGCTTGGAGCCCGGTGTCACCACCGAAGTCCTGCAGGATGAACAACAGGTCCCGGTCGGGGCCGGCGTTGGGTTGGTCCTGCTTGCTGTCGGATTGGGGCTCGCGCTATGGGCCCGCGTGCACATTAGGCGCAACTGGGGGACGCCGATGAAACAGAAGGATGAGCCGGAAATGGTCACCGGTGGCCCCTATCGCCCGGTCCGCCACCCGATCTACTCGGTGATCCTGCTTGCGGCCTCGGCAACGCAGTGGCGTTGACGTGGTCCTGGCTGATCGCCGTGATCCTGGCCGGCGTCTACCTCGTCTACAGCGCAATCGTCGAGGAGCGATACCTGGCCGAGCAGTTCCCTGACACCTGCCCCGTACAAACGCTCGACCAAGATGCTGGTGCCGTTCATCTTCTGAACGGTCGGAAGCCCGGCGATCCGCCTTCGAGGCTGGACCTTCCCCACCTGATGGCCTTGCTCGCCCGGACAGCGTGACTCGATTCGACGAGAACCGTTCGGGCTGCGTCCCACCAGGCTGCTGGTCACGGTGGGCCACTGTGTCGGCCTGGTGCAGGGCAGCGGCAGGTGGCCTGGTTCGAGGCTGGTCAGCGGGTGCGCGCCAACCGCCCCGCAAGGGTCGGCACCACGATCGCCGCGGCGAGGGTATGCAGTGTGATCAGAGTGGCCGCGGAGCCGGCATCGAACCCGAACGTGAGGTCGGGGACGAAGGACAGCGCGGTCAGCGCGACCGCCGTCCGCACGAACGTGGTCCGCGGGCGGCGGGCCTTGCGCGCCATGATCGCCGCGATTCCGACCCCGACGAGGGAGAAGACCACCGTCAGCTGCGCGAACGCGGCGATCGGGATGCTCGCGCCGGTGCGGTCGGCGAACGAGATCCCGGCGGCCGAGGCCACGGCCGCGACAACGGTCGTGGCGACCGCGGCGACGCCGGCCGCGGCGAGCCCGTGCCTCAAGACCGGCTGTGGCTTGCCGGAGAGGGTCGTCGCGCTGGGGCTGGCGTTGGTGGTCAGCTGCGTGGTGGTGGACATGTCGGGCTCCATTCCCTCGGCGGGCCGCCCGGTGCGACCCTTCCCCAGCCCGTGGAGACGGTGTCCCCACGGGCGGGTCAACGGGTAGACCGGACCACCGCTCCGAT
The DNA here is from genome assembly GCA_963740575.1 of uncultured Actinomycetota bacterium. Taxonomy (GTDB): domain Bacteria; phylum Actinomycetota; class Actinomycetes; order Actinomycetales; family Kineosporiaceae; genus CAVUET01. Next base: position 320,053 of record CAVUET010000009.1, on the reverse strand, counting down.
CTCATCGGTGTCAATGTGAGACGTGGCCCACCGTTGATCGTTATCCGGGGGCGCTTGTAGCGCGGAGATGGGACCCCCTGAGGGTCGTGCCTGGCGTGCGGGCGATTCAGCGGCATGAGCGCGCAGCTGTTGGTGTTGTCATTGGCTACCCGAACGGCACTGGCGCGGCGGTCACTTGGCCGGTGGCGACTACACCGGGATGTCGGGGCCAACGGCTGCGAAATGTTGCTTCCTCGTCAGCAGCCGATCGCTCCAGTGCCTTGCCGGAGGCAGTTCATTCGCGCAGACGGCTCCTTACTCAAGGCTTTGGTGTGAAGGTCTCCGCCAGCTTCGGGTCCCCGAAGAGGGTTATCGCGACGATCCCTTCCTCGGCGACAGTCAGCACCGCCACGCCGAAGGGTTCGCCTCGGAACCACACCGCTGCGGCCGGCTGGCCGTTCGCTTCGGTCGCGACCATCCGCCATTCCCGCTGGGCGCCCATCGCCGGTGTCGCGAAGGCCAGGCACGCCTCACGACCGGCGTACGAGATCGGGGAGCCGACCGGAACGATGGACGCGTCGGTGCGCAGCACGTCGCGAAAGGCGTCGGCGTCGGACGCCTCCCAGGCTGCCATGTACCCAGCGAGTAGCGTCTTGGCCCGGGGCGAGGCGGCGTCCAGCACGTCGTCGCGGGCCGGAGCTGCCTCGGCCAGCCGGGCCCTGGCACGCTGCAGGGTGCTCTTCACGGCCGGTACCGAGATGTCCAGCGCCTCGCTGGTCTCGGCCGCGGAGAACGTCAACACCTCCCGCAATAGCAGAACGGCACGCTGCTGGGGGGTGAGGTGCTGCAACCCGGCCACGAAGGCGAGCCGCACGCTCTCGCGCGCGATCACCAGGTCGGCCGGGTCCGTCGGGAACGGCTCGAGCTCTAGACCGCTCTCGTCCGGTTCGAGACCGGACGAGAGCGCCCGCCGCCTGCGGCCCTCGATCATGGTCAGGCAGACGTTCGTGGCGATCCGGTAGAGCCAGGTGCGCAGCGATGAACGCCGCTCGAAGGCGTCCCACCCGCGCAGCGCCCGCAGGTAGGTGTCCTGCACGACGTCCTCGGCCTCGTGATAGGCGCCGAGCATCCGGTACGCGTGGGCGAGCAATCCCCGGCGTTCCGCCTCGAACGCCTCGGTCAGAGCTCCAGCATCGGACGCACCCATGCGGCCAACCTCCCGATTGCCTCGTCGGCAACCGGTGAACGCCCGGCCGCCATCTGGAACGTGTGCAACTGCCGTCGAAGACGTCGAGCCGGGCGTCGATCAGCTTGGCGAGGCGCTCGCTGTCACCCCGACCGCTCTCGTCACCGCCGCACTGCACGTACACCGGCGGCAGAGCCGACAGATCGGCGTAGAAGGCGTTGACATCCGGCGCCAAGCCGCTGGTCCCCTCAGACAGATACTGCTGAATCAGACCCTGAACCATCGGCCGGGTGAAGAACAGGTCGGTGTCCGCGTTCTCCTCGAACGAGGTCGCGGTCTGCGCCGGGTCCATGTCGATCCACGGAGACAGCAACAGCAGCGCGGCCGCGCCAGGCTCGCGGAGGGCGACCTGCACGGCTAGGCCGCCGCCGGAGGAGTCACCGGCCAGCGCCACTGCCGCGGTGCGCGCCGCCGCCCACCGGAACGCCGTGACCGCGTCCTCGATCTGCGCTGGATACCGGAACTCAGGAGCGAGCCGGTAGGTGGCCAGCAGCACCCGCACACCGGCCGCCTTCGCGAGGTGCCCGTACATCTTGCGGTGGGTATAGAGCGACCCACCCACGAAACCGCCACCATGCAGCGCGACGATCGCCCGGTCGAGGTCGGCGCCGTGGGGGACGAGCCACATCGCCGGCACGCCGTCCGCCGACACCTCCGCGTAGTCCAGACCGCGTGGCTCGGCCGTCACGTCACCCCATTGATCATCCTCACCCATGTCCCCAACGGCCCAACGGGCGTACATCTCCCGTATCGCATCCATGCCGATACTGACCGCGGACGTACCCCAAAGGAATCGCGACGCACTGTCATCGGCTACTTGATCCGGTTGCCGACCGGTGGTGGGCAGCTCTGGGTGGTCGTGCCGTCCGGCTCATCAGTTCGACGGATTCGTCAGCAGCCAGTTGGGCCTCCACCGCGTAGAACACCACGATGCGCCCCGGCGCCGATCAGGATCCGGTAGTCGCCCGGCCGCGGATCAGCGGGGGCAGGTGATCCCAGTCCTCGGCGAAGCGTTCCATGATGTCGGGTAGGTCGGTGGCCGCGAAGTCATGCCACGACGGCTCTGGTCCGGCGGGCATCGCCGCGTCGAGGGCGGCCCAGAACTGCGAGGTTGTGCGGACCTGGCGTCTCACGACACCCGGCGGCCCTCCTGCGTGGCGATCCGCGCCTCGATCCGTTCCCACGCCTGGTCGACCATCGCAAGCACCCGAGACCGCAGGGTCTCGGGCATCGCGTCGATCTCCGCAAGGTCCCGGACCAGGCTGTCATCGAGGTACTGACGTAGCTGCTCCGGCGTCAACTCGGCCTTCTGGGCAGCCGGCAGCTCCACCCCGTCCCGCCAGGTCGGCACGCGACCCGGTCCCGACTCCCCGCCGCTGACCATGCCGCCAGCATAGGAGCCGCCACCCACATCCATCCGGCGGGCGACGCCATCCCGGCGCCGTGGCGCCAGCGCCAACGCCATCGCCAGCGTCTGCGGTCCAGCAGCGGGACCACCATGGCGGCGTCGATCACGGCGCCGCTCCGGTGTGGCAGGTGTTGCAGCCCCGACGGGACAGCAGCGCGCATACCGGCTGATCCACAGGGCCAGCGGGCCAGGGACCGGATCCCGGCAGAATGGGCGCCGTGCCTGGCCCGTCCCCACCGCCCGACCGGCCCCGGGCACGCGAGCAGCCCCGCCGGCCGGTGGTGTTGGAGGCGGTGCTGGAGCGGGTCACCTACGCCAACGAGGAGACCGGTTACACCATTGCCCGGGTCGCGACCGAACGGACCGGCCCGGATCTGCTCACCGTGGTCGGACCGCTGCTGGGCGCCCAGATCGGGGAGAGCCTGCGGCTGACCGGGCACTGGGGGTCCCACCCCAGGTACGGCCGGCAGTTCGTGGTCGAGTCCTACACCACCGTGCTGCCCGCGACGATCCAGGGCATCCGCCGCTACCTGGGCTCCGGCCTGATCAAGGGGATCGGCCCGACGATGGCTGAACGGATGGTCGACCACTTCGGTCTGGACATCCTGACCGTGATCGAGACCGAACCGCAGCGGCTGGTCGAGGTGCACGGGCTGGGACCCAAGCGCACCCGGCGGATCGCCGACGCCTGGGAGGAACAGAAGGCGATCAAAGAGGTGATGGTGTTCCTATCCGGTGTCGGAGTGTCCACGTCGCTGGCGGTGCGGATCTACAAGAAGTACACCGACACCTCGATCGACGTCGTCCGCACCCGGCCCTACCTGCTGGCCTCGGAGGTCTGGGGGATCGGGTTCAAGACCGCCGACACCATCGCCCAGGCCGTCGGGATCCCCCACGACAGCCCGGACAGGATCAAGGCCGGGTTGCAGTACACCCTGGCCCAGGCCGCCGACAACGGGCACTGCTACCTGCCCGAACCCAACCTGATCACCGACGCGACCAAGATCCTCGGAGTGGACCGGGAGCTGGTCGGCCCGTGTCTGGACGACCTCGTCGCGGATGAGGGCGTGGTGCGGGAACCGGTACCGGCCGGCACCGGTGACGCGGTCGTCCCGGCGATCTACCTGGTGCCGTTCCACCGTGCGGAAGCCTCCCTCGCCTCCGGACTGCTCAGCCTGCTGAACGCGCGCGCCGACCGGTTGGCGACCTTCCAGGACGTCGACTGGGAAAAGGCCCTGGCCTGGCTGCGGACCCGCACCGGGCAGGACCTGGCGCCCGAGCAGCAGGAGGCGGTAACACTGGCCCTCACCCGCAAGGTGGCCGTGCTGACCGGCGGGCCCGGCTGCGGGAAGAGCTTCACCGTCCGCTCCATCGTCGAACTGGCCCGGGCCAAGAAGGCCAGCGTGGTCCTGGTCGCGCCCACCGGCCGGGCCGCCAAACGGCTGGCCGAACTGACCGGCCACGAGGCGTCCACCGTTCACCGGCTGCTGCAACTGCAGCCCGGCGGCGACCCCAAGTTCGACCGGGACAACCCCCTGGACGCCGACCTGGTCGTGGTCGACGAGTCCTCGATGATGGACCTGATCCTGACCAACAAGCTGGTCAAGGCGATCCCGCCCGGCGCGCACCTGCTGCTGGTCGGCGACGTCGACCAACTGCCCTCGGTCGGCGCCGGTGAGGTCCTGCGCGACCTGCTCGCCGCCGACGCCATCCCCCGGGTCCGGCTGACCCGCATCTTCCGCCAGGCCGCCGCATCCGGGATCGTCGTCAACGCCCACCGCATCAACGCCGGTCAACCCCCGCAGCTGACCGGCTTCGGGGACTTCTACTGGTTCGCCTGCGACCCGCCCGAGGACTCCGGCCGCCACCCTGGCGAGGAGACCGCCCAGCTGCTCGTGGACATCGTCGCCCGCCGCATCCCCGCCAGGTTCGGGCTGCACCCTGTCCGCGACGTCCAGGTCCTGACCCCGATGCACCGAGGCCCCGCCGGAGCCGGCAACCTCAACACCCTGCTGCAGGAAGCCCTCACCCCGTTCCGGGACGGCGCTCCCGAACGCCGCTACGGGCCACGGGTGTTCCGAATCGGGGACAAGGTCACCCAGCTGCGCAACAACTACGACAAGGGCGTTGCGGGGATCTTCAACGGCACTGTCGCCACCGTCTCGGCCATCTCCCTCCAAGAACAAGCCCTGACCGTGCTCACCGACGAGGACGAGCAGGTCGACTACGACTTCGCCGAACTCGACGAACTCGCCCACGCCTACGCCGTGACCATCCACCGCTCCCAGGGCAGCGAGTACCCCGCCGTCGTCATCCCCGTCACCACCTCCTCGTGGATGATGCTGCAACGCAACCTGCTCTACACCGGTGTCACCCGCGCCAAGAAACTCATCGTGCTGGTCGGGTCCCGTCGTGCCCTGGCCCAAGCCGTCCGCACTCCCGGTACCGGCCGCCGGCACACCGCCCTGACCCACCGCCTCGACCCCGGCCAGAAGCCCGGCCACTAGCCTGTCGCTCACCCCAGCAAGGCCGGAGCCCGCCACCCGGGCGGCCTCTCGGGAAGCGAGCGCCCACATGGCAAGGCGCGGCCCGCCCTATGGCCGCTGTCTCGTCGGCGCTGCGACGGACCCTGCCAGCCTGGTCGGGCACCGGTCCTCGTCCTTGACGCCGGCTGCACGGCGCTTGTCTGGACGGGCACAGCCATCGCGTGCCGGCCGGCCCGGCGGTACTCCCCTGGCGGAACCCCATAGGCGAGGCGGAACGCCCGGCTGAAGTGCGCGGCGTCACCGAATCCCCAGCGGGAGGCGATGGAGCTGACCGGCAACTGCGCCGCCGCGGGATCAGCTTGCACGTCTCGTACAGCTGCCGCAGCGAGATGTGGTGCACGGCCGCGATCAGCCGCGGACTCAACCGGCGGGTGCCTTCTGTTCACGGCGATCTCTGTTCACGACGATCTCGTCGTGGTCACCTCGACCAGCTCGCTGAAGCCCGCGGAGAACGTGTACAACCAAGACATCACCGGCGCTGGCTGGCTCCAGTTGCTGGTCGCATCAGCCCTGTGGATCTTCATCCCGATGGTGGCGGGTCAGCCGCACCGAGGTGAAGACGTCCTGAACGACCGGCCGCCAACGGCGATGAGTCTCGCCGTGGTTGCCAGTCTGAATCCTCGCACCCCGATCAACCGCACTGGAGGAGGGCATCATGACCGCTACCTACACCTTCGACGTCTTCACCAGCCTGGACGGCTTCGGCGCCGCCAGCGGCAACTGGACCGGCTACTGGGGCAAGCAAGGCCCCGAACTGCTCGACCACCGGTTCGCCCTGTACGACCAGGAGCAGCGGATGGTCTTCGGGGCCAACACGTATCGGGCGTTCGCGGGAATGCTGGCCGCGAGCACCGAGGAGTCCGAGGTGCGTGACCCATGGGTCACCCGGATGGTGAACCTGCCGGCCACGGTGGTCTCGACCACACTGGAAGGACCCCTCGACTGGCCTGACGCCACTGTCGTGAGCGGCAACGCCGTCGACGTCGTCGCCCGGCTCAAGGAGGCGTCCGAGGTCCCGTTGCGCTCGCACGGCAGCCTGTCGATGAACCGGGCGCTGATGGCCGCCGGCCTGGTCGACCGTGTCCAGGTGACGCTCTTCCCTGTGATCACCGGTCAGACCGGGTTGGACCCGATCTTCCAGGGTGCGGCCGACTTCGACCTCGAGCTGATCGAGGGCCGGACGCTCGACGGCAACATCCAGGAGCTCATCTACCGGCCCACCCTGCACGTCTGAGTCCGTTCAGGTCCCTCGACGCTGTCAGCAGCCGAACCTCCTGACGGGGCGTCAGCCGGCGGTCGCGGTCACGACCATGCGCTCGTGCTGCAGAGCGAGGGGCTCGCCATCCTCCCCGCACACCTCGACGGCGGTGAACCCCGCTGCCTCCAGCCAATCCCGCAGCTCGGTGAACGCAAACAGGCGGACGACGAAGGTCAGCTCGCGGGCGCCGCCGTCCCGCACGACGGTGCGCGTCACCTCCAGGCGGCTGGTGACCGGGTCGAGGTGGTAACGGTCCACGAGCAGGTCGTTCGGGCCTCGCTGCGCGGCCACGCGGGACGGACAGAAGTCGCGCAGCCGTGCGGTGATGTTGTTCAGGTCCATGACCAGCCGCCCACCGGCCACGAGGACCGCGTGGAGCTGGCCGAGCACCGTGCGGTTGGTCTCGTCGTCGAAGTAGCCGAACGCCGTTGCCCAACTGACGGCCACGTCGAACCGGCCCGCGTACCCCGTCAGGTCCCGCATGTCCCCGGGGCGGAAGGTGACATCGACGCCGGCCGCCGCGGCGTCCGCCCGGGCCCGTTCGAGGAAGGGTGCGGAGACGTCCACCCCGGTCACCTTGGCGCCACGAGCCGCGAGCCGGCGGGAGATCCGGCCGTGGCCGCACCCGACGTCCACGACGTTCGCCCCCGGAGCCAGGCCGGCCAGGCGGACGATCAGGTCGGCGTCGGCGTCGCTGCGGGGATCGGCTGTGGCGCCGACGTGCTCGCCGAGGACGACCTCATCGGTGTGGTCCGTGGCGAAGAAGTACAGGTAGTCCTCGTCGTACATCGCTGCCGCGTCGAAGAGATCGCTCACCCCTGTGACCGTACAACGACCGGATCCTCCCCTCGCGCTGGGACGCTGGGCCGGCGGTCACGGCAGGATCTCGACGTACCCGTCGGTTCCGTGCACGCGGATCCGCTGCCCATCGGGGATCAGCCGGGTGGCGTGCTCCACGCCCACGACGGCCGGCAAGCCGTACTCCCGGGCGATCACTGCGCCATGGGTCATCAGGCCGCCCACCTCCGTCACCAGGCCCGTGATCGCGACGAACAGGGGTGACCAGCTGGGGTCGGTGTAGGCCGTGACGAGGATGTCGCCCGCTTCGAGATCGGCCTGCGCGATGTCAAGGATGACGCGGGCCCTGCCCTCGATGGTCCCGGCGGAGACCGGCAGGCCGATCAGGGCACCGGCCGGCACGTCCTCGCGCCGGTACGCCCCGGCGATGGCCTCGCCGTCAGACGTGAGCACCCGGGGTGGCGTGAGCGCCTGGTACGACCGGAACGCGTCCTTGCGCTGCTGGATGAGCTGGTCATCCGGCTGCTTTGTGCGCACGACGTCGTGCAACTCCTGGAAGGTGAGGTAGAAGATGTCTTCCTTGTCAGGAAGCACGTTGGCCTGCACGAGACGCTCGGCCTCTTGCAGCAGGGCCTGCTTGTAGACGAAATAGCGGCTGACGATGCCGTACTTCGGGTACTCCCGGTAGCCGATGAAGGTCCGGACCCGGTCGATCATCCGTTTGGTCTCGTCGGCTTTCTGCTCCCCATCCGGCAAGGCCCGCAAGCGTTCCAGCAGGTCCTGTTGCTGCTTCTGCGCCTTCTGCCGCCCCTGCTCGAAGCGCCGCTCGGCGGCACCCGGCTCGAACAGCTTGATGTTGTCGAGGATCAGGGGCACGAGCGTGGTAGGGCGTTCGCGCCACCGCGGCCTCGTGATGTCGATCTCGCCGACGCAGCGCATGCCGTACCGGTCCAGGTAGCCCTCGATGGCGTCGCGCGCTTCGGTCCCGCCCGCGAGGTTCGGCAGCTCGTCCAGGAAGCCCTCGTCCTCGACGCCCTGCAGGAACGCCACCACGTCCGGATGCGGGCGGATCGCGTCCGCGACGTCGAGCAGCGCCAGTCCCATCTCCGACGTGACGTTGTTGGGGGCGGACAGCGTGAGCGTGTCGGCAGCGTTCTTCTCGCCCAGCCATTCCTGCAGCTGGTCGTTGAGCCACCAGGTGGCCTCCATCCCCGCCATGATCGCCGGAAGGTTCAGCGGATCGCTGAGGACTCGCTTGTGCTCCTGGAAGGCCTCCAGCAGGAAGTCGAACAGCGCCGGTCCGGTCTTCGTCCGGATGTCGCGCCGCAGGGCGGCGATGGAGGCCTGGCTGCGCTCGATCAGCTCGATGACGATGGCCGGATCGGTCTCGATCGAGGCGGAGGCACCGCCAAGTAGTGGCCCGGGGGAACCCTCGTCAGGCAGCGGCCGGATGAAGCCATCGCGGTCGAGGACGGTCTCCAGCGCGTCCCTGATCAGCGGATCGCCCCTGCCCATCACCTCCAGGAGGCCGGCGCGGCTCGCGGGAGAGGCCAGGCGTCGGCTGACGTCGACGAACAGCCGCCCGCCGGCCTCGTGCATCGGCGCCATCGCCGTCAGCTGCCACATGGAAGACCCCAGGGGCTTCATGGGGTCGGTCATCATCTGCTGATGACCGACGGAGACGTAGACGTGATTCTCTGCGTCGCCGGTCTCGGGGATGGGGAACAGCGTGGTGATCGGCCGGCTCTGAACGATCTGGAAGCCATCGTCCATCAGGCACCATTCGATGTCCTGTGGACGGCCGAAGTGTGCTTCGATTCGCCGCCCGAGCTGTACGAGCCGCACGACCTGCGCATCCGTCAGCGCCGGCTGTTCCTGCCGCGCCGGGTCGATCGCCACGTCCTGCGTCCCGCCGGCCGGCAGGGCTTGGAGGGCACGCTGCTTGGTAGCGACCGCCCTGGCGACGACCTCGCCGTCCCGCACCCTGAAGACGTCCGGGTTCACCAGGCCGGAGACCAGGGCCTCGCCGAGGCCGAAGCCGGCGTCCACGGCGGCGACCTTCCGGTTGCCCGTGACGGGGTCGGCCGTGAACAGGATGCCGGCCGCATCCGGGAAGACCATCTGCTGCACGACCACGGCCATCTGGATCTTCCGGTGGTCGAAGCCGTTCCGCAGCCGGTAGGTCACGGCCCGCTCGGTGAACAGCGATGCCCAGCACCGGCTGACGTGCGGGAGGATCGCCTCCACTCCCACGACGTTCAGGTACGTGTCCTGCTGACCGGCGAAGGACGCCGCCGGCAGGTCCTCTGCCGTCGCGCTGGACCGCACGGCGTAGGCCGCCTGCTCGCCGAGCCGGGCGAGCGCCTCGGTGACCGCCGCCGCCAGCTCGCCCGGGACGGCGATCCCCTCGATGGTCCGGCGGATCTCCGCGCTGAGCGTGCCGATCGCCGCGCGGTCATCCGGGTTCAGGCGCGACAGCTGATCCAGCCCATCGTCGATCGAGGGCGCTTCCGCCATGATCCGCCGGAAGGCGTCGGTCGTCACACAAAAGCCAGCCGGCACGCGGATGCCTTCGATCCGCGACAGCGCCCCCAGGTGCGCGCCCTTGCCGCCAACGACCGCAACCTGCCGCTCGTCAACCTCGTGGAGACCCACCACGTACCGCTCGGTCATTCCGATCCCTCCGGGCACTTCCTCAGCTCGCTGCCTCCCCTCTGTCGGGTAGGCCGATCGGGCGACGGCGAAACACCGACATCAGGTCTGGGGTCCCAGCTTCGAACACGACAACACCTCACTCACGCCATCGCCACCTCGTGAGCCGGGTTCGAGCGACCTGCTCGATGACCTGGCTCGGGCGCTCCGATGAGCCTCCGTGACGTACCCGCACGCTCGTGAGCACCGGCTTCACGGCCAGCAGCAACTGCAACGCCGCTGGTAGCAAGCTCGCCACGTGCGACGGGCTCGTCCGGGTGAACGACACGTCGACCTTCGCCTTCAACACCCTGCGCGGGCAGACGACGAAGATGACGATGCCGTTGCAGCCCAAGGCGATCCACGACGAGATGAATGCCACGCACCCGGGCGCCCAGGGTCGCGGTCACCGGGACTGGCAAGTCCGCCAGGATCACAGGCCGCGTGACAGCACCGCAGCCGCCGGCCGGCGGCGGCATCACAGCGTGACGGTCTGAACCGTAGCGCGGCAGTAGGAGGCGGCCCTGAGGTCGTCCCCTCCTGCACGTGGTCGCCCCGCGGCGGCGGGTGCGACATGGCCCTACGATCGCCGGTGCACCGACGAGCTCGTGGGCGTTGGTCCGCGACCGAATCCCACCTGGCCCTCAGCGCCCGGCTGCTCCCCCGCCGTCATACCCGCCGCGATCGGCCGGGAAGGCGCCGTCCGGGGCGCCCGCCTGGGGACGGTAGTGATCCGGCCCTGGCGCTCTGCGGTACCCGATCGCGTAGAGATGACTGACCGCCAACGTCGCGAGCTGATCGGCATCCAGGCACCGCCCGGCCGCTTGCTCGCGACGGTACAGGTCCGCCAATGACGAGGTTGCCTTGACGTCCATGAACACCGCGCGCACCGCCCATCTGATCCTCGGCACCCGGAGCGCTGCATCCGGCGCCTCGCCCCGGATCCCCACGCTAGACGCACTCCCGAACCCGGAGCGGGACCAAGGCCGCACCTGAGTCGGACGCTCCTCCGTTCGTGGGACCTTCGACGAGGCGTCGGGAGGCGGTATGCAGAAGTCAGCCCTACGTCCCTGTGGACGCCCGTTCTGCCTCGGGTCCGTCGCGCCGTCAGGCGTCGGCGGCCCTGACTGCCCAACTCGCACCGAGCCACCAGCCGGCCACACCGACGACGTGTTCAGGCCCCTGCACCGGCCAGGTGCCCCCGGCGCAGGGCCGCGACCGAGCGCCGCACGTCGCCCTCGTCGGTGGACCAGTTGCTGACCGAGATCCTCAGCACGTCACGGCCCTTCCACCGCGAGCCCGATATCCACACCTGCCCGTCCGTGATGATCCGGGCGGCGACCTCGCGGGTCCGTTCGTCGTCCTCGAACGCGAGGCACACCTGGGTGAACACGACGTCGTGCAGAACGGTGGCACCGGGGATCCCCCGGACGCCGTCGGCCAGGGCGCTGGCCCGCTGCGCCAGCCCGGTCACCAGGTCGGCGACCCCGTCACGGCCGAGCGAGCGCAGCACCGCCCAGACCGGGACCCCGCGCGCCCGGCGGGACAGCTCCGGGACCCGCTCGTGGGGGTCACCGGGGCCGCTGCCGTCGGCGATCAGGTAGTCGCCGTGCGCGCCGACCGTCGCCCGCAGCGGCGCGGGGTCGGCGACGACGGCAATCCCGCAGTCGTAGGGCACGTTGAGGGTCTTGTGGGCGTCGGTGGCCCACGAGTCGGCCGCCTCGACACCGTTCACCAGGTGTCGGTACTGCGGTGCCGCGGCCGCCCAGAGCCCGAATGCGCCGTCCACGTGCACCCACGCGCCGCGGGCGTGGCACAGCTCGACCGCGGGCGTGAACGGGTCGAAGGCGCCGGAGTGCACGTTGCCCGCCTGCAGGCACACGATCACCGGGGCGCCGTCCGGGAGCCCTTCCAGGGCCGCGGCCAGCGCGTCGATCCGGATCCGTCCCTGGTCGTCGACCGCCACCGGACGCGGCCGGCCGAGACCCAGGTAGCGCAGGGCCAGGTCGACGGTGTCGTGCCGGTCCGCGCCCACCAGCAGGTGGACGCGCGGCGCACCGGCCAGCCCCAGCTCGTTGACGTCCCAGCCGGCGCGACGCAGCACGGCCGTCCGGGCGGCCGCCAGCCCGGTGAAGTTCGCCATCGTCCCGCCGGTGACGAACCCGACGTCGGCGGTGACAGGCAGGCCGAGCAGGTCCAGCAGCCACCGCCCGGCCGCCTCCTCGAACGCGGCGGCGGCGGGCGTGGCATAACGCAGCCCGGTGTTCTGGTCCCAGGCACTGACCAGCCAGTCTGCCGCCAGCCCGGCCGGCAGCGTGCCGCCCATCACCCAGCCGAAGAACCGGCCGGACGGGCTGGCCATCAGGCCGGGCTCCGCCTCTGTGGCGAGCAGATCCACCACCTCGTCCGCCGGGCAGCCCTCCCGAGGGAGCGGACCGCCCACCCGGGCCAGAAGGGCGTCGGCCCCGACGGTGGGGCCGACCCGGCGGGTGTCGAGAGAACCCAGCCAGTGCCGGGCGTGCTCTGCGGCGCGGGTCAGTGCCTTGTCGAAGTCGTCGAGATGGGAGGTCATGGCCAGGCCGCCGTTCTGTGCGGGGTTCGGGCTCGGTGCGGGGTTCGGGCTCGGTTCGATCGGCCACGATATGGACAGTGCCGTTCGGGCAGCGTTCGCCGGGTCGGTCGGCCCTGACCCGTAGCCACGCCCCCGTCATCGACGGGGGGCGGCCTGAGGAGGCGGTTCGTCCGGATCGGGCAGGGCCTCGTACACCCTCCGCAGCAGGGTCCGGAGCTCCTCGCCGCCCAGCGCCGCGGGTGGCTCGGAGAGCTGGCGCAGGAGCAGGTCCACCGGGGTGTCGACGACGGCCGTGGCGGGTGGCATCGATACGGGCGAGGTCCAGAACAGGGCCGGCGACGGCGCCGTGTCCGGCAGGTCGGCCAGGGCGGTTCGGGCTCCCGCGACGCCACGGCCGGCCGGGTGCGGAGCGTCCGCGGTCGGGTCCGGATCTGCCGGATCCGAGTGCTCTCCGGACGAACGCAGCTCGCGGACCCGTGCCAGCAGAACGTCACGGGCCCTGCCGCGCCAGTGCAGGATCTCGAACGGATCGTCGTCGAATCGCTCGGCCAGAAGGTAGAACGATGCCGCAATGTGCTTGCAGGGCACCTCCCGGTCCGGGCAGGAGCAGCTCAGCCGGAGCTCGCCGATCGCGTCGGGGAACAGCCGGGCCCCGACATCGTGGAACACGGTCTCCAGCTCCGGCGGGAGGTGCCCGGCCAGCAGCCCGGCGGAGTGAATGGCCTGCTCCGCCAGCGCCGTATCGATGGTGGCCCACACCTCGGCGGAGAAGGGTGCAAGGCCGATCGTCACCCGGTACGGCGTGGCCCGGGAGCCCTGGACGCGGGCGCTCACCTCGCCGGGGGCGACCGCCAGCGAGATCACCTGACCGCGCCTGGCGTAGGCCCGGCCCCGGGTCAGGCGTGATCCGAGCGCGAAGCCTTCCAGCACGCCGATGAACCGCTGGGACCACCAGGTCGCCCCGATCGCGCCGCGGGTGCTGCGGGCGGTCAGCCCGCCCTCGACAGGGCGTGGTCGCGACGGCGGGTAGAACGGCATCGGCTGGGTCTCCCTCACTCCACCACGGCGTCGGCGTCGAGCCTGATCAGCTCCCGCAGCTGATCGGTGCTCAGCTCGGTCAGCCAGCCCTCGCCGGTCCCCACGACGGACGACGCCAGACCGCGCTTGTCCCGGATCATCGCCGCGATCCGTTCCTCCAGCGTGCCGCCGCAGACCAACTTGCGAACCTGGACGTTGCGGGTCTGCCCGATCCGGAACGCCCGGTCGGTGGCCTGGTCCTCGACCGCGGGGTTCCACCACCGGTCGACGTGGATCACGTGGTTGGCCTGGGTCAGGGTGAGCCCGGTCCCGCCGGCCTTGAGGGACAGCACGAAGATCTCGGAGCCGCCGGCCCCGCCGGACTGGAAGCGGGCCACCATCAGGTCGCGTTCCGCTTTGGACACCCCGCCGTGCAGGTACAGCACCTCGCGACCGAACCGGGCGGACAGGTGCGCGTCGCAGCAGGGCACCGAACTCGGCGAACTGGGTGAACAGCAGCGCCTTCTCCCCGACGGCGAGCACCTCCTCGAGGATCTCCTCCAGCCGGTCCAGCTTCCCCGACCGCCCCGCCAGCCGGGAACCGTCCCGCAGGAACTGCGCCGGATGGTTGCAGACCTGCTTGAGCTTGGTCATGGTGGCCAGAACGAGCCCGCGGCGCTCCATCCCGTCACTGTCGGCCACCCGGCGCAGCATGTCGTCCACCACCGCCTGGTACAGCGATGCCTGTTCCCGGGTCAGACCGCAGACCACCTCCATCTCCAGCTTCTCCGGCAGGTCGGCGATGATCTGCCGGTCGGTCTTCACCCGGCGGAGGATGAACGGCTGGGTGATCGCCCGAAGCCGGGCGGTGGCATCGGCGTCAGCGTGCCGTTCGATCGGGACGGCGAACCTCTGCTTGAACCGCGAGGGGTTGCCGAGCAGCCCTGGGTTGGCGAACTCCATCAACGACCACAGGTCCGCCAGCCGGTTCTCCACCGGCGTCCCGGTGACGGCGATCCGGTGCCCGGCCGGCAGGCCACGAACGGCGATGGCGGCCTTCGTCGCGGCGTTCTTCACCGCCTGGGCCTCGTCCAGTACCACCCGCCGCCAGCCGACTCCCGCCAGCGCGGCAGCGTCCCGGGCAGCCAGAGAGTAGGTCGTCACGACCAGATCGGACGAGGCCACCGCCTCCCGGAAGGCCTTGCCCCGGGGACGCTCGGCACCGTGGTGGACGTGCACCCGCAGCCCGGGAGTGAACCGGCCGGCCTCCCGCTGCCAGTTGCCCACCAACGACATCGGGCAGACGAGCAGGGTCGGTCCCCAGCCGTCGTCACCGGAAGCCCTGCCGGCGAGGTCGGCCGCCAGCAGGGCCAGCAACTGCACCGTCTTCCCCAGGCCCATGTCGTCGGCCAGGATCGCGCCGACCCCCAGCCGCTGGAGGAAGGTCAGCCAGGCCAGGCCGCGCTCCTGGTACGGGCGCAGGGTCCCGGTGAACGTGTCCGGCACCGGAACCGGGTTCACCCGGACCTCGGCCGCGCCCGCGAGCAGGTCCCCGAGCCACCCGTCGGCCTCGACGCCGACCACGGGCAGGCCGCCGGGTCCACCGTCGCCGGAGCCCACCACCTGCAGCATCTCGCCGATGGTCAGTCGCCCGGATCCGTTCTCCCGGACCAGTTTCAGCCCGTTGCGCAGTCGCGCGGAGTCCAGCTCGACCCACTGTCCGCGAACGCGGACCAGTGGCTGCTGCAGGTCCGCCAGCGCCGCCAGCTCGGCCTCGGTCAAGATGTCCTCGCCGAGCGCCACCTCCCAGCGGAACTCGACCAGGGCCTCCTGCCCGAAAGCCGGACGGCCCGTGGCCGCGCCCGGTTGGGACGGTGTCGAGGCTCTGGCCCGAACCCCGATCCGCGCACCCGGCCGTCCCCACCACGCGGGCAGCAACACCCCGAAACCGGCCGCGGCCAGGCTCGGCGCACCGGTCCGAAGGAATTCGTGAGCCCCGGCCGTGTCCAGCTCGAGACGGGTCGGCCGCGCCGTCCGCAACGCCGGTTCCAGATCGGGGACCAGGCGCAACGCCCGGCCCAACTCGGCCAGCAGGGTCTCCTGCGGGTCCGCCACGTGCCGGGCCAGCGCAACCATCCGCCGCTTGGACCGCCACACCCGCTCGGCATCGACCACCAGGCTCGGCTCGTCCGCGGCCTGCAGCCCGAACTCCACGGCCCACAGGTCAGACGCGGCGTCGACACCCGGCTCCGGTTCGGCCTTCGGTTCGGGCTCCACCAGCCGGAACAGCGCCCGGACCGGCCCACCCACGGCGTCGGACTGCCAGTCCGCCAACAGGTCCGCCAACCGTTCCGCCTCGCCAGCCGCGACCCGGAACTCGGGATCATCCCCGATCAGCGCTGCACGCCAGTCCGCCACCACGTCCCGGCCCCGCTGCGATCGCGAGGCCGCACCCGGACGACGGATCGGCGGTCGGACCCCGGTGCGTCCCCACCGCCGCCGTACGGCCGCGTCCGTAAGGGCATCCAGGGCCTGGGCGACCGTGTCCGGCGCAGGCACGCTCAGCGCCCGGGCAACCGGAGGTAATGCAAGTGCCAGGTCCCGGACCTGACGGGCGTCCTGCCCGGTCACGACCGGCAGCCAACATGCCCGAGCTCGCTGCGGATCGCTGTGCACCCAGGGCAGCACCCGCCCGCGCCGGGTGAGATCGTCGGCCGTCGCAGCGATCCTCGCCAGGTGCCGCAGGTCGCCGCCCGGGAGCACGCTGTCTGCGGTCCCGCCCGGGTCGGCGCCCTGGGTGGCCGCACGTTCGCAACCGTCCCGGCCCAACGCCAGGAGCAGGGTCAGCGCCCCGCCCGGCGCGATCCGGGCCACGGGTACCCGCCAGCTCACCAGTTCCGGCGCGTCCGCGGGCGTCGCCTCCCGTTCCCGATCGTCAGGCCAGTCCCGATCGTCAGGCCAGCCTGGCTCCGGCAGGTCCGGGGATCGCAACGGCACCCCACCGAGGGTCGGCAGGTCCATCACGGCGTCCCCGTCGTCCACGCCGAGACCGTCCGTCGCGGCGAGACCCGAGCCGGCCAGAGCGGCCATCAATCGGGCCACGGGAACCGCGAAGGGATGCCGGCCGACCGCGCGTCCCCGCCGGGCCGAACCGCGGGTCCGTGCCACCGGCGGCGCGACCGGGTCCTCGGCCCACAACAGCAGGTCGCGATCCCATCGGCCGTGAACCACGAGCATCAGCGAACTCCCGCAGAATGCGCCGGCCGACAAGGGCAACGACCCGACCCTAGCCGGGCACGGGTCGGTGTATATCCACTGGGGCTACGACGGGCAGCGGCCGCGCCGTCCACCGGTTCGAGATACTGCGCGGGTCAGGCAACTGGACACCTAGGACCAGCAGGTCCGTGAGTTGAGCGGGAGCCGATGAGCATCACCGAGGACGAGATCGCCAGCCAGCCCCAGATCTGGACCGGCGCTATGCCGGACTGCGCAGCGCTCGGCGATCTGCTGTGTGCCCCTGGGGAGCGGGTGCTGATCGCCGGGTGCGGGACATCGGCCTTCGTGGCCGCGTCGCTCGCCTCGCTCCGCGAGGCGGCGGGCCTCGGCGAGACGGACTGGGCCTTCGCCTCCGAAGCGCCGCTGCACCGCAGATACGACCGGCTGGTGGTGCTGACCCGCTCCGGCACCACGACCGAGGTGCTCGAGTGCCTGGCTGCCGCCCGGGCGACCCGACGGTGCCTGGTCACCGCCGTCGCCGACAGCCCCGCGGCCCAGGCGGCCGACCGCCATCTGGTGCTGCCCGCCGCCGACGAGCAATCCGTGGTGCAGACCCGGTTCCCGACCACTGTGCTGCTGCTGGCCAGGGCTGCCTTCGGGCAGGACGTCGATCCCGTCATCGCCCAGGGGCAGCGGGCCGTCGACCTGCCGCTACCGGTCGACGTCGCAGCCGTGGATCACCTCGTCTACCTGGGCACGGGCTGGACGATCGGCTTGGCTCACGAGGCGGCGCTCAAGGTGCGGGAAGCCGCGCAGGCATGGTCGGAGTCGTACCCCGCCATGGACTATCGGCATGGGCCGGTGGCGGTCGCCGGGCCGCGGTCACTGGTCTGGGTGTTCGGCCCGCCTCCGCCCGGGTTGGTCGAGGACGTGCAGGCGACCGGAGCGCTGGTGCTGCACCCGGGCACCCTGCCCGAGGTGGCCGATCCTCTGGCTCAGCTCGTGCTGGCCCAGCGCCTGGCCGTCGCGCTGGCGCAGCACCGCGGTCTGGACCCCGACCACCCCCGGCATCTCAGCCGCTCGGTGATCCTCGACCAGGTTCAGTGATCCTCGACCAGGTCAGGGACCGCTGATCGGCGGCTGATCGCAGGACTGCCCGGGCGAGCCGTGGGCCAGACGGCCACCCACCCAGGTTGCACGGGCGCGCACCTGGGACCAGCCCGACGCGCCGCTCAGCCAGACCAGGTCAGCCCTGGCACCCGGGGCGATCCGGCCGAGATCACCCCGGCCCAGGGCATCGGCCGGGATCCTGGTGGCCGCTTCGACAGCCTGCTGGAGGGGGACACCCGCCGCGATCGCGGTGGCGATCCCCTCGTCCAGCCTGCCGGCCGCCCCAGCGATGGTGCCGTCGGCCCGACGCGGAGGCTGGCCGTCCTGGACCGTCAGTTGCACGCCGCCGAGTTGGTAGCGGCCGGCGGGCATGCCCAGGGCCGCTACCGCGTCGCTGACCAGCATGATCCGGCCGGGAGCTGCGGCGAACGCGACGGCGATCGGGTCACCGGCCACGTGGTGCCCGTCGGCGATCAGGCCGCAGGTCAGCCGGGCGTCGGCCAGCGCGGCACCGACCACACCGGGATCCCGGTGGTGCATCGGGCGCTGGCCGTTGAACAGGTGCGTGACCAGCTGCGCGCCCGCCGCCGCAGCCGCGTGGACGGTGGCGGCGAGGGCATCCGAATGCCCGATCGCGACCCGCACGCCGGCCGCCGTGAACCGGTGGATCGCCTCCAGGGCGCCATCGCGTTCCGGGGCCAGGGTGATGTACAGCAGGGTCCCGTCGCGACCGGCCTCGAGCAGGGCGTCCACCGCGCCGGGCGCCGGGTCGACCAGCAGCTCCGGCCGGTGTGCGCCGCGACGCCGGGTGGACAGGAACGGGCCTTCGACGTGCGTCCCGAGAGTCCGGGCAGCGGCCGGCAGCTCGTCCAGTTCCGGACGCAGCTGCGCGTACCGGCGCAGAGCCCCCACCAGCTCAGGCACCGGCGCCGTGATGACGGTCGGAGCGAAAGCGGTGACGCCGGTCTCGGGCAGGCGCTGGGCGACGGTGTGCCACGCCGCGGCGTCGGCGGCGGCGAGATCGATCCCGAATGCCCCGTTGACCTGGGCATCGACCAGTCCCGGAGCGAGCACCCCGTCGGCCAGCCGCAGATCGGGGCGCCCCGGGGGGTCCCCGGCACCCAACTCGGTGATCACCTCGCCGGCAAGACTCACCCACCCGGGAGCAAGGTCCGCCGTCCCGGTCAGTAGCCGAGCCGCCGCGATGGTCAGCGACATGACACCCCGATCCTGCGGCGCGAACACGGCCCGAACCACGGTCCTGGGCGCGTGCGTGGTCCGCGTTGACACCTGGGACCCTCATCGTCCAGGGTAGCAACTGGACCGTACCAGTCCGGACCGGTAGTGACCTCTGCGTCCGGCTCACGAACCGACGAGTGGCGTGATCGGAGCCCGCGGTGCCGAAGGACGACGAGCCGGACGGCGGTCCGTCACGCCCGCCACTGGATGACGGGCCCGTGCCCAAGCACGCCCAACTGCGGGCGATCCTCCTCGAGTTGGCGGAGCATCAGCTGACTGCCGAAACAGCGATCCCCTCCGAGCGACACCTGATGGCACGGTACGGCGTCAGCCGGGCCACGGTCAGGGAGGCCATCGGACAGCTGGTCAGCGAGGGCCGGCTGTACCGGATCCACGGCAAGGGCACCTTCGTCGGCAGTGGGCGGGTGGAGTCCCAGTTACACCTGGCCTCTTTCACCGACGAGATGCGGCGCCGCGGGCTGGATCCGGCCACGCTGGTCCGCCTGCTGACCGTGCAGGAACCGCCCCCGGCCACACAGGCGGCGCTTGGTCTGGCCGACGGGCTGACCGCGTGGCGGGTCGAGCGGCTGCGCCTGGCCGGTGGGACCCCGATGGCACTGGAGATCGGCTGGTACCCGGCCGCGTTGCTCCCGGGCCTGGCCGCGGAAGACCTGACCGGATCGCTCTACTCCCTGCTGTCCTCCCGCTACGGGCTCGTTCTCGATCGCGGGGAGCAGTCGGTCTGGGCCGAAGCCGCCGACGCGGCCACCGCCTCCCTGCTCGACGTTCCCAAGGGCACTCCGCTGATGGTGTTCCGCCGGACATCCACGGCCGGCAGCCGCACCGTCGAGCACGTCACCTCCTGGTACCGGGGCGACCGCTACCAGATCCACATGACGCTCGAGTGCTCCCGAACCGAACCACGAGGAGCCGCACGATGACCACCGGCACCCGGCCCGGCCAGGGCCAGCAGGAACGTGGCGCCCTGCTGGCCGCAGAGATCGCGGAACAGCCGCACGCGCTGCAACGGTTGCTCGACGGCGCCGAGCCGATCCGCGAGCTGGCCGCCGAGGTCCGCCGGCGGCAACCGCGCTTCGCTCTGCTTGCTGCCCGCGGGACCAGTGATCATGCGGCGCTCTACGCGAAGTACCTGCTGGAGATCCGGCTCGGACTGCCCTGCGGCCTGGTCTCCCCGTCGACCCTGACGGCCTACGGCTCCCGGCCGGACCTGACGGACGTGTTGTGGCTCGCGGTCAGCCAATCCGGCAGCTCGCCCGACCTGGTCGAGTCGACCACGGTCGCGCGCGAGCGCGGTGCCCTCACGGTGTCGGTCACCAACGCCGCCGGGTCCGCACTGGCCGACGCGGCGGCCCGGAACCTCGACGTGCTGGCCGGGCCGGAGCGGGCGGTGGCGGCCACCAAGTCCTACACCGCCCAGCTTCTGGCCCTCTACCTGCTGATCGATGCGGTTGCCGGCGGCGACGGCAGCCCGGCGCGGGACCTGCCCGAGGCGGCTGCGGAGACTCTGAGCCGTCCGGAGGCGGCTGACCAGGCGGCCAGGTACCGCTTCGTCGAGCGACTGGTCACGACGGGGCGCGGCTACGCCTACCCGACCGCCCGGGAGGCCGCGCTGAAGCTGATGGAGACCTCATACCTGTCGGCCCACGCGTTCTCGGCAGCGGACCTGATGCACGGGCCGCTGGCGATGATCGACCAGGATCGCCCGGTGATCGCGATCGTCCCGGACGGGGTCGGTGGCCGCGCGCTGGAGCCGGTGCTCGACCGCCTGCACCAGCGCGGCGCCGATGTGCTGGCGGTCGGGGACGAGCGGGTGCTGCGGCGCTGGGCCGGCAACCGATCGACCGCGCAGATCCCGCTGCCGAGCGGCGTTCCGGAGGAGCTCGCGCCGATCGTGCAGATCATGCCCCTGCAGCAGATGGCGCGGTCCATGGCGGTGGCCCGCGGCTACGATCCGGATGCCCCACGTGGCCTGTCGAAGCAGACCCTGACCTGGTGACCGGCCCGCTCCGGCCCGGGTCCGCCGGGCGCGGCGTGCACCCGGCAGCCGCGCCCCGATCGGGCAGGATGTGCGACAGACATCAACCCAGGGGATCCATGTGACCACAGCGCAGCCGCGATCCGCACCGGAGCCGGCCAGGGGACCGCACGTCCTCCGGCGGATCAACACGGCCGCGGTCCTGCAGGCCCTGCGGGCCAACTCGCCGGCCAGGCTGGCAGACCTGATGCAGGCCACCAAGCTGTCCCGACCCGCGGTCACGCGGGCCGTCGCGGACCTGCGCGAGGTGGGGCTGGCCGTCGATGTGCAGGAACCGGCCGAGCAGGGGCGGGGGCGCCCCGCCCAGCTGGTGCGCTTCTGCGCGGAGGTCGGCCATGTGGTCGGAGTCGACGTGGGCTCGCACAAGATCCTCGCCAAGGTGGCGGACCTGTCCGGCGAGGTGAGGTCCTCGCGACAGCTCACGTTCCCGGAACCGGCCACCGGCTCCGGCCTGCTGACCTCGCTGCGCAGCACCCTGGCCGACGTCCTGGCCGATGCCGGGCTGACACCCGAGGATGTCTGGGCGGTGGTGATCGGCGCCCCCGGCATCGTGGACCCGCTGAGCGGCGAGGTCGTGCTGGCACCGAGCATCCCCGGCTGGGCGCGCCAGCCGGTGCTGACCGAATTGCGTGCCGCCTTCCCCTGCCCGGTGTTGATGGAGAACGACATCAACCTCGCCGTTCAGGCCGAACGGTGGTGCGGGGCCGCGCAGGGCCGCGACAGCCTGGTCTTCGTGCACTGGGGCGCCCGGATCGGAACCGGAATCATCATCGACGGACGGCCCTACCGTGGCGCCGCAGCGGCCGCCGGCGAGATCGGTTTCGCCGACGTCTTCTCCCCGCCGGACGCACCTCCGTCCATGGCGGTCGACCCCGCTCGTGATCTCGGACCGTTCGAGCAGATGGTCGGCACCAGGGCGATCCTCGAGCTGGCCGCCGCCCACCGGGTCCGCGCGGCGATCCCACCGCAGGCCACCGACGAGGCCGGCGCACGGCAGGATGCGGTGGCTGCCGTGTTCGCCGCTGCGGCCGGCGGCGACCCGGCTGCCCTGCGGGTGGTGGACCTGGTCGCCGATCGATTCGCCCGGGGGCTCGCCGTCCTGCTCCTCGTCCTCGATCCGGGCGAGGTGATCATCGGCGGCGGCGTCTCCCGAGCGGGTGAGCCGCTGCTGACCGCGATCGAACGGCACCTGCGACCCCGCGTGCTGACCCAGCCCCGGCTGACCCTGTCCGACCTGGGTGGTGACGCCGTGGCGCTGGGGGCGGTCCGCCGGGCCCTGGACGACGTCGAGGACCGCCTGTTCGCGCACATCACGGCAGCCAGGGCCGGTGCGTGACGCAACTGTGACGGGGAGGGCCTTGACCCTGACCCACAGACTCGCAAGACTAACGATTCGTTCGTTACTAATTCGAGGCGGGTCCTTCGGCCCGCGCGCATGACGCCCCTGACCCTCAGCGGCGTCACCGAACGGCAGGAGGCAACGGATGATCCGCAGAGGTCACGTCCTGCTCGCGTGTGTGGGCGGGCTAGCTCTCGCGCTCACCGCGTGTGGCGGTGGAACAGGTGCGAGCAACTCCGCCACCAGCGGAAGCGGAGCGACCGTCAAGGAGATCAAGGTCGTCATCGCCGAGTACAGCAAGGACCACACGGCCACGTTCTGGAACGCCTTCGCGACGAAGTATCAGGCGAAGACCGGTATCAAGATGAACCTCCAGATCATCAGCTGGAACGACATCGACCAGCAGAGCAGCACGATGGTCCAGACCGGCAACCCGCCCGATGTGCTCAACCTCAACGCCTATGCCAGCTACGCCAAGGACAACCTGCTCTACAGCGCGGACCAGGTACTGCCGGCAGCGACGAAGTCCGACCTGATCGACGCCTTCGTCACCAGCGGCACCTACCAGGGCAAGATGTACGGCTTGCCCGACCTGTCCTCGGCCCGCGCGCTGTTCTACAACAAGGACCTGTTCACCAAGGCCGGGATCGCCGCCCCACCGAAGACCTGGGCCGAGTTCGTCTCCGACGCCCAGAAGGTGACCGCGCTGGGTAACGGCACCATCGGATACGCCGAACCGCTCGGCCCCGAGGAGGCGCAGGCGGAGTTCTCGATCTGGATGTTCAACAACGGCGGCAACTGGAAGACCGACGGCGCCTGGACCATCAACTCGGCGAAGAACGTCGAGACCCTGCAGTTCCTCAAGGACCTGTCGGTCAAGGACCACGTGACCCAGAACAACCCTGGCAAGACCAACCGCACCGACGGTGCCTTCCCACTGTTCACCTCGGGCAAGGCGGGGATGGTGGTCGGATTCGGCCCGCTCCAGGCCGACCTCGACAGCAAGTACACCAACATCCACTACGGGATCGCGCCGATGCCGACCCGCGATGGCAGCGCCTCCCAGACCTACGGCGTGACCGACTACCTGATGGCCTTCAAGAAGGCCGGCAACACCGACGCGCTCAAGGCGTTCTACCAGCTGTACTACTCCCCCGACCAGGTGAACACCTGGATCAAGTCGGAGGGCTTCCTGCCGGTGACCAAGACCGGGTTGACCTCGTTCGCGTCGAATCCCGCGCTGAAGGTCTACCTGGACACGCTGCCCAACGTGCACCTGACCCCGACCGATGACCCGACCTGGGACACGGTCAAGACCGCGGTGCAGCAGAACCTCGGCGCGGCAGTCGCACCCAACGGGAACCCGAAGGCCGTGCTCGACCAGCTGCAGAAGACGGCCCAGGCCGGCGGCTGACATGACCGAACGCGGTGCAGCGGGGGCCCATCCCGGGCCCCGGGCGACCGCGCGTCCCGACCGTCTCCCCGGCCCCGCAAGGGGCCGGGGGCGGCGGGGGCACGCGCCGCTGGCTGTGGCTCTGGCCTGGCTCGCCCCGGTGCTGCTGCTGATCGGAGCCGTGGTCATCTACCCGGCGGTCGAACTCGTCCGGGCCTCGACGAACCGGTACTCGATCACCGGCCTGAAGCTCGGCTCCGCGGGGCTGCGGAACTACACCGCCGTGCTGCACCACACAGCACTCGGCACGGTCCTGATGAACACGGTGATCTGGGTGCTGGCCGTGGTGGCCATCACGATCCTGATCAGCCTCGGGGTCGCCCAGTTCCTGTCCAAGGAGTTCTTCGGGCGCCGGGTGGTCCGCTGGGCGGTCATCGTGCCGTGGGCGGCCTCCCTGGTGATCACCAGCCGGCTGTTCACCCTGCTCTACGACTACTACCACGGCGTGGTGAACCGGCTCCTGATCGGGTTGCACGTGATCGGCACGCCGATCGACTGGCTGGGCGACGACAGGTTCACGATGCCGTCGATGGTGCTCGTCGGGGTGTTCGTCTCGATCCCCTTCTCCACGTATGTGTTCCTGGCCGGGCTGAACGGGATCCCGCACGACGTCTACGAAGCGGCCCGCATCGACGGCGCGAACGCCTGGCAGGCATACCGGCGGATCACCCTGCCGCTGCTTCGACCGGCACTGCTGGTCGCGGTGGTGCTGAACATCATCTACGTGTTCAACTCCTTTCCGATCATCTACACGCTCAACGACCGCAACCCGGGCTTCACGCACGACACCACGATCACCTTCATGTACAAGCTGGCCTTCAAGAGCGCCGAGCACGACGTCGGGATGTCCGCCGCGGCAGGTGTTCTCAATGTGCTGCTGATCCTGGTGGCCGTGGTGGTGTACCTGCGGACCGTGCACTGGAACGAGGAGCCGGCCTGATGTCCACCGCATCTGCCTCCACGCTGCGTGTCGA
This sequence comes from uncultured Actinomycetota bacterium, assembly GCA_963740575.1. Lineage (GTDB taxonomy): Bacteria > Actinomycetota > Actinomycetes > Actinomycetales > Kineosporiaceae > CAVUET01. The sequence continues at coordinate 295,151 of CAVUET010000009.1, read as the reverse complement.
GACGACGGCACCGGCGACGAAAGCGCTGCCGGCCCGCCGCCGCACGTGGCGCCGATTGCGCAGGGTCGTCCTGCCGCTGGCGGGTCTCGCAGTCGCGATCGTGTTCGTGGCGCCCTACCTGGTGATGCTGCTGGATTCGCTGCGACCGAGCAGCGAGGTGCTGGCCACGCCACCCACCCTGATCCCGCGGCACTGGCAACTGACCGCATACTCCGACATCCTCGGCGACGAGCGCTTCCGCAACTGGCTGCGCACCTCGCTGGTGGTCTCGCTCTCCTCGACCGCCATCGTTCTGGTCGCCGCGATCCCGGCGGCCTACTTCACGGCCCGCTTCCGGTTCCCGGGGCGGACGGCTTTCCTGTTCCTCGTCCTGGTCACCCAGATGTTCTCGCCCACCTCGCTGGTGGTCGGCCTCTACCGGGAGTTCTTCGAGGCCAACCTGATCAACACCTACCTGGCGCTGATCATCACCAATGCGGCCTTCAATCTCGCCTTCGCGGTCTGGATCATGCAGGGATTCTTCGCCTCGATCCCCCGGGAGGTCGAGGAGGCCGCCGAGCTCGACGGCTGCGGCCGAATGGGCAGTCTGCTGCGCATCATGCTGCCCCTCACTCTTCCAGGTGCGGTGACCGCCACGATCTTCACGTTCATCGCGACCTGGAACGAGTACGTCGTCGCCCTGACCCTCATGCAGGACGACGCGAAGAAGCCGCTGACCGTCGGGATCAGCTCGTACGTCACGGGTTACGAGCAGAACTGGAGCCAGATGTTCGCGGCGTCGATGATCGCGATCATCCCGGTGGTGATCCTCTTCGCGATCATCGAGAAGCACCTCGTCGGTGGCCTGACCGCCGGCTCGATCAAGTAAACGAAACGCGCCTACCACCACACCCAGCACCACACCCAGCACGACACTGACAGGAGGAACCGGGTGAACAGCGCCGAGGGACCTACCGTGGTGGCGCTGGACGTGGGCGGAACCACGATCAAGGGTGCTCTGGTCGACGCCGCGGGGCGAGATCTGCGCAGGATCGACCGGCCCACGGACGCGGCGCTCGGCGCAGACCACGTCGTGCGGCAGGTGGTGGACGTCGCCGAGCGCCTCGTCGGCCCGGGAACCGTTGCGGCCGGCCTGTCCGTGCCGGGGATCGTGGACGGGGCCGCCGGCCTGGCCCTGATGGCCGCGAACCTGGGCTGGCGCGACCTGCCGCTGGCAGAGCTGCTGAGCAGCAAGCTGGGCGTGCCCGTCGTGCTGGAGCAGGATGCTCGCGCGGCCACCGTCGCCGAGTCAGAGCTGGGCCTCGGCCGGGGCGCCCGTGACCTGATGGTGGTCGTGATCGGAACCGGTGTCGCGGCAGGCCTGGTGATCAGTGGGCAGTTGGTGCCCGGAGCCACCGGCAGCGCAGGGGAACTCGGCCACCTTCCGGTCTACCCGGGCGGGGAACAGTGTGCGTGCGGCCAGCGCGGCTGCCTCGAGGTCTACGCCTCGGCCGGCGGGATCGCCCGCCGCTACCTGGCCGCAGGGGGCACACCTGGGCTCAGCGTGGCCGACATCGTTGCCAGGCTGGACGGCGACGAGCTCGGCCGGCAGATCTGGGCCGAGGCGGTCGATGCTCTGGCCCACGGACTCGCATCCTCCACGCTGCTGATCGACCCGTCCCTGATCGTCCTGGCCGGGGGCCTGTCCAACGCGGGCAGCCATTTGCTGGAACCGCTACGGGTCGCTCTGCAGGTGGCGCTGACCTGGCGGAAGGCACCGCCCCTGGCGGTCTCGCCTCTGGGTGACGGCGCGGGCCGGATGGGCGCGGCGATCCTGGCCTGGCGTGCCGCCGGCCGGTGGGACCCCGATGGCCCGGCCACTGATGGGGCCACGAACGTGACGCCCACCGTTCAGGCGCATTCCTGATCAGCGCCGTCATCGCCCGAAAGAACTGATCAGGGCTGATCGCGATCGTTCGGCCAGGTGGGCTGTCCGCGAAGGCCGGCCAGAAGCTGGTCGACCGCCGCGATGGCTTGGGCTCGGGCGGCGGGCGGATCGTCGGCATGTGCGATGAACAGGGCAGCCTCATCGACAGCCGCCAGGAGAAGGTGAGCCAGCACGTCGAGGGGCTGTGCGGGCAGGATTCCTTCCCGGACCGCTCGGTTCAGCAACGCCTCGATGGCACCTAGACCGAACCGTTGCCTCGCCCACCCAGACATCGCCCGTTGAGCACCGCGCCCGCGCACACCGTGGCGTAGTCGCTCACGAAGACGCCGTGCGTGAGCACGACATTGGGCATCACCACCCTCATTGCATCGGCCGCGTCATCAAGGCCGGACGCCGCACGGTCTTCTGCGAGGCGAGCACCACGGGCGCCGGCGGGAGACATGTCGCTTTCCACACCGTCACCTACCTCATGCCCGACAGCCATCTGCCCGACAGCGGGTGAGCGTCGCTCCGGGCTACGTGTAGCGGTGGTTCTTCTCCGGATGGCCGACCGGACGACGGCAGGTCTTGTTGCCGATGTTGCGGTGGCCGCACAGCTGCGGCTCCGCGTCGGCGGTCACAGGCGGTTCCTCCGCCGTCCGACCCTTCACCGCGACGACTGGGGTGGTCGGGGATGAGGGCGGCGGCGCCGGGACGGGCGTCGCTGCGCGGCTCGCCTGGTTGGCGGCGTATCGGGCCTCACGCATTGCTCGCAGCGCATCCACCTTGCTCACCCCGGGAGCCTAGACGGTCCGAGGCCCGCGCCACCGGCCAACACCCACACCGGTCGGCGCCGACCCGGTCACCTGGGAAGGTGAACCGCCTGCCGCCCGGACTTGATGCCTACTCCCCCGGCTCGATCAGGGCGGCGAGCCTGGCTAGCGACTCCCGCCAGCCGGTCTCGTTATCCGCCGCCGACACCCCGCTGGGGAGTCCCTCATGAACGGCGATGAGATCCGTGCCGCCGTCGACGTCGGTCAACCTGATGGTGATCGTCATCTCGCCGCGCAGCGAAGGATCCTCGGTCTCGAACTCGTCCGCCTCCACCACCAGCTCGTTCCGAACGAGTGTGACGAAACGGCCGTGGTAGGTGTCTGTGTGCGCGGTGGTCTTGCCGGCTCGGTCGGGCGCGTCATAGATGAGGGAGATCCGGAAGGTGCCGCCTTCGTGGCCGTCGAACGCATGCACCTGGCAGGTCATCCCGCTCGGCACCTTCCAGCGCGCGATCGCATCGGGGTCGATCAGCGCGCGGTAGACCCTCTCGGGCGGTGCGTTCAGGTGCCGGCTGATCCTGGTGGACGTCATGCCGTCATTCTGGCGACCAGGGGCTACCCGTACGACGGGGCGGACCGGATCGTCATCCCAGCGCGGTCACGTCCACGGATGGACGGTGGCGGGGTGTTTCGAGGTCCACAGGGTGGGATCGGCGAGGGCGGCGGCCACGAAGCGCTTGATCGTCTGCCGGCCGGCGTCGGAGGCGGTCGCAGAGATGCGCCAGCCCTGGCGGTCGGCCGTGAGCGTGTGGGTGAACTTCGTGACACCGGTCCTCTGGCCGGCCTTGTCGGCCGTCTCGAGATGTTCATGTACGTAGGAACCCATGGTGGCGTTCCATGTGTAGGTGGAGATTCGGCTGGTCGGGTCCACGCCCACTGTCATGTTATAAGTATACGGTACAATCTGTAATTATGCAATGGCGGTGCGTAGCAGCCGCCGCGGAGTGACTCGCTATGGCGTCTGGGCGGGAGCCTCGGTTGGGCCGGCAGCTGCGTCACTGGGCTGCCACGCACATGCCTGCCCGTTCAGGGTGAAGCCGGTCGGCGTTGGGATCCACGACTCCCGGCGGGCCGCCACAGCAATGGTCACGCTGTGCCCGGGGCCGATCACCTGATCCGGACCCACTCCGGTCGCAACCGCTCCGGCCGGATCGTTGCTCACTATGGCGTTTTGGGCGGAGAGGATCCTTTCCGTCGAAGGGAACTGCCAGCGCAGCGTCCAGCCGTTGATCGCCTGGGGGCTGGTGTTGGCGATCATCATCGCCAGGGTGAACTGGCCCCCCTGGGGCACGACGCTGTAGCTGATCCGGCACGGAGTAGCCTGCCCGGTCGTTTCGGTCGCTCCGTTCGCTCCCGACTGGGCCGCCCGGAAGCCGGTCATGCTCGGCGATGGGCTGCCCTGCGAGACTCCCTGCGAGATGCCGAGTCCCGTCCCGGTACCGGGAGTGTGCCCGCCGCCGCGGGTGATGGACGTCGCCAGGGCCGCGATCAGCCCGACCACCACCACGGATCGGAACGCCAGGGCCGTCGTCCGGCGGCCGCTGCCTTGGCGCCCGGCCGTCCGAGAGGTGGACCCGGACCGCCCGTCTGAGCCGTCCCCTGCCGACCCGGTCAGCAGCCAGTCGTACCCTGGCCGCTCCCGCTGCCAGCCGCGATCAGGGATCGGTGCGGCCACCACCACGGTGGGCGCTGCGTCCGGCGCGGGGGGCCTGGCCGACTCCGAGTAGACACCCCATCGGGTGGTGGCGTTCGGCGAGCGCGACCACCCTGACTGCGCGGGAGGCTGCGGCACAGGGGCTGCACCGCTGTACCCATCCCGGTACCGCCGGGTGGGAGGCTGGCCGCCGTGGCCGCCGGGATACGGACTGGCCCGTCCGCCGCTCGGGTACGGGCTGCGAGTACCGCTGGCGTACGGGTTGCGACCGCTGCCGGCGGGGTACGGGCTGGGGTTGCCGCCATCGGGGTACGGACTGGCCCGTCCGCTGCCAGAGTACGGGCGCGCACGGGGACCGTCGGTCGCGGCGGCACGCTCCTGGCCGCTGGGGACATCCGGTGGGTCGTCCCGGAATTCGGCCCTGCCCTCGCGGTCCGGCGTCACCACAAGTTGATCGAAGTCCAGTCTCCGCCGGAGCTTGCGCAGTTGCCTGCCCGACATCATCCTCAGGATCCGGGCATCGATGACCAAGGGTCGCGAACCGGGAACGTCCGTCCGGCCGGAGGGCCCGCGGCGATCGGTCACCGCATGTCCCGCTACGGGTAGCCGCCCCTGTACTTCCCCTCGAGCCCTGCCGAGTTCTCGGATCTGGCCGCCGATGGCTGTGGAACAGGACCGGAACATCGCGCTCAGCTTCTCCTTGCTAGCCGCCCAACCTGCGGGACGGCCCTGAGTACGGACCGGCGCGCGCGGCGGGAGTCCGCGAGCGCCGGTCCGCAGCGGGTCAGCGAATCACCGCCTGGCGAGGAAGCCCAGGGTGTTGTTCGCCGCGTCGGTGTAGAAGCCGACGTACTGACCGCTGTTGTTCAGGCCGTTGACCACGGTGCCTGTGGAACCCGGCGCCGCGACGATCCGGACGAGGTGCCGGCTGATCCGGATGAACCCCCGAGTGATGCCGTGGTTGTCGACGAACGACCCGACCACGACGCCCCCGTTGTTGATGCCCAGGGCCTGGGTGTTCCGGTGGTTGCCGAAATTCAGCACGTTCGCCTGATGCCGGCTCCAGATGAAACCCTGGGTGATCTTGCCACGGGTGAAGAAGCCGACGACCTGACCTCTGTCGTTGATCCCCGTCACGACGATGCTGGTCGGGTGCCAGTTCCAGGGCAACCGAATCAGCGTGAACCGCTGAGTGCGCACGTTGTACTGGTAGCCGTGCGCGTTCCCGCTCGCATCGTTCCAGAAGCCGGCAGCGAGCCCCGCACTGTTGATGCCGAGCAGCTGGTTGAAGGCCGGCGCGGAGGTCGTGCCGGGGAAGTCCACGGTCTGATAGGCACCAGCCGGGCTGCGGACGAAGCCGTGGTTCGCACCGCCGGCCGTGACGTAGAAACCGGCGCTCCAGCCGGTGTTGTTCACGGACACGACCTGGGTCTGCAGCGACCCGGGGACGTTGGCGTTACTGAAGCATGCCTGGGTGTACCAAGGACTCAGCAGGTAACCCTTGTTCGGGTGCGCCGCATTCTCACCGCTGCCGTAGTAGCCGGCGATCAGGCCCCGGTCGTTGATGCCGAGCAGCTGGTTGAAGGTCGGGTCCGCCTGACTACCCAGAGTCCAGAACCCGAACCGGTTGACACCGTGGCCGTACCAGTTCCAGCTTCCACGCCTCGCCATCAGAGCGCCGTAGGTGTGGAAGTTGCCGGACCTACCGTAATTGCCGTAGCTGCTGCCCGAGTTGCCGTTGCCGTTCGAGTTGCCGTTGCCGTTCGAGCCGCCGTTGCCGCTGAACATGACCTGGTTGCTCACGCACGGGAGCGTGGTCCGGGTGACGGCGCCGTTCCGGTACATGCCTTGCCCATGGACCGTAGTCGTACCACCGCCCCACATGTTGTTCAGGAAGCCGTCACCGTTGGCGCTGGCCTGCGCGGCTGCGCCGCTGGCCACGAGCGCGGTCAAGGCCAGGGCGGACCCGAGAACACGACGCTTCGCCCACCAGGGGGTGACGTCGGGATCCTTGGTCTTGTACCTCATCAGTTCCTCCGTCATTGCATCGATCGGCGTGAAGGTCACAGTGGTCTGGATGCAGTGCCTGCCCCGACCTGTCGGTCGTCCGGTCCGCCGTGCCTGCGGCGGTGGGGTCGACGCAGGTGTATTACGGCCGCCCGCCTATCGCTGTTACACCGAATTCGCGGCGACCGGCTCGGATTCGACAGTTGCCAAGATTCGTTCAGGCCGTATTTCCTGATGAATGCCCGTCCGTGGAGTTCCCCTGGGCCGCATCGTCCGCGTCGACCCGCAGCCGTGCGGGCAGGCCACGCCGTTCACCGGCGTGCCCGCCTGCTTCCTTCTGCTAGGGATGGAACCGTCCGAACCGACACCGCCGCGTCGCAGTTGTGGCCGTCGGGGTGACGGTCGGCATCACGGTGCGGTCGTGGGGATGACGGTGACCGTCGGGATGACGGTGACCGTCGGAGTCGCGGTGACCGTCGGGGTGGCGGTCGGCATCACGGTGAGGGTGGCAGCCGGGGTGGCTGTCGCCGTCACTATGCCGGCGCCCGCAGCCGTGGCTGCACCTGCTGCGGCGAAGGTGGCATCAGTTACCACGCCGTTCCCGTCCATGGTGAGCGTGATCGGGTTCGCCACGCCCGCCAGTGCCTGGCAGTTGAGGTTCGCGAACGAGGCCGAAGCCCGCATTGCCAGAAAGCTGAACAGATTGGTCGCGGCGGCCGGGTCTGGCGAGGTGCCGTTGACGAAGATGTTCTTGTCCTTGAACACCCGCTGGATGCCGGCCGGGTTGGTGAACAGGTTCGTGCAGTATGTCGCGCCGTTGCCGTCGTCGGGCATGCCCACCGGGGTCTGGTTCACGCCGGTTCGGTAGAGATTGGCCTTGGTGGTGCTTGCGTTGTTGTTGACCAGTGTCATCGGGTCGGTGAGCGGCACCACCGCCACCGGCGCGGCCTGGTTCGCGGCGGCGGACAACTCGTCCAGTGGAAGTGACGGCTGCGCGGATCCGTCGTTGGAGCCGTCCGGGCGGGTGAATGATGTGCACCCGAGAGTGGGCAGGACGAAGGCGTTGAGCAGCAGGTTGTCACTGCCGTTGGCCAGGTCCACCGGGTTGTTCTGCCCAGCCTGCTGCAGCGCCGCGCGTGCGGCAGCGTTGTTCTGTGCGGTCTGCCCGTTGGCGTTGGCCAGGTAGTGCGTCGTCACGTTGTCGCTCTGGTCCTGGTCGACCACCGAGAAGTCCCGCACCGTCGGGCAGGACAGGCCGTCATTCGCGGTGCCCACACCAGGAATCTGCAGCCGGTTGGCCTGGATCGCAGTGTTGGCAACCTGGAAGAACGCCGGCGCATTGCAGTAGCTGAATTGACCGAAGATCGATCCCTGGGTCCCGTTCACGCAGTTGCCCTGGGCAAGGGAATTGGTGGCGTTGGCTGACTGCAGGGTCAGGTTGTCACCGTTGAAGCCGAACCACAGCCCCACCGTCGACCCGGCCGGCACCTGCGCCGCGGCCGGTGGTGCCGCCGGCTGGGTACCCTGGTCGATCACCAGCGGGTCGTAGAGGGTCAGCTGCCCGTCGGGGGTGATGATCGCGCCCTGCACGAACGCTGACTGGTTGGCGTTCGCCTCGTTACACGGCCCCGCGGCCGGATCGGTCGCCACCAGCTGGTAGGGCGTGGCCAGACCCTGTGCGGTGAGCGGGTTTGCCGGCACGATCAAGGTGCAGTTCGGGTTCGGCTGTGCCGCCGGCGGCGGGGCGTTGTTCACCTTGGGCGGGGGCATCACGATCCGGTTCAGATGCCCGGCCATCGCGAGCTGGTTGCGCGGCGTTCCCTGAGCAACTCGGTTCCCCTGACGACCACCCAGACCGAGCCGGCCGGTAGCGGCCGTCGCCCCGCCGGCCAGCGTCGCCGCCACCGCGACCAGAATCGCCGTGGGGACTCCGACGGCGACGGCCAGGCCCGTCCGAGAGGCCCCCGGCCTCCGTGGGGTCACCTCGCTTCCGCGCACGTCGCGACGTGCAGACCCGCCGTACTCCGAGGGCCTGCTGCCTGGGTATTCCATGCAGTCCTCCATCACGTGGATGCGGTGACCGCCGGCCACCGCCATGTCCGTTGGATCGTTTCCCCCACGCTTGAGGCGGCCATCCTCGAACGACAGCGGCGATTACGCGCCGGGCCGAATGTTCGTTACGCCCTGATGAGAGGAGACACGCGGCAGCCGGCGACTCCGCCACCGTGGGCATCCCGATGCGCCGCAGGTATTCGTTCGGGTGTAGGTATTCGTTTGCCTGGGGTGCGGCCGGCGGCCCACGCTGGGAGATGTGCAACAGGACGGGAGGGCCGGGATCGACGCCGCCCTGGTGGAACGGCTGATCTGCGCGCAGTTTCCGCAGTGGCGGGGGCTGCGGGCGATCCCGGTAGAGGTGGACGGCTGGGACAACCGCACCTCCCGGCTCGGGGAGCAGCTGAGCGTGCGGCTGCCGACGGCCGCGTGGTACGTGCCCGCGGTGGAGAAGGAACGCCGCTGGCTGCCGATCCTGTCCTCAGGCCTGCCCCTCGCGATCCCGTCCGAGGCGGGGGCCGGGGTACCCGGTGAGGGTTACCCCTTCCCGTGGTCGGTACGGACCTGGTTGGACGGACGACCGGCATCGCAGACACCGGTCAGGGATCTGCGGACGCTGGCGATCACCTTGGCCGACTTCCTGCTGGCCCTGCAGCAGATCGACGCTCGCAGCGGCCCCGCCGCGGGTGAGCACAGTTTCTACCGCGGCGCCTGGCCGGGCCACTACGACGACGAGACCCGGCGGGCACTGCACGCAGTCCGGGATCGCGTGGACGTGAGTCTGGCGACGACGGTGTGGGAGGAGGCATTGGGGTCGTCCTGGTCGGGCTCGCCGGTGTGGTTCCACGGCGACGTGGCGGCCGGCAACCTGCTCGTGCGGGACGGTGCGTTGGCGGCGGTCATCGACTTCGGCACCAGCGGGGTCGGCGACCCTGCCTGCGACCTGGTGATCGCGTGGACTTTCCTGGACGCACCCGCCCGCGCCGCGTTCCGGGCTGCGATCGGGCAGGACGCCGGGACCTGGGCGCGAGCACGCGGTTGGGGCCTGTGGAAGGCACTGATCACGCTGGCAGACCCGGCCGTCGCACCTGCGGACGCTGCCACCGCCGGACTGGTGATCGCGCGGGTTCTGACCGACGTCGGGGAACCCGCACACCCTCGGCGAGCCTGACGCTGACGCTCCCGCCGTGCTACCCGAAGACTGGTGGCCTCACCGCCGAAGACCGGTGGCCTCACCGCATCGTGGGCCGGGCCTGGGCGAAGGTCCACCGGTTGCCCTCACAGTCCTCGGCCGCGTAGAGCGGCAGCCCCCACGGGCTGGCCAGGTCGGTGACGATGGCGGCGCCTGCCTCGCGGGCCTGCCGGTAGTGGGACTCGATGTCGTCGACGTAGACCCAGGGGATGTGCGTTACCAGGCGTGCGGCAGGGGTTGCCGCGCCCTGGTCGTCCAGCCTGCCGATGATCAGCGAGCAGTTGCCGATCCGGAACTCGATCCACGGATGCCCGTGGCCGGTGTCGGGCAACGGATCCGGGCCCTCGGGCAGCGGATCCGGCGAGCTGAACGCGAACACCCGGGCCAGCCAGCGGGCTGCGGCGGCGGGCCTGGCGTAGGAGATCGTCAGGCCGAGTCGGGCCAGGTCCCATACCTCGTGCGGTACCCGGTCGCGGCGGGCGCACCACGGCCCGAACCACTTCGGCACCACCCGGAGCCACGCCGTGCCACCGCGATCCTGACCCCCTGCCGGGAGCATGGCCACCACGCGCACGACCGTGCTCGCTCCCGACGCCTCGAACGTCACCTCGGTGATCACGTCATCGATCGAGCTTCGCCAGGCCAGTCGCTCGCCCGGTTCCCACACCGTGATCCTGGCCAGCTCCAGGCCCTCGCCAGTGGCCTCGTCGTAGACCTCCAGCAACCGCCCGCCGACTCCCGGCTCGCATCGCATCGCCACCACCTGCCCGGCGCGATGATGGTTGATCGGTCCGCGCACCCACCACAGATCCACCTCGGCGGTGAACGCCAGGAACGCGGTGCCCGGGTCGACCCCCACGTCAACGGAGGCGACCTGCGCCGTCACCGAGCCGTCCGGCACCTGTTCACGTTCACCCATCGTCCCGCTCGCCGCCTTCCACGTGGCGCTTGAACGCCGCCAACTGCTCGTTCCAGTGCGCCTGGACCTGATCCAGCCAGGCCTGCAGCGCGATCATCGAGTCGGCGCGCAGCCGGAACTGGCGTACCCGCGCGTCGCCGGCGTCACGCCGGTCGATCACCAGCCCGACCTCCAGCAGCAGGCGCAGATGCTTGCTCATGGTCGGCGCCGACACGCCCGCCGCCCGGGCCAGTTCCCCGGCCCGGCGCGGAGAACGGCTCAGCACCTCGATCACCTGCAACCGCACCGGGTCAGCCAGCGCCTGCATGATCCGGGGTAACTCGCTCGGCCGCGCGGGCATCCAGCCATAATTTCCGATATTGGCAATATTTGTCCAGAGGTGAATCGCGCTGCGGTGGCACTGTGCGGGCCCGAGACATCCGCCGGAAACGAACAGGACACCTGCACGGGGCACGGTGGAGGTGCCACCGACCGAAGGGGCGCTCGCACACCCTGTACGCCACCGGCACGACGGGCACGATGCTCGAGTACGAACTCGGGTTGCCCGTCACCCGCTTCCTCAGCGGCCCGGTGGGCGGGGATCAGCAGATCGGGGCGAAGATCGCCGAGGGCGTCATCGACGTTCTGATCTTCTTCTGGGACCCCCTGGAACCACAGCCCCATGATCCGGATGTGAAGGCGTTGCTGCGCCTGGCCGCGGTCTGGAACATCGCCGTGGCCTGCAACGTGACGACCGCTGACATGATCATCTCGTCGCCGCTGCTGACCGGTCCATATCGGGCCACCAAGCCTGACTTCCCGGATCGGCCGGCTGAGGCCTTCGCATTCCGCGCGACCGAGCAGGGCGACGCTCCGGACGCGGCGGCATGACGCTGCCACGACCAGGTGTCCTGGCCGCGCCGCGCCCGGCTGTTCATGAGCCGCAGCACGGTCAAGACACACCTGTCCCACGTGTACGCCAAGCTCGATGTGACGAACCGGACCGAACTCGCGGCCGCCACCCGCTCTCAGCTGTCCGACCCATCGCAGGCAGCCTCGAGCGGGTGACGCCCGGCAGCGTCAGGTGGGCACCCTCACTGCACCGCGAACGACGTGGTCAGGCTCGCCGTCGAGGAATCCCCTGCGTACAGGTCGATCCGGCCCCGCTCCACCACGAAGTGGCCGCTGTTGTCGTAGAACCCGAAGTCGCTCTTGTCCAGGTGGAACTGCACGGTGCGATGCGCCCCGGAAGCCAGGGTGACCCGGTCGAAGCCACGCAACCGGCGGACCGGTTGCGAGATGCTCGCCACCGGATCGTGCAGGTACAGCTGGACCACCTCGTCTCCCGCCCGCTTGCCGGTGTTGGTCACGTCCACCGAGACCGTGACCGAGCCGCCCGGCGAGACGCTGGTGCGGTCCAGCCGGAGGTTGTCGATCGTGAAGGTGGTGTAGCTCAGGCCGTACCCGAACGGGTAGAGCGGATCACAGGTGTTCAGGTCGCGGTAGCGGGAGTTGTACTTCTGCGTCGTGTCGCAGGGCCGTCCGGTCGGCTCGTGGTTGTAGTAGATCGGAACCTGGCCGAGCGCCCGCGGGACGGTGACCGGCAGCTTGCCACCGGGGTTGACGTCACCGAACAGGACGTCGGACACGGCGTTACCCGCCTCCACGCCCGGGAACCAGGCCTCGAGGATGGCCGGCGAGCTGGCGTCCACCTGCTGCAGGGTGAGCGGGCGCCCGTTGAACAGCACGACCACGAAGGGCTTGCCGGTCGCCTTGACGGCGTCGATCAGCTCCTGCTGCTTGCCGGGCAGGTCGATAGCGCTGCGCGAGGCTGCTTCCCCGCTCTGCCCACGCGTCTCGCCGAGCGCGAGGACCACCTGGTCGGCGCTCTTCGCCGCAGCCACGGCGGCGGCGAATCCTGCGTCAGAACCACACTCGTCGGCCGGGGTCAGATCCGGCGGGTCCTTGTCGACCATGGTGCAACCGGGCGTGAAGGTCGCCCCGGGACTGTGGGCTGCGATCCCGGAGTACAGCGACACTGCGTCGCTGTCGCGGCCCTGGCCCCACCATGGGCCGAGCATGTCGTGCTGGTCGTTGCCGAGCGGCCCGATCACCGCGGTCTTGCGGCTCGGGTCGAGCGGCAGCAGGTTGCCGGAGTTCTTCAGCAGCACCATGGAACGGGCCGCCGCTGAGCGCTCCGCCGCACGGTCTGCCGAGGTCAGGAACGAGGCCGGGTCCTGGGCCTTGGCCACGTCCACGTACGGGTGGTCGAACAGCCCGGCCCGGAACTTCACCCGCAGGATCCTGCGCACCGCGTCATTGATCCGCTGGATCTGCACCCGGTGCTGGGCCACCAGTTGGGCGCCGTAGTCCTTGAAGAACGTGCTCACCATCTCGGAGTCGGTGCCCGCGTTGAGCGCCGCGGCCGCGGCGTCCGGGCCGTCCGCGGCGATGCCGTGCCCGCACGGGCCGGTGTCCGGGTTGACCGGAGGGCAGGCCCGCAGCTCCGCGACCGCGGTGTAGTCGCTCTCGACGAAGCCGTCGAAACCCCATTCGTTCTTGAGAATGGAGGTCTCGATGTCGTGGTTGGCGCAACCGGGAACGCCGTTGATCGCGTTGAAGGAGCACATCACCGTGTCGGCCCCGGCGTCGACGGCGGCCTTGAACGGCGGCAGGTAGAGGTTGCGCAGCCGTGCGGGTGACATGTCGGTGGTGTTGTACTCCCGGCCACCCTCGGGCTGGCCGTAGGCGGCGAGGTGCTTCGGGCTGGCAGCTACCTTGTCCGGCTGCGAGTAGTCGGTGCCCTGGTCGCCCTTGACCCGCGCCGCGGCGAAGGCGGCTCCGAGGTAGGGGTCCTCACCCGCACCCTCGGCGATCCGGCCCCAGCGCGGCTCGTGCGAGACGTCCACCATCGGGCTGTAGACCTGCTTGAGCCCCACCGTGGCCGACTCTCGGGCCCCGATGGTGGCATCGGTCCTGGCCACGTTCGGATCGAAGGAGCTGGCCGCGCCCAGCGGGACGGGGAAGACCGTCCGGTAGCCGTGGATCGTGTCGTAGGCGAACAGGATCGGGATGTGCAGCCGGGACTGCTCCACGGCAACGTGCTGCAAGTGGTTGATCTTCACTGGGTCGACGAGGCTGAAGACCGAGCCGATTCCGGCCTTCGCGTCGGCATCGGTGACCTGCCCGTCAGACAGCAGTCCGAGCTGCTCCAGCTTCTCCTGCAGGGTCATCCGGCCGAGTAGGGCGTTCGCCCGCGCCTCGATCCCCGCGGCTGCGGGCCGCTGCACCGGGGCTAGGGCGGCTTCGTCCGCCGACCCCGGAGGGGCGACGGAACCACCGACCCCGACAGCGAGAACCGCCACTGCGGCCGAGGTCACGACTCGATGGGTGAACCGTCTCATGGCTTCCTCCTGGCATCCGACGTCGTTGCCGCAAGCGAACAAGAGGCAGATATGGTGTGTAGAGGTGTATATCGGTCACCCATTCGGGCCGCACGTCGACATGTCGGAAAGACCCGTTCGAGGCGGCCTGACGTTCGTGCTGACGTTCGTGCCGACGTTCGTGCTGCCCGGCAGTGCTACCAGCCGCTCCACCCCGATGACGGTCAGCCGCACCCCGTCAGCACGGCGCGGCGACGGCGGGAAGAGCGAGCTTCTGCCGGGCCAGGGCTACGGCGCCGAGCAGTTCGGCGCGTCTGCCGAGCAGTCCCCGGACCAGGCGGGCATCGGCGACGACCCCGGGCGGGGCGTAGCGGTCGAGTTCCAGCCGGATCCCGGCGATGACAGCCGACGCAGCCTCCCCGAGCAGTCCGTCGATGACGATCGCCTCCAGGTTGAGCAGGACGCACAGGTCGGCGAGGGAACGGCCGAGCAAGCGCCCCATGTCGGCGAGCACGCGGGACGCGCCGGCGTCGCCACCGGAGGCGAGGGCGAAAACCGTCGACACCGTGATCGGATCCCGGTGCGCGGGCTGGACGATGTCGACCAACCGCGGGGTGTTGAAATGCGTCAGCAGGCAGCCGCGCCCCCCGCAGATGCACACCGGCCCCTCGTCGCTGACGTGCAGGTGCAGCATCTCCCCGGCCAGCCCTCGCGCGCCTCGGCACAGCCGCCCGTTCACGATGATGCCCGATCCGACGCCCTCCGCGATCTTGATGTAGATCAGCTCGGAAAGCCCCTGCGCAGCGCCGAAGGCGTGCTCGCCGAGCGCACCGAGATTCGCGTCGTTCTCGCACCAGGCCGGGACGGACAGCTCCGCCGCCAGCCGCGGAGCGGGGTCTGACCGGGTCCAGTCCGGCAGTGCCGTGGGCCGGGCAGCGGACGACGGTGACTCCAGGTCGATGACCCCGACGCCGGGTTGGAACGGCATCGGGACTCCGATCACGGCGCAGGCGAGCCCGCCGCGAGCCAGGTGACAATCCGCGAGGATCTCATCGATCATGTTCAGCCCTGGTGGGACCGGGCCATCCGCGAGGGCGTCGATCCCGGACTCGGCCACGCGTTCGCCGTGCACCTGCCCGTCGAATCCAATGACGGCCGCGCGCAGCGTCCCGTGCGTGAGCGAGATGACCGCGACGTGCCCGGCAGGCGGAGCCAGCCGGACCACCATGGCCGGGCGCCCTCTGCGTGCGGGATCCGCCGCCCGCGGTTGCTCGATGACCAGGCCGTGCAGGCGGAGCCTGGCCGTCACATCCATGAGGGTGCTGCGGGGCAGCTGGCACACCTGCGCGAGTTCGGAACGCGGGAGCGCTCCGTGGCGACGCAGCACATCGAGCACCTGACGCTCGACGGCGGACAGCGACGGGGCGCGGCCAGGCGATGTGGGCATGGCCATGCTTAAGCCGGAATCCGGCGGAAAGGCAAGTCCCAGATCGTCCGAGTTCTGCGTCTTGACCCGTCTTGGCGGGGAACTTACGTTGTTCACGGCAACCTATTCGGACTGCTGACCCGCGAGATCCCTCACTATTGAGCCGGATCCCGGCGGAAAAGAAGCGCAGCTCGCGGTTTCTCGGGGATGTGGCATCTGCACGCCCGAACGACTGAGCGAGCGGCGAGGTGTCAGGCGACAGGGAGGTCAAGGGTGACCAGCGAACGCATCCCCACGCGACGATCGGCCTTCCTTGCCGCCTCGGCGATGACCGCGGTGGCCGTGCTGGGCTCAGCCCTGCTCAACTCGCCCACGGCGTCGGCGTCAGCCGGTGCTCGCGGCGGCGCCGCACCCGTGGTGACCGGTGACGCCCGGGTCGATGGCCTTCTGAGCCGAATGACCCTGGACGAGAAGCTGACCATGATCGAGGGTCAGGCCGAGGCGGTGTCGCCGGACAAGCAGTACCAGGCAGGCTACCTGCCCGGGATCCCCAGGCTCGGCATCCCCTCGCTCAAGCTCAGCGACGGCCCGCCTGGAGTGATCACGCGCCAGGACTCCACCGGCATGACCTCGACCATGGGCGTGGCGGCGACCTTCAGCACCGCCGATGCCCGCAGCAACGGCGTGGTCATCGGACGGGACGCCCGGGCTCTGGGGCAGGACGTCGTGCTGGAACCGTTCGTCAACATGGACCGGGACACCAGTTGGGGCCGCGGATTCAACACCTTCGGCGAGGACCCGCTGCTGACCGGTCGGACCGGCGCGCAGGAGATCACCGGCATCCAGAGCCAGGGCACGATGGCGCAGGTCAAGCACTACATCGCCTACGACGGCGCGAACAACGTGTCGGTCGATTCGCAGACGCTGCACGAGATCTACCTGCAGCCCTTCACCGACGCCGTCCAGGCCGGGGTGTCCTCGGTGATGTGCTCGTACAACATCATCAACAGCTACCAGGCCTGCGGCAACGCCACCACCTTGACGCAGATCCTCCGCAATGAGTTGGGGTTCAAGGGTTTCGTCACCTCCGACTGGGGAGCCACCCACGCCACCACCTACCTCAATGCCGGGCTGGACCTGGAGATGCCCGGTGGCGGCGCCTTCGGGCTGCCCTCCTTCTTCGCCAAGAGCGCGCTCGAGGCGGCGATCGCCAGCGGCTCGATCCAGGAGTCCAGGGTGACCGAGGCGGTCGGTCGGATCCTCTACGAGATGGACCGGTTCGGCCTGCTCAGCGGCAAGTCCAAGCACACGGTCACCCACGAACCCACCGCGGCCGACGAGAAGGTCGTCCTGCAGACCGCAGGCGATGCGGCCACACTGCTCAAGAACAATGGCAACGCTCTCCCGCTCAGCGCCTCGTCGCTGGCGCACCTGGCCCTGATCGGGCCGGGCGCCGGGCAGACCATCGCGACGAACAGCGGAGGTGAGGCGGCAGGTGGCCTGCTGTCGCAGCAGACCAGCGCCCTGACCGCGTTACGGCAGGCGACCGCGGGGACCGGCGCGCGGATCGACTACGCGGTGGCCGACGACCTCACCGGAACCCCCGTTCCCGCCTCCGCCCTGAGCCACAACGGCCAACCCGGGTTGCTGCGCACCGACACCACCACGAACGCCACCCAGGTGGATCCGCAGCTGAACTTCACCACAACCAACGGCAACGCCCTACCGTCCGGGGCAACCGACACCTGGACCGGGACGCTCACCGTTCCCGCGACCGGAAGCTACTGGCTGAACATCCAGTCCCTCGGCGCGACCGGAACGCTGATCGTGGACGGCAAGACGCTCACCACCGTCGGCGGCAGCTTCCTCGGCCCGGCGCCGCGCTACGGGGTGGTGCACCCGACCGACGGCAACGCTCCCACCGCCACCACCGACGGCCTGGCCAACGGCCGCACCTACCTGCCCCTGACCGCTGGGGACCACACCCTGCAGGTGACCGGAACCCCGGACGTGTCCGGCCGACCGGTCCAGCTCCGGCTGAGCTGGGTTACTCCGCACCAGGTTCAGGCCAACCATGACGCAGCCGTCGCGGCCGCGAAGCATGCCGGCACCGCCGTCGTGTTCGCCTGGGACACCGACTCCGGCGACCTGTCCACCCCACTGCCAGACGGACAGGACCAGCTGATCTCGGACATCGCCGCCGCGAACCCCAACACGATCATCGTTCTGCAGTCCGGCGAGCCCATCGCCATGCCGTGGATCGGCAGCGTCAAGTCCGTGCTCGAAGCGTGGTACGGCGGTGACCAGGCCGGGGTGGCCACTGCCCAGGTGCTGCTCGGCCAGATCAACCCGGCCGGCCGGCTACCGGTCACCTGGCCCGCCGGCCTCGATCAGGAGGTCGCGCATCAGGCGAGTCATCTCGAGCGGTCCTCCAACGGCGTCCACACCGACGGAACCCTCTGTGGTGCACCGGGATTCATCCCCGACCCGAGCTGCACGACCACGTACTCCGAGGGCGTCAACATCGGCTACCGCTTCTACGACGCCACGAACCAGACACCGCTGTACCCCTTCGGCTATGGGCTGTCGTACACGTCGTTCCGCTACAGCGGGCTGAAGGCCAGGGCCGCGAATGACGGCGGGCTGGACGTCATCGTCCGCATCACCAACACCGGCAAGGTCACCGGCGACGAGGTGCCGCAGGTCTACCTCGGCGCACCGACCGGGGCCCCCGCAGGCGTCCAGTTCGCCGAGAAGGCCCTCGCCGGCTACGACCGGATCACCATCAAGGCCGGGCAGACCCGGAGCGTCACCATCCATGTGCCGCTTCGGCAGCTGCAGTACTGGTCGGACGCCTCCGGTTGGATCACTGCCACCGGCGTGCGCTCGGTCTCGGTGGGCCCGAACGAGCGCGTCACCGCCCTGTCCAGGCAGGTCACCATCGGCTGACGATCGGCCTCAGGCGCGCCGAAGGGCCGCGTCGGGCGGCGCCGCGTCGCGCTGGCTACGCTGACGCGGTGCTGGCCGTCGTGTACACGAGCCCGGGTGACCCCAACGTCCTTCAGCTGATCGAGCGTGAGATCCCGCAGCCACGGGCCGGCGAGGTGCTGGTCCGGGTGCACCGGTCCGGGGTCAACCCCACCGACTGGAAGGCTCGCCGTGGCTCCGGCCCGGCCACCGCCGCAGGGGCGGCGCAGGTCCCTAATCAGGACGGTTCCGGTGTCGTCGAGGCCGTCGGGGCCGGAGTCGACCCGCAGCGCGTCGGCCGACGGGTCTGGCTCTGGGAGTGCGCCTGGCAGCGCGCGGACGGCACCGCGCAGGAGTACCTCACGGTGCCCGCCCACCAGGCGGTCGCCCTGCCCGATCATGCCTCCTTCGATCTCGGCGCCTGCCTGGGCATCCCGGCGATGACGGCGCACCGGTGCCTCACCGTCCACGACGGCGGCCCCTCCCGCCTGACCCCCGGCTCCTTGGAGGGTCGCGGCGTGCTGGTCGCCGGCGGGGCCGGCGCGGTCGGCAACGCCGCGATCCAGCTCGCCCGCTGGGCCGGCGCCCACGTTCTGGCCACGGTGAGCGGACCGGACAAGGCCGGGCTGGCCCGCGCCGCAGGCGCCCACCAGGTGCTGAACTATCGGGACCCGGACGCCGCCGACCAGCTGCGTGCGGCCGCCCCGTCGGGGGTGGATCTCGTCGTGGACGTGGCCATCGGCGCGAACGCCGAGCTGGACGCCGCCGTGCTCGCTCCGGGCGGGGTGATCTCGGCATACGCCACCGACGGCGGCCCGACCGCCACCCTGTCCGTTCGGGACCTCATGTTCCGCAACATCAGGCTGCAGTTCGTGCTGGTGTACACGGTTCCCGGCGAGGCGAAGCGCCAGGCCGTCGAGGATGTCAGCGCGGCGGTGGCCGACGGCGCCCTTCGCTGCGGCGCCGAGGCCGGACTGGCACTGCACCACTTCGCGCTGAAGGACACCGGGGCAGCCCACACCGCGGTCCAGAGCGGCACCGTGGGCAAGGTGCTGATCGACATCACTTGATCGACATCACCTGATCGAGCCGGGTCAGCTCTGCGGGACGATCCCCGACGCCTTGACCCGGTCCTCGATCGTGCACACCGCCGCCGTCAGGTCGCCCAGGTGACGGCTCACCAACTGCTCGACCGTGAGCACATTGCGCCGCCAGGTGAGATTGACGCAGCCGAGCACCTGCTGGCCCAGCCGGATCGGCATCGCGATGGACATCCGGCCGTCGTCCACCTCGCGGCGCGGCCGGTCGTAGTCGCTGCCGAAGTCGGGGTCGCGCACGCTGTACCCGCGCCGCCTGGTGACCTCCAGGATCCGCCGCAGGGTGGCGGGATCATGAGCCAGCCGGTGTCCGGGAGTGTCCCGCTCCCGCAACCGGCGGATCACCGCCTGGAGCTCTCGTTCGGGGCAGAACGCCAGGTATGCCCGGCCGGACGCGGAGCGCAGCATGTTCGCCCGGAAGTGGATCGGCCCCACCGGGACGTCGTCGAAGTAGGCCCGCGGGCTGTTGGTCTCGATCACCTCCATGTAGTCCAGCCGAGGGATGCTCAGCACCGACGGCCACTGCACGTGCGCCGTGAGCCGTTCCAGCACCGGCGAGGCCAGCTCGACCAGCCAGATGCCGTCATCCAGCTTGGCCCGGCGCTGCAGAGTGTGGCTGGCCAGGAAGGCGCCGTCGGCGATCCGCTGCCAGACCGCGCCCTGCTGGTAGGCGGTGTGCAGGATCCGGATCAAGGTGCTCTTGGGCAGCCCGGTGGCCAGGTGAAGGTCATGCAGGCTGGCGGCGCCTGACTCCTGCAGGATCTGGATCACCTGCAGGCCCCGGGCCAGCGACTCGATCGGCTTGACCTTGTAGTCGCGCATCCGGGTCGCCTCCCGCCCGCCCTCCACCTACCACGACAAGAGTTTCGCACAGTGAAATCCGGCGAGATCGAGACTTGTCCTTCGTCGGTCCCGGCCGGAGTCTGTCCGCACGACCCGTGTGCGGGCGTTGGCGCACGGCCTCGTCGAGGAGGTGGAGTGACGGCTCATTCCGTCGTCGAGGCGCCGGCCGAGGGCGAGCTGCTCTGGACCCCCTCGGCGGAGCGGATCGAGTCGACCGTCCTGACCGGCTACACCCGCTGGCTGGCCGCCGCCCGCAACCTGAGCTTCGGCGACTACCACGAGTTGTGGCGCTGGTCGGTGAGCGACCTGGACGGGTTCTGGCGGTCGATCTGGGATTACTTCGAGATCACCGCCTCCGTTGCGCCGCGAACAATCCTGGGGCGGCGCGAGATGCCCGGCGCCGAATGGTTCCTCGGCGCGCGGCTCAACTACGCGGAGAACGTGCTGCGCCGGGAGCGACCCGGCGAACCCGCCCTGCTGTTCGCCTCCGAGACCGAGCCGGTCCAGGCCCTGCCCTGGTCGGAGTTCGCCGGGCAGGTCCGGGCGCTCGCGACCGCGATGCGGGCCTGGGGTGTGGGGCCTGGCGACCGGGTCGCCTGCTGGCTGCCGAACGTCCCGCAGGCCATGATCGCGATGCTCGCCACGACCGCTGTCGGCGCCGTGTGGGCCAGCTGCTCCCCGGACTTCGGGGCACCCGGCGCGCTCGACCGGTTCGCCCAGCTCGAGCCCACCGTCCTGTTCGCCGCCGGGAGCTACCGCCACGGCGGCAAGGAGTTCGACCGCCGAACGGAGCTGGCGGAACTCGTCGCCGGGCTGCCCGGCCTCCGCCACGTCGTCGACGTTCCGGCCCGAACGTCCGCGCTGGATCTGGGGCCGCTGACCCGGCTCTCGACCTCGTGGGACGAGGCGTTGTCCGGGCCGCCGGTCCCCGCTGACGGCTTCCGGTTCGAGCAGGTGCCGTTCGACCATCCGCTCTGGGTGCTGTTCTCCTCGGGCACCACAGGACCGCCGAAGGCACTCGTGCACGGCCATGGCGGCATCCTGCTCGAACAGGTGAAACTGCAGAGCTTCCATCTCGATCTTCGGCCGGGTGACCGGGTCTTTTTCCACACCACCACCGGCTGGATGATGTGGAACTTCCTCGCCACGACCCCCGCCGTCGGCGCTGTCCCGGTGCTGTACGACGGGCACCCCGCGCACCCGCAGGCGGACACCCTGTGGCGAATCGCCCAGGACAGCCGCGCCACGCTGATGGGGGCGAGCCCGTCGTTCGTGGAGATCATGATCCGCGCGGGAATCGCGCCGCGCGAGCGCTTCGACCTGTCCGGCCTGCGCACGGTGATGCCGGCTGGATCGACCGTCTCGCCCAAGGTCACTGCATGGTTCTATCGCGCGGTGGCCACCGACGTGTGGGTGGCCACCGGCAGCGGGGGCACCGACTGCTGCACCGGATTCGTGGGCGGAGTGCCGACGCTGCCGGTGTACGCCGGCGAGATCCAGGCACCGTCGCTCGGCGTGGCCGCCCAGGCCTTCGACGAGCAGGGCACGAGCGTGGTGGATCAGGTCGGTGAGCTGGTGATCACCCAGCCGCTGCCGTCGATGCCGGTCCGGCTCTGGGGCGACCCGGACGGCCGCCGCTACCGGGACACCTACCTCTCGGCCTACCCGGGGGTCTGGCGGCACGGTGACCTGTTCCGGATCAACGCCCGGGGCGGTTGCTTCGTGCTCGGCCGCTCGGACGGCACGCTGAACCGGCATGGCGTCCGCATCGGCTCGGCCGAGATCTACGCCGGGCTGGAGGGGATCGCCGAGATCCAGGACGCCCTCGTGGTCAACCTGGACCTGCCAGAGGGCGGGTTCTTCATGCCGCTGTTCGTGGCCCTGCGGCCGGGCCTGGAACTGGATGCCGCGCTGGAGCAACGGATCCGGGATGCGCTGCGCCGCCGCTACTCGCCCCGGCATGTGCCCGACCAGGTGATCCAGGTGCCGGGCATCCCGGTGACCCGCACAGGCAAGAGACTCGAGGTGCCCGTCCGACGGGTGCTGATGGGCGTGCCCATGGACCAGGCCGTGAACCGTTCGGCCCTGAACAACCCGGAGGCACTGGATGCGATCCTGGACATGGCCCGCCAGAATGCCTTTCCCTCAGCCGTGACCATTCCCCGCCGCCAGCCCGATCCGCACCCCTGACCTCGGCAAGGAGAGCTATGGAGTCCACCGGCACGTACCGCTTCCCGCTGCCGTCCGAGATCGCCGACGCTCCGGGAGCGCAGGGCTGGCAGGCCATGTACCCGTACTTCACCCGGTTCCAGCCGGAGGACGACGAGCGGTTCTGGTTCTACAACTCGATGCACTTCCCGGAGCCGATGCCGGCCTTCGACGCCATCACCGCGGAGATCCCGTACACCGCCATCGGCGCGAACTCCGCGCGAGTGTTCGTCCTGCCGACCACGCTGGGGATCGAGCACCGGATCGTCAACGGCCGCGTCTACATCACCGCCAACCCGGTCACCGATCCGGACGAGATCGGGCGGCGGCTGGCGGAGTTCCAGCATCGGGCCGGGCACTACTACGGCAACTGGGATGCCCTCTACGAGTCCTGGAAGGACCGGATGCGGGCGCTCATCGCGCAGCTCGACGGCATCACGGTCCCTCAGTTGCCCGAGTTCGAGGATGCCTCAGTGGTGTTCGAGTCCAAGGGGATCGCCCAGAACCATTACATTCGCGAGAACTACAACAAGTGCATCGACCTGTTCTCGGTGATGTGGCACCACCATACCGAGTTGCTGTTCCTCGGCTACGGCGCCTACCTGGTCTTCTTCGAGTTCTGCAAGAAGACGTTCCCGGAGATCCCCGACCAGCTGGTTGCCCGGATGGTGGCCGGGATCGACGTGGTGATGTACCGGCCCGACGAGGAGCTGAAGACGCTGGCCCGGCTGGCCATCGACTGCGGCGTCGATGACCTGTTCACCGACGCGGCCGAGCCGGCGAGGTCCTCGAGGCGCTGCGCACCCGCGGCGAGGCCGGTGCGCGCTGGCTGGCGGGGCTGGAAGCGGCCCGCGAGCCGTGGTTCCACGTCTCCACCGGCGACGGCTTCTACCACCACCACCGCAGCTGGAACGACGACCTGACGCTGCCGTTCTCAGCGCTGCCGCGGTACATCGACCTGCTCCGTCGTGGCGAGTCCCTGGAGCGTCCGACACAGCAGCTCAAGCAGGACCGGGAACGGATCACGGCCGAGTACCGGGACCTGCTCGGCAGCGACGAGGAACGCGACCGCCTTCGACCAGATGCTGGGGTCTGTGCCGGCTGGTCTTCCCGTTCGTGGAGGACCACAAGTTCTACTGCGAGCACTGGTTCACCACGCTGTTCTTCGCCAAGATCCGCGAGTTCGGCGCCCTGCTGCGGCGATGGGACGTGCTGGACGACGTCGAGGACGTGTTCCAGCTGCACCGGACCGAGATGGACCAGGCGCTGACCGACGTCATGCTGGCCTGGGCGTCGGGCGGCGGACCGGTCGGCGGAGCACACGTCAAGGCCACCGTCGCCGAGCGCAAGCACATCCTGGAGGCGTTGAAGGCGTGGCTCGCCGCCGCCCGCGCTCGGCCCCCTGCCGCAGGCCCTGAACGACCCGGCGGTGCAGATGCTGTGGGGCATCACCCAGGAGACCATCGAGACCTGGTCGGCCGCCGCCAGCGGCGACGAGAACGAGATCCATGGCTTCGCCGCCTCCCCCGGCGTGGTGGAGGGCCAGGCGCGCGTGCTGAAGAGCGTGATCGAGATCGGCGCAGCTTCGCGAAGGCGAGATCCTGGTCTGCCCGGTCACGGCGCCGAGCTGGGGCCCGGTGTTCGGCAAGATCAAGGCGGCGGTCTCGGACATCGGCGGCACCATGTCCCACGCCGCGATCGTGGCGCGCGAGTACGGGATGCCCGCCGTGGTCGGCACCGCGCACGCCACCAAGCGGATCAAGACCGGCGACCGGCTGCGGGTGGACGGCGACCGCGGCATCGTCCGGATCCTGACGCCGTGATGTTCCGGGCTGCTCGCGCGCCGCAGGTCCTGACCTTCGACGATCTGGACCGCAACGACGTCGCGCTGGCCGGAGGCAAGGGCGCCAGCCTCGGCGAGCTGTGCCGCGCGCAGGTGCGGGTGCCGCCGGGGTTCGTGGTGACCACGGAGGCCTTCCTGGCGGTGGCCTCCGGCCTGCTCGGCGAGGTCGCCTCGGCCGTGGCCACGCTCGCCGGGGCCGGTCGCGACGACGTCGAGCGGGTCACCGCCGAGCTCCGCCGTCAGGTGATGACCCTGCCGCTGCCCGAGGATCTCAGCTCGGCGATCCGCGACGCGTACGCGCAGCTCGGCGCACACGCCGGCACCGACCTGCCGGTAGCCGTGCGCTCCAGCGCCACCGGCGAGGACAGCGCGCAGGACAGTTTCGCCGGGCTGCAGGACACCTATCTGTGGGTGCGCGGCGCGGATGACGTGCTGGAGCATGTCCGCCGCTGCTGGGCGAGCCTGTACAGCATCGAGTCGGTCAGCTACCGGATCAAGCGCGGCCTGCCCGAAAAGGGCCTGGCCATCGCCGTCGTCGTCCAGCAGATGGTCGACGCCCGTTGCTCCGGGGTGGTGTTCACCCGCAGCCCGCGCACTGGTGACCGGTCTGTGGTCGCGGTCGAGGCCAGCTGGGGGCTCGGCTCCGCGGTGGTCAGCGGAGAGGTCACCCCGGACTCGTGGCTGGTGAACAAGGTGACCGGCGACGTGATCGGCAGGGCGGTGTCCGGCAAGCTGTACCGGCACGTGATGGACCCCTCCGGGCGGGGTGTGCTGGCCGAGGACGTCCCGGGGCCGCTGCGTGACACACCCTCGCTGACCGACGAAGAGCTGCGCACGGTGGTCGCCATCGGCAAGACGATCGAGCGGCATTACGGCTGCGCACAGGACATCGAGTGGGCCTGGGCCGGCGGCGATCCCGCGCCGTTCATCCTGCAGAGCCGGCCGGAGACCGTCTGGTCCAACCGTTCCGCGCCGCCGGCCGCGACGCCCACCACGCAACCGTTCGACCACGTCATGGCCCTGCTCGGTGGCGGGGCCCGCCCACCCGCCGCTGGCCAGCCACCTCCATGAGCCTCGACCCGCGGGACGTCGACGACATCCTCGCCGTCCTGGACTCCTTGAAGGTGGACGAGTTCCGCCTGCGCACCAGCCGGTTCGCACTCACGCTCCGCCGGGCCGAGCAGGGGTGGACCCGCACCGACGAGGTGCTGGCAACCCCCCAGCTGCTCGCGACGGTACCGGCCGAGCGGGCCGAGCCGGCCGGGCCGACTCCTACCGGCGGCTCCACCGCCGATCCGGCGCCCGGGCTGCACGCGGTCCGGGCTCGGCTGATGGGCACCTTCTACCGAGCGCCCCGCCCCGGCGCGGATCCGTTCGTCCAGAACGGGGATCGCGTCCTGCCGGAGACCGTGATCGGCATCGTCGAGACCATGAAGCTGATGAACTCCGTCCCGGCAGGTGTCGCCGGGACCATTAGGGACCTGCCGATCGGGGACGCGGAGTTCGTCGAGCGGGACGCCGTGCTGGTGCTGATCGAACCGGACGAGCAGGCCTGATGCTGCGCCGGATCCTGATCGCCAACCGGGGCGAGATCGCCGTCCGGCTGCTGCGCAGCTGCCACCGGCTGGGGATCGAGACGGTGCTGGCAGCCTCGGACGCCGACCTGGACTCGATGCCCGCGCGGATGGCCGACCAGGTGATCCGACTCGGTCCCGGGCCCGCTGCCACCAGCTACCTCGATGTCGGCAGCGTGGTGGGCGCGGCGGTGGCCGCAGGCGTTCAGGGCATTCACCCGGGGTACGGCTTCCTGTCGGAGAACGCCCGGCTGGCGCGAGCCTGCCGGGACGCCGGGCTGGTCTTCGTCGGCCCGACCGCCGAGCAGCTGGACGCGGTGGGCGACAAGCTGCTCGCACGCTCCCACGCGGCCGCCGCCGGCCTGCCGCTGCTGCCCGGTGGTGAGGTCAGCTCATCCCCGCAGGCCCTGCAGCACGCCGAGGAGATCGGCTGGCCGCTGCTGATCAAGGCCGTCGCCGGAGGCGGAGGCCGTGGCCTGCGGGTGGTGGAGTCGGCGGCCGGGTTGCGGGCCGCCGTGGACGAGGCGACCGCGGAGGCACGCGCCGCGTTCGGCGACGGCCGGCTCTACCTCGAGCGCTTCGTCCGCCGGGGCCGCCACGTCGAGGTGCAACTGCTGGGTGACGGCCGGCAGGTGATCCACCTCGGCGATCGGGACTGCTCGGTGCAGCGGCGCTATCAGAAGCTCGTGGAGGAGGCACCCGCGCCCGACCTGCCGGACGGCCTGCGCACCCGGCTGCACGCTGCGGCGGTGGCACTCGGCCGGCACTTGGCGTATCTCGGGCTCGGCACCGTCGAGTTCCTCGTCGATGCCGACCGCCGGGAGGCGTTCTGGTTCCTCGAGATGAACGCCCGGATCCAGGTGGAACACCCGGTGACCGAGGCGATCAGCGGCCTGGACCTCGTCGCCGAGCAGCTGCGGGTGGCTGACGGTCACCCGCTGGCCCTGGCCCAGGGCGACATCGCGCTGACCGGTCACGCGCTGGAATGCCGGGTGAACGCCGAGGACCCCGGTGACCGTTTCCGGCCGAGCCCGGGAACGGTCACCGACGTGGCGTTCCCGGCAGGTCCCGGGATCCGGGTGGACAGTCATCTCCAGCCGGGCAGCACCGTGCCGCCGTTCTACGATGCCTTGCTCGCCAAGGTGATCGGGCACGGCCGGGACCGGGCCGAGGCCGTGCGGCTGCTGCGTTCGGCGCTGGGGCGTACCCGCCTGGACGGGGCCACGACCAACTTGGCACTGCACCAGGACCTGCTCGCCGACCCGGAATTCGCCACTGGCGGCGTGGACACCGGCTACCTGTCCCGCTACCTGGAGCGCAACGCCATCGGGCTGGCCGTGAGCCATGCCTGAGGTCCAGCTGATCGACGTCTCCATCCGGGACGGGAACCAGAGCCTGTGGGGCGCGGTCGGGCTGCGCACGCCGCACATCCTCGCGATCGCGCCGGTGCTGGACCGGGTGGGGTTCCGCGCTCTCGACTTCAGTTCCAGCACCCACATGGGCGTCGCCGTACGCACCCACCGGGAGAACCCCTGGGAACGGATCCGGCTGACGGCCGCGGCGATGCCGAACACCCGGCTTCAGTTCATCGGCACCGGGATGCGGTTCATCTCGTGGGACCGCGCCCACCCGGAGGTCATGCAACTGGTGTACGACCGGCTGGTCCGGAACGGCCTGACCCGGTTCATCGTATTGGACCCGACGCACGATGTGGACGCGATGCTGGAGTCCGCGCGGATGATCCGGCGCGCGGGCGGCGATGAAGTCGTCGCCGCGCTCACCTTCACCATCAGCGACTTCCACGACGACGCGTTCTACGCCGGACTGGCCGGGCGGTTGTCCGGCTGCCCGGACGTCGATCGGTTCTACGTCAAGGACCCCGCCGGACTGTTGGACCCCGAACGGGCGCGCACCCTGCTGCCCGCCGTGGTGGCGGCCACCGGCGGCAAGCCGCTCGAGCTGCACTCGCACTGCACGCTCGGGCTGTCCCCGCTCAGCTATCCGATCGTGGCCGGGCTGGGGATCAGCGCCCTGCACGTGGCCTGCGGGGCGCTGTCCGACGGCACGTCGCTACCCGATGCCCAGCAGACGGTCGCGAACCTGCGGGAGCTGGGCCACGGGGTCGACATCGACGATCGTGCACTGGCCCGGGTAGCCGCCTACGTCGACGCGCTCGCGGCCGCCGAGGGGCTGCCCGCCGGTGCGCCGCAAGGATTCGACGCCTCCTTCCTGCGGCACCAGTTGGCCGGCGGGGTGATGACCACGACCCGTCGCCAGCTCGCCGAGCTCGGCCTGGAGGACAGGTTCGGTGCGGTGGTGGACGAGGTCGACCGGGTCCGCGCCGAGCTCGGGCAGCCGATCATGGTCACCCCTTTCCCGCAGATGGTCTGCTCGCAAGCCCTGGCCAACGTGATCGGGACCGAGCGCTACCAGATCGTTCCGGACCAGGTGATCCGCTACCTGCTCGGCACGTTCGGCCGGCCAACGGCGCCGGTGGATCCGAACGTCGCGGACCGGATCCTCAGCTCGCCCAGGGCCAGAGAGCTGGCGAGTGAGCCACCGCCCCCGTCCGTCCGCGAGCTGCGCCGCCGGTTGCAGGGGCAGCTGGGGCGGCGGATCGACGATGAGGAGCTGCTGCTGCGGGCGAACATGCCGGGCGACCAGGTGGACGCCATGATCGCGGCGGGTCCGGCCCGGCGGCACTACGACCCGCACCTGGTCGGCGTGCACCGGCTGCTGCGCGAGCTGGCGACCAGACCACGTTTCACCGAGTTCGCCCTGACCACCCCCGAGCTGTCCCTGGAGCTGCGCCGGCATGAGCGGACCTGACCTGATCGCGAACGCCACCGCCAGTTGGGCGGGGCTGCCGCCGGTGCGCGGGTTCGTCCTCGACCTGGACGGAACCCTGGTGCTCGGGGACGCCCGCAACGAGGGGCTCGAGCCGCTGCCCGGCGCGCTGGAATTCACCCGGAGGCTGCGCCGCGACGACGTCCCGTTCGTGATCGCCACCAACGGGACAGGCCGCACTCCGTCGCACTACGGCCGGCTGCTGCAGGGCTTCGGCTTCGACGTTGCCGACGACGCCGTCCTCACGCCCGTCAGCGCCGCGGTCGACGTGCTGGTCCGCCGGGGCCAGCGCCGGGTGCTGGCACTGGGCAACGCGGGCGTGACCGAGCCGCTGGTGGCAGCAGGGCTGGAGCTGGTCGAGCCGGTCGGGCATCCGGACGCCGATGCCGTCCTGGTGGCCGGGTTCCGCGAGTTCACCATGGACGCCCTGGAGGCGGCCTGCCACGCGATCTGGGGCGGCGCGGTGCTGTACACGGCCTCCCAGTCGGCCTTCTACGCCAGCCGCACCGGTCGCGCTCTCGGCACCTCGCGGGCCATCACGGCGATGATCCGAAGCCTCACCGGCTGCCCGACCGTGGTGGTGGGCAAGCCGTCCCGGCACCTGCTCCGGGTGGCCGCGCGGCGCCTCGGCGTGCCCGCCGCCAGGCTCGCCGTGGTCGGTGACGACCCGGATCTGGAGATCGCGATGGCCCGCCGGGGTGGCGCCGTGGCGATCGGGGTGCGGACGGGGGTGGCCGGTGGCGAGGACTTCGAGGCGCTCCCGCCCGCCCGCCGCGCCCACCTCGTTGTGCCCGGGGTGGCAGACCTGCTCAGCCTGATGGACGGCCCCGAATGACCCTGGTGGCCGGGCCTCAGCGCCCGAGGACGCCCTCGACCGCGGTCCGGAACTCGGGATCGTCAGGTTCGGTACGCGGGCTGAACCGCGCCACGACCTGACCGCCGGAGTCGAGCAGGAACTTCTCGAAGTTCCACCGGATGTCCCCCGCATGCCCGTCGGCGTCCGCGGTCTGGGTGAGCCGGGTGTAGATCTCGTCCCGGCCCGGCCCGTTCACCTCGACCTTTGCGGTCATCGGGAACGTGACTCCGTAGGTGGCCGAACAGAACTCGGCGATCTCCTCCTCCGTGCCCGGCTCCTGCCCGCCGAACTGGTTGCACGGGAAGCCGATCACCGTGAACCCGCGACCGGCGAGTTCCTCCTGCAGCGCTTCGAGCTTGGCGTACTGCGGGGTCAGGCCACACTTGCTGGCGACGTTGACGATCAGCGCCGCACGCCCGGTGGTGAGGTCGCCGAGAGTCGTCGGCCGGCCGGACAGGGTGGTCACAGGAAGTTCGAGCAGGTCACTCACGCGGCACTCCGGGAGTAGGGGACACTCCACTCCTACCGGCCGTTCGACCGCACCGCACCCCGAAACTGCCTGCCGTTGACCAACAGCACGATCCACAGCAGGAGCAGCCCGCTGCCGACTCACGTGACGGGATCAGCCCGCCAGGCCGGGCTCGAGGCCGGGCACCACCCCGGCCCAGGAGTTACACGTCCACCGGTCGCCGTCCACGGCGACCTCCACCATCGCGCAGTTGTGCAACAGGTGCCGACGAACGAACTGCGGTGCGAGGTTTCCGCACAGCCGGGTCAGTGCGAAGGCCAGCGCGCCGCCGTGCGATACCACCGCCAGGGTGCCACCGGGATGCCTGGCGGCCAGCTCGACCAGGGCGGCGCCGGTCCGGACTGCGACCTGCTCCGCGGTCTCGCCGCCCTCGAACCCGAACCACAGCTCGCCACGCACCAGCCAGCGCTCGAAATTGCGCACCGATGACGTGTGTACCTCCGCCTCGGGCCGCCCCTCGTGGACGCCGACCGCGATCTCCTCCAGCCCGTCCGCGATCGTCAGCGGGATCGCCAGCCGATCGGCCAGGATTGCGGCGGTCTCGCGGGCACGCTGCACGCGGCTGGAGTAGACGTGTTCGATCGAGCTGCCCGCAAGGATCTCCGCCGCCTCTGCCGCCTGGGCCAGACCCAACGCGGTCAGCGGGTAGCCGTCCAGGGCGCTGGTGGCGATCCGGGCTACGTTGCCCGTGCTCTCGCCGTGCCGGATCGCGATCAGCCGCGTGCTCATGCCGGAACTCCCGTCCCCGCGGGCGCCGCGGCGTCCGGCGGGCGTGCCGGGCCCGGGATCTGGACCGGGTCGGCCCCTGCCTGGGCATGTGCGGCCGCCGAGCCCGCCCAGGCCAGGGCGTTGCCCACCAGACGGCGGAACGCCGCGTGGGCGAAGGTGGCGGGCCCGTCGCCGGGAAGCAGCACCGCGACGGGGCTTCGCCCCGCGACGGTCGTCCACGCGGCGAGCGCGCTGGCCGGGCCGCGGCCGGCGCAGGTCGTGCCTGTCGACTCCCCGTTGCGCACCACGTCGTGGGCGTCCAGGAAGCCCTCTCCTGACAGGTCCGCGTCCACCGTGAGCAGCGGGTGGATCCGGTCGGTGAGGACGGGTGCGTGGTATAGCTCGTCCTGCAGCGTGAACGGCTCGATCCCGGCGCAGATCGGATGTTCCGGATCCACGGGTCGAACGGTGTACTCGCCCATCCGGTACCCGGAGGCGGGCTCCCACCGCCCGCGCAGCGGTCCCGGCCGGTACAGGAAGCGGCCGCCGATCGCCTCGGCCCAGCCCTCCCAACCGGGCCAGCCGGCCAGCGCGTGATGCAGCACGACGAGTCCCTGACCGGCGTCGAGCAGGCCGATGATGGCTGCGGCCAGTTCAGGGGACGGCCCCTCGATCCGCGGCTCGGCGCCACGACGCAGCCACAGCCCCGGGATGTCGTGCAGCAGGACGGCATCCCACTGTCCTGCGTAGCGCGGTGCCAGCCAGCGCAGGGCACCGGGTTGCTCCGCATGTGCCCAGGCCCAGTCCCGGCCGGCGCAGATCCCGTCCAGCATGGCGGAGAACGCCCCGAGATCGACCCGATGCCCTCCGGTCACCGCGAGCACCCGCACCCGCTCACCTCCTCCTGCCCCGTCACCACCGGAACTCGGGCTGCTGTCACCTGCATGGTTACTGTAGTCTCAGCCTACTAACTCTCGGAAGGCGGGCTGCGGTGTCCACTGCGCGAACTTCGGGAAGACCCTCGGCAGCCCTTCCGCGACCAGATCATGATGCACCGAACGAGCTCTCCGAACAGCCTCCGCCCCAGGACGTCCAGACCGGGCTCGATCGCCGTCTGGTGCTGGACCTGCACCTGCGGATGGTGCGCATCCGGCTGTTCGAGGAGCAGGCGGGCAAGCTGATGGAAGCGGGCAGGATGCCCGGGTTTCTGCACCTCTACGTCGGCCAGGAGGCTGTGGCCGCAGGCGTGATGAGCGCGCTGCGAGCCGACGACCAGATCACCTCGACCCATCGCGGGCACGGGCATGCCGTGGCCAAGGGCGCCGATCTCGGCCAGATGTTCGCCGAGTTGTACGGCAAGGCCACCGGCTACTGCCGCGGTCGCGGCGGCAGCATGCACATCAACGACCTCGAGATCGGCATGCTGGGCGCCAACGGGATCGTCGGCGGCGGGCTGCCGATCGCGGTCGGCGCCGCCTTCGCCAGCGCATATCGCGGCGACGGTGGGGTCGCCGTGGCCTTCTTCGGTGACGGCGGCAGCAACATCGGCAGCTTCCACGAGGCCGCCAACATGGCCGCCGTGCTCGACCTTCCCGTCCTGCTCGTGTGCGAGAACAACGGCTACGCCGAGTTCACGCCCAGCGCAACCACATGCGGATCACCGACATCGCCGATCGCGCGGCCGGCTACGGCTTGCCCGGCGTGGTCGTCGACGGGATGGACGCCCTCGCCGTGAACCGAGTGGCGCGCGCCGCCGTCCAGCAGGCCCGCGAAGGTGGCGGGCCGACCCTGATCGAGGCCAAGACCTATCGGTTCTATGACCACCAGGGCGTCAAGGGCCTGCGCATCCCGTATCGCTCGGAGGACGAGGTCGAGTCCTGGCGGGCCCGCGATCCGATCACCGCGCTGGAGTCGCGCGCGACCGAGGCCGGCGTCGCGACCGCGGAGGAGTTCGCGGCTACCTGGGACCGCACGCGGGCCGCCGTCGACGAGGCGGTCCGCTTCGCCGAATCCAGCCCGATCCCGATCCGGCCGACCTGCTCGACGACGTCTACACCAGGTGAGGGACCAATGACGACACGGAAGTTGAGCTACGTCAAGGCCTTCAACGAGGCCGTCGCGCAGACGATGCGCGCGGACGAGGACGTCTTCGTCGCCGGTGAGGACGTCGCCGGCTACGGCGGGGTCTTCCACATGTTCGACGGCCTGCGTGACGAGTTCGGCACCCGGCGCGTGATCGACACCCCGATCAGTGAGGCGGCGATCATCGGGCTCGGCGTCGGCGCCGCGGCCAGAGGGCTGCGGCCCGTCTGCGACCTGATGTTCATGGACTTCCTCGGTGTCTGCATGGATCAGGTGGTGAACCAGGCGGCGAAGCTGAAGTACATGTTCGGCGGGACCGTGTCGGTCCCGCTGACCATCACCACCGCAGCCGGCGCAGGCCTGGGAGCCGCGGCCCAGCACAGCCAGAGCCTGGAGGCCTGGCTCGCACACGTGCCCGGGCTCAAGGTCGCCATGCCGGCCAGCGCCTACGACGCCAAGGGTCTGATGGCCGCCGCGATCCGGGACGACAACCCGACCATCGTGGTGCTCAACAAGCTGCTGCTGGGCAGCAAGGACGAGGTGCCGGAGGAGCTCTATACGGTCCCGTTCGGTCAGGCCCGGATCGTCAGGCCCGGCCGGGACGTGACCGTGGTGGCGGTGGGCCGGATGGTCGTCGAGGCGCTGTCCGCAGCGGAGACGCTGGCCAGGGACGGGATCGAGATCGAGGTCATCGACCCGCGTACCGTGCAGCCGCTGGACACCGCCACGCTGGTCGAGTCCGCCCGGCGGACCAACCGGATCCTGGTCGTGCACGAGGCCGTCACGTTCGGCGGGATCGGCGCTGAGATCGCGGCGCAGATCCAGGACGAGGCCTTCGACCACCTCGACGCTCCCGTGCTGCGGGTCGGCGCACCGTTCGCCCCCGTCCCGTTCAGCCCGGTTCTGGAACGCGCCTATGTCCCGGATGCAGACCGGGTGATCGCCGGCTGCCGTCGCCTTCTGGAACGGAGCTGACATGGCCGTCGAGGTGCTGCTGCCCAAGCTCGGCCTGACCATGCGGGAGGGAACGATCGAGGAGTGGCTGGTGGCGCCCGGGGACCAGGTGCGCCCTGGCGACCCGATCCTGCGCCTGGCCACGGACAAGGTCGACGTCGAGGTCGAGGCGGAGGGCGCGGGTCAGTTCCAGCCGGTCGTCGAAGCCGGCACGACACTCGAGCCCGGGACCCTGATCGGCTGGCTGCTCGCACCCGGCGAGCAGGCCCAGGCCCCTGGAGGGCCGGCCCAGGCCGCCGAAGGACCGGAGCCGAACGGGACCCGACGGCTACTGGCTTCGCCGAACGCCCGGCGGGCAGCACGCCGGATCGGCCTGGACCTCAGCACGCTCAAGGGTTCCGGCCCCGGCGGTCGGATCGTTTCGGAGGACGTCGAGGAAGCGCTGGCCGCCCCGAGTGACAGCGCCTCAGCCGAACCCGGCACCACGGCGCCGGAGCAGGGCGCGCCGATCGGTCCACTGCTGCGCCGGGACGCGCGGGCCCTCGGGGTAGATCTCTCGGAGGTGCGCGGCACTGGCCCCGGCGGCACGATCCGGCGAGAGGACGTTGCCGCAGCCGCCCGGCAGGAGGCCGCGCCCCAGAGCGACCGCCGGCAGGGCCTGCCAGATCAGGTCATCCCGCTGACCGGGATGCGGGGCACCATCGCCAGCCGGATGCACTCCAGCCTCCATGAGATGGCCCAGTTGACGCACGGCTTCGAGGTAGCCGTGGACCGCGTGGTCGAGTTGCGGGCCGCGCTCAAGCGCGAGTGGGCGTCCATCGGGCTGGACGTGCCGAGCCTGAACGACTTCGTCGTGTCCGCCGCCGCCCGCGCGCTGCGCGACCACCCGGGGCTGAACGCCTGCGTCGAACAGGACGGGATCCACCTGTACCCGGAGATCCACGTGGGGGTAGCGGTCGCCGTCGACGGCGGCCTGCTGGTCCCGGTGGTCCGGGACGCGGCGTCGCTGAGCCTGACCCGGCTGGCGGCCGAGACCCGCCGGCTGGCCGGCGCCGGCCGCCAGGGCAGGCTCACGCTGTCCGAGCTTGAGGGGGCGACCTTCGTGGTCAGCTCGCTCGGCGGCTACGGGGTGGACTTCTTCACCCCGATCATCAATCCGGGCAATGTGGCGATCCTCGGTGTCGGCCGGTTGCGGGACGGTGTCCGTTGGGAGGATGACCAGCCGCGACGGTCGCGGGTGCTGACCCTCAGCCTCACCTTCGACCACCGCGCCGTAGACGGTGCACCGGCAGCCGGGTACCTCACCTCGATCGCCGCACTGCTGGCCCAGCCCCTGCGCCTGCTGGCGGGTTGACCGCCGCGCAGGACCGCCCGAGCGGACCGAGGAACCAGGTCAGGGCCAGAGGCCGCCGCCCACGGTGATCATCTCGCCGTGCATGTACGGCACCTCGTCGCTGAGCAGCCAGGCCGCCGTCGCCGCGACCTCCTCCGCGCTGCCGTACCGGCCGACGGGAACCTGGGTCTCCAGCGCGGTCTGGATCGCCGCGCCGTCGACACCGGCGAACTCGCCCAACCCGACCTCGAGGCTGTCCATCATCCGGGTGCGGATCACGCCGGGGCACACCGCGTTCACGCGGATGCCGAGCGGGCCGATCTCCTTGGCAAAGCTCTTCATCAGCCCCAGGACGGCATGCTTGGACGCCACGTAGGGGGCCATCCCGGCATTGCCCATCATGCCGGCGAGCGAGGAGGTGAACAGGATGCGCCCGCGACCAGGCTGCTCGCGCATGAGTCGGACGGCCGCGCCCGCGCCGAGGAAGATGCCGCGCACGTTCACGCGCATCACCCGGTCGAACTGCTCGACGTCCAGCTCCGAGACGGCGCCAACCATTCCTTCGATCCCGGCGTTCGCATGGAACATGTCGATACTGCCGAACCGTTCGCGCGCCGCCGCGAAGAACCGGTCCGTGTCGGCCGGGTCGCAGACATCGGCCACCACCGTCAGCGCCTCGCCGAGATCCGCGGACAGCTTCTCCAGCGCCTGCGCGTCGCGATCGACGGCCACCACGTTCGCGCCCTCCGCGGTCAGCCTCTGGCAGACGGCCGTCCCGATCCCGCCGCCGGCACCGGTCACGACCGCTGTTCCGCCGGCAATACCCTTCAGCATCAACGCCTCCTCGGATCTGTCTCCAAACGCGTGCGGGGTGGCGGCGATGCTCGCCGCCACCCCACCGCGACCTTGCTACGGAACCAGCCAGAGCTTCTTGAACTGGTCGGCATAGTCCTGCAGGCCGACGTAGTAACCGGACTGGTCGGTCACGATCGAGCCGATGTTGTCCTTGGTGATGACCTGCGTCGGCAGCGGGCTGGTGCTGGCCGGCGCCAGCTGGTCACCGGTCAGGTACCTGGCCGCCGCATCCACCGTGCGCCACCCCAGGACCGGTGCCGCGAAGCCGGTCCAGGCGAGCTCGGTGCCGGCCTTGACCGCCTGCAGGTTGGCCACCGAGGGCGTCTCGCCCGCGACCTTCACCTTGTCGGCCAGGCCCGCCGAGGCCAGCGCCGCGTGCACGCCGATCGTCATGTCGCCGAAGGAGAACACGGCGTACTTGATGCCGGGGTTGCGCTGCAGCGTGCTCACCACGCTGGACGGGGTCTTGGTGCCGATGTCGGTGGCCTGCTGGTCAACATCCGTCACCTTGCAGGTCGTCGGACACCACTGCGCCAGCGCGTCCTTGAAGCCCTTCACGAACTCGCCCAGGATCGGGTACGCCGACACGCTGAACATGGCGATCTGCGCGCTGCCGCCCGAGTCCGCCACGACCTCCGCCGCGATGTCCTTGCCCCAGATCTGAACCTGAGGCGGGCCGTCCAACAGCGCCACGATGCCGTCCCCGGTCGACGGCGCGTCGGTGGTCGACTCCGAGATGACCGCGATGCCGCGCTTCTTCGCCTCGGCCAGCTGCGCCGCAAACGTCACCTTCGGGTAGCCGGAGACCTCGATCGCCACCGGGGCGGGGTTGAGCTGCAGGGCTGCCTGGAACGCCTTCTGGATGCCCTCTGCCGTCGCGTCGACCGGAATCGCCTTGTAGTCCCAGCCGAGCGCCTGTGCGGCCGCCTTCGTGCCGTCCGAGACGACGGACGTGACGGGTTGGGGAGTGACGAGCTTGACCAGAAGCTTGCCGGCCGGGGGCTGCTTGGTCAGCGGCGCTGAGAGCTGGATGGTCGACGGCGGGGCCGTCTGGGCGGCGAGGTACGCCTTCGCCGCTGCGACTCCGGCGGCGGACTGGCCGCCTGCGGCGACCGAAGCGCCGCTGTTGCCGGTGCTCGAGCTGTTGCCGCAGGCCGCAGCCAGCAGGGTCGTGGTGGCCAGCAGCGCCGGTAGCGCCCACGCTCGTCTCATCGGAATGTCCCTTCGTCCGGTACCTGGTGGATGGGTCTGGACGTGCGCCTCAGCGGCTGATCAGCCTGCGCGGGCACGAATTGATGACGCGAGTGTGACAGAGCAATGAGCAAGTGCCTAGAGTGTTAATGGAGTCGTTATAAAGAAACTATTCTTCCAGGGTCGACTCACGCCTTTCGCCGGGTTCGCGCAGCCAGCGCGACGGCGAGAATGAGTGCCAGACCGTTGAAGAGGTCGTTGAGGAAGACCGGAGCGCCCGCCAGTTGCAGCCCCTTGACTCCGGTCGCCAGCAGGTAGATGGCCACCAGCGTGCCGAACACGTTGACACGCCCGGCCTTGATCTGGGTCGCGCCGAGGAAGACGGCCGAGAACGCGGGCAGCAGGTAGGGCGGTCCGCTGGTGGGATTTCCGGTACCGAGTTTCGCGGCGAGGACCACCCCGGCGAAACCGGCAATGGTTCCCGAGGCCACCAGCGAGCCGAATATCGCCCGGTTCACCCGTACCCCGGCGAGCCGGGCGGCTTGCGGGTTGCCGCCCACTGCGTAGAGATAGCGCCCACCCGGGCGGTACTCCAGGAAGACCCAGAGCATGACCGCCAGGGCGAGCAGGTAGTACACCGGTATCGGAATGCCGAGCCATTCTGCGGTGCCGAACTTCACGAAGGTCGGCGATATCCCATCGACGATCTGCTGACCGCCGGTCACCCAGTAGGCCCCAGCCGCGAGGATGCTGCTCATCGCGAGCGTCGCGATGAACGAGTCGACGTGCAGCTTGATCACCACGAAGCCGTTCAGCGCGCCCACCGCCGCGCCCACCAGCACGGCCACCAGCGCGCCGACCAGCGGGCTGTGACCCTGCGACTGCCACCATGCGACCACGACCGAGGAGAACCCCAGCACCGACGCAATGGACAGGTCGAAGACGCCGGCGGCGAGCGGGATCACCAGAGCCAGCGCGACCATCGCGGTGATCGCCTGGTCGCCGGCCACCACCCGGGCGTTGTCCGTGGTGAGGAACAGGTCCGGCATCCACAGGCCGAAGACCACGATCAGCCCCGCCCAGACGTACAGGCCGCTGAAGCGGTCCAGGCCCAGGTTCAGCCTGCGCCGGGTTACCTCGGGCGCGGCAGTCGTCGGCGGTGCGGTCGCGGTGGCCAGCTGGTCGGCCTGGGTGGGCGCGTTCATGGCTCTCCTCTGCCAGCGTTCACGATGCCTTGAGGCTGCCGATGGTGCTGGCGCTCAGGCGTTCCGGGGTCAGCGCCGGCGGGTGCAGCTCGTCCGTCACCGTTCCGGCGCGCAGCACGAGCACCCGGTGGCAGAGCCGGGCCAGTTCCTCGTGGTCGCTGGACAGCACCAGGACCGCTGTTCCGGCCTGCGCTGCGGCGTCGATCAGCGCGTGGATCTCCGACTTGGCGCCGACATCCACGCCCTGGGTCGGGTCGTCCAGGACCAGCACCCGCGGGGACATCCGCAGCCAGCGAGCCAGGACCACCTTCTGCTGGTTACCACCGGACAGGGCGGCCATCCGCAGCTCGCTGCCCGCCGGGCGCACCTGCAGCCGCTGCAGCCAGTGCGCGACGTCGGACTTCTCCCTGCCGGTTCGCAGCAGCCCGGAGACGACGTTGCGGCGCAGGTCGACCATGGTCACGTTCTCCCGCAACGTCGCCGCGAGAAAGGCGGCGTTGGCGTGGCGCTCCGCGGGCACCAGGCCCATTCCGAGGGCGATCGAGCGGTCCGGACGCATGGCCGGCAGCGGCTGCCCGGCGACGGTGACCGTCCCGGACCGTGGCGCACCGCCGAACAGCAGACCGGCCAGCTCCTCGCGACCTGATCCGGTGATCCCGGCCACGCCGAGCACCTCGCCGGCGTGCACGTTCAGGTCCACGCCGGCGATCACGGCGCCCCCCAGGTCGCGTGCGGACAGCACGGCGGGCGATCGCGACAGTGCCGCGTTCATCGGCTCGTGCACCTGCAGCGGGCGGCCGATCACGAGTTCCACGAGCTCGGGCTCGGTCAGCTCCGAGACCGGCCTGGTCGCCACAAGACGGCCGTCCCGCATCACCGAGACGGTGTCCGCAAGCCCGAACACCTCGTCCAGATGGTGCGAGACGAACAGCACGGCGATCCCGGCCTGGCGCACGACGCGGATGAGTGCGAAGAGCCGGGCCGCCTCCACAGCCGGCAGGTTCGCTGTCGGCTCGTCCAGCACCAGCATGGTCGGCTCGGTGCGGTGCGGGGACAGGGCCCTGGCCACCGCCACCGCGGTTCGCTCGCTGATCGTGAGTGTCCCCACCGGCCGGCGGACGTCGATGTCGTACCCCAGCCGTGCCAGGGCCTCTCGCGCCTGGCTGCGCTCGCGCGCCCAGTCGATCAGCCCTTCACGACGCAGCCGGTAGCCGGCGCCGAGCGCCAGGTTGTCGACGGTGTCCAGGTCGGCCACCAGTCCGAGGTCCTGATGCACGAAACGTAGGCCGGCGGCGTCCCCGGCGCCCGGAACGCCGAGGGCGAGCGGCACTGCGGCCACCTCGACGATCGCGCCGGGATCCGGCTCGTGGAAGCCGGCCAGGATCTTGATCAGAGTGGACTTCCCGGACCCGTTCTCCCCCACCAGGGCTCGGATCTCGCCCCGGGCCACGTCGAGGTCGACCTCGCGCAGGGCCTGCTGCCCCACGAAGGTCTTGGACAGGTGCCGGATCGACAGTGCAGTAACCACGTCACGCCCCGGGTGGACTCAGCGGCTCGGTGTCCGGTGGTGCGGCTGCCACGCCCGTGGCAGCGGCAGCGGCAGCCGAACGTGGGATTTCAGTACGGGGCCGTCCCGCCGTCGACGTTGATCAGGGCGCCGGTGATGCCGCCGCCGATGTTGCTGGCCAGCAACGCGGCCATGGCGGCGACCTCCTCCACCGTGTTCAGCCGCTTGAGGGCGGCGTCCGCGCAGTACCCGTCCAGGAATTGCTGGTAGGTGATGCCGGCCTGCGTGGCCACGGCCGCGCCCGCTTCGCGCATGATGTCGGTCTCGATCGCGCCCGGGCAGATGGCGTTGCAGGTGATGCCCTGGGTGCCGTACTCGAACGCCGTGGCCTTGGTGAAGCCGTTGATCGCGTGCTTGTTGGTGATGTAGTGGCTGATCATGGCCTTGTTGGCCTGCTTGCCCTCGACCGAGGAGATGTTGATGATCCGGCCGAACTCCTGGGAGATCATCGTCGGCAGGGCGCGCCGGGTGGCCCGGA
This sequence comes from uncultured Actinomycetota bacterium, assembly GCA_963740575.1. Taxonomy (GTDB): domain Bacteria; phylum Actinomycetota; class Actinomycetes; order Actinomycetales; family Kineosporiaceae; genus CAVUET01. The sequence goes on along the minus strand of CAVUET010000009.1, from coordinate 254,663 downwards.
ACACGGCGTTCAGGTTCCAGGACAGGGCATTCGCCCAGGCGTCGTCCGACATCTGGTGAATCGGCGCGAAACCATCGCTTCCGCCCGCGTTGTTCACCAGGATGTCGAGCCGGCCGAACTGGGCCACGGTCGTGTCGACCAGAGACTCCAGCTCCGACTGCACGCGCACGTCGCAGGTGGTGAAGGCCGCGCGCGATCCGACCCCGAGTTCAGCCAGGGCCTGCTTGCCCTTGTCGGCAGACTTGCCGCTGATCATCACGGTGGCACCCTCGGCGAGGAACGCCTCCGCGACGCCGCGGCCGATCCCGCGCGACCCTCCTGTGATGAGTGCGTACCTGCCGTCGAGGGCGCCGGGGGAGCCGGTCATTGGACGATCTCCTTCAGGGCTCGGTGGAAGTGCTGAACGCCAGGCTCGTTGCGCCCGAAGACGAAGTCGGTGCCGGACAGAGCCTGCAGCCCGCGCTGCACCCCGTACCCGGTGGCGTAGTCCTCGTCCAGGACCACGTCGTAGAACCAGTCCCGGGTGTGCTCGGCCGCCTTGACCTCTTCCTCGTCGGCCGGCTCCCGGCGCAGCACGATCAGCTGCTGGGTCTTGGAGGTGTCCCAGCTCGTTCCGGGCAGAATGATGGACACCGCGGTGTGGGTCCGCCAGCCACCGGCGATCGCCAGGCCGGGAAACAGGAAGAAGGTGGCGCCCACGCAGTGGGCCGGGTCCCACTCGTCCCGACTCTGCTCGGCGGCCTCGGAGATCGTCCGCAACGCGTGCGCCGTGCGCTGGTGCGGACCCCAGGCGTCGAACGCGGTCATGTTGGACATGTTGGTCTTGAACACCGTTTCCCGGTGCAGCGAGGCGAAGTGGTAGCCCTCGAGGTAGCCGTCGAGGACGACCTTCCAGTTGGGCCCGTCCAGCTCGCGGGTGGAGTAGTGGTGACCGTGCTCCAGGTCGAAGCTGCGCAGCAACGGCTCGATCCCGGCCAGCCAGCTGTCCAGATCCAGAGCTCCCCCGGGTGTCATGCACACCCAGACGATGCCGAACCGTTCCTCGACAGGCAGCGAGATCAGGCTGCGGTCCTGACGGTCCACCGGCCCGAAGGTCTTCTCCCCGTATACGCCGACCAGGCAGCCGGCCAGGTCATAGGACCAGGCGTGGTAGGGGCAGGTCAGGCGCTTCAGCTCCCCGTACCCCTCGGGCACGAGTTCGGAGCCTCGGTGCCGGCAGGCGTTCAGGCTGGCGTGCAGGATTCCGTCGGCATCCCGGGTCAGGAGCACAGGAGTTCCCGCCACCGTGATGGCCTTGTAGCTGCCGGGCTTGGTCAACTCGCAGGACAGCGCCAGCGCGAGCGGTAGGACCCGGTGCACCCGCTCGATCTCGCGCTGCCAGAGCTGCGGATCGCGGTAGTTGTCCACCGGTTCCCGCCATTGCTCGTCGACCTGATCGGTGCCCTTCTCGCGGTAGAGGTCTACCAGGCGCTGCACCAGGCTCAGGGCATCCTCGCGGATCCCGTCGTCCAGGTGGACCCCGGACTGGTACTGCGGTGTCGTCATCGGTACTCCTGCCAGGTCGGGCCCGGTGAGGCTGAGCCTTGGTGTGGACGGCGGGATGTTGAGCGAGGCTAGAAAGTCTCGACGTCGCTGATACGGAATCGGTTCAGGTGCCGGCCGGTCCGAACGAACCCGGCGACGGCGGCGCGGAAGTCCGCGACGTGCTCGCTGGCGAGGTGCTTGTCCAGCGCGTCCTGATCGGTCCACCACTCGAAGACGCGGATCCGGTCGGGATTGCCCGCATCGGCGGAGAATGCGTAGCCCAGGCACCCGCGCTCGGCAAGGGTCTGGTCGTTCAGGCTCTCGCACGCCACGAGCACCTGGTCGCGGTGCGCCGGGTAGTCCATCCACCCGGCGATGACCACCTGGGTCACAGTCACCTCCGCGACGATGCGAATGTTGGAAAGGCTTACTTTATGAACAGTCAAGATACCTGGCGCTCGCGCGATGTCAATGCGCTCGCGCTGACCGGTGGTCAGTAGGCGGCAGTCCCGCCGTCGACGCTGTAGATCGAGCCGGTGATACCGGCCGCCGCATCCGTGGCCAGCAGCACGGCGACGGACGCGACCTCCTCCACCGTGTTCGGGCGCTTGATGGCCGACTCCTGGGCGAACAGGTCGATCAAGCCGTCCAGGGTCAGGCCCATCCCCTCGGCGGTCCTTGGGCCGTCCCGCTTGATCACGTCGGTGATGACCAGACCGGGGCAGATCGAGTTGACCGTGATGCCCAGCGTGCCGACCTCTTTGGCCACGGACTTGGTGAACCCGTTGATGGCGTGCTTGGCAGCCACGTACGGCGTCAGGATCGCCTTGCCGTGCTTGCCCTCGATGGACGAGATGTTGATGATCCGTCCCGATGCGCGGGGCACCATGTGCCGCAGCGCGGCCCTGGTGGCCCAGAAGGTGGCCGTCAGATTCCAGGCGATGGTGTCGAGCCAGACCTCGTCTGACATCTCCCAGGTCGGCGCCCCGAGGCCGTTCGCACCACCGGCGTTGTTCACCAGGATGTCCAGGCGCCCGAACTGCTCGACGGTTCCGCCGATCAGGGCGTCGATGTCCTCCTGGAGCTTGACGTCACCGGGGCGGAAGGCCGCGCGGCCGTTGGCACCGAACTCGGCGATCGCCTTCTCGCCGCGTTCGGAGTCGCGACCGTTGATCACCACGGTGGCACCCTCGGCCAGGAACGCGCGGGCGATGCCCTTGCCGATGCCGGCCGTGCCGCCGGTGACCACCGCGACCTTGCCGTCGAGTTGCATGGGGCACCTCTCTCGTCGTCGAGCGCCAGTGACCGTCGCTGGCAGGGGTTGTAACCGAAGACCGTGTGAAGGTACCAAGCAGTTGCCCATGCATAGTGTGCGACTTACTAGAGACCGTATACAAGACTCTGTCAGTGGATTGTTGGCACGAAGGGGGTTCGACGGGTCGCAGCGCGACCAGCGGTCACGGTCAGGCGCGCAGCAGCGGGTCCACCGCCCGGCGCACCTCGCGGGCGCGGGCCAGCGGGTCCGGATGGTGCCAGCCGTCCGGAACCTCGAGGCTGAGCGCGGCATCCGCCGGGGTCGCCTCGAGCAGGCCGGACAGCGGCAGGGCGCCCTGGCCCGGAAGCAATCTGCTGCGCCGGGCCTCGTCGCCGGCCGCCGCCAGGTCTTGCGCCGGAAGCACGGAGGCTGCATCGCAGAACTGCAGGTACGGCAGCCACTGCCGGGGCAGGCGCCCGACATCGTCTGCCGTCCCTCCGGATCGGGCCAGGTGCAACGGGTCGACGAGGATCCCGGCATTCGCCGCCCCGGATGCCTGGACCAGGTGCGCGGCCTCGGCGAGCGTCCTGATCTGTTTGAAGACCATGAACTCGATCATCGCGGTGATGCCGCGCCCGGCGGCCAGCTCGCACAACCGGCCCAGGGTCGTCGCCGCCCGCCCGGGCACGGGGTCCTCCACCACCACCACCACGTGCCGGGCCCCGAGCGCTGCCGCGACGTCCAGGAACTCCTGGTACACCAAGGGATCAGTGTCCGGACGGATCCGGATCACCTCGACGTCGAGGACCTGCAGCCCGGTGTCACGCAGCGCCTGGACCGTCTCCCGCAGCCGGGGCGACCCCGGCAGCAGGGTGTGGTCGGGCCCGCCGGTGACCGGCAGGATCCTCAGCCCCACGGCGTCGTAGCCCGCCTCCGCCGCAATCCTCACCAGCTCCGGTGCGGGCACGTCGATCAGCGTGAGGTGGGCCAGCGAGACCCGACGGCCGATGCCCATCCCCGACGCGATCACTGCCCCGCCAGCCTCTCCACGACCGGCGCGAAGGCATCCGCGACCGCGCTGCCCACGGTGATGTATGACAGCCCGTACTCCTGCCTGCGCCGGATCAGGGTCTCGCAGATCTGATCCACCGAGCCGGTCAGGGCGTGCGGGAACTCCTCCAGCTCGGCCCGGGAGAGCCCGAGCCGCTCGCCCAACGTGCCCGCGGTCGTCCCGGTCGCCCCGTCAACCGCGACGAAGTACGCCGCGATCTCCAACTCCAGATCGTCGAACCGGTCGCCCGCAGCCTCCCGGATCCAGCCGATCTTCCGCGCCGTCTCCTGAGCGCTCGAGCTGCTGACGCTGTCGGCTCCCAGGGAACCGCTGGCGTTGTTGAAGTTCACGCTCACGATGTCCGCGAGCTCGCCGGCCAGTCCCAGCACGCGCCGCCCGCCGCCGCCGATCATCACCGGCGGGCCGCCGACCTGCACCGGCGCCGGGACCGCGGTGAAGCCGCCGGCGCGCACGTGACTGCCCTCGAGATGTACCGGGCCGGCTGCGAAGCACTGGCGCACCAGCTGCACAGTCTCCCGCAGGAGCTCGATCCGCGTTCCCGGTGGTGGGAAGGGGATCCCCATGGCTGCGTACTCACGCTCCAGCCAGCCGGCGCCGAGGCCGAGCTCCAGCCTGCCCTCGGACAGCAGGTCCAGCGTGGCGGCCTCCTTGGCCAACACGACCGGCTGGTGGTAGCCGACGCACATCAGCCTGCTGCCGATCCGCAGGGTCTCGGTCACCTCCGCGGCGACGGCGAGCGCGGGCACGGCAGCCAGGGTCTGCACGCCGTGCCCGGTCGGGTCCAGCGCCGGACCGGGGCCGATGTAGTGGTCGGCGACGTGCAGCGTCGAGTAGCCCTGGGCCTCCAGGCGCCGGGCCAGCTCGACCCACTCCTTGCGAGAGGTGGCCCGGTAGGCCTGGCACCCGAATCGGAAGGGACGGGTCACCGCTGCTCCCCTGGATCAAGACGGGCTACCACCACCGGCAGCTCGATCAGGCCGCGCAGCATGTAGCTGCTCGAGTAGGCGACGTCCTCGGGCGCGACGACGCTGATCCGGCGCACCTGACCCGCCAACACCTGCAATGCGACCCGCAGCTCCAGCCGCGCCAGGCCGGCACCCACGCAGATATGGATCCCATGACCGAAAGCCAGGTGCTGACGCAGCTGCGGGCCTCGTTCGGGGTTGAACCGTTCGGGCTCGGGGAATACCGTCTCGTCCCGGTTGGCGGACATCAGCGAGAGCACCAGCGTCGAGCCCTCGGCCAACTGCACCCCGCCGAGGACGGTGTCCGCGGTGACCCGCCGATGCGCCGTCAGCGTCGGGCTGGTGATCCGCAGACCCTCCTCCACCAGGGCGTCGGCGTGGGCGGGGTGCTCGCGCACGCGCTGCCAGACGTCCTCGCGCCCGTCCAGCAGGAGCGCCAGTTGGGCGAGCGTCTTCGCCGTCGTCTCGTTACCCGCGACCAGCAACTCGCGGAGCATGGTGAGCAGTAGCCCCGTGCTCGGCGGGTCGCCGGCATCGTCCTGCTCGGCGGCCGTCGCGAGGCGCCCGATCAGGCCTGCGTCCGGGCGGCCGCGCTGCTCGCGCAGAGCCCTGGAGAGTACGAGTTGCAGGGCGAGCAGCGCCCGCTCGTCAGCCGCCCAACGGTCCGCCGGTGGGCGCGCACCGATGCTGGCGGTCGCGGCCTGAGTCCAGCGCCCGACGTCCTGCCGGTGCTTCTCGGGCAGACCCAGGATCTCCGAGATCGCCCACACCGGAAGGGGCTGCGCGAACTCCGCCAGGAAGTCGACGGGGCGACCGTCGGGCAGCGCGCCGCAGAGTTCCTCGGCCACGCGCCGGACGAGGGGCTCCATGGCCGCCAGGCTCCGTGGAGTGAAGGTCTGGTTGACCAGCTTGCGGTTGCGGGTGTGCGCAGGCGGGTCACTGGTACCGAGTCCCGGGGTGTACGGCCAGCCGCGCGCCCGGATCGCGGCGACCTGGGCGGCGACCTCCGCGGGCGGAGCGGCATGCTTGTGCACCGCCGAGGAGTATGTCTGCGGATCGCGCAGCACCTCGCGCACCAAGTGGTGCCCGGCAACCAGGAACCATCCGGGCCTTCCGGCGGGCACCACGCCACCCTCACTGCGCGCATCGGCCAGGGCGGGGAACGGGCAGCGGAGGAATTCCTGGTCGTCCAGATCGACGACAGGGGGCGAGGCCTCCGCGACCGGCTGGTCGGTCATCCACTCCTCCTCGTGCGGTGTCCACGAGCCATCCGGGCGAACTGCGCGGCGGAGACGGAGTACCCGCCGTCGACGCGCAGCACCTCGCCGGTGATCCAGCCGGCCTCGTCCGAGCAGAGGTAGGCCACCGCCGCGGCGATGTCCTGCCCGGTGCCCAGGCGGCGGATCGGCAGGATCGCCGCGCGGGCGGCGAGTTCGTCAACGTCTCCGTAGTGGCCGGCCGAGCCCTCGGTCGGAACCGTGCCCGGAGCGACCGCGTTGCAGCGCACGCCGATCGGCCCGAGCTCGACAGCCAGGGCGCGGGTCAGCGCCTCGACCGCGGCCTTGGAGGCGCTGTACAGACCGGTTCCGGGCGGGTGCGCGGCTGCGGTGATCGAGGACAGGTTCACGATCGACCCTCCACCGCGTGCCGACATGACCGGGGCGAGCGCCGCGGCCGCGAGCAGCGCTCCGACCACGTTCACGTCCAGGACCGCGCGGGCATCCCCGGCGGGTGTCTCCAGCAGCGACGTGTAGAGCGTGACGGCGGCGTTGTTCACCAGCACGGAGCAGTCCGGCGCCAGGCCGGGCAGCCGGGACACGGCCGGCGCGTCAGTCACGTCCAGGACGCAGGCCCGCGCACCGAGATCGGCTGCTGCCCGGCCCATCGGCTCGGCCGCGCGGTCGAGCATGAGCACCGCGTAGCCGTCGGCGGCGAACCGCCGGGCGATCGCCAGGCCGATGCCGCGCCCGGCACCAGTGATCACCGCGGTTCCCCGGTCGCCGGCCATGTCAGGCCACCGTCCCCTCGACCGGCTTCGGCTCGACCGCGGAGGCCTCCGGCAGTTGCGCAGCGATCTGCGAGCGGGTACCCAGCAGGTGCCCGGTCTCGTTCACCGAGACCACGACCAGCCGCCCGGAGGGCATCACCTGCAGTCTGCAGATCGAGGTGTAGCCCGGGTTGAAGAAGAACGTCTCGGACAGCCCGAGCGCCGTGGCCATCACGTTGTTGATGGCACCGCCGTGACTGACGAGGACCACCGTCCGACCCTGATGCCGAGCCGCCACCCGGGCCACGGCCCCGGTCATCCGGGCGGACAGCGCGGCGCGGTCGTGCTCGGGAACGAACTGCGCGTACCGGCCTTCGGCGAACGCACGCCCGCGCGGCGTGGCCCCGAGCAGTTCGGGCGTGATGTACTGCGCCGGCCGGGGCGCCGACCACTCGCGCAGGCTCTCGTCGACGGAAAGGCCCGCCCCGCAGGCACCCGCGATCTGCTGCGCGGTCTCCAGGGCCCGGCGGTACGGGCTGGTCACGATCTCGGCGGGGGCCTCCCAGCGCAGCCAGTCCGCGGCCCGGCGGGCCTGCTCCAGGCCCCGCGGTGACAGGCCGGGATCACCGCTGACGCCGGTGAGCGGCAGGGCGTGCCGGACCAGGACGACGCTCGTGAGGCGGGACAGGTCCTCGACCGGCGCACCGTTGACGGGGCCGTCCGCGCCGGGCGTCACGACACCCCGTCCGGGGCTGCCAGAACGGCAACGGCCGCTGCCACCACCGCATCGGCGTCCAGCCCGGCGGCGGCGGTCAGGCCGGCTACCGGGCCGGCGGACGGGATCTGCGGAACAGCCAGCACGGTCAGTCGCGCCCGGACGCCCGCAGCTGCCAGCACCTCGGCGACCGCGCTGCCGAGACCTCCCTCGGGATAATGATCCTCCACCGTGATCAGCTCGCCGGTCTGCCGGGCCGCGTCGAGCACAGCGACCCGGTCCAACGGCTTGACGCTGTAGCAGTCCAGCACCCGCGCGCTAACGCCCAGCTCGGCCAACCTGCGGGCGGCGGCCAGCACGGCGTGCACGCTCACCCCGGATCCGATCAGCGTCACCGCGTCGTCCCCGCCTCCGGCGAGCATCCGGCTCCCACCGATCGGGAACTGCTCCCCCGGCGGATAGATCACCGGGACGCCACCACGACTGGTGCGCAGGTAGCTGAACCCGGGCCGGTCCGCCAGCAGCGCCACAAGCACGGCGGCCTGGTTGGCGTCACTGGGCTGGATCACGGCGGAGCCCGGGATGGCCCGGAAGCAGGCCATGTCCTCCAGGCCCATCCCGGACGGGCCGGATTCGCCCACCGACAGCCCTGCATGGGAGCCGCAGACCCGGACCCCCGCGCCGGAGATGGCCGACATCCGGGCGAACTCGAAGGCGCGGGTGGTGAAGGCCGCGAAGGTGGAGGCGAACGGCGTCCACCCACGAGCGGCCAGACCCGTTGCGGCGGCGACCATCTGTTGCTCGGCGATGTACATCTCGAAGTACCGCTGCGGATGCGCGACGGCGAACAGCTCACTCATCGTGGAGTTGCCGGTCTCGGCGTCCAGCACGACGACGTCGTCGCGTGCATCCCCGAGCGCGACCAGCGTCTCGCCGTAGGCCAGCCGAGTGGCCACCACCTCGCCCGGCTGGTAGGCAGGCAGCGCGACCGGTCCACGACGGCGCTCCCGCCGGGCCACCACGGCCGGCGCGGCGGGAGGGCAGATCAGCCCGGGCGACGGCCCCAGCAGCTCGAGCACGCCGTCGGGATCGGGCAGCGCGCGACCGTGCATCCCCTCGCGACCCGCGACCGCGCCAAGGCCGTGCCCCTTCTCGGTGGTGGCAAAGACGGCCAGCGGGCGTTGCAGGTCCTGGCCGCTGAGCGCGAGCGCCCGGTCCACGGCCTCGAGGTCGTGCCCGTCGATCTGGACCGCCTGCCATCCGAACGCCTCGGCGCGGGCGGCCAGCCGCGCGGTGTCCCCGCCGTGCAAGGTCGGCCCGCTCTGGCCGAGCCCGTTCACGTCCACCAGCACGACGAGATTGCCGAGCCGGTAGTGCGCCGCGTGGTCGAACGCCTCCCACACGCTGCCCTCGGCCAACTCCCCGTCGCCGCACAGCACGAACACCCGCGCCGGGCTGCCTTCCAACCGGCGCAGTGACAGGGCGATCCCGACCGCGGCCGCGACACCCTGGCCGAGCGATCCGGTCGCCACCTCGACCCAGGGCAACAGCGGCCGGGGGTGCCCCTCCAGCCGGCTGCCCGGCCGGGCATGGGTCAGCAGCTCCGCGTCGTCGATCGCGCCCATCGCCTTGAGCCAGGCGTACTGCAGTGTCGACGCGTGTCCCTTGGACAGCACGAACCGGTCGTTGCCGGGATTGCCCGGATCCTTTGCGTCATAACGGAAGTGGTGCGCCGCCAGCACCGCCACCAGGTCGGCGGCCGAGGCGCCGGAGGTCGGATGGCCCGCTCCGGCGGTGGCGGTCGCGCGGACGACGTCGATGCGCAGCTGGCGAGCCAGCTCCGCCGTCGCCGACAGCCGGCCCTGGGGGCCGGTCTCCGGGTCGTGGGTGATCGTGGACAAGATCAGCCTCCATCCAGTTCGGGATCCGCCAGTTCCGGCCATCGATCGCCGTGCACGGCCCACGCCAGGGTGCGTGCCAGCAGGGTGCGGTACTGCGGCAACGCCCACGAGCCCCGGTCGATCCGGCCGAGATCATCGATCCCGAGGTCCTGCACGTCGAACCGCCCGCGGCAATGGCCGAGGGTCAGGTAGCAGACCTCCCCCGACCCGGTCGGCTTGCGGTACAGCACCGGCCACGCTCCGCCGGCCTCGGCCCGGCCGCCGTCCTCGAAACCCGGGCAGGGCCCGGCGAACCGGGCCTGCAGCAGCACTCTCAGCGGCGGGTGGAGCTCGCTGATGTAGAGCTCGTCGGTGGTGGTGAACGGTTCCAGGCCCGCCACCAGGGGATCGGCGTCGCCGGTGGGCGACACCAGGTACGGCGCGATCGGTGGGTGCGCCAGGAACCGGCTGCCGAGCAGCGCCGGCAGTTGCCCGAGCACGCTCGGGGTGCGGAAGACCCGGGGGCCGGTGACCGGCGGTGGGTCGATCGCGGAGTTCGTGCCGTGCAGGGCCAGCCACCGGCCACCACGGGAGACGAAGCGGCTGAGCGCCTCCTGCTCCTGGGCCTGCGGCCGGACGTCGCAGGTGTAGGAGATCAAGGCCTGCGCGGGCTCCAGCGCGCCGACGTGGCGGTAGTCCTCGAACACGCGGGTGCGGACCTGGTCGTACCCCGCCAGCTCGCGCAGCAGCTCCAGGCGGGCGAAGTCGAGGTCGTGCCAGCGTCCGCCGACCACGAGCACGACATCGATCCGGCCGCCCCGCCCGGTCATCTCAGAACTGCACTCGCGAGACCATGCCGCCGTCCACGACCAGGTTCGTCCCGGTGCAGAAGGACGCGGCGGAGCTGGCCAGGAAGGCGATCGCCTGCGCCACCTCCTCGGGGCGGCCGTAGCGCCCGAGCGGGATGCGGGACTGGATGTCGGTGTAGAGCGCGGGCCGGCCGTCCTTGACCCGGTCCCAGTCCCCGCCCCGGAAATAGACCGGGCCCGGCGACACCGTGTTGACCCTGATCTGCCTTGTCGCCAGGGCATGCGCCCGTGCCGAGGCATGCTGGATCACGGCGGCCTTCATCGCCGCGTACGAGTTCGGGGCGCTCGGGGTCGCGGTGTCCAGGCCGGAGATCGACGACACGGCGACCACCGCGCCACCGCCCGCGGCCTCGAAGTGCGGGATCGCGGCGTCGATGGCACGGACCAGCGGCAGCAGGTCGGTGGCCAGGCTGACCGCCCACTGCTGGTCGCCCTTGGCAGACCCCGCGGTGACGTTCGACACCAGGATGTCCAGCCCGCCCAACGCCTCGGCGGCGGAGTCGACGAAGGCCGCGATCGCGCCCTCCTCGGCCACGTCGACCGCCTTGGCGTGCACGGTGACACCCTCGGCGCGCAACTCGTCCGCGAAGCCGAGCAGGTCCTTCTCGCCGCGGGCGCACAGCGCCAGGGCGCATCCCTCGCGGCCGAGCAGCTCGGCCGTCGCCCTTCCGATACCTCGGCTCGCTCCGGTGATCAGGGCGCGCTTGCCGGTCAGGTCGAGGTTCACGATCCAGGTCCCTTCGTCAGGTCCGCGGTGGGCGTGCTGAGGTGCAGCGGGGTGAGGACGACGATCGCGGGGGCGATGCCCAGTTCCCGCAGGGTGGACCGGAACCGCGCGACGGCCGGCCCGTTGCGGTGTGCGGCCATCGCGTCGGGATCCCGGTAGCGCTCGAACACGACGTAGCTTCCGGGGCTGTCGGTCACCTCGTGCACGTCGAACAGCTCGGTCCCCGGCTCAGCGCCGGTTCCGGTGGCCAGGCGCAGCAAGGCCTCCCGCAGCGCATCGGCCTCGCCCGCTCGGGCGTCGAGGGTGGCGAGCACGGCCACGGTCACGGCGCCGTCACCTGGCCGGTTCCGGCAGCGCGGCACCGGCGGGAAGCTGGAGCGAGGTGACCTCGACATACTCCAGCAGTCCGTGGGAGCCCAGCTCGCGCCCCAGGCCGGATCGTTTGAACCCCCCGAACGGTGCGCGGACGTTGAACCGGCCGCCGTTCACCGATACCTGCCCGGTCCGTAGCCGCCGGGCAACGCCGATCGACGTCGCCAGGTCCGGCGACCAGACCGCGCCGGACAGGCCGTAGTCGCTGTCGTTGGCCAACCGGACGGCCTCGTCCACCCCGTCATAGGCGAGCACGGACAGGACCGGACCGAAGATCTCCTCCCGGGCCAACGTCGCGTCCGGGTCGAGCCGACTGACCACGGTCGGCCGCACGAAGTACCCGCGCTCCAGACCCGGCACCTGACCCGGCCCGCCCGCGAGCACCGTCCCCTCGTCGCCGGCCTTGTCCAGGTAGCGGCCCACGGACTCCTGCTGCCCGGCCGAGGCCAGCGGGCCGATGTCGGTCGCCGGGTCCAGCGGGTCACCCACCACCATGGCGCGAACCTGCGCGGCCAGCCTCTCCTCGACCTCCGCCAGCTCCTCGCGCGGTACCAGTAGCCGGCTGGTCGCGGCGCAGGTCTGGCCGTTGTTGACGAAGGCCGAACGGATCGCGGCCGGCAAGGCCGCGTCCAGATCGCTGCCGGGGCACAGCAGGAAGGCGGACTTGCCACCGAGTTCCAGGGTGGTGCGCTTGATGCCGCGCGCGGCCAACCCCGCCACCCGGGCACCTGCGGCGGTGGATCCGGTCAGGCTGACCAGGTCCACCCCGTCATGCACGGCGAGTGCCTCGCCCAGCACAGCTCCGGGACCGGTCACCAGGTTGAACACCCCCGGCGGCAGGCCGATGCCGTTGGCGATCTCGGCCAGCGCGAACGCGGCCAGCGGGGCGACGCTGCTGGGCTTGGCCACGACCGTGCACCCCGCCGCCAGGGCCGGACCGACCTTTGCCGCGAGCTGGTACAGCGGGTAGTTCCACGGGGTGATCGCCCCGACCACACCGGCGGGTTGACGGAAGATCAGCGAAGTGCCGATCCACTCCTGCGCGGGCAGCTGCTCGATCTCGTCGGCCATCGACCGGAACACGTCCACGGCCAGGCCGACCTGCACCCGCCGTGACGTGGCCAGCGGAGTGCCGACTTCGGCGCTCATCAGCGTGGCCAGCTCATCCTCGCGCTCGGCGAGCCCGGCAGCCAGCGCGCGCAGCAGCTCCACGCGCCGGGTCACCGGCGTGGCCGCCCATGGCTGGAAGGCACGCCTCGCGGCGGTGACCGCCGCGTCGAGGTCGCGCGCAGATGCCACCGGGGCGGTGCCGAGAGACTGGCCCGTGGACGCCTGCCTCACCTCGATCACGCCGTCGCCCTCGGGCACTCGCCACCGGCCGCCGATGTACAACGCCCGGCGGGTGTAGCCGGCGCGGCCGTCGGCAATCGCCAAGGAGACCGGCTCCGTGCTCAGGCGCGAGCCGCCGGCAACGCTCTCGTCGTGATCATGCACCGCTCGCGCCACTCCGCCCGGTAACTGGTGATCGTCTCTAGATCAGGCTTACTGAACCTTGTGTTGTGAAACCCATGGGTCACCCTAACCGCGCCCCACCGCCGGCACCAGTGGCAGTTCCGCCGAGTGTGCCCGCAGGCCCGCGTGGCGCTGCAATCGCCCGGCTGCACGGGTCATTCCCTGACACGTGAACCGTTAGCACCATCAGCCGGACCACGTCGTCCCGGGTGCGGCGGGCGCGCCGTAGGCGGGAGTTTCGCCTAGCGGAACAACTGGCTTTCTCAAGGGTTGTTCAAGTAACATCCTGGCTGAGTGAGCACCGGACGGGCTGGTCCCGCAGCACCCGCCCCGGATCCGATCGTCGAGCTGAGGCCACGGGCCACCCATGCGGCCCGCGCGGCCCGGCGGGCTCGAGTCACGCACACCGGAGGAGTACCCATGGCATCTGGGCTGTCGAACCCGGCGGTGAACCCGTCCGAACCCGCCCGGTCCGCCGGGCCCAGCGTCCAGGACTACCTCGATCGCGACAGCCGTTCGGTCCCGAACGTGCTGCGGATCGACGTGAACGAGCCGCTCGGAACACAGGACCTCTCGGTGGACCGTTACGTGTCCCGAACCTGGCACGACGCCGAGGTCGAGAAGGTCTGGCGCAAGGCCTGGCAGTTCGCCTGCCGCACCGACCAGGTGGCGAACGTCGGCGAGCACGTGCTCTACGAGATCGCCGGCGACTCGCTGATCGTGATGCGCACGGCGCCCGACGAGATCAAGGCCTACTTCAACGCCTGCCTGCACCGCGGCCGCAAGCTGCGCGCACAGGGCGGCACCGTGTCGGAGCTGCGCTGCCCGTTCCACAGCTTCGCCTGGAACCTGGACGGAAGCCTCAAGGACGTCCCCTGCGCCTGGGACTTCGCCCACGTCAAGCCGGAGGAGTTCACCCTGCCGCAGGCGAGGGTGGGCACCTGGTCGGGCTTCGTGTTCATCAACCTCGACCCCGACTGCGAGCCGTTCGAGGACTTCGTCCGCGGCCTGTCGGCCCAGTGCGAGCGCTGGCCGATGGAGGAGCGCACGATCTACTTCCACATCGCTGCTGAGATCGCCTGCAACTGGAAGGTGGCGCTGGAGGCGTTCATCGAGTCCTTCCACGTGATCGGGACCCATCCACAGCTGATGCCGTGGATGGCCGACGCCAACTCGCAGTACGACGTGATCGCCCACGAGCCGTGGAACCGGAACATCGTGGTGCAGGGCGCGCCCAGCCCGCACGTGGCGGACGGGCTGACCGAACAGGACGTTCTGGACTCCTACTACGAGACAAGGGCGTTCTACAGCGCCGGGATGGGCCGGGACCTGACCGCGTCCGAGGACGGCGAGCCGCAGGTACCCGAGGGCGGCACGGCCCGGGCGGTGCTGGCTGATCAGCTGCGCGCACAGCTCGAGTCCACCTTCGGCCGGCCGTTCAGCGACGTGACCGACAGCGAGCTGCTGGACGCCATCCAGTACTTCCTGTTTCCCAACTTCTGCGTGTTCGTCGGCGCGCGAACCAATGCCGTCTACCGGTTCCGGCCCGCCGGGAACGACCCCGACCGCTGCATCGCCGAGGTGCTCCTGCTGGCGCCGCCACCGGCCCCCGGAACCCCCCGGCCCGACCCGGCCCCGGTGCGCTGGTTGCGCGAGGGTGAGAACTTCGCCGACATCACCGAACTCGGTCTGCTCGGCCCGGTGTTCGACCAGGACTACTTCAACCTGCCGTACCTCCAGGAGGGCCTGCACACCACACGCAAGCCTGGGATCACGCTGGCGGCCTACCAGGAGAGCCGGATCCGGCACTTCCACCGCCTGCTGGAGCAGTGGCTGGAGCGATGACGCTCTTGCTGCGGGGACGCCGATCGGGAGCGCCGGAGCCGAGACGGAGGGATGCCGTGGACGAGCCCGCCGCCCGGGTGGTGGTCGTCCCCTCCGGGCTGCAGTTCGAGGTCGAGCCGGGGGAGACCGTCTTCCGCGCGGCCGCCCGGGCCGGTTTGCGCTGGCCCACCGTGTGCGGCGGCAACGGCACCTGCGGCACATGCCTGAGCTCGGTCGTGACCGGAACGGAGCACTGCTCGCCGCCCGGGCCGTTGGAGCGCGAGACCTTCGAGACCGTGCTGCGGCAGGCGGTCCGGCCCGAGCGACGGCTCGTCTGCCAGCTCCGGCTGACCGGGCCGGTCACCCTGCGGCGCCGGGGCGTCCGGCGGCAGCAGCCGGGCTCTGATGGGGCAGGACAACGGCAGGCCCTGGATGATCCGAGAGAGGCGAGCTGATGCCCAAGTCGATGAAGCATCCCCTGACGGGTTTCGTGTACTCGCTCACGGACGACGGCCTGGTGGAGGTGTCCGATCCCGCGAGCGACCGCCGGGGCGTGTTCGACAGCACCGGACGGTGGTTCTCGGGCGAGATCAGGGAGGCCGACCCGCAGATCCTCGGCTGGGTCGGGCGGCTGCCCGGGGGGCGGGCGGTCCATGACAGGGGCGCGGCGGGATGAGCCGCACGGCGGCCCGGTCGGTCGGGCGCCCGATCGACATCGTGGCAGCCGAGCCGGAGACGGTGCCGGCGTTCACGCGCGCCGTGGTGCTGGCCCGCCGCCCGCACGGTCATTTGCGCCCGGATGATCTGCGGCTGCGCAGGGTACCGCTGCCGCGACCGGCGGCCGGGCAGGTCGTGGTCCGCAACGTGGTGATGAGCCTCGATCCGGCCGCCCGCGGCCGGATGGACGCCACCGAGAAGGTCTACACCGCCAACTTCGACCTGGGTGCGCCGCTGGACGGCTGGGCGGTGGGCCGGGTGATCGCCAGCCGAGCGGCCGAGGTCCCGGTGGGCAGCGCGGTGCGCCACCGGCTGGGCTGGCGCGAGCTGGCGGTGCTCGACGCCTCTGCCACGCGGGCGCTGGACCTCGCGGTGGCCACGCCCGAGCAGTGGCTGTCCGCCCTGGGTCAGACCGGCTTCACGGCATTCGTCGGATTGACCCGGATCGGCGGGCTGACGCCCGGCGAGACCGTCCTGATCTCCGCTGCTGCCGGTGGGGTCGGCTCGATCGCCGCCCAGTTGGCCCGGCTGTTCGGCGCGGGGCGCGTGATCGGCACGGCGGGCGGCCCGGCCAAGTGCAGCTGGCTGGTGGAGCGGCTGCGGCTCGACGGGGCCATCGATCATCGCCGCGAGGACCTGCGCGTGCGGCTGGCCGAACTCGCCGGTGGCGGCGTGGATCTCTACTTCGACAACGTCGGCGGCCACCTGCTCGCCGCGGCACTGCGCGAGATGCGCCCAGAGGGTCGGGTGACCCTGTGCGGGATGGTCTCCACCCTGCAGGCCGCCGCTGATCAAGCGCCCATCGGGCACCTGATCGAGGCCGTCCTTCGCCGGCTCACGCTGCGCGGGTTCATCGTCCGGGATCACGAGGACCTGCGACCGGAGTTCGAGTCCAGGGTGAGCGGCTGGCTCGCGAGCGGTGAACTCGTGGACCACTGCACCGTGTTCCCTGGGCTGGACCAGGCACCCGAGGCTCTGGTCGGACTGCTGGACGGCGCCAACACCGGCAAGGCGCTGGTGCGGATCGGGCCGGGACCGTCATGACCGCCGCCGAGATCGTCCGGGACCGGTTGATCGACCCGGACCTGTTCCACCGGCCCGCGGCGCCGGCCCGGCCGGACCCTGCCTCCGTGCTGCCCGTGCTGCCCGTGCTGGCCGGATCCCGCTGCCCGGCGGACGCCACGGTCACCTTCCCGGCTCAGGACACCTGCCCGCGGTGCGGCCAGGCGATGTCCCGGATCGCCCTTCCCGTCCAGGGCCGGTTGTGGTCGTGGACCGTGCAGCAGATCCGGCCGAAGCCGCCCTTCCACCCGCAGGACGGGCCGTTCGACGCGTTCGCCGTCGGCTACGTGGATCTCGGTGAGGTCATCGTCGAATCCCGCCTGGACGCCGAGCCCGATGCGCTGTGGATCGGGATGCCCGTCCGCCTGTGCTGGCTGCCGCTGTGGCAGGACGCAGACGAGCGGGTCCTCGGCTACGCCTTCGCGCCGTCGGACCGGAGCCCAACGTGACGGCACGCGGAACCGTGGCCGTGGTGGGCGCGGGCATCCACCCCTTCGGTCGCTTCGACGGTGTCAGCGCGATGGATCAGGCTATGGTCGCGGCCCGCGCGGCGCTGGCGGACGCCGGAGTCCGATGGGAGGACATCGACCTCGCGGTCGGCGGGAGCAACGTCTCGGGCAAGCCGGACACGCTGGTCTCCCGGCTCGGGCTCACCGGCGTCCCGTTCATGACCGTCCGGAACGGTTGCGCCACCGGCGGCGTGGCGCTCACGGCCGCGGCGCAGGCATTGCGCGCCGGGGATGCCCGCCTGGCCCTCGTGGTCGGCTTCGACAAGCACGAGCGCGGCGCCTTCGCCTCATCCCCGGCCGGCTACGGCATCGGGGACTGGTACGGCGAGGCCGGCTTGATGGTCACCACGCAGTACTTCGCCATGAAGGCGCGCCGCTACCTGTTCGACCACGGGATTCCGGAACGCTGCCTGGCCCAGGTGGCCGCCAAAGCCTTCCGGAACGCCGCGGACCACCCTTACGCCTGGCGGCGGAAGCCCCTGGACGAGGACGAGATCCTCGCCGCCCGGCCGATCAACCCACCGCTGACCCAGTACATGTTCTGCAGCCCGAACGAGGGTGCGGTGGCGCTCGTGCTGGCCGGCGGCGAACGCGCGGCGGACCTGTGCGAGGCGCCCGTGCAGCTGGCCTCGGCGGTCATGCGGTCGCGGCGGTTCGGCTCCTTCGAAGTGTTCTCGCCGTGGCTGTCGCCTGGCAGCCACACCAGCCCCAGCGTCGATGCGGCCGTGGCCGCCTTCGGCCGCGCCGGCGTCGACCCGGCCGACGTGCAGGTTGCCCAGGTGCAGGACACCGACAGCGGCGCCGAGCTGATCCACCTCGCCGAGACAGGGCTGTGCGCGGACGGCGAGCAGCCTGACCTGCTCGCCGCCGGCGAGCTCGAGACGAGCGGACGGCTGCCGGTGAACACCGATGGCGGGTGCATCGCCGGCGGGGAACCGGTCGGCGCGTCCGGGCTGCGCCAAGTGCACGAGGTTGTCCGCCAGTTACAGGGCAGGGCGCCCGGCCGGCAGGTGCCCGGCGATCCACGGATCGGCTTCACGCACGTGTACGGGGCACCGGGTGTCAGCGCCTGCACCGTGCTGCTCAGGTAGTCCGGATGTGCTCGCCGCGAGGCGGCAGGAGGGAGGCCGCGATGCCGCCGACTGAGGTCGAGCAGGCGGAGCTCGGAGTCTGGCGGGAACAGGCCGGCGCCTGGCTTGCTGCCACCCTGCCCCCGCGACGGGTGGCCACGAGCAGGTGGGGTCGCGGCTCGGCCGACTTCGCCATCTTCCGGAACGTCTCCGACGACCGGGAACGCGAGTTGCTCGAGGCGATCCGTGCCTATCGCCGGGCTCGCTACGACGCCGGCTACGGTGCGATCACCCTGCCGGTCGAGGCCGGCGGCGCCGGGCTGGCGCCCATCCACGGTATCGCCTTCGCCCAGGAGGAGAGTGCCTTCGAGGTGCCACCGTCGAGCGAGCTGATCAGCGTCACCACTGGACTGGTCGGCCCGGCGACTGCCCTGTTCGGAACGCCGGAGCAACGCGACCAGCTGGCCCGGCCTTTCCTGCGCACGGATCTGCTGGCCTGCCAGCTGTTCAGCGAGCCGGACGCGGGCTCCGATCTGGCCGGCCTGCGCTGCCGGGCGGTGCGTGGCGCGGACGGCTGGGTTGTTGACGGGCAGAAGGTGTGGACCTCGGGCGCCCGGATCGCCGACTACGGGATGCTGCTGGCCCGCACCGATCCGGATGCTCCCAAACGAGCGGGCATCACGGCCTTCCTGCTGCCGCTGGACAGCGCCGGAGTCGAGGTCCGGCCGATCCGCCAGATGAGCGGCTCGTCCTCGTTCAACGAGGTGTTCCTGAGCGGAGTGCGGATCCCCGACCGGCTGCGGCTGGGCGCCGAGGGCGACGGCTGGCGGATCGCGACGGTCACCCTCGGGTTCGAGCGGACCACGTCGGGCTCGGGCGGCCGGCGCAAGGGCGGCACCTTCGCGGACGTCCTGGAGCTGGCCCGCTCCCTCGGCCTGACCGGCGATCCCGTTCTGCGGCAACGGCTCGCCGACCTCTACCTGCGCACGCGCCTGCATTCCGCGACCACCGAGCGGGTGGCCCGTGGCGCGGCCTCAGGCGAGCGGCCCGGCCCGGCGGCATCGATCGGCAAACTCACCGCGGCGGCGAACCTCACCCTGATCGGCGATGTGGCCGCGGGAGTGCTCGGGGCCCGGCTCGCTGCCGACACAGGGCAGTGGGGCACCTTCGCCTGGAACGAGCACCTCCTCGGCGCGCCCGGGTATCACCTCGCCGGGGGGACTGACGAGATCCAGCGCACGATCATCGCCGAGCGCGTACTCGGCCTGCCCTCCGCCCACCGCCCGCCCCGCTGACTTTGCGCCGTCCGCGCCCGGGCGCGCCGGACTCGGGGCCGCTACCAGGCCAGGAGCCGAGCGAGGCGCTCGCGGTGGAAGGTGGGATCGCCGAGCAGGGCGGCGTCGGCGCGGGCCCGCCGGAAGTACAGGTGCGCGTCGTGCTCCCAGGTGAACCCGATCCCGCCGTGCAGGTGCACCGCCGCGGCCGACACTCGAACCAGCGCGTCGGCGCACCAGGCCTTCGCCACCGAGGCGGCCTCCGCCAGGACCACGGGCTCGCACTCAGGCCCGCATGCGGCCACGGCCCGATCCACCGCCGACCTCGAGGTCTCGACATCGAGGAGCATCTGGGCGCACTGGTGCTGGACGGCCTGGAAGCTGCCGATCGGCCGGCCGAACTGGTGCCGCGTGCGCGCGTAGTCGACGGTCAGGTCGAGCAGAGTCTGGGCGGCCCCGAGCAGCTCGGACGCCTGGACGATCAGCGTGACGTCGACGGCGGCGTCGATCAACGTCACCAGGCTCGGGCCGGACGCGACCAGCCTGGCCGGGGCGGCGTCCAGCACCACCCGCGCCTGCGCCCTGGACAGGTCGAGCGTGGCCAGCGGCACGACCTCGGCCCCCGGAGCGGGCAGCTCGACGGCCAGCAGAGCCGGGCCGTCCGGACCCCTCGCCACGGTCAGCAGGAGGGTGGCGCCCGGACCGTCCAGCACGAAGTCGGCCGTGCCGGTGACCGCCCACCGCCGGTCCACCAGATCGGCCCGCAGCGGCGGCTCACCGGCCCACCGCCCGTCGGCGTCGAGCAGGACGCCGGCCATCACCTCGCCGACGGCCAGACGTTCGAGCAGGTCGTTCGTGACCGAACCGCACCGGCTGAGCAGCTGTCCGGACAGCACCACGCTGGACAGGAACGGCACGGGCGTGAGGGTCGCGCCCAGGACCTCGCCGACCGCGCACAGTTCCGCCAGGCCGCCGAGGCCGCCGGCAGCCTCGGGCAGGCCCAGTGCCGCGATCCCCACCTGGTCGGCCAGCACGCGCCAGACCGCGGTGTCGTATCCGGGCCCGTCCGGGCTCAGCCCGCGGACCGAGGCCGTGCCTCCGGCGGCACGGCACACCGCGGTGACGGTCTCCCGCAAGGCCGCGAGTTCATCGGTCTGCAACGTCGCTGCGCTCATCGCTCCTCCAGGCCACCGGTGCCGGCGATCGCTGCGTGCGCGGCGGTGAGCCGGGCGATCGGGACCCGCTGTGGCGAGCACGAGACGTAGTCCAGACCCAGCCGGTGGCACAGGGCCACGGATTCGGGGTCGCCGCCGTGCTCGCCGCACAACCCGAGCTTCACGTCCGGGCGCACGGCGCGGGCCCGTGCCGCAGCCAGCGCCACCAGCTCACCGACCCCATCGGGATCGAGCGCCACGAAGGGGTTCGCCGCGAACATGCCCTGCTCGAGGTACGGCAGCATCAGCTGATGCTCGACATCGTCCCGGGACAGCCCGAAGGTCAGCTGGGTCAGGTCGTTGGTGCCGAACGAGAGGAACTCCGCCTCGCGCGCGAGGTGTCCCGCCAGCAGCGCCGCCCGCGGGGTCTCGACCATCGTTCCGATCCGGTACGGCACCGCGACGCCGCGCTCTGCGGACACCCTGGCGGCCTCGGCCCGGATCAGCCCGGCCGAGAAGGTCAGCTCCTCGACCGTTGACACCAGAGGCACCATCACCTCGAGCCGCGGCCGGGTTCCCTCGGCGGCGACGTCCACCCAGGCCTCGAACAGGGCTGCGGCCTGCGCCGGGTACAGCCCGCGATGCAGGACGGCCAGCCGCACTCCGCGAACGCCCATCATCGGGTTCACCTCGTGCAGCGCACCGGCCAGTTCGGCCATCCCGGGCTCGCCGAACTCGGCACCCGCGGGCAGGAACTCGTGCAGCGGTGCGTCGAGCAGCCGAACCGTCACCGGACGGTCGCCGACGGCGCGCAGCAGATCGCGGAAGTCCTCCCGCTGCGCCGCCGCGAGGCCTGCCAGCGCGCGCTGCTCGGCTTCCGGGTGCTGTGCCAGCAGCACCGCCTGGATCAGCGGGAGCCGGTCGCCGAGGAACTGGTGCTCGGTGCGGCACAGGCCGATTCCCTCTGCGCCCAAGGTGATCGCGGCCGTGGCCTGCCCTGCGGTGTCGGCATTGGCCCGTACGCCCAGCCGGCGCAGCCCGTCCGCCCATTCCAGCAGGGTGAGCAGCTCCGGCATCGGTTCGGCCCGGCCGACCGGGACATGGCCGTGGTAGACCGCGCCGGTCCAGCCGTCGACGGAGACGACGTCGCCCGCCCGGACCTGCTCGTCACCGGCGCGCACCACCCCCGTCCCGACGTCGATGCTCAGCTGGGAGGCCCCGCACACGGCGGGGCGCCCGATGCCGCGGGCCACCACGGCGGCGTGCGACGCCGAACCCCCGCGGCTGGTCACGATCGCCTGCGCGGCAAGCATTCCGGGCAGGTCCGCAGGGGTCGTCTCGGCGGCCACGAGGATCACCGGCGAGCCGGCCGCGACCAGCTCGACAGCGTCCTGGCTGGACAGCGCGACCCGGCCGAGCGCCGCTCCCGGCGAGGCGGGCAGACCCCGCGTCAGCAGGCGTTCCTCGCCGGTCAGGCGCAGCCGCGGATGCAGCATCTGGCGCACCACCTCGGCCGGCACGGCGCCCACCGCGTGGGCCCGGTCGATCACGCCGGTCCCGCCCAGCTCGACCGACAGGGCCACCAGGGCCCGTGCGGGTGGCTGGCGCTCCAGCCGCGCCGCCACCAGGGACAGGCCCTGCTGGGAGAAGTCGAACCGAACCTCGACCATCCCGCGTAGGTCACCCTCGAGCACCCGCAGGGCTGCGGTGAGCTGCTCCCGCCGGCCGGCGAGCGCGGACAGATCCTCCCCGCCGTCCGCGGGCGCCGCCGCGCCGCGCAACCCCCGGAAGATGCGACCGTTCGGGGCGAAACCACCGCTCGCCCCGTCACGGGACACCGCGATCCCGTGGCCGATGCTTTCCCAGGCGTCGACGACCTGAGCCTCCAGATGCAGCGCCAGGCCCAACTCCTCCGGCAGCGACTGGACCCGCCGCGCCCTGGCCGCCCGGGGTGAGGCCCAGCGCGCCAGCAGGGCGCCGGCGGCCAGCGCCACCTGACCTGCAGTGCTGTCCGGGAACGGCCCGCTGCCCTCGGACCGGCACAGCTCCAGCAACGCGGGCACCTGATCGCGCGGGTCGGGCAGGTCCAGCACCACCCCGCTGATCACCGCCGCCGGCACCAGCAGGCACTGCTCGGCGATCAGCCGGATGGTCGGGGCCCAGAGGGCATACAACTCCTCGGAGCGACCCAGCAGCGACGCGTACCGCTCGAGGTTGGCAGCGGTCAGCCCGAGGCAGACAACGTCCGGAGGCAGCCCGGCCAGCTCGACCGGGGCGGACGCCGACAGGCGCAGCAGCCCGTCCGGACCCGGCACCTGTTCCAGAACGGTTCGGGCGCCGTCGAGCCCGGTGAGCAGTTCGGCGCCGCCGACCGGCACGGTGACCCCTCGCGGCGCCGGCAACCCGAGCGCCACCAGGCGATCCAGTGCCTCGCCACGAGTGCCGAGCACCTCGGCCCCGGCGGTGGTCGAGCCACATCCGAACCTGATCGCGCCGGGACGCGCGCCGGCGATCATGACCGGCCTCCCGGCGCTCGACCCGCGTGCATGCTGCTGTGACAGTCGCATGTCACCCCGCCACGCGGGCCACGAGCCGCTCCTCGAGCTGCTCGTCCTCCTCACGGCTGACCCCGAGCGTCAGCAGCAGCTCCTGATGCAGGTGCATCCATACCGTGTGGTAGGAGTCGCACAGGGGTGAGGCCAGCCACGCCGGATCGCCGGAATCGAGGGTGTCCAGGGCAGACTGCAACCGGCCGGCATACGGGGCGAACCGGGGCAGCACGGCGGAGAGCCGGTCCAGGATCGGCACGATCGACTCGTGCACGTCGTCGAGCCCGTCCCGGACCTGCGCGTCGTAACCTGCATCGCTGTGGTCGTTCGCCGAGCCGTCCGGGCGACACTGCCAGGCCGTGCACAGGTCCCGCAGCCGGCGGTTCACGGGCAGGAAGGCCTCCAGCAGGCGGCGGCCGCGCGCCTCCACCGGGGACCCCGGCTCGACCCGCAGCACCCAGCCGGCGATCGCCGCGGCCCGGCCGATAGGCATCACGACCGGGCCCTTGACCGCCGCCAGCCCGTACTCGACCAGGGCGGCCTCGTCCGGGGACGGCTGCCCCCGGACCATCCCCCGGACGACGAGATTCACCAGGGCATCCCGCGCGGCGGCGGGCAGGGTCGCGGCGGTCTCGACGACGTCGGTCATGTCGATGGCCTCTCTGTGCGGCTGGTGGATCTGTGCGGCTGGTGGATCTGTGCGGCTGGTGGATCTGTGCGGCTGGTGGATCTGTGCGGCTGGTGGACCAAGACTGGCTCTGCGGACCCAGGGCTGCTCGGTGAACCCGGACGGCTAACCGGCCACGGTCCGGCCGGTGGGCCAGTACGGGCGACGGATGGCCGGCTTGTCCAACTTGTTCATCGCGTTCCGCGGCAGGCTCGCCACGAACTCGAACCGCTTGGGGCACTTGTACGACGCCAGGGCGCCCCGGCACCAGGCCTCGAGCTCACCCTCTGCCGGCGGATCCCCCGCGCGGGCGGGTACCACCAGGGCCAGCAACTGCTCGCCCAGATCCGGATGCGGGACGCCGATCACGGCCACGTCATCCACCTGCGGATGTGCTGCGAGGACCTGCTCGCTCTCCGCCGGGTAGAGGTTCACCCCGCCGGAGACGACCACGTCCGCGGCCCGATCGGTGACGTAGACGAACCCGTCCGGGTCGACGTGCCCGACGTCGCCGAGCGTGAGCAGCCCCGGCGCCACGTAGGCCGCTGCGGTCTTCTCGGCATCGTGCAGGTACCGGATGCCACGCTCCGGCGGCGCCCGGAAGCAGAGCAACCCGGTCTCGCCCGGGGGCAGCGGTGCACGGTCCCCGTCCAGCACGACGACCTGGAACGGCGACACCGGACGCCCCACGGAACCGCGGCGCGACAGCCAGTCCTGCGATCCGATCCGGCACAGGGTGCCGACCTCGCTGCCGCCGTAGGACTCCACCAGGACCGGGCCGTACCAGGCGATCATCTCTTCCTTGACCGCCGGCGGGCAGCCGGATCCGGTGTGCGCCAGCAGCTTCATGCTGGACACGTCGTAGCGCAGGCGCCGATCCCGCGGCAGCGCGAGCATCCGGCCGAGGTGTGTCGGGACCATGACGGACGAGGTGATCCGGTACCGGTCGATCGCCGCGAGAGCCGCCTCGGCGTCGAAGCGTTCGAGGATGACCACCGGCTGCCCGGTGAGCAGATGCCGGACGGCGGTCAGCGGACCGTTGTGCTGCAACGGACCCGCGACCAGGTGCGGCCCGGGTGGGGTGTGCGCCCGGGCGATCAGCTCGGCCAGGTACTCGGGTGCGGTGCCCGGCGTCCCATCGACCCAGCGGACCTCGGATGCCCGAGGGCGGCCGGTCGTCCCGGAGGTGTAGGCCAGCATCGGAGCGGCGGACCGGGCGTGGCTCGTCGTCAGCCAACTGCCGGACACCTGCCCGGCCAGCCAGGCGTCCCAGGTCATCGCGAGCCCGCCCGCAGCTGGCGCCTCGCCGTGCACCACGACCAGCCGTAGCGGCACCTCGCGCGCCGCGTCGAGCACGGCAGGCAGCGCCGCGGCGGCCGTGATCACGGCGACCACCCCGGCGTCGGTGAACTGGTAGGTCAGCTCCCGCGCCGTGAGCTGGCGCGAGACCGCCACGGTGCCCACCCCGGACAGCAGCCCTGCGGCGTGGGCGAGCAGGGTCGGTGCCGAGTTCTCCCCGAGGACCGCCCAGCGCTCCCCCGGCCGCTGCGCCAGGCGGGCCATGCCACCGGCCGCGAGGTCGGCGGCCCGCCAGGCCTGCGCCCAGGTCAGCGACCCGCTGCGGTCGACGACCGCGATCCCGTCGGGCGAATCCTCCGCGCGCAGGGCGACGGGAGTCGTAGCGCGGTCGCTCACGGGCACCGTCGACTCCCCTCGCGGGCGTGGACTTACCTCACATCGGGTCCGGTAATAGTCCAACTTATATTGGTCACCGTCAAGAAACGGTTCCGGTTGAGGTGCCGGCGCCGCCCAAGGGCCACAGACGCTGCCAGGCAGGATCGACAACTGCCCCCTAGTCGCGCTGCTCGCGCGCGGACCTGCGCGACGCGCCGCCCCTGGCTCCCGCCGTTCCGGTGGTTCCCTGTGCACCGGCTGCCGACTTGGGCGCCTGCCTGGCCGTGCCCGCGGCCGCCTTCCTGGCACCCGTGGAGACCCGCGGGGTGTCGGCGGCCTGCTGACGGCTGGATCGGCGGGCAGGCTTCGCCTGCGTCTGAGCCCGATCCTCGCTCCGAGCGACACCTGAACCCTCAGGCTCGCCCAGCTCCCCGACGACCGGCTCGGACTCGGCCGCACCGGTCACGATCCGGATGCAGACGTCCTCCACGGCCTTGGCGACCTGCGTCACCGACGCCTCCGCCAGCGGCCCACCGGCCAGACGCGACTCCTGGCCGACGATCGTGGTGTGCACCATGACCCTGGACGCCAGCAGGCGGGCCGCGTGCCGCACCCGCGCTTCACGAGGCGTTCGCGGCGGCACCGAAGGCGGCGGCAGGTAGTCCAGGGAGCGTTCGACGTGCCGCTCCTCCCAGTCCTGCTGGAGTTTGCGCGCCTCGGGCGTCGGCCGGAAGGTGTGCTGGAGCAGGAACCGGTTCTCGGCCGGATGCGTGTTGGTGCGCAGCCACCCGGCCCGGATCACGCGGCGCAGGGTCTCCGGCGCGGTCAGGTCGCCCTGCTGCCGGACCTCGTACACCGACTCGCTGAACCGGTCCAGGGCCGTCCGCAGGGCCTGGTTGAACAATTCGTCCTTGCCGCCGAAGTGATAGTAGATCGCGGTCGCGGCAACCCCGGACTCCTGGGCGATGTCCTCCACGCTGGCCGCCGTGTAGCCCTCCCGGCTGAACACGCGCAGGGCAGCGTCGATGATCTCTTCCCGGCGGGATGGGCGGTGCGCCGGCCTCGGCTGCTCAGCCTTCTTGGTCATCGGTTCTCCGCGACGTTGGTGCCGGAATACAGAATCTGGCATCCTACCCAGAATGCCGAGCACCGCGCCCCGACCGGCGCACCGCCCGTCCCGACGCGCCGACATCGTTGCGGCCGGAACGGACCTGTTCAAGGTCCAACCGCCCGAGATCGTCACCGTGGCGGACATCGCCGAGCGCGCGGGCATGACCTCGGCCGCCTTCTACTATCACTTCGGCTCGAAGGAGGACCTGCTCGAGGAGCTGGTCCGGGCCTTCGCCGATGACTGGGTCGCAGCCGTCCTGGAGCGGCTGGAGGCACTGGTGGACGTCTCCGGTCTGGGTGACTTCACCGACGGTGTGCTCGACTGGGTGGAGGACCACCAGTCCGAGGCCATGGTCTTCTTCACCAGCGCGGTCGGTTCGACTCCCGGTGTGGACAGCTGCCGCGCCGAGACCCGGCAGCGGATCGTCGTGGCCGCCACGGAGCGGATCAAGGCGGTTGCACCCGGACGTACCACCGTCCAGGCAGGCGCTTCGGCCGTCGCCCTGTTCGTCCTGCTGATCTCCGCCGCCCGATCGCAACTCGGCCGCGACGAGGTCTTCCAGACCCTCGGCCGGACGCGCTTCCGCCGCGAGGTGCAGCAGCTGGCGCGCAACATCGTCGGGCCGGTCCGGGCCACCGCCCGGGGGTCCCGGCGCCCGTCCGCCTGATCGGCACCACGGCTCACCGCGCGGAATCCAGCCGCTCAGAGCACACTCTTCCCGGGCCACAACTTTAATGCGACGCTAGTAACTCCACGACCCGGGCGGGTGCTGATGACCGGACCCACCGCGCCTGACTGGGAGGATGTCCGCGGCTACGGGCTCGACCCGGACGCCGAATCCGAGCTGCTCCGGCTGCAGACCGAGTGCACGTTCATCTGGGTAACCGCATCCGGCTTCCCGGTCGGGGTGGTGATGAACTACGTGTTCCGCCGCGATCGGTTCTGGCTCACGTCGTCCCGGATGCGCAAGCGGATCGCCGCGGTGCAGCGCGACCCACGCGTGAGCATCGCCGTCAGCTCGCACGGCTCCGCGGTCGCCACCCGCCGGTCGCTCACGGTTCAGGGGCTGTGCGTCGTGCACGAGGACGCGCAGACCAAGGACTGGTTCTACCCCGAGTTCGCTGCGGCGATGCGCCCGGGCGAACCGGCACGTGCCGCGGCGTTCCGGGCGCAACTGGACTCCCCGAATCGCGTTGTGCTGGAGGTCGTTCCCAGCAAGCGGATCAGCTTCGACGGAGCGAAGATGTGGCGGGTATCGCCGCCGCTGGCGACGCCCGGAGCAAGCCCGGCGGCCACTCCCCGAGTCATTGACAGTTACTGGACACCGAGTGTTGTATGTCTTCACCACCCGCCCGATCTCGAGGAGGAGTCGCCGTGGGCCTGCTGGACGGCCGTGTCCTGGCCATCACCGGAGCCGCGAGCGGCCTCGGTGCTGCCAGCGCGAGGCTGTGCGCGGCGCAGGGCGCGACGGTGCTGCTCGCGGACATCAGTGACGAGGACGGCCGGGCACTGGCCTCGGCCCTGCCCGGGGGCTGCGGCTACCAGCACTGCGACGTGACCAAGGAAGCCGACGTGGCCGCCCTGGTCGATCGCGCCGTGGCCGAGTACGGCCGGCTCGACTGCCTGGTCAACAACGCGGGGATCGTCGGGGCCGTCGGGCCGATCGACGAGCTGGTGCTGGCGGACTACACCTTCTCGGTGGACGTGCTGCTCACCTCCGTGGTGCACGGCATGAAGCACGCAGCCCGGGTGATGAAGCCTCGCCGCCAGGGCGTGATCCTCTCGATCTCCAGCGTTGCCGGGGTCATGGGCGGGCTCGGGCCGCACGCCTATGCGGCCGCCAAGAGCGCGGTGATCGGCCTGACCCGCAACGTGGCTGCCGAGCTCGGCGGGTACGGGATCCGGGTCAACGCCATCGCCCCGGGCAAGATCCCGACCTCGCTGACCGCCATGCTGGTCGCCGGCGACCCGAATCATCTGGACGCCGCGACTGCCCGGTTCCGCGACAGTTCCCCGCTGTGGCAGCGGCCGGGCGCGGCCGACGACGTGGCCGAGGCCGTGGCCTGGTTGGCCAGTGATCACGCCGGCTACATCAGCGGCCACACCCTGGTCGTGGACGGTGGCCTGACCTCCGGTTCGCCGCAGCACCCGCGGCCGGGTGAGCTGAACCGGTTCTCGCAGCAGGCTCCGCTCATCCGCGAGGCGGGTCTGGTCGCCAGGCCGGTGGCGCCGTGAGCCCGGCCGCTGCGAGGCCGGGGCCGGACAGTTACGACGTCATCGTCCTCGGGACCGGGGCTGCGGGGCTCACCGCGGCCATCCGCGCCGCGGACGGTGGCGCCCGGGTCGGCCTGTTCGAGAAGGCGGACACCGTCGGCGGCACCTCGGCGTGGTCCGGCGGCATGGTCTGGATCCCGAACAACCCACACATGGCAGAGGTGGGCGCCCGCGACAGCCGTGAGGATGCGCTCACCTACCTCGACTCGCTGTCCCACGGCCTCATCGACCGGGCGCTCGCCGAGACCTTCGTGGACACCGGGCCCGAGCTGGTGCGCTGGCTGGAGGCCAGCACGCCGGTCACGTTCACCGCGCTGGCTGCGTTCCCCGACTACCACCCCGAGCACCCGGGCGGGCGGCCGGGTGGCGGTCGCTCACTGGAGTGTCCGATGTTCGCCTTCGACCAGCTGGGGCCGTGGGCGGGCAGGGTGACCGTGGGCCACCAGTTGCGGGGCAACATCACCATGAGCGAGACGCCGCTGGGTCGCGGCGCGCCGGGCGGGGTTCCGGCGGACGAGCTGGCCCGGCGCCGGATCCACGACGAGCGTGGCGCCGGCCAGGGGTTGATCGGCCGCCTGCTGCGCGGCTGCCTGGACCGGGGGATCGAGCCGCGGACGGGGATGCGCGCGATCAACCTGCTGTCCCGCAGCGACCGCGTGACCGGGGTCCGGTTCGCTCCGGCCGCCGGTGGCGAGCAGGAGGTGCTCGCCACGCGGGGGGTGATCCTGGCTACCGGTGGCTTCGAATGGGACGAGGAGCTGCTGCGCAGCTTCATCCGTGGGCCGCTGGTCCGACCGGTCTCGGTGCCGACGAACACCGGCGACGGACTGCGGATGGCGATGCGGCTCGGGGCGGGGCTCGGCAACATGCGCGAGGCCTGGTGGGTGCCGACGATCGACGCACCGCACCCGGAGGGCGGGCTGGCGGCCTGGCAGGTCAACGGGGAGCGGTCCCGGCCGCACTGCATCATGGTCAACGACGCGGGGCGTAGGTTCACCAACGAGGCCGCCAGCTACAACGCTCTGGGCGCCGCGTTCCACCAGCTCGACGTGACCAGCTTCGAGTACCTCAACCACCCGTGCTGGATGGTGTTCGACCGCCACTACCTGCAGCGCTACGGGCTGGCCGGCTACCGGGGCGAGGAGCCGACGCCGGACTGGCTCGTTCGGGCCGAGACGATCGAGGACTTGGCCGTCGGCACCGGCATCATTACCCCGGCGGAGCTGGCCGCCACCATCAGCCGCTGGAATACGCACGCGGCCACCGGCCGGGACCCCGACTTCCGGCGCGGCGAGAGCGTCTACGACCGCTGGTGGGGTGACCCGGCGATGGAGGGGCGACCCGAGTCCACCATCGGCCCCGTGGACTCCGCGCCGTTCTACGCGGTCCGCGTCCGCAGCGGGGCGCTGGGCACCAAGGGCGGTCCGAGGACGGACACCTCGGCGCGCGTGCTCGACGTGGACGGCCGCCCGATCGCGGGGCTGTACGCGGCAGGCAACGTGATGGCGTCCGTTCTCGGCATGACGTACGGCGGCGGCGGGGGCACCCTCGGGCCGGCGATGGTCTTCGGCTTCATCGCCGGTCGTCATGCCGCAGGCAACAGCACGGCCGCCGGCCACAACACCACCGCAGGCAACAGCACAGCCGACGGCCACGACAACACGACCGGCGATCGCACCGGTCAGCAGTCCAGCAACCAGGAGCGGGTGGCCGCCCCGGCCGCTCCGCAGCCACTCGCAGCGCAGGAGAGCCTGAGATGACCGAGAAGATGTGGATCACTGACACCGAGCCCAGTTCCCGGTTCCCGGTCTACACCCGGATGAACGCGGCCGACGTCCTGCCCGATCCGGTCACGCCGCTGGGCGCCAGCATGGCCTGGGTCCCCAACCTGCTGCCCGGATGGGCCGCGGGCTACACCGAGGCGGGCGCCTTCCGGCTGTCCGAGTTGCTCGCCGATGAGTCGGCGGTCGCCGGATTCTTCTACGGCTACCTCTATGTCAATCAGTCCTGCGTCCGGACGGTCGGGATCCGGCTCGGCCTGGGCTGGGAGGCCATCGACGCGGCGTTCTTCTCCGGCACCGACGCACCGGCGCACCAGTCGAGGCCGGACGACGTGGACGAGTCGATGGGCGCCGCCATGGGTGCACGCGCCGTCTGGGCCCTGAGCGCCACCGAGTATCCGGAACTGGAGGAGGAGCGGGCCGTGGCCGACGCCGGTCGGGCGCAGCGGCCGGACCTGGCCGCGCTGTCCCCTGCGGCTCTGGTGGCTCGGGCCCGGTCCATGATGCCGATCGCGCGCTACGTCTGGCGCAGCTACACGGTGGCCAGCAACCAGTCGGCGGTGGGGCCCGGCGTCATCAGCCAGGTACTCGGCGAGGCTGCCGGAGGGCTGCTCACCCGGCTGATCGGCACCGCAGGCGACGTCGACTCTGCCGCGCCGGCGATCGAACTGTGGGACCTGTCCCGCCTGGTGCGCGAGGACCAGGGCCTCACCGCCGCGTTCGACCAGGGAGCGGCCGGACTGCCGGAACGACTCGCGAGCGGGCACCCGCACTTCTGGGCCAGGTTCCAGAACTTCTTGCGCCAGTTCGGATACCGCGGTCCCTCGGAGTGGGATCTCGGCTCACCGGCCTGGGAGACGCGCCCGGAACTCCCCCTGGCCTTGGTCGAGCGGCTGCGCAGCCGCGACGACGACGCCTCCCCCAGGCTGGCGGCCGTGGCGGCCCAGCGCGAGGCTGAGGCCGCCATGACCGAGGCGCTGGAACTCCTTGCGGGCAACGAGGAGGCCCAGGGCACGCTACGCGCCGCCGTCGGCTCCGCACGGCGGATGGCGGCCTGGCGCGAGCGCGGGAAGAGCAACTGCATCAAGGTGTTGCACGAGGCTCGGATGGCCCTGATGGAGCTTGGCGATCGGCTGGTCCAGCAAGGGCACCTCACCGATCCCGCTCACGTGTTCCTTGCCCTGGAGCCGGAACTGGACCTGCTGGTCAGCGACCCGACCTCGGTCGTGGACACGATGGCCGAGCGCGGGCGGGCATGGCGCGACCTGTTCGAGCTCGAGCCGCCGGCGATCATCGACGGTTCCGTGCCGCTGCCCGCGCTGTCCACGCTTCCGCGCCGGCACCAGGGGGCGGTCACCCCGGTCGCCCCCGGTGACGTGCTCACCGGCGCCGCAGCCTCTGCCGGCACGGTCCGCGGGCAGGCCCGGGTGATCCTCGACGCGGGACAGGTGGCCGAGTTCGAGCCGGGTGAGATTCTCGTTGCGCCGCAGACGGATCCGTCCTGGGCTCCGCTGTTCATGGTGGCCGCGGGCGTCGTGGTGGACATCGGCGCGCTGAACAGCCACGCGATGATCGTCAGCCGCGAGCTGGGAATCCCGTGCGTTGCCAGCGTGACCGCTGCCACCCGGCGGATCTCGACCGGCACCTGGGTCGAACTCGACGGTGCAACCGGCACGGTGACGGTCCTGGCGCCGGACCAGACGGAGCAGGGCCCGCAGGCGGTCCCGGCGCCGGCTGCGCCCGAGCCCACGCCGGTCTGATCCGGGCGGACGCATGGATTTCGAGTTCGGGTCTCGGGCGCGGGAGCTGGGTGAGCGGGTGGGCCGGTTCTTGCATGAGGTGGTGTTGCCGGCTGAGGTGGAGTACGAGGCGTACCGGGCCGCGGCCGGGGTGGATGACCATACGGTGCCGCCGGTGGTGGAGCGGTTGAAGGGTCAGGCTCGGGCGTTGGGGTTGTGGAATCTGTTCCTGCCGGCCGTGTCGGGGTTGACCAATCTGGAGTACGCGCCGTTGGCGGAGTTGTCCGGTTGGTCGCCGGACCTGCTGCCGGAGGCGATGAACTGCGCCGCGCCCGACAGCGGGAACATGGAGATCCTGCACCTGTTCGGCACCGAGGCCCAGCGGCGGGCCTGGCTGGAGCCGCTGTTGGAGGGGCGGATCCGGTCGGCGTTCGCGATGACCGAGCCGGACGTGGCCAGCAGCGACGCGGCCAACATCCGCTGCTCGATCCGCCGCGAGGGTGACCAGTACGTCATCAACGGGGTGAAGTGGTGGGCCAGCGGCGCGAACGACCCGCGCTGCGCGGTGCTGATCGTGATGGGCCAGACCGACCCGGACGCCCCGGCGCACCGGCGCCAGTCGATGGTGCTGGTGCCCACCGATGCCGCCGGGGTCAGGATCGAACGCTCCCTGCCGGTCTTCGGGCGCCAGGACCAGCACGGGCACGCCCAGATCCGCCTGAGCGACGTGCGGGTGCCGGTCTCCAACCTGCTCGGCGAGCAGGGCAGCGGCTTCGCGATCGCCCAGGCCCGGCTGGGCCCAGGCCGCGTCCACCACTGCATGCGGGCCCTGGGCGGCGCCGAACGGGCCCTGTCGATGCTGGTCGGACGGGCCCGCTCCCGGGTCGCGTTCGGCGGGCCGCTGGCCGACCAGGGCCTGGTCCAGGCCGCGATCGCCGAGTCCCGCATCGAGATCGAACAGGCCAGGCTGCTGACCCTCAAGACCGCCTGGCTGATCGACACCGCCGGCGCCAAGGCCGCCCGCACCGAGATCGCCGCCATCAAAGTGATCGCACCCCGAGTGGCCACCGCCGTGATCGACCGGGCCATCCAGATCCACGGCGGCCTCGGCGTCAGCGACGACACCCCCCTGGCCCGACTCTGGGGCTGGCACCGCGCCATGCGCATCTTCGACGGCCCCGACGAAGTCCACCTCCGCTCCATCGCCCGCCACGAACTCCACCACCACCAACCCCACCACCACGAACCCCCACGCGACGAGGCCACGCACGACTCGGATGTCGGGTAGGCGGGCGTGACCGCCACCGACAGCGCGCCGGTCGACAGCGCGCCGCCCGGCAGCGTGTACGGCGCTGCGGACCCGGCCGGCATCGACTTCGTCGTCGCCGCGAAGGAACCGATCGCCGAGGGCGTCACGCTGCTCACCCTCGCCCGCCGGGACGGCCTGCCCGCGCCGCGCTGGGAGCCCGGCGCTCATGTCGACCTGATGCTGTCCCCGGATCTGGTCCGGCAGTATTCGCTCTGCCGCAACGCTCCGGAGGGCGGCCTGCAGGTGGCCGTCCTGCGCGAACAGCGTGGACGCGGCGGCTCGGCGTACGTCCACGACCGGCTCGGCCTCGGTGAGGTGGTCCGCGTGCGCGGGCCACGGAACACGTTCCCGCTGGTGGACTCGCCCCGGTACCTCTTCATCGCCGGTGGCATCGGGATCACGCCGATCCTGCCGATGATCGCCACCGTCTCGGGCCGGAGCGCGGACTGGCAGCTCCTCTACGGCGGGCGCACGCGCGCAACGATGGCCTTCGCCGAGGAGTTGCGGGCGGCGCACGGGACCCGCGTCCGGATCCACCCGCAGGACGAGTGCGGGCTGCTCGACCTCGAGACCGTCCTGGGCAGTCCGGACGCGCGCACGGCCGTCTACTGCTGCGGCCCCGAACCGCTGCTCGCCGCGGTCGAGCAGCGCTGCGCCTCGTGGCCGCCGCGTGCTCTGCACGTGGAGCGGTTCGCCCCGCGTGCAGCACCGGGCGGGGTGGAGAACACGACGTTCAGCCTCGAGCTCGCCCGGGCGGGGCTGACCCTGCAGGTGCCGGCCGATCGCTCGATCCTCCAGGTGGTCGAGGCTGCCGGGGTCGAACCACTCTTCTCCTGCCTGGAGGGCGTCTGCGGCACCTGCGAGACCGCCGTCCTGGACGGCGAGCCCGACCATCGCGACAGCCTGCTCAGCGAGGCAGAGCGCGAGGCCGGCGACGTCATGTTCATCTGCGTCTCGCGGGCACGCTCCGCGAAGCTGGTACTCGACCTGTAGCCCCGCGAGATCGGATCAGGCCGCTGGCCTGCCGATGCCGCAGAGCCGGCCCAGCGTTTCGAAGCCGTCCTCGGTTCCGGGCCAATGTCGCTGAACGGCGTCCAGCCCCGCCCGGCGAACCGCCGAGCGCAACACGGCGATGACGATGATGGCGTCGTCGGCGTACCCGATCACCGGAATGACGTCGGGGATCAGGTCGAGCGGGAACGCCAGGTAGGCCAGCGACAGACCCAGCCGGACTCGCACCCCTCGTGGCAGGCTCGCATCCGCCGCGAGGCGACCCAGCAGCCTGAGCAGGTCGGGCAGGATGCGCACTGCTTCGGCGAGTAGCGGCCCCCGCGGCCGGGCGAGCGCGAGCGCCACGAGCAACGCCAGCCACGACACGATCAGCGCGGCTGCGCCGCCGATCACCCACTGCCACATGGCCTCAGTCCAGCAGGGGTCCGGCGTGCCCGGCCAGGCAACGCCATGACCCGTCCTCGCGGAGCCAGGTCTGGGTGACCGGCATCCTGAAGCTGAGGAGCCGGCCGTCGATCTCGACCTCGTCGGTCACCACGCACCAGACCACCCCTGCCACACCGGCGATCGCGATGCGCAGGTCGTCGACCTCCTGACGCCGCCAGGTCAGGGCACCGCCGATGTTCGCGCGCAGGTATGCCGCCCGGTCGAACGTCTCGCCGCGGTGCGACGTCCATCTGAAGTCCGGATGGAGGAGTTCCAACAACTCGTCCGGATGCCCCACGGCCAGGGCCTCAGCCCTCCTGCGCACAGCTGCCACGAGATCGTGCTCGACGCTCACCGGACCAGCATCCCCCGCGCGGGCTAGGTGGGGATCGGGCGGTCGTGCGCGATGCGCTTCATCACGAGCGTCGACGTGATCCGCTGGACTCCCGGGAGCGCGGACAGGTGGTCGTCCTCGAGGCGCTGGTAGGCGGCCAGGTCGGTGGTGAGGATGCGCAGCAGGTAGTCCGGGTCGCCGAAGAGCCGTTCGGCCTGCAACACCTCCGGAATGGCAGCGACCCCCTCCTCGAAGCTCAGCAGGGTTTCGCGGTCCTCCTGGCGCATGGTGACGAAGGCCAGCACCTCGAAGTTCAGTCCGAGCGCTGACCCGTCGACCACGGCCCGGTAGCCGAGGATCGCTCCACTGCGCTCCAGCTCGCGGAGTCTGCGGTGGCAGGGAGACACCGACAACCCGACCCGGCCGGCCAGGTCCGTCAGAGACAGCCGGCCCTCCTCCTGCAGGATCGCAAGAATCCGTCGGTCAATTGCGTCCACAGAATGGATTCTTCCACGCGTTGCGACGTCAGGGGAAAGACTTGGAAGCACTTTTGGCCTCCTCGCGGATAGCCTTCTTGCCGTTCCGCGACAGAGGGGGCCCGGGCCATGCCGGTCAGCGCCGTCGGCACCTTCTGGCTTGTGGCCTTCCTGCTGATCCTCGCGCCCGGCGCTGACTGGGCGTTCACCCTGAGCGCCGCGCTGCGCGGCAGCGCCGTCGTGGCTGCCGTCGGTGGCCTCGCAACCGGCTACGCCGCCATCACCGCCGTGGTGGCCGCCGGCGTCGGGGCGCTGGTCGCCGGTTCGCCGGCGGCCCTGACCGCGATCACCCTGCCCGGCGGCGCCTACCTGATCTGGCTCGGGGTCACGACGCTGTCCCATCCATCCTCGCCGCCCCCGGACACCGGTAGCCCGCCGCGCTCGAACCGAGGCACCTTCGCGCAGGGCATCGGCGTCAGCGGCCTGAACCCGAAAGGCCTGCTCCTCCTGGTTGCCCTGCTGCCGCAGTTCACCAGTTCGCGCGAGCCCTGGCCGGTCCCGGCGCAGATCCTCGTGCTCGGCGCGACCTTCACGATCACCTGCGCGGCGTTCTACCTCGCTCTCGGCGCGTTCGCCCGGGGAGTGCTCAGCGCGCACCCCGGCGCCGCGCGGGCCATCAGCAGACTCGCCGGAGCCGGCATGACCGTCATCGGTGCTCTGCTGGTCATCCAGCGCCTGGGCGCGTGACCATGTCCCTGGGTCATTCCGAGCCGAACAACAGGGAGGCGCCATGTTCATCGAGACCACGCCGGTCGAGCAGGCCGAGGGGGCAGTCGCCGAGGCGTATCGCGCCGCCACCGGCCAGTTCGGGTTCCTGCCCAACTGGGCTCTTGCGCTCGCGAACAAGCCCGGCGCCCTGGCTGCCTGGGGCCAGCTGAACGTCTCGATCAGGGAGGGCATGGACCGGCGCCGCTACGAGCTGGCGACCATCGCCGCGGCCCGGCAGCTACGTTCCACGTACTGCGCGATGGCCCACAGCTGGATGCTGACCGAACGGCTGAACCTGCTCCCCGCCGAGGACCTGCAGCAGATCCTCACCGATCCGGCAGCGGCGCCTGCTCTCAGCGACCTGGACCGGGCGGTGATGGATTTCGCCGCGCTGGTCGCCCGCGATGCCAGCGCGATCACCGACGCAGACGTGCAGCAGCTGCGCAAGCACGGCCTGTCCGACACCGACGTGCTCGATGTCGTCCTCGCTGCGGCGGCCCGATGCTTCTTCGCCAAGGTCCTGGACGGGGTCGGCGCTCAGGCGGACCACCAGATCAGCGAGGACCTCGGCCCGCAGCTGACCGCTCTGCTCACGGTCGGCCGTCCCGCCGAAGAGGCGCCGGCTTGATCAACCCGTGGACGAGGTCGGCGGCCGGGGAATCGGGCCACTCCTGCGCCAGCATGGCGAAGACGGCCTCGTCCGCCCACTCCCCCTTGAAGATCTCGTTCCGGACGAAATGAGCCTCTTTGCGCATGCCCAGCCGGGCCGCCAGCCGCGCCGAGGCAACGTTGCGCGGGTCGAGCCGGGCGATCACCCGGTGCAGGCGTAGCTGTTCGTAGGCCAGAGCCAGCACCGCGGCGCATGCCTCGGTGGCGAACCCCTGTCCGGCGACGTCGGGATGGAAGACGTAGCCGAGCTCGCCACCGGCGTGCTCGCGGGTGCGGAAGAAGAGCACGACGTCACCGATCAGCTGACCCGTCTGCGCCAGCTCGGTGCCGAGCGTCAGGGCCTGACCCTCATCGGTGATCTCCGTTCGGGACAGGTCCTGCTCCAACCGTCCCACCAGCTGCTCGCGGGTCATCGGATCGAAGGGCAGGTAACGGCAGACGTCCGCCCGGCCGCGGTAGGTCAGCAGCACGTCGACGTCCGCGAGGGTCAGCGGGCGTAGCCTCAGCCGGGCCGTCGCGATGGGATAGTCCGGTCGCAGCTGCACCTGAGGATCCTTTCATCCGCCGCATCAGGTGCGGGATAGGTTGTCGGGGTGCCCGCGACGCAGAAGCCGGTGTCCTTCGATCGGGTCGCCCACGAGTACGACCTCACCCGGGGAGGCAGCGAGCGCGCACGCAGCTGCGCTCTCGACCTGATCGAGCACCTGCCGTCAGGTGACGTACTGGAGATCGGCGTCGGCACCGGGATCGTCGCCGAGGCGCTGCGCCACGAACTGGATCGACCCTGCCGCATCGCCGGTGTCGACATCTCCGCCGAGATGCTGAACCGAGCCCGAGGGCGGCTGCCGGGCACGCTGGTCCGCGCATCCGCGCAGCAGCTGCCGTTCGCAGCTGCCAGCTTCGATGCGGTGATCGCCGTGCACGTGCTCCACCTGGTGGGGGACATGCAGGCCGCGCTCGCCGAGGCGGCCCGGGTGCTGCGCCCCGGCGGCCGGGTGGTCACCGTCCACGGCGAGCGCGAGCACCCCGAGGACGAGCTCGGCCGGGCCACCAGGGGGCTGAGGGGTCTCGGCGATCGCCCGGACTCGCGTGCTGCCGTCGCGGCAGCGGCCGCCCCCGCCGGGCTTCGCCTGGTCGCGCAGCATGCGAGCCTGCCGCAGATCGGGCGCCACTCCCCCGCCGAGCTCGCCGACCTGATCCGCCGCCGCTCCTGGTCCAGCCTGTGGGATCTGGACGAGCCGACCTGGCGGGAACGCGTCGAGCCGGTCCTGGATGCCTTGAGCGCGTTGCCTGACCAGGATCGCCCGAGGGTCCAGGAGGCGCGTGGAACGGTGTCGGCGCTGGAGCGGGTCTGAGCCGAGGCGGGCTGTTCAGCTACTGCCCGGCGGGGCCGGCCCGACGACCGCTTCACCGTGCCGCCGCACCTGCCGCGGCAGCCGCGCGCACAGTGCCAATCCGGGCAGGGCAGCCACCGAGAGGACCGCGAGCGCCAGGTAGGAGTTGCTCATCACGGCCTGCACGACCAGGACCAGCACGGCGCCGCCGAGATTGCCCGCCAGGAGAAGGAATCCGGTCGCGGTACCCGCCCGCGCGGGCCCGGCCTGCAACTCCGACCAGTCCAGCGCCACCGGGAGCCCGGCCAGCAGGACGAAACCCTCCAGCGCCAGCACAACCCCGATGACGGCGAGGTCGTGCACCGCGGCGATCGCCAGGAACGCCACGGCCGTCACCGACACCGTGACGAACAGGAGCTCCCGGCGCCGGTCCCGGCCGGCGGCCACACCGGGCAGCACGGCCGCACCCACGATCCCGGCGATGGTCATCACCGCGATCAGCACACCGCTGGAATCCGCCTGACCGAAGTCGCTGAGGATGCTGTCGAGCCACGTCGCCACCGCGTTGAACACGCCGACACCGATGAACAGCAGGCCCGCCAGCCGCCACAGCACCGGGTCATGGCGCAACCAGCGCAATGACGTCGCCGAGGTGGAATCAGCCGCGAACACCGGTGGAACGCGCACTGCCACCAGGACGCCGGCAGCCGATGCCACGGCAACCATGGCGTTCACCAGCAGGACCAACCGCAGGCCGCCTGCCTGCTCGAGCGGCCCGCTGGTCAGCGCGGCAACGAGGATCCCGAAGAACTGCCCGCCGCTGGCCACCGAGATCGCCGCGGTCCGCTCAGCCGGCGGAAAGTAGCGTGCCGCGATCTTGGTCGTCGAGTTCAGCACCAGAGGCTGGCCGACCGCGATCAGGAACTGTCCGGCGAGGATCCAGCCGTAGGAGCCCCACCCGGCGAGTCGCACCAGGGCTCCGCCCGCGGTGAGAAGCGCCCCGGTCGACAGTGCGGCACCGAAACTGCGGTCCGTCCACCGCCCGAAGGGCAGGGCCAGCAGGACGTACATCAGCGGCAGGATCCCCGCCAGGTCCCCGACCGCGCCCTCCGAGACGCCCAGCGCCTTGTGGGCCTGGGTGGTGATGGGCGCGAAGGAGAGCCACAGCAGCTGGGTGGACGCCACCAGCAGGCTGTAGCCGATCAGCACGGGCCATCGGCTCAGCCGCGGTGTCAGACCTGTCTCGACGCTCACACACCCTCCACCGTGGCGAACACCTGGTCGAACCGGTCCAGCGCGGAGTCGATCACCCCGTCCGTGTCCGCCATCGAGGTATACATCCGCGATCCCGGCCAGCGTGATCATGCCGTCGCGGCGTAGGCCGCGCCCATCTGCTCCATCAGGCGCTTGCGGGGCTTGTTCTGCTTGAGCAGCTTGACGGGTTATGCATGTCCATCAGCATCACGCCGCTGCATTCCAGGTGCACGATCGAGCCCTGGTTGTAGGCGACGTACGGCAGGCCGTACTTGTCGATCAGGCGCTGCAGCCCTCGGCTGAGCCGATCGCCGGCCCGCCCGGCGATGACCGGCGCGTTGGTGCGCGCCATCTCCTGGATCGCGAAGTAACCGGCTGCGCAGGACAGCGGGTTCGCCGACAGGGTCCCGCCGACCTGGATGTGCGCGCCGCTCTTGCCGTCCAGCCCTGACCCGAAGGTGGCCATCACCTCCGCGCGCCCACCCACCCCGCCGGCCATTGGGTAGCCACCCGCGACCGCCTTGCCCAGGACCGTGAGGTCCGGAACGACCCCGAAGTAGCCCGCCGCGCCGCCCATGCCGATCCGGAAACCGGTCACCACCTCGTCGAAGATCAGCAGCGCGCCGAACTCGTCGCACAGCTCGCGGACCTTCGCGTTGAAGTCCCGAGGCGCCGGGCGCGTACCCGACTCAGGGCCGAGCGGCTCGACGATGATCGCAGCGGTTCCGCCCCGGGCCCGGTTCTCGATCAGCTTGCGGCGTAAGCTGGCCGACATCGTGCGGGAAGGTCTCGCGGGTGCGGCTGGTGGCGCCGAACGGGATGCCCTTGGCGTTCATCCGGTAGGTGCCCGGCACCCGCAGGCCGTAGACCATCGTGTCCGACCAGCCGTGGTACGCGCCGCCGACCTTGATCACCATCTTGTTGCCGGTGAATGCCCGGGCGCCGCGGACGGCGGCCATCACGGCCTCGGTGCCGGAGCCGAGCGAGCGGTACATCTCGATGTGCGGCATGTAGCGGTGGATGATCTCCGCGAGCTTCAGCTCGTACTCGTGGAACAGGCCGGTCACCGGGCCGGAGTCGCGGATCACCTCCGCCACCCGATCGTTCACCGGGCGCGTAGTTGCTGCCGAGGATGGTCGGGCCGCCGGCCTGCAGGAAGTCGATGTAGGTGTTGCCGTCGCGGTCGGTCAGGTAGGCGCCCTCGGCCTTGTCGATCGCCAGCGGGAACGGGTAGTTGAAGGCCAGGTTGTGCTGGACGCCGCCGGGGATGCGCAGCCTTGGCCCGGTCGGTGATCTCCTTGCTGGCCGGCACTTGGTCTCGAAGTAGCTCAGCACGTCCGAGCAGGGCGTCGTGACGCAGCCCGCGGATCGGCTGGGCGACCAGCGCCTTGAGCCGGCGCATGGTGTCCTCCACGTCCGGATAGTCGCTGATGGCGTAGCCCAGCCGGGCGGCTTCGCTGCCGGGGACCTCGACCGTCGAGGTCGTCGGCGACCGGTGGTCCGGACGCGGCCACCTCGGCGGCCTTGGCGTCCGCGCTCGGCAGCGCCTCGACCGGCGGGACCCGCACCGGCGGAACGGATTCGGTGATCTGGGCGGCGATCCGCTTCTCGTCCTTGCGCAGCTTGGTGAAGGCGACCTCCCGGATGGCGGCCGGGATCGTGTAGACGTTCCCGCTCTCGGTGGTCAGCGCGAGCAGGTAGGCGATCGAGACCTTCTCCAGCAGCGCCATGTTGAACACCGCCCGGTCCGGGTCGGTGCCGAGCGCGATGATCGCCGTGGTTGGCGATGATGAAGGCGTTGTCGCCGCGAGCTGACCTTCTTCTGCACGTTCCTGGCGAGGAATCCGGTGCCGGACGGGGCGTAGTCGATGATCGCCACCTGCTTGCCGAGGAACCGGACCTGCTCGTCGGTCAGCGCCGGGATCGGCCTTGCGCAGGAAGGCAAGGGCCGAGGCGTACGGCTGGTGGGTGTGCACGATCAGCGTTCACGTCCGGGCGTTCCCGGTAGATGTTGGCGTGCATCCCGCACTCGATGGACGGCGCCAGACCGGCTGCCGACTCGTCAGGGACATGCTTGCCGTCGAAGTCGACGATGCAGATGTCCTCGACCCGCATCCTGTCGTAGTCGTAGTTGCTCGGCGTCACCGCGTACAGGCGATGGCCGGCGATCCGCACGGAGACGTTCCCCTCCGTCGCCTTGAGGTAGCCGCGCACCAGCATGGTTCGGCACATGTCCACGACGTGCTGGCGAGAGATCCGGTGCTCCACGAGCAGTCTCCTGGGTCCCGGTAGGGAGGTCGACACAGCCATGGTCACGTGCAGCGCGGGGGGAATCTCCGTCTCTGAACCAGCGTGATTCGGCATAGTTCCTATCACGACGTGACAACATGACGCGGTGACGGACAGCCCGGAGTCGGCGTCGCCCTGGCGGCACCTCTCCCCCGACCTGATCACGGCGATGCAACCGGACCTGGCGCACACCGTGCAGGCCGTCGCCGAGGCGGTCACCCGCGCAACGCCCGCGTTCGCGCAGCTCGACGACCCGAAGTTCGAGCGGGACGTGCACACCGCGGTGCAGGCCGCGCTGGAACGGTTCCTCGATCTGGTCGGTACCGAGGAGCCGGCCCTGCCGCCTCGCACCCGCGAGGTCTTCGTCAGCCTCGGTGCCGCGGAGGCGCGCGAGGACCGCGGTCCCGAGGCCATGCTCGCCGCGCTGCGCACGGCATCCCGGCTGATGCTCCGGGGTGCCTGCGACGCACTCGCCCGGCTGCGGCCGGTGGCCACCGACCGAGTTGCTCGACCTGTCCGACGCGATCAGCGCCTACGTCGACGAGCTGGCCGCCGCGAGTACCGACGGCTACGCCCTCCAGCTGCGCGAGCAGGCCGGTGAGGGCGACCGCCGCCGCCGGCTGCTGGCGGAACTGCTGCTGCGTGGCAGCGCGCCGCGACAGCATCGCCCGCGGCGGCCGCCGCGGCGATCGGTTGGCGCGTCCTCGACGCCGTGCTGCCCGTGATCCTTCCGCCCCACGCAGGCGCGCGACATGCGCTTCCGGTACGGCGCCGACGGCGTCGTGGTCGAACGCGAGCGGGACGCCGTCCT
Organism: uncultured Actinomycetota bacterium; assembly: GCA_963740575.1. Classification (GTDB taxonomy): domain Bacteria; phylum Actinomycetota; class Actinomycetes; order Actinomycetales; family Kineosporiaceae; genus CAVUET01. The sequence goes on along the minus strand of CAVUET010000009.1, from coordinate 211,699 downwards.
GCTGCTGCGCGAGGGGCCGCGCGCCGGCCGGGCCCAGCTGTCCGAAGCCCTGCCGGGACGCGGGGCGGTGATCGGCCCGCTGCTGCCCTGGCCCCAGGTGCCGGAAGGGGTGCGTCTGGCCGAGCTGACGGGCGAGCTGGTCGGGCCGCGAGCCCGGGACCGGTCTTCGCCGACGATCACCTCGCCGAGCTGGCCCTGCGCGGCGAGACGGGAGCCCTGGCCGTGCTGTCCGCCCGCCGCCTGGCGCCCCTGGCCGGCCTTCGCGACGCCGAGCGCGACCGGCTCCTGGAGACGCTGCACAGCTGGCTGCGACACTGGGGCTCGCGTGCCGAGGTCGTCCAGCGAGCTCTTCGTGCACCCCCAGACCGTGAGCTACCGGCTCAAGCGCCTGCGGACGCTGCTCGGCGACGACCTCGACGGTCCGGCTGCCCGGTTCGAACTGCTCCTGGTTCTGGCCGCGCGCCGAAACCCCACCACCAGAACCGGAGGACCGAACCCCGATGAGTGATCAGCACGGGCCCTCCGCTGAGACGCTCCGGCAGATCTACGCCGACACGGCGACGATCGCCGTTGTCGGCGCTTCGGCGAGCGCGGAGAAGGCGGCTGGTGAGATCCCCCGATACCTGCAGTCGCAGGGGTACCGGATCATCCCGGTCAACCCTCGGGGCGGCGAGATCCTCGGCGAACGGGTGGCCCCCACGCTGGCGGCGATCGGCGCTCCCGTGGACGTCGTCGACGTCTTCCGACCGCCGGCCGAGGCCGTGGCGGTAACCCGGGACGCGATCGCCATCGGGGCACGGGTCCTGTGGTTCCAGCCGGGCACGCACACCGAGGAGGCCGTGCTCCTGGCCCGGGAGGCCGGGCTGACGGTCGTCACTGATCGCTGCATGGGCGAGACGCACGCCCTGCTGGGGCTCGGCCCCGGGCCGGCGGAACACCTGTGATGGGCCCGAATGATCCGTCACTGCGCAGGCCGTCGAACGCGATACGGGTGACCGCCTCCGCGAGTGCGGCGTCGCCCCGCCCCGGCCGGTACCACTCGATCAGCGAGTTGACCATCCCGAACAGCAGTCGGCTGGTGACGGCGGGGTCGACGTCCGGCCGGACGTCGCCCTGCTCGACCGCCTGCGCGACCAGGTCCGCGACCATCCGGTCGAACTGACGCCGCCGCGCGAGGGCACGCCGCTCGACCGCGGTGTTCCCGCGCACCCGCAGCAGCAGCGTGACGAAGGGCAGCCGCTGCGCGAGCACGAGCACGCTGCGGCGCACCAGATGCTCGAGCCGGTCGATCGCCGGGCTGTCCAGCGCAGACACCTCGGCAGCCACCTCGAAGAGCCCGTCGAGGGCGTGGTCCACCGCCAGGCGCAGCAGCTCCTCCTTGCCCGCAACGTGGTGGTAGATCGTCGATTTCGTGATCCCCAGCCGGCGGGCCAGGTCGTCCATGCTGGTCGCCTCGTAGCCGCGCTGGTTGAACAGCGCCACCGCGGCGGCCAACACGGCCTGCAGGTCGTTACCCGGGCGTCCGCGTCGGGCGGGTGGGGCGGGCCGGACGGGCCGGACGGGCCGGACGCGCGCCGCGGACGGTCGCTCGGGCATGCCCCTCCCCGCAGGTTTACCGACCGAATAGTCGGTTATTAGGCTAGGCTCAGCGTAGCCCGTCCACCAGGAGCGCCGATGACCCAACCGCCGAACGCGCCGGGCGAACTCGAGCAGCACTTCCAGGCCACACTGGACGCCGACCAGCGGATCGAGCCCCGCGACTGGATGCCGGACGCCTACCGGGCCACGATGATCCGCCAGATCGCCCAGCACGCGCACTCCGAGATCATCGGCATGCAGCCCGAGGGCTACTGGATCACGCGGGCCCCATCGTTGCGGCGCAAGGCGATCCTGCTGGCCAAGGTTCAGGACGAGGCGGGCCACGGGCTGTACCTGTACTCCGCCGCCGAGACTCTGGGCGGGGATCGCGCCGACCTGACCGACAAGCTGCTGACCGGGCGGCAGAAGTACTCCTCCATCTTCAATTACCCGACCCTGACCTTCGCCGACGTCGGCGTGATCGGCTGGCTGGTCGACGGGGCCGCGATCTGCAACCAGGTGCCGCTCTGCCGCAGCTCGTACGGGCCCTATGCCCGGGCGATGATCCGGATCTGCAAGGAGGAGTCCTTCCACCAACGACAGGGCTACGAACTGCTGCTGAGGATGATGGGCGGCACCGACGCGCAGCGAGCCATGGTGCAGGACGCCACCGATCGGTGGTGGTGGCCGTCGCTGATGATGTTCGGGCCGCCGGACGACGCCTCGCCCAACAGCGCTCGCTCGATGGCCTGGAAGATCAAGCGGCACAGCAACGACGAGCTGCGGCAGCGCTTCGTCGACATGACCGTCCCGCAGGCGCAGGCGCTCGGTGTCACTCTGCCCGACCCGGACCTGCGCTGGAACGCCGAGCGGGCTCACCACGACTTCGGCGCGATCGACTGGGAGGAGTTCCAGCAGGTGATCGCCGGCAACGGGCCCTGCAACGCGCAGCGGATCGCGCACCGCCGCCGGGCCCACGACGAGGGGGCATGGGTGCGCGACGCAGCCGCCGTGTACGCCGCCAAGGCAGGCGCGCGGTGAGCGCGCCGGAGGGCACCGGAACGCAACCGGCCCGCCACGAATGGCCGCTGTTCGAGGTCTTCATCCGCCCGAACCGCGGGCTCAACCACGTCCATGTCGGCTCCCTGCGGGCCCCCGACCATGAGTTGGCGTTGCGCAACGCCCGCGATCTGTACACCCGGCGGAACGAGGGGATCAGCATCTGGGTGGTCCGCTCGGACCAGGTCATGGCGTCCAGCCCTGACGAGAAGGACGCGTTCTTCCAACCCAACCGGGACAAGGTGTATCGCCACCCCACGTTCTACGCCATCCCCGACGACGTGCCGCACATGTGAGGTCCGCCCATGCCGTTCGACAATGCCTACGAGGCGCTCGCCGCCGCGGACGAGGACGGGCGCTGGGCCTTCGGCACCGGGTTCACCGACCCACTGTCCGGCCTGGACCCGACGGTCCCGAACGGTGTGGACCGGGCCGATCTGGCCATGTACTGCCTCATGCTCGGTGACGACGCGCTGATCATGTCGCATCGGTTGCAGCAGTGGTGCACCCGCGCGCCCGAGCTGGAGGAGGAGATGGCGCTGGCCAACATCGCGCTGGACCTGCTCGGGCAGGCGCGGTGGCTGCTCAGCCGGGCCGGCATGGTCGAGGGCCTCGGGCGCGACGAGGATGCGCTGGCGTTCGGCCGCGACGCGAGCGAGTTCCGCAACCTCACCCTGGTCGAGTCCGAGGATCCGGACTTCGCGCACCTGATCGTCCGGCTGCTCGCGTTCTCCTGCTGGCGGCTGGCGCTGCTGGCGGAACTGACCCTGTCGCGTGACCCGGTTCTGGCCGCCGTCGCAGGCAAGGGCGCGATCGAGATCAGGTATCACCGCGATCACGCGGCCCGGTGGGCGGTGCGGCTCGGCGACGGCACGGCGCTGTCCAGGCAGCGGATGGCGGCCGCGCTGGACCGTGTCCTGCCGGATCTCGGCGAGGCGTTCGCGGCGCACCCGGTCGAACTGCGATCCGCCGACGCGGGCGTCGGGGTGGATCCGCGGTCACTGCGCTCCGACGTCGAGGCGGCGTTGAGCCAGGTGCTGACCGCGGCGACGCTGCCGGGCGCACTGCACGGCTCGCTGCCGGCCGGGTCCGTTGCGCCCGAAGGCATGACCGCGCCGCAACCGTGGGGCCGGGACGGCCGGCACACCGGCGCGATGACGGACGTCCTGGCAGAGCTCCAGGGCGTGGCCCGCGCCGTCCCGGGAGGCATCTGGTGACGGCGACGGCGCGCGCGGTGGCCGAGCGGGTTCCCGACCCGGAGCTGCCGGTGCTGACCCTGGCGGACCTGGGCATCCTGCGGGACGTTCAGGTCAGCGGCGGGCGGGTGACCATCACCATCACGCCGACCTACTCCGGCTGCCCCGCGATGGACACCATCCGTGCCGATCTACGGGCTGCGCTGGGTTCCGCCGGCTACCACCACGTCGACGTGCGCACGGTGCTTGCCCCGGCGTGGACCAGCGACTGGATCACGAGGGAAGGCCGGCGCAAGCTGACGTCCGCCGGGATCGCCCCGCCCGGACCGGCCCCACGCCGCGACGGCCCGGTGCCGATCGCGCTCGGCCTGCGCCCTCGCGCCGTCACCTGCCCGCGCTGCGGCCACCACGACACCGACGAGCTCTCCGAGTTCGGCGCCACCGCCTGCCGGGCGCTGCGCCGCTGCCCCGCCTGCCAGGAGCCGTTCGAGCACGTCAAGGAGATCTGATGCCGGGCTTCCACCCGCTGCGGGTGGCCGAGGTGACGCCGCTGTGCGAGGACGCCGTCGCGATCACCCTGGACGTGCCCGGCGAGCTCGCCGAGCGGTACGCCTTCCTGCCCGGCCAGTCCCTGACCGTCCGGTACGGGACCGAACGGCGCTCGTACTCGATCTGCGCCCCGGCCGGTGCCCGCCCGAGGATCGGGGTCCGCGCGGTGCCCGGTGGGCTGGTGTCCGAATGGCTGGTCCGTCAGGTCCGCCCCGGCGACCAGATCGACGTGGCCCCGCCGACCGGCCGGTTCACCCCCGGCGGGAGCTACTGCGGTCACCACGTGCTGCTGGCAGCCGGATCCGGTATCACGCCCCTGCTGTCGATCGCGGCGTCCGTGCTGGACGGCGATCCCGAGGCACGAGTGACCATCCTGCTCGGCAACCGGCGCAGTGACACGATCATGTTCGCCGAGGAGCTCGCCGATCTGAAGGACGCGTACGTGTCCCGGGTGGCCCTCGTGCACGTGCTGTCCCGGGAGCCGCGCCTGGCCGAGGCGTGCTCGGGACGCCTGGACGCCACCCGGCTGCGAGTGCTGCTGCCCGCGCTGGTCGACGTCCCCGAGGTGGACCACTGGTGGCTGTGCGGCCCGTACCCGATGGTGACCGAGGCCCTGCAGGTTCTGGCCGAACTCGGCGCGCGCCCGGATCGCCTACATCGCGAGCTGTTCTACGTGGAGGACGTCCCGCCGGATCCAGTCCTGCACATCGAGGGCCCGTGGCCGACCCCGACCCGCGAGGTCACCGTGAAACTCGACGGCCGGTCCACCACCGTGAGCATCCCTCGCGACGCCACCGTGCTCGACGGCGCTCAGCGGGCCCGACCCGACCTGCCGTTCGCCTGCAAGGGCGGGGTGTGCGGCACCTGCCGGGCGCGTCTGCAGTCCGGCGAGGTGCGGATGCGGCGCAACTTCGCCCTCGACCCGGCCGAGGTCGCGGCCGGCTTCGTCCTGACCTGCCAGGCACAGCCGCTGTCAGAGAGCGTGGCTGTCGACTACGACGCCTAGGGTGAGAGGGTGCGCCGCACCGGACCGATCCACGAACTGCTCTCCGGGTATCACCCGCGCGATCCGATGGAAGCCGTCGATCTGAAAAGGATCATGGCGCTGCTGGACGCCGTGCCGGACCCCTGGTCACGGTCCCTGTCCCTGCACCTGACCGCGTCGGCACTGATCCTGCACCCGGGTAGCGGCCGGGTTCTGCTCCGCTGGCACCAGCGGCAGTCGGCCTGGCTGCAGGTCGGGGGGCACGGCGATCCGGGCGAGAGCGATCCGCTCGAGATCGCGATGCGCGAGGCCTTGGAGGAGACCGGTCTGCCCGATCTGATCCCGTGGCCGGATCCCGGCCTGCTGCACCTGGCGGTCGTCGCGGTTCCGGCCCGCGGTGAGCACGACCCTGCCCACGAGCACGCCGATCTGCGGTTCACCCTCGCTACCGAGGAGCCCGAGGCCGCCCGCCCGGAGAAGCCGGATGCTCCGCTGCGCTGGCTGAGCGTTCCCGAGGCACGCAGCGTGACGACGGACGCCAACGTTCGCGAGACCCTGGCCAGGGCCGGATCCGTCCTGGGCGGCGGGCTCTGGAGCTGATCAGCGCGGCATCCTGATCGCTGCTGCCGCTCTTCTCGCCTTTCGCCTTCCCGTGTCCCCCTGCCGCAGACGCCAGCGCCATCAGCACGAGCGCCGGGGCGACCGCACAGCGGCGGCGCCATGACCCGAGGTCCGCAGCGGCGTGCCGATGCAGCAGGTCCCCTACTCGCGCACGCATTCGCGGGATCCGTGCCGTGACCGGACCTGGATGCAGCAGCGCCAGCACCTGGTCGGCCGTCGGCCGGCGGCGCGGATCCTCCGCCGTCATGGCGTGGATGGCAGCCGCGAGGCCGCGAGGCACCCACGAGGGCACGGACGGCGGCCGGTTCAGCCGGGCCAGCGCGCACGTGAGCTCGTCCCCCTGATACTCGGGCGCGCCCTTGACGCACTCCAGCAGGAGGAGTCCGAGGGCGTAGACGTCGACCGCCCCGGTCATCGGCTCGCCGCGCACCCGCTCGGGCGCCATGTACCGGGGCGTGCCGATGATGGCACCGGTCGCCGTCAGCTCATCGGCGGACTCGCGGCAGCACGCCACCCCGAAGTCACCCAGCAGCGGTCCGGCACTCCCGTCCAGCAGGACGTTCGCGGGCTTGATGTCACGATGCACGACCCCCCGCGCGTGCAGGTAGGCGAGCGTTCTGGCGATCCCGGTCGCAAGTTCCACCGCCTCGGCCACCTCGAGCGAGGCCTGGCTCAGGCGCTCGGCGAGGGAAGGGCCGTCCACGAGTTCGAGCACGATGAATCGCTGAACGGCCTGGCCGTCATCGTGGATCCCGCTGCCCAGGCAGCCGATCAGCCCAGGGTGATCCAGCCGGGTCAGGAGCCTCTGCTCGGCGTGCGCCCGCCGATCCTCGGCGTCATCGGCCGGACGGATGAGCTTGATGGCGATCGACCGTCCAGACTCCCGGTCGCGGGCGCGGTACACCGTCGCGGTGGCGCCCCGGCCGAGGAGGCCTTCCACCGCGCAAAGTCCGGCGATCAGCCCACCGTGCTCCGGTTGATGACGGGGCTCCGGTTGATGACGGGGCTCATGCCAGGTCGGCGCCGAACCGGATTGCTCGCGCATGCCCGTGGTGGTCATCTTCGGCACTCCTCGCCGCCGGCGTCCATCCTCGTCGCCGCCGTTCTGTACCACGCGGGCGCGCTGCCAAACCTCGAAGCGCCGGAGGGCAATCCGTCAGCGCTCGTGTTCTCCACGGCGGCATGGGGTATCGCACCGGCATGGACGTGACCCGCGCGGCGCGACGGCTGGACCGGCTGCAACAGCGCCTGCCGTGGCTGGCCTACCCGTTCGCGGTCGTGCGCAAGTTCGGGGACGATCAGGCGGGCAATCTGGCCGCGCTGCTGGCGTACTACTCGTTCGTGTCGCTGTTCCCGATGCTGCTCACCTTCGTCACCGTGCTGGACTTCATCCTGCCGGGGAACCCGGGCCTGCAGGATCGGCTTCTGCACTCCGCGCTGGCGGAGATCCCGGTGATCGGGGAACAGCTGAGGTTTCCCGGGCTGCACGGCAGTTGGTGGGTGCTGGCACTCAGCGTCGGGATCAGTCTGTGGGGCGCCCGCGGCGTCGCCAACGTCGCGCAGTACGCCTTCAACACCGTCTGGAACGTGCCCTACCCGCAGCGCCCCACGTGGCCCGCGGCGGCGCTGCGCAACGTCGGGCTACTGGTCACACTCGGCGTCACCGTGCTGGCGACCGGCTTCCTCTCCGGTATCGGCGGGTACGCCTTCCACGGCATCTCGCTTCGTCTGCTCGCCGCGGCCGGTTCGGCCGCAGCCAACATCATCGCCTTCGCCGCCGCCTTCCGGGTCGTCACCGCCCCAGCCGTGCCGACGCGCTGTCTGCTTCCCGGTGCGCTGATCGCCGCGCTGCTGTGGCAGGGCCTGCTGGACTTCGGCAGCCTGCTGATCCGCCACCAGGTGAGCCACTCTCAATCGCTCTACGGGCTGTTCGGGCTCATCCTCGGGCTGCTGGCCTGGCTGCATCTGCAGGCGCAGCTGACCCTGCTCGCGGTCGAGGCCGACGTCGTTCGGACCCAGCACCTCTGGCCCCGCACTGCGATCCCGCCCCCGCTGACCTCGGCCGACCGGAAGGCCTACACCAGGTACGTCCGGACCCAGCAGCGCCGACCCGCGCCCGAGCAGACGGTGGGCGTCCAGTACGAGCCGGACGACGAGGAGACCCCGTCCGCCGATCCCAACAGCGACGGGCCGCAGTCCGCCGGTTAGCTCCGGTGAAGTGAGGAAGGCCTACCGGTCGGTCACCGCGAGATCGTCGACCAACGCGCTGCAGAAGGGGCTCGGGTACGAGGTCAGGGTGCGGCCGGTCACTGAACTCGCGGACGAAGTCCACCGCCGCCTGGTGCTGTCGCAGCGCGTCGGGGTTGGCCACCCCACCCCGGTAGGACCAGGGCGTCGTAGTCGGCGACCTGCGCGCCGCCCACCTCACGGTCGACCGGGAAGGCGGCGCCGGGATTCAGATGGTTGAAGCCGCGGATCGCGCCGGTGATCGCGCCGGTGATCGCGCCGCTGGTGATCGAGAGTAGTTCGGGCCTGCCACCGGCCTTCTCGATCGCCTGCCATGGTTCGATCAGCTCCACCTGCTCGACGCCGTCGGTGGCCAGGAACGCGATCCGGCGTCCATTCAGGTCCGGCACGGCTCGGCCCAACCCAGCGGAGGACTGGTCCAACCCCGTCCGATCAACCTGGTTTACCGACCTCGACACTGGGGAACGGCCAGCGCATGACGAGCCTGCCCCGCAGCGACGCCGCGCCGGATCCGGACCCGTCCCTCGAACCGGTGGATGTCGCCGTCCTGGGCACCGGAAGCGCCGGCGAGGCGCTGGCGGCGCAATGCGCCGCGGGCGGCCTGAGCGTCGCCGTGGTCGAGGCCGACCTGGTCGGCGGTGAGTGCCCCTACCGGGCCTGCATCCCGTCCAAGTCCCTGCTGATCTCGGCCGGGCGGGGGCTGGGCTGGGACGAGGCGGTGCGGATCCGGGACCGGCACGCCGGTCTTGGGCACGGCAGCGCCGATGGAGCGGATCGGGCCGTGCAGGACGCGGACGCCGCTTCCGCGCTGGCCAAGGCCGGGGTCACGGTGATCCGCGGCTGGGGCCGGATCGCGGAGCCGGGGGTCCTGGCCGTCGACACCGGCGCCGGCGTGCAGCGGCTGGAGTACCGGAACCTGGTGATCAGCACCGGATCCGCGCCGCACCTGCCACCGCTGCCGGGCTTGGATCAGGTCGACGTGTGGACCAGCGACACCGCACTGACGTCTGCCCGCCTGCCGGCTCGACCGGTGATTCTCGGCGGCGGGCCGGTCGGGTGCGAGCTCTCGCAGGCCTATCAGCGCTTCGGCAGCGTCGTGGTCCTGGTCGAGTCCAGCGATCGGCTGCTGCCGGCAGAGCCGGCATTCGTCGGGGAGTTGATCGGACAGGCGCTGCGTGACGACGGCGTGGACGTGCGGCTGGGAACCTCGGTGGAGTCGGTTGCCGATATCGGCGACGGCCTGTCCGCTCGGCTCGGGGACGGCCGCGAGGTCACCGGCGACGTCCTGCTGATCGCCACCGGACGCAGGCCCAGGCTCGCCGACCTGGGCCTCGAGCGGCTCGGGATCGACCCCGGCGTCCCGGTGCTGGAGACCGACTCCCGGGGAGCCGTCATGCCTGGGGTGTGGGCTGCTGGGGACGTCACGGGCGTTGCCCCGTTCACGCATACCGCCACCTATCAGGCGTGGGTGATCGCCCAGAACCTCCTCGGCCGGCCGCAGCAGCAGTCACTCGGAGCGGTTCCGCGCGCCGTCTACACCGATCCCGCCGTGCTGTGCGTCGGCGCGGTGCCGGGCACCCCCGCCCAGGGGGAGCCGGAGCTGGCGCGTGCGGGCATCGACCTCGGCAGGACGGCACGCGGCTTCCTCGAGAGTTCCCCGGCGCACGAGGTGTCCGGCCGGCTGGAGATCTACGCCGACTTGATCACCGGCCGGGTGGCCGGTGCGGCGGCGGTGGGCCAGCACATGGACGACGTGATGGGCCAGGCGATCCTCGCCGTCAGGGCCGGGCTCACCGTGGACGTCTGGGCGGACACCGTTCAGCCGTTCCCTGCCTGGTCGGAGGCGTTCACCCCGCCGCTGCGCGAACTCGCGGCGCAGGTGCCAGTGGGCACGGTGTCCGGAGGTCGGCCCACGGGCCCGCGGCGACCTGCAGTGGGACGGTGACCTCCCGGTCACTCCCGCGAGGCTGACGGACCGAGACAGCAATCGGGACCGAGCCCTTGTGCAGCCGGACCCCGCACCGGATCGAGACCACCATCGGGATGCGCACCGTCTTCCCGGCCTGGACCACCCCGGGGATCTGCGGGCCGCTCAGGCTGATTCCCGGTACCGCCGCCCGCATCCCCGAGATCCGGACCGGGAGCGGCCCGTCGTTGGGCACCTCGACGGTGCCGTAGACGACTGGCCCGTCGGCGTTCTGGCCTGACGCCGGGGCGGGCGCCGCCGAAGCGTGCGCCGCACGCTGCCGGTAGGCGTCGACGGCATGTGTCCCGGCCGCAGCGACCCCGGCGGCGGCCGCGGCCGTGATCAGGAGCGTCACGACGGCGACCCGCCCTGACCGGATCCACTGCCCCACCCGCACGATCCGGGGCGTCACGGCGGACACCTGCGGCGGCGCGTCCAGGCTGTAGGTGCTGACGTCCGGCTCGCCGAACTCGGCGCTTCGGCGTGGCGCCGGGATGGGCGCGGGCCCCGGGCGCACCGGGCTGGTCAGCTCCTCGGTCCGGCCCTGCCCTGTCTGCATGCGCAGACCATCGACGCGGTCGCCTGCCACCTGAAGCAACCGGCATCCCTACACCCGCAGCCCTGCTTTGCACCCTGAAGGCCGCGTTCGGCCCGGGTATCACGGCCGCCGAGGCGGCTTTGCCGGTGTAGAGCAGGGTTGCGGGTGTAAGGGGTCAGGCTCGGGCCAGGCGGAGAGTGAGCACCTGGAACGGGCGCAGCGACAGGGCAACCGAACCGTCCGCGCTGACCGCTGCCGGTTCGGCCGGCGTCAGCGGGCGTTCCAGCAGGTCGACGAGCTGCGCGGACGCGATCGGGAACGCCGCGCGCAGCACGGCCTGGGTCCGACCTCCGTGGGACTCGTACAGCCGGACCACGACATCGCCGGAGCGGTCGTCGGCGAGCTTGACCGCCTCGACGATCGCCGCGCTCGGAGTCGACCGCCAGCAGTGGCTCCGGCACCGGCCCGGAACCCGCCGGAACCACCCGCAGCGGGAGGTTCAGCGCGTACCCCTCGGCGACGGCGTCGCCGATCTCCGCGCCGGAGGCAGCGCGTAGCGTGATCCGGTGCGTGCCCTGGTCGGCCTCGGGGTCCGGGCTGCGCGGTGCGCGGACCAGGCTGAGCCGCACGGTCGTCGTGGTGCCGCCGTCCTCGCGGGCGGCCCGGGTCACGTCGTGGCCGTAGCGTGGAGTCGTTGACCAGCGCGACGCCGTAGCCGGGCTCGCCGACGTGCACCCAGCGGTGCGCGTAGACCTCGAACCGGGCGCCGTCCCAGCTGGTGTTGGTGTGCGTCGGCCGGAACACGTGCCCGAACTGGATCTCGGCGGCACGTCCGGTCGGCGTGCACGTCCAGCGGGAAGGCGGCCTTGAGGATCTTCTCCCGCTCGTGCCAGTCGATCTCGGTGTCGACCTCGATCCGGCGGCTGCCCGGCCCGCAGCCGCAGGGTCTGCACGACCCGCGAGCGCCGAAGGCCCGCTCCACCCGGATCGCGCCGACCAGCGGGCCGGCCTCGACGACCGTGACGCGACTCGACCTCGGTCAGGTCGGTGCCGCGAGCGCCGGTAGTGGCGGTCGATGTCCCAGGCGTCCCAGTGGTTCGGCAGGTCGGGGTGCAGCTGCAGCAGGTTGCCGCGCTGCCCCGGCGGCAGCACCTCCCGGCCGGCCACCAGGTCGCGCACGGAGGCTGAGCAGTCCCGTCCTCGTCCAGCTCGACCCGGACCAGCCCGTTGTCCAGCACCCGCTCGCCGACCGTCACCGGGGCAGGCGTTCCGACTACGGGGGCCGAGCCGTTCGGGATCGGCAGGATCGCCACGCCGCCGGCCGGAACGTCCACCAGCACATCCGGGACGCCGCCGTCGGGCGCGCCACCCGGCCCCGCGACCACCTCGGCGCGGCAGCGGGCCGGCGTTGAGCACCCACGCCGCCTGACCGCCCGTCGCCCGCCAGGGCCGCGCGCCGCGGCCTCGATGATCGCCGTCGAGCTCGTCCCGGCACCCGCGCGTAGGTCGCCTCGGCCTCCCGGTGCACCCAGGCGATCGAGCTGCCCGGCAGGATGTCGTGGAACTGGTGCAGCAGCACGATCTTCCACAGCCGGTCCAGCTCCTCGTACGGGTACTGGTAGTCGGGCTCGGCCCGCGCCAGCACCGCGGCCGTGGCCGCCCACAGCTCGGCCTCGCGCAGCAGGTGCTCGCTGCGCCGGTTGCCCGCCTTGGTGCGGGCCTGGCTGGTGTACGTGGCGCGGTGCAGTTCCAGGTACAGCTCGCCGGACCAGACCGGCGCGTTCGGGTACTCCTGCCGGGCCGCCGCGAAGAAGGCGTCCGGCTGCTCGACCACGACCCTGGGCGAGCCCTCCAGGTCCCGCAGCCGGCGGGCCCGCTCCAGCATCTCGCGGGTGGGGCCGCCACCGCCGTCGCCGTGGCCGAACGGCAGCAGCGAGCGGGTGCCGCCGCCCTTGTCGGCGTAGTTGCGCACCGCGTGCGCCAGTTCCTCGCCGCTCACGGTGCCGTTGTAGGTGTCGACCGGGCGGGAAGTGGGTGAAGATCCGGGTGCCGTCGATGCCCTCCCACCAGAAGGTGTGGTGCGGGAACCTGTTGGTCTGGTTCCAGGAGATCTTCTGGGTCAGGAACCAGTCCATCCCGGCCAGCCGGGCCAGCTGCGGGTAGGCGGCGGTGTAGCCGAACGAGTCGGGCAGCCAGACGCCCCGGCAGTCGACGCCGAACTCCTCGAGGAAGAACCGCTTGCCGTGGACGAGCTGGCGGGCCAGCGCCTCGCCGCCGGGCAGGTTGCCGTCGGCCTCCACCCACATGCCGCCGACCGGCGCCCATTGGCCCGCCTTCGACCGCGGCCTGGATCCGCTCGAAGACCTCCGGGTAGCGGTCCCTGACCCAGGCGTACTGCTGCGCCTGCGAGCAGGCGAAGACCAGCTCCGGGTACTCCTCGGCGAGCGCGGTGACGTTGGAGAAGGTGCGGGAGGTCTTGCGCATGGTCTCGCGCATGCGGCCACAGCCAGGCGCTGTCGATGTGCGCGTGGCCGACGGCGCGAGACGGTGTGGGCGCTGGCGTGCGCGGGCCGGGACAGCGCGTCGGCCAGCACGGCGCGGGCGGCTGCGGCGGTGCCGGCGACGTCGTCCAGGTCGAGCGCGTCCAGCACCGCTCGAGCGCGCGCAGGATCTCGTGCCGGCGCGGGTCGGTCACGGCCAGCTCGCGCATCAGCTCGCGCAGCACCTCGATGTCGAGGCCGAGGTGCCAGACCTCCTCGTCGAGCACGGCCAGGTCGGCGCGGGCCGAACCGTGTAGAGCGGCTCGTCGCCGGCGGTGAGCCGGTCGCCGAGCGGCGTCGGGCACGGAAGCCGTCGGCCAGGATGTCGGGGTTGGCCGCCGCCTCGACCAGCAGCTGCACCTCCTCGCCGCCGCGGCCGGGCGGGCGACGGGCACGTACTGGTTCTGCGGGTTCGACGCCCTTGAGCGGGCGCGCCGGCGGCGTCGTGCACGAGCGCCTCGGCCTGGTTGCCGGGCCAGTCGCCGACGAAGCCGAGGTCGAAGACGGCCTCGACGCGGCGTCCGGCCCACTCCGGCGGGTACCTGCGCCGGATGGCCCGGAACCAGCTGGTCGACCAGGGCCGGCCCCAGGGCTCGCCCAGCGCGAACGGCTCGTACGGCGCCGCCAGCGCCTCGGCCACCGGGACCGGCTCGCCCGGGGACCTGCCAGACCGCCAGCTCGAGCGGCACCGACGCGGCGTAGATCGCGGGCGGATCGCGCTCGTCGCAGCGACCCGGTCCAGCCGCTCCTCGACCTGGCGGCGATCGTCGTGCATGCTGCGGTCTCCTGGCACGTCTCGAGCGGTCCAGGTAGGCAAGCGCTGGCCGGGGTACGCCCGGCTCGAGGTAGCACCGGGCAGGTGTTCCGTAGGCAGCCGCCGGGCGCACCGCGACGGAGTCGACCAGCGGGTGCAGCGCGAAGGCCCGCAGCGCGGCCGTCGCGCGAGCCGGTGCGCGGCCGCGTCGAGGACCGCGCGCTCCACGGCCTTGACCGCGGTGACCAGGCCGATGGCGTGGTCGGGCAGCGGGTCGACGGCGATCGGGCGGGCGCCGTTGGCGTCGACGAGGCAGGGCACCTCGATGACGGCGTCGGCGTCGAGCACGGCGAGCGTGCCGCGGTTGCGGACGTTGAGGATCAGGGTGGTGCGCTCGTCGCGGGCGATGGCCCGCATCAGGGCGAGCGCGACCTGCTCGTAGCCGCCGGACTCCAGGTCGTCGGCGTCGCGCTCGCCCGCGCCGGCCGCCTCCCGGTTCTCCGCCATGTAGGTGGCCTCGCGCTCGGCCGGGTGCCGTCCCAGGCCGCCAGCGCGGCGCCGGCGTCCGGCGGCTTCGCCGCGGCGTAGAAGTCGCTCCTGCTGGTCGCAGCAGGAACGCGCCGCGGGTCTGCTCGGCCGCGCGGGCGGCGCGCGACGGCCTCCCGGTTGAAGTAGTAGTAGTGCAGGTACTCGTTGGGGACCGCGCCGAGCGTGCGCAGCCAGTCGGCGCCGAACAGCTTGCCCTCCTCGAAGGAGCCCAGCGCGGCGTCGTCGGCGAGCAGCCGCGGCAGCACGTCGCGGCCGTCGACGCGCACAGCCCGCGCAGCCAGCCGAGGTGGTTGAGCCCGACGTAGTCGAGCCAGGCGCGCGCGGGGTCGACGCCCAGCGCGCGCGGCGACCCGGCGGCCGAGGCCCGACCGGCGAGTCGCAGATGCCGATGACCCGGTCGCCGAGGTGGCGGGACATCGCCTCGGTGACCAGGCCGGCCGGGTTGGTGAAGTTGATGACCCAGGCGTCCGGGGCGAGCCGGCGCGACGCGCCGGGCGATGTCGCATCGGCGACCGGGACGCGTGCGCAGGCCGTACGAGATGCCGCCCGCGCCGACCGTCTCCTGGCCGAGCACGCCCTCGTCGCAGCGCCACCCGCTCGTCGACCGCGCGGCCCTGCGAGGCCGCCGACCCGGATCGCGGAGAAGACGAAGTCGGCGCCGGGCAGCGCCTCGTCGAGGTCGGTGGTGGCGGTGACCTCGGGGGCGTCCGGCGATCCGCGCGGCCTGCTCGGCGAGCACCCGGCCGATGGCGGCCAGCCGCGCCGGCGTCCAGGTCGTGCAGGGTCACGTGGGTGACGCGGCCCTCGGCGTGGTCGGCGAGCAGCGCCCGGTAGACCAGCGGGACCCGGAAGCCGCCGCCGCCCAGAATCGTCAGCTTCACGCCGTCCACTACCTCGATCACCTTGCACCCCCGCCTCGCTCGAGCGCCACGCCGCGTCGCCGGGTCCAGCCGGCGCGTTGGTCACCACGACGTCCAGGTCCTCGGGGCCGCAGACCCGGGCCATCCCGGTGCCGGGGAACTTCGCCGCGTCGGCGACCAGGACGACCTTGTCGCTGGCGGCGATCATGGCCCGCTTGACCGGCACCTCGACGACCGTGGTGTCCATCACCTGGCCGTCCGGGCCGCACCCCGCTGGTGCCGAGGAACAGCCAGTCGGCGTGCACCTGGCGCAGGTTGTCCTCGGTGAGGAAGCCGACCAGGGAGCGGTAGTCACGCCGGACGCACGCCGCCGAGCAGGATCAGCTGGATGTCCTGTCGTCCTGCAGCTCCTCGTAGACGGCCAGGTTGCTGGTGATCACGGTGAGGGCCCGGCCGTGCAGCTGCCGGGCGATCCGGTGCGCGGTGGTGCCGATGTCGAGCAGGACGGTCTCGCCGTCCTGGACCAGCTCGGCGCAGCGCATGCGCGATGGCGTCCTTCTCCGCCGACCCGGACCGTCGGCCACGTCGGCGAACGGGTCGTCCCCGTCCACGATCGGGACCGCCCCGCCGTAGACCCGCTTGAGCAGGCCCTCCTCCTCCAGCTGGAGAGGTCACGCCGGATCGTCGCCTGGCTGACACCCAGCTGTCTCGGCGAGCACGGTGACGGTCGCGGGACCGTCCGCGCGCAGGGCCCGGAGGATCAGTTCATGTCGTCGATCGGCGAGCATGTCAGCGACCATACCCTTCAAACGTCAATCATTTCCATGCCGTTTTCTGCACGACTCTTGCCAAACTCGCTCACGAGGAGCAGCATCATGCAGACATGAGCAGGTTCCGCGCGGCGACGAACGGTGGTCACAGTGAGCGCGAGGCAGACAGCCCCGTGACGGGGCTATCCGCCCGCCCACCGACGTCCTCCTGTCCGGCCTGCTCTTCTTCGACCTGGTCTTCACCGGGCTGCGGCAGCCGCCCGACGCCCGGCACCGAGGTCTGGACGCACGGGCATCGGCTGCGGGCCCGGCGGCATCGCCAACTTCGCCGTCGGCGCTGAGCCGGCTCGGCCTGCGCGACCTCTCTGGCGGCCGCCTTCGGCGACGACGCACTCGGCGACGTCTGCTGGCAGCACGCTGGCCGAGCCGAGGGCGTCGACCTCTCCCGGTCCCGGCCCGGTTCTCCGGCTGGCCGACCCCGGTCACCGTCTCGCTCGCCTACGACGGCGACCGCGCGCTGGTCACCCACGGCCGCGCCCCCGCCGGTACGCCTGGACGAGCTGATCGGCGAGCCGCCGCCCGGCCCGCGGCCGTGGTCGTGCACCTCGGACCGGAGCCCGCCACGTGGCTGGCCCGCGCACGCGCCGCGCGGCAGCCTGATCTTCGCCGACGTCGGCTGGGACCCCTCGGAGCAGTGGCCGTCCGCCCTGCTCGACCAGCTCGCCCGGCTGCCACGCCTTCCTGCCCAACGCCGACGAGGCGATGGCCTACACCCGGACCGGCACGCCGCGAGGCCGCGCTGGCTCGAGCTGGCCGACCTGGTCCCGCTCGCCGTCGTCACCTGCGGCGGCGACGGTGCGATCGCGATCGACGTCCGACACCGGCGAACAGGCGCCGCGTCGCCGGCCCTCCCGGTGCCGGTGGTCGACCCCACCGGCGCCGGGGACGTCTTCGGCGCGAGCCTGGTCGCCGGCCACCCTCGCCGGCTGGCCGCTGGCCGAGCGGCTGCGCTTCGCCAACCTGGCCGCGGCGCTGTCGGTCCAGCGGCCCGGCGGCGCCCCGGCAGCGCCCGGCTGGCCGGAGATCGCCGCGTGGTGGCGCGCGCAGCAACCCTTCGCGGACCGGGAAACCCTTGCCCAGTACGGCTTCCTGGACGAGCTCGTCCCGGTCCACGCCCCGCCCGAGGCCACGGTTGCCCACGGCCCGGATCTCACCGACCGCTAGGACCTCACCGTAGGAGGACTCGATGGAACTGTCTCGCAGGCGGATGCTCCAACTCGGAATGCTGGGAGTTGCCGGGAACGGCAGTCGGTGCGACAGCCGCCTGCGGTTCGAGCAGCAGCGGCAGTGGCTCGAAGACGACGACCCTGAGCATGTGGTACTGGGGCGGCGGTCTGAGCGACAAGGTCGTCGCCGACGCCGTCACGCACTTCCCCACGTATCACCTGAAGGCCGCAGAAGATCGGCGGCGACTTCAAGCAGAAGCTGCTCACCACGATGGCCGGCGGCAAGTTCGTGCCCGACATCACCGGCATCAAGGGCGAGGACATCGCGTCGTTCCTGCCCAACGCCAACCGGTTCGTCGACCTCAACACGCTCGGCGCCGACAAGATCGCACTCGCAGTACCTGGACTGGAAGTGGAAGCAGGCCACCTCGAAGGACGGCAAGCTCATCGGCTTCCCGATCGACATCGGCCCGACCGGCTGTACTACCGCGAGGACCTCTTCGCCAAGGCCGGTCTGCCGACCGATCCGGCCCAGATCGCTCCGCTGGTGGCCACCTGGGACGGCTACTTCGAGGTGGGCCAACGGATCCACAAGGCATTGCCGAAGTCGTTCCTGATCAACAACATCGGCTCCATCTTCAGCCTGATCATCGGCCAGGGCACCACCCGGTTCATCGACGACGAACAACCACTTCATCGGCGACCAGGACCACATCCGCACGGCCTGGGACACCTCGGTCAAGGCCCTGACGCTCGGCATCGACGCCAAGATCAACGACGACAGCTGGAACGCAGGCGATCGGCAACGGCACCCTGGCCACCGAAGTCGGTGCCGCCTGGCATGCGCTGGACATCAGCGACGCCGCGCCGCAGACAGGCCGGCAAGTGGCGGGTGGCGCCGAACCCGGGCGGCCCGGCCAACCATCGGCGGCTCGTTCCTGGCGATCCCGAAGTCCTGCCAGCAACCCCGAGGCTGCCTTCGAGGTCATCACCTGGCTGCTCGAGCCCGGACAACGAGGCCCGTGGCTTCACCGACGCTGCGCTCTTCCCGGCCACCCCGGACGCGTACACGCTGCCCGCGCTGACCACCGGCGGACCCGTTCTTCGGCGGCCAGAAGACGATCGACGTGTTCGGACCGCAGGCGCAGAAGATCCCGGTAGCCTACGAGGCCCCTGCCGACGCCGCCGTGTCCGCCCCCTACTACGCCGAGCTGACGAATGTCGAGACGGGCAAGGACCCCGAGAAGGCGGTTCGCCGACGCGGTCAGCCAGGCGAAGCAGATCGCCCAGCGGCAAGGAGTGAACTGACAGTGTTGCGAGCGCGCACGGGTCCCGCCGCGACACCCGCCGATCGCGGCGGGACCCGTGCGCCACGATCTGGCCGGGCCCACCGCCGAGGTGTGCTCTCGTACTGGCGGCAGTACCTGGCGATCTCCCCCTTCTTCCTGATCTTCGGAGTGTTCTTCCTCGGCCCGGTGCTGTTCTCCTTCTACCTCGCGTTCCAGCGCTGGGACGGGCTCGGCGACATGCAGTTCGTCGGGCTGCAGCAGTTCCGCTATCTCATGTCAGGACCCGACATTCTGGCTGTCGGTACGGAACACCTTCATCATCTGGGTGCTGTCCACAGTGCCCATGCTGTTCCTCGCGCTGGTCCTGGCGGTGATGCTGCACTCGACGACCCGCCTGGTCAGCTTCTACCGGGTCGCCTTCTTCATCCCCAACGTCACCTCGCTGGTCGCCGTCGCGATCTTCTTCTTCGCCGTCTTCAGCCCAGTTCGGCCTCGCCAACGCCGTTCTGCAGTGGCTGCACCTGCCGCAGTGCCCCTGGCTGACCAACCCGTGGGCGATCAAGATCGTCATCGCCTTGCTGATGACCTGGCAGTGGACCGGCTACAACGCGATCATCTACCTTGCCGGCCTGCAGGCGATCCCGACGGATCTGTACGAGGCGGCCAAGATCGACGGCGCCGGGCCGGTGCAGACCTTCTTCCGGATCACCGTCCCGCTGCTGCGGCCCGATCATCCTGTTCACCGTCGTCGTCTCCACGATCACCGGGATGCAGAGCTTCACCGAGCCGCAGGTGCTCTTCGGCAGCAACGCGGCCACCAATCCCGACTCCGGCGGGCCCGGCCAGCGCCGGCCTGACCATGATTCTCTACTTCTACCACCAGGCGTTCGACAATCACGACTACGGCTACGGCGCGGCCATCGCGTGGGCGGCCTTCCTCATCATCCTGGTCTTCGCCGTGATCAACTGGCGCCTCGTCGCGCGCCGCGAGCGCTGAGAGGGGCGGGTATGACACCGAGGCGGGTGCGGGCCATCGCCCTCCACAGTTCGCTCTGGGTGGGCGTGCTGGTGTTCGCTCTTCCCGTTCTACTGGTTCGTGGTGATGGCCACGAACACCAGCCGCGACGTGACCGGTACCCGCCGAAGCTGATCCCGGGCACGCACTTGATCGTCAACATCCGTCATGTGCTGGACAACGTCGACTTCTTCGGCTCGATGCTCAACACCCTGATCGTGGCCGTCAGCGTCACCCTGCTCGTGCTCTTCTTCGACTCGCTGGCCGCGTTCACGTTCGCCAAGTTCGACTTCCCGGGCAAGCGGGCGCTGTTCGGGCTGCTGATCCTGCTGTTCATGCTGCCCACGCAGCTGGCCTTCATCCCCGAGTTCGTCATCATGGTCAAGCTGGGCTGGGTCGGCAGCCTGAAGGCGCTCATCGTCCCCGCCGCCGCGAACGCGTTCGGGATCTTCTGGATGCGCCAGTACATCAGCGGGGCGGTACCGGACGAGCTGCTCGACGCCGCCTGCTCGACGGCTGCGGCTTCCTGCGCCAGTACTGGCACGTCGCCCTGCCGACGATCCGGCCCGGGCCTGGCGTTCCTGGGGATCTACACCTTCGTCGGCGCCTGGAACGACTACATCTGGCCGCTGATCGTGCTGGTCGACCCGAGCAAGGTGACCCTGCAGGTGGCGCTCTCTCAGCTCAATGTCGGACACGGCGCCAGGACTACGCGATGGTCATGGCCGGCGCGCTCGTGGCCATCGTGCCCCTGCTGGTCATCTTCGCCCTCTTCGCCCGCAACTTCATCGCCGACGCCACCAAGGGCGCGGTCCGCGGATGACGGCTGCGAGCCCCGGCCGGCTTCGGGTCGCGACGCTGAACATCTGGCACCAATC
The DNA here is from genome assembly GCA_963740575.1 of uncultured Actinomycetota bacterium. Lineage (GTDB taxonomy): Bacteria > Actinomycetota > Actinomycetes > Actinomycetales > Kineosporiaceae > CAVUET01. The sequence continues at coordinate 191,079 of CAVUET010000009.1, read as the reverse complement.
GGCCGACTGGCCGTCCCGAGCAGCTGCCACCTCCTCCTGGCTCAACCGGATCCGGCCCGACCTGGTCGGCCTTCAGGAGGTGGCAGCGCTGCCCGACGGCACGGCCACGCAGGTGGACAGCCTGGCCGAGCCCGCGGGCATGAGGGTCACCTTCGGGCCGTCACACCAGGGCGCCGGACCGGACGGAGCCGAGCGTGGTTTCGGCAACGCCCTGCTCAGCCGCTATCCGGTGCTGCGGCAGGAGTGCGTTCCCCTGCCGGACGTGGACGGTGACGAGCCGCGCTCGGTGCTGTTCTGCCTGGTGGACGCGCCGTGTGGCCTGGTCCCGGTGTTCGTCACGCATCTCGCCTGGCGGCTTGACGCCGGGGCCGGTCGCGTCCGGCAGGTTCGTCGCCTGGTCGAGGTGATGGCCGAGCTCGCTCCCCTCTCGGCCGAAGATGCTGCGCCGCAGGCGTTTCCGGCGATCCTGCTCGGGGACCTGAACGCTGAACCCGACTCCGACGAGCTCCGCTTCCTGACCGGCCTGGCCGTCGTCGACGGTGTCAGCGTCCGGTTCGCGGACGCCTGGCGCTACGGTGGCCGCGGTCCCGGCTACACCTACGATCCGGCCAACCCGCACGCGGCGGGCGGTCATGAGCACGCCCGCCGGATCGACTACATCCTGGTCCGTGGCCCTGCCGAGGACGGGCGCGGCCGCCCCGAGTCACCCCGGCTGGCCTTTCATCGGCCGGTGGGGAGCACCTTCCCCAGCGATCATTTCGGCGTGCTGGCTGATCTGGCTGCCGGACGACCCGAACAGGAGGCGCCGTGACCGTTCAGGACCAGGTGGACACCGACCGCCGAGCCGCACTGGAAAGACTTCGGGAGAGACGTTTCGGCCTGTTCCTGCACTTCGGCCTGTACTCGGCCGCAGCGAGGAACGAATGGATGCGGCACCGGGAACGCACCTCCGACGCCGAGTACCAGCACTACTTCGACCACTTCGAGCCCGACCTCTTCGACCCGGAGCTGTGGGTATCCGCGGCTGCCGATGCCGGCATGCGGTACGCGGTCGTGACCACCAAGCACCATGAGGGCTTCTGTCTGTGGGACAGCGCGCACACCGACTACTGCGTCACGCACACGCCGTGGGGCCGGGACCTGATCGGCCCGATCGTCGACGCGCTGCGCGAGCGTGAGCTCGGGCTCGGCCTCTACTACTCGTTGATCGACTGGCACCACCCGCACTTCCCGCTGGACGGGCTGCACCCGCTGCGCGACCACCCGGGCGCGCTGGCCGGTGCGCAGGCCCGTGACATGGCCGTCTATCGCACTTACCTGCACGCGCAGGTGCAGGAACTGCTCACCCGCTACGGGCCGATCGAGGAGCTGTGGCTGGACTTCTCGTACGCCCAGCACGTGCACGAGGGGGTTCCTGTCTGGGGGGGCAAGGGCCCGTCCGACTGGGGCAGCGAGGAGTTGCTGGCGATGGTCCGGCGGCTGCAGCCGGGCATCCTGGTCAACGACCGGCTCGGCATCCCGGGAGACTTCGTCACCCCGGAGCAGTACCAGCCGGCGCAACCGCCGACGCGGGACGGCGTGCCCGTGCCGTGGGAGGCATGCCAGACGATCAACGGCAGCTGGGGCTACGACCGGGACAACACCGATGCCAAGTCGCCGGATCTGCTGGTGCGCATGCTCATCGACACCGTCTCCAAGGACGGCAACCTGCTGCTCAACGTCGGCCCGACCGGGCGCGGCGAGTTCGACCCGGTGGCCCTGGACACCCTGGCCGTCATCGGCCGCTGGATGCGCCGGCACGCGCGCGCCATCCACGGCGCAGGTCCGAGCACGTTCCAGGCACCGGGCGACTGCCGATATACCCAGCGCGGGAACCGGTTGTACCTGCACCTGTTTGCGTGGCCGTTCGAAGCCGTGCACCTGCCGGGTCTTGCCGGGCGGGTGGAGTACGCCCAGTTCCTGCACGACGCGTCGCAAGTGCGCTTCGAGGTGCTTCCGTCCGAGCACGAGTCGGCGATGACCGCGCAGCCCGGCATGGGAGCCGACAGCCTCACCCTGTGGCTGCCGGTCCGGCGTCCGGACGTCCAGGTGCCCGTGGTCGAGCTGTTCCTCAAGGACCGCTGAACTCCCCCGGCTGCCGAGATCGTCAGGCTCCGGGGGCACGGCCGCCGACCGTAACGATTGCGCTACATGGTCATTTCGGGTGGCGCTCGCGATCAGCCTGAGGCGCAATGGTAGTGCGGGTGGCGGGCGGCCGGTCGGTTCCACCCCGCCCGTCACCCGGCCACCAATCTCGCGCGGGCTTGCCCGGGATGGCGTGTCAGCCCATCCCGATATCACGAATTGTGCTCTTGCGCGCGATCAGGATGTCCCGAACGATCGCCTGGTCGACCCGATGCCGGAAGCTCTGGTACGGCCCGCCGGACAGCACGTCCAGGCCCGACGCTGCGAGCACCCCGACCGCATCCTCACGCCGGGTGACCAGCGTGTTCCAGGCCAGCCCGATCGCGCCGCCGTCGCGCAACAGCCTCGCCCAGACCGGAACCGCGTCGGAGAACAGATCCAGCGCACTGCGGGTCAGGGACTTCGCCGAGGTTCGGCTGCCGTGCTGGACCCCGTACGGAGCATCGGCCACCACGAGGTCGAAGGCTTTGGCCGCGAAGAACTCCGCCGCGCGGGTGGTGTCGGCGTTGACCACGTCAAGGTGCTGTAGGCGGCCGACCCGGTAGTCCTCCTTGGCGGCCGCGAACGAGACCTGCAGCCGGCGTCCGACCAGTTGCCTGTTCCTGCGGACAGGACCGTAACTCGCCTGATGCTTGAGGCGCTTGTCCTTGAGCCAGCGCTGGATGAACCCGGCGTAGGCCTCGACGTCCCTGGTGTCGACGTCCAGGCCGGAGGCGTCGAACCCATACATCAGTGCCTGGTTCAGCGTGGTTCCGCGCCCGCAGAGAGGATCCAGCACGCTGAATGCGCGGTCCAGCAGTTGCGTGCCGAAGTCGGACGACAGCAGGGTCACGTTGAGCAGCAGCTTGGTGAACTGCTCGTTGGTCTTGCCCACGTACTTCTGGATGGTGATCAGATCGGTGTCGAACCGGTCGGGGGGCTTCAGCGCGACCGGCCGGAGCAGGCCACCGTCGCGCTCGAACAGCGCGTAGCCGCAGGACAGGTTCGCCAGCATCGCCGCGTCCCGGGCCGTGAGCTGCGCGCACCTGAAGGTGAGGTACGGGACGCCGCCGATCGCGTCCGCGGCCAGGTCCGTGAGCCGACCCGCGAGCGCGCCGCGATTGAACACCTCGAGTTCCGCCAGTCCGAGCGCGGACGCGGCATCGGCGTAGACGCGGTTCACCGACGGCAGGAGCAGCATCGCGTAGCCGGCCATGCGGGAATGATCTCTCACCGCATCGGGACGCGCCTAGGAGCGTGGGTCGGTAACACGTGAGGTGGGGTGCTTCGCGGGTGTCCGGTTTGGCGGGATCATCTGGTGTGGCTGGTGATCGGGACGACGAGGGCCTGTTCGAGTTGGCGCTGGCGCCGGGTGTTGGGGGCATTCCCGGGGAGCTGAAGCTGCCGGTGGACAAGAGGTTCCGGGCGTTCGACCCGGACCAGATCTTGTTGTTGCCGCCGTCGCTGGATGAGTGGCTGCCAGCGGATCACCTGGCCCGGTTCGTCGCCGATCTGGTGGATGAGCATCTGGACCTGTCGCGGATCCGCGCGAAGTACACCGAGTCGCGGGGTGGGCCGCCGTACGACCCGCGGTTGATGGTCCGGCTGCTGATCTACGGGTACTGCACCGGGGTCCGGTCCTCCCGCAAGATCGAGAAGGCGTGCAGCGATGTGGTGGCGTTCCGGTGGCTGGCCGCCGGTGCCGGCCCGGACTACCGGGCGATCGCCCGGTTCCGCAAGCGGCACCTGTCCGCGTTGGGGCACCTGTTCACCCAGGCGTTGGCGTTGTGCCAAGCCGCGGGCATGGTCCGGCTGGGGCAGGTCGCGTTGGACGGCACCAAGGTCCGCGCGAACGCCTCCCGGCGCAAGGCGATGAGCTACGCCCGGATGACCACCCGGGAGAAGGCCCTGGCGGAGGAGGTGTCGGCGATGTTGTACGACGCCGAAGCGGTCGACAAGGCCGAGGACGCCGCCTACGGCCGGCATGGCAGGGACGACGACCTGCCCCCGGACCTGCGCCGCACGACCGACCGGCTGGCCAAGATCCGCCAAGCGAAGGCCGCGTTGGAGGCCGAGGCCGCCGCTGCGGCGGGCGAGCACGCCGCCGACCTCGCTCGCCGTCAGGGCGCCGACGAGGACACCGTCGCCGAACGCGCCGCCGCCGCCGCCGCGGCCGCGGCCGACAAGGCGGTGCCCAAACCGAAAGCACAGCGCAACTTCACCGACCCCGACTCACGGATCATGAAGACGTCCGACGGGTCGTTCCACCAGTGCTACAACGCTCAGGCCGTCGTCGACGCCGACCACCAGGTGATCATCGCGACCGGCCTGGGCCAGTGCGCCGCTGACGTCGCCAACCTGATCCCGATGACCGAACAAGCCACCACCAACACCGGAACCGCACCCGGGCAGGTGTTGGCCGACGCCGGGTACTGCAGCGACGACAACCTCGCCCAGCTGGCCGACCTGACTGCCCAGACCGGGACCGAGTTCTTCATCGCCACCGGCCGCACCAGCCACGACGAGCCGGTCCCGCCCGCACCGCGCGGGAGGATCCCGAAGAACGCCACCCGCCGGCAGCGGATGGCACGCAAGCTACGCACCAAACCCGGACGAGCGGCCTACGCCCGACGCAAGGCCATCGTGGAGCCGGTGTTCGGGCAGATGGCCACCCTGCAGAACGCCCAACACCTCCTCCTCCGCGGACTGGACGCAGCCCGCGGCGAATGGCTACTCCTGGCCGCCTGCCACAACCTGCGCAAACTCCACGCCCACCTCGGTGTCCCGGGCCTGGCCGACCTGACGACCCCCTGAACCGGCCCTCGGCCAGACCCCCGGCCCAGCCTCCCATCTCCCACCAACCGATTCCCGGCCCCTCGAACGCCTCAGCAGGCCCCCGCCAGCCCCCAAGGCCCACGCTCCGCCCCGACCCCCGGCACCGCCGCCACCACCCCCGCCGAACGGGTTACCGACCCACGCTCCTAGTCGGCGATGAGGTTGAGATAGGCCATGCCGAGGATCCCCCGGTAGCCGGACAGCCAGCGGCGACGGTGCTCGTCGGCCTGCGCCTGGACGTCAGCGTGCTCGGGGTGGGTCGGGGGGTGGCTCATCAGCCACTTCTGGTACCCCCAGCTGTATCCGGACTCGAACGCGTCCCACTCCTGGATCGTGGCTTCGCCGATCCGGAAGGGCCGGAATCCGTGGGCTTCAGCAAGCTCGACGAGTTCGGCCAGGCTCAGGAACTCGCTGGGAACCCCGCCCAACGCGGCGGTCGCGGCGGAGGTCGGCGGGCGGGTCCAGATGGCCTCCCCATAGACCAGGCGCCCGCCCTGGGGAACCACGGCCCGCAACGCAGTCAACGCCGCCGCGTAATCGAGGGCGCCTGGGTCCACGTTGCCCCAGATCTGGCTGGCACCGATGCAGATCGCCGCCGTGGCGACCGGCAGCACGACCGCTGCAGCGTCGGCGACCACGAACTCGACCCTCTCGCCCAGATCGCGGGCGCCGGCGTTCGCGCGGGCGTGAGCGATCTTGTCAGGGTCCTGGTCGATCCCGAACCCGTGCAGTCCCGGATTCTCGGCCAGGGTCTGCAGCAGCAGCTCCGCCCAGCCGCAGCCGATGTCCGCGACCAACCCGTTCCCGATCCCACCGACAAAGGCCGCCAGCTCGCCGGACCGCTGCCGCGACATCGGCGACAGGTAGTCAAGGTCCTCCCACACCGGAGGAAGCACGGGTGTCACCCGGGCACTATGGCAGGCAGGCACTCAGGCGGTCAGGAGTGGCGGCCGGGCTCGTGCGCCGCATGGGCAGCCGGTTCGAGTTGCACCGTGGAGTGACCGACGTCGAAGTGACCCTCCAGGCAGGCCTGAACGCGGTCCAGGATCAGCGGCGCGTGACCCGAGGCGAAACAGTGGTCGTCGACGACGATGTGCACCGTCAGGGTGGGCAGCCCCGAGGTGATCGTCCAGGCGTGCAGGTCGTGCACGTCCACGACGTGATCGACCCGGGCCAGATGCACTCTCACCTCGGCGAGGTCGACGTGATCCGGTACGGCTTGCAGGAGGATCCGTCCCGAGTCCCGCAGCAGCCCCCAGGCGGCGCGGGCCATCAGCGCGGCGACCGCCAGCGACGCCAGCGGGTCCGCGCGCAGCCAACCCGTCAGCATGATCACCAGGCCGGCTCCGGCCGCGCCGAGGAAGGCGTACAGGTCGGTCAGGAGATGCGCGAACGCCCCCCGCACGTTCAGCCGAGTCCGGTCGGCCCGCGCCAGCACCAGCGTCGCCAGGATGTTCACCACGACGCCCACCAAGGCCACGCTGAGGACCACCCCGCCCGCCACAGAGGCCGGGTGTAGCAGCCTGCCGATGGCCTGGACCACGATCACCACCGCGACCACGGCCAGGCTGACCCCGTTCACGGCCGCCGTCAGGATCTCCGCCCTCTTCAGCCCGTACGTCCAAGCCTCGCTCGCCGGGCGCGCGGCCAACCGGGCGGCCCAGACGCCCGCGCCCAGCGCCGCCACGTCCGTCAGCATGTGGCCCGCGTCGGCGAGCAACGCGAGCGATCCGCTCAGCAGGGCAGCGGTGACCTCGGCCAGCATGAACGCGACGATGAGCGCGAGCGCGATCGTCAGGTAGCGGATGTCGGCACCGGGCCCGACCCCGTGGTCGTGGTCGGCGTTGTCGTGGTCGGCGTGGTCGTGGTCGGCGTGGTCGTGGTCGGCGTCTGCGGCGACGGCGCTGCTCGGACCCGCAGGCGCGTAGGCCAACGGGTCAGGACCGCCGCACCGGCCGTTGCCGCAGTCAGACATGCCCTGGGCCCCCATACCTGTGACATCGGCTCGTCCTGGCCGCATCCTGAACCGCCACGAACACGGCTATCAGCCTACGAGCCCGCCCCCGCGGCGCGCCCCGGACGATCGGCTGTGACGGTACCCACGTCCCGGTTCCACAGCGGCCGCACAGCACAGAAACAGATCCGGGCCAGGGCCCGCCTGGAGGCTCAGGTCTGTCAGGCACGGCGGAATCGACCAGAAGGAGCACTTCATGAACACCCGGGAGCGGGGCAGGCGCCGCGTGCGCTCTGCGACAGCGGCCATCGTGGCGGGTTCGGTGATCGGCACGGCGGGCCTGGCCGCGGTGGCCGCCCTGACGACCTCGTCGACCAGCGCATCCGCGTCCACCACGGGCACGTCCTCGTCCGGCTCGTCATCGTCCGGCTCGTCATCGTCCAGCGGCTCGTCGTCCTCGTCCTCGTCGACCGGCACGAGCGGCTCGGTGTCCTCGACCAGCGGCGGTACCCAGGCCACGACCTCGGGGTCCTGAGATGGGTGCCAGCGCACCGGCGGACCTGCGACCGGCGCCTCTCGCGGCCGTGCAGGACGCCCCGGACTCGGCCGAGTGGCCGCTCTGGAGCACGACGGCACGGCTCGTGGTGCTCGACCCGGGACGGCTGGACGAGGCATACCAGCTGATCACCGGAATCCTCGCCGACGTGGATCGCGCGGCCAGCCGGTTCCGTGAGGACTCGGAGCTCTCCCGGGCCAACCGCGACGCGGGCCGGCCTCGACAGGTCAGCCCGCTGCTGGCCGATCTGGTGCTGGCCGGCCTGGGGGCTGCGGCACGGACGGGCGGCGACGTGGATCCCACCCTCGGGACGGCGCTGGCGGCCGTCGGCTACGACCGTGACGTCAGCCTGCTGGCCCGCACCGACGCCACCGGCGGTACGGCCGCCGGCGAGAGCGTCACCCGCACGGCGCCACGGATCGTGGTGCAGCGGCGGGCCAGCTGGCGTGACGTCCGGCTGGACCGGCTCACCCTGACCGTCCCGGAGGGGATCGGTCTCGATCTCGGCGCCACCGCCAAGGCGCGAGCCGCTGACCTGTGCGCGGCCGCCGTCAGCACGAAGCTCGGCACTGGCGCGCTGGTCAGCCTGGGCGGGGACATCGCCACGGCCGGGCCCGCACCAGACGGTGGATGGCGGATCCTGGTCAGCGACGGCACCGGGCAGCCGGAGGCCAAGATCGCGCTGGCCTCAGGGTCGGCCGTGGCCACGTCGAGCACGATCCGCAGGGCCTGGATGCACGCGGGGCAGCCGGTGCACCACATCCTCGACCCCGTCACGCAGCTTCCGGCCGAGCCGGTCTGGCGCACCGTCACGGTCGCGGCGGACTCGTGTCTGGACGCCAACATCCTCACCACCGCGGCGATGGTCCGCGGCCTGGCCGCCCGGAGCTGGCTGGCCGGGCTCGGGGTCGCGGCCCGGCTGGTCACCGCCTCCGGTGAGGTCGTCGCGCTCGGCGGCTGGCCCCGCTCGTGAGCGCGCGGGTCAGCAGGTGAGCAGCCCGGCGCGCTGCTTCCGTTCCAGCACCGCGAGAGCGGCTGCGCGGACGGTGGCGCGCAGCGCCGCGTCGTGGCGTTCCGCGTCCAGCACCCCGGCGGCCATCGCGGCGGCGACGGCAGGCGGCTTGACCGCCACCACCACCTGTCCTCCGGCCCGCAGGAAGCGGATCGCACGCTCGGCCGCAGGAACTCCTGCCACCTGCTTCGCCGCACCGAGGTCGTCCGAGACGATCAGCCCGCCGAAGTGCAGGCGCTGCCGCAGCAGGGACATCACCGCCGGGGAGAACACCGCGGGCGTCCCGGGATCGATCCGCTGGTAGACGGCCGAGGACACCATCACGAAGGGCACCTCGGCCTGGACCGCCGCCTGGAACGGCGCGAGGTAGGCATCTCTCGGGGTGGTCTGCGTGTCGGTCACGCCCGCGGTCACGTCGGTGTTACCGATCACCCGACCGAGGCCCGGGAAGTGCTTGGCGGTGGGCATCACCCCGGCGGACTGCAGCCCGCGCAGGACGGCCACCCCGTGGGCCGAGACCACGGCGGGCGTCGATCCGAACTGGCGGTCGTAGCGCCCGATCGGCTGGTTCGCGCTGCCGAGTTGCGCCGGGACGACGTCCAACACCGGCGCGAAGTCCACGTTCACGCCCGCCCGCCGCAGGTCTGCGCCCCAGTCCTGCGCCGCCGCCGTGAGCCGGACCAGGCTCCAGCCGCCCTGGGTCAGGGCCGAGGGGATCGCCGAGAAGCCCGGGCCGGACAGGGTCTGGATCTGCCCGCCCTCCTGGTCAGCGGCAACGAACGGCCGGATCCCGGACGCCCGGGCGGACAGCCGCGCGGTGAGGGCCGAGCTGAGCGACCTCAGGTGCGCCACGCCTGCATCACTGCCGCCGTAGAGGATGTAGCCGCCCGCCCGCACCCCCGCGGCGGTCCGGGCGCCGAGATCGGTCGCCGCCGTGCCCGTCGCCGGAATCCCGACGATGAAGAGCTGCCCGACCAGCTGCTCGTCGCTGAGCCGGGCCAGGACCCGCTGCGGGCAGGTGACCGCAGCCGAGCTGGACGGCGATCCCGGTGGCGTCGACGGGGTGCCGGTGGGGCCTTCGCCGGTGGACGCCGTGGCCGAACCCGTCGTGCCGGACGGGGACGGCGGGGTCGCAGCCCTCGCGCCACCCCCGCCACCGCATCCGGCGCAGGCCGCGACCACGGCCAGTGCCGCGACGAGACGGCTCCCGCCACGTGCCGCACGTCCGTCCCCGGGCCGCCGGTCAGCGCGCATCCGTGGCAGCGTCGCAGGCCTCACCCGCGACGGCGAGCCGGCGCGCGGGATCGACCCGACTGGTGATCTCGTAGCGGCCACGGCGAGGCACCACGACCTCGAGCCAGCCACCGGTATCCGAGACGCAGGCGGGCACGATCGCCCCCGTCGAAGGGTCGACCACGGTCAGGTACGGCGACCAGCGCACCCTGATCGACACCGTCGCCGGTCCCGGGGTCATCACGGTCAGCCCGGCCGGGTCGGACCGGATCAGCTGCGCCCCGACGGTCAGCGGTGCCGGATCCCTGACCCGGTAGAGCCGCCACTGCGCGCTGGACCAGACCGGGTCGAGATAAGGCGGCCCCGAACGGATCAGCGCAGCCTCCTGCACGGCCGCGTAGTCCAGCGGCGCGGAGGGCACGGCGACCCAGCCCACCGCCAGCTGGCGCAGCCAGGCCTGGTAACTGCTCGCCGTGAGCAGTCCCGGCCCGTAGAAGATCGGGTTGTCGGCCACGTCGGCCTGCCGGTCCCAGCCTCGGGCCAGCGGGAAGGAGGACAGGTACGCCGAGGCCCAGTGGTTCACCGTGTCGACGACCTCCACCCGGGACCCGGCCGGCGGGGCCCCCGTCAGGGCGGCGTCCCCGGCCAGGTGCGCGGCCAGCGGAGCGTAGTACGCGGGCAGGGTCGAGGGGGCATGCGACGACGACAGCTGGACGGCCAGGTCGGCCGCGGGCCAGCTGCCGAGCAGGGTCACCACCGCTACCAGGCGGCGACGGGGCAGCGGTGAGCAGGTCACGACGATGGGAACGCCGCAGACCCAGCCCAGGCGGGTGATGTTGGTGCCGATCGGGCCGGGAACGACCAGCAGCGCCAGGCAGACCGACGCCACCAGGACCGCCGTCAGCCGGACCATTCGCACCGGGCACACCAGGGCCACCAGAGCGCAGGAGGCGATCGCGAGCGCCGCATCGGCCAGGGTGAACGGCATCATTCCGGTGCCCGGGAACAGCACCGCCATGCCTACCGCGAGCCCGAGCACCCCGCCCGCGGCCAGCAGCGAACGCCTGCGCCGCGCGGGGTCCAGCAACGCGACGGCCACCAGCACGATGCCGAGGAACAGCCCCGCGAGCGGGCTGGCCAGGTAGCTGGCCGAGGCCAGCAACAGCGTGACGAGCAGGCCCCGGCGGAGTGCGACCAGCGCCCAGACGGCCACCGCCAGGCCGATCCCGAAGGTCACCCGTCCGGCGAACAGGTCGGCCGCCTGCGCCACAGCGAAGCTGATCGCGCCGAGCCGGGGCCGGCGCATCCCCTCGACCAGACGGGCCGTCCCGAGCGCGCCGAGCGCGGCCGACGCCACGCCGGCCGCCTGCACGCCCAGCCAGGCCATCAACGCCGGGGTCAGCACGCTGTAGGTGGCCGTCGACAGGCCGCCGAACCAGCCCGTCCACCACCAGACCAGGCCCGCCCGGCGGACCAGTCCTGCGCGCGCGACCTGGGCCGCCAGGTCAGGCGCACGCGGGGACCAGTACAGGTACAGCACGCACAGCAGCACGGTCGCGACCGTGGCCAGACCCGCGGGCGATCCGGGCAGGCGGCGCAGCCTGATCGCCGCCACCGCCGGCTGGCAGCTCACCCGCACCCTCCTGATCGGCTGGCAGCCCGCTGCGCAGGCTGCGTCCCGATCCTGGAAGTCTGCTGGCAGCAGGGCATCCGGACGGTCAGCGCCGGGCCCGAAGGATCTCTACCCGGACGGAACCGGCGCCGTCAGCGGGCGGCCGGGGCCGTCGATCCGCGCACCGTGAACTGGACCCCGAGCAGCGACTGCGTCACGCCGTTCTCCGGTACGCGGCCGTCGATCCGGTCCAGGAGGATCTGCGCCGCCAGCACGCCCATCTCGCGCAACGGCAGGGTGACGGTGGTCAGCGCCGGAGTCAGCTTGTCCACCAGCGGCAGGTCGTTGAACCCCACCACGGAGACATCGCCCGGGCAGGACAGGCCGGCCCCGGCCAGGATGCTGAGCGCCCCGATCGCGATCAGGTCGTTGCCTGCGACGACGGCGGTGAAGTCGTGCCCACCGGCCAGCAGGGCCTCGGTCGCCGCCTCGCCGGCGGCCTCGGTATAGGCGGAGCAGGCGCGGATCAGCGCTCGCGGCGTCGGCAGACCGTGCTGCAACATCGCCTGCCGGAACGCGGCTGCCCGCTCCCGCCCGGTCGAGGTGTCCACGGGTCCGGCCAGGTGCGCGATCCGGCGATGACCCAGCCCCGCCAGGTGCTCGACGGCGAGGTGCACCCCGGTGCGCTCATCCCCGCCGACGTAGGGCAACCGGCTGCCCGAGGTGTTCCGGTTCACCAGCACAGCAGGGATGCCCTGATCGGCGATCGCCTGCAGCAGGGGGTCGTCCCAGCGCGCCGTGGCCAGGATGAAGCCGTCCGTGCCGCGGGCGCGCAACTGCTCGACCTGGCGACGCTCGGCCAGTTCGTCGTTGTCGGTATCGGTCAGCACCAGGGTGTACCCGGCGGCGCTGAGCACATGCTCGGCCCCGCGCACCATCGGCGGGAACAGTGGGTTGGTCACGTCGGGCACGACCAGGCCGATGATGTAGGAGCGAGCCGTCCGCAGACCACGGGCGATCGGGTTGGGGACGTAGCCGAGCCGCTTGGCGACCTGGGCCACCCGGCGGGTCGTCTCGAGGCTGACCTGCCCCTGGGTCGCCGGGTTGAGCGCGCGGCTGGCCGTGCCGGGGTGCACGCCAGCGGCACGCGCCACGTCGATCAGCTTCACCCGCTCCACGCGCACAGGGTACGGCCTGCTGTCAGGCCCCGGAATCACAATCGTTTGCTAGATAGAGCCGCAGGTGACTCCGGCACGGGGACATCAACAGCGCCCCAAGATGCGGGCATTTGTTGACCTTCTGCGGCACGACACCCTTGACAGTCACTCGTCGCGGGGGGACGCTTCCGCAATCGATTGTTCCCGAGGGCTGCACCCTGCGAGCCAGCCGGACGGGGACTCCGGCACACCCTCAGAGCCGTTGCGACGAAGGAGCGGATCATGGCTCACAGCAGGCGGTTGAAGCGAAGCGGCATCGCCCTCGCGGCTCTGGTCGCCGCGACTGTCGGCCTGGCCGCCTGCGGCTCGAGTTCCAGCGGGTCGGGCGGGTCCGGCGGTTCGTCCTCGTCCGCGGCGCCACTGGTGATCGGCGCATCCGTCGCACTGACCGGCGACTTCGCTGATTCCGGCAAGGCGGTCAAGGCAGGGTACGAGCTCTGGGCGAACACGGTGAACGCCAAGGGCGGCATCCTCGGCCGGAAGGTCGAGATGAAGATCGTGGACGACGCGTCCAGCCCGACGCAGGTGGTGACCAACTACCAGAACCTGATCAACAAGGACAAGGTCAGTCTGGTCTTCGGCCCCTTCTCCAGCCTGCTGACCATCCCCGCAGCGGGCGTCGTGCACCGCTACGGCTACGCGTTCATCGAGCCGGCGGGCGGATCGCCCAAGGTGTTCGCGCTCAAGCTGGACAACCTGTTCTTCGTCCAGCCTGCTGCCGTCGTCAACCAGGGCAAGGTGTTCGCCGACTACATCCTCTCCCTGCCCGCGGCGCAGCGGCCGAAGACCGCGGCCTACACCGAGATGGACGACCCGTTCGCCCAGCCGGTCGCCGAGACGATCCGCACCGCGTTCGAGGCGGCCGGGATCAAGACCGTCTCCAAGCAGGTCTACCCCGCGGAGCAGTCGGACTTCTCGGCGATCGTGGCCAAGGCCGCCGGCGCCAAGCCGGACGTGATCGTGGGCGGCAGCCAGACCCTGGACGCCTACGCGCAGGTGAAGGCCATGGTCCAGCTGAAGTTCAACCCGAAGTCCGTGTTCTTCTCCAACGGCGCCAACTCCCCGGTGGAGTTCCCGAGCAAGGTGGGGCAGACCAACACGGCCGGCATCTTCTCCTCCGCCGACTGGTTCGCCGGTTCGAAGGCCTCGGGCAGCGACGCGTTCACCGCCGCCTACATCAAGGCCTATGGCGGCGACGCCTACACCGTCGACGACAGCGCGGCCGAGGCCTACGCCTGCGGCCAGCTGCTCGAAGCGGTCGCCACGAAGACGGGGAAGGTCGACAACCAGACGATCATCTCGACTCTGCACCAGGGCACCTGGCCGACGATCCTCGGCGACCTGAGCTGGGACCAGTACGGTCAGCCGAGCGGGCACTACAACCTGGTCCAGTGGCAGAGCGGCAAGCTGGTCCCGGTCTACCCGAGCGACATCGCGCAGTCCGCACCGATCGCCAAGCCCAGCTGGGGCGGGTAGATGCACGCTCTGATCCAAGGCGTGATCCTTGGGGTTCTGACCGGAGGCGTGTTCGCTCTGATGGCCTCCGGTCAGACCCTGATCTTCGGCATCATGAAGGTGATCAACCTCGCGCAGGCCGCGATGGTCATCCTCAGCGCGTACCTGGCCTACCAGCTGTTCATCAGCTTCGGGCTCGACCCCTTCCTCGCGGTACCGATCGTCACCGTGGTGATGTTCGGTCTCGGGGTCGCCGTGGAGACCCTGCTGCTGCGGCCCCTGCGCCGCGAGGACCGTACCGAGCTCAGCATCCTGGTCACCTTCGCGGTGGCCCTGCTTCTCGAGGGCGTCATGAGCCTGGTCTGGAACACCACGTACCGCAGCATCAACACCAGCTACGCCAACAACAGCTGGACGGTGGCCGGTTACCAGATCACCCAGGTCCGGGTCTGGGCCTGCCTGCTCTCGCTGGCCTGCCTGGGCCTGCTATTCCTGCTGCTGCGCAGGACCCGCTTCGGCCGCGCCATCCGGGCCACGGTGCAGAACCCTGACGCCGCCCTGCTGCTCGGGGTCGCGACGCATCGGGTTCAGGCCCTCGGGTTCGGACTCGGCGCGGCGACCGCGGCCGTCGCCGGAGCCGTGTACGGCCTGCTCTACCCGTTCTACTCCGGTAGTCACTACGACCTGATCTCGATCCTGCTGTCCATCGTGGTCCTCGGCGGACTGGGCAGCGTCGGTGGCGCGATGATCGCGGCGGTCATCGTGACCACATCCGAGGCCGTCGTCGCCACGGTCTTCTCACCGCAGTGGGCGGCGATGACCTTCTTCGTGATCCTCATCGGCGTGCTCCTGGTCCGCCCCCGCGGACTGTTCGGCGCCACCGCCCGGGGCGCGCTGTGAACGCCCGCACCCTGGGCCTGCCCGGGCTGCTGCGTGCTGCCGCCTTCTTCGGTCTGCTGTTGACCGTGCCGTTGCTGAACCTGCCGCACTGGGTGCTGAGCATGTTCATCTTCGTGCTGGTCTTCGCGGTCATGTCCAGCGCGTGGAACCTGGTCGGCGGCTTCGCCGGCTACCCGTCGCTGGGACACGCCGCCTTCTTCGGGATCGGCGCCTACGCGGTCATGATCCCGTTCCAGAACGTGACGCTCGGCAGCGGTTACGAGGTGTTCTACGCGCTGCCCCTGGTGGGGCTGGGTGCTGCACTCATCGGCTGGCCGATCGGGTTGATCACCATGCGCACCCGTGCCGACGTCTTTGCCATCGTCACCATCACCCTGCTGTTCGTGGTGCAGACGCTGGCCTTCAACCTGAGGAGTCTCACCGGTGGGTCGCAGGGACTGAATCTGATCGCACCGTTCGCGGCCGACACGTTCGAGCGGCCGTTCTACCTCGTCCTGGTCCTCTTGCTGGCGGTGGCGCTCGGCCTGACCTACGCCACGATGCGCAGCAAGTTCGGGCTCTCTCTGGCGTCGGTCCGTGCCGACGAGGACAAGGCTGTCGGGATCGGCGTGCCGGTCACCGGCGTCAAGGTGCTCGCGTTCTCGATCAGCGTCGGGCTGACCGCGATGGTGGGCGCCGTCTGGGCGTACTACGAGAGCAACATCTATCCGCAGTTCGCGGTCGACCCGCTCACCACGGTTGCGATCGTGCTGATGACCTTCCTCGGCGGGCGCGGCACGCTGTGGGGCCCGGTGCTGGGCGCGATCGTGCTCGAGGGCGGGCAGCAGTATCTGGCCTACGAGCTGGGCGGCAAGCGGCTCTACCTGATCGCGTACGCGCTGGTCTTCCTGATCGTGATCAGGTGGCTGCCCCGGGGCGTGCTGCCCACCGTCGAGGATCGCGTCCGGGCACGGCGGCGGCGGCAGGCGGTCGACGCGGCTGCTGCCGCCGCAGTCGATCCCGCACCCCACAGCGCGTCCCAGGCCGCCGAACCTGGCGCCGAAACCGTCGTGCTGCGGGGAGGTGGGCCAGGGTGAGCGAACCAGGAACTGGTGCCCTGCTCGCGGTGGGCGGGGCAGCCAAGACCTTCGGGCGGCTCAAGGCCGTCGACGGAGCCTCGCTGGAGGTCGCCGAGGGCTCGGTCACGGCTCTTATCGGACCGAACGGTTCCGGCAAGACCACGCTGTTCAACCTGATCACCGGATACCTTCGACCGGACGCCGGCCGGATCACGTTCGCCGGTCACGACGTCACCGGGATGGATCCCGGCCGGCTGTACCGCCGTGGCCTGTCGCGCACCTTCCAGCAGGCCCGGGTGTTCCCGGCGCTGACCGTCGAGGAGAACCTCGTCGTCGCGGGGGGTTACGGCTGGCGGGGCATGTTCGGCCTGCGGGTCGGCAGGACCGACCGGGCACGCGCCGGCGAACTGTTAACCGAGTTCAACCTCACCCCGGTGGCCGACCTGCACGCAGCAGAGCTGTCCTACGGCCAGCGCAAGCTGCTGGAATTCGCGGCCGTGCTGATGAGCTCTCCGCGCCTGGTCCTGCTGGACGAGCCGACTGCGGGCGTGAACCCGGTGATGATCGAGACGATGGAACGCCACATCCGGGCGCGGCACGCCGCGGGTACGACGTTCCTCATCGTCGAGCACGACCTGACCTTCGTGATGCGGCTGTGCGACCCCGTGATCGTGCTGGACCGCGGGCAGCAGATCTTCGCCGGCACGCCCGAACAGGTGCAGTCCAGCCCTGCGGTCCTCGACGCCTACCTGGGGGCCTAACCGATGGCACTGCTGGAACTGGATCGCGTGGTGGCCGGCTACGGCGCGGGCGACATCCTCAAGGGCGCCAGCCTGACCGTGTCGGCCGGCACCGTGACCTGCCTGATCGGGCCGAACGGGGCCGGCAAGTCGACCCTGCTGAAGACCGTCAGCGGCCTGCTGCGCCCGTCATCCGGAACGGTCACCTTCGACGGGCAGGACATCGGCGCGCTCGGTCCCGGAACCCGGTTGATCCGCGGCATCGTGCACGTCCCGCAGGAGCGCAGCCTGTTCCCGGGCATGACGGTGCGGGACAACCTGTTGATGGGCGGGTACATCCTCAAGGACGCCAAGCTGGTCCAGGCCCGGATCGCCGCCGCGGCGGAGCTGTTTCCGATCTGCACCGAACGGTCCGCCGAGCTGGCGGGCTCGCTGTCCGGTGGCGAGCAGAAGCAGGTCGAGCTGGCCAGGACGCTGGTGCTGGAGCCGCGGCTGATCCTGCTGGACGAGCCCTCGATCGGGCTCGACCCGAAGGCGCGCCAGTTGGTGTTCCGGAGCATCTCCTCGATGTCGCAGGCGGGGCGGACGATCCTGCTGGTCGAGCAGAACGCCCGCTCCGGGCTCGCGGTCGCGGACGTGGGCGCGGTGATGGAGACCGGCATGGTGCGGCTGGTGGCCAGCGGGGCGAGCCTGCTGGACAACCCGGAAGTCGCCCGGCTCTACCTCGGCGCGGCCGGCGGCGGCGCAGCGACGTTCGCGCAAGCGGGCTCAGCGGCAACGGCTTCAGCGGGAGCGGGTTCAGCGGGAGCGGGTTCAGCGGGAGCGGGTTCAGCGGGAGCGGGTTCCGTACCGACCGGTTCGGTCGCGGCGTCCACCCCTGGCGAGAGGAGCGGCAGATGAGCGGCGAGGCGGCCGGTCCGGTGCGCAGCGTCGGCTGGATCGGCACCGGGCGGATGGGCCATGCGATGGTGTCGCGGCTGCTGGGCCACGGGCTCGACGTCCTGGTGTGGAACCGCACCAGGGCCAAGGCCGAGGACCTCGAGCCGCTGGGCGCCCGGCTCGCCGCCGGCATCCCGGACCTGGCCGGGCAGGATGCCGTCTTCACCATGGTGTCCGCCGACCGCGACCTGCTGGCGGTGACCCTCGGCGAGGGCGGCGTGCTGCGGCAGCCGCGGGCCCCGCGGTATCTGGTGGACGCCAGCACCGTCTCGGCCGGGACGTCGCAGCAGGTCCGCACCGAGGCCACGGCGGTCGGGACCACCGTGCTCGCGGCACCGGTCAGCGGGAACGCGAAGGCCGTCGCCGCCGGGCAGCTGTCCATGGCCGTGTCCGGGCCGCATGATGCGTTCGAGGCCATGGCCCCCCTGCTGGAACGGATCTGCCGCTCCGTCAGCTACGTCGGTGAGGGCGAGGTGGCGCGGTTGGTGAAGATCGCTCACAACGTGTTCCTCGGCGTCCTGATCCAGTCCCTGGCCGAGGTCACCCTGCTGGCCGAGCAGGGCGGGGTGAGCCGGAAGGCGTTCCTGGACTTCATCAACAGCTCGGTGCTCGGCTCGGTGTTCACCCGCTACAAGACCCCGGCGCTGGTCAACCTCGATCTGACGCCGACCTTCACCACCGCCCTGCTGGCCAAGGATCTCGATCTCGGGCTGTCCGCCGCAGGTGGGACCGGGATGCCGATGCCGCTGGCGGCCCTGGCACACCAGCTCGTCGTCGAGGCGATCAACCGCGGCCACGCCGGCGAGGACTTCGCCGCCCTGCTGATCGAGCAGGCCCACCGGGCCGGGATCGAGCTTCAGCCCGAGAACACCGACGTCACCGATGGCCTGGCTGCCAACGGATCCGCGGTGGCGAGGGCCGCGCGGTGACCGGCACCACGACCGGTACGGGCCCGTCCGGGCCGGCGACCGATGCCGCCGCGTCGGGCTGGACGCTGAGCAGTGGCCGGGTTCCGCCCAGCCCGGGCCGCACCGGCGTGGACTTCGAGGAGCGGGTCGACTTCGCCCGGCTGCGCCGCTATCGCCTGGCGCGGGCCCGCGCGGCACTGGACACCTCGGGGCTGGGTGCCGTCCTGCTCTTCGACATCAACAACATCCGCTATGTCTCATCCACCATGATCGGGGAGTGGGCGCGGGACAAGGTGGCCCGCTACACCCTCCTCACCCGCACCGGCGAACCCGTGGTCTGGGACTTCGGGTCGGCCGCCAAGCACCACCGGCTGTACGCGCCGTGGCTGCTGCCCGAGTACAGCCGGGCCGGCATGCTCGGCCTGCGCGGCGCGGTGGCTCCGGATGCGGGGCTGATCGACGCAGCCGTGGCTGAGATCCGTGACCTGCTGCGCGAGCACGGCGTGGCCGGTGAGCCGCTCGGGATCGACATCGCGGAAACCCCGATGTTCCTTGCCCTGCAACAGGCCGGGATCGAGGTCCGGGACGCTCAGCAGGTGATGCTGGACGCGCGGTTGATGAAGTCGGCGGACGAGATCATGCTGCTGTCCACCGCGGCCGCGATGGTGGACGGCGTCTACCAGGACATCAGCGAAGCGCTCAAGCCCGGCGTGCGCGAGAACGAGATCGTCGCGCTGGCCAACAAGCGGTTGTACGAGATGGGTTCGGACGACGTCGAGGCGATCAACGCGGTGTCCGGCGAGCGGTGCAACCCGCACCCGCACAACTTCTCCGACCGGATCGTCCGGCCCGGCGACCAGGCCTACTTCGACATCATCCAGTCCTTCAACGGTTACCGGACGTGCTATTACCGCACGTTCGCGGTCGGCAGGGCGACGGGGTCGCAACGCGACGCCTACACTCGGGCCCGGGAGTGGATCGACGCCGCGATCGACATGGTCCGGCCGGGCGTGACCACAGACCAGATCGCCCGGTTGTGGCCGCGGGCGCAGGACTTCGGCTTCGACAGCGAGATGGCCGCGTTCGGCCTGCAGTTCGGTCATGGTCTCGGGCTCGGGCTGCACGAGCGGCCGATCATCTCCCGGCTGAACTCGCTGGAGCACCCGATCGAGTTGCAGGAGGGGATGGTCTTCGCGTTGGAGACCTACTGCCCCGCCAGTGACGGCTTCTCGGCCGCCCGGATCGAGGAGGAGGTCGTCGTGACGCCGGACGGCTGCGCGGTGCTCACCCTGTTCCCGGCCGAGGAGCTGTTCGTCACCAATCCCTATTGAATCTCCACGAACCCCGGCCGGGCTCCGGCGCGATCGGCCCACGGAGCCCGGCCGGTACCAAACGGATCCGGTCGATCGGCTGGCATGATGCGCGTGCAGGTCCCCTCGCCGGTCCGGGCTGATGGCCCGAGCTCGGATCGGCGAGGCCTACGCCGGCGCATCGGCGAGGCTACGCCGGCTCATCGGCGAGGCTACGCCGGCTCATCGGGCCTGCGAGGTCAGGCGTGGGCCCGCAGCGTGGCGATCAGCCACTCGAAGGCGGGCGCCTGGGACGGCATCGGCGGCCAGCCGTTCAGGATGCCGAGTAACTGCCAGTACCGCTCGACCCTGCGGTCGGTGTAGAGCTCCAGCCGGTCGGCGAGCGCGGCCCGGTCGGACCGGGCGGCAGCCGATCCCAGGATCCGCTCCAGGACCGGCACAGCACGCTCCGAGCCGGGTGCGATCCCCGCCGCCAGGGCGGCACCCGCGTGCTCGCCGACCCGGGCCGCATCACTCGCCTGCAACCCGAACCCGTCTCCGGCCTGGTCACTACCGGTCTGCCCACCACCGGTCTGCTCGCCACCGGTGGCCATCTGCCGGGTCCGGTCCCTGAAGCTCGGGTCGCGGACCAGTTCGGCCAGCTCGACCCAGGCGTCCACCTGCTCGGGCGTCGGCTGCTCGGGCAGCTCGGCGGGCAGGGTCCGCATCGCCTGGGCGATCCGGGCGCCGGGCGCTTCGGGATCGACGCCGGCGAAGACGTCGTCCACGAAGTCGTCCAGCATGCGCCTGCGTTCCTGTGCCGACAGTCGTGCCAGCTCGTTCATCAGTCTCAACTCCTCTGCCGTTCCGCCCCGCTGAACCACCCACCGCAGCACCGAGCGGCGCACCTGCAGGGCGCGGATCTCCGCCTCCACGACCGCCAGATGAGCCCGGGCCACGTCCGCCACGCCCGCCTGCCGGCCCAGGACGCGCTGCACCGTCTCCAGGTCGAGCCCCAGCTCGCGCAGCGTCCGGACCAGGTCCAGGCGGGCCACGGCGTCGGTGTCGTAGAGCCGGTAGCCTCCAGCCGATCTGCACGCGGGGGGCGCCACCTCGAGGTCGGACCAGAAGCGGATGGTGCGCACCGGCAGGCCGGTGCGGCGGGCCAGCTGCCCGATGGTGAGCAGCTCGTCGGGGTCTTCCATGTCCCCAGCCTGGACCTTCCAGCCGCTGGAGACTCAAGTCGTCACGACAGGTTGCGGACTACTCGCAGCGGTCCTCGATCTCCCAGGCGTGGTCCAGAACGTGCCAGGCCGATGTCCGGAATGCCCGGGGCGAAGTCCCGGGCCGGCGACGGGCGCGTACCGGGTCGCGTACTCCATCAGGGTGTCGATGGCGGCTTCCTCACCCCTGGCCCGCCGGCACCATCCGGGCCAGCCCAGCGCGGCGGCGAAGACCCAGGTCCTGCCCCGCTCCAGTGCCACCCTCGTCGGTCGTTCGGACATGCGCCGATTCTGCCCGCGCCCCGGACACCCGCCGGTGTGGCCAGGGCCGCAGTCCGGAGCCGAGTCCTGCACGCAACGGCACCGACCATGGGCCAGTATGTCCGGGTGACGACCGACACCACCCAGACACCCGGGCCCGGACACGAGCCCGAACCGGCTCCGGAGGCCGCCCAACCCGCGTGGGAGCGACGGTTCCGCGCGGCGCGGGTCGGCCTGCCGCAATGGGCGGACGACAGCCCTGACCGCTGCAGCGTGATCGCCACCACCGCGGGCGTCGTGGAGGTCCACAGCTGGGACCGTTCGGTGGGCGCGCTGATCCAGGCCACCGACCGCAAGGAGGGCACGGCGTCGGGCGGGATCGACCGCTCCGGCACCTGGCTGTGGTGGTTCGACGACGGCGACGGCGACGAGTTCGGCATCTGGCGCAGGCAGCCGTTCGGCTCCGCGCCGGGGCAGGCGGTCCCTGCGGTGGACGGGCTGGAGCCGGCGTACCCGGCCGGTCTCGCACTCGGCAGGGGCGGATCCGCGGTGGTCGGCCGCACCGATGACGACTACGGGACCGAGATCTACGCGGTCGATCCCGGCGGAAGCCCGCGGATGCTCTACTCGCACACCGAGGACGCCGGGGTCGGCGGGCTGAGCGAGGACGGGTCGCTGGTCGCGATCGTGCACAGCGAGCACGGCGACTCCCGGCACTATGCGCTACGCGTGCTGAGGTTCGCGGACGGCAGCACCGTGGCGGACCTCTGGGACGGGCCGGGCAAGGGCGTCGAGCCGATCGGTTTCGCACCCGTGGCCGGCGACCCCCGGCTCCTCGTCCAGCACGAGCGGCGCGGTCGCGGCGAGTTGCTGATCTGGGACGTGTCCACCGGGCAGCAGCAGGAGCTGGACCTCGGCCTGCCCGGCGAGGTCTCCGACGCCGACTGGTTCCTCGACGGGCGCGCGCTGCTCGTCACCATCGACCACGAGGCCCGGTCACGGATGTACCGGGTCCAGTTGCCCGACGGTGACGGTGATCCCGAGGTGACCGCGATCGGACCCGCGGACGGCTGCGTGCTGGCGGCGACCACCCGGCCCTGCGATGACGTGTGGTTCGTCTGGTCATCGGCCGCGCAGCCGCCCGCGGTGCGCGACCTGAGCGGGGCGATCGTGCTCAGCCCGCCCGGCGAGCGTGCCCCGGAATCCGTTCCGGTCGAGGACATCTGGGTGGACGGGCCGGGCGGGCGGGTGCATGCGCTGCTGCGGCGCCCGCTCGGGCCGGACGGGCAGCCGGCTGTCGGGCCGCTGCCGCTCGTCCTGGACGTGCACGGCGGGCCGACCGCCCACGACGCGGACGCCTTCCGGGCCTACCCGAGCGCCTGGGTGGACCACGGGTACGCCGTCGTCCAGGTCAACTACCGCGGCTCCACCGGGTACGGCTCGACCTGGCGGGACGCGCTCGAGGCCAGGGTGGGGCATGTCGAGCTCGAGGATGTGGTGGCCGTCCGCGATCACCTGGTCGAGACCGGTCTGGTGGACCCGCGCCGGGTGGTCCTCGGCGGGGCGTCCTGGGGCGGGTTCCTCACCCTGCTGGGGGTCGGGCTGTATCCGGACCGCTGGACGGTGGGCGTCGCGGGTGTCCCGGTCGCGGACTACCTGGCCGCCTACGAGGACGAGATGGAGGGCCTCAAGGCCTTCGACCGGTCGCTGTTCGGCGGCTCGCCCGGCGAGGTGCCTGACCGGTACCGGGACTCCAGCCCGCTGACCTATGTGTCGCAGGTCAGCGCACCGGTGCTGATCCTGGCCGGGGAGAACGACCCGCGCTGCCCGATCCGACAGATCGAGAACTACCTGGCCGCACTGGCGGAGCGTGGAGCGGTGCACGAGGTCTACCGGTTCGACGCCGGGCACGGGTCACTCGTGGACTCCGAGCGGGTACGGCAGGTCCGGGCCGAGCTCGACTTCGTGGCCCGGCACCTGCCGAGCTGATCCGAATCAGGCGGGCACCATCAAGCAGGAACCGTCCTGTGGGTCAGGACCAGGCGTCGACCAACTCGGCGGCGACCAGTTCGCCGATCTGCGCGGTGTTCAGGGCGGCACCCTTGCGCAGATTGTCCCCGCAGACGAAGAGCTCCAGCGTGTTCGGGAAGTCCAGGGCCTGGCGGATCCGGCCGACGAAGGTCGGGTCCGACCCGACGCTGTCCGCCGGGGTGGGGAACTCCAGCGCCTCCGGGTCGTCCAGCACGACGACGCTCGGAGCGTCCATCAGCGCGGCCCGGGCATCGGACACCGTGATGGGCTTCTGGAAGGTCGCGTGCACGGCGAGGGAGTGCGTGGTGATCACGGGCACCCGGACGCAGGTCGCGGACACCTTGAGATCCGGGATGCCGAGGATCTTGCGAGCCTCGCTGCGGACCTTCAGCTCCTCACTGGTCCACCCGTCCTGCTTGAGTGACCCAGCCCACGGCACGACGTTCATCACCAGCGGCGCGGGGAACGGCGACGGGACGTCGCCCAACTTGTCCGCGATGGCCCGGCGGACGTCCCCGGTGACCTGGCCCAGGGTGCGGTCACCCGCCACGACTTCGAACTCGTCGTAGAGCCGGTCGATCCCGGGCTGGCCCGCACCCGAGGCGGCCTGGTACGAGGCGACGACCAGTTCGGTCAGGCCCCAGACCCGGTTCAGCGCGCCGAGCGCGTCCATCATCGTCAGGGTCGTGCAGTTGGGGTTGGAGATGATCCCGCGTGGCCGGTTGCGCACCTGTGCCGGGTTGACCTCGGGGACCACCAGCGGGACGTCCGGGTCCATCCGGAAGGCCCCGGAGTTGTCCACCACGATGACGCCGCGGGACACCGCGACCGGCGCCCACTGGGCCGAGACCTCGTCCGGGACGTCGAACATCGCCACGTCGACGCCGTCGAACACCTCGGGAGCCAAGGCCAGGACCTCGACCTGCTCACCGCGGACGGTCAGCCGCCGCCCCGCCGACCGGGGCGAGGCCACCAGCCGGATCTCCCCCCACACGTCCGACCGCGTGGAGAGGA
The DNA here is from genome assembly GCA_963740575.1 of uncultured Actinomycetota bacterium. Classification (GTDB taxonomy): domain Bacteria; phylum Actinomycetota; class Actinomycetes; order Actinomycetales; family Kineosporiaceae; genus CAVUET01. The sequence goes on along the minus strand of CAVUET010000009.1, from coordinate 166,679 downwards.
TCTTCAGCATCACCGATCCGACAGCACCGGTCGCTCCGACGACTGCCAGGGTCGGCTTGCGACCCTGCTGGTTGCTCATCGTCCTGTCCCTCCGTAGACCACGGCCTCGACCTGCTCGGCGTCGAGCCCGAACGCCGTGTGGACGGCGCGCACCGCAGTGTCGACGTCGACCGATCGCGTCACGACCGAGATACGGATCTCGGAGGTGCTGATCATCTCGATGTTCACCCCCGCCTCGGCCAGCGCGGCGAAGAACCGCGCGGACACGCCGGGGTGGCTGCGCATTCCGGCGCCGATCAGCGACACCTTGCCGATCTGATCGTTGTAGAGCAGGGACTCGAACCCGATCTCCGGCTGCACAGCCTCGAGCGCGCCGATCGCCGCCTGTCGATCGGACTTCGGCAGCGTGAACGACACGTCGGTCAGGCCGGTCGCGGCGGCGGACACGTTCTGCACGATCATGTCCAGGTTGATCTCGGCCCCGGCCACCGCCTTGAAGATCGCGGCAGCCTTGCCCGGCTTGTCGGGCACGCCGACAACGGTGATCTTGGCCTCACTCCGGTCATGTGCCACCCCGGAGATGATCGGCTGCTCCATCGAGTCCCTCTCTGCATCGCCCCCGGGGGCATCCATCACCCAGGTCCCCTCACGTTGGCTGAACGACGAGCGGACGTGCACTTTGACCCCGAACCGACGGGCGTACTCGACGCAGCGCAGGTGCAGCACCTTCGCCCCGGACGCCGCCATCTCGAGCATCTCCTCGCTGGAGATCGCGGTGATCCGCCGCGCCGACGGGACGATCCGCGGGTCCGCGGTGAACACGCCGTCCACGTCGGTGTAGATCTCGCACATGTCCGCGCCCAGCGCGGCGGCGAGGGCCACGGCCGTCGTGTCGGAGGCGCCACGTCCCAGCGTGGTCACGTCCTTGGTGTCCTGGCTGACCCCCTGGAAGCCGGCGATGATCGCCACGTCGCCGTCGTGCAGCGCCGAGGAGATCCGGCTCGGCGTGATGTCGATGATCCGGGCGTCACCATGGTTCGCCGTGGTCAGCACCCCGGCCTGGCTGCCGGTGAACGAGCGCGCGTGCACGCCCAGCTCCGCGATGGCCATGGCCAGCAGCGCCGCCGAGATCCGCTCGCCCGCGGTCAGCAGCATGTCCAATTCCCGCGGCGGCGGGGCCGGGGTCACGCCGTGCGCCAGGTCGAGCAGTTCGTCCGTGGTGTCGCCCATGGCCGAGACGATCACGACGACGTCGTTCCCGGTCTGCTTCGTGTCCACGATCCGGCGCGCGACCCGCTTGATGCCGTCGGCATCGGCAACGGAGGATCCCCCGTACTTCTGCACGACAAGGCCCACGTTCGTTACTCCACATCTCGGTGACCGGACGCCCCGCGCCAGAAGGTTCACCGTGCCGACATGCAATCCGGGTGGTACCCACTGACCGGTACCGGACCGGTCGTCGGGGGGCCACCCGGGGGGACAGTCTATCGGCGCCGGGGCGTCCGCCCGGAAACCCGCATGGGTCACCCCGGCCAGGGCCGCCGCGATGCGAATGAGGGTGGTGATCACGGCCGCCAGGACGGCCCGATCGATGGAGGCAACCGTCCGGATCTTCGGAGCGTCACACGGCATGATTGCTCAGGGCCGGTCGGGGGTGATCCGGCCACCGGACCAGGGCGGAAGGCAGACGGATGTCGAGCAGCACACCGGCCTTGGGCAACCCGGACGATCCGAACAGCGAGCCGGGTCCGCCCCCTACCGGCGTCGAGCCCGCCGGAATCGTCGCCCATGGGGTGCGGCGCACCTTCGGCAGCGTCGTGGCCGTGGACCAGATGGACCTGACCGCTCCGCTCGGCCAGGTCACGGCTCTGGTCGGACCGAACGGTTCGGGCAAGACGACGCTGCTGCTGATGCTGGCCACCCTGCTCGTGCCGGACGCCGGCGAGGTCCGGGTCGGCGGGCACGACCCCGTGGCTGACCCGCTGAGCGTGCGGGCCATCAGCGGTTGGATGCCCGACGTGTTCGGAACATGGGAGACGCTGACCTGCCGGGAGGTGCTACGCACCATCGCGGACGCCTTCCGGCTGCCCCGGGCCACCTCGACGCAGCGGATCTCGGACCTGCTGGAGCTGGTTCACCTGGCTGATCTGGCCGACCGGCCCACCCAGGTGCTGTCCCGTGGCCAGAAGCAGCGGCTCGGCCTGGCCCGGGCCCTCGTGCACGACCCGCAGGTCCTGCTGCTCGACGAACCGGCCTCCGGGCTGGACCCCAGATCCCGGATCGAGCTGCGCGGGATCGTCAGGACCCTGGCCGGCCAGGGCAAGGCCGTGCTGGTCTCCAGCCACGTCCTGACCGAGCTCGACGAGATGGCCGATCGCGCCGTGATCGTGGCCCGTGGCCGGACAGTGGCCGTGGAGCAGTTGACCGACAGGCGGGAGGAACCCGGCGCGGCACCTCGGACCTGGCGGTTGCGCGCCCTGGACGACGTGGTGCTGCTCGCCGCCCTGGACGCGCGGGGCACGCCACACGGGCCGCCCGACCGGGAGGGGGTCGAGATCGAGATCAGTTCCGACGTCGAGGCTGCCGAGCTGCTCGCCGTGCTGATCAGGGACGGCGTCCCGGTGGTGTCCTGCCACCCGGCCGGCGGCGTGCTGGAGCAGGCGTACCTCGCCCTCACGGAGGACCGGCGATGACCACCGAGCTGATCTCGACCCCCGCGGCCCCGGCCCCGTCCGACCCGGCCCGCCCCGGCGGAGGTTCGTGGCGGGTGTCCTGGGCGGGCCTGCGCACCGTGGCCCTGCTCGAACTGCGGCAACGGGTGCGCTCCACCCGGTGGATCGTGATCCTCGCCGTCTGGGCGGGCGCGCTGGTGCTGCTGACCTGGCTGATCACCCACGCCGTGCACAGCGTTCTCGACCCGGTACCCGTGCCGGGCTCGGAGCAGGCCGCCGGGCAGCCGGGACCGGTGGTCTTCGGCATCATCATCTTCCTGGTGCTGTCCCTCGGCGGGCTGATCGCACCCGCACTGACCGCGACGAGCATCAACGGCGACCGCACCGCCGGGGTGCTGGCGACCTTGCAGACCACGTTGCTGTCCCCGGCGGAGCTCGCCCTAGGCAAGCTCATGGCGGCCTGGGCCACGGCGTTGGCCCTGCTCAGCGCCGCTGCGCCGTGCATCCTCTGGGCCTATCTGGACGGCGGGACGCCGATCGGCCGGCTCCTGGTCACCCTGGCCCTGCTCGCGGTGACGCTGCTCGTGGTGTGCGCCGTCGCACTGGGATGGTCGGCGATCGCGGCCCGGGCGTCGTCCTCGGCCGTCCTGACCTACCTCACGGTGGCCTTCCTCGGCCTGGGCCTGCCGCTGCTCTTCGCGCTGAGTCTGCCACTGGTTCAGCAGACGGACCGGGTGGTGGTGCAGCAGATGAGTCAGGCATCGAGCACTGATCCCGGAACCGGCACCGCCGCGCCGGACCAGCTGTCCGGTGGGAGCCTCACCTGCGTGCAGACCACCGAGTCGGTCACCCGGGCGCACACCGAGCGGATCTGGTGGCTGCTCGCCGCGAGCCCCTACGTGGTGGTGGCCGACGCCGCCCCGCGGCGGCAGTCCCGGGTGAACGGCGACTCCGACCCGCTGACGGCCATCCGGGACGGCGTCCGCTCGGCCCGGTTGGGGCCCGCGGGAACCGAGAGCTGGTGCGGGACGAACGACCCGCTGACGCAGCAGCGCGAGTCGCAGGCAGCGGCGCTACCGAGTTCCTGGCCCTACGGCCTGGCCGCGGATCTGTTGCTCGGCGCCGGCGCCGTGGTGATCGCGGTACGCCGGCTGCGTGCACCGGCGACCCGGCTGCCCCGGGGTACCCGGGTGGCCTGAGGCGCCGTCAGTCGGCGTGCAGCGCCTCGAACTCGGCGTCGGCCACGGTGTCGGCGTCCACGTCGAGCCGCAGGTGGCCGAGCATGGACTGCAGCACGCGCAGGGCCATGGCCGCACGCACACCCCAGGTGGACAGGTAGGAGAACTGCCACCACCAGAGGGCCTCGTCCACCCGGCCGGTCCGGTAGTGCCGCAGCCCGTGCGACAGGTCCGCCGCCACGTCGGCGAGGTCATTGGTCAGCGAGCCGCGGACCACCTCGCCCGAGGTCAGCGGGTCCACGACGTCGGCGTACTCGTCCAGGCCCTCGAAGAGATTGGCCAGGCCGGTGCGGACCGGGTCGACGTCCGGGTCCGGCCCCGAGTCGGGCTCGAACCGCTCACTCGGCACCACGTCGGTGATCGCGCCGAGCCGGGCACCGGCCAGCAGGGTCTGGGACAGGGCCAGCAGCAGCACCGGGATCGCGGTGTCCGGCGAGGAACCGGCCGCCACCTCGGTCACCGCATCGAGGTACGTCTGCGCGTCGGTGGCCGTCTCGTGCGCCAGCCGGCGGAGCTCGATCACCTCCGCTGCGGCCTCGGAGGCCAGGTCATGGCCGGTTGACGTGAAGTCGTCAGACATCCAAGAGTCTCCTGCCTTCGAAGGCCCGCCCCAGCGTGAGCTCGTCGGCGTATTCGAGGTCCCCCCCGACCGGCAGCCCGGAGGCGAGTCGCGTGATCTTGACGCCCATCGGCTTCAGCCAGCGGGCGAGGTAGGTGGCCGTCGCCTCGCCCTCGAGATTCGGATCGGTGGCGAGAATGATCTCCATCACTTCTCCGGAGGCGAGCCGGTTCACGAGTTCCTTGATCCTCAGGTCGTCCGGCCCGATCCCGTCGATCGGGCTGATCGCGCCGCCGAGCACGTGATAGCGACCGCGGAACTCGCGAGTCTTCTCGATCGCCACCACGTCCTTGGGCTCTTCGACCACGCACAGCACGCTCGGGTCCCGCCGGGGATCACGGCAGATCCGGCACTGGTCCTCGGCTGCAACGTTCCCGCAGGTCAGGCAGAACCGGACCTTCTCGGTGACCTCGCTGAGCGCCAGGACCAGCCGGCGCACATCAGCGGGATCGGATTGCAGCAGGTGGAAGGCGATCCGCTGGGCGCTCTTCGGCCCGACCCCGGGCAACCGCCCGAGCTCGTCGATGAGGTCCTGGACCACGCCCTCGTACACGGCACGAGCCTACGGGGTGATCCCCCGTTCAGGGGCCCGCGGGCGGTCAGGATGTGAACGCGCCGGTTGCCTGGCGTCACGGCCGGTCAGCGTGTCGCGCGGGCTGCTCGACGTCAGCGCTGGTCAGGGCGGCACACAGCGCGGGCCAGGCGTCCAGCGCCCACGGGCCGAACTCGCGCCCGGTCAGGCAGGTGCAGGCCAGCCGGCGGGTCGGATCGACCCACAGGAACGACCCGGCACCGCCGAAGTGCCCGAAGCTCGCCGTGGAGAGACTGCCGCCGGTCCAGTGCCCGGGCCTGCCGAAATTGCGTTCGAAGCCCAGCCCCCAGTCGCACGGGTCGAACCGACCGAGGCCCGGGATCACTCCGACCAGCCCGGGGAACTGCACCTCGATCATCGCCCCCACCGACGTGGGGTCCAGCAGCCGCGGTGCCAGCAGCTCCGCGGCGAACCGGGACAGGTCCGCGACCGTGCTGGTGAACCCGAACGCAGGTGAGCCCTCGGGGCTGGTGGCCGTCATCCCGAGCGGCGCCAGGACGGCCTCGTGCAGGTAGGTCGCGAACGGGACCCCCGCGCCGCGTTCCAGGGTTGCGGCGGCCTCCTCGATGCCGCGGTTGGAGTAGACCCGGCGCGCGCCGGGGCGGGCCACCACGCCGGCCGTGCTCTCGAAGCCGTACCCCGCCGCGTGCGCGAGCAGGTGCCGCAGCGTGGAGCCCGGGGGTCCGGCCGGCTGGTCCAGCTCCACCGCGCCCTCGGTGACCCCGATCATGATCGCGTAGGCCGACAGCAGCTTGGACACCGACGCGATCGGCCCCGGGCGCGAGACCTCGCCGTGACCGGCTGTCACCCCGCCAGGCGCGATGAGCTGCACCGCCGGGTTGGGCACCGGCCAGGAGTCGATCGCCGCCAGCGCCTGGCTGAGATCATGCACCGAGGTCATCCGCCGAGGTCACTCCGGCCGTTCCTCGATGATCCGCCCGCCGAGCAGCTGCTCGATCACAGGCGCCCCGACCATGCCGGACCCCTCGATATCGGGGTCGTCCGCGCTCGGCTCGTCGTCCTCCGGTTTCGGCGGCGGTGCTGGCGGGCGCCGACCGGTGGCCGGACGGGTCCTGGGCCGGCGTGCGCCAGCCGCTGCGGCGTCCGGGGGCGGTCCCGGCTCGAAGGGGGGCTCGTCGTCGGGCAACGGCTCGTCCGGCGGCGGGACGTCGTCGAACGGCGAGCCGGCCGGGCCGCGCTGCGGACCGGTCGCGGCTCGCCCGCTGCTGCCGGAGGGGCCGCTACGCGCCGCGCGGGACGATCCCGAGCGTGCCGGGGCCGGTTCCGACTGGGGGGCGGCGTTCGCCCGGGCCGACGGGTCCGGTCTGGCCGATCCGGGCCGTGGCGCGCCGACGGGCCCTGCGTCGGACCGGGGCGGGGAGCCGGACGGAGTGGGGCCCGAGCGGTCCGGCGGCCGGTCCCCCGCGACCGGCTCGATCCGGCAGTCCAGCCCGATGCTGTCGATCAGCGCCTGACGGAGGTATTCCTGGTGCGGGCCGCGGGTGAAGCTGCCGACCAGTCCCGGGGACGAGAACCCGAGCAGCAACCGCTCGCCGTCGTAGTCGAGCACCTGCGCGTGCGGGGAGATCAGGGACCACGTGGTCCGGCGCAGCCCGGACAGCCGGGTCAGCACCTCGGGCCATCTGCGCCGGATCGCGGCCGAGTCGAGCGCACCGGCTCCGGAATCCCACCCGCCCGGTTCGGGCCCGGCGGGCGTCACAGCCGTCTCCGCCGGTTCGGCCTGGCGGGGTTGCGCCGACCCCTCGTCGAGGGGCCGCGCCGGCGCGGGCCCGGGTTCCGGCTCTGCGGGTCGCGACTCGGCCCGGCGCGACTCGGCCCGGCGCGGCTCAGCCGAGCGGGATTCGGCCCGGCGCGGCTCAGCCGAGCGGGATTCGGCCCGGCGCGGCTCAGCCGAGCGGGATTCGGCCCGGCGCGAGTCAGCAGGACGCGAGTCAGCAGGACGGGACTCAGCCGGACGGGACGACGGTGGCTGACGCGACTCGGCCCGTTCGGTCTCCACCGGGCCCGACCCGGGACCGGCGACTCCGACCCGCCGTTCCAGCCGGTCCACCCTGGCGCGCAGCCCGCGCTCGCCGTCGTCCGACCCGGGCAGCAGCAGCCGGGCGCACAGCAACTCGAGCTGGAGGCGGGGGGACGTCGCGCCGGTCATCTCCGTCAACGCGGCGTTGACGACATCGGCGGCCCGCGACAGCTCCGCGCGACCGAACCGCCCTGCCTGGCCGCGCATCCGGTCCAGCTGGTCGGCGGGCAGCCCGCGCAGCACCGCGTGACCACCGTCCGGCATCGCCGCCACCAGCACCAGATCCCGCAGCCGCTCGAGCACGTCCTCGACGAACCGACGTGGGTCGTGCCCGGACTCGATCACCCGGTCGACCACCCCGAAGACCGTCGCACCGTCGCCGGCGGCCAGGGCGTCCACCACCTCGTCCAGCAGGGCGGCGTCGGTGTAACCGAGAAGGGCGACAGCCAACCGGTAGGTCAGACCGTCCGGCCCCGCGCCCGCGATCAGCTGGTCGAGCACGGACAGCGAATCCCGCACGGATCCCGCACCGGCGCGGACCACGAGCGGCAGCACTCCCTGCCCGACCTCGACACCCTCCCGGCCGCAGATCTCGGCCAGGTAACTGCCCAGCCGCTCCGGGGGAACCAGCCGGAACGGGTAGTGATGCGTCCGGGACCGGATGGTGCCGATGACCTTCTCGGGCTCGGTGGTGGCGAACACGAACCGGACGTGCGGCGGCGGCTCCTCGACGATCTTCAGCAGCGCGTTGAAGCCCTGCGTGGAGACCATGTGGGCCTCGTCGATGATGAACACCTTGAACCGGTCGCGGGCGGGCGCGAACACCGCGCGTTCGCGCAGGCTGCGGGCGTCGTCCACTCCGCCGTGACTGGCGGCGTCGATCTCCACCACGTCGAGGCTGCCGGGCCCGCCACGGGCTAGGTCCTGGCAGGACGGGCACTCACCGCAAGGGGTCGCGGTCGGCCCCTGCGCGCAGTTGAGGCAGCGGGCCAGGATCCGCGCGCTGGTGGTCTTGCCACACCCGCGCGGGCCCGAGAACAGGTAGGCGTGGTTGACCCGGTCCTTCGCCAGCGCGGCCGTCAACGGATCCGTGACGTGCTCCTGGCCGATCACCTCCGCGAAGGTGTCCGGTCGGTACCTGCGGTACAGCGCTTGCGACACGCAGGCACCTTAACCGTCCGGGCCGACGACGTGCCGAGCCGTCCCCAGAAGCCGCCGGGCGGGCGGGAGATGGACAGCGAAGGACCCCCCGCGCACCCGCCAGGGCCCACCTACCCTTGCTGCCTTCCGGCCCTGGGGGAGTTCAGCGGGATGACGCCGCACGAGGGGTCTGGTTCCCACTGTACCCACACCAGACCCGTGCCTGGAGCCGCGGTGTGTCGGCCGGCGTGCGACCACCCCGCGCCAGGGTGCAGCGGCGGTGACGCCCGGCCACTACACTCTCCGGCGGAGGATTCGCCTAGTGGCCTAGGGCGCACGATTGGAAATCGTGTTGGGCTAAACACCCTCAGGGGTTCAAATCCCCTATCCTCCGCCAGCTGACCGGGCCCGATGCCGGAGAGTGACCATCATCCTCCGACAGCTGGCCTGGTCACTACAGTGACGAGGCGAACGGCCCCAGCCCATCTACGCGTCCGCGCCCAGTGCGCTGCGGCCTTGCTCTCGGAGGCCTTGCTCTCGGAGGCCTTGCTCTCGGAGGCCTTGGCGGTGGATGTCGCCCCCGCCGACGTGGCAGCTGAGGTCGATGTGCTCGCGCTGCACAGTGCCGGAGAACGACCACTGCTCCCGAACATCGGGTCCGATCTGCGTCACCCGGGGAAGGCGAAGTGCTCGCTGGCCGCGATTGGCGGGTCGTGCTGATGCCCGCTGTCGTGATGAGCCAGAACAGCCGGGACGACCTGGGCGGCGGGGTAGATCGCGAGCCAGTCCCGGACGTACCAGTAGCAGTCCGGACAGGACGCGACATGCGGGTAGGCGCCCAGCAGTTCGCCGCCCGGCCCCGTGCCACCCGCGGCCGGCGTCCGGGGCGGCGGGCTCGGCAGGGGTGGCAGGGGTGGGAGAGGGTCCACCGCTGTCACAGACGTGCTCCCGGGTGCGGCCAGGCCCTCCCCGCGGCCTCGATCACGTCCCGGCTGCTGGCCAGGCAGGCCAGGGCGTCACCGTCGTCGCAGTGGCTCATGCCGTGCAGCACGCCGTAGGTGAAGGCGCTCTCGCCCTCCGCCTGGGCGATCCGGGCCAGGTCGAGCAGCTGGCCGCGGATCATCAGCCCGTCCTGATGGCGACCGAGGATGTCGTGCACCGTCTCCATCCGCGCGGCGAACGACGCAGCGCCGGAACCGAACACCTCGGTCACCGACTCGCCGGCGTAGCGGGCGCGCTTGGCCGCCTTGCGCAACTCGTGCAGCAGCGTGTCCCGCTCGGCGGACGTCTCGGCGGCCTCCGCAGCGGCGAGCGCGCGCTCGACCCGTCGCAGCGCGTGCCGGAGGCGTCGCCGGATCGGGCCGCTCGCCGGTTTCCCGGCCAGATCGGTCAGCGGTGGGTCGGCAACGAACGAGTCCAGCGCGTCGAGCAGCGCGAGGTACCTGGGACCGTCGAGCGCTGCCTGCAGGTCCGACCGCGCGCCGCGGTACGCCTGGTCCAGCTCGTGTCGGATCCTGGGCTCGATCGGGCCGTGCACGAGATCCGCCGGCAGCTCCGCCAGCTGCGCGAGCAACCGGTCCCGGATCACCTCGACGTCCCGAGCGGCGCCGAGCGTGGTGGCCAGCCAGGCCAACTCGTCGCGCAATCGGGCCGCGACCTCGGCGTCGAACAGCGGCCGGAAGGTGGCCAGCGCGCTGCGCATCCTGCGCGTGGCGACGCGCATCCTGTGCACGGCGTCCGGCAGGTCCAGCCGGACCAGTGGATCACGCAGGCCGAGCTCGGCTATCTGCCTGCGCAGATACCCCAGCGCGACCTCGCCGGAGCTGGAATCGCGGCCGAAGGCTTCCGTGGCGCCGTCCGGCTGCGACGCGGCCTCGCCCAGCTCCGCGAGCACCAAGGCCGGCTCCCCGCCGGCGTTCTGCTGGCGGGCTCCAGCACGGCGCAACCGCTTGCCGATCCTTTTCAGCAGCTTGACGTCGCCCTCGACCAGGGTCACGCCCACCTCGCGCCAGGCCGGCCGCGCCGCTTGCCCGTCGCCGGGCTGATCGGTGACGGCCCTTCTGCTCGCGGTGACCCGGTCGTCGGACAGCTCCGCGAGTACCTGAGCATCGTCGCCGAGCAAGCGGGTGACCTGGCGATCGGACCGCAGGTACAGCACCGGCCCCAGCTCACCGTCGCGGATCCTGGCACGGAGCAGTGCCGAGAGCTCATCGGGCACCGCCCGGGCGCTGCGTCCCGGCGGGCGGCGCAGCTCGACCTCCGCGTCCGGCCCGGGCAGGCTCAGCAGCCAGCCGGAACCGCTGCCTCCGGTCCGGCGTCGCAACGCCACACCGGCGCGGGCCAACCGCAGGTCCGGGGTGTCGAGGTAGGTCACCGTCACCCGCTGCAGCTCCCCGGCGACCAGCGCGACCACCGCGCCTAGGTCGTCAAGGCCCGGCAGGGGATCCGAACCGGGCAGCTCGAACGAGGCCCTGCGTCCGGCGCCATCGACACCGCTCATCCGTCTTCACGCTCCGCGGCCGGATCGGTTGTACGCAAACGCCGCGACGCCGGATCGCGGCGGCCGCCTCGCACCCGAAGGCGGTCCTGCAGGTATCGGCATTCGACGCCTGGGTGCGTAGGAGTTCCGCACTGATATCAGGAAAGCGACAGAAGCCGCGATTCCCCTTTCACCGTAGTCGATCGTGCGGGGCCGGGAGCAAGGCCGGATCGTGACCGTGCGGGTGGCCCCCGGGCTGCCGGTGCCTCATACAATCGGCGGGTGATTTTCAAGGCGGTCGGTGACGGGCGTCCGTATCCCGATCACGGGTACGAGACCCCGCGGCAGTGGGCCGACGTGCCGCCACGCCAGGTCAGGCTCGATGAGTTGGTGACGACGAAGCGCACTCTGGACCTCGCTCAGCTGCTTTCCGAGGACTCCACCTTCTACGGGGATCTCTTCGCACACGTCATCCAGTGGCAGGACACGCTCTACCTCGAGGACGGCCTGCATCGGGCCGTCCGCGCGGCCCTGGCCCAGCGACCCGTGCTGCATGCACGGGTGCTCGTGCTCGACGACTGAGGCTGATATGGCAGAACCGGGCGGGGATGACGCAGCCACTCGTGAGGACACAGGGGGTGACACGTCGAGTTCGGAGGGTCGGCGAGGCGCTGGTTCCGTCCCTCCGGAGCCGCTGACGGCAATCGAGCCGCTCACACCCGCTGAGGCCGAGATCTCCGAGCCTGAGGTGGTCACAGAGCCCGAGGTGGTCGCAGAGCCCGAGCCTGAACCGGAAGCCGCCGCCCCAGCGGCGGACGCCGAACGCGACGAAGAACACCACTCGGCCGAGGCCGCGGCAGACGCCGGACCCGGACCGGGTACTCCGGCCGAGTCAGAGCCCGGCTCAGAGACCGAGCCGGACGCCATGCCAGGGGCGGACGCCGAAGCCGAACCGGATACCGCCGCTCAGTCCGAGACCGAACCCGAGCCACACGCAACGCCCGGCGCGGATGCTGAACCGGCCCCCGAACCGGACGAGGAACCCGAGGCGGCTCAGCCGCAACCGGAAGCGGACGCCGAGCCCGACGCCGAGCAGGTAGCCGACACCGAACCAATCGCGGCGCCCGAACCCGAGCCCGTTCGCGAGCCCGAGCCCGAGGCAGTCGCCGAGCCCGAGGCAGTCGCCGAGACGGAGCCCGGGCCCGAGTCACACGCCGCGCCCGGCGCGGATGCTGAACCGGCCCCCGAACCGGACGAGGAACCCGAGACGGCTCAGCCGCAACCGGAAGCGGACGCCGAGCCCGACACCGAGCAGGTAACCGACACCGAACCGATCGCGGCGCCCGAACCCGAGCCCGTTCGCGAGCCCGAGCCCGAGGCAGTCGCCGAGCCCGAGGCAGTCGCCGAGCCCGAGGCAGTCGCCGAGCCCGAGGCAGTCACCGAGCCCGAGCCCGAGGTCCGGGTGGTGCGGGAGCCGCTGGTCTACGACCCCGCCGAGGGGCGCTACATCGCGGCGGAGCCGTACGCGGACCAGCCGAGCATGAGCCGCGACCTCGTGGTCGTGACCCCCGAGGCCAGGGTGCAGGAGGTGGCGGCCCGGCACCGGCGGCAGACGCTCACCTTCGTCGGGCTGTTCCTGGTCATGATCGGCACCGGACTGGTCGCCTACACCAACTGGCTCGGCTGGTGGACCTGGCCCTTCTCGAACACCGTTGCGGTCGCGCCGATCTGCCCGTCCGCCTCGCCCACCGCAGCCGCGATCAAGTCGACGTCCGTCCGCGTCTACAACGGAACCGATCGGCGCGGGCTGGCCGGCACCGTCAGCAGCGCCCTGCAGAAACGGGGCTTCGTCGTACCCAGCTTCGGCAACGACCCCGAACCGAAGGCCATCAAGGTCGCGGCAGAGGTGCACTACGGGGTCAACGGCGCGCTCGAGGCGAGAACCGTTGCCGCGCAGGTGAACGGGAAGGTCGTGATGGTCCGCGACGATCGCCCCGAGACCACCGTGGACCTTGTGCTCGGCCAGGGGTTCCGAGCGTTGCGTGCCCCCGCTCAGGCATCGAGGCTGCTTGCCGTTCCGCGCCCCGACACCAGCAATTGCACGCCCGTGGACACTGCGGGGTAGCCCCTCCGGGCGGGTCACCGGCCGGCCTACGAGTCAGGCCCTGAGCCCCTGGCCCCTGCCTCGTCTGCCGCCCCCACGCTCCACGGTCGCCGCCCCGTGCAGCCGAACCATTGAACGTCGAGGCCATCGCATGGCACCGTCAAGGCATGGACCTGGTTGCGCAACCACCGGAGGACCCGGGGCCCGGCGCGCGCGTGCACACGGACGCGCTCGCGGCGTCGCTTGCCCTGGGCCCGGCCTTCCGCGTGGTCGGCCTGGTCGAACCCGTGATCGAACCCGCAGTTCTGGCCGAGATCGGCACCGTCGACGACGCCTGGCAGCGGGTCGTCCTCAGCCACGGCAACCGCGACGCCGCCGACGGACCGTACGTCGTCGTGGTCTGCGAGCCTGCCGGGCTGGTCGCGGGCGAGCTTCCCGACCTGCTCGAGGCCGAGTGGACCAGGCTGCCGGGCCAGAGCCAGGACGCCGGGCCGGGTCCCGCCCCGGCGCCTGAGCACCCAACGACCCTGGTCGTGGACAGCTCGCCCATCGCCGCCCGCGTCTGCGGCGACCGCCGGATCTGGGTCGCCCGCGCCCCGCTCGACCCCTTCGTCACGGTCACCCTGATCGCCCGCGGCGTCGACCGGTACGGCGTGCGGATCGCGACCGTGACGGACCTCGAACCGATGCTGAGGACGCGCGAGATCAGCCTGGCGAAGCTACGCACCAAGCCCGGCAACCTGCCGCCGGAACAGCTCGATTTCCCGCCGGCGCGGGGGTTGGAAGGGCACGAGGACCTGATCCGGCTCTGCCTCGGGCATGGCGATACCGTCCGCACCTCCGCCAGCCGGAGGGCGCTGCTGCCCCACACCGATGCGGCCATCTACCGTCGCGCCTGGGAGATCGCCACCAGGGCCCAGATGCGCTTCGCGGGGCAGGGTCGTGCCGAGGCGGTCGCTGCCGTGACCGCGATGGTGAACCAGGCCGGGACGCTCGCGGAGAAGGCGGGCTGGTTCGGCGAGCAGGGGCTGCGGGACCGGGCCATCGCCGAGATCGCCCGGCATACCGCGTTCGACTCTGACGTGCGCAGCCGGGACGCGCAGCAGGTCTGGCGCCAGGCATGGGCGGCCCGCTCCGCCCCTGCCCGCGACCCCGACCACGAGCACAGCCGGGAGTGGTTCATGGACGTGGCGGCCACCGAGGCCGTCTTCCTGACCGCCTGGCAGCACTGGGCCGACGCCGCCGGCTGAAGCTTCGGGATCCAAATGGTTGTGGCCTGCTATCTTCCAGCCGAGCCGGCTGGCCGCCGGAGGGCTTGGGGCGCGAGCGGAGCCAGGGGTGGAACGGATCGAGTGCCAGTGGTGTCGGGTCCAGAACGAGCCGGCAGCCGTGTCCTGCCTGACCTGCGGAGCGCCGCTGGACGTCGGCCGGAGGGTGAGCGACTCCGGCTGGCGCGCGGCGCCACGCCTGCGGGACATGACCGAGTTCCGGTTCTCCAACTCCACCTGCCAGGTGGAGGGCGAGCTGGTTCCGGTGGCGGAGATCAATCTGACCCAGGGGGACGCGGTCTTCTTCGAGCACCACGTGCTGCTCTGGAAGGACGAGCAGGTCCCCTTGGCGGCCATGCCCACCGGCGGCGGGATGAAGCGGATGTTCGGCGGGATGCCGTTCGTGCTCTCGGTGGCGTACGCGCCGGGGCGGGTGGCCTTCTCCCGGGACGCGCCGGGTGAGCTGGTCGTGCTGCCGCTGCACCCGGGGATGGAACTCGATGCCCGAGAGCACGCCTTCCTGATGGCCACGCACACGATCAACTACTCGTTCGTGCGGATCAAGGGCCTTGCCAACCTGCTGCACGGCGGGAACGGGATGTACCTGGACCGGTTCGTCACGGCGGGCGCCCCCGGCCTGCTGATGTTGCACGGCTACGGGAACGTGATGGAGCGCATGCTCGGCCCGGGCGAGAAGATCCTGGTCGAGCCCGGTGCCTTCCTCTACAAGGACGCGTCGGTGCAGATGGATGCGGTGCAGATGCCGGTCAAGACGGGCCTGCTGCGGCACGGCATGTACCTCGCGGAGATGACCGGGCCCGGCCGGGTCGGCATCCAGTCCATGTACGTTCACCACCACGCCGAATGAGCGGCCGATGACCGCCGACGACCAGCCGCAGAACACCTGCCGCTACTGCCGCTTGAGTACGGACGCCTCGGCCGGCTCGTGCCGGAACTGCGGTGCGCCGCTGGACATCCGGGATGTGGTGAGCCGCTCCGGTTGGGTCAAGCAGCCCGGGATCAGGGACCTGGCGCGGATCCAGTTCGGGCAGTCCCGGGTCCAGATCGAGGGCACCCAGGTCCCGGTGGCCGACTTCGACCTGACCGGACAGGAGTGGATCTACTTCTCGCATCACAGCCTGCTGTGGGTGGATCCCTCCGTGCGGCTCACCAACATGAGCCTGGCCGGCGGCTGGAACCGGATGCTCGCCGGGATGCCACTGATCATGATGGAGGCACGCGGACCGGGCCATCTCGCGCTCTCGGACAACCACGCGGGTGACGTGATCGCGCTGCCCCTGATGCCGGGCCAACGGATGTGGGTGCGGGAGCACCGGTTCCTCACCGCAACCGGGAACGTGGGGTACACCTGGGAGAAGACCAACATCTGGTACGTCACCGGCACCGGCGACGACCGTGAGACGCACTACCCCCTCGGCATGATGGGTGACCTGTTCACTGCGACCGGATCACCGGGTCTGGTCCTCCTGCACTCCCCGGGGAACACCTTCCTGCGGGACCTCGGGCCGCAGGAGACGATCCTGGTGCAGCCCAGCGCGTTGCTCTACTGCGACGTCTCGGTCACCATGCACCTGCACCTGGAGTACCCGCGCTTCTCCGGGCTCGGCTGGCGCTCCAGTTACGACCACCGCAACACGTGGCTGCGCCTGATCGGCCCGGGCCGGATCGCGGTGCAGTCGATCTTCGGTCACGCCAGCGGGGAGCGGATCACCAGCAGTTCTCCGGCGACCAGCTACCGCTGGTAGGAGCCGCGCGGGACGCCATCCGCTCCGTCGGCGAGGGTGGCGCGTAGGGTCGGTGCGATGACCGGCCCCGTGCATTTCATCCTCTACGTCGCGGACCAGACCGCCGCTACTGCGTTCTGGCAGCAGGTCCTGGACCGGGCGCCGTCACTGCAGGCACCCGGGATGACGGAGTTCGCGCTCGGCCCGCAGACCGTGCTGGGGCTGATGCCCGAGGCGGGCATCCGCCGACTGCTCGGGACGGCGCTGCCGAACCCGGCCGTGGGCGCGGGCGTGCCGCGCGCCGAGGTCTACCTGGTCGTCGACGACGCCGGGGCCTGTCACCGTCGCGCGCTGGACGCGGGGGCCACAGAGCTGTCGCCGCCGGCAGCGCGGGACTGGGGAGACGTCGCCGGGTACAGCCTCGCCCCGGACGGTCACGTGCTCGCGTTCGCCACGCGTCCGGCGTTCTGACAGGCCGGCCGAATCAGGCCAGAGAGGGGGCCCGGCAGCGAACGGGGATCGCCGCCGGGCCCCGGCAGGACGGGCTCGGGGTTGCCCGTCCTCACCCCTTGACGGTAACTCGGCCACGTCCTGGCCCGGAACCCGAAACCCCTGATTCACAGGGCATTCCTAGGTTCGAGGTCCGCGGTTCGAGGTCCGCCGCACCCAGCCCGGCGGCCCCGGCCCGTCGGGCATTCGTTGCGCCCGCATCCGTGCCGGCTGGCAGGCTGGAGCGATGGTGGACCGCGGGCCAGGCACCAAGGGGCGGGGCGCGCGTCCCGATCGGATCGACCGCCGCCGGTTGACGCGCGCAACGCTGCAGCGGCAACTGCTGCTGCAGCGCGCCGACCTGACCGTGGACGCTGCCGTGCAGCACCTCGTGGGGCTACAGTCACAGGCGCCGCTGGCCCACTACGTGGCCCTGTGGAGCCGGTTGAGTTCATTCGACCCGCAGGTCGCGGCTGACGCCCTGCAGCGCGGCTCGCTCGTGCGCACCCATGCCATGCGGATGACCGTCCACTTGCTCACGGATCGGGATGCCGTCGCCGTGCGCGCCCTGTTGCAGTCGATGCTGGAGGCACGGTTCCGCTCCTCGCCGTTCGCGCGGCAGCTGGACGGCGTCGACCTGCAGGAGCTGACCCGCGCTGCCCGCTCGGCGGCGCACGAGTCCGCTCTGGGCCGGGCCGAGCTCGGCCGCACCCTCCAGGCCCGCTTCCCCGGGGCGGCCGTGGATCCGCTCGGATACGCCGCGGTCTTCCTCGAGCCCATGGTGCAGGTCCCGCCGCGCGGGATCTGGGGTCTGCGGGGGCCGGTCCGGTGGCGGACCTATCGCGGCTGGCTCGGATCGCGCGCCGAGGTCGGGCCGGAGGGCCTGATCACGGCCGAGGACCTGTTCACGCGCTATCTCGCCGCGTTCGGCCCGGCGTCCGTCGCCGACGCCCGGACCTGGTCGGGCCTGCCGGGGCTGCAGGAGGTGGCGGAGCGGCTCAGCCCCGGGTTGCGGGAGTTTGTCGACGAGGCAGGCCGGACCCTGCTGGACCTGCCGGACGCGCCCCGCCCGGACGCCGACGAGCCCGCGCCGGTGCGCTACCTGCCCGAGTACGACAACGTGCTGCTGTCGCACCGGGACCGCAGCCGGTTCATCCCGGACGGCCGCGTCGTGCCGTTGCCGCCCGGGGACGGCGCCCGCGCCGGCACCGTCCTGGTCGACGGGAAGTTCCGGGCCACCTGGCGGCTCGAACGGCGCCCCGGATCCGCCGACCTGGTGGTGAGCGCCGACCCTCCACTGACCACCGGCGAGTGGCATGAGGTCGAGGCCGAAGGGCAGCAGTTGCTCCGGCTGATCGCTCCCGATCCCGACACCGCGCAGGTGATCGTGTCCCGATGAGGCGCTAGCCCCTCCGCCGATATTCTCAACGTCGGGATGCGCAGCCCGGAATGATCAAGGTGCCCCCACCCGCCAATGCCTCGAGTTTCCGGGCTGCGCGGAGACATCGTTCCCCTCCCAACGACCTCGCGTCATTCGTGCCAGTACGACCAGGTCGGGGTGAGCAGGCACGACCATCCCCGCGGGTGCTCACCGTCACCGTGACACAGGTCGCACGGGTAGCCACTATCTGGTGGACAACGCATCGGCCCACTCTGTCGTCAACGGGGCGCACGTCACGGCGAATCGGTTTCGGGGGTGGGGGATGGTGGCTTTGACGACGCTCGGCCGGCGGGTGGTCGGGCCGGCGGCGAGGAGGCTCCGCAGGCAGCTGCAGTGGCGGGGCTGCGGCGGTCGATTGGTGCTGAAGTCAGCTCCGAGCGAGGACTACGACCACCTTGTCGCAACGCATGCCAGCCCGTTGATCCGGCCGCTGGCGGGGTTGGAACCCGCGCTGCAGCGGAACAAGGTGGTGAATCTGCGGATCGCCGTCGCGCGGCTGGACAGCCTGGTCCTCGACCCAGGGCAGCGGCTCTCGTTCTGGTACCACGTGCGCAGGCCGAGTCGCCGGCGCGGGTTTCTCGACGGGCTGGTGCTCGACCACGGCAGGCTCACAGCGGGGGTCGGCGGCGGGTTGTGCCAGCTGACCAATCTGATCTACTGGATGACCCTGCACACTCCGTTGACCGTGGTCGAGCGCTGGCGGCACAGCTACGACGTCTTCCCGGACGCAGACCGCACTCAGCCTTTCGGCACCGGAGCGACCTGCGCCTGGCCCGTGTTGGACCTGCAGATCGAGAACCGGACCCAGAGCGGCTTCCGGCTGGGCCTCGAGGTGACGGACAGCCAGCTGACGGGCCGCTGGTCGTCGGCCGTCCCGGTGCTGGCGCGCTACCAGGTGTACGAGGCCCGGCACGCGATGACCAATGACGCTCCCGGCGTCTTCGTCCGGCACAACGTGATCCGACGCCGGGAGTTCAACGTCGCGGGGGTTGAGGTCGCCGACGAGCTGGTGGCCGAGAATCACGCGCTGATGCGCTACCAGCCGTTCCTAGCAGCCGGACGCGACCACGGGTGAACCGGAGCATGGACTGGCCAGAGGCGGTGGGCCGGGGTGCGCCCCGGCAGGATTGTGATCAGAAAAGGCGGTCCTGCCCGGGACGGGCCAGAATGCACGGATCCGCGGATGCACCAGGCGCGGCGGGCCGGCGAGGAGGGCGGCATGGGTACCTGGGTGGGACGGACGGCGAGCGGCATCGCTACGGCGGTACGGGACGGTTCGGCCAAGCCGCAGCAGGTCGTCCATGAGCATCTGGATCAGATCGAGCGGCTGGAACCGCAGATCGGTGCCTTCGTCCGACTCCGCCGGGAACGGTCCGAGGCCGAGGCCGAGGAGCTCTCGGCCAGAGCCGATCTCGGTTCGCTCCCGCTGGCGGGGGTGCCGATCGCGGTCAAGGACAACGTGCCGGTAGCCGGCGAGCCGACCCGGTACGGCAGCCCGGCGACGCCGGACACCCCTGCGGCCGAGGATCACGAGGTGGTTCGCCGGCTCCGCGCGGCCGGGGCCGTGGTGGTCGGGTTGACCCGGCTGCCCGAGTTGGGCGTCTGGGGGATCACGGAGGACGCGAACGGCGTGGCCCGCAATCCCTGGGCCCTGGAACGTACCGCGGGCGGGTCGTCCGGCGGGAGCGCCGCCGCGGTGGCCGCAGGGATGGTGCCTGTCGCGCATGGCAATGACGGCCTGGGCTCGATCCGGATTCCGGCCGCCTGCTGTGGCCTGGCGGGGATCAAGCCCGGCGCGGGAGTGGTGCCATCCATGGTGGGCCGCACCTCCTGGCGCGGGCTGGCCGAGAACGGGCCGCTGGCCACCACGGTCGAGGACACCGCTCTGCTGCTGTCGGTGATGGCCGATCGCCCGGACCTGGCCGTCGTCGCCACGCCCGGACGTCCGCTACGGATCGCCGCCTCGACCCAGGTCCCGTTGCCCGGGCTGCGCGTCGATCCACAGCTCGGCCGGGCCGTGGTGGAGACAGCCGTGACCTTGCGCCGGGCCGGGCATCAGGTGGACCACGCGGACCCGCCGGTGTCCGCCGGTACGGCCGCGGCACTGATCGCCTGGTACACCGCCTCGACCGCGGAGGAGGCGGCGGGCCTGGACGAGGGGCTGCTGGAACAGCGGCAGCGCCGGCACGCGCAGGTCGGCCGGGCGATGCTGCGGCTGGGTCGGGTCCGAGAAGTCGACCGCGATCGCTGGAAGGAGCAAGCGGCGGAGTTCTTCTCCACCTATGACCTCCTGCTCACCCCGGTGCTGACCGGTCTGCCGCCGCGGGCCGAGGGGTGGCGGGATCGCTCCTGGGCGGTCAACCTCTGGGCCAACGTGCGCTGGGCGCCGTTCTGCGGCGGCTGGAACTTCGCCCAGTACCCGGCGGCCACGGTGCCCGCAGCGCGGCATTCCAGCGGCCTGCCGATCGGCGTCCAACTCGTCGCCGCCCCCGGCGGCGAGGCGCTGCTGCTCTCCGTCGCCCGGCAGTTGGAGGAACTGCGGCCCTGGCCTCGGCACGCACCGCTCGCCCAGACATAGGTCCGTCAAGGACGTACGGGTGAGGGCTTTCTCGTCATCGTGTTCAAGGAATGACCGGGGCGGACGCGGGCGGGCGGTACCTGCCTCGAGATCCGTGTGGGGGGTGGGCGGTGCCCGAGCAGTACCGGGTCGACCTGGCGTACCAGTTGGCGGGTCCGAACGGCCGTACTCCCGACACACACAGCAAGACGTGGTATTTCGATCTGCCGATCCCCAACTGGGATGAGTTGCTGCACCGCCTCTTCTACGACGCCAACGTGGGCCTGCGCAGGAGCGAGCCGCGCGACGAGAGCTGGCTGGCTTTGGATAGCTACCGCGTCAGCCCCGTGCTTATCGACACCATGCTGGCGTGGGACGGCGAGGTCACCGCCGACAAGGCCGTCGCGCACCTGCCGTGGATCCTCGCCTCAGCCGCGGTGACCTGGGAGTACACGTCCTGTTACCTGGTCGACGGAGCCGGCGGGTACGACGGGATGACCGGCAACGACTTCTCCGAACTGGTGCTCTATCGGGCCTTGGCCACAGGCCGGATCACCGACGCGCAGGCGCTGGAGTTCCTGGCCAAGCTGTACCCGGCCCACGGCGCCGCGGTGTTCGCCGACCGGCAGGAACGCATGGCGAACCTGGCCGCAGTGCGTTCGACCACAGCTTTCCGCCGCTCACCCGGCAGCACACCGTTCGCATCCGGCCCCGTGCGGGCCGAAGACCTGGCCTGAGCCGTCCGGGATCCCAGCTACCGGTTCGTGGTGCCCTTCGGGGTACCGGTCGAAGCCACCGGCCATGAGGATGCCTCTCTTGGTCTTCGTCTCGCGGAAGGCGAGGAGGCGGGTCCGGGGACGGATCTCGTCGCCGCCCCCACAATCGTGCGAAGCCACCATGCGCCCGGCCCGTGCCCCTCCGCCGGCCCCCTCTCCCTCATCGGAGTGCACCGGCTCACCGAGCGGACTCGTGGCCCATTTCGCGCAGAACCGCGTGCCCCGCCCCCGAATGAGACGGGGAATGAGACCACACAGCGATGCCGGGCGCTCTTGGGATCAAGAGGCCCGGCATCGCTGCTGGTCAGAGCGGTGGCGGTGGGATTTGAACCCACGGAGGAGTTGCCCCCTCACACGCTTTCGAGGCGTGCTCCTTAGGCCGCTCGGACACGCCACCGCCGACGAGGGTAGCGCCTGGCGGACCCGGGGATCGAATCGGATCACGCCTCGACAGGCGGGGCAGGACGGGCAGGACGGGCAGGATCACGCTGCTGCGCGAAGAAGGACAGGAGCAACTCCTCGCACTCCGGCTGCAGCACTCCGGGCACCACTTCGACTTGGTGGTTCAGCCGGCGGTCCCGGACGACGTCGCGCACGGAGCCGGCCGCGCCGGCCTTCGGATCCCAGGCGCCGAACACCAGCCGCGCCACCCTGGCCAGGACCAGGGCGCCGGCGCACATGGTGCACGGCTCGAGCGTGACCGCCAGCGTGCAGCCGTCCAGCCGCCAGCTGCGACGGGCTGCGCCGGCCGCGCGCAGGGCGAGGATCTCGGCGTGCGCGGTCGGGTCAGCAACGGCCTCCCGGGCGTTCCGGCCGCGACCCAGCACGGCCCCGTCCGGGCCGAGCACCACCGCACCCACGGGCACGTCCCCGGTCCCGATCGCCGCGCGCGCCTCGAGCAGCGCCTCGCGGACCCCGGCCAGGTCGGTCCGGGTCGGAGGCGGGCCGTCGGAGCGGGTCAGCGCAGCGCCTCGAGCAGGTTCGCGAAGCCGACGGTCTCGCCGACCTCGCCCAGTACCGCGCCGGGATCGTCCCCGTTGTCCTCCACCAGTTTGCGCAGGTTCCGGGCACTCACTCCGAGGTCTTCGAGCAGATCCGGCTCACCCGCCCAGGCGGCGAGCACGACCTCCGCCTCGTCCTCGCCATCGTCAGCGTCCTCGTCGTCATCCCCGTCGGACTCGTCCTTGTCGTCGTCCTCGTCCACCACGTCCGCATCGGCCGCAGTCGCCAGCAGTTCGGCGAAGGCGCTGTGCGATGCGGCGCCCAGATCCGAGACGAACAACCGGGGCTCGTCCTCGCCGTCCACGCGGACGATGGCGAACCACTCGTCCTCGTGCTCGACGACCGCCAGGACCGGCTGGTCGTCGACGGCGACCGAGCGCAACGCATCGACGAGGTCGTCGAGGGACTGTGCCTCGTCCACCTCGACGTCGCGGGCCCGCCACGTTCGCCCTATCCGTGTGATCACCGCGGTGAAGTACGCCACGGCCCACATCGTGGCATCGTCAGCCATCACTCGGCGAGAGGCCTGACCTGTCAGACATCTGACAGATCGGCGCGGCGCGGGCAGACCCCCGCCGGGCCGGAGAGTCCCGGCGAAGGGGGTAGGTTGCGCGGCATGCGCCTGCATGTCGTCGATCATCCGCTGGTCGCGCACAAGCTGACCGTCCTGCGCGACGTGAACACCGACTCGCCCACGTTCCGGAGGCTGGCCGACGAACTCGTGACCCTGCTGGCCTACGAGGCCACTCGCGGGGTCCGGATCGAGCCGCATGCCATCACCACACCGGTAGCACCGACCACAGGGGTGAAGCTCAGCCAGCCCAAGCCACTCGTGGTCCCGATCCTGCGGGCCGGTCTCGGCATGCTGGACGGGATGACCCGACTGGTGCCCACCGCCGAGGTGGGGTTCCTGGGGATGATCCGCGACGAGCACACCCTGCAGGCGAGCACCTACGCCACCCGGCTGCCGGACGACCTGTCGGGCAGGCAGGTATTCCTTCTCGACCCGATGCTCGCCACCGGCGGGACGCTCGCGGCCGCGATCCGGTTCGTCTTCGATCGCGGCGCCGACGATGTCACGGCGATCTGCCTGCTGGCCGCTCCGGAAGGGGTGGCCGCAGTCGAGTCCGCCTTCGGGCCGGAGGCACCTGTGACGATCGTCATCGCGGGCATGGATGAGAGGCTCAACGAGGTCGGATACATCGTGCCCGGGCTCGGCGACGCTGGTGACCGGCTGTACGGGGCCGTCTGACCAGGGCGGACGGGACCTAAGGTCTTGCCACCCGTGGTGATCGACGGTTCACTCAAAGCACAGAAGCAGGCCACTGTACGTACAGCAATGCGCGACGCGCCGTGCGACGCGCCTACCCTGAAGCCCCGCATTCGGGGAAGATGCTCACATGCTGATCATCCGGTGCCGATCGGCACAGCGGGCCGGTTGAAGTCGGAGGAGGACACAGCGCCATGCTGACGCCGCGCGTCAAGAAGATCCTGATGCTCCTTGTGGTCGTCTTCATCGTCTACGCGGTCATCAACAGCCCGAACCAGTCCGCCGGTGTGGTGCACACCGCGTTCACCAAGTTGGGGGACGGGCTGCAGTC
This sequence comes from uncultured Actinomycetota bacterium, assembly GCA_963740575.1. GTDB lineage: Bacteria > Actinomycetota > Actinomycetes > Actinomycetales > Kineosporiaceae > CAVUET01. The sequence goes on along the minus strand of CAVUET010000009.1, from coordinate 142,915 downwards.
CATCGGGCAGTTCTTCAACGCCTTGATGAAGTGACCTAGTGGTCCGAGAGCGTCCAGGGCTGGCCCACCCGGGAGTCCCCCGGGAGGTCGACCGCTACCTCGTGCCAACCGAGAAGATCATCTTCAGCACGAGGTTGCACCTCTTCGCGCTCTTCTGGCCTACCTTCTTCGCCATCGCCGGGTTGTTCGCCCTGATCTACATAGAGTCGGTGCTCGGCGACAGTCCGCCCCTGATCCGGGACCTCCTCCTGATCGGCTGGCTCGTGCTGTTCGGTCGCGCCCTGTGGGCGCTGCTCGACTGGTACCGGACGATCTTCCTGTCCACCGACCGCCGGCTCGTGCTGGTCAACGGCATCGTCGTCCGCAAGGTGTCGATGATGCCGCTCGGCAAGGTCACCGACATGCGGTACGACAAGACCCCGCTCGGGCAGCTGCTGGGCTACGGGAAGTTCGTACTCGAGTCGGCAGGCCAGGACCAGGCGCTCAGCACCATCAACCTCGTGCCGCGCCCGGACACCCTGTACCGCAAGATCAACGAGGTGCTCTTCTCCCCCAGCGGCGGCCGGGCCGAGGCGCGGATCGCCCCGTCTGCCCAGGCGCTGCCCGTGCAGGAGCCGAACGAAGCCTGGTGGAAGCGGCGCTGAGGCCGCGCGCGACGAGGCCGGCTCAGCCGGGCTGATCGGCCGGCGGTCGCCGGTCCGACTGGCGCTCCAGGCGATCCAACTCCGCGGCCTCCTCGGGCGTGGGCGCGGTGCCACCGAGCGCGGCCGGCAGCCACCAGCGATCGTCCGGGCTGCTGGGCTGGTCAGGATAGGTCCGCTGAGCCTGGTCCAGCAGCGCGCTGATCCGGCGTCCGAGTTCTGCCATCACCTCGACCGTGTCGTCCCGCTTGGCGGGCAGCAGCGGCTCGCCAAGCATCACCGTGATGGCCTTGCCCCGATGCCAGTCCCGCGGGCGGCCCTTGGTGTAGATCCGCTGCCCGCCCCAGACGGCGGCCGGGACGATCGGACACTGTGTGGTCTGCGCCATCCGGGCCGCACCGGGCTTGAGCTCCTTGAGCATGAAGGACCGGCTGATCGTGGCTTCGGGGAAGACACCGATCACCTCGCCGCTCTTGAGCGCGGCGACCCCGTCGCGGAAGGCCTGCGTGCCGGCCGCGCGGTCGACCGGGATGTGGTGCATCCCGCGCATCAGCGGGCCGGACAGCCAGTGCCGGAACACCGCATCCTTGGCCATGAACCGCACCAGCCGACGTTGCCGGCGCGCGGCCCAGCCGAGGAAGGTGAAGTCGAGGTAGCTGACGTGATTGCTGGCCAGCACCGCGCCTCCGGTGCGTGGCAGGAACTCGGTCCCGGCGATGGTGAAGCGCAGCCCGAGTGCGGTGAAGAACACGCGGCCGGCCTGGATCACCGGTGGGTACAGCAGATCCGTCACGAGGTGCAGCGTAGGCGAGTCAGGCCGGAAGGTGGACCCGGACCGTACAGCCGACGGTGACGGGCTCTTGCCGGCGGCCCGGCCAGATCCCGATCCGCAGCGCGCGCCGCCCGGACCGGGGGTCCCGCACGACAGCGGTGGCCGGAGCGCCCCGGCACCGGCGGCGCCCGGCGGCTTCCTGACCGCTCGGGTACACCGGCGTGAAGGTGGTTGCCGATCCCGGCTCACCGTCCCGCCCGGGCATCGGCAGGTAGATCGCAGTGGCGGCGTCGGCGGCCGGATCCCCGTGCGCGCACGGCAGCAGGATCACCCTCCAGGTCACGGCTGCCCGCGGCCACCGCGCGTCACCCGGAGCGGACAGCACCGGTTCCCCGTCCACGTCCTGGGCCCAGGCGAGCGCGCGCACCGGACGGAGGCCGACTCCCGGCTCGGCGACCAGCCGGCCCTGGACCCACACCCGTGCACCGACCGGCGGGAACTCCACCCCGGCAGCCAGGCGGCCGCCTGCCGCGGACCAACGACAGGCGACCGCTCCGACCGTTCCCTCGGGAGCGAGCACGCCCGCGAGGTCTGGCACCCGGCGCCGCAGGTGATCGCCCAGCAGGCGGGCGTCGCCGGGATCGAGCAGCAGGAGCAGTCCGGCATCCACATCCCCGTCCCGGACGGGCAACCCGGCACCGCACAACTCCGCATCACCGGGCACCCCGTCGGGTGGCCGGAACTCCGGTGGCATCGGCAGCCGGACGCTCAACGACGGCTCGCCGGCACCGGCCGAGAACGTCCCGGGTGCAGCGCAGGCGCGGGTGGACCAGGTGAGCACCGTCTCGCCGCCCTGCCGGACGCAGACCAGGTGATCACCGCGGACCGCGTCGAACAGGGCCACCGGGCGATCGACGGGAACCGCGACGCCGGGCGCGACGCCGGTCACGATCCACTCGGTCGGTCCGTTGCCCGCAGGGCACAGCGACGGGTCGCCCGTCTCCTGCGCGGACAGGTAGCCCGCACCCTCGATCTGGACGGCCAGGCGTTCCCCGCCCCGGACGGGATCGCGCGACGACCCCGTGCGGTGCAGGGTCACCACCGCCGGGCCGTCCACTCGGACGCCGACGTCCGACCCGACCGCGTCGTTGTGCAGGGTTACCGGGCTGCCTGGGCGTACCTGGGTCCCGGCAGCGCGGAAGCGCCACTGGCGGACATCGCCATGATCCACTCCGCCTCACCCTCCCGGCCGGTGATCAACATGAGGGGTGTGACCCACGGTAGCGCCACGACTTCGTTGTGCGACGGGTTTCGCCCGGCGAGCCGTGTCGCGGCGCGTCCTCTGCCTCGATGAACCCACTCGGGGCGTGCGCCGTTCTGAGGGGTGGCCCGTTCTGGGAGGTGAACCACGACCGATCGGCTTATGTTCTCGACCGTGGGGCCGCTCTCGGCAACCGACGAACACCTCATGCGTGAGCTCTACGACGCGCATGCCGGGGTGCTGCTCGGTTACGTCCGCCGGCTGCTCGGTGGGGACACTGCCCGGGCGGAGGACGTGGTGCAGGAGACTCTGCTGCGGGCGTGGCGACATCCGGACGCGCTCGACCCTGCCGGCCGCGGTCCGTCCTCGGTCCGGGCCTGGCTGCTGACCGTGGCGCGGCACCTGGTCATCGACGGTGAGCGGGCCCGCCGGTCCCGGCCTCGTGAGATCGGCGTGCTGTCCCCGAGCGGAGAGCCCCCGCAGATCGGCAAGGTCGACGACGTGCTCGACCAGGTCCTGCTGGCGCACGGTATGGCGGAGGCTCTGAGCGCGCTCAGTCCCGACCACCGTGCCGTGATCGACCAGTTGTACTACCGCGACCGGGCGGTCTCGGACGCGGCCCGTGCCCTCGGCGTTCCCGAAGGCACCGTGAAGTCCCGGGCCTACTACGCCCTGCGCGCGTTGCGGGTCGCCTGCGAGGAAAGGGGGATCGTGCCATGACATCCCCCGCGTGCCGCGAGGTCGACGAAGAGGTCGCGGTCGCCCTGCTGACCCGCCAACCGTTGCCCCCTGCGGCGCTCCGCCACCTGGACGACTGCCCGCCGTGCCGGCAGGAGTGGGAACAGCTCAGCCGGGTCTCGCGGCTGTTGGCCGCCACCCGGGACCTGGAGCTCGCCCCCGAGGTGGACGCCGGGCCCGCGCTCCTGGACCGGCTGCTGTCGGAGGTGGCGCGGCGCCGTCGACGCCGGTGGCGGGCCGTGACTCTCGCCGCGGCTGCCGCCATCGTCGCCGTCGCGGTGCCGCTCGGGCTGTGGTTCGGCCACGACCTGGGCCAGGAAGAGCGCGGGCCCTCGGTCGCGATCAGCTCCTCCGTACCGCCAGGCCCCGGCCCGGTGGTGGCCCGTGGCGCCGCGACCGCGGCCTCGAGCGGGATCCAGGCCGACGTAGAGGTCAGGACCGCCGCGTGGGGCAGCCAGGTGACCGTAGCCGCATCCGGTATGCAGCGGGGAACCGTCTGCCAGATCGTCGTGGTCGACGGCCACGGGCGCAAAGAGGTCGCCGGATCCTGGACCGTGACCTATGAGGGAGGCGCGCGGGTGGACGAGACCGTGCACACCGCGGCCCCCGACATCGTCCAGGTCAACCTGGTCAACAACAGCACCGGATCGTTGCTGCTCGCCGTACCGATCGCCTGACCGGGTGGGTTGAACCTCCGGCACTCCCCCGTCGTTATGGAGGCCGGCACACAGACCGGCGCGGCAGCGGCGTCGCGCCCAGGTCACCATCACGTCATCGCGACACAGCACGCACCACGACCACGCACCACGAGTGCGACCCCGATGCACGACTCAGGAGGCAGCGTGACCGACCAAGCCCCGACCCGCCGGGCCGTCGTGACCACAGGCGCCGGCGCAGCGCTCGGCCTCGCCGGGCTAACCCTTGCGGCCTGCGGATCCGGCAGCAGCTCGGGCAGTTCCGGCGGGGCTGCCGGGCCGGGTGGCGCGGGATCAAGCGGAGCCGCAGGCGGTTCGGGCGCGCTGGCCACGCTGGCTGAGGTACCCGTCGGGGGGGCCGCCTCGGCCAAGGACTCCAGTGGCGCGCCGATCATCATCGCCCAGCCATCCGCCGGGAAGATCGTCGCCTTCAGCGCCATCTGCACACACATGGGCTGCACGGTCGCCCCGAAGGGGAAGGACCTGGTCTGCCCGTGTCACGGCTCGACGTACAACGCGTTCACCGGCGCGGTGATCTCCGGGCCAGCGCCGAAGCCGCTGCCCGCGGTCTCGGTCAAGGTCGACGGGAGCAACGTGGTCTCAGGCTGACGGGACCGCCGGATCGCCGCTCGCCGGAGGGACATCACCCTCGGGGGCCCTGGCGCGCGATCACGATCGGCGGCTCTGCCAGGTAAGGCCGGGGCAGTCCGGTCGCGGGCACGGGCCGCGGCTGCCCCGGCACCTCGCTGGGCACCAGCTCCCAGTCGCGGCAGACCGCATCCAGCACGATCGGGTAGAGCGTGAGCTGCCCGGTGGCGTCGATCCGGATCCGGGCGAAGCCCTTGTAGTCCTCGATCGCCTGGGCTGAGAACTGCCAGCCCCTGACCAGCCGCGATCGGGCCAGCGCGATGTAGGCGGCCAGGCCGTAGCAGGCCGCCAGACCCGCCACGACCGCGGTCGCGAGCAGGGCCAGGCCGAGCACGCCCCAGTCCGGGATGACCGTGGGCCACGGCACGGAGACCACCCCGAGCAGCCCGGCGAAGGCGATCACCAGCTGCAGCAGCGCAGCCAGCATCCACTCCGAGGGGCCTCGCGGCCGGTGCAGGCGCAGCAGCGGGACCAGCGCACGGATCAGCAGGGCAACGGCCAGCCACACGGTGGCCTGCCAGGCCAGCCCCAGGACGTCAGCGGCGGACAGCGTGCGCAGCACCGCCACCGGATTCATCCGATGCTCCTGGCCCAGCACGGACGCGAACACCAGGACGAGGACGGCCTGTACCGCACCGGCCAGCGGCCACAGGCCCGGATTGCGGTAGGCCAGCCCGCGGGGCGGTCCGGCGAACAGGCCGGCCGCCAGCATCCGGGACCGCAGCGTGGAAGGCCAGCGTGAAGCCAGCCGGAAGCCCGCCGGCGGGCCGGTGGTCGTCATCCGGGACTGCCGTGGCGGCAGCTCCAGGCGGGTCGGCAACCGGTGGGTGTCCAGCAGGTATGCCCCGCCGAGGCCGCAGGTCACCAACTGGCGGGCTGCGCCGGGCGGATCGGTCGGCGGGCGCTCCTCGGCGTAGCGCCCGTAGTGGTGCCGGTCGCCGGTGATCCACAGCCGGACGGTCGCGCCGGTCTCCTCCCAGGAACCGTCCTCGCGCATCCGGTGCCGCACCACGTCGCGCTCGAAGAACATCATCGAGTTGAACGCGTCCGGATCGCCCTCGCCGGTGTGCACCCAGGTGGGCGTCGGGGAGCAGACGATCACCCCGTCGCCGGGCCGCAGTTGCGCGGACAGGTGCTCGCGGAAGTACCGCACCTGGGGGTCGTCGATGTAGGTGCCCAGCTGGGTGTCCACGCCGACCAGCCACCAGCGGTGCGGCAGTTGGACGGCGAAGTAGCTGCGGGTCTGCTCGGTGCGCCAGGCGCCGATCGGGCGACGCTGGGTGAACACCCGCAGGAAGGCGGTCAGCCCGTCGTACCAGTCGTGGTTGCCGGGCAGGGCGACCATCACCGGGCGTTCGGCCCCCGTGCCCGCCGAACCGTCCGGGAGCGCCGCGCGGTAGGGGCCCTTCATCCGGTCCTCGTAGCCGATCGCGGACGGGGTCGGATACACCTCGTCCCCGCCCAGCACGAGCAGCCTTCCTCGCGGCAGGACGAGCGGCCGAGACCGTTCAGCGGCGTCTGACGCGCTCGCCGATCCGGCCGGTGCGTCAGCCACCGGTGGCGGGTCGACGGTGAGCTCGGACGCGGCCAACAGCGAGGCGACCGTGTAGGTCGAGTCGAATCCGTCCCCCACGTCCGCCACGAAGTCCACCCAGACGCCGCCCATGGCGTCCTCCGGGATGGAGATGCACGCCGACGGCAGCGCCGCCTGGACCTCGCGCCTGTCGGCGTAATCAGCGAAGACCGACGACAGGCCGACCTTGACCGCCGTCCGCCACAGCTCCTGCGGGGACAGCCATCGCACCTCGCCCTGCGGAGTGAACCCGAGCTGCACCGCATGTCCGCGCAGGTCCCGCAGTTTCACGGGGCGCCTCCGTGTGATCGCACCGGTCACCGCCGCGGCGCCGGATTGGCTGGAGCGCCGACGTTACCGGCAGCGCAGCGTCCGCGTCCCCCGGACGGATGAGGGCGCACCGGTGTTCGGCTGACCTCGGACTGGCGAACGGCAGCGGCTATTCCGCCCGACCGGCCCGTTGACCTGACCGATAGGTCCCAGTGGGGTTTCCGGCTCGCGATCATGCCAGGATCCCTGATGTGATTCCGCCGTTCCGCCGCACGGCCAGGGTGCCGCGCGGGCGGCGCATCTCCAGGAATCGGCCTGGTGCGTCGATAACGGAGGCAGAGCCGGTCCGGTGAAGGTCACCGGCGGTCAGCGTGGAGGACCAGCAATGCACGGCACGTCGGCCCTCGAGCCGAGCACGTCACTGCGGTTGCACCGTTACCTGTCGGTCAGCCGCGTCGGTCAACGCTGGGAGCGCATCGTGCGCGCCCATTCCGCCGAGATCGAGGGGCTCATCGCCGTACATCCCGATGTCCGCGAGCACGCCATCGCCGCCCTGTACGTGCTGGTCGCCATGTCGGCCGGGGGGAGCATGGACGACGCGAAGCTGGCCGTGATCAGCCACGCCCTCGACGACTTCGAGCGACTCGGCGGGATCGAGCTGCGGCAGACCGTCGAGGGCCTGCGGGACGAGTTGGAGCTGGCCCGGGGACGCACCCTGGCCCAGTTGCTCGGCAGCTGACCCGGAAGCGGACCGGAAGCGGACCGGAAGCGGACCGCAAGCGGAAGCGGTACCGGAACCGATCAGCCGTGCCCGGTGGGTACCGCCGCGACCCGGGCCAGGTCGGCGCTGAGCACAGGATCGTCCTCGGCCACCGGTCTCTCGCCGGCGCGGCCACCGGGCAGGTACAGCTGCTCGTCCTCGGTCACCGGCGCCCAGTCAGCGGCCGACCAGTCGCCTGCCGGCAGCCAGATCGCCATCCGGCCCTGCAGGGATCGCCCGTCCACCACCCGCAGCAGCGCGAACCAGATGTCCAGCCCGCTGCCCGCGGCGGGCCCGCACTCGTGCCGGATCACGCTGGCCAGCCGGGCCAGGATCGCCGGGACCACGCCGGGACGGTCCGGGGTCCGCAGCTGCAGCCGGAGCAGGGGCCCGTCCGGGCGGGGGACACTCGGCTGACAGGCGGCGGGACTCGCCGGCGCCCCGGGCACGCCCTCGACGGCCACCTCGATCTCGTCGGTCGACTCCAGCGAAGCCCGGATCACGGCACCGAGCCCGGCGGCCGGGTGCGCCGAGCGGCCGCGGCCGTTCCCGCCGGTCTCGTCACCGGCGACGAGCTCGCCGTCCGCGGCACCGCGGTGGTCGGCTGCACCGCAGTACAGGAAGACGATCGCCAGGCCGTGCAGCACGGCGACCGTGACCCCGGCCAGCCGAACGTCGGGCCGCTCCCGGTGCACCGCGTCGAGGATGTCCGACAGCAGCCCGGCCCGCGCGCCCACGCACAGCGCCACCGGCAACACCGTGGACGGCGCGTCGGCAGATCCGGTTTCATCGGACCCGGTCTCGTCAGCCTCGGTCTCGTCAGATCCAGTCTCGGGCTCGGCGTAGGCGCGGCCGGAGCTGCGCCAGTCCGTTGACGCAAGACCGGTGGCCGCCGGCCCGCCGAGGACGTCCCTGAGCGTGGCCACGCGTGTCGCGCCGCGCCCGTCCGCACCGGCGTGCCGGCTCCCCCGCGCCTCGTCCGGCGCGCTCTCGGTCGCCTCATAGGTGGCCAGCTCGGGCACCACGTACACGTGCACGGCGCAGGCCGGGCGCCCGGGAGTGTCCGACCGCAGGCTGTCCACCCCGGTCAGGAAGCGGTGCAGCCCGCCGAGGTTGTCCCGGGCGCGGATCCGCCCGCCGCCGACTGCTGATCCGCTGCCGACCGCTGATCCGCTGCCGACCGCTGGTCCGAGGCCGACCGCTGGTCCGAGGCCGACCGCAGGTCGACCTCGCCGTCGCTGTCGAGCACGGCGAGCAGGGTCTCGACCGCGCCCGGCTGTTCCCGGTCGAGGGCGACGTAGGCGTGCGCCTCGCGGCCGAGCAGCAGGGCGTCCGCGACCAGGGTCCGGCAGGACCGGCCGCGGAGCCGGTCGAGGCGGGCCAGGTCGGGCGGGTACGACGTCGACAGGGTCAGCGCCGCCTGCCGGTGGCCCATCACCGGGCGCCGGACCGGCCTGCGCCGCAACACCGTGTGCAGCGCCGCCTGCGCGGCCAGCGCCGATGCCGCGAGCCAGCGTGGATCGGGACCCCGTTCCACCGCCAGCGCCACGGCCAGCGCGACCGGTGGGAACGCGGTGGCCAGGCTCACCAGGTAGGTCGGCTGGGCCAGCAGGCCGCGCAGCGAGGCGCGGTCCGGGCGCTCGTTGCGTCCCAGCTGGATCGCCGGAAACAGCGTGAGGACCGTCGCCAGGGTCTGGATGTCCAGCCGCCTCGGCGCGAGCGTGGCCAGCAGCGCGACGCCTGCGAGCAGGGCGAGCGTGATCAGGCTCGTGTCCCGGGCGGTGTCCAGCACGGTCGACTCGGTGACGGCCACCTCGAAGTCGAGCATCGCCTGCGTCGGCGACGCACGCATCGCCGAACCCTCGACTGCCATCGCCCGGATCAGCACCACGCCCGGGGTCGCCGTGTTGACCGACAACCGTCGCTCCAGCCGGCGCGGCAGCCAGGTCCCGCCGGCCCAGACCTGCGCCACCTCGCGTTTGGCGGCGATACCCCCTCCGGCCCCCGGTCGGCGGCGGCGAGCACCGCGTGCAGCCGGCTCCGCAGGATCCCGAGCCCCCGGGCGACGTCCTCGGTGGCGGCGTCACCACCCGCGACGGACACGTTCGCGCCGTACTCATCAGCGCTGGATGCCTCGGCGCTGGGTGCCTCGACGTCGGATGCCCGGCCGCCGGATGCCCGGCCGCCGGATGCCCGGCCGCCGTTCGCCCCGTCCCCGCCGGGGTCCGCCCTGGGCGTGACCCGGTACTGGGCGAGGACGGCCAGGCAGGCGTCCACGGCACCCTCGGCCATGCTGGCCAGCCGCCGCTGTGCCCAGCTCACCGGGCCGTCCAGGTCGGCCGTCACCTCTGCGACCAGGGCTCTGAGCTCGGCGAAGGCCTGTGGCTCCTGGACCTCGATCCGGGCCACCGGCGGGTGCCGCGACGGCTCGGCGGGCGGCAGGTAGCCGACACCGTCCGGCAGGGACAGCCGGATCAACCGGTCGGTGTTGCCGGACGCGGTCAGCAGGTCGATCCGCAGCCGTGCCCGCGGGGACAGTCGCGGCCCCCGGCGCTGCATTCGATCGAGTCGGCGGGACGGAACCCGGACGGCGAACGACGTCGGCGCCGAGGCCCGGTCCACCGAGATGACCACGAACACGGTGTCCACCAGCGCCGCCAGCATGTCTCCGATCCGTGACCGCAGCGCCGGCCGGGCGCGCGCCAGGTCGGCCTGCACCGCCGCCCCCAGCCCAGCCCTCGCCGGACCCAGCCGCTCGCCAACGTGCATCCGGGCGATGTCCATCGGCCCGGCCGGCAGCCCCGAGTCGTCACCATCGCGGCCAGGCGGCATCCGCCCGGACATCATCCGGCGGATCGCCGCGGCGAGCAGGACCCGTTCGTCCCGGCTCTCCGCGGGAGACCACTCCAGGGTCCCCCGCGGCATCCGGTTCAGCAGCAGCTCGGCCATCGCGGCACCCAGCCAGTGCTGGATCTCCGTCTGCGGAACCTTCGGAACGCGCGCGCCCGCGGCGTCCGTGACCTCGAGGCTGGTCACCGGATCGGGCGGCAGCGCGGGTGGCGCCGACCGGCGGCGCAACCACCGGGACGCGGCAGTGGACGCCTGCTCGCCGGTCCGTGCCGGTCGGGCCGAGGGCATGGTGATCAGCGGCAGCCAGATCCGGCCCGCCTCGGGGCGCAGTCCCGAATGCACGGCGTAAGACAGGTCGACGTCGACGACGACCTCGGTATCGACGGAGCGGACGCGGTTGAGGCTCACCAGCTCCGTGGTCCGGCGGGTCCAGTCGGTGCTGGACAGCAGGAACAGCACCTGTCGGCCGAGCCGGGTATCCCGCTCGCAACGGAAGTCCTCGACCCGGAACTCCTCGACCGTGACATGGCCGATCGCCGACTCCAGCCAGCCGATGATCGACCACAGCCCGTCCCCGTCCGGTGCCACACGGCGATCATCCCCCGGGGCAATCACCGCCGTCGAGATCCCGTCCCCTGGAGCGGGCCAGCCCAGCACCGACCGGGGGTCAACCCAGGGCGGCATCCAGCGTGATCTCGGTGCCGCTCAGCGCCTTGCTCACCGGGCACGACGCCTTGGCAGCCTCCGCGGCCGCCAGGAACCCCGCCGCGTCGACTCCGTCCACGCTGCCCCGCACGGTGAGGTGGATGCCGGAGATCTGGAAGCCTCCGGCGGGGTCGGGCCGCAGCGTCACATCGGCCCGCACGGAGATCCCGGTGGGCGTCCCGCCGGCCTGCCCGAGGATGGCCGAGAACTGCATCGCGTAGCAGGAGCTGTGTGCCGCTGCGATCAGTTCCTCGGGACTGGTCACGCCGTCGGCCGAGTCCGCGGCGCGCCGGGGGAACGAGACCGGGTAGGCGCCGACGCCGGAGCTGGTCAGTTCGACCGTTCCGCCACCGTCCTGCAGACCTCCGGTCCAGCTCGTGGTTGCGCTGCGGGTGGGCATGTCAGCCTCCAGATGGACGGTGCAGGCGATCACCGCGACCGCCCCGACAGCCGTCATGCAACCGTAACCACGCCCGCGCGGCCACCCGGCCCGTTGCCCGGCGGGCAGGCCCGGCCGGGCGCGGTGGCACATCGCGCCGGACTATTTGGCGCGATGTGCCACCGCGCCAAATAACCCGCGCCAAGTAGCAAGAGCACATCGCAGAACTCAGGACGCGGACGCGTCGCCCTGCGGGGTTCGACGCTGGGGCTCCCGTCCCGGCGGCGGCTTCGGCGCGATCACGACCGGCGCCGGCGGCACCGCCACGGTGACCGGATGACCGGTCATGACCTGAATGGGCTGACCGTGGTGCACGATCTCCAGCTGGGCGTCGTGATCGGTCAGCGTGTACGTGGCGGACCGGCCGTCCGTCTCCACCCGCAGCCGCACGCCGCGATGGGTGATGGTGAAGGCAAGCCGGGTCAGCCCGTTGGGCAGACGCGGCGCGAAGATCAGCACGCCGTCGTGGTCCCGCATGCCGCCGAACCCGGCGACCAGCGCGATCCAGGCTCCGGCCAGCGACGCGATGTGCACCCCGTCCCGGGTGTTGCGCTCGAGATCGTGCAGGTCCATCAGCGCGGCCTCGCCCAGGTAGTCGTGGGCCAGTTCCAGGTGGCCGACCTCGGCCGCGATCACCGCCTGGGTGCAGGCGGACAGCGACGAGTCCCGGACCGTGAGCCGCTCGTAGTAGGCGAAGTTGCGGGCCTTCTGCTCGGGCGTGAACGCGTCACCCCGCAAGTGCATGGCCAGCACCAGGTCGGCCTGCTTGACCACCTGCTTGCGGTACAGGTCGAAGTACGGGAAGTGCAGCAGCAGCGGGTACTCCTCCGGCGGGGTGCCGGCGAAGTCCCACTCCTCGTGCTGGGTGAAGCCCTCGACCTGCGGGTGCACGCCGAGCTCCTCGTCGTACGGGATCGTGATCGCGTCCGCGCACTCGCGCCAGCGGCTCACCTCGTCGTCGCGACCCCGAGCTCGCTCGGCCTCGCTCGCGGTGCCGCTTGGCGGCGTCGGCGGCGGCGAGCAGGTTCCGCTGCGCCATCAGGTTGGTGTAGATGTTGTTGTTCTCGACGGCGCTGTACTCGTCCGGGCCGGTCACCCCGTCGATGTGGAACTGGCCGTTCCGGTCGTGGTGGCCGAGCGAGCGCCACAGCCGCGCCGTCTCCACCAGCAGCTCCAGCCCGACCTCGCGCTCGAACGCCTCGTCGTGGCCCGCGCGTATAGCGGACCACCGCGTCGGCGATGTCGGCGTTGATGTGGAACGCCGCGGTGCCGGCCGGCCAGTACCCCGAGCACTCCTGGCCGTGGATCGTCCGCCAGGGGAACGCGGCGCCGCGCAGGCCCAGCTGCCCGGCCCGCTCCCGGGCCTGCCGGCAGGGTGGAGTGCCGCCAGCGCAGCGCGTCCGCGGCGGCGGGGGCTGGGTGTAGGTGAGCACCGGCAGGACGAAGGTCTCGGTGTCCCAGAACGCGTGCCCGTCGTAGCCCGGACCGGTCAGGCCCTTCGCCGCGATCGGCCGCTCCTCGGCCCGGGCGCCGGCCTGCAGCACGTGGAACAGCCCGAACCGGACCGCCTGCTGCACCTCCGGGTCGCCCTCGACCTCGACGTCCGCACCGTCCCAGAACTCGTCCAGGTAGCGCCCGCTGTTCGGCCAGCAGCCCGTCCCAGCCGGTGAGCTTCGGCGGCGGCCAGCGCCGGCGCCGACCTGGTCGCGCAGCGCCGGCAGCGACCGCTGCGCCGACCAGCCGTACGCTGACGAACTTGACCAGCCGCAGCCGCTCGCCCGGGCTGCAGGCGCGCCGCGGTGATCCGGCCCAGTCCCGGCCCCCTCCGGCTCGATCGTGGTGCGCTCCGGGCCGTCGACCTCGTGCCTCCATGCCGGCGGCCACCCGTAGCCCGCTGGCCCTGGTGCGGTGGATCCGATGCAGCCGCCGCCGGCGCGTCCGGCGCGTCGCTCCTCGGCCTGCAGCGGCGGCTCCAGCACCGCCGCGACCCGCGGGTCCGTGCCCGTGCGGGCAGTTCCTCGTTGGCGACCAGCTCGGACTGCACCACCACCCGGAGCGGGGCCGTCCACCGGCTCCACCTCGTACGCGGATCGCGGCGACCGCCCGCTGGGTGAACGACACCAGCCGGGTGGTGCGGACCCGGACCGTCCGGCCGGCCGGCGAGCACCACTCGCCACCCGGTGCAGCGTGCCGGCGCGCAGGTCGAGCACCCGCTCGTGCGGGTTCAGCTCGCCGTACCGGACGTCGAACGGCTCGTCGTCGACCAGCAGCCGGATCAGCTTGCCGTTGGTCACGTTGACCACGGTCTGCCCGGACTCGGGGAAGCCGTAGCCGGCCTCCGCGTACGGGCAGCGGGCGCAGCTCGTAGAAGGAGTTGAGATAGGTGCCGGGCAGGCCGTGCGGCTCCCCCTCGTCGAGGTTGCCGCGCAGCCCGACGTGCCCGTTGGACAGCGCGAAGACCGACTCCGACTGGGCCAGCACGTCGAGCCGAGCCGGGCTCCCGGACGTCCACGGCTCGACCGTGAAGATCCGGCCGGTGCGCTCAGCGAGTTGAGCGCCGGCCGCGGGATTCCCCGCAGGCTCCGACTCTCGCTCGATCTTCATCACCGCACCGCCGATCCCGGCCCGAGCAGCTCGGCCAGGTCCTTGACCACCACGTCCGCGCCGTGCTCCCGCAGCGCGTCGGCCTGGCCGACCCGGTCGACCCCGACCACGCAGAGCGAAACCCCCGGCCCGGCCGGCCTCCACCCCGGCCAGCGCGTCCTCGAAGACCACGGCGGCCTCGCGCTCGACGCCGAGGCCCGCGGCGGCCGCGAGGAAGGTGTCCGGCGCGGGTTTGCCGGGCAGCTCCGCGTTCGCGCGCCACGATCCCGTCGACCCGTAGCCTCGAAGAGATCTGCCAAGCCGGCGGCGCGCAACACCTCGCGGTGTTGGCGCTCGATGACACCACGCGCGGCGCAGTCCCGCCGCTCGCGCCGCCCGCAGGTATCGCACCGAGCCCGTCGTACACCTGGACGCCGTCGGCGCGGATGCGGTTCAGCAGCACGACGTTCTTCCGGTTGCCCAGCCCGTGGACCGTTCGGCGCCCGGCGGGTCGTCCGGACTGCCCTCGGGCAGCTCGATGCCCGCGCGAGCGCGAGGAACGTCCGCACGCCGTCGGCGCGCGGGCGGCCGTCGACGTACCGGTCGTAGTCCGTGCCGGGGTCGAACGGCGCATGGCTGCCGGGCGGTCGGCCCGCTGCCGCAGGAACTCGTCGAACATCTCCTCCCAGGCCGTCGCGTGCACGCGTGGCGGTCTGGGTCAGCACGCCGTCGAGGTCGAACAGGCAGGCTTTCACCCCAACGGGCAGGCCGAGCATCATTGCCATACCGACAGCACACCACGTCCGCAGGGCGCGACACGCATGGGGTCAACTCAAGATCGACGTGCCCGCGGCGGGTCGCATCCAACACGCCCGGGCTCGTTCCGGCGGCCTCCCCCGGACCCTCTGAACGGCGGGTCGCAGGGCCGGGTTGCACGCGGGTCCGCCCCGTCGGCCAACCCCCGGAACAGAGCCTCAGGCCCAGTGCCTCGGCGTCACTCTGTGTAGTGTCGCTTACCGGACGGAGTTTGTCGCAGCCGCTCGCGTGTCAAGCATCAGGAGAGTCGGCGACACGCGCAGAATATGGTCGTTACACCCTGCTCCGAGCGTGACGCAGCGCACTCCTACCGGGCCTTTGGGCCCGAATGTGACATCACCTTGCGCATCGGGCATGATCGACCGGCGGCGAGGTCGTGACAGAGTGACTACGGGATGTCATGCTCGCTGACAAGAGCATGCAGACCGATCAAGGGAGGCGCTACTCACGGTGCAGAGTGCCTTTCTCCTCCCCGGGAGGTCTCCGTGGCCATGACAGCCGCCCCGTTGCTCGCTGCCGCAGGACCCGCGCTGAATACGAATGGCGTCATCCAGTGGGGCGTGAAGAACATCATCCCGATCCTGCTCCTGATCATCGGGATCTCGATCATCGCCGGTGCCAGGAAGGGCCGGCTCAGTGACAATGCCAGCACGATGACCAACGTGCTGCTCGGCATGGGTGTGATCGCCGGGGCAGCGATCCTCTATGGCTTCGCCGGGCAGTTGACGAACCTGGTTTTCGGGGGGTGACTCTTGCGCGTCGCCCCCGACGACGATGTGTACCGCGTCAATGCGGTCTGGCTGGGGCCCCGAGGCCTGACCTTCCCTTGGACCGCGCGGTACCTGGCGTACGCCACCTGGCTGGTCACCTTCGTGGTGATCATCGGCTTTGAGGCTGTCGTTCCCTGGTTCAAGGTCGGCATCCCCCCCATCTGGGAGATCACCATCACGACGCTGTTCACCTACGGCGTGATGAGCGTGGTCGACCATGAGCGACCGGTGCGCGCCGTCTGGCACACCTTTCTCGCCGATCTTGCCGCGCCGCGTGCAGCCGCGCCGGCACGCGCCACCCGCACCTCGCCGCGGGTCCAGGTGCGCGAGAGCGCGCGCCACGACCGGCGCCTGACCAGGGCCCATTTCTCGGGCCCGGCAGAGTGGTGACCCGGCGACGGTCGCGCCGCTCTCAGCGTGAGGCGCGACTTCCCCTTGCGCTTCGCACGATCGACGGCAACCTCGCGCTCACCGGCACGGCCGCCTGGGCCTGGTTCGCCGTGCCCACCCAGCGGTGGGCATTCCGGGCCGACGGGGAGCGGCTGAACCTGGTCGTGGACGCCGCGTCGCGGCTGGCCGCGCTCGGCGGGCGGCAGGTGCACCTGCGGATCACCTCGCGGCCCTACCCTGCCGCCTCCTGGGCGAAGGCCCTCGACGAGCGGACCCCTTACCCACTCGCCGGAGTCCCGTCCGACGAGTGGGGCGACCACCTGGTCCGGGTCCAGAAACACCTGCGGGCCGCGACCATGGCCGAGAAGGAGATCTACCTCGGCGTCCGCCTGTCCGAACGCTCGGGCGTGGCCACGATGGCCGACCGGCTGGTCCGGCACCCGATCAAGCGCGAGATCCAGCGCCTGGACCGGGACGCCGCACTGGTGGCCGAGACCGTCGCCGGTCCGGGGATGGACGCGCGTCCGGTCCGCGCCGCCGAGCTCGAGTGGCTGTTGCGACGCTCCCTCGCGCTCGGTCTGCCGGCACCCGGCGCCCTCTCCCCCGTCGAGGACGGCCGCTGGGAGACCGAGGACCTGTTCGAGCTCACCGACGGGGTGGTCTGCGAGACCGAGCCGTTCGGCCCGACCGTGAGGGTCTGCCGCCGTGACCCGGGCAACAACCCGATCACCCGCCATGTCGCGGTGCTCACGGTCGGGCGGGTCGAGGAGCTCGAGGTGCCCGAGGTGGCGCAGGAGCCGTGGATCGTGCACACCGACCGGCTGCCCTTCCCGGTCGAGTGGTCGATCCGGCTGGACGTCCTGGACGGCGACCAGGCCCTTGACGCCGTCCAGCGCAAGCTCCTGATCGTCCGCGACATGCAGCGGCACTACCACGAGCACGAGCTCGACGAGCCGCTGGCGCTGGAGCGGCAGGCCCGCCAGGCCCGGGCCATCGAGGACGAGATGACCACCGGGAACGAGGTCACCGGAACGCGCGTGCACGGCTGGTTCCGGATCGCGGTGGCGGGTGCCACCGAGGAGCAGTGCCTCGAACGCGCCCGGATGGTGATCGACAACTACCGCAAGCGGCGGATGACGATCGTGCACCCGCGCGGTCAGCACGGGCTGCTGCGCGAGTTCATTCCTGGCGAGCCGCTGTCGTCCACCGCGTACCGGCGGCGGCTTCCGGCGATGTACCTGGCGGCCGGCGTTCCCGCGGCCGCGTCCACCCTCGGCGACCGCCGCGGGCCGTACATCGGCCACACCTCGACGTCCTCGCGCCGGGCCGTCATGTTCGACACCCACTTCGCCACCGAGGTCCGGGAGACCTCGGGCCTGGTGCCGATCGTCGGTTCGCTGGGGTCCGGCAAGTCGGTGCTGGCCGGTCTGATCACCTACGAGGCCACCCGACGCGGCATCACCGCGGTGATGCTGGACCCGTCCGGACCGCTGGCCGCCCTGTGCGACCTGCCCGAGCTGCGCCCGCACGCCCGGCATATCGACCTGACCACGGCCGAGCCGGGCACGCTCAACCCGTACGCCGTCGTGGCCCAGCCCAGGCCGGAGGACTACCCGACCGAGGATGCCCTGGCCGAGGCGCGAACCCTTGCGGCGCAGGACCGGAAGCTGCTCGCCCTGGACGTCACCACGATGCTGCTGCCGCCCGTGCTGGCCGCCGCCCCGCGGACCCGGCTGCTGCTCACCGAGACGATCCGGGCCACCCGTGGTGCGCCGGCAACCAGCCTGTGGACGGTCATCGACCAGCTGGAACGGCGCCGGGACGAGGAGTCCCGCGACATCGCCGCCTACCTGCGTGACATGGCCGAGCTGCCCCTGGCCCGGCTGTTCTTCCCGGTGGGCCCCACGTCGGACGCAACGACCAGCGGCGAGGCCGTCCTCACCGTGCTCACCATGCCCGGGCTGGTGCTGCCGCCGGCCGCGGTGCTTCGCGAGCACTGGTCCACCAGCGAGCAGCTCGCGGTGCCGCTGCTGCATCTGGCCTCCTGGTACGCCAGTCGGACGATCTACGGCCGGCCCCGGGCGGAACGCAAGCTGGTGGCCCTGGACGAGACGCACTTCCTCGGCGAGTGGGGTGCCGGTCGTGCCCTGTTCACCCGGCTCGGCCGTGACTCGCGGAAGTGGAACACCTGCGTCCTCGCCGCCTCGCAGAACCCCGCTGACGTGCTCGGCATGGAGGTCTCGAACTTCATCGCGGCGGCATTCGTCGGGCGGATCGAGGACGAGCAGGTCGCCGCGGACGCGTTACGGATGCTGCGGGTTCCCGCAGGAGTCGGCTACGAGGCGGTGCTGTCCCGGCTGTCGCCGCGAGCCGCCACCGGCACCCGCTCGGGTCTGCGCGAGTTCGTGATGCGGGACGTGGACGGGAACGTGGACCGGATGCGCGTGGATCTGGACCACCTGCCGCACGTGCTCGCGGCGCTGGACACCACAGCACCAGGAGCTTCCCGGGAGGCGTCGGCGCTCGGGCCTGGCCGGCTGGCCGTCGGCGCTCGCGGAGCAGACGGGTCCCGCGGACGCGCCGAGTCAGGGCGCGACCGGGAGCGCCTGGTCCTGCGGGATCGCCTGCAGGTGCACCCGGCGCACGCACCCGCCGGGCCCGTCCCGGGCAACGGTCATTCGGACGGCAACGGTCACTCGGACAGTCACGCGCATGCGGACGGCCATAACGGTGTCCCCACCTCCGGCGGGTCACGAGAGCCCCGAGACATCGACCTGCGGGATGACGGGCGGCCCGACGACATCGACCTGCGCGACCACGACGTGCGCGAGGTCGCCGCGCCCGCCGCGCGCCGCGAGCGGTCGGTCCCCGCTCAGCCAGAATCCCGATCCTCCCAGCCGGGGGCTCGTTCCCCCCAACCCGAATCGCCCCGGTCCTCCCAGCCCGAGGCTCGTTCCCCCCGGCCCGAATCGCCCGGGCCCGACCATGCCGCCTCGGAACCCACCGACGTCACGGTGCACAACGGCTGGCCCGAGCTGCCCGTACACCTCTTGGTCACCGACACCGGCAGCATTCATCTGATCGACCCCGAGGCCGTTGTCCCGCAGCACGTCGAGCGACCTGACCCCTTGTCCACCAAGGGGGACGGCGAGGAGGGCCGCTGGTGAAGGTCTCAGCACGGCCCGTTGCCCTCGGGCATCGGGTCCGCCAGGCACTGTCCGGCCGACGCGCGAGGCGCGTCCTGCTCGGGCTGCTGACGCTCGTCATCATGGGCGTGGTGGCGATCGCTGTACCGGACACCGCCAGCGCGCTCCCCGGGGTCCCCGACTGCAAGAGCGCACCGACGCCAGAGGTCCCCGGCCGCGGCGTGGTCGGCTTCTTCGAGGCCGGCCCGGCCAAGGCACCGGCTCCCGCGGATCCGTTCGCCCCGGGCGCGCAGACGTCCATCCATGACCAGTACGGGTACGCCGGGCTGCGGTTCAACACCTATGACCTCGGCTGCGGGCCGGAGATCACGCGGGCGCCGGATGCGACCGTCGGCACCACGATGGCCAACTGGATCATGACCTTCCCGAAGGCGCTGGTCGCGGCGACCGGCGCGCTGCTCAACACGGCGTACCACCCGACCTTCCTGAACGTCTTCGATCCCTTGGTGAGCAGCGTCGTCGACACCCTGCGCCGCACGGTCTTCGACCAGTGGGCGGCGCTCGTCGTGGTGGCAATCGGCTTCCTGATCATCTGGCGGGCCCGGCGGGCCTCTCTCGCCTCGTCGACCTCCGCGATCGGCTGGGCACTGCTCGTGATGCTGATTGCGACGGTTCTGTTCCGCTGGCCCGTGGAGGCCGGCCGAGCAGCCGATCGGAGCGTCCAGATGACGCTCTCCGCCGTCACCGGCGGGCTCAACGGCCACCGCACCGACGGGCAGGCCTCCGCCGGTGTCGAGGCCACGTCCGAGCTGCACGAAGCGTTGCTGTACAAGGCATGGCTGGGCGGGACGTTCGGGGACGACAACTCCGTCGTGGCCCGCAAGTACGGGCCGAAGGTCTTCGACGGCCAGGCGCTGACCTGGAGCCAGGCGCAGACGCTGAACAAGGATCCGGGCCAGGGCCAGCAGATCATCAACGCGAAGCAGCACGAGTTCGAGAGCGCTGCCTCAGCGGTCAAGAGCGAGGACCCGGACGCCTACGAGTACCTCGTCGGCCGTCGGTCCGACACCCGGGTCGGCTACGCCGTGCTCGCCGCGGTGGCCTCCATCTGCGCGGTGCCGTTCCTCATCGTCTCGGCCCTGCTGGTGATCGGCGCGCTGGTGATCGTGCGGTTCGGCGTGATGCTGTTCCCCGCTTTCGCCACGCTCGGGATGTTCCCGACCATGCGGCACCTCATCATCGGCATCGGCAACACCATGGCCGCGGCGGTGATCAATGCCGTCATCTTCGGTATCGGTAGTGCCGTGATGGTCAAAGCGATGGGCGTCATCCTGGACCCGTCGACCGGCCTGCCGGCGTGGCTCGACATCGTGCTGATCCTGCTGCTGACCATCGTGATGTGGGTCGCGCTGAGCCCCTTCCGTCGCCTGACCAGGATGGTTTCCCCCGGCCACGATCCGTTCCGTGAGGCCACCGGGGGCGTCGGCCGCATGGGCCGCGGCGTGCTACGGGTCGGCGGCCGGGTTGCCACCGCTGCGGCCGGTGGGTTCGTGGCCGGACGCGCCGGCGCCGCCGCGCTCGCCGGTGGCGGGCACGGTGCGCCCGAGATCACGGCGGACGACGACCTGCGGGCGGCCCTGTCAGAAGGTGTGCGGGCCTCCTCCAGGGCGGAGGCCAGTGCACCGTCCTGGGGTGCCGCCAATGCCGCTACCCGGGACGCTCCAGCGCCGTCGATGGGCCCACCCGTGCCCGCCGAACCCGGGCCCCGCTCCCGCTGGGACGTGCCCGCTCTCGCGGCCGGACCATCGGCGAACGGCGGTCGAGCCCGGACGGCCGAGCCCGTGGACCGCGAGGTGGTGGCGACGCCAGGACCTGCGCCCCAACCCGCCCGTGAGCCGGACGTCCTACGCCGTGCCCCCGAGTCGGATCACCTGCCCGCCTGGGCCTATCACGACGATGGCTTCGTCCAACCGGCGCCTGTCGAACCCGAGGATCACGAGGGCGAGCAGGTTTACGTCCTCTACCGGCCCGCGTCGTCCACTTCGGACGAGGATGTGACTGATCTGCACGACGCCCCCGCATCGCGAGCCCGGAGGTGACCACCCGTGACAGACATGCGGACCTGGGCCTTCCGCAGCCCGAAACGGCTGGCCCTACTCGTCGCGGTGCCGATCGCCGCCGTGGTGGCCGTCGGCGGGTTACTCTCCCTGCGCGGTGACGGCAGACACGGGACGGACGCTCTGTCCACCGCCCCGAGCCCGGCGGTCTCGGTTCCCGCCGAGGTGCCGAACGCCCAACCCTTCGTGGCCGCAGCGGTCAACTTCGTCCGGGTCTGGGCCCGGCTCGCGCCCGGCCAGACGTCCGAGCAATGGCACGACGCCGTCCGCGCCCTCGCCACCCCAGATCTCGCCGCGACTCTGAATCTCACTAACACAAGCACATTGCCGGGCGCCACCCCCAGTGGAAGCCCTCAGGTCCGCTTCATAGCCTCAACATCAGCATTGATCTCCGTCCCTCTATCCAATGGGACATCGGTCGTCGCGACCATTGTCCTGCAGGAAGACAACACATGGCTCGTTGATGACATTGAACCTGACACGGGAAACTAGCGAGGCCCGCATGAAGGCGTTTCGGATCCTCGCTGTGGGCGTCGTAGTCCTTACCGTGACTGGTCTCGGCACAGGCTTCCTTGTGATGAGCGTCGTCTTCGGCCAAGGCGGTGACACCACTGCCATCGGTGGTTCAACCTCGTGTTCGTCGACGATCAATGCTGCAGGTGGACCAGCCAGCCTGGATCAAGAGCAGCTTGGAAATGCCTCGACGATTGTTCGAGTTGGTCTACAACTTGGCATTCCAGAGCGAGGTCTCGTAATCGCGATTGCCACGGCCTTCCAGGAATCAGGGCTGCGGAATCTACATTACGGTGATCGAGATAGTGTTGGGCTCTTCCAGCAGCGACCATCAAGCGGATGGGGAACTGTTACCCAACTCACAACACCGAGTATCGCCGCGGGTAAGTTCTACACGGCCTTGATGCGTGTTCAGTCCTGGCAAGCAATGCCGTTGACCATCGCCGCGCAGACCGTTCAAAGATCCGCCTTTCCATTCGCTTACGCGAAGTGGGAGAACCTATCCCAGACAGTCGTATCTCGACTTGTTCCAGCAAACAGGGCCCGGGACCTGACCACACTCACAGGGATCAGCTGCGGAGAAACGGTCGGAGCAGGCTTACCGAGCAGCGTGGTCGGAGAGATGCTACAGGTCGCCCGCCAGCAGCTTGGGAGGCCATATGTCTGGGGAGCAACCGGGCCTGGAGCATTCGACTGCTCGGGCTTAGTAGTGTTCTCCTGGCGCAAGACCGGAAGTCCGCTCTCTGTCCGCACATCACAGCAGATGTACGAACACTCGACAAGGGTGTCGTCGGGATCTGAAGGACCAGGAGATCTGCTGTTCGGTGACTTCACAGCTGCAGGCCCTGGCCACGTAATGATCGTCATTCAGCGCGGCGTTGCGATTGAAGCTCCCCACACAGGTGATGTTGTGAAGATCGTTTCATACAATTCTGACGCTTGGACGATCGGTAGGCTAATGCCCGACGCCTTTCTTTCCGGCGCGCTGCCCAACTGAGCCGTTCACATGATGATGCGCCCTAAGCCACCAACCGGGAAATGGCCTCTGAGACCTCGACACTGATCGCCGAGCTTTGTACTATGGCGACACCGTCGACGGGCAACCACGGGCCGCCTTCAACGGAATACTCACCCGAGTACGCTGTGGACAACCTGAGGCGCACCACGCCCGCCGACTTGTAGACGTGAGCGGTCTTGAGAGTGGGGTAGGGATCGCCCGAATCAGTGGTCCGTAGAGTTGTCCCGTCTCCGTAGTCCCATTCATACCATGCTGGAGTTGCGCGAACGCGCACCTGAAGGCCGAGTACAGTGGTGTCCAGTTCGATTGGCTCCGCCTCCACGTACACATTGGTTGGCACGTTTACAAGCGTCCGTCGACTGCTCGGCTGTACATGCACGCCCCCAGCCGGAAGGGGAAGCCTGCGAAAATCATCCAGGCTTAGTGCAGGGACTGCCCGCCCTTGCGCTTCCGAATATTTCAGGCACGCCTGGCCAATACGTGTCCAGTCGTTCGGTCGCGGCGCTGTAGATCCACCTGGTGCCGAGTAATACCAGAACAACAAGTCGGCCGGGTCCGGCGTGGCAGCACACATGGCGGCCGCTTCACGACAGAGGGCATCGCGAGGAGCGGCCAGATGCGGGTCGTTCCCCGGACACGCTGGCACAGCAATTGTGATGGGCCGATTCCCTGAGTGCCCATTCCTTGCGGGCTCGCCCGGCTTGTCCTCGTGACCGGTGAGAACCGTTGCCCCATCTTGCTGTTCAGCGCCGATGCCATGTCTCGGAGTCGCGCCAGCAGGTGGCGACGCGGCGCCTAGGAGAAGGGCCGAGGCAGCTACTAGCCACAGCTGGTTCATGCCTCGCCCTTCGGGAGGACAACGACGCCCATCATGACCCAGTGCGATCCGATCCATTGCGCTCGCGCGTCTACTCGACGTTGTGATTCCTGCGGAGTCGTGTCAACAGTGGCCCCTGCCGAGTTCAATGTAATACCCGTCTTCTGGTCGATCACGGCGTTGATCACAAGCCCTTGCCGGACCTCTCCAGGGGCAGCCACGGCAACGCGGACGATGACCTCACCACCTCGATTTGTTCGCCCGCGAGCGCGGTCATCCTGGATATGCTCGGTTGCGCTCGCGCAGAATTGACATCGTGAATGGCTAATGTTCCGAAGGGGCGACGAATCCAGCGAGCGGTACCCGTATTCATACACAGCAAAGAAGTAACGGAAGAAGGCGGCGGCGCCTTTGGGAGTCGGTTGCCGAGCGTCGGCGGGCAGGGGCGGCGGGGAGAGGGAGGGCGCCGGACTGCTTGGCGTAGCACTGCGACTGGCCGAGCGACTCGCCTGTGTCGGAGGGCTGCTCGCGCCCGAGCACGCCGTCAAGGCGCCGGCGAGGACCAGGAATGCGGCTGTCAAGAATCCCCGTGATCTTGGCATGCACGCAAACATAGACACAACGTGATGATCTTGTCTGCCCCCGAAGCGTCAGCTGTGGACAGACACGCCTCACACCGCGGGCGGCCGTATCGGGGGCGCTCGCTGTCAGGCCACGACCTCGTGCATGGGTTCCAGGCGGCGAATCCGCCGATGACGTCGGATGCGTCTGCGGCCCCGGCCCGCTGCAGGAGGCTGGCTACGACGCTGGGGCGGCACCCGGCGCAGTAGAGACCACCGGCGAGGCTGCCGCCTCGGCGAACCTACCGTCCGCCGGGACCTTGACCGCGCCCCGAAGATCCCCGGCGGCGAACAGCATCGGACCGCGGGCATCCAGCACGCGAGCGCCACGAGCCAGTTCAGCGCGTACTGCCTCGGCGTCCAGCGTCGCGAGCGCCTCGGACTCGTCGAAGCGCTCGCGTTGCCTTCGGTTGAGGATGAGGTCGTAGACGAAGTACTGCGGCGCGGGCGGCTGCCCGGCAGTCACCAGGCCGAGGAACTCCTGCTCGCTCATCAGCTGGCAGGAGCATCTGGCGATCCGCTGCTCGCCGATGGTGGACTGCCGCTGCGTTCGTACCCGAGTTCCTCGCGGTCACCCCGAGCTGCAGTTCGGCATCATGACGTTCCCGGGGTGGCGAGAGACGGTCACCGAGACCTGGCGCCACAGTGGCGCCACCCCGTGCCGAGCGGGCCGCCATCACCGGCGCCTAACTGGCGCCACTGGCGCCGAAATGGCGGGACTGGCGCCACTGTGGCGCTAGTCTCTGATCATGCCTTCGGTGCAGATCAAGGACGTCCCGGACGACGTGCACGCCGTACTCCGGCAGCGCGCCGCCGCCGCCGGCCAATCCCTGCAGGAGTATCTCTGGGCGTTGCTGGCCGACCTGGCCCACACCCCGACCGTCGACGAGATCCTGGACCGCGCTGCTGGACGAGAGGGCGGTCAGGTGCCGCTGGCCGCCGCGGCGCTGGCCGTCCGGGCCGGGCGGGGTCGTCGGTGACAGGGGTCCCGGCCGAGCCGCAGCGCGTGGTCGTGGATGCCGGAGTGCTCGCCGTCGCGCTGGCCGACGACGGCGATGACGGCGCCGCTGCCCGCGCCAGGTTGCGCGGCCGCGAGCTGATCGCTCCGGCTGGGATCGATCTCGAGGTGATCGCGGTCTGGCACCGGGCAGTCGGCAGCGGAGCGCTGAGCGAGCGCCGGGCAGCCCTGGCGATGGACGACCTTCGCGAGCTGCCTCTGCACCGCGTCGGGCCGGAGCGGGTGCTGCCGCGATGCTGGAGCCTGCTGGACCGGCTCACTATCACGGACAGCGTCTACGTCGCCGTTGCCACCGTGATCGACGCGCCACTGCTCACCGCCGACCGGAACCTCTTGGCGCACAGGGACTTACGCTGCACCATCGAGCGCGTCGACTGACCCGCTCAGCGCACGAGCCGACGGAGGACGGCTGATGCGGCCGAGATGCCGAGCACGGCGGCGACGAGCAGCACGACCCCGTCCAGGGCCAACCGCGCGGGCGTGCCGATCAGCAGCCCGCGCAGAGCGTCCACCTCGTACGACAGCGGGTTGAAGCGTGCGATCGCGCGCAGCCAGGCGGGCATCAGGTTCAACGGGTACAGGGCGTTCGAGCCGAAGAACAGCGGCATCGTGATCGCCTGCCCGATCCCCATCAGGCGATCACGCTTGAGCACGATCCCGGCGATGGTGATGGACAGGCAGGAGAAGAACGCGGCGCCCAGCACCACGACCACGACGGCACCCAGCCAGCGCAACGGATTCGCAGTCAGCCCCACCCGCAGCAGCAGGCAGAGCACGAGCACGACGAACACCTGGCTGGTGGCCCGCACCCCCGCGGCGAACGCCTTGCCGGCCACCAGGGCAGCCCTCGGCGTCGGGGTGACCAGGAGCTTGGTCAGGATCCCGGCATCCCGCTCCCAGATGATCTGGATGCCGTAGAAGATGGAGATGAACAGGGCCGACTGCGCGAGGATCCCCGGCGCCAGATAGTCCAGGTACGGCACCGAGCCCGTCGGGATGGCCCGCAGCCGCGTGAACGTCTCGCCGAAGATCAGCATCCAGAGCGCCGGCTGGATGGCGCGGGTCAGCAATTCCGTCCGGTCGTGGCGCAGCTTCTGCAACTCCACCAGGCAGATGGCGCCGACCCTGCGTGGCAGCAACACCCACATCGGCGGCGCGACGCCGCCCGCGGGTGACGCGTACGGGGAGCGGTCAGCCGAGTCGACCTGCCGTGCGCCGGGCTGCACGGACATCGCGGATCACCTCCCCGGACCCCTCGAGGTCATCGCCGGTCCAGTGCCGGAACACGTCGTCCAGCGTCACGCCGTCGCCGAGCGCGTCGCGCAGCTCGCCGGGCGCTCCCACCGCCCGGATCCGCCCGTGATGCATCAGGGCCACGCGGTCGCAGTTCCGCTCGGCCTCGTCCATGTAGTGCGTGGTCACCAGCACGCTCGTGCCCTCGTTGCGGACCAGAGTGGCGATCCGGTCCCAGACGCCCGCCCGGGCCACCGGATCCAGGCCGATGGTCGGCTCGTCCAGGATCAGCAACCTCGGCCGGTTCACCAGTGCCTGGGCCAGTTCCAGCCTGCGCACCATCCCGCCGGAGTAGGTCGCAGCCAGCCGGTCCGCGGCATCGGTCAGGCCGACGAGTTCCAGCACGTCCGCGATGATCTGGCCACGCCCGTGCCGCGGGACGTCGAAGAGGCGCGCGAACCAGGCTGCGTTCTCCCGCCCGGTCAGCGCTCCCTCGACCGAAACCTGCTGCGGCACATAACCCAGCGACCGGCGCACCTGCATCGCGTGCCGGCGCACGTTCAGGCCGAACACCTCCACGGTGCCGCGCTGCAACGGGATCAACGTCGTCACCACGCGGATCGTGGTCGTCTTGCCCGCACCATTCGGCCCCAAAAGGCCGAGGACTTCGCCCTCGCGGACGTCGATGGTCACCCCGTCGACGGCAAGGTGCTCGCCGAAGCGATGGAACAGCCCTTCGATCAGCAGCGCACTCACCGGGCACCTCCTCGGGACGACGACACCGGTTCGTCAGTGTCCGGGCCGGCTTCGAGGTGCTGCCCGACCCGGCGCAGCGGCGCGACGGCACGACCCAGCGCATCCAGCGCGTCAGGATCGAGAGCGGACAGGGCCTGGGCCACAGCCTCGACGCGGCGGACACGCCAGGCGGCCATCCGCTGCCCGGCGGCGGGCTGCGTCCGGAGTCTGGCCACCCGCCCGTCGTCGGGGTCGGCGATCCGTTCGAGCAGGCCGTCGCGGGTCAGTTGACCGACCAACGTGCTCACCGTGTTACGGGCGAGCCGCAGGTCGGCCGCGACCTCCGCCACGGTGCGGTCCGGATTCCGGCTGACGTACACCAGCAGGTCCAGTTGCGCTCCCGTCAAGCCGGATCGCTCACCGGGACCGGCGGCCCGGGCCGCGGCCCTGACCAGGGAGCGGGCGGCCTCCACGAGGTCGGCGGCCAGCGCCGCCCGGGCCGGCGAGGCGGCGGCCGAGGTCGTTCGTGCCCGTACGGATTCCACGGCTGCACGGTACAACAAGGTCTGTCTGTGTGCAGAACTAGTCTGGTTCAGGCCCGACCGTCTGGTTCAGGCTCGACCCTCGGGCCGGGCCGATCCCTGCGCGGGGCTCGGGTCCCGGCCGCGTCTCGACAGGAACATGGCAGCGAGCCCGACCCGCCGTCAGGCACGACGCCTCCGTGGTCGCCATCCCCCGGCCGGAGGAACCGGCCCGGGGTGAAGCAGGTCCTGCTGGCCCAGGTCGAGCTGCTGCAGCACCTGTCCGAGCACCCCGGGGCACGTGTCGGGCAGGTCGCCGCCGACCTGCACCTGGCCGGGAACACCGTCTCCACGCTGGTCCGGCAGTTGGTGGCCGCCGAGCTGCTCAGCCGCGACCGGGACGCCTCCGACCGGCGGGCGGCGGCGCTGCGGGTCAGCCCGGCCGGGTCTGCGTACCTGTCGTCCTGGCAGGCGGTCCAGCAGGACGTGATCGCCGAGGGCCTGGCGGCACTGCCCGCGGCCGGGCAGGAACGGCTTCGGGCAGCCCTGCCGGCCCTGGCCGAACTCGCCACCGCGATCGCGACGGCGGGGACGGTGGCAGCCGGGTCACCCCGGCCTCAGACGGTGGGCCCGCCCGCCACGTAGAGCACCTGGCCGGAGACGAAGCCCGCCTCGTCGCTGACCAGGAACGACACCGCCGCGGCGATGTCGTCGGGGCGGCCGACCCGGCCGACCGGGATCTGCGCCAGAGCCGCCTGCTGGAAGTCCTCGAAGGTCATCTTGAGCCGTTCCGCGGTCGCCGCGGTCATGTCCGTCACGATGAAGCCGGGCGCGATCGCGTTCACCGTCACCCCGAAGCGCCCGAGCTCGATGGCCAGCGTCTTGGTGAACCCCTGCAGGCCGGCCTTGGCCGCCGAGTAGTTGGCCTGCCCCCGGTTGCCCAGAGCGGAGGTACTGGACAGGTTCACGATCCGGCCCCAGCCCGCAGCGGTCATGTGCCGCTGAACGGCCCGGCTCATCAGGAACGACCCACGCAGGTGCACGCCCAGCACGGCGTCCCAATCGTCGTCGGTGAGCTTGAACAGCAGGTTGTCCCTGGTGATCCCGGCGTTGTTGACCAGCACGGTAGGCGCGCCGAGGCTGTCGGCCACGCGCTGGACGGCGGACTCGACCTGGTCGGTACGGCTCACGTCCACACCCACGGCGAGCGCCTGACCCCCGGCGGCCCGGATCTCGTCCACGGTGCCGGCGCACGCCGACTCGTCCAGGTCCAGGACGCCGACGGCGAACCCGTCCCGCGCCAGCCGCAGGGCGGTGGCCGCCCCGATGCCCCGCGCCGCCCCGGTCACGATGGCCACCCGGGGCCGTGCCCCTGCGCCGCCGGTTGCCTCGCTCGACTCGCTCACGCGCCCTCCAGGTCGTCCGCCCGCCCACCGGTGATCTCCGGCCGTTCCGGCATCCGAGGCCGGGTAGCCAGGGTTACCCTGCCAAGTCGTCCCGATCACCGCCAGCCGGGCCACGGCCGAGCGGCGCCCTACCATGTCGGTCATGCCATCCGTCGACCTCGACTCGGGGCTCACCAAGTTGCTGGGAATGCAGTACGTCGAGGTCGGGCCCGACCGGACGGTGGTGCGCTGGGAGGTGCGCCCTGAGCTGCACCAGCCCTACGGCGTCGTGCATGGTGGCGTGCACTGCGCGGCCATCGAGGCGGCGGCCAGCGTGTCCGCGGCGTACTGGTTCGGTGACCGCGGGCAGGTCGTCGGGGTCAGCAACCAGACCGACTTCCTGCGCAGCGTCACGGACGGCACCCTGACGGCGACCTCGTCGCCGCTGCACCGGGGACGGTTGCAGCAGCTGTGGCTGGTCGAGGTCCGGGACGAGCAGGAGCGCGTCGTGGCGCGCGGTCAGGTCAGGCTGCAGAACCTGGCCCACGACGGCAGCCGGGCGGCGCGTCCCTGATCGATCGCCGGGGCGGGTCGGCGCCCGACCGGATCAATACCCGACCCAGCCCCCCGCCGATCAGTACCGGAACTGTCCGACCTGCGATCTCAGCTCCTGGGACATCCTGGCCAGCTCCATCGCCGAGGACTGGGTCTGGGTGACCCCGACCATCGTGGTCTCGGCCGCGCTCGACACCGTCGTGATGTTGGACGCGATCTCGTGCGCCCCGCAGGCCGCCTCGGAGACGTTCCTCGAGATGTCGTTGGTGGTCGCGGTCTGCTCCTCGACCGCGGAGGCGATGGTGGTCTGGTAGTCGCCGAGCTGGTTGATGATCGCGGAGATCTCGCCGATCGCCGTCACGGCGTCGGTGGTGTCGGCCTGGATCGCCTCGATCCGCTGGGAGATGTCACCGGTTGCGCGGGCGGTCTCCTGGGCCAGATCTTTGACCTCGCTCGCGACGACGGCGAACCCGCGTCCGGCGTCGCCGGCCCGGGCGGCCTCGATGGTGGCGTTCAGCGCGAGCAGGTTGGTCTGCTCGGCGATCGACGTGATCAGCTTGACCACGTTGCCGATCTCGGCGCTGGACTCGCCCAGCTTGCCCACCGTCTGGTTGGTGGCTGCCGCCACCTCGCCGGCGCGCGCCCCGATCCGGGCAGCCTCCTGCGCCGTGGCGGCGATCTCGCTGATCGACGCGGACATCTCCTCCGAGCCGGATGCCACGGTCTGCACGCTGCGCGAGACCTGCTCCGCAGCCGCCGACACCGAGCCGGAGCGGCTGGAGCTCTCCTGCGCTGCCGAAGCGATCTGGGCGGACGACGCGGACAGCTGCTGCGCCGCGGCGGCGAGCGCCTCCGCGGAGCCGGCCATCATCTGGACACCACCCCGGATCGCGAGTAGGGCCCGGTCGAGCCCGCGCGCCATCCGTCCCACCTCGTCGTCGAAGCCTCCCTCGACCTGACGGGTCAGGTCGCCGCCGGCCATCGCCTCGACCACAGTCGAGACCTGCCTCAGCGGCCGGACGATCAGCTCCGCGACCCAGATGCCGAGCCCGAGTGCCAGCGCCAACCCGAGGACGAAGACGGCGAGCATCCACATCCGCCCGTGGTCGTATGCGTTGACCGCTCTGTGCTCGGCCAGCTTGGCCTGATCGGTCTCGGATTCGTTCAGGGCGCTCCGCTGAGCGGCGATCTTGGCGGCCAGCGGTGCAGCCTGCTCGTCGCGGACCGCCACCAGCTGGTCGAAGTCCCCCGCCTTGGCCAGGGGGATCATCCGGTCGTCGCGAACCTGCCGGTACTGCTCCAGCAGGGCTGCGAGGGCGTCGATCCGGTCTGCCTGCTCGGGTGCCTGTGCCCGATAGGTCGCCAGGGCGGTGTCGATCTTCCCGTCGTCCGCGGAGATCGCGCCGAGGTACCTGGACCTGTCCTGCTCGGTCTGCGAGAGGCCGAGGTTGAGCAGGTCGGACCGCATGCCGTTGATGGTGATCCCGAGCTCGCCGAGGGTGCGCACCGGCAGCAGGCTGTCCGCGTAGATCGCAGTGGAGCTGCGGCTGAGTGCGCCCATCTGAGCGATACCGACGACCAGGACGGCCGTACACGCCGACGCCAGGGTGGCCAGCGTGATAAGGATCTTCGCGGTCACGGATCGATCCGCGATAAGCCGCATCGTCGTGCCTGCAGGCCGGCTCGCCTCGCGCGTCATCTCGGCGGCTCCATGGGGTCCGGCACGGCGTCGTTACGCCGGCCGAGTGAATCTGACCCTCTCCGGTCGGCCCTGGATCCAGGGCAACTGAGGTCAGCGACGTGTGACGGCGGCCACGTCAACGGCGGCCTGGCCGAATCAGGATCTTTCGCCCGTAAGGCTTGCCTTTCCTAATCCGAGTGGTGGGGCGTGATCTGGGCCACCACAATCGTTCTATCGTCCACTACCAGCAGAGGACGCACGATGGCTGAGTCGTCCATACACACGGTTGTCACCAGCGACCCCACGACCAGCTGGTGCCCGCGCTGCAACCTCTCCCAGACCACGACGGAGTTCTGGGTCCTGACCCTGGACGGCATGTACAAGGCCGGTTACGGGAAGGACTGCGGCTGCTACCGGTGATCGCGACGCTGCGGTAATCGGGCGACATCTCACCTGCCAGCGTCCGTGAGGCCCAGCGTCCGTGAGGCCCAGCGTCCGTGAGGCCCAGCGTCCGTGAGGCCCAGCGTCCGTGAGGCCTGCCGGACGGTCAGTTCTTGATCGCCATCGTCCCGTACATGTAGACCTGCTCGTCCGCCACCGGGAGGTCCTGCTCCTCCGGGCGCCAGCGGTGCACGAGCACCACGCCGGGGTCGAGGATCTTCATGCCCGCCAGGAGTGCCTCCACCTCGGATCTGGTCCTGGGCCGGTTCGGGATCCCGGAGCGACGGTAGGCGATGGCGCCTCGGCGGACCTCCTCCGGGGCGCTGTCACCGGTCACCGTGGACAGGACCAGTGCGCTGCCTGAGGGAAGCGGTGCCATCAGCCGGGCCAGGATGTCCGCCGCTTCGTCCTGGTTCTCGATGTGCTGCAGGACGGCCAGCAGGCAGACCGCAACCGGAGCGTCGAGGTCGAGCGTGTTCCGCAACCGCGGATCGGACAGAATGCTGTCAGGGTCCAGCAGGTCGGCGTACACGTACCCGGTCCTGCCCTCGGGCGTACTGCTGAGCAAGGCCCGGGCGTGCACGAGGACGACGGGGTCGTTGTCGACGTAGATCACCCTGCAGTCGGGCGCGACTGCCTGCACGACCTCGTGCAGGTTCGGCGAGGTGGGCAGGCCGGCCCCGATGTCGAGGAACTGACGGAATCCCAACTCCTCCGCAAGGTGGCGGGCGGCTCGGACCATGAACCGGCGGTTGGCGCGCATCGAGATCGGCAGGTGCGGGAGATCGGCGCAGATCGCCTCCGCGGCCGCCCGGTCGGGCGCGTAGTTGTCCTTGCCGCCGAGCAGGTAGTCGTAGATCCGCGCGGGGTGGGGCAGGTCGGTGTGCACGTCGACGTGTCGGCTGCCGGCCCTTTCCGGCCCGTACCGATCCATAGTGCCTCGCCTCCGGTCGCGCCCACCCTATGACATCGCCGACGCCTCGAGGCGGTACTCGTCGCGACCTACGGGTTCCGGGCGGACGCCCTGGTCGGACCGAGGGTGGGTCCAGCCGGCCGGCTGGACCTCCAGATGGACGTGATCTGCGCGACGTCATGGCAGCGGGCTCAGCTCCAGCGGCCCGGATGCCGACGTATGACGAGACCGACGAGGTGCGGGAAACCACTCGCCGACAGACACCTGACCGGGGGTTCGGATGCCGATCGTCGCCGCCGGCGGGAGCAGCCAGGCGGCCGCCGCGCAGGGCTCCTCATCGGGTAGGCCGACGGCTGCGCCGCCTCCGGGGCGGGTCCGGCTGCGATCGCGGTGGTTGCGCGCGGCGCTGTCCCTGATGCTGCTCGGCAGCGGCATGGTCACTGCTGTGGTGGCAGCTCGCCATGACGCGGGGCGGGAGGCGGACCGATCGCGGCACGAGTACGCCATGTCGTCCACCGACATCGCGGCCATGCTCGGGCTGGCCCTGGAACGCGAAGCCGACCTGGTGGTCACGGCCGCCGCGCTGGTGGCGACCGACCCCGACATCTCGAACGCCGAGTTCGCCCGGTGGGCGGCGTCCGTCGGCGCGATCGAACGGCATCCCGAGGTCAACGGCTTCGGCGTGGTGGACCTCGTTCCGGTCGCCAACCTGCCGGCCTTCGCCGCGCGCGCCGAGCAGGATCCGGCCGGGACGCTGGCGGGGCGCGGCAGGTTCGAGCTCGTCCCGGCCGGTAGTCGCATGCAGTACTGCCTGGCCCGGTTGATGACCTTCCGGCCCGGCGCGACGCTGCCCGCCGGCCACGACTTCTGCGCCGATGCCACCGCAAGCCTGTTGGGGCCGGGGCTGGCGGCCCGGGACGCCGGAACGTCCACGTATCAGATCTACCGGTTGAACGGCTCGACCTATCTCGGACTCGAGCTCCCGATCTACCGCGACGGCACGATCCCGGACACGGTCGGGCAGCGCCGGTCGGCGTTCCTCGGCTGGCTGGCCATGTCGATCGACCCGAAGGTGCTGCTGGCCCGGGCCCGCTCGGCCCATCCCGACCTGGCGGTGACCTGGAAGTACGACGGGGGTTCGGACTTCGCCTTCTCGGCCGGACCGGCCCTGGCCGCGGCGACGACGCTGACCGTCCCGCTCGGCCAGGGGTGGACCGTGCAGACGAAAGGCGTGGTCGAGGGCGGGAGCGTGTTCGGGCAGGCCAGCGCGCGCGAGATCCTCCTCGCGGGCGTCTCGGCCAGCCTGCTCCTGACCGCCCTCTTCCTGGTGCTGGCGTCCTCGCGGGCCCGGGCCCTGACCCTGGTGCAGCGCCGGACCGCCGCGCTGCGAGACAGCGAGGAGCGGTTCCGCGCGGTGGTGCAGAACTCCTCGGACCTGACCATCGTGGCCGACCGCGACGGGACGCTCACCTGGGTCAGCCCTGCCTGCCGTGAGATCCTCGGCCGGACTGAGCAGGACCTGATCGGCTGCAGCATGGGTGACCTCGCCTGGCCGGAGGACCGCTGCCTGCTCGAGCGCCGCCATCGGGACGCGGTCGCGGGCGTCGCGGGTGGCCGCCTGGAGTGCCGGCTGACGCACCCGGACGGTACGGCGCGCTGGGCCGAGGCCACGTTCACCAACCTGCTCGACACCCGTGGCGTGAGCGGCATCGTGCTCAACGTGCGGGACGTGACCGAGCGGCACCGCCTGCAGACCGACCTGCGCCAGGCCCAGAAGCTCGAGGCGGTCGGGCAACTGGCCAGCGGCGTCGCACACGAGATCAACACGCCGATCCAGTTCGTCGGCGACAATCTGCGCTTCCTCGGCGGGGTCCTGCCCGAGGTGCTCAGCAGTGTCCGGCAGTCCGGAACCCACGACGGGCACGGCAGTCACGGCAGCACATCCGGCCAGGGCTCGGTTCCCGACGACGCTCAGGGACCCGACAACGACTTCGACCTGGACGCCGAGGTCACGGATGCGATCGAGCAGTCCCTGGCCGGGATCGACCGGGTCTCCCGGATCGTCCAGGCCATGCGAACCTTCGGCTACCGGGACGGTGCGACCCCGGCCGCCGCAGACCTGAACGAGGCTCTGAAGGCCACCCTGGTCATCGCGCGGAACGAGTACAAATACATCGCCGAGGTCGCGACGGATTTCGGTGACCTCCCCCCGGTGCTGTGTTTCGTCAGCGAGCTCTCCCAGGTGTTTCTCAACCTCGTCGTCAACGCGGCGCACGCGATCGCGGCGCGGTACGGCGGCAGCGGCCAACTCGGTCTGATCACGGTCCGCACCTGGACCGAGAACCAGAGCGTGTTCGTGTCCGTCGCGGACACGGGGGCCGGGATGGAGGCGGAGGTCGCGCGCCGGGTCTTCGAACCCTTCTTCACCACCAAGCCGGTCGGCCAGGGAACCGGACAGGGGCTGTCGATCGCGTACGCCACCGTGGTGAGCCAGCACGGCGGGAGCCTCGATTTCCGCACCGCGCCCGGCGAGGGCACGACCTTCACCGTCGAGATCCCGATCGCCGGTGCGACCCGTGGCGATCCGGAGCCTTCTGCCTGACTGCGTGGACGACGGGCCTGCCCAGGGCGAGTTCGACGCCCGTCCTGAGGGGGACCTACGGGCCTGGCGGTGCGATCAGGAACGCGCCACGGTGCGGGGACCTGCTTCCTCAAGGTCGGGCCGCGCCGGCGGGTCGCCAGCTACGGTCTCGGTGTCCCGTTACGCCGCCTGCTGGGGGACCTGGCCTGTGGTGCCCGGGTGTCGAGCTGCCGTGAACGGTCAGAGCGGGCCGGCGGCGCCGCCGGCATTGCCACGCAGGACCTCGGCCAGGTCGTAGCTCACCGGCTCGTCGAGCTGCTGGTAGGTGCAGCTGGGCGGCTCGCGGTCAGGGCGCCAGCGGCGGAACTGCGCCGTGTGCCGGAACCGCTCGCCGGCCATGTGGTCGTAGCTGACCTCGACCACGCGCTGTGGGCGCAACGGCACCCAGGACAGGTCCTTGGCGGGGTTCCAGCGGCTGACCGCGCCCATCGCCCGCGCCGCCGCGGTGCCGCCCGCCCACTGCGCCCATTCAGCCCACGGATGCGTGTCGACGGACAGCTGACCGTCCGGGATCCGCAGCGAGGCGAGCTCGTCCAGCAGCTCCCGGCGGCGAGCCATCGGGAAGGACGCACAGACGCCGACGTGCCGCAGCGCCCCGTCGGCGTCGAACAGCCCGAGCAACAGCGAGCCGACCACCGGACCCGAGACGTGCCAACGGAATCCGGCCACGACGCAGTCCGCGGTGCGTTCGTGCTTGACCTTGAACATGACCCGCTTGTCCGGCTGGTACGGCGCATCCAGCGCCTTGGCCACCACCCCGTCCAGCCCGGCGCCCTCGAAGGTCTCGAACCAGTGCCGGGCCAGCTCCGGATCGGCGGTGGCCGGGGTGAGGTACACCGGCGGCCGCGCATCGGCCAGCGCGTCGACCAGCGCGGCGCGACGGTAGGCCAGCGGCCGGCCCATCAGGTTCTCCTCGCCGAGCGCGAGCAGGTCGAAGGCCACGAACGACGCGGGGGTCTGCGCCGCGAGCTTCTCCACCCGGCTGGCGGCGGGATGCAGGCGAAGTTGCAGGGCAGCGAAGTCGAGGCGGCCGTCGTTGATCAGGATCAGCTCGCCGTCGAGCACGCAGCGCGGCGGCGAGTTCGCGATGATCGCCGCGACCACCTCGGGGAAGTAGCGGGTCAGCGGCCGCTCGTTCCGCGAGCCGAGCACCACCTCGTCCCCGTCGCGGAAGACGATGGTCCGGAACCCGTCCCACTTCGGCTCGACGTGCCCGGTGTCCGGGATCCGCGCCACGGCACGCGACAGCATCGGCGCCACCGGGGGCATGACGGGCAGGTGCATGCGCCCATCCTGGACCCTGGCCTGCAGCCGGCCGATCAGCCGAGGTGCTTCATCGCCTCGCGGCGGGCCAGCGGGGACAGCTCGGGATGCGCCGCGACGAAATCACGGACCTCCTGGGGCGCGACGCGCGCGTAGGTCCGCAACGCCCAGCCGACCGCCTTGGCGATGAAGAACTCCCGCTCGGACGCCATCGCGGCGCACATCGCGAACAACCGCTCGGCATCGGTGTCGCCGCGATAGCCGAGCTGGTGGATCAGCGCCGACCGGATCAGCCAGAGCCGGCCTGAGCCCAGCCAGCGCCACAGCACCGGTACGAGTTCCGGATGCGCGCGCACGAGAGGGCCGACCGCCACCGACTGCAGCGCGTCCACGGTGTCCCACCAGCTCCGGCTGGTGATCAACCCCTCCACGGTGCCGGTGAGCATGCTCGCCGAACCGACGCGCCGGTAGCGCCCGAGCAGGTCGCACCCGGCGTACTGGTACTCCCGTTCGGGCAGCTGCCACAACTGCACGACCGCGGCGACGAGTTCGGCCTCGTCGGGGGTGGGCAGCTGGAGCCAGGCCAGACGTTGAGCCGCCCGACGCTGCTGGGCCCCCATCCCGAGGAACAGGAACTGGCGGCGCATGTACGCCGACATCGCCTCCGCGCGGTCGGCGTCCGCGAGTGGCCGCAGCGCCTGAACGGTGGACGAGACGGCCCGATCCGGCCAGTCCTCGCGACCGCTCATCCGCGCTCCGGCTCATCCCGGGACAAGAACAGCGTCATGAACGTGCTGTACGGGCTCGGCCGGTAGGTGTCGAACGGCCCGCAGACGGTGAAACCCGCTGCCGTGTAGAGCGACCGGGCGGCGGCGAATGCGGGCACCGAGCCGGTCTCGAGGCTGACGCGGCGCAGACCACGCTCGCGCGCGACGCCGATCAGATGGGTGAGCATGGCCCGGCCTATGCCGCGGCCCCGGGCCTGCTCGGCGGTGTGCATCGACTTCAGCTCGCCGTGCCCATCGTCCAGCTGCTTGAGCGCTCCGACGCCGAGCACGGCACCGCCGCTGCGGAAGCTGAAGAAGGTCACGGCCGGGTCGAGCAGGCCGTGCACGTCCAGGGCGTGCACGTCCTCGGGCGGGCTCTGCGCGGCGGTGAAGGTCAGGTGCCGTCCCAGCAGGCTGCGGACGTCCTCGGCGCGCGGGTCGTCGACCCGGATCTCGCCGTCGGCCATCGTCGTCTCCTGTGCACGAGCGGAATCGCAGCAGCAACCCTAGTGGCTGCCCGCGATCACCCTCGGCCCCGCTCAACCGCGGCGCAGCCTGTCCTGGTCCACCAGCGACAGCAGGGCCTGCGTCCGCACCGCGCTGAGCGCGTCCCGCAGCCCGGCGGCGTCCAGCACCGCCTGCCTCCAGGTCGCGCGGGTGCGCGTCGAGGCCGAGCTCGTCCGGATCGATGCGCCGGTCCGAGCTACCCGTCCCGCGGCCGTCGTGGAGGGCCACGGTCATCGATCGACCCAGCTCGGTGTAGGCGTCCCACAGCACCGCAACCCGCCATTGCGGGAGCAGGTTGCTCATGGACGGCAGCCAGACGACCGGTGGCCCGGAGCCGAAGACCTGGTACGCGATGGCCACCCCGTCGGCGGCCCGCGCGTACCGCATCTCGGGCGGGCAGGCACCCGGCCCGTATCCGTCGGCCGGTCGTCAGGCCGCAGTCGGGCCGGAACCGATCAGGGCGCGGCGAAGCCCGCCGCAGCCAGCACCGCCGCACCATCGGCGGACAGCACGTAATCGACGAAGGCTTGCGCCACGGCCGGGTTGCGCGATTCGGTCAGCGCTGCCATCGGATAGCTGGTCGAGGCGTTCACCGCGGCCGGGATCACGATGCCCTTGACCTTGCTCCCTGCAGCCTGCACGTCGGTGACGTAGACCATCCCGGCGTCGACCTCGCCGAGCTCGACCTTCGTCAGCGTCGACTTCACGTCCGCCTCGAGCGTGACCGGTTTGACGGTGACCTTGGCGTTGGCGAACACCTGGCGCGCAACCGTCCCGCACGGTACCGCCGGGGCGCAGAGCGCGACCTTGACGCCCGGCCCGGCCAGGTCGGCGACGGAGGCGATCTTCGCCGGGTTGTCCGGCGGTACGGCGATCTCCATGACGTTCCTGGCGAACGTGGTCGAGGTCGTCGCCGCCTTGCCCGCGATCACCTGGTCCATGTGCTTCTTCGACGCGGAGGCGAACACGTCCGCGGGCGCGCCCTGCGTGATCTGGGTGGCCAGGGTGGAGCTGGCGCCGAAGCTGAAGACCACCTTGGTACCCGGATGCGCGGCCTCGAACTGCTTGCCCAGGGTGGTGAACGACCCGGTCAGCGACGCTGCCGCGAACACGGTGATGTCGCCGTCGATGGCCGACGAGGAGCCGGACGACGGGCCGGCGGACGTCGACGCCGCACCTGCGCCGGACCCGGAGGAGGTGGCACCGCAACCGGTCAGCGTGGCGCAGGCCAGGGCCGCTGCCGTCAACGTCGTCAAGAAGGCTCGCCTCATGGCCATGAGACTAGCCATGATTGCGGGAGAATTCAGCCCCTGGATTCGCAGTTGCGTCGATGGTCACAAGAAGAGACCGCACTCGCGGTAGATGTCAGTGCACTGCGGAGTTGGCCAGCCACGTGGACCAGGACACGTTCCAGTCGTACAGGCCCGGGTCCTGGGTGGCGATCCGCTGCTGCGGGCCACGCCCGGTGCGGCTGACGATCACGACGTCGCCGACCACCGCGTGCTTGTAGAAGTCCTTCGCATCCGCGTCCGACAGGTGGATGCAGCCGTGCGAGACATTGGCCCGGCCGAGCAGCCCGTCCCAGCTGGCCGCGTGCAGGAAGGTCCCGGAGGCCGTGATCCGCGTCGCCCAGTACTCCTTCTCGTTGTAGTAGTCCGGGTTCTTCTTGTCGCACGTGATCCGGGCGCTGCAGGAGTCCATCTGCACGACCGACGACTTGCCGAGCACGATGTAGGTGCCGCTGTAGGTCTCCAGGCCGGGACGCCCGGTCCCGGTCGGCCAGGTGTCCACCAGGGCCCCGTCCCGGTACACCTTGACCCGGTCGGTCGAGGCGTCCACGCGCGTGATGTGCGAGCTTCCGATGGTGAACGTCTCGGAATAGTCCTTGCGCCCGTACCGGGTGGCGGACGCCTTGACCCCGGCGATCTTCATGTCCAGGTGCACCTTCGTGCCCGGCGTCCAGAACTGCTTCGGCCGCCAGTGCACCTCCCTGCTGTTCAGCCACGACCAGCTGCCGTCCACGCTCTGCCCGGACGGCGTGGTGGCCGCCACCTGCATGGCACGCTGCATCGCCGCCCGCTGGGTGACGGGGCTGACGAACCGGACCACGACCGGCTGGCCGATCCCGACCGTCGTGCCGTCATCAGGGGTCACGGTGAAGGAGATCTTCTGGCTGGCCGGTACCTCGGCGACGGTGAACGTCATTGTCTTGCTCACGGTCTCGCCGGCGCCGTCCATGACGGTCGCGACCACCCGGTACGAGGACGCCGGTCGCGGCGGCGTCACGGACTGCCAGCTGGTCCCGTCGCCGGACACCGTCCCGCTCAGCTGCTCGCCGCCCTGCTCGGGGCTGACCTGCACCGCGGAGAACTGGCCGTCGGCGACGGTGATCCGTACCGGGGAACGGAAGGACACGGCGCTCTGACTGCTGGCGACCTTGACCGTCGGGTCCTTGGCCGGCACCACCGATACGGAGGCCGATGGTGGGCCGGACGCCTGCGCCCCCGCCTGTCCTGACTGCGGCGAGGACGTGCAGCCGGTAACGGCCAGGGCGATCGCAGCCGCCCCCGC
Organism: uncultured Actinomycetota bacterium; assembly: GCA_963740575.1. GTDB lineage: Bacteria > Actinomycetota > Actinomycetes > Actinomycetales > Kineosporiaceae > CAVUET01. Next base: position 102,542 of record CAVUET010000009.1, on the reverse strand, counting down.
GGGCAGGAGCGCAACCCGCCGGGCCCGCCGCGAGCGGGCCTGGGCAGTCCTGGGTACCGCCATGTCCAACACCCTGCCTCTTTCTCCGTCGATCCGGGCTCACCGACGGGCCCGTGCTCACTCCCGCGCGGCCGGACGTCGGACCATACCCGCACCAACCACAACGAACCGGGCGAAATGCCTGGTTCAAGGATCTCGCTCCGTGCCCCGGGCTCGGCCCCCGGGCAATTGTGGCAGCCGGTAGGAGCGCGAACAGCAAGGCGACGCAGTTGTAACAGGTCAACCTTGGGGACGGCGATCCGGACCCGTCCGCCGCGCGCAGTCGGGCAGCGATCGCCCAGAAGCGGAGGTAGGCTCCGCAGGTGACCATTCGATTGGGTTACCAGATCCCGAACTTCAGCTATCCGAGCGGGGTGGAGGCGCTGTTCCCCACCGTGGTCGCTCAGGCACGAGAGGCCGAGGCGTCAGGATTCGACACCGTGCTGGTGATGGATCATTTCTACCAGTTGCCGGGGATCGGCGCCGCGAGCGAGCCGATGCTGGAGTGCTACACAACGCTCGGGGCGCTGGCGTCCGCCACGTCCACGATCAAGCTGTCCGCCCTGGTCACCGGCAACACCTACCGGAACCCGCCGATGCTGGCCAAGACCGTGACCACGCTGGACGTGGTGTCCGGAGGCCGGGCGATCCTCGGTATCGGGGCCGGTTGGTACGAGAAGGAGCACAACGAGTTCGGCTACGAGTTCGGCACCTTCGGCGACCGTTTCCAGCGCCTGGAGGAGTCGTTGCAGATCATCGCGCCGATGCTGCGGGGCGAGAACCCCACGTTCTCCGGCGCCAGGTACCGGGTCGAGAACGCGATGAACAACCCGCGCCTGCGCCCGACCATCCCGATCATGCTCGGCGGTTCGGGTGAGCAGAAGACCTTCCGGCTGGCCGCGCTGCATGCCGACCACATGAACATCATCTGCGGCCGCGAGGACATCCCGCGCAAGGTCGCGGCCCTGCGGCAGCGGTGCGAGGAGGCCGGCCGCGACCCCGCGACCCTGGCGACCAGCTATCTGGCGTTCGTGGTCATGGTAGAGACCCAGGCACAGGCGAGCGCGGTGCTCGACCGGGTGCCGCCGGACCGTCACAGCCGGGCCTTCATCGGCACACCCGACCAGGTAGCCGAGGCCCTCCAGCGGGACGTCCTCGACCAGGGCATCGACGGGCTCACCATCAACATGATGGTCAACGGGCACGAGCCGGGTGTCGTGACCATGGCCGGCAAGACGCTCCGCCCGCTGGTCGGCTGACTCGCCGCCGGTCAGCCGGGGGCATTCGTGGCCACCCCGATCACGAAGTCACCGAAGAAGCGGGTCACCACCGGTGCCGCCAGCCGGAAGCCCTTGCCGGTCAATGCATCGACGAACTCGTGCGGAGTGAAACGGTCCTCGCGCGGGTGGTCGAAGAGCAGCCGGTAGCCGACCCGGTCGAGGGCGTGCTTGGTGACCTCTTCGAAGTAGAACCGGCCGCCGGGACGCAGCACGCGGCCGATCTCGACCAGTGCGCGCCGCCAGTCCGGCACGTGGTGGATGACCCCGGAGTCGAGCACCGCGTCGAAGGAGCCGTCCGCGAACGGCAGCGCGTTGACGTCCCCGGTCTCGACGCGCACGCGGTCGCCGTACTGCTCGAGCCGGCGCCGGGCGCGCTGCACCATCCGGGGATCGAGGTCCATGGCCTGGACCCGGGAAGCGCCGAACCGGCTCAGTAGCAGCTCGCTGCCGACCCCCCGGCCGCAGCCGATCTCGAGCACCGTGCAGCCGTCCAGTCGGCCTCCCATGCGGATCAGCAGAGGCGCCTCGTAATGCCGCTGCAGCGCGGCACGCAACGGGTTGTTGACCACCAGCGTCTCGATGCGGTTCAACTGCATCGACGACGCACCACCGCGAGCGGGCGGGCCGGGCCGCACGGGGCGGCGGACGTCCGGGTGTCCGTTTTGGAGTACTCAATCCGCATTCGGCGAGCATACGGAGGTTGATGACGTCCTTGGCGTTCGGGTGAGGTTCTCCTGTTCGCGTGGACCCGATGGCGCGCCGGGCGAGATTCTGATCTAGAGCACATTACGTGCTCGACTGACTACAGATTGTCCTGGTCGGTGTCGACGGCATTGTGGTCGAAATGACCGAGCGGGGTGGCGGTAGCGATCTGGACGACCTGGCGCGGCACGTCGAGCGGCTGCGCAGCCGCGGCGCCGGGATCGCCCTGGACGATCTGGCCGCCGGGACCGCGGAGTTCGCCACCCTCGCCGCGCTGGTCGGCTACGCGCGCTACCTCGGCATGGCAACCTGCGCCGAGGGCGTCGAGGATGCCGCCGACCTGGCCCACCTCGTCGGGCTCGGGGTCACGCACGCCCAGGGCTTCCTGCTCGCCAGGCCGCGGAGCAGCTGGCAGGGTGACGATTCAGGACCCCCGAAGCCACGCCGGGGCCTGGCGGCGATCGCCTCGCCGGACCGGCGCTGATGCGGAACACTGAGCCTCTTCTTCACCGGCGGACGAGGAGGTCTGCATGTCCCGGGTCGTGCATTTCGAGATCCAGGCCGATGACGTGGACCGGGCGAGGTCGTTCTACGCCAGCGTGTTCGGCTGGACCTTTCAGGACTACAGCGAGGTCACCGGTTCGCCCTACTGGGGCGTGGTGACCGGCCCGGAGGAGCAGCCGGGCATCAACGGCGGCCTGCTGCAGCGCCCGGCGCCGGCACCCGCCCCCGAGCAGGGGACGAACGGCTATGTCTGCACGATGGGCATCGACGACTACGACCAGACCGAGCGCCGCATCCTCGATGCCGGCGGCAAGGTCGCCCTGCCGAAGATGGCGCTGCCCGGCATGGCCTGGCAGGGCTACTACCTCGACACCGAGGGCAACACCTTCGGCATTCATCAGCCGGATCCTGAGGCCCGGTAGACGAGGCCCGGTAGACGTCAGCCGATCGCGGGCAGGAGCAGCGCCATCGCCCGCTCCCCCTCCACCCTGTTCTGCTCCTGGCTCATCGCGGGGGTGCCGCGCAGGTTCACGTGCATGCGGCCGCCGATGGTGTAGACGGTCAGCACGCTCGCTGCGGTGAATCCACTCGCCCGGCCGTCGAACGACAGCACCCGCAAACCGCCGTCGCCGTCCAGTCCGAGGCTCCGCCCGTCCAGGGAGCCGAGGTTGGTCACCCCGAACGGCCTGCGCCGGTCGAAGAGCCCTGTCGTGGCCGCGATGAACTCGCGCACCTGCTCGCGCGGAACGGCCGGTGAGCAGAGCCGGAAGACCAGGAACGGGTTGCGCAGGGAACGGCGGAACCTCCGGTGGAACGCCCGCGCGTTGGACCAGAACCCCTGCCGGGCGTCGAACCTGGCCCGGATCAGTGCGGTCCCGACGAACAGGCCCACGGACTCCCCGACCGGGTGGGCCAGCCGCGCGCGTAGGCTCACCGGCGAGTTGATCAGCGTGTGACTCGGCAGGAAGGCCGTGCACACCGCCGTCTGGACCGAGACCCCCTCGGACCGGCAGCGAGCCAGCAGCGCCGCGGTCTGCTCGGGGGTCAGTCGCCAGGAGTGCACCGGGACGGGACCGTCGGCGTCCCCCGGCGCTGCGCCGTCCGGGATCCGGCGCAACCGGCGGTATGCACGCACCAGCAGCAGCGCGATCCGCAGCGGACGCGGCGAGCGGGCCACCCGTCGCGCCGCCCCGGGCGGCAGGATGGCCGCCGCGCTCGCAGGGACGTCGAGCACCTCCACGGCGGCGTCCGGGTCGCGCAGGAAGCCGAGCAGGTCCCGGACCAGGAACAGCATGGACATGCCGTCCGTGACCACGTGCTGGACGCTGATCACCAGATCGGACGGACCGTCCATGTCCGCGCTGCTCGCGCTGTCCGTTCCGTCGGGACCGTCAGGGGTGAGCAGGACGACCCGGGCCAGGCAGGCTCCGGACGAGCCACCCGCGTCCATCGGGAACGGCTGGGACAGCTCCTGGTCCATCACCTGGCCCGCGTCGTCATCACCTTCGCGCCGGCGAACGTCCAGCGGGATCGGCCCGACGCCGGCGGAGTCGAGCCACGGATCGCCGTGGTCGTCCAGCACCGTGTTCGCCCGAAGCAGCGGGTGCCGCTGCTGGACCTTGTCCAGTGCCACCCGGAGCGCGTCCGGTGCGAGCCGACCCGCCAGCCGCACCATGACGACGATGTTGTACGGCTGGTCCAGGCACCAGTTGAAGTACTCGATCTCGTTCAGCCTGCGCCGAACCCCTTGCCCCGGCACCATGCCGGACATCGTCCCACCCGAGGTCCGGGCCGCGGCGCACCTCGCCGGGCCTCGGGCACGATGTGCGGCATGACCGCTGACGAGTTGCAGGAGGTGGTCCGGCGGGAGCGGTTGCTGCTGGACCCCGCGATCCGGGCCGATGTCGGGCAGGTGTCACAGCTCCTGCACGCGAATTTCGTCGAGTTCGGCCGGTCCGGACGGGTCTGGGACCGAGAGAGCGTCCTCATCGCCGTGGCCGCCGATCCGGCGGTCTCAGGCCCGGCGCAGGACTTCGCGGCCGTCCGGCTGGCCGACGGCGTGGTGCTTCTCACCTACAGCGTGACCGGCCCTGAAGGATCACGCCGCAGCTCCATCTGGGTGCTCGACGCTGCCGCCGGGTGGCAACTCCGCTTCCACCAGGGGACTGCGAACCCAGCCGCCGGCGCGGGTTACGAGGACTGATCCGCCAGCCGGTGCGCGCTGGACGAGCCGTTCCGCGCGGCGAGAGCAACGGCCGCCACGTTCTCTGCGATCACGTGCCCGGCGTCGGCAGTCGCAGAGATGCCGCGCGAGATCTCGGCCGTGACCGCGCCCTGCTCCTCGACCGCGGCGGCGATGCTCGCCTGCGCCTGCTGGGCAGTGCGGATCCACTCCCGGAGGCTTTCCATCTCGGTCACGGTCTCGGACGCCTCGACCTGGATCTCAGAGATGCGCTGGGTGACATCCGTTGCGGCAGAGGCCGTCTGGCGGGCCAGCTCCTTGACCTCGTCGGCTACGACCCGGAAGCCCATGCCCGCCGTCCCGGCACGCGCGGCCTCGATCGCCGCGTTCAGCGCCAGCAGGTTGGTCTGGCTGGCGATCTTCTGGATCGACGAGAGGAACGTCTGTGTCTGCGCGATGTTGTCGACCAGCCGAGCGACCCCGTGGGCGAACGTGTCGGCGCTGTTCATCGCCGCTGTCGTGGTCTCCACGGCGGCGGCGGAGTTCGCGGCGATCTCGCCGATGGTCCCGGCCAGCTGCTCGGTCGCGCCGGCCAGGGAGTGGACGGACGCCTCGACGGAGGCGACGGCCTCAACCGCCACCTCGGCCTGGGCGGCCGTCTCCAGCGACGTCCCCACCAGTTCGGCCACGACGGTGTCCGCCAGCACATCCGGCGGTTCGCCGCGCTGCCAGGCCTCCAGGCAGCGGACCACCTCGGTGGACAGCTGCCGGAAGGGGCTTCCGGGTCGCCAGCCAGCTCCGGCCGACCGGTCAGCGCCGACGAAAGGATCTCGGCCGTCAGGGTGTGGAACCTGGCGTGCAGGCCGCGGATCCGCTCGTAGTGCTCATCGCTGCTGAGGGCACGGCCCTGCTCGCCGTGGAGCCACTGGCCCAGGGCGCATCGGTTGTCCACCCGCACCGCCTCGACGGCGAAGGCACTGCTGCCGGTGCTGATCGCCTCGTGCAGGCGGTACTTCCACAGCCCGTGCGCCGCGATGACGTTGGTCGTCAGCCGAGCGTCCAGGGCCGAGGGTGCTCTGCCTGCCACCACCTCTCATCGGCTACGAGGACATCTACAGGTAAGTGGGCGTGCAGGGCCCATGCCGGCTGATCGCATCTTCTACGACCTCAGGGCGCGGTGCAGCTGCCGATGGCGTCCTGCCACTCGCGCAGGAAGGCCGGGTACTCGGTGGCGAAGTCGTCCAGGTGGTGGTCCCCGGCCGGGCTCAGCGAGGTCAGGTCGTACACGACGGTGACCTCGCTGCTGCCGGGCGGGTGCTCGGCGAGAGTCACGGTGATCAGCGCGGCCTTCAGGCCCGAGGCGACCTGCGCGTAGCGGATGGCCCTGCCGGGGTCGCTGTCCACGACGATCCAGGTGATCGTCTGCCCGTGGCCGGCGGTCTGGAACACCGTTCCGGCGACGGTGTCGTCTGCGCCCGGAACGGGGAACCGCGGCATCCAGCCCTCCGCCCAGGCCTGCTCGCCGCGTGCCGTGAAGAGCTGGAAGGCCTCCGTCGGCGGGAGGCCGACCGTCAGCCGACCGGTCAGCCGGCGCCGGCCGCGGGGCCCGTCAGGCATCATGACTCCTGGAGCTTGTGCGCGTCGGCGGCGGTCAGCGTGAGCCCGTAGATGTCCTTCAGCCCCTGGATCTTGGTCAGCGTCTCAGCCGTGAACGGGGCCTCCCCCTCGAACGCATGCAGGGCGATGCCCTCCACGAGGTCGCCCAGCGACAGGTCCAGGTACTCCGCCAGTCCCTTGAGCACCTTCAGGATGTGTCGCTCGATGCGCAGCCCGGTCTGGACGCGTTCAATTGTTACCATGGTAACATGGTAACATGTAACAGTAATGAGAAGAACGGTTGCTCTCGCGCCTGTGCCCCTGGAGCGACTCTCCGCCCACGTCGACGTGTTACGACTACCCGCCCGCGACGTACGCCGGCTGGCCGCGCGGTCAAGCGCGCCAACGACCCCAGCAACCTGTTCCCGCAACCACAACATCGATTCGCCCGGCTCAGCCGGTCGAGAGCACACCGGCCTGAGGCCGCCCGGCGTGTTAGGCGAGTTAAGCGCTGAAGTATGCCGGCGCAGCTCCCCTGGTAGCCCTCAAGGTGATCATTGGCCGTCCGGCTGCTGTACTCCGCTGCTGTGCTCCCGGATCGGCAGCTGACGGGCCGCTCCACCCGGCAGACGACAACGGCCCCGACTGGCGTTTCCGCAGGTCAGGGCCGTGGTCGTCGCTGTCTCAACGAGCGCGCTCGGAGGGATTCGAACCCCCAACCTTCTGATCCGTAGTCAGATGCTCTATCCGTTGAGCTACGAGCGCAGAACGACCTGGCGGCACCAGGCCGGGGCAACAGCCCACGATACTAGCGGCTCGGCCAGGGGGATCCGAATCAGATTGCCCGCGGCCTGGGAGGCCGCCAGCGCCCACACGCACGCTCATGCCGGCGGACGGTGATGGGATCCGTGCAGCCAGTTGTCCCGGACCTCCCATGACAGACAGTGACCCGTCGCAGCTCCAAGCCGCGGACCAACCGTGACGAACACGCCCCGCACCCGCCTGCGAGTGTTGATGCGGCCCTCGGCAATACGAAGTGGGTCACTCACGGTAAATGCTTCGAAAGTCCCTTGAATTGCCGGACAACGGTGTCCTGCAAGGACTTTCAGCGTGGTTGCAACTACTTCCGTCGCAGGTCACACGCTTGTGACCCGTTTCACTAAGGTCAGGCTTTCCTAGTATTTGCAACCGGGCCCAATCGCCTTACCGTGGACAGACCCCCGCGGACGACGACGTTCCGGCTACCACACGTGAACGCCTGTCAAGCCGTGCGCAGGCGCACCTGGTACACACGCGGCGGGGGCATCCTCGAGAAGGGCAGCCCGTGACGACGACTGATATCAGCCGCCAGAACGCCGATGAGGCAGGCCGGATGGAAACCACCAGCAACGGCGTCCCTACGACTCATGCCGAGTTGCTGGCCTGGGTGGCCGAGGTTGCCGCCTTGACGACCCCGGACCGGGTCGAATGGATCGACGGATCCGCCGCCGAGAACGCACGCATCGTGCAGAGCCTGGTCGACGCGGGGACGTTCATCCCGCTGTCAGGCAAGGCGGACAGCTTCTGGTGCCGCTCCGACCCGACGGACGTGGCCCGGGTGGAGGACCGCACCTTTATCTGCAGCCGGGATGAGGCCGACGCCGGTCCGACCAACAACTGGATGGATCCGGACCAGATGCGGTCGGTGATGTCCGACCTCTACCGCGGCAGCATGCGCGGCCGGACCATGTACGTGATCCCGTTCGTCATGGGCCGCCTGAACGCGCAGGCCCCGATGTTCGGTGTGGAGATCACCGATTCCGCCTACGTGGTCGCCAGCATGCGGATCATGGCGCGGATCGGCACCGAGGTGCTGGCCCGGATGGGCGCGGACGCCTCGTTCGTCAAGGCCCTGCACTCGGTGGGTGCCCCGCTCGAGCCGGGCCAGGCGGACGTGCCGTGGCCGTGCAACTCGACGAAGTACATCAGTCACTTCCCGGAGACCCGAGAGATCTGCTCGTACGGGTCCGGTTACGGCGGCAACGCGCTGTTGGGCAAGAAGTGCTACAGCCTCCGGATCGCCTCGGCCGTCGCCCGGGACGAGGGCTGGATGGCCGAGCACATGCTTATCCTCAAGCTCACCGGACCGGACCGGCAGGTCCACTACGTCGCCGCGGCGTTCCCGTCCGCCTGCGGCAAGACCAACCTGGCCATGATCGAGCCGACAGTCCCCGGCTGGTCGGCCGAGATGATCGGTGACGACATCGCTTGGATGCGGTTCGGCCCGGACGGGCGCCTGTACGCGGTCAACCCCGAGGCGGGCCTGTTCGGAGTGGCGCCCGGCACCGGCTGGCACACCAACCCGTCAGCCATGCGGGCGGTCGAGAAGGGCAGCAGCATCTTCACCAACGTCGCCCTGACAGATGACGGCGACGTCTGGTGGGAGGGCATGACCAAACAGCCTCCGGCACACCTGACCGATTGGCACGGCGACGGCTGGACGCCCGGCAGCGGCACGCCGTCCAGCCACCCGAACAGCCGGTTCTGCACCCCGATCGACAACTGCGACATCCTTGCCCCCGAGTACTACCAGCCGGAGGGCGTCCCGATCTCCGCGATCCTGTTCGGTGGCCGGCGCGCCTCGGTCGTCCCTCTGGTCACAGAATCCAGGGACTGGACGCACGGCGTGTTCATGGGCGCCACGACCTCCAGCGAGACCACGGCAGCCGCGACCGGCGCGGTCGGCGTGGTCCGCCGGGACCCGATGGCCATGCTGCCGTTCATCGGCTACCACGCGGGTGACTACTTCCAGCACTGGCTCGACATCGGCAAGGAGGCCGACGCCGGCAAGCTGCCCAAGGTGTTCTTCGTCAACTGGTTCCGCAAGGACGCCGAGGGGCATTTCCTGTGGCCCGGGTACGGCGAGAACAGCCGTGTGCTGAAGTGGATCATCGAGCGGATCGATGGGAGTGCCGGCGCGCGGGAGACCCCGATCGGGCTCGTCCCGACCGAGGGTGCGCTGGACGTGGACGGCCTCGACATCGAGCCGGAAGCGCTGCACCAGGCCCTGGTCGTGGACGCCGAGGAATGGAGGCGTGAGATCCCGCTGATCGAGTCGTGGTTCGCCACGATCGGCGAGAAGACGCCCGCACCCCTATGGGCGGAGCTCGACGGCCTCAAGGGCAGGCTCGGCCTGGGCTGAGCTCCGACCGCAGCAGCGATCGAGACTTCCGGCCGGGCGGCCCACATCCGCCCGGCCGGTCGGTGTTACGGGACCAGCCCGTCCAGCGCCCGGATCAGCGCCCGCCCGGGACGACGCTCGAGCACCCCGTTGCTGACCGTTCCGCACCCCAGGCGCCGGATGGTGACCACGACGTCCGGGCCCTGCGGGTAGCCGAACGTCAGCACGTCCACCGCGGCCGTACCCGCTGGGCAGACGCGGGCCGGCACGGCGCTCACCGCGGTGTCGAGCCAGCCGGCCGCCTCCGCGGTGCGTGCCGCGTCCAGGCGGGCCGAGGCCACCAGCCGCAACGCACCCGTCGTCGCGCCGCCCGCCGGGGCGTACCGGCACACCGTCGTCCGGACCGGGCCGACCGGGACCGGCAGGACCGGCACCATCCGTTCCCGCGATCCGGCGCGCGGGGGGCCCGCACCTGAACCGGCGCCCATCGCGTCGGCAGCCGGCTGCGATGGGCACGAGCTGGTCGCGTGGACCCCGCGGGCCCTTGGTCCGTCCGGGGAGGTCCACCACAGCGCGGCGCCGCCGATCGCGAGGATGACCAGGGCCGGCACCGCCACGACCCGGCCGCGGGACCACCGCCCGGATGGCCAGGCCCGCGCCGCAATCCTCACCCCGGCATCCTGCACCCACGCCCGGGCGCGCGCCGGAGCGGGGCACCCGCGGTGGGTCGGCGACGGGTCACTCGTACAGGACGTACTGCGGGGTCGGCGTCAGCGCGAGGACCTCGGCCGGAGCCATCAGCGACGAGTGCCCGCGGGTGTCCTCCTCGAAGAAGAGCTTGAACCCGGGATGGATCGTCCGGGGCAGGCCACGCATCAGCCGGCGCCAGGTGTCGATCTTCTGCGCCGGGGCACCGATCCCGTCCACGCTCTTGATCACGGCGACTCCGCGGTGTCCGCGCAGCACGCCGAGATCGCGGATCACCCGCTCGGCCAGCTGGTGCACGACCAGCGGCTTGTCCGGCAGCCCGGCGGCCGCGACCAGCGAAGCCACGTGGCCAGTGACCAGGTTCAGCTCGGCGCCGGATGTCCGACCGAAGACGCGCCCGGGCACCTGGCGCGGGCCGACCGCCCATTCCGGGTCCAGCGCCAGCCCCACGTCGGGCTCCTGCAGCCACTGGTCGAACGCGCGCACCTCGTCGAGGAAGTGCGCCCTGCCCGGCTGGATATTGAGCAACAGGATGGCGTGGTGCCGCCGGGCCGCGGTCAGGTAGGACTCGATCACCGACGGATCGACCCGGACCCTGTACAGGCCGTCGGGTCCGGGATAGCGCTGGGCGACCACGGCGATCAGCTCGAACACGGGCTGGCCGATCCGTCCGGCCGCGTACCGCGAGGCCAGACGCTCGATCTCCGCCGCGCGGGTGTCGAGGCTTCCGATACCCAACCGGCCCAGTGACGGGGAACCCGGAGCCCCGCAGAAGCCGACCAGCCGATAGCGGGGGAACAGCTGCCTCCCACCGCGCGGCAGCTCGCGGGCCGGACGAGCGACGGACGGCGGGCGACTGCGGCTGGGGCGCGGACGGGCGGGGGCGGGAGCGACCCGGCTACGCGCATCAGGCTCCCCTACCGCCGTCCCGTGATCGGCGCGGGAGGCGGCCGCGACCACGCCGGCCAGGGCACCGAGGGTGAGCGTCCGGCGCGCGACCACACGCCGCCTCTCCCCCCTCACCGCCACCTCCACCGTGCACAGCGTCGACATGCCGGCTCCGACATGCCGGCCCCGATATGCCGGCCCCGATATGCCGGGCCCCGATATGCCGGGCCCCGCTGCCAGACCCGCCCGTGCCACGCTGCACGGGCAGGCCGTCCCGATTGAAGCATGGCCGCCGGGACAGGCCGCACCTTTTGCGAAGCTTCTCCCGGTTATAGCTCCAGGTCGACCTACTCGCACCCGTGGAAACCGCACGAGGACCCGGGCCGACTGGCAGCCCGGGTCCTCGTCGAACGCGGAGGCGGCGGGATTTGAACCCGCGAGGGGGCTTTATTCCCCAACCCGCTTAGCAGGCGGGCGCCATAGACCGGACTAGGCGACGCCTCCTCGCGATCCCGGCCAGGGTAGCCGTACGAGGCGACGGTGGGCAAAGCCGATGTCACTCCGCCCGACCGCGCCGGGGATCACATCAGTACTACGTGTTGTCATCAATTGACTACCCTACGCACTCTCAGTGAGGGGCGGTAGGCTGCGCTCTCGGTCAGCTGCAGTCGAAGTTCAGGCAACGCCAGGGCCAGATCGGGCGTCTTGGTGAGAGAATGTCCGGCTGCGGACCCTGTCGGCGCGCGCCGCCCCTGAGCGTATTGGAGGAGCGAGTGACCCAGGTGGTGTCACCTTCCTCTCGTCGCGCTCGCCGCGAACAGGACGCCCGCCACGCCACGCACCAGAACAACCCGGTCGCTCCGCTGACTCCCGGCACTGCACGTGGTCGGCATGCCACGACACGTGGCCAGAACTTCCCTCGCATCGTCGGCTGGACCCTTCTCGGGGGCATCCTGCCGGGCGCCGGCCTGGTGGCCGCCGGCCGCCGCGCCATCGGCGGCTTCATCCTCACCATCGCGGTGCTCCTGCTCGTGGGCTTCGGGGCCGCGCTGTACCTGGTGCGCAAGGACCCGCAGCTCCTGACCCACCAGCTCGACCAGCCCAATCGGTTGCTACTCCTCGCGGCTGTGCTGGCTGCCTTGCTGCTGGCCTGGGCGATCGTGGTCCTGGGGACGCACTTGGCCACCCGCCGGTACGCAGACCTGACCGGTGCGCAGCGGTTCCTGGCATCGGTCATGGTGACCGCGCTGATCGGCGTCGTCGCCGTGCCGACGATCAAGGCGGGCGGCAACGTGCTGATCGCCCGGGACCTGCTGACCACGGTGTTCGGGTCCCACAACGCCCCGGTGTCGGCGCAGGCACGGCACCCGAACGCCAGCAAGACGGACCCCTGGGCCGACATCCCTCGGGTCAACGTGCTGCTCATGGGCGGGGACTCCGGGGCCGACCGCATCGGGGTGCGCCCCGACACCATGATCGTCGCGAGCATCAACACCAAGACCGGGAACTCAGCCCTGTTCAGCCTCCCCCGCAACCTGCAGCGCGTGCCGTTCCCGGCCGGAACGCCGCAGGCCGCTGCATTCCCGAACGGGTTCTACTGCTACAACGCCGCCGCCCACGCCAACACCGAGTGCCTCCTCAACGCACTGTGGACCTGGGGCGAGTCCAACAAGAACCTGTACTACAAGGGCGACCCGCACCCCGGGCTGACCGCCACCGTCGAAGGCATCCAGGAACTGACCGGCCTGCAGATCGACGATTACGTGATGCTCAACCTGCGCGGGTTCGAGCAGTTCGTGGACGCCATGGGCGGCCTGACCGTCAACGTCCAGAAGCGGCTGCCGGTCGGCGGCAGCGTCGAACATCCCGTGGCCTCGAGTTGGCTGCGGGCCGGCCGCCAGCACCTCAACGGCTACTACTCGCTCTGGTACGCCCGTTCCCGGTGGAACACAGATGACTACGACCGGATGCGCCGCCAGCGCTGCGTGATCGGCGCCGTCGTACAGCAGGCCAACCCGGTGCAGCTGGCCATCCAGTTCCCCAAGGTGGCGGCTGCGATGAAGCAGAACCTTCAGACGTCGATCCCGCTGAAGGACGTCGACGCCTGGGTCACGCTGGCGCTACGGGTGAAGAAGGCCCACGTGGGCAGCGTGGCGTTCACCAACCAGGTGATCGACACCGCCAACCCGGACGTGACCAAGATGCACGAACTGGTCCAGGACGCCATCAACCCACCGGCCACCGCCAGCCCGAGCGCCAGTCCGTCGGCGTCCCCCTCGGCCACGTCGCACAAGAAGGTCGTCGAGACCGGAACGGCTCAGGACGTCACCGCGGTCTGCTGACGTCCATCCCTGCTTCACACAGCGCAGGGTCAGGCGCCGGTCAGCACCTCGAGCGATCCCTCCGCGTACCGCTGGCGCAGCACCTTCTTGTCGAACTTGCCGACACTGGTCTTGGGCACCTCGGAGATGAACGCCCAGCGTTCCGGCAGCTGCCAGTGCGCCACCCGCTCCGCGAGGAAGTCCCGCAGCTCCTCGATCGTGGCGTCCTGCCCCTCGTCGAGGACCACCGTGGCCAGTGGCCGCTCGCCCCACTTCTCGTCCGGGACCCCGACCACGCTGGCTTCCCTGATCTTCGGGTGCGCCATCAGGTGGTTCTCCAGCTCCACCGAGCTGATCCACTCGCCACCTGACTTGATCACGTCCTTGGCCCGGTCGGTCAGGCGCAGGAAGCCGTCCGTGGTCAGCGTGCCGACGTCACCGGTGCGCAGCCATCCCTCGTCGAACTTGTCCGGGTCGCGCTCCCGGTAGTACGACCCCGTGATCCACGGGCCGCGGACCTGCAACTCGCCGACGCTCTCGCCGTCCCAGGGCATCACCGACCCGTCCGGCCCGACCAGGCGACCCTCGACCGAGCAGGCCAGCCGGCCCTGCGTCTCGCGGTAGGCCCACTGCGCCTCGCCGACAGCCTCCACCGGCGGGACGGCGATCGTGCCCAGTGGCGACATCTCGGTCATCCCCCAGGCGTGCAGCACCCGGATCCCGTGCCGTTCCTGGAACGCGCGCATCAGGGCGGGCGGGCAGGCCGAGCCACCCACGATCACGTCCCTCATGGTCGAGACGTCGATCTCGGGGTGCTGGTCGAGGTAGCGGAGCAGGTCGTTCCAGATCGTCGGCACGGCGCCTGCGCCGGTCACCCGCTCCTTCTCGATCATGGCGGCCAGCGGCTCTGCCTGCAGGAACCTGTCCGGCTGGATCAGATTGGCGCCGGACATCAAGGCCGCGTAGGGCATCCCCCAGGCGTTGGCATGGAACATCGGCACCACCGCGAGCAGTCGGTCGCCCTGCTGCATCGCGAGCGCGCTCGGCATCGACAGCTGCATCGAATGCAGGTAGTTCGACCGGTGGGAGTACACCACGCCCTTGGGATTGCCCGTGGTTCCGGACGTGTAGCACATCGCGGCTGCGGTGTTCTCGTCGAGCAGTGGCCACTCGAACTCCGGGCGTTCGGCGTCCAGCAACGACCGGTAGTCGTGCACCTGCCGGTTCGGGCCGGCGAGCGCGGCGCGTACCTCGTCCGGCACAGGGCCGTTGACGATCACGTGCCGGACGGTGGGCAGGTGCTCCAGCAGCCTCGCGAACGGCGCCGCCAGGGAGTTGTCGACCACGACGATCTCGTCCTCGGCGTGGTTGATCACGTAGACGATCTGCTGCGGGAAGAGTCTGATGTTGATCGTGTGCAGGACGGCGCCCATGCTCGGCACGGTCAGGTAGAGCTCGAGGTGCTCCTCGTTGTTCCACATGAACGATCCGACCCGCTGATCACCATCGATGCCCAAGCGGTGCAAGGCATTCGCGAGCCGCTTGCAGTCGAGGCCGACCTCGGCGTAGCTGGACCGGCGTGGCCCGTCGGCCCCCCAGGTGACCACCTCGGACCGCCCGTGAACGGTTGACCCGTAGGTGAGGATCCGCGAGATCAGCAAGGGCATGTCCTGCATCGTGCTCAGCACTGTGACCACCTCATCGTGTCGGCGAGCTGGGCGGATCGCGCCTGCGCTCAGCATGCCTGATCTCGGCCGGAAGGACGAGACCAACAGCCGATCATGTGGACGGATCAGTGCAATTCGGCGCCACGGCTCAGCTCCGCGCGCAGCCGAAGGAGTTCGGGCATCGATCCGATGCCCGCGATCCCGACCAACCGTCCCGCGCGGAGGTAGCCGACCACGAACTCGCCGCCCAGATCGCCCTGCAGGAGGCAGGTCTCGTCGGCGATCGTGAGGGTGCCGAACGACTGCAGCCGCAGGCCGTACTGGTCGCTCCAGAAGGATGGGACGGGGCGGAACGGTTCGGGATCCAAAGGTGTCCCGTTCAGGCCTGCGACCAGCGCTGGGCCGGCCCGCCGGCCGGTGTCGGTCGGGATGCTCCAGTGCTCGACCCGGCGGGGCACGTCGTCCACCAGCGCATTGGGGAACCGGGCCAGATCGCCCACCGCGACCAGCTCCGGAACCGGCTCGCCCCAGGTCGATATCGAGCGCAGCCAGCCGTCGGTGCGGACGCCGTCGTCGAGGTCGAGACCGTTGCCGCGCAGCCACTCCATGTTCGGGACGCAACCCAACGCCTCGACCACGACGTCGGCGGGCAGCCGGGCGCCGTCGTCAAGCCGGACGGCGCCGACCCGCCTCGGGTTCGGGTCGTTCGGGTCGTTCGGGTCGTTCGGGTCGTTCGGGTTCGGCTCGATCGCGGCAGGGAGCCTGCCGAGGTGGAAGCGGACGCCCCGCTCCTCGTGACGGGCCCGGAAGACCGCTCCGACCATCGCTCCCAGGGCGCGCTCCAGCGGCTCGGAGTCGGGTGCCACGACGTCGACCGAACACCCGAGCCCCCGGGCCGTGGCCGCCACCTCGCAGCCGATGAAACCGGCGCCGATCACGACGACCCGGGCCCCGGGAACCAGGTCCGCGCGCAGGGCTGCCGCGTCCTCGAGCGTGCGCAGCGCGTGCCGCCCCGCAGCCGGCCCCGGCAGGGCCAAGCGCCGAGGCCGCAGTCCGGTGGCGGCGACCAGGCCGTCCCATTCGATCACGCCGCCGTCCGCCCGGGTCACTGTCCGCGCGGCCAGGTCGAGGCCGCTGACCGGGATCCCGAGCAGCCACTGCACATCCTGGACGCTGCGGCGGCGCCGGAATTCCACCGCGCTGAACACGACCGTGCCAGCCAGCACCTCCTTGGACAGCGGGGGCCGGTTGTACGGCATCCACCGCTCAGCGCCGAGCACAAGGATCTCCTCGGAGAACCCTGCAGCGCGAACGGCTTCCGCCGCTCGCAGTCCGCCGAGGGAGCCGCCGACAATGACGATCCGCCGCACCGAGCCTCCTTCCCGCGTCCAGACCTTGGATCGCGCGTAGCGCGCTCACTGGATCCCGAACGCCGGCCCGCCTCACCAGCATCCCGCCCGACCGGACCGCGACGCCGCGACATCTCTGCAGTACCAAGGGTTACTGCCCCCGGGCCGCCGCGCCTGGCCCGCCCCCTCGGTGTGCCGGAGCTACGATCGCGGGGGGCGGGCCCCCGGAAGGAGCAGTGTGGCAGGCGATCGCAGATCGAACGGAGCCGGCGGAGCAACCAGCAGGCTCAGCCCCTCACCCGCCGGCGACGCGGGCGCCGCCGCGATCCGAGATCTCTACCGGGCAGCGGATGCCGTCCGGCACGACGTCGAGCGGAGCGTTCTCGCCGAACCCAAGCTGACCAGAACCGCGTGGATCCTGCTGTCGCTGGTCTGGCTCCGACAGGAGGTCGAGATCTGGCACGCCGCCGCGCAGTCGGCGCTGTCGAAATCGACGGTGGCAGGCGCGCTGAGCGTCCTGGAGACCCGCGGCCTGATCCGCCGCGCTGCCTTTCCGGCCGACGGTCGGCGGGTCCTGGTGTCCCTCACCACGGGTGGGCTGGACCTCGTGACGGGCCTGTACCCCGAGGTCGTCCGGCATGAGGAGCGGGCCGTGGCATCGTTGTCGGCCGACGAGATCGGCGTGCTGACCGACGCACTGCTCAAGATCGCCGACCATCTGGGCTTCCGCGGCGGCATACCCGCCGCACCGACCACGGCGTAGCCGCCGCACCGTCCAGGGCGTGGCCAGTCCTCGCGAGAGGTCACGCGACCTGAATGGACCTCTTGGCCAGGCCGAACCAGTAGCCGTCGATCCGGGTCCGCGGCGGGGCGTCCGGCCGCTCGGCCGCACCGAGCACCACGAACAGCGGGGTGAGGTGCTCCACCGTGGGATGGGCGTACCGCAGGCCGGGCGCCCGGTGGCCGAAGTCCAGCAACGACTCCAGGTCCCCGCCGGCCAGCGCCTCGGCGGCCCAGTGGTCGAACTCGGCCGACCAGGCGGGCGCCCGCTGGTCCGGCGACTCCATCCGCAGGAACGGCAGTCCGTGGGTGAGGAACCCGCTGCCGATGATCAGCACACCCTCGTCCCGCAGCGGAGCCAGGCGGCGGCCCAGGTCGAGCAGGCGTTGCGGATCCTGCGAGGGCAGCGAGATCTGCAGCACCGGGATGTCCGCGTCCGGGTACATCACCGTCAGAGGCACGTAGGCGCCGTGATCGAGGCCGCGATGGGGCTGGTGGGCGACGGCCTCGCCGTCCGGCATCAGCGCGACGATCCGCGCGGCGAGGTCGGCCGCACCCGGTGCCGGGTAGGTGACCTCGTAGTAGTGCTGCGGGAAGCCCCAGAAGTCGTAGACCAGCGGGACCGTCTCGGTGGCACCCAGGGTCAGCGGGGCCGACTCCCAGTGCGCGCTGACCACGAGGATCGCGCGCGGACGCGGCAGGTCCTGCGACCAGGCAGCCAGCTGGCTGACCCAGCGGGCGTCGTCCACCAGCGGCGGGGCGCCGTGCCCGATGTAGATCGCCGGCATCCTGGCGTCGTGGCCCTGAACCTGGTCCATCGCGTCCTCCTGTAGCGGTACGCGATCAGGATAGCTTTTAGTTGAGCGTTGAACAACTCATCCGACCAGGGCGTACGCAGCCAGGGCGCGCACGGCGGCCAGCACGACGTCCTCCGCAATGCCGTCCACCGGCACGCTGATCGCCCGCAGACCCATCGGCGGATCCAGCTCGGGCAACTCCTGCTGCAGGCGCTCGGCAACGGCGCTCGCGGCGTCGGCGTCAGTCCCGGGCAGGAGTACCGCAAGCTCGTCATGACCGAACCGGTACGGGACGTCGCCCACCCGCAACGCCCCGATGACCGCTGCGGAGACGGCGGCCAGGCTCTGGTCCGCCGCCGGGGTACCGCCGGCCCTGCGGTGCTGGGCCAGCCCGGTGACCTCCGCGAGCAGCAGCGAGACGGGCATGCCGTGCTGGGCCAGGCCGCGCAGGGCGGCGCGCAGGTCGTTCAGCAACCGGTCCCGTGGCCAGAACCCGGTGGCCTCGTCCGTCCCGCCACCGGGCGCCACGTAGCCGCGCCGCGAGGCAGCGTCCAGGGCGGCTCCCGCCATCCTGGCCAGCCGCGCCAGAGCGTCCTCCTCCGCGGGTGAGAAGGACCGTGGCCTCACCCGCCGGGCAACGATCGCCCCGGCGAGCATGCCGGCCGACGGCACCGGCACGACGAGCAGGGCTGACGGGTCGTAGTCGATCAGCGGGTCGCCCTCGACCACCTCGCGAATCGGAGCCCCGACACCAAGCAGCGCACCGAGCGTGGCCGGTCCCCAGATGTCTGCAGGATCCGCACCGCCGGGATGCTGCCAGAGCACGCGCGGCCCCTCGACGGAGCGCACCACGAGCGCCACGGAGTCAGCCTCCACGAGCTCGGTCGCTTCCTCAGCCGTCGCGCGCGCGATCTCGGCTCGCTCTACCAGGCTCTCCAAGAGGCGGGATGCCGCGCGGAGCCGCTTGCGCTGCCGCGGTGAGGGGATGTGCCGGCCGTGCTGGGGCGCGGCCGGCAGATGTCCCTCCGTCGCAACGGCCACCGGCAGGCTGACGCCCGGCGACGTGCGCTCCGGCAGGCTGACGTCCGGCCGTGCGGTGTCCGGCACGGTGATGTCGAGCAGGGCGTGCACGGGCTCCGGATCGACAGCTGGCAGCTCATCCCGCCGGCCGTGCTCGTCCAGACGGACGCAGTCGTCCATCTGGATGTCGTCGCCAATCTGGACGTAGTGGTCCGCCGGGAGGTAGTCGTCCGCCGGGACGCCATCCAGGCGCTGGGCTTGGTCGTCCAACGGCTGGTCGTCCAACGGCTGGTCGTCCAACGGCTGGTCGTCCGGCGGCATCTCGTCGTCCACGCCGTCCACCTCGGGTACCGCGTCCGGGTCCGCCGGCAGGTCAGGTTCTGATCCGCCCGTTCCGGACGGGTCCGGATCCGTGTCGCCCCACTGGCTTTCGCCGGCCGCGGGTTCCGGCTGCGAGCTGTCGGGGTGCCGTCGACGGGCCCTCGGGGCCGGCAGCACGTCCGCCGCGCGGGAGATCGCACCGGCCCAGATCTCCGGATCAGGGCCGGCCAGGCCCAGCCCCTCGTCTGCGCGCGCGCCGGCCCAGGCCTCCACCCGACGACGCCGGAGCAGGCCGCGCACCGCGAGCAGCCCGGCTGCCAGCGCGATCAGACTCGCCACCAGGACCGTGACGCGCGCAGGCGTGGCCAGGTCCGGTCGCGTGGCGACAGCCAGGGCGACGAACACACGCACGGAGTACTACTCGGCAGGCGCGAGCCCGAAGTGGAGCGCTCAGCGGGGCTGGCGCTGCATGACCCAGACGGTGACGCACCCGGCCCCGTCGCCGCCGGCACCCTGGTCGTCCCCGGCGGCACGCAGGCGGCGCGCGCCCAGCCGGGCGGGTTGATCGTCGAGCACGACGCTGCCCATCACGGCGAAACCACGGCGGGTGTAGTACCCCACGTTGGCCGGCAGCGAGGTCTCCAGGGCGACCGGCAGCCCGGCGCGGTCCGCGGCCGCGAGCACCGGAGCGGCGACCGCGGCGCCGAGCCCGAGACCGCGATGGTCCGGGTGGCAGGCCAGGACTCCGAGATACCAGTGCGCGGTGCGGGGCAGCAGGCTGTCCACAGCCTCGTCGGTGGCGCGGATCCGGCGGGCGCCGGCCTCGGGCAGGTCCGCGAGCACCTGGGCATACCGCGCGGAGACCGCCTCGGGGCCGATCAGGTTCCCGCCGGGCGGGATCCACATGGCGACCGCACGGCAGCCGTCCTCCACCCAGACCTCGCCGCCCTCGGTTCTGGTGTCGAGCAGGACACCGAAGAACGCCCGGGCATCACGCTCGTAGCTGGTCTCGTCGGTGAACCACCACCGGACCTGCGGGTCGTGCCGGAACGCGGCGACCACGGTTGCCAACGCAGCCGCGCGCTCTCCGGGTCGGATCCGTCGCACATCGGGCACCGGTCCATCCTCCAGGCTGCTCTGAGCGGCCCGGGCCCGGGGGTGCCTCAGCCCAGCAGAACGGTGGTGGTATGGATGATCAGCCCGACGAGGGCGCCGACGATCGTGCCGTTGATCCGGATGAACTGCAGGTCGCCGCCGACGTGCAGCTCGATCCGGCGGGACGCGTCGGCCGCGTCCCAACGGCTGACCGTCTCCGAGATCACCGTCGCCGCCTCGTCCCGGAAAGTGACGATCAGGTGCCCCGCTGCGTCCTCGAGGTATCGATCGACGCTGGCCTGCAGGTCCTTGTCGGCGGCCAACCGGGCGCCGAGGGCCTGCAGCCCGCTGGTCGCCCGTAGCCTCAGATCGCTGCCGGGATCGTGGCTCGCCTCGACCAGAACGCTGCGCGTCGAGGTCCACATGGCCTCCAACGCGGCCCGGACCCCCGGATGGATGAGCAGCCGCTCCTTGGCCGCCTCGGCCTGCAGCATCGTGCCGGGATCCGTCTGGAGATTCTTGGCGAGCCGGATCATGGCGTCCGCGGCTGCCAGCCGGACCGGGTGGCTGGGGTCGGTCTGGATCTCGTCCGCCCAGCGCAGAGCCTCCTGGTAGGCCTTCCGGGCGATTCGCTCGTCCAGCCAGGCCGGCGTCCAGGCCGGCGCACGCTGCGCGACCAGGGCCGTAATCAGATGCTGGTGCTCGCCGAGCCAGGCCCGCAGTTCCCCTGCCGCCAGGTCGAGCAGGCGCTGGTGCGCCCCGTCCTCGACCAGCCGCTGCAGCAGCCGGCCGGCGGGCGGACCCCAGGGGCGGCTGAGCACGGGCCTGAGCACGACGCGCTCGAGCAGCGCCGCCACCTCGTCGTCGCGCAGCACCACCAGAGTGCCGCGCAGCGCCGCGGCCAGCTCACCCGCCACCCTCGCGGCGTGCGCCGGGTCGCTCAACCAGACGCCCGAACGGCGGGCCACCTGGGCGCTGCCGATCCGCTCGCGGACCACGGATTCCGCCAGGAAGTTCGTGGCCACGAACTCCTGCAAGCTCCGGCCGAGCGCATCCTTGCGGGTCGGAATGATCGCGGTGTGCGGTATCGGCAGGCCCAGAGGACGGCGGAACAGGGCGGTCACGGCGAACCAGTCCGCCGCCGCACCCACCGTGGCCGCCTCAGCCGCGGCGTTGACGAAACCGAGCGCCCCGGATCGGTTCCGAGTGAGCAGGAACACCGCGACCGAGACCACCAGGAGGGCGGTGGCCAGGGCTTTCATCCGTCGCAGCCCGGCGCGACGTGCCGCGTCGGCGTCCATGGTTTCAGCCTCGCACGCCCGGACGGACCAGGCCCTGCCCAGTTTGCGCTCAGATTGGCCGGGTAGCGTGCCCGGATGCGCCGGACGGTCATCATCCTGCTCGTGCTGCTCGTGCTCCTGTGGCGGTGGCGGGCGACTTCGGTGCTCGTAAGGCCGCGCAGGCGGCACTCGCCGACGAGATCCAGCGGTCGAGCTCGCTGCCCGACTCCCCGACCGTCCGGATCAGCGGCTTTCCCTTCCTGGCCCAGGTGGTAACAGGCCGGTACCGGGCCGTCGAGGTGACCGTGGCGGACCTGCCGGCCGGGGACGGGCTGCGCGTGGACAATGTCCGGGCCACGTTCACCGGAGTGCACCTGCCGGCGTCGCAGGTGCTCGGGTCCCGGCACGGCAGCGTTCCCGTGGATCGGGCCGACGCGACGGGAACGGTCACCTTCGCGACGTTGGACGCTGCCGCCGCCGCGGCGCTGCAGTCCGGTGCGTTGACGGTCCACTTCAAGGACGGCGGCGGCGGGCTGGTCGGCATCGACGCCCGGTACACCGGGGCAGGCACGCCGATCACCGTTCAGGCCACGGCCCGGATCACCGTGTCCGGCAACCGGATCGCGCTCGCGGTGAACCAGTCGTCGCTGCAGTCCGTCGCCGAGCCACTGCGCGGCGAGGTCGCCGGGCTGCTCGGGATGTCACTCGACCTGCAGCAGCTCCCACTCGGCCTCGAGCCGACCTCGGTCTCGTCCGGCCCCGGTGGTGTGACGGTCAGCGCCACCGCGTCGAACCTCACGCTGCCGGCTGGATAACCCGTCGGATCACCCGTGGCCGGGCGGGCCGTCGGGGCGCGGCACAATTGGGCCGCCGCCGGCTCCGGGCGCGGGCCTGACTGGGGAGGAACACCATGCAACTGCTGCATTCGGGCAAGGTTCGCGACGTGTACGCCGACGGCGACGACCTGCTGCTCGTGGCGTCCGACCGGATCTCGGTCTTCGACGTGGTGCTGCCGACCCGCGATCCCCGACAAGGGGCGGATCCTGACCGCTCTGTCGCTGTGGTGGTTCGACCAGGTCAGCGATCTCGTACCCAACCACGTCATCTCGGCGACCGACGTTCCGGCCGAGTTCGCCGGCCGCGCGATCCGCTGCCGGCGCCTGGACAT
This sequence comes from uncultured Actinomycetota bacterium, assembly GCA_963740575.1. Lineage (GTDB taxonomy): Bacteria > Actinomycetota > Actinomycetes > Actinomycetales > Kineosporiaceae > CAVUET01. The sequence goes on along the minus strand of CAVUET010000009.1, from coordinate 79,685 downwards.
GATCCCGGTCGAGTGCATCGCCCGCGGCTACCTGGCCGGGCTGGGCCTCGCCGAGTACCAGAAGTCCGGGACGGTGTCGGGCGTCCCGCTACCGGGCGGTCTGGTCGAGGGCTCCAAGCTGCCTCAGACCGTGTTCACGCCGACCACCAAGGCCCCCGGCGGCCAGCACGACGAGTTCATCACCCTCGGCGAGGCCGCCGAGCTGCTCGGTGAGCAGACCGCGGAACGGTTGCGGGACTTGACGATCCGCGTCTATGACAGGTGCGCCGCGATCGCCGCCGAGCGCGGCATCATCGTCGCCGACACCAAGTTCGAGTTCGGCCGGGCTCCGGACGGCACGATCACGCTCGCGGACGAGATCATCACGCCGGACTCCTCCCGCTTCTGGCCCGCCGACCGGTGGGCACCGGGCGGGCCGCAGTTCGCCTTCGACAAGCAGATGGTCCGGGACTGGGCCGGCGCGACCGGCTGGGACAAGAGCGATCCCGGGCCCGCGATCCCCGAGGACGTGGTCCGGACGACCCGTACCCGCTACGTCGAGGCTTACCAGCGGCTCACCGGTCTGACCTGGGTGCCCGCCGCGGGGTAGCGGCGCACGCCGGTGTCGGGATGCTCCGATGGACTGTCAGAAGGGCAACCGGCGGAGCACGGGGCGCGGCAGGGCTGCCAGCAGCGCGCCGATCAGGCCCATCGCGCGTGGCACGTGCACCACGGTCCGGCTGCGGCGCAGGCCGTCCAGCACCGCCCGGGCGACGGCGTCCGGGCCGACCGCCAGCGGCGCCGGGAGCAGATGCGCGGTCATGCGGGTCCGCACGAACCCGGGTCGCACCACCAGCACGTGCGCGCCGGTGCCGGCGAGCGCGTCGCCGAGCCCGAGCGCCAGCGCGTCCAGCCCTGCCTTGGCCGACCCGTAGACGAAGTTGGACCTGCGGGCCTGCCGGGCGGCCACCGACGACAGCACGACCATCACCCCGTGCCCCTGCTCGCGCAGCCGCGCCCCGACGTTCATGGCCAGCGACGCCGGGCCGACGTAGCTCGCGGTGGCGATCCGCACCGCCTCGGACGGATCGAGTTCGGCCAGCTGCTGGTCGCCGAGGTAGCCCACCGCCAGCACGGTCAGGTCGATGTCGCCGGCCTCGAAGACGGAGCTGATCAGCTTCCCGTGGCTCGCGGTATCGAGCGCGTCGAGCACCAGCACCTCGACCCCGCCGAACCCGATCGCGGCCAGTTCCTGCGCAGCGCCCTCGAGCGCCGCCCGGTCGCGCCCGGCCAGCACCACCCGGCTCAGCCTGGTTCGCGGCAGCTCGCGCACAACGGCCAGGCCGATCTGGCTCGTCCCGCCCAGCAGCAGGACCGACTGCGGGTTCCCCAGCGCGTCGATCACGATCGCCTCCTTCCGGGAGCCGGTGGGGGCACCGGCGACGGCCGGCACGTGGCTGCGCATGCCTGCTTCACAGTTGCAGCCGGCGAGCGAGGTCGGACCTGAAGCGTCCCAGCGGGTCGAGTCGGGCCCGGACCTCGCGCCAGCTGTCCAGCCCGGGATACATCGCCGCCAGCACATCAGGTCGCAGCCGGGAGTCCTTGGCCAGGTAGACCGCGCCACCGGAGGCCGCCACCCGCTGGTCGATCGCATCCAGCACCCTGGCCAGGCCGCCCGGCCGGGACAGCGGCAGGTCGAGGGCCAGCGTCCAGCCCGGTCGCGGGAAGGACAGCGGCGCCGGGTTCGCGCCGCCGAACCGCTTCAGCACGGCGAGCGACGATCTGAACCCCGCCGACTGGAGCCGTTGGATCACCTGCAGGACAAGGCGTTCAGCGCCGTCTGGCACGGCCAGCTGGTACTGCAGGAAGCCGGACGGCCCGTACAACCGGTTCCAGTCCCGGACGCCGTCGAGGGGGTAGAAGAAAGTCCCGACGCGCTCGCGGCCGTGATGGTGGCGGGGTGCCTTGCGGTACCACACCTCGTTGAATGCGCGGGTGGCCAGCGGCCCCACCAGGCCGACGGGCAGCGGCGGGATCGCGAGCCGGCCCGGCGGCCTGAACTCGGCCAGGCCGGACCCGTCGGGCGGAGCGTGGTCCGCGCTGCTGACCACCCCGCGCCCCGTGCTCGCGCCGCGTGCGCCGAGGTCCGTCCAGGCCACGGTGTACCGATGGGTCCGGTCGCTGTCCCGCAGGGCCGACATCACCGCGTCCAGATCCGGTGCGCGGACCGTCTCGACGTCCATCCAGGCCGACTCGATCCTGATCAGCCGCAACGAGATCCGGGTGATGACCCCGGTCAGCCCCATCCCGGCGACGGTCGCCCAGAACGCGGCGGGGTCGGCGTCAGTGACGCCGGGGTCGGGGGCGAGCCGGTGCACCCGGCCGAGCCCGTCGACGAGTTCGAGCCAGTTCAGGTGCGCGCCGAGGCTGCCGTCCCGGTGGTGGTTCTTGCCGTGGACGTCGGCGGCCACCGCGCCGCCGAGGGTCACGAACCTCGTGCCGGGGGTCACCGGCACGAACCAGCCGCGCGGCACGGTGGCGGTCAGGACCTCGTCCAGGCTGCACCCCGAGCCCGCGACCAGGGTGCCGGAGGTGGCATCCAGATCCAGGCCGCGCAACCGGCCGGTGGACAGCACCCGCCCGCCGGCCAGTTGGGCGGCGTCGCCGTAGCTTCGGCCCAGGCCGCGGGCCAGCGTGCCGCGCGGCGGGGCCGTCAGCACCGCATCGGCGACCTGCGAGGCGTCCGCGGGAAGGGCCAGCGTCGCGGCCGTCGGCGCCGTGCGACCCCATCCGGTCAGCAGTCCCGTCTCAGCCACCGCTGATGCCACCGGCTCCGACGGCCACCATCACCAGCCAGGCCAGGCTCAGCAGTTGCAGGGCCCGGTCGTGCAGAATCACGTCCTCGGGCGCCTCGGCCGTCCCGGCATCGACCCGCCGGGCATACAGCAGCAGGGCCACGACGAGCGGGAACAGCGACATCAGGGCCCACGCGCCGTGCGCCCGGACGCGGTAGACGTCGTTCCCCCAGAGCGCGTAGGTCGCGACGGTCAGCGCCCCGGCCGTACTCCAGACGAAGCGCAGGTACGGCGCCGAGTACCCGGCCAGGCTGGCGCGCCGGGTGCCTTCCCGGTCGACGGCCACCAGTTCGCAGTACCGCTTGCCCGCCACCAGGAACAGCGACCCGAACCCGCTCACGAGCAGGAACCAGGCGCTGATCGGGATCCCGGCCGCGACGCCGCCGCCGGCCGCCCGGAGCAGGAAGCCGAGTGCCACCAGGGTCAGCTCGACCACCGGCTCCCGACGCAGCCGCACCGAGTAGGCGAGCGAGCAGGCCAGGTAGGCCAGCAGCAACAACCCGAACTGCGGACGCAGCCACCAGCCGAGTGCGACCGCGGCACCGGCCAGGACGGCCGCCGCAGGCAGGGCGGCCCAGGCGTCCAGCTCCCCGGAGGCGATCGGGCGCAGCCGCTTGCTCGGGTGCAGCCGGTCCTCGGCCGCGTCCACCACATCGTTGACCAGATAGACCGCCGATGCGGCCAGGCAGAAGGCCACCAGGGCGCCGACGGTGCTGCTGGCCACCGTGCCCACCAGCCAGCGGCCGGACGCCAGCGGCGCCCCGGCCACCAGCGCGTTCTTCACCCACTGCCGCGGGCGGCAGGCCCGTACCAGGGCGGTGGCGATCCGGACCGGATCAGCCCACCGCGGCGAGGACCGCGCACCGCCTGGGCGGGCGGGCGCGAGCTCCACCCGGGTCATCGGGTGTACACCGCGAAGAAGTCCCGGCTGCTCCGGCTGAAGTACCGGGATGCGCTGCGCTGGAAGGCGTTCAGCTTGTGCGGCAGGACCGTGCCCGACGGGTCGCCCGGGCTGTACCACATGAACGACACCCAGGCGGGGTTGATGTCCAGCTGCATCGCACGGACCGCACCGGCCCTGCGCAGCAGGGCGGCGAGCGTCTGCGCGGACAGGGCGGCGCCGGTGACGTAGACCAGGTCCCCGGCGGCGGTGATCCCGACGCCGGACCGCCAGACGTAGAGGGCGCCCTTGACCGTCTCGCCCCAGGTGGACTGCACCGCCTGGTCGAGGTTGGGTGCGAGCCGGCCACCGTCCACCAGCAGGCGCAGGTTCTGCCGTACCGACACAACCGTCGGGCCCATCGCGACCTCGCTCCCCCAGGAGCCGATGTCGGCGTGCCCATCGCGATAGATCACCAGCGAGGCAGCGCCCGGCGCCAGGGGTCGGACGGCGTGCCGGTCGGCGAAGTAGCCACCACGGGAGTCCTTCAGCTTGAAGCCGCCGTTGAAGGTCGCGACCAGCCCGGCGCGCTCGGCGGGCGGCAGGGTCGGCGGCTGGGACCAGAGCGAGAGGTTCCCCGGCTCGGCGGCGCCCGGGTGCTGGACCAGGCGGGTCAGCCGGTTACTCATCCAGACCACGCCGGTCAGGTACGAGGTGTGCTGGGTGTCCGGGCGCAGGTAGGCGACCTGGACGGCCGGCTGCCCGGCCACGGTGACCACGGGGCGGTAGTCGCCCTCGCCGCGCAGCGCAGGCTGGGCCACCGTCGAGATCGGCGGCTGGAGAGCCACCCGGCCTCGCGCGGCGCTGCCTGCGGGTGCCGAGGCCGTGGCGGGGGTCCCGGCGGCCAGCTGCCGCAGCTGGCCGGCGCTCGGCTGCCCGCCGACCTTCGGCGGGGAGAGCTGGTAGCGCAGGCTCTCGAGTTCGGTGATGACCGGTCCCAGCCCGTCGTTGCGGGCCGCCTCCGCCAGGCGCGCCGAGAACCCGTCACTGCCGGGAGCGACCAGCGCCTGCACTGCGAGGATCCCGGTGAGCAGGGCGGCCACGGCGGCTGTTCCGGTGAGCACTCGCCCGGCCCGCCGCAGCGCCCTGCTGCGCGGGACCCGGCCACGCGGGGGCCGGCCACGCGGGACCCGGCCACGCGGGGGCCGGCCACGCGGGGGCCGCACCACGATGCCGGTCATCTGTAACCGCCCACGAGGTCGCCATCCTGTCCCCGGCCAGCCGCACCCTCCTGGGTACCCGATCCATGCAAGACGGCACGGTGCACTGCGGCAACGGCGGCCCTCAGCGCACGGTCATCCCAAGGTCACCGGACGGTGTTCACGGCTGTCCGGGGGCGAACGGTCGTGGCGGACCGCAGCCGTCCGGGTCCGGACGGTCGTCGGCGGGTCCCCGTGCCGTCCAGGTGACGGGCAATGGCACCGCTGGATCACGGGTGCGACAATCGCCGCCGTGACCGGTCCCTATGCGACGGCGATCATCGTCGTCGCGCTGCTGCTGGCGCTCTGGGCCCTCGTCCTCGCGCTGGTGAACCGACCGCCGTCGGTGTCCCTGCTGGCCGGGGGCGCGGTGCTCGAGCTGTTGCTGGTCGGCTTCCTGATCGGCGGGGTCGCGCAGATGGTCGGAGCCCGGCACACCTTCCCGAAGGCCGAGTTCGTCGGGTACCTGCTCGGCTGCGTCGCCATCCCGCCGATCGGTGTGCTGTGGGGTTGGGGTGAGAAGAGCCGCGCGGGGACGGCGGTGCTCGCGGTGGCCTTCCTGATCATGCCGGTGATGGTGATCCGGGTGCAGCAGGTCTGGGCAGGTCCCGTTGGCTGACGACGACGCCGCCACGCCCGGCACGGCCGGGCCCGATGCCGGGCGCGGCCCGTCGCGGTCGACCAGCAGCGGCTTCGGCCGGGTCCTGGTGGCGATCTACGGGATCTTCGCACTCGCGGCCAGTTCGCGATCGGCGGTCCAGCTGGCCACGAAGTTCCACGACGCGCCGCTGGCCTACCTGCTGTCCGCCTTCGCCGCGCTGGTGTACATCGTGGCCACGGTGTCCCTCGGCCGCGGCGACGTCGCCTCCCGCCGGGTTGCGCTGGTCGCGATCAGCATCGAGCTGTGCGGGGTCCTGGTGATCGGTACGGCCAGCGAGACCTTCTCCTCGGCGTTCCCGGACGCCACCGTCTGGACCGGCTTCGGCAGCGGGTACGGGTTCGTGCCGCTGGTCCTGCCCCTTGTCGGGCTCTGGTGGCTGCGCCGGACCCGCTGAGGTCCGGCCGAACCAGCAGCAGCCCGCCCAGGGTCACCAGGACCCAGCCGATCGGGGAGTTCTCGACGATCGCGACGGGGTAGCCGATGCCGTAGGCGAGGACGGTCGCGACCGCAAGGACAACCTGCCCGCGGGTAGCTCGGGGCCTGCTGCTGCGCTGCATGGCGAGACTGTGCCCGAGCATGCCGAGCCCGGCAAGCGCATCACGGGACGTTGCCACAGCACGACCGCAGGTAGCAGTGCGGCCCGAACGGAGCTGGGACTCAAGGGATCCGCCACGCTCGGCTCCGATGCGGGATAGGTTCCGCGATGTAGGTCAGGGCGTCGCCCCCGTTGCTCTGATCGATCGGGACGGCCCGGCCTGATTCCCCCCGTGCAGGCCGGGCCCGACCCATCAGGTCACGCCGCGCGGATGCAGTCCCGTCCGGCTTGCTTGGCGCAGCCGAGCGCCTCGTCGGCCCTTGCCAGCAGCACCTCCAGGGTCGGCGCATCGCCGAGTTCCGCGACGCCGATGCTGAGGCTGGCCGGCACCGGTCCGATGCCCGCGTCCAGCAGGAGGCTGCGCAAGCGATCCCGCAGCCGGCCGGCCAGCGCGGTGGCGTCGTCCGCAGCCGTGTCGGGCAGGACGGCCATCAACTCGTCCCCGCTGTACCGACCCACGATGTCGGTCGAGCGCAGCCGGCTCCGGCAGGCCTCGCCCACGGCGCGCAGGACCAGGTCGCCGGTCTGGTGGCCGTACCGGTCGTTGATCCGCCGGAAGTGGTCGACGTTGACGATCAGGACGCTCAGCCGCCGCTCCCGCAGGGCCGCGCTGTCGAAGGCGGCGGCGGCCAGTTCGAGCAGGTGCCGCCGGTTGTACAGGCCGGTCAGGTCATCAGTGACCGCCAGCAACTCGAAGCGCCGCACCAGGTGGCCGTGGTCGCGGCGGAAGACGTACTCCCGTGCCACCATCAGAACGCTGAGCGTGGTGGCCGTGATCACCATCCCGCCCAACGGGTAGAAGCTGGTGTGCCGGGCGGAGTACAGCAGCAGCCCGTATCCCACGACCAGCGCCGCCGGGCGCAGGCCCCGGATACCGTCGGGCCGGTCCGGCAGGGGCTTCAACGGGTAGCGGCGGGTCGGCCGACCGTCGCGGAATTGGATCACTCCGGCCAGGCCGATCATGATCAGGGCCACGACCCAGCCGATGTCGATGTAGTCGCCGCCCTGGTAGTCGGCCGAGCTCAGGTCACTCAGGCCGGACCACAGATCGGTGACCAGGTAGAGGGCGAACCCGACCACCAGCAGCCGCAGCGGCCGCCGGGATGCGCCGCGGGGACCGCGGACCAGGGCCGACACCACGCCCAGCACCAGGACCAGATCGCCGACCGGATACGCGATAGCGGTGGCCAGCTCGAGCAGGCTGGCGACCTCCTGGATGGCCGTCGGGGCGAGGTATACGTACCAGACGACCGCCCCACCGCAGAGGGCGACGATGGCGACGTCGAGCCCGGTCCGGATCCGTTCCGGCAGCGGCCTGCGCGGCGTCGGGAAGCGCAGCAGGGCGACCAGCGCCAGCGGGTAGAAGGCGAGGTAGAACAGGTCCGCCCAGCTGGGGAACGGCATGGGCTGACTCGAGCGGTACTCGTAGCCGAGCTGGATCACGTCACCCACGGCGTACATGGCGAGCGCCGCGGCCAGCCACAGCCAGGCCTGGCGTGCACCGAGACCCGGGTGCATGGTCCGGGCCGCCAGCACAGCGGCAGCCGCAGCCACGAGGTTGAAGGGCAGGAAGGCGAGGTCCCCGATCACCGGCCAGGCCGAGGGGTCACCCCATCGGAACCGTTGCCAGCCCAGGTAGACCGCCAGCACGGCGGCACAGCCGGCAAGTGCCCACGGACCCACAGAGTCCCCGGCCGAGGCGAGGACCGTGGCGATCCGCTCGGCCCGGGTCGACCGGCCGACCACGGGACGCCTCCGCCGGCGGGCGTCCCGGGAGCGCACCCAGGCGGCGAGGGCGTCGGGCGGGACCGGGCGTGAGTAGTGGTAGCCCTGGGCCAGGTCGCACCCGCAGTCCCGCAACTCGCGCAGAGTCCGCTCGTCCTCGACACCCTCGGCGACGACGGTCAGCCCGAGGGCGTGGCCCAGGTCGATCACGGCCCGCACGGTCGCGACCCCGTGCGGGGAGGCATGCATGCCGAGCACGAGGCCGAGATCCACCTTGAGTTCGTTGAGCGGAAGCTGCACCAGCCGGGCAACCGAGGAGTACCCGACACCGAAGTCGTCGGCAGACAGCCGGACGCCCTGCTGGCGCAACCCGTGCATGACCTCGGCGCTGCGGGTGGGATCCCGAAGCATGGCGTTCTCGGTGATCTCGAGGGTCAGCACATCTCCGGCCAGGTTGTGCCGGGCCAGCAGGTCGGCCACCAGCACCGGCAGCAGGTCGTTCGCCAGGTCCGTGGGCGTGACGTTCACGGCGACCGGGATCTGCAGGCCCACCTCGCGCCACCTGGCACACTGCGTGATCGCGGCTTCCAGGACATACAGGGTGATCTCACCCATCAGCCCCTCGGCCTCAGCCGCCTCGAGGATCTCCTGGGGTGGCTGGATGCCCCGGCCCGGTGCCCGGTGGCGCAGCAGCGCCTCCACCCCGGCGACGCGCCCGTTGGAGATGCCGATCTTCGGTTGGAACCAGACCTCGAGCAGGTGCTCGTCCAGGGCCTGGCGAACCAGGTCCGGCTGTGGCGGCCCGGCGGGCCGGGTCCCGGTCAGGGAGCCGCCCGAGGGCGCGTTGAGCGCGGCGGAGGGGCCGGCAGCGCTCGGACCCGGCTCCGTGTTGCCCGGCACCGGTACCTCCCTTGCCGCGCCGACGTATCAGCTCTTTGTCGGCTGCGTCCGGCGCCGGGTGTAGCCGGAACTGGTCAACAAAGGGCCGAGCGACGTCCGGCTCGGCCCCGGCGCTGCCGGGCCGCAGCCGGCAGGTTGCCGGACGACGGCCATGACCGTATCGCCCGCCCCGATGCTCAGACGGGGACGCCGAGCAGCGCAGCTGTCGCGTCCCACAGCCGGGCCGCGAGATCGGGGTCGGTCGCCCGCTCCCCCACCGGTACCGGCTTCCCGCGCTCGAAGTAGCCGCCCGGCGCGCTGGTGCCCAGATCCGTCGTAGCCAGCTCGATCAGCGTGCGCGCGCCCTGCTCGGGCGTGACGAACGCGAACGGGGCCAGGCGGAACAGCCAGCGCAGCAGAGCGAAGTCCCGGGCGAACTCCGACCGCACGGTGCCCGGGTGGAAGCAGGTCGCGGTGAGTCCGGGTATCCGGCGGTTCAACTCGCGGGTCAGCAGCATGACGGCCTGCTTGCTGGTCCCGTAGGACTTCAGCCGCCCCCAGCCGGCGGCCAGGTTCAGATCGTCCGGGTCGAGCCGGCCGCGCCGCCACTCGTCCGACGACGTGGTGATCACCCGGGCGTCCGGGGTCGCCCGCAAGAGGTCGGCCAGCATCCGGGTGAGCAGGTACGGGGCGAGGTAGTTGACCTGCATGGTGAGCTCGTGCCCGTCCGCAGTCAGGGTTCGCTCCGTCGCGAGCAGCCCGGCGCTCGCCAGCTTCTCCGCAGACCGGCCGGCTGCGATCACCTGCCAGCCCTGCTGGGCCAACCCCATCGCAGCGGCAGCCCCGATCCCCGAACTGGCACCGGTCACGAGCGCGACCGGAGCCCTGTGATCAGTCATGCCCGCAATATCGCAAGGGGTGTCCGTTTCGGCCCTTTGGCGTTTCTGCTTTTTCGGAATCGGGACGTTCGCGCCATGGGTGTGGCGCCGCACACGTCTAGGGTCGGGTGCAAGGCATCCGACGCAGCGGTCGGAGGTGCACCATGCAAGAGTGTGCGGTGCCCGCACGGTTCGTGCCCGAGCCCGAGTCGAACATGACGGACGCCCTGTTCGATCACGCTTCCCGATGGCCTGACCACGTAGCCGCCAGCAGACGCGTGCACGGCAGTTGGCAGCCGGTCACGTCGAAGGAGTGCGCCGATCGGGTCTCTGCGGTCGCCGCCGGGCTGATCGCGTCAGGCGTCGCGCCGGGCGATCGGGTGGGGCTGCTGTCGCGGACCCGGTTCGAGTGGATGATCTGCGACTTCGCCATCTGGGCGGCCGGTGGGGTCACCGTCCCCGTCTACGAGACGTCCTCTGCTGCGCAGGTCGAGTGGGAGCTCGCAGACTCCGGGGCCGTCGCGGTGTTCGTCGAGTCCGAGGAGCACGCCCGAACCATCGCGCAGATCCGGCCGGGGCTGGTCGCCCTCCGGCAGGTGTGGACCATCGACGCCGGTGCCCTGGACGAACTCGCCACCTCCGGCCGCAGGGTTCCGGCGAGTCGACTGCTGGCCCGGCGGCACGCGGTCAGCTCCGATTCGCTGGCCACCATCGTCTACACCTCCGGCACGACGGGTCGGCCGAAGGGGTGCGCCATCACCCACGGCAACCTCCTGTCCGAAGTCGGCAATGTCGTTGCCGCTCCCGGCGTTGCCGAATACGTCCTCAACGAGAACTCCTCGACGCTGATCTTCCTGCCGTTGGCACATGTTCTGGCGCGAATGATCCAGCTCTCCGCGGTGCAGACGCGGCTGCGCCTCGGGCACACCAGCAACCTCGCGAACCTCGCGGCCGAGCTGGTCGAGTTCCGACCCACCTCCGTGCTCTCGGTGCCACGCGTCTTCGAGAAGGTCTACAACACCGCGCAGCGCAAGGCCGCGCTCGCCGGTCGGTCGCGGATCTTCGCGCTGGCCGACAACACCGCGGTCGAGTACAGCAGGTCGCTCGACTCGGGCGGTCCAGGAATGTGGTTGCGGGTGCGGCACGCGGTCTTCGACCGGCTGGTCTACGCCAAGCTGCGAGCTGCCATGGGTGGGCGCGTCACCTACGCGGTCAGCGGTGGGGCGCCTCTCGGCGCCCGGCTGGGGCACTTCTTCCGCGGCGTCGGGGTGACCGTCCTGGAGGGCTATGGGCTCACCGAGACCTGCGCGGGCGCGACCCTCAACCTGCCGGGGGCCCAGCGCATCGGTTCGGTCGGCCGTCCCCTCCCCGGCTGCTCCGTGCGGATCGCCCCGGACGGCGAGGTGCTCATCAAGGGGCGTCACGTCTTCGGTGGCTACTGGCATGACGAAGAGGCGACGAAGGCGGCCTTCGACGAGGACGGCTGGTACCGCAGCGGAGACCTGGGAGAGATCGACGAGGACGGCTATCTCACGATCACCGGCCGGAAGAAGGACCTGATCGTCACGGCGTCCGGGAAGAACGTGGCCCCAACGGTGCTCGAGGATCGGCTGCGGGCGCACTGGCTGGTCAGCCAGTGCGTCGTGGTGGGCGATGCCCGGCCCTACGTCGGGGCGCTCGTCACCATCGATGCCGACGTGTTCCCGCAGTGGAAGCAGGAGAACGGCAAGCCGACCGCGGCCAGCCTGACGGAGCTCCGCGACGACGCCGACCTGCTGGCAGCTATCCGGGCAGCGGTCGATCACGCGAACCTGGCGGTGTCCGCCGCCGAGTCGATCAAGCGGTTCCGGGTGCTCTGCGCGGACTTCAGCGTTGAGGGCGGTGAACTCACCCCGACGCTCAAGGTGAAGCGAAACGTGGTCTTCCGCGCGTTCGCCGAGGAGGTCGAGGCACTGTACCCGTCGTCGGACTGAGGGTTCCGGCAGGACCGCTCGGGCGCAATCAGGAGGCTTCGGCTAGCAGGGTCTGCAGTTCCTCGTCCAGCCAGGAGGCGAGCTGCTCGAGGTCCGGCACGAGAGACCGGCAGGCGAGCAACCCGAAGCAGAGCCGGTCGCGATAGCTCATCGCGGTGATGTTCAGGCCCTGACCGTGCGAGATGGCCGACACCGGGTAGTAGGCCAGGAGCAGGGCGCCCGCGTAGTACAGCGGCATCCGCGGGCCCGGAACGTTCGAGATGAAGAGATTGAAGGGGTTGGCCAGTTCCAGCAACCGCAGCCGGCCGGCCAACCGCCAGGCAGGGTTGGCCACCGCCGGCACCGCGAACCCGGTGGCGTCACCGAGCAGGGTGGGCGGGAGGGCTCCGTGCTCGGACTTGGCAACCCGCATGGCAGCAGCCACGGTGGCCAGGCGTTCGGCCGGCGTGGCCACGTTGGTGGGGACGGCCGCGAGCATGACCGACAGCCGGTTGCCGTAGCTGCCACTGTCTTCCTCGGTCCGGATGGACACCGGAACGGCAGCCACCAGGGGGTCCACGGGGAGGGCATCGTGAGCGTGCAGCCAGCGTCGCAACGCCCCAGCGCACAGCGCCATCACGACATCGTTGACGGTCAGGCCTGCGTGATCCTTGACCCGCTTGACCTCCGCCAGGGACAGGTCGGCGAACGCCCAGCGTCGATGCGGGGAGATCGAGGCGTTGAACGGCGTGTGCGGGGCGCGCAGGCCTGCATGCGCCGGGCCGGCGTCCTGGTGGTGCAGCCGCTCCAGGCCGGGCAACCGGTCGGTGGCCACCATGGTCAGGCCCGGAACGGAGCGGAGCAGGCCTGCACCGATCCGGGCGGCGCGAGCCGGCTGGCGCAGGAACGACAGCGCGCTGCGGACCAGGAGTGTCGCGGCGCCCGGGGGTTGCTCGGCGTCGGTCGACGGCGCCGGCTCGACCGTGCGTCCGAGCGGGGACGGGTCCAGGACGGCGGCCAGGACGTCGTCCCCGGAGACGGCGTCCATCGCCGCATGATGGATCTTGGAGTAGACGGCGGCCCGCTCGCCATCGATGCCGGTGATCAGGTAGACCTCCCACAGTGGCCGGGAGCGGTCCAGCGGCCGGGCGTGCAGCCGCGCGATCTGCACGGCCAGCTGGTGATCGTCACCGGGTAGGGGCAGGGCGATCTCGCGGACGTGGTAGTCGAGGCTCGGGGCCGCTTCGGTCCAGTACGGGTTGTCCAGACCGAGAGGGACCGGGAGCAGGCGTCGGTGCAGCAGGGGCACGAGGTGCAGGCGCGATCCGATATGGGCTCTCAGCCGATCGAGGGTGAGCGGCTGAGCTGCCGTGGAGGGATCGAGCAGGCAGACGCTGCCGACGTGCCCGAACACCTGCTCGGACTCCATCGCCAGGAAGGCGGCGTCCAGACCACTCAGCTGTTGCATGGGATACGCCTCCGTGTATCGGGTCCGAGCCGGCGGCCGGCCGCGCCGGCCGAACTCACCCCGGCCTCGCTTCGCGGGTCAGGTCAGCCGCCCCGGCGGCGTCGGTGGCGAGCCAGTCGAGGATCTGCGCGAGGGTCCAGCCCGGAGCCTCGAGTTGGGGCACGTGCCCGATGTCAGGCGCCACGACGAACCTCCAGTGCGGGTTCGCCGCGGCCGCCGCCCGGGCGGAGGTGATCGGTACCAGCCGGTCACGCTCTCCGTGCAGGAGCAGCACGGGGACCCGGAGGCTGCGGAGCAGCTGCGCGTGCCGGCCGCGTCGGGCCAGCACCCACATCAGGGATCTGGCGGCGACCAGCAGCTCCGCATCCGTATCGGGACCTCCGCCGCGCTCCCGGGCCAGGTCCAGGTGCTGGGTCACCACCTCTTCCGGCACCCGTGAGGGGTCGACGCAGCACAGGCGCAGCAGCGCGCGTGCGGTCCCGTCGGGCGGCCGGACGAGTCGGTTCCCGCGCAGGAGGGCCCGCCCTACCGCGGGCAGGGCATAGGCGGCGAACGCCATCCCGACGACCGGATCGGGCCTCGATCTTGGGCCTACCGGCAGGGCCGGGTCCACGAGAACGGCCGCCGCGACGGTCTCGGGGTGCGCGCTGGCCTGCAGCACCGTGATCAGGCCGCCCATCGAGTTGCCGACCAGCACCGCCGGGGTGCCGGCCACTTCGGTGAGGAACCGGTGCAGGAGCTGCTGGTTGGCGTGCACCGAGGTGGAACGGCCGCCGCCTTTGGTGCGGCCGAACCCGGCCAGATCGAGGGCCAGCACGCGACACGTACGGGCCAGGGTCGGCGCGACCGCCGCCCAGTTGAGCAGCGAGCCGCCCAGCCCATGCACCAGCACCAGCAGCGCGCCGTCCTCAGGTCCGCCATGATCCACGTAGTGCACCGGGCCGTCCAGATCGACCCAACGCGACGGTGGGCGGGCCGCGGGTACCGGCGGCAGGCTCTCTCCGGACGGCGCGGCAGACGCATCGGCCATGGTGGTCCGCTACTGGTCGGCTGAGACGACGATGGTCCGGGGCGGGAAACACTCCGTGACCTGGACGCGGGTACCGGTCGGGATGGCCATGCCCCGGTTCGAGGCGTAGGCACCGAAGGTCTCCGACCCCAGGTCCAGGGCGACCCGGACCTCGCCCATCCCTCCGACCGGGATCGTCGTGGTCACGATCCCCGTCATGCCGACGACGCTCTGCACGTTCACGGGTGCTCCTGGGGTGTGGCGGACCACAAAGGTATCCCCGCGCAACGGTTCTCGACCCGGATGCGTCCGATGAGATGCTTCACGGCAATCGGTTATCGATCACCGCAAACGCGGTGCCGTTCAGGAGGAGTTGGCAGTCCGTGACCACAACCGTCATGGGGCTGTTCGCGGGGGCAGTCGTCCTCGTGATGGCCCTCATCGTCGCCATCTTCAAGAGCATGTGGAGGGTGGCTGAGCCGAACCAGGCGTTGATCATCTCCGGCGCGCGGGCCCGGCAGACGCCCGGCGGCATGGGGTTCCGGGTCATCACCGGCCGCGGAACCTTCGTCATCCCCGGGCTTCAAGTGGTCCGCAAGCTGTCGCTGGACATCAACGAGGCGCCGCTCTCGGTCCAGTGCGTCACCAAGCAGGGGATCGACGCCGGCGTGCAGGGCGTGGTGATCTTCAAGGTGGGCGACGACGAGACGTCCATCTCCAACGCCGCGCGCCGGTTCCTCGACCAGCAGGACAAGATGGTGGCCAAGATCGTGAACGTGTTCGAAGGTCATCTGCGATCGATCATCGGGTCGCTGACGATGGAGGAACTGGTCCGCGAGCGGGAGCGGCTGACCCAGGAGACCCGCGCCGCCGCGGGCGTTGAGCTGGAGAAGCTCGGTCTGGTGATCGACACCCTCCAGATCAAGGACCTGCACGACCCCACCGGCTACATCACCAACCTCTCCCGGCCGCACGCCGCCCAGGTGCTCAAGGAAGCCCGGATCGCCGAGGCGATCGCCAACCAGGAGGCGACCGAGGCCGAGGCCGAGGCCCAAGCCCGCCAGTCCGAGGCCATCCGCAGCTCCCGGATCGCCCAGGCCCAGTACCAGGCCGAGGTGAACCAGGCGGACGCGAAGTCCCAACAGGCCGGGCCACTGGCGGCGGCCGGCGCGCGCCAGCAGGTGGTCGTCCAGGAGACCGAGGTGGCCAAACTCGAGGCCGCGCGGCGGGAACAGCAACTCGAGGCCGAGGTGCGCCGTCCCGCGGACGCCGAGCGCTACCGCGTCGAACAGGAAGCCCTTGCCGCGCGCAATGCCGCGATCGCCGAGGCCGAGGCCCGCAAGGCGGCCGTGATCGCGGCGGCCGAGGCGGACGGCGAGAAGGCCCGTATCACCGGTGAGTCCGAGAAGGCCCGCCGGACGGCACTTGCGGACGCCCAGGCCGTCGAGGGCTCCCGTCACGGTGACGCGGAGAAGGCTCGACGGGTGGCCGAGGCCGATGCGGTCCGGGCCGAGGGTGAGGCTCAGGCCGCGGCCATCCGCGCGACCGGCGAGGCGGAGGCAGCTGCCATCCGGGCCAAGGGTTTCGCCGACGCGGAGGCTGTCGAGCGGCGCGCCGAGGCGCTGGCGAGCAACTCGCAGGCCGTCATCCTGCAGGAGATCGCCGAGAACTACCCGCAGATCGTCGCGAATGCCGCCAAGGCCTTCGAGAGCGTCGGCAGCATGCAGGTGCTCAACGGCGCGGAGGGTGTCACCGAGATGCTGACGACGATCATCGGGCAAGGGCTGGCAGGCCTGAACCTGGTCCGCTCCATGCTCGACGGCGCGGCTCCGCGCGACTCCCGCAGCAGCAGAACCGCCGTCGTGGGTGAGTCCGCCGACGCAGGGGTTCCGGCGGCCGGGGCCGGCGAGCGTGATCACGCGGCTGAGGCCTGGGGCGCGGCCGCGAGCCAGTCGTCCTGATGCCGTAGGAGGGCTCCCCACGCCACGGGCGGGGGAGCCCTCGACGTCCCGGCTGGCCCGGGGTGGGCTCTATGCCGCCGCCAGGGTGGTCCCGAGGAGCTCGACCAGCTCGCCGACGCAGGGACCCGACGTGCTCACGCAGGCGGGGCTCGACCTGCGCGGCGGGCTCGGGTACACGCCCACTCCGAGAACGGGCGGCTGCTCGGAACCGCGTGACGGCCACGCACCTGCGGGAGATCGGCGGGCTGCGGCCCGGCCTCGACATCAACCGCGCCGGCGCGATCATCGCCCTCCTGACCGAGCCGCTGGTCTATCGGCGACGCGTGGTCGATGCCGGATGGCCGGAGCCGGAGTACCGGGCATGGCTCGAGGAGACCGCGGCGGCGGCGCTGCTGCCGCGCTGACCCGTCCCCTCAGCTGCGAGGACGATCGGCCCGCCCGGAGGTCGACTGGCCGACGGTTGCGATCCCTCTAGCCTCTGGTCAGGTCACGGTGTGACCGCTGGACTCGCGACGAGGGGACGCAAGAATGCCGCTGCACCAGCCGCCGGCCGGGCGGGGCGACGAACCGGACGTGTTGCTCAACCCTCTGTTCGCCCGGCCCGGCGCGACCACATCGGTACCGCGGTTGCGCATTCCGGACGGCCCCATAGACCCGGACACCGCCTATCAACTCGTGCACGACGAGTTACTCCTGGACGGCCAGACACGACTCAACCTGGCAACCTTCGTGACCACCTGGGTCGAGCCACAGACCATCCGGCTGATGGCCGAAACGGTCGATCGGAACCTCGTCGACAAGGACGAGTACCCGCAGACCGCCGAGCTGGAACGGCGCTGCGTCCACATGCTCGCCGAGTTGTGGAACGCTCCCCGCTCCGGAGGGCCCGGTGCCGTCGGGTGCTCGACCACCGGCTCCAGCGAGGCAGCCATGCTCGCCGGACTGGCCCTGCTCCGCCGCTGGCAGGCGCGTCGCCGAGCCGCCGGCGCCGGCACCGAGCGCCCGAATCTCGTGATGGGGATCAACATCCAGGTCTGCTGGGAGAAGTTCTGCCGGTACTGGGATGTCGAGCCCCGGCTCGTCCCGATGCAGCCGGGCCGCAGGCACCTGACCGCGGAGACCGCCCTCCCGCGGTGCGACGAGAACACGATCGGCGTCGTCGCGATCCTCGGATCCACCCAGGACGGCAGCTACGAACCGGTGGCCGAGATCGCCGCCGCCCTGGAGCGGCTGGCCCACGGCGGCGGCCCGGACGTCCCCGTACATGTGGACGCAGCGAGCGGTGGCTTCGTCGCCCCGTTCCTCGATCCCGACCTGATCTGGGACTTCCGGCTGGCACGGGTCGCCTCGATCAACGCCTCCGGCCACAAGTACGGGCTGGTGCCACCCGGTGTCGGCTGGGCTCTCTGGCGCGACGAGGCAGCCTTGCCCGAGGAGCTCGTCTTCCACGTGAACTACCTGGGCGGTTCGATGCCGACCTTCTCGCTGACCTTCTCCCGCCCCGGCGCCCAGGTGGTCGCGCAGTACTACACCCTGATCAGGCTGGGCCGCGAGGGCTTTCGCCAGGTGCAGCGGGCGTCCCGGGATGTCGCGCTGCACCTCTCGTCGGAGATCGGACGGCTCGAGCCGTTCGAGTTGTTGACCGACGGCTCCCAGCTCCCGGCGTTCGCGTTCAGGCTGCGCGACGGCGTGGACGGCTACTCGGTCTTCGACGTGTCGGACGGCCTGCGGCGCCGGGGGTGGCAGGTCCCCGCGTACACGCTGCCGGCCGACCTGGAGCACGAGGCAGTGCTGCGGATCGTGGTGCGCAACGGCTTCAGCCACGACCTCGCCGATCTACTGCTGGTCGACCTGCGCGCAGAACTCCGGCGGCTGGACAGCTTCGGCCATCCCCTGCCGCAACACCCGCACCGCGACGCCTTCAGACACTGACACCGCGTGCTGTAATCGTCACGGCGAGTTCGGGCAACTGGGTGCGGTCGTGCAGGAATATTCGAATGCTCCAGTCTATAACGGCACTCAGTGCCTGAAGCGCTACGCTGATGCAAACCATTGATTCAGCTCCGCCGCATGACGGAGCTGTTGCTCCTCATTGTGTCAATGGCGATGCACGAAGGGATGAGCTGTGGCTCTGCAGGTAGCGACGGCCGAACCGACCGGGAACGAACGGGTCATCGGAGCTGAGGAGCTGTTCTTCTCCACCACGAACCGGCGGGGGATCATCCGGTTCGGAAATTCGGTCTTCGTACGGATATCAGCCTATTCGACCGAAGAACTCACCGGCTCCCCGCACAACATCATTCGGCATCCGGATATGCCGGCCGCCGTATTCAAAGCGATGTGGGATCGGCTGCTGGTCGGAAAGCCCATGGCCGGTTACGTTCTGAATCTGGCCAAGGACGGTAAGTATTACTGGGTCTTCGCCACGATCACCCCGCTGGGTGAAGGGTTTCTCTCCGTCCGGATGGCGCCACGGGTCTCCAGCCTGATGACGCCTGCCTGCCGACTCTACGAGCAGTTGCGCGCCTCGGAGCGGGAGGCACAACGAGCCGGGAGGTCCCGGACCGAGGCGGCGGCCGACGGCGAGCGGGAGCTCGAGCAGACGATGCGGTCGATGGGTCTGAGCGGGTACGACGAGTTCATGATGGAGGCCCTCGCCGCCGAGATGGCAGCCCGGGCAGGGCTGATGACGCTTCGTCCCGGCGACGGATCCGCGTCAGGGCCGGTTGCCGACGTGTTGGGCGCAGCCGTCAGGCTGGACAGTCAGCTCGGAACGCTGGTCGGTCGCCTGGACGCCTACCGGGACCTGTCCGAGGCGGTGTCCCTCACGTCCCGGTCGATGCTGGCGGCCGCCGTCGAACTTGACCAGGCTGCCGGCGCTGCTCAGCGGGGCTCCGCCGCCATCGCGACGTCCGTCCCCGTGCTGGCCAACGTGGGCCAGGTGATGGTCGGTCCCTGTCACCAGACCGTGGACACCCTCAACCGCCTCGTCAGCGAGCTCAACGGCCTGCACGATCTGATCGCGGACCTGCGGTTCAGGATCGCCCTGGCACGGCTGCACAACGACATGGTGGGCACCTTCGCCCGCGAGGTCCTCGACGGTGTCGCCCCTGCCACCTCGCTGTTGGAGGTTCCGCTGCTGTGCGACGCCCTGCAGGAGGGCATCCGGCACATGACGGCCACGATGCGGGTGGTCAACGAGAAGCTGGGCCTGGCGACGGCCGCTGTCACCCGGGCCGGCGAGCTGTTCAACGACATCCGCCGGTTCATCGGCAAGTGGCGCCTGATGGTCCTCAAGCACCGGGTGACGGGCCAGCTCGCCGGCTACGTCGAGCCGATCGACAGGATGCTCGCCGACGGCCACGACCAGCTCTCGACCCTGTACGAGCTCGCGGCCCGCCTCCGGTCCGAGGTCCTCCCGTTCGAGGCCGAATCGCTGGACACCGAGCTCCTCCGGATCCGCCAGGCGGTCACCCGGCTCTGAACGACCCGGACACCGCGCCGGTTCAGGATGTTGACGTCGCGAACCGGTCGAGCTGGTGGGCGAGTGCGATGGGCTGGGTGAGCGCCGCGAGGTGACCGCCGGGGATGACGACGGGCTCGAGGTGGAGGCGGTCGGCGGCCTGGGCTCGCATGAACGGCAACGGGAACAGTCGATCGTCGGCAGCGGCGACGACGAGGGTCGGAACGGCCGGCCAGCCGGTCAACGGCGAAGGCTCGGCCATGATCTTGACCTGTTGGTCAACGACATGGGCCAGGGAAGCGGTCTTCAGGGCCTCGGGGAAGTCGTGCACGAAGATCGCCTCTGGATCGAACGGATCCGGTGGGCGAACGCCCTGCTCGGCCAGGTACTGCTGTTGGGCATCGGGCTGCCCGGTCGCGACCCACCATTCGCCGCCAGTCTCGCCCGGCACGGGGATCATCGCCGCGACCAGGACGATGCCGCGGACTGGTCGTCGAGCGGGGATCAGCGGAGCGATCAGACCCGCCATCGACTGCGCCACCACGATGACGGGCGCGTCCAGCTCGTCGGCGACAGCGGCGCAGGCGGCGTCGAGGTAGTCGACCAGCCCGGCGTCGGGATCCTCGCACGGCAGGTCCGGGGCCACGCTGTCGTGCCCCCGGTCGGCCAGCAGCGGTCGGACCCGGTGCCAGAGCCATCCCGTCGACGAGGCACCGTGCAAGAGCAGGAACGATGCCATCACGACACCGCCGGCGCGGCGTGGAGGTAGCCGTGAGGAAGCACCGAAGCCACTTCTATAGTCATAGTTGTCGATCCTAAAATAGGATGGCCAGATGTCAACGCCTCAGGAGGGCGGATGGGTACGCGAGCACGGTCCTACCCCGATCCCTGCGGCGTGGCCCGAGCCCTGAACCTGATCGGGGGGCGATGGGCCCTGCTGGTGGTCCGTGAACTACTCCTGGGTCCGAAACGGTTCTCCGATCTCACGGCGGGGTTGCCCGCGATCAGCCCCAACGTGCTGTCCCAGCGACTGGACGAGCTGACCGAGCGAGGTGTTCTTGCGCGTCGCGAGGTTGGTCCCCCGGTCAGCGCAGGTATCTACGAACTCACCCCACTCGGCGCCTCGCTGGAACCGGTCCTGCTGGCGCTGGCCAGGTGGGGCAGTCGCGCCGCGCCTGCCGGCCAGGACGGCGAGCTGAGCACCGATGCGCTGATCCTGGCCCTGCGGACCACGATCCGCCCAGACCGTTCGGAACCGAAGGGCAGGTACCTGCTCCGGCTGGGCACGGACTCGATCGTGGTCCGGGTTCGCGCCGACGGGCTCCAGGCCACGCGCACATCCGCCCCCGGACGGGTCACTGCCACGATCATCACGGACCCGGCCACACTGCGCGCGGTCGCCTTCCGCGCCCAACCGATCGACGACCTCCTCGTCACCGGCCACCTGCAGATCAGCGGTGACGAACCAGCAGCCCGCCGCTTCCTGTCCGCCTTCGAACGCCCCCGCTGATCGGGTGCCGGGCTCCGACCGGCGCCCTGGGCGGGGCGGTCGGGCTCGCGATCGTGTCGCCTCGGTGTAAGCCTGTAATCATGGAGTCCTTGTACGAGCACGCCGGGGGAGCCGATGCGATCCACCGGCTCGAGGACGCGTTCTACCTGAAGGTCCTGGCAGACCCGGCGTTGCGTCGGCTGTTCCCGCAGCGGGTCCCGACCCATGTGGATCATCTGACCGCATTCACCAGCGAGTCGTTAGGGGGCCCCGACAACTTCAGCAAGGAGTTGGGGTTTCAGTACCTGATCGGCGTTCATCGAGGCCTGCAGATCACCGAAGCGGAACGCCGACGGTTCGTCGAGCTGTATCTCGAGGCGGTCGACGAGGTCGGCCTTCCGGACGACCCCCCATTCCGGCAGGCGCTCCGAGAACACCTCGAGTTCGGTTCGCAGGTCGCCGCACAGAACTCCAACGCCACGACGGAAGAAGGACTCCACCCGATCCGGGAGGTGCCGCACTGGACCTGGCCCACCTCGTAGCGGTCAGGCAGGCGCCGAACAGCCCGGCGACGTGCCGTCGAGCTCGACCCGGAGGTCATCTCGCCGCTGTACTCCACCGCCTTCCTGCTCCGCCGACTCTCCCGAGACGACGACGCGGCCACGACGTGGCAGCAGATCCTCGTGTGGAACCAGGCCCGGAACAACACGGCCGAGATCGAGTGGGCCCGCAGCGAACTGCACCGGCTCGCCGAGCCCGACACCGTCGCAGACCAGCGCTGAGGCGGACCAGCGCTAAGAAAAGGTCCCGGCACTCCGTCATTCGTTGCGGGCGGTCTCGGGACCTGTGATTCGGCTGAGGAGTGGCAGGGTGGATGCGATCACGGCCAGGGACGAGAGAAGTCCGACGGTGAGGACGACGTAGTACATGCCCCCTGGCGCCTGGAGGGGGCGGTGGAGTTGGGCGCGCAGGAACAGGTGCGCGGCGACGAATCCCACTCCGACCGATGCTGCGGTGGTGATGAGCAGCGGGGCGGCGGCTTCCAGGCCGATGACGCGACGCAGCACGCTGAGCGGGGCGCCGGCGAGGCGGAGCAGGCTGAAGGGCCGTTTGCGCTCGATCAGGCCGCCGGCGATGCTGACCGCCAGGCTGCAGCCGGCGATGGGCAGGCTGGTGAGGATGACGACGTCGGCGAGGCGGCGGTAGTCGTCGAGCAGTCGTGACTGGTCGGCGCTCTGCTCGGCGCCGGTCTGCGGTGCGTAGGTGCCGGGGTAGGCACGATCGAGGACGGTGCGGGCCTGCTCGATCGCAGCCGCCGACCCGTCGGTGCCGACAATGATGGTGCCGAACGGCATCTTCTCCAGCTGACTGATCGACACGTCGGCGGCGAACCAGGTGATGTCGCGCATTGGCCTGACGCGGTCGAGCCCGAAAGCGTCGGCGTAGTCGGGCATGATCGTGACGGCCGTGGCGCCCGGCGGGCAGTGGCCCAGTGCGGGGACCGTGGCGAGATCGGTGCAGGAGACCAGCTGTTCGGTCGGTGCGGGCCCCGGTCCCTGCTCAGGTCCCAGTTGAGGTCCCTGTTGTGGACCCTGCCGCGATTCCTGCCGCGGTCTTTGCCGTAGTCCCTGCTGAAGCCCCTGCTGAAGTTCTTGCCGTGGCACGGTCGCAGGCGTTTCGTGGATGACGGCCAGGCCGGTGACGCCCGAGATCGCGGTCAGCTCGTCTCTGGTTGGGTCGTCGGCCGAGGTGGCGACGTGCAGTGGCCGTAGCTCTCTCAGCGTCTCGATGAGCGTGCTGTCGGCTGCGTTGCCGAGGCCGCCCGTCATGCGGCTTCCCGCACCGATCGTGGTGATGATCGCGATCGCGCTGGTCCCCACGAACACGGCGAGCACCAGCCCGCTGATCGCGCGGAAGGCGGCCTGAGGGTTGTCGGCGAGGCGGCGTGCGGCGATCAGGGTGGCGGGGCGGTTCGCGCGCCGGATCACCAGCCGCGCGGCGAGCATGGTCAGCCACGGCCCGGCGATGACGAGGCCGGCCATGACCACCAGGACGCCGGTCAGGAACAGGACTGCCTCAAGGGTGGTATTGGTCTGCGTGCCGGCGCCGATGTCGTGGACGTAGGCGAAGTAGCTCAGCTCGGCGATCCCGGCCAGCAGCGGGATGAGGCGCCAGGGCCGAGGCGGGCGTGGGGTGATGCGCCGGGTCACGCCGAGCGGGGAGATGGCCACCCGGCGCAGGGCGAGGCGCGCTGCTACCGCCGCACCGATGGGGATGCCCAGCACGACGAACAGGAGGTCGGGCATGTTCAGGGACAGGTCAGCGGTGAAGAAGGGGTCGCCGGTGAACGGGATGGTGGCGATCGCCGGCCGCAGCGTGAAGAACAGGCCGAAGCCGGCCGCGACACCGACAACGGTAGCCAGCGCGGACTCGACGGTGGAGATCACGGAGATCTGCCGCGCAGTAGCGCCCACCAGGCGCATCGCCGCGAAACGCTGTTCCCGACGGGCAGCGGACAGCCGGGTCGCACCGCCGATGAACATGAGCACCGGGAACAGCAGTGCGGCAGTCACCACGGACAGGATCAGGACAATGCCGTCGTGGTTGGTGCCGACGCCGAGCGCGCAGTCGCCACTGCCGCACTGGCTGGGCGACGTCGTGCTGATGCGGCTGACCGGGTGGGCACCGTCCTGGTGGGACAGCTCGGTGACGTGGCGGCCGACGATGATGATCAACGAGTCCGGCGAGGGCAGTCCGACCGAGCCGATCGTGCCGACCAGGTGGCCCGGATACCGGTCGCCGAGTTGCGCGGCCGGGTTCGTGGCCAGCAGCTCGGCCAGGGCCGGCGAGGCGTAGAACTCACCTGGCCGGGGCAGCGCGGCGATGCCCGGCGGGATCGGCGAATTCGTCCCGGTCGCGGCCACGTCGACCCGGCCGATCACGTTGCCCTGGTAGTAGTCGGCACGCAGCCACCACCACAACGGATCAGCAGCCGGATCTGAGGCCGGTGACCCGGCAGCCGACGCGCCCGATCCGGTGTAGCCGGTCTCCAGCCACGCGTAGCGCGCGTTCTGCGTGTTGACAGCGTTCAGACCGGCCAGCGTTGCCAGCAGCAGGCCCACACCGATGCCAACGGCGATCGCGATCAGCGCCAGCCGGGTGATCGCCTCGCGCCCGCCGGCCACTGCGAGCCGGAGCCCGAGGCGGATCACAGCACCACCCGATCACCTGACGGGGAGGTGACCCTGCCGTCGCGGACCATGACCTCACGGTCTGCGTAAGCGGCCACCCGCGGCTCGTGGGTAACGAGGATGACGGTGGTCGACCGTTCCCGCGCGGCGTCGGACAGCAGCTCCATCATCCGTTCACCGGACAGCGAGTCCAGCGACCCGGTCGGCTCGTCGGCGAACAACACCTGCGGGCCAGCCACCAGTCCCCGCCCCAACGCGACGCGCTGGACCTGCCCGCCGGACAGCTCCCCGGACCGGCGCCCCTGCAGCCCGTCCAGCTCCAGGCGTTCGATCCATACCCGTGCCTGCGCCAGCGCTTCGGAACGGCCGAGACCTTTCAGGAGTAGCGGCAGCGCGATGTTCTCCTCAGCGGTCAGCTCCGGCACGAGCTGCCCGAACTGGAATACGAAGCCGAACCGGTCGCGCCGCAGCGTGCTCCGTCCCTGCTCGCTCAGCGTGTCGATCCGCCGGCCGTCGAAGCGAACCTCGCCGGAGTCCGGCACCAGGATGCCGGCCAGGCAGTGCAACAGCGTCGACTTGCCCGACCCCGACGGTCCCATCACGGCGACGATCTCCCCGGCGCCCGCCGACAGGCTCGCCCCGCGCAACGCCTGCGTCGGCCCGAAGGACAGCAGCAGATCGCGCGCCTCGACCACCTGCCCGCCGGCGTCATGCTGCCCGCCCGGGCCCGGCGCCGTCACGACCGCACCTGTTGCGCCAGCGCAGCCAGCCGGGACGTCGTCAGATCGATCCAGCGAAGATCCGCTTCCAGGTGGAACAGGGCGTGGTCGGCCAGCAGAGCGTCGATCAGCCCGCCGGTGCGCTTGAGGGCGGTCAACTCCCGCATGCGGTGCAGGTGCGCGGCCCGCTGGATATCCAGGTAGTCCTCCGCCGATCGCCCTGTCATCAGGGCCAGCACGACCTTCGCGAACAGCACCGTCTGCAGGTGCGGTTCGGGCTCGACGGGCCCGGCCAGCCACGACTCCACCTGGGAGACGCCCTGCTCGGTGATCACGTAACGCTTCCGTTCCGGGCCCGCGCCGGGCTCCGGCTCACCGGCCTGCACCTTCCCGTCCCGAGCCAGCCGCGCCAGCGTCGCGTACACCTGCCCGAACGGCAGCGGCTTGCCCCTGCCGAAGTAGGTGTCGTAATCACGTTTGAGGTCATAGCCATGGCTCGGCTCACGCTCGAGCAGGCCCAGCAGTGCCATCGGAACGGTCACACGCACGTGTATACGCTAGGTGTATACGTTGAATCAATAGCCCGTGCCGGTCACCGTCGCCGCAACGGGATCAGTCTGTCGAACGGCGGATCAGCGCCGCGATGCCGTCGATCAGGCGGTCCAGGCCGAAGGTGTACTCATGCTCGAGGTTGTAGGCGGCTTGGTGCGCCTCACCCGCGGCCTGGCCGACGCGGTCGGCGACGGGGAAGCGTTCGGGGTCGCAGACGGCTGCCAGTGCCGGCGCTGTGGCCTGCCACCACTCCTGCACGGTGATCCCGCTGCGCCGCTCGGCTCGTGCGGCCTCGAGCCTGCGCCGGGCCACACCCTCGACATGGTTGTGCACCAGGGTGATCACCGAGTCCATTTCGACGTCCGTGAGTCCGATGCCGTCGACCACGCGCAACTCGAGGTCGTAGGTGGCGATCGCGTTGGGACCGATCGGCGGTCGCCCGGTGAAGACCTGCAGCATCCAGGGGTGTCGCTGATACAGACCCCAGTTGACGGCCGCGAGCTGGTGAAGGCCGGCCCGCCAGTCGTCTGCGCCGATCTTCTCCAGCAGCGGGACAGCCTCGGCGTAGGCGAGGTCCAGCATGCCTTCGACCAACTCGGATCGTGACGCGACGTAGGTGTACAGCGACATCGTGCCGACCCCCAGCGCCTCGGCCACCCGCCGCATGGACAGCATCGCCAGATCCTGGTCGGCGTCGGCCATCTCGACTGCTGTCGAAATGATCCGCTCGCTGGTCAGGCCATGCTTCGGACCGCGCCGGGGCAGCTCTCGGGTTCCCCACAACAGCGCGATGGTCCTGGCGGGGTCCTCGCCGCCGCTGCTGTCCGTCGTCACGGTGACCAGCATAGTTGGATTACTTCGTATGCCATACGGAGATCAGTGTTAACCTTCTCCGTATGGCATACGAAGAACGGCCGCGAGAAGCAGCTCCGGGTGGGATATGGGCACGAGGGCTGCGCAAGCGGTTCGGCGACCGGACGGCGCTGGACGACTTCGACCTGCACGTGCGACCCGGCACGGTGTGTGGGTTGCTCGGCCCGAACGGCGCGGGCAAGACCACGGCGATCCGGGTCCTGACCACCCTGCTGCGCCCGGATGCCGGCCGGGCGTTCGTGGCCGGGTTCGATGCGTTCGGTCAGCCGAAGCAGGTGCGGTCCCGGATCGGCCTGGTCGGCCAGAACGCCTCGGTGGACGAGATCCTCACCGGGCGGCAGAACCTGGAGCTGTTCGGGCGGCTCGGCGACCTGAGGCTCTCGGCCGCCCGGCGCAGGGCGGGTGAGCTCCTGGATCAGTTCGGTCTCACGGAGGCCGCTGATCGCTGCGTGCATCAGTACTCCGGAGGGATGCGGCGCCGGCTCGACCTGGCGGTCAGCCTCATCCTGTCCCCGCCGGTGCTGTTCCTGGACGAGCCGACCGCCGGGCTCGACCCGGCCACGCGGCTGGACCTGTGGACTCGCATCCGCAGCCTGGTCACCGCAGGCACGACGGTGCTACTGACCACGCAGTACCTCGAAGAGGCCGACCAACTCGCCGATCAGATCGCGCTCATCGACGCCGGCCGGATCGTCGCCGAAGGCACCCCTGACGAGCTCAAGGCCAAGGTCGGTCCGGATCGACAGGAGACGATCACGATCAAGCCGACCCTCGACGACGTGTTTCTGCACCTCACCCGTCGCACCGTCCCCACACCCGCCGGATCATGCGGATCAGGCGGATCAGACAGGGAGTCAGCGCGATGAGCGTCCTGAACGTCATGACGACCCGAGGGGCCACCTCGTTGCGTCACACCGTCACGCTCACCCATCGCATCCTCCTGCACTGGAGGCAACGTCCCGCCGCAGTGGTGCTCGGGTTGCTGTTCCCGGTCCTGATGGTGGTGATGTTCGGCTACCTGTTCGGGGGCGCGATGGCTATCCCCGACGGGGCGTACATCGATTTCCTCATCCCCGGCATGCTCGCCATGACCATGCTGTTCGGGCTCGAGTCCGTGGTGGTGGCGGTGACGAACGACGCAGCCAAGGGCATCACCGAGCGGATCCGGGCGATGCCGGTCAGCGGGATCGCCGTGCTGGCCGGGCGGAGTGCGGCCGACCTGCTGAACGCAATCATCGGTCTCTCGGTCATGGTCGGCACCGGGCTGGTGGTGGGTTGGCGGCCCCAGCACGGCTTGGGTCAGACCGCGGCGGCACTATGCCTGCTGCTGTGGCTGCGATTGGCCTTCATCTGGATCGGGATCTACCTCGGACTGCTGCTGACGACGCCGGAGGCAGCGGTGTCGGTACAGGTGCTGGTGTGGCCGGTCGGCTTCCTGTCCAGCGCGTTCGTCTCACCGGCCACGATGCCCGCCTGGCTCGGCGCAATCGCCACCTGGAACCCGCTCTCGGCGACCGCCAACGCCATCCGGGACATGTTCGGGAATCCCAGCTGGGCATCGAACACGTGGGCCGCTGACCACTCTGTTCTGCTCGCGATGCTGTGGCCTGCTGTCCTCGCCCTGGTGTTCCTCCCGCTTGCCCACCGCCGGTACCGGCACCTCGAGCTCTGAACCACGCACCTCTGCTGGTGTCACGATGAACGGAAGATCGCATGGACGGTCAGTGGGGTAGCGATCGAGCAGGTCCGGTGAGCAGCATGGAGGATGGCCTGCCCCGCCGCTGGCATGGCTTCGTCCCGACGTTCGGCTGAGGAGCGCAGATGGCCAGGGTCGTCATGCAGGGGGTCGTGTCGGTGGACGGCTACATCGCCTATCCCGATGACACGGTCGGGCCGCTGTTCGACTGGTACGACAACGGCGACATCGAGGTGTCCGCCGGGTCGAGCGGCTGGACGTTCCATGTCTCGCGGACGTCCGCCGACTACGTCCAGCCTTTCTGGGAGGCCATCAAGGTCACGGTGATCGGCCGTCACCTGTTGGACACGACGAACGGCTGGGACGGCAAGGCGGCCGCCGGAGACGAGCTGGTCGTTGTCACCCACCGGCCTTTGCCGCAGGCGTGGCTCGCCGACCACCCGGACGCACCGTTCCATACCGCCGGCTCGATCGAGGCGGGCATCGCGCTCGCCAAGAAGCTCGCGGGCGACGGTCTCGTCTGCGTGACCGCCGGCGACGTCGGCGGGCAGGCGTTCTCGGCAGGGCTGGTGGACGAGGTCGCGATGGACGTCGCCCCCGTGGTTCTTGGCGAAGGGGTGCGTTTCTTCGGCAGCCACGCCGGCACGGTGCTTCTCGACGATCCCGACCAGGTGGTCCAGGGCGACCGTGTGCTGCACCTGCACTACACGGTGGCGCGCTGACCGGTCCTCCGCGGTGGCGGCCCTCGATGGCGCGCATGTCGCCTGCGGAGACGTGCCCCCGCGGACGGCGGTCCGGGCGGCCGACGGTGCAGGCAGGAATGTCGGGGAGACTGTCGGGGTGCCCGCCACCCGCTTGACCGTCGACGCCGACCCCGAGCAGCAGACGTCCGTGCGTACGTTCAAGCGGCGCGGACGGCTCCGGACCGCACCGGCGGCAGCGCTTGAGAGACTGTGGCCGCGGTACGGCATCGACGCCGACGGCGGGCCGCTCGACCCGGTCACCGCCTTCGGTCGGGCCGCGCCGCTGGTTGTCGAGATCGGCTTCGGGCGCGGCGAGGCGACACGAGCCATGGCGGCCGCCGATCCGGACCGTGATGTCCTCGCGATCGACGTCCACCGGCCGGGTGCCGCGGCGTTGTTGCGGGACGTCGACGAGGCGGGCTTGACCAACGTCCGGGTTGTCATCGGCGACGCCGTGCTGGTCCTGCGGGACCGTCTCAGCCCCGGCTGTCTCGACGAGGTCCGTGTCTTCTTCCCCGACCCGTGGCCGAAGATGCGCCACCACAAGCGTCGGTTGCTGGGGGCGTCGTTCGTCGCGCTCGTCGCCTCCCGGCTGCGGCCCGCGGAGATCCTCGATCCAGATCACGCTGGCGGACGGTTGCACTGCGCCACCGACTGGGAGCCGTACGCCGAGCAGATGCTCGCCGTCATCGATGCTGAGCCCTTGCTGCACAACAGGTTCGGCGGGTTCACTGCACGGCCGGCGTGGCGCCCGCAGACCCGGTTCGAGCAGCAGGGGCTCGCCAAGGGCCACGTCGTCCGCGACCTCGTCGCGCACCGGCGCTGACTGGCGGGGCAGGCGCTGAACGACGAGCGCCGGTCCCGGTCTGAGCAGGCTCGATGTCGCAAGCGAGACCGCCTGATCTTTGACCGCCGGCTGACCACGATGCGAGGATCCCCGAGCTAGAGGACAAGGGACAGCAGCAGGACCATAGCGATTCCCATGACCGAGATGAGCGTCTCCATCACCGACCAGGTCTTGATCGTCTGCCCAACGGTCATGCCGAAGTACTCCTTCACCAGCCAGAAGCCCGCGTCGTTGACGTGAGAGAAGAACAGGGAGCCTGCGCCAACGGCGAGAGCCACCAGCGATAGGTGGGTGGTCGACAAGGTGGTTGTCAGCGGCGCGACGATTCCAGCGGCCGTGACTGTCGCCACGGTCGCCGACCCGGTGGCCAGGCGGATCAGAACGGCAACGATCCACCCCAGCAGCAGGGCCGAGAGATTGGCCGCAATGGCGATCTTGGCGATGGCCGTTCCGGTTCCTCCGTCGACCAGTTCCTGCTTGAAGCCGCCACCGGCGCCGACGATGAGCATGACCCCGACTATCGGCAGCAGGCTGTCGCCGATCTTCTGCGTGAGGACGGACGCCGAGAAGCCCACCGTGGTTCCGAAGGTCACCATGGCCAACAGCACGGCGATCAAGAGGGCGACGACCGGATCGCCGATGAACAGAAGGGCGGGGAACACCGTCGCCTTGGGGTCCATCCATAGTTGCGCAGCCGCTCGGACGAGCATCAGGACGACGGGCGACAGGATGGTGATCAGGGTCCACGTGAAGGTGGGGCTGCGGATGGCGTCGGGGTCCTGCGCCCGGCCCTGGTGGAGTTGTGAGGGTTCGTCGTGCTCCACGGAGCCGGCGTCGCTGCCAGAACTGCGTGCCGTCGAGTCGTCGCCCGCGGCGGCCCCGGTACCGCCCGAAGTGGTCACCGACGCGCCGGTGACCGCGAGTCCGGCTCCGGCCGCGCCGATCGGGACCCAGCGTGCTGCGAGCCGACCGAACAGCGGCCCGCATACGGCCACGGTCGGAATCGCAACTATGAGCCCCAGAGCCAGCGTGATGCCGACATTCGCCTTCAGTATGGCGATCGCCGCGAGCGGTCCAGGGTGCGGCGGGACGAATCCATGAAGCACGGACAGGCCCGCGAGCGCCGGGATGCCGAGCAACATGGCCGGGCCTCGTACCCGGCGAACAGCGAGCATGACGACGGGGATCAGAAGGACGAGCCCGATCTCGAAGAACATCGGGATACCCACGATCCCGGCGATCAGAGCCATCTTCCACGGCAACGTCGCCGGGCGACCGTGGAGCAGGGTCTCCACCACCTTGTCCGCACCGCCCGAGTCGGCAAGGAGCTTCCCGAGCATCGCTCCGAGGGCGATCAGGACGCCGACGTAGCCCAGGACGCCTCCGGCACCGGTTTCATAGGAGGTTGTGACCTTGTCCAGGTCGATCCCGGAGAAGACTCCGACGAACAGTGCGCCGATGGTCAGCGCGAGAAACGCGTGGAACTTCGCCCAGACGATGAGAGCGACGACGATCGCGATTCCGATCACGGCTACGGCGAGAACCCGGGTGTCGTGCGCGCTCCAAGGATCGTGGATCTTGTCGGTGGCGGTCAAGGGTGCTGCCTGGGTCACGACCGTGTGCACCCGTTCGAAGAGGACCACTGTCAGCTCCCCTCAGGGGTCGAGTCCGAGCCGTTCCGTGATATGCCGGGCGATCTCGGATGGTGCTTCACCGATATCCACTCGGATGGCCGGCTCATCCGACGTCGGTTCCTCCAGGTCAGCGAACTGGCTGTCGAGGAGATTCGGGGGCATGAAATGGCCCTGCCGAACGGCGAGCCTGGCTTTGATCGTGACCTTGTCTCCGGCCAGGTAGACAAACACCACCCCGGCCCCTCTACGGTTGAGAGCATCCCGATAGGCGCGTTTCAGTGCGGAGCACGTGATGATGCCGCCGTCACCGGCGTCCAGGCGCTGGTCGATCCACTCAGCAACCTTGCGCAGCCATGGCCGGCGATCGTCGTCGGTGAGCGGATGATCCGCGGCCATCTTCTCGATGTTCGCTTGAGGGTGCAGCGCATCGCCCTCTTCGAACGGCCAGCCCAGCTGTCCGGCCAGGAGAGCCGCCACCGTCGACTTCCCGCATCCGGAAACGCCCATCACCACCAGCACTACTGCCCGCGCCGAACCCGAGGCAGCCCTACCCATGCCACATCCTGTCACTCGAAGAGATGAGTCACCATCCCCGAACGCACCGGGCTGTTCTGCGGGAAACGGTGCGCACGGCCCGGTCACCTCAGTGTTCTTCGGCTGCCTGAGCACGGTGACGGTACGTCGCACACGCGGTGGCGGCACCATCGAGACGCCCCGCGCACATGTGGCTCGACGCATGGCCTAGAGGACGCGGCGGTGAAGGCGCGCCACGTGCCTCAACGGATGGCGCGGTTCGGTGCACGGTGGTCCGATGGGAGTCGTGTCACAAGGTCTCCGGAGAGGATGGTGAGACCGCATGCCGGACGTTGCCGATGTGATGGCCAAGCCGATCACACAGCAGCTGCTACGTGAGGTACCGATCCTGCACCTCGCCTACACGGGCCTGGACAGTGGGCCGCGCGTCATCCCTATCGGCTATCTGTGGGACGGGACGACTTTCCAGCTGTGGAGCTCGCCGCCCTGAAGACCCTGATCCGCCGACTCGAGGGCTAGCGGCCCTCAAGGCTGGCGGCGCACCGTACCGGTACCGATGATCTTCATCGTGGGTCAGCTGCCCCGTGGGCTACCTCGGTTCGCTGTAACGCCTTGAGGACCGGTCAGTCTTCGGGAAGGGCAGCGAAGTCTCGCTTGGCTGCCCTGTACCAGCCCATTCCCGAAATGGGGTGCTTCCATCTGCCCTTCATCTCCTTCAACGCGGCTTCGTGTGATTCATCACCACCCGCGACCGTCTCTCTGAGATGAGCGTCCTGCGCCTTTATCACCTCATCAGCGACGTTTCCACGGTGCGGGGAATCGCACGGCCCACCCAATTGCCTACACGTCATTGTCTTCACTGGGACCGCTTCCTGAGAAGTTGTGCGCTCGTCAAGCAGGTCGAGGTGCAACGGACGAGAGAGCTCGCCTCCGCGCCGCACGGTGCCGTCGGCTCCCGTCCAGGGCGCCACGACGGTCAGGCCGGCGGGATGCGGACAAGGTTGCCCGAGGGCTCGCGGAACGCGCGGTCGCGTGCGCGTGCGGCTGGAACAGAGACGATGACTGCCATGCGATGACCGTAGGCCCACCGAACCGGCGGGCGCTTCTCCGATCCTGCTCGGTTGTCGGGGTGGGTAGGGCGTCCGGCGCACCGGCGCCCGGACCGGTCGAGGCGGCCCCGTTCGACTCACGGGCGCGATTCGCGGCAGGGGCGGACGTTCGGGCCGTGCCGCGAGCCCCGGCCCTCTGGGCGTCGCGGCCGGCCCGCCAGCCGCCGAGGCCGAGGAAGACGACCAGGCAGAGAGCGAGGTCGAGGAAGGCAATTCCGAGTGAGGGGATGCGGATGGCGTAGAGCCGGTCGGCGGGTTGGCGGTGGCCAGGACGCCGTCGGCGTTGACGAGCAGAAGGTTCATCGCGGACGCACGTGCGTCGGGCACCCGCCCGCCCACGGCCGCGAGTAGGCCCCGACCAGTTGTGCGCAATTCAGACTGACTCGTCTCGCTGGCCTTGGTGACCTTGTTCGAGCCGGTTGAGGATGGCACGCCGTCAAGCCGTTTCAGCTTGGGCGGCTGCGGCGCCGCGGGCCCCGCCCTTGCGTGTGTAGTAGCGGCCGATGACGATCGATCCGAGGATGCCCAGCGCGGCAGCAATCAAGGGCAGGATCTGGTTGTAGTTGTAGGCGGTCGAAAAGCTGGTCAACCGGATGATCAGCGCGGTTCCGGCAGCCTGGACGAGGAACAACGCGGCCCATAGGTAGCTGGTGACGTACATACCTGTACGGAAGTCCTGGTAGTTGTCCCACATCGCGTCGAAGGTCACCATCCCGTCATGGGTACCGTCCGTGCCGCACCGCTGCGCCAGGTAGAAGACGAGCGGTTTGCGGACCAGACCACGTGAGCCCAGGAAGATCAGGCCGATCCGGGCGGTGGTCGCGCAGTCCTTGTAGAGCAGTACCTTGGGGTTGGTACTGTCCACCAGGCCGCCGCGGCCAGAGCAACCTCACCGGCGAGTTCATCAACAGCCGGAACGCAAGATCCTGGCCGAGGTTTTCTTCCGGGTCGAAGGCCACCACACCTGCAGCCTACGAGCAGATCACCCCGAGGTCAGCCGCCTGGTTCCTTCACCACGGCCCAGGTCGGACGGCGAACGGGATGAAGTTGCATCAGGTGACACGTCCCCACACAGGAAGTCTCGCCTGGCCCCATAGGCATCATCCCGGTCGGGTCCGAAAGGATGATCCCCGCCGAGCGCAACGCGAGCGCCCAGGACAGCATCGTCCGCGAGTGATGGCCTCAGCTCTGATCCGTGCCGGTCCCGCACCCGCCTGAAGATGTCGGCGGCAGGGTCTAGGCGTGGCACGTTCCAAGCCTTACCGAACCCGGCCAGGTGCAGGGCCAGACACGCCAGTCCCAGTAGCAGCAGGCTCATCGGGCTGAACGCTGCTTGAACGCTGGTATCCGAGGCGTTGATGATGAAGCCCAGAACGAACAGAGCAACTGCTGCGATAGCCAACATCCGCAATTCCTTCCAGGAGGGGACGCCATGGCCCGTCGTGATCACTCTGCCCGCGCGCGCCACGTGACCATCCCACCTGACAGTTGGATCTCACGCGAGCGAGTGCGTGCACGTTCGCCCCCGAACTGTCGACCCCTTTGGTTGGCCGCCGATCAACCTAGTGTGTGTTCTGGCCTCACGGACCCGGTCTACATCGCGAGCTCGCGCCGCCCGACGCGTGAGCGCCGACACAGAGGGACTACACAGCCCTGTCATGCGTTTGATTGCTGTCCTCTACCCGGTGCAGTTTCCTTGTAATCCCAACTGGCCGACGCGGACAAGCTCTCCGCGGCGTTTCGGGTCAGGACCGGCCATTGGCGGTGATCGGCTTCAACGCCGGGTGCCTCGCCCCCCGGCCGAGCTGAACAGGGCGAGGTAGGTGCGTGGGCCGGCCAGTCCGAGCACCGGTCAGGGTCTGCCCAGAAATCGTCGGTGCCGATGAGCAGCCGCAGCTTGCCGCCGTGGGTGTGCCGCGGGCCTCGCCTGCGGTGGCCGGGGAAAGCGCCTTCTCCGCACGACCAAGCGCTCCGTCCGGTCGCGGCATCGGGCCGGTTGTCATGGCGCGTTGGCGCTGAGGCGGGACCGATCCGTCCGGGACCGCGGGCAGCCTACGCGCGGCCAGCCAGGCCAGTTCGGCGGCCTGTGCGCTGGCGATCGCATCATCGACCTCCAGCGGATGGGCTGGGTCGAGGTCGGTGTGTGCTTCGGTGGTGTAGAAGCGGATCTCGTGGCCGTCCGGGTCGTGCAGCAGCGGGAGGATCCAGCCGACGGTGGCGAAGTGCACGCCGGCGTGATGCTCGCCCATGCCGGTGAGGTGGTCGGCGAGTGCCACCAGGCCGGCGCGGTCGGGTACCCCGATGCTGAAGTAGTCGAACCCGGCAGCCCTAATCGCCTGTTCCGGGTCTTGGACCAGGCCCAGCGTGGGGCCGCCGTCCGGGTGGGCCATCGTCACGCCGGTACGGACCCCGTGGCTGCGGAACACGATCACCACCTGGTAACCGAGTCGGCTGCGATACCACGCGATCGAGCGGTCCAGGTCGGTCACCGGCAGCTTGAGGTGGTGCACCCCGTCCAACGTCGGAATCATGTCGACACTCCCGGCTGGTCATTGCACTGCGGCTGCA
This sequence comes from uncultured Actinomycetota bacterium, assembly GCA_963740575.1. Lineage (GTDB taxonomy): Bacteria > Actinomycetota > Actinomycetes > Actinomycetales > Kineosporiaceae > CAVUET01. Next base: position 44,166 of record CAVUET010000009.1, on the reverse strand, counting down.
ATATTGCAGTTATGATGCAACTCATGGCTGGTGAGGTCAAGACCGGTTCCGGGCGCAGACTGCAGGCGGCCCGCATCGCCCGCACCGAACAAGCCATCCTCGATGCCGCCCAGGACCTGTTCGACGAACAGGGCTACGTGCCCACCACGCTGGCGCAGATCGCCGAGCGGGCCAACGTCGCCACCAGGACGGTGTACGTCCGATTCGGCAGCAAAGTGGTGCTGTTCCGGCGGGTCATCGACCGCGCCCTGGCCGGTGACGACGAGCCGATCGACCTCGGACACCGGCCGCCCGCCCAGCAGGCCATGACCGCGCCGACTCTGCCGCAGCGGCTGAACGCGCTGGTCGAGCTCACCGTGGGCATCATGGAGCGCACCGCAGCCCTGTTCGACGTGGCCGCTCAAGCCGAGGGGGTCGAACCCGAACTCGCTGCGGCCTGGCAAGCAGGTCGGCGCGCCACCGCCGAACTGGCGCACACCTTCTGGACACGGGCCGCCGTCGAGGGCCTGCTACCCAGGCACGCCGACGTCGCGCTGCTGGCCGTCACCACCGACGTGCTCATCTGCGCCGACACCATGGTCCACCTGCGCCGCACCCGAGACTGGACGCCGCATGACCACCGCAACTGGCTCAGCGCCAGCCTGCAGGCACTGACTCCCCAGCCCGCTCGATCCAGGCCCACCAGATCCAAGACGCCCTCGTCCACCTGATGCGATGCACGAGCGCCGCAGCACGCTGCGCCCGGTGGTGTGGCTACGGAACAGTCGCCGCCGCAGGGCGCGGCAACCTGCTGGTGCCCGTTCCCTTCGACCACAACCAGGTCTGGGCGCCAGGCAACGGCACCACATTGCAGGCACCATCAACGGCATCCGTGTCGGGCCGTCATCGGACCCATCGCGAGGACCAGCACACCGAATACGTAAGCGCTGCGGTCCAATCACTTCTGAACCTGGCGAACGAACCCAGCCGGCCGATACGCTAGTCGGCCTGCTCGACGAGGAGCGAGATTCGCACGTGGGCTCGCCACTCACCCAAAGAGTCGCCGCGCAGACCGACGGAGACTACGTCAATCGCCTTGATGTTGCGCAACGTCTTTCGTGCCTCGGCCAGGGCGTCCAAGACGGCAGCGTCCGAGCCCTCCGTCGAGCTGCCGACCAACTCGATGATCTTGGTGACTGCCATCTTCGACCTCCTCGCTGCCTCGGCGGCGGCCCCGCGGGTCGCTCGTCGATGCCCCGTCAAGTCCTTGCTGACCCGTGACCCGCGCGACGCAGCGACCCCGTCGCGACCCTCAGGGGTCATACCCAATCCTGGACGCATCGGGGCCGCTGCGCACTTGGTTGGACCCGTCGGGTCCGCAGGACCAAGTCCGAGGACCGCCGTTGACCAGCGGGTGCCCCAGGCGACTGGACTCGGGCAGACATAGGTCACGGTTTCCGAGTGACGACCGTGGGCGGCCGCGACCTGTCGACGACGGCCGTAGCCTGGGTGCCGGCAACATCTGCCCTCGAGGGCGCGGTCGAACGGATCGAGATCGCCGTCAATCCCCACCCCCATGGACGTGATCCGGACTCGGTTCGGGACTGGTGGCTGTGGTGCCGCGGCGTGTCGAGGCCACGTCATTGCTGCTCGGAGCTTGGCCACAGGCGTAGAGGGCTGTAGGCCCGGTGGACGAAGGTGATCGGGTGTTGAACGGCGTGGCCGCACTGGGTGCGTCGAACGACCGGTCCGGCCCGGTCACCACCTTCCCCGTTGCGGACAGGCCCGCTACCGGCGCGACGCCGCTGGGACCGTCGGGAGTCCCCGTGCCTCCGTCGGCGTGAACCCAGCCGCCGCTCCGGACGCGGTTGGCAGGGCCGCTCCTGGGTCCGACCCGTCGGTCCCACCCGGACCCGACTGGGACACCACGGTGGCCGAGGTGGACCTGCGCGTCGGCGGCCAGCTCCGGATCGTGATGCGCAGCCCGGACGGCGAGTACTTCGGCGGCGGTGGCGAGTACCTGCAGATCGGTCGCCAACGTGGCCACCTTCCTGGCATCGGACTGGGCCCGAACCATCACCGCCAGCGAGATCAACCTCACCGGCGGGCTCGTCGTCGACTGACGGAGAGTTCAAATCTCGCGACGGCGGCTTGTGGTCGGGCGGGTCGGCGTGACCGGTGGTGCCGGCCAGGACGTCCTGCACCAGCAACTCCCGGGCCCGTTGCGGCTGCTCGACCACGGGGCTGTGCGCCGAGTCCGGGAACGTGTAGAACCCTTCGCGGGAGCGCGCAGCCGCTCGACGTATGCCATCGCCAAGGGACAGCAGCAGGTGTAGTCGAAGGCACGTGGAAGAAGTGCGCCGGGACGGTTCGGGACCCTGGCGATCAGCTCCGTGCCGAGCATCTCGTTCCGCTCCAGGCCAGTGGGGGTGGGCACCCCCTGGCGCGCCGTTGACGTCCACCAGAGCTTCTCGCGGGGGCTCCGGAACCGTCTGCTCGCTGGGTCGAGCGGCACGCGGCGCCCCCGTTCACCCGTCCCGCCGCGGCTGCGCGAGTCCGCTCGAGCAGGCGCTGGTCACGCAGAGCTCCGGCGAGCTTGTACACGCCCGGTACGGCGCGCCCTCTTCGGGGGGCGACAGGCCGAGATTGGACGGGGCATCGAGAATCGTGATCATGCGGCCGGGCCGTCCGGGTGGGAGACAGCTGCCATGCCCACCCACCCTTCCGTGGCCTGGCGACAGGGACAAGGGCCGGTGTCGACGCCGGGTCCCGTGCCGGGCGTGGGCTGCCCCTGCGGCTTGAACGTGCGATAGTTACCCGTATGGCTAACGATACGTTCCACGCCGTCGCTCACCCGATCCGCCGGGCGATCGTGGAACGCCTGGCACACGGGCCGGCGACGGTGGGGGTTGCGACCGGTGGCTTCGGAGTCTCCAAGCCGACCATCTCCAAGCATCTGAAGGTGCTGGAGCGCGCCGGCATCGTGGTCCGCACGGTCGAGGGCCGCGTCCACCACCTGGCGCTGGACGTCGACCCGCTGGACGAGGCGGCTGCCTGGTTCGAGCGACAGCGCCTGGTGTGGACCCGCATGTTCGACGCAGTCGACGAGTTGCTCGACTCGCGGACGGAACCGTCGTGACCGGGGCCCAGCAGCACCATCCGGCCGCGCTCAGGTCCATCCGGATCGCCCGCCTGATCCCGCGATGAGGACGTGGCCGGCGCGGACGGCGCTGAACGTCGCGGCGTGCTGCCAGGCACCGCGGAGCCGGTTCACCCGCCACCCCGGCCGGTGGTTCGACCCGGCGAGCACACTGCCCGCGGCACGGTTCCAGGACGCCGGGCAGCCGTATCCCCGGCTGGCGGGTCAGCCCCACCGTCTGGCCTCCGCGCGAGCCGACCGACCCGGCCGTACAGGCCGCGCTCGCCGGTGCCCTGGAGGAGTTGCCGGCGATGTGGCGCGAGGTCGTCTTCGCGCGTGACGCGCTGGCCGGTGACCCCGACGCGGCCGCCGAGCGGCTCGGTCTGACGGCCGCCGAGCAGCGCGCCGTCCTCAACCAGGCCAGGGCCCGGCTCAGGGAGCTCCTGGCGCAGCGGTTCGCGGGCGGCGGCGGCCGGTGAGCGCGGCAATCTCCACCGGTGCCGTGCCGCGCACGCTCGCCCGGCGGCTGGCGCCTCTCCTGGTGGCGGCCGGGCTACAGGGCTTCCTCCTGTGGGTCCCGGTGGAGAAGCTGTTCATGACACAGATCGGCTTCACCGCCCGCTCGGTCGGCGTGATGGCCGCCGCCTACGCCGCCGTGGTTCCCCTGCTCGAGGTGCCGTCGGGCATCCTGGCCGACCGCTGGAGCAGGAACTGGCTGATGGTGTGCGCCACCGTCGCGCTGCTCGCGAGCTCGCTGCTGGGTGGCCTCAGCCGGAACGTGGCGACGTACATCGCCGCGGCCATGGTCCTCGGGGTGTACTTCGCACTCAGCTCCGGCACCGTGGACAGCATCGTCTACGACGTGGTGATCGAGGAGACCGGTTCGAGCGATCGGTACGAGGTGTGGATCGGCCGCGTCCGGATGGTCGAGAGCGCCGCCCTGGTCGCCAGCGCCCTGGCCGGTGGCGTGCTCGCCAGCTGGACCTCCGCACGGTTGACGTACTTCGCATCGCTGCCCTTCGCGGCCGCCGCCACCGTCGCCTTCCTGCGCTTCGACGAACCGCGCCTGCACCGCGCCGAGGAGACCGTTGCGCTGCGCCGCCACGTCGCGCTGACCTACCGGACGATGCTCAGCGAGCCGGTCGTGCGGCAGGTGATGCTGCTGGCCGCGCTGGTCGGGCTGCTGTCCGAGGCCGTCTTCGAGTTCGGCCCGCTGTGGCTGGTCGCTCTCGCGGTGCCCGCGGCGGTGTTCGGGCCCTACCGGGCCGCTCTCGTCTCCACGCTCGGCATCGGCGGCTACCTCACCGGCACGCTGAACCTCGACCATCGGGCCGCGACCATCGCGCTCGGACTCGCCGCGCCCGCTGCCACGCTCACCCTCGTCGTCACTCGCGCGCTCGCTGCCGTGATCGCGGCGCAAGTGGTGCTGGCGCTGATGCTGGCCGTGATCGGCATCCGTGCTGGCAAGCTGCTGCGCGATGGGGTGCCGTCCAACCTGCGGGCCGGCGTCTCGTCCGGCGTCGGCACCTTGTCGTGGGTGCTCTTCCTGCCCTTCTCGATCGCGTTCGGCTGGATCGCACGCGCGCACGGGGTCCAGCGGTATGCCTGGCTCCTGACCGCGGCCGCCGTGCTGATCGCGGTCCTGCTGATCGCGCCAGCGCTGCGCCGCCCGGTGCGGCTCACGACCGGCGCGGAGGGTCGGACGGACCCGAACGACCTGGCCTGCAAGGAGGTCGTCGAGCTCGTCACCGACTACCTCGACGGCGCGCTGCCGCCCGCACTCCGGCATGCGTTCCGCGAGCACCTGAGCGGCTGCGACGGCTGCACCGAGTACCTCCGCCAGATCGAACTCGTCATCCACACCCTCGAGCAGGCCGGCCGCCACCTCGTCACGGGGCCTTTCCCCAGCATCGGCGACGGTCCGGATCACTGAGTCACTCCCCCGCGCAGGGACACAGTGCCGGAGGACGTGACGATCTGATCGGACCGCTGATGGCCACCCATCTGGCGCGGGGAACACCCTTGATTCGAACCCCCGAGGACGCGGGTTGACCGGACCAGGAGCCGGTCGATGGCCCATAGCGATGACAGTCCGCTGGCCTCGGCGGCGATCGCTACCCGGCGCAACGTGTCGGGCCGATCGCGTTGATGACGGCAGGTATCTCACCACGGCACCGGCTGGCCGTCCTGCGTGTAGGTATCCGTGGTTCCCGCAGGCGCGTCGATCGCCGCCAGGATGCTGCGCATCCCGTCGACCACGGGTCGCCCTCCGGGGCCGCCCATGTCGGTCTCCGTCCACCCTGGGGACACGGCCCGCACGTCGATCTGCCGGTCGCGAAGCTCCGCATCCAGGACACGGGACAACGCGTTGAGTGCTGCCTTGGACACCCGGTATCCGGGCGTGCCTTCCGACATCTGCTGCATCGACGCCTGCTCGCTGGTGACCATCACCACCGTGTCACCGGCGGCCAGCAGCGGGGGGGGCAGGTCGTGCGCCAGTTCGAGGGCTCGTTGCAGGCCGGCCAGGATGCTGACGTCCACGCCGTGCCGGAAGAACGCCACGCGAAGTGCGTAGTCCACCTCCTCGGCCACCCGGATCCCTTGGGCTCGTCGCGCGGCCGCGACCAGCTCGAAGGCAGGCAGGAAGGTCGACGGCCACGAGTCGCCCGCGAAGGCCCCGAACAGGTCCGGCTCATGGTTGGCGAGCGCGGCGGTCTCGGTGGTGACGATCCCACGCGGAGTACCCAGGCCGTTCACCCACTCCAGCGGCCACGCGCGCGGAACCAGCACCACGTCCAGGCCGAGTTCCTCCCGTGCCTGACGGAGCCGGTGGACCGTGATGAAGGCCCATGGGCAGTGCAGGTCCGACCAGATGTCAATCTCCACGGCAGTCACGAATCGTAGGATGACTCACCTGCGTCACCATCGCCCGGCAGGGGCTGCAACGCCCCAGGGCGAGCCCATCCGCCGGTCCCCCGGGTCGCGACTACCTCTCCGACCATCTCGGGGTCGAGCGCTGGTGGGTTCGCCCAGAGGAGCGCTTGGTGGGGTTGGTGCGGCCTGGATGCCCTTCCAGCCCTGCTACGCACGCCTGGAGGCCAAGGGCTGGTACGAGCAGGTCGACGTCATCGGCGAAGCCGAACGGGACTACGGCCGCGGTCCGGGAGGCGATATCGAGGGCGGGGCCCGGCAGAGCTGGGTTGTGGCGCCGGGGTCGTTCGACAGATCGATGAAGAGCCCGTCGAAGGGCACCGTGCGGGCGCCGATCAGCACCTGCAACCTCATGGGCGGCATCCATGGCCCGCCCCGGGGACAGGGGCCGGCGACAGGTGCTGCGTAGGTCAGGTTGGTCGTTGCCAGACCGCTGGGGTCCGGGTGCAGCCAGCGGGTCGGGCTCCACCGCGGGATCAGGGAGCTTGGGTCCGCCATGCTGGGCTCGTCGAGCAGCCGCACCGCTTGCGCCTTGCCGGGGGGCAGGTAGACCTCTACCCGAACGGTCATCCGCCGGGCAGTCGGCTGGTACCGGACGCTGCCAGGGGTGACCAGCACCACGACCTGGTCGGTACCCGCGCAGGTGGTGCGCAGGGCCGTGGCCAGCGCGGTGATCGCCGAACTGCTGATCACCGGCACCGTTGTCGCTGCGTCGGCGTCCATCGGCTGCCGACTGAACGCCTGGTCTGCCGGCCGAGCCGTCGGCGCTGCGGTGACCGGCAGACGCAGGGTGACAGCCAACCCGAGCACCGCTGCCGCCTGCGAGAGGGCAGGGTCTTGCGGCGGAGCCGCGATCAGGTCGGCGCGGGACATCCCGCACCCGGAGACGTCGACCCGTAGCGGCAGGGTGGCCGCACCTCCCGCGGGGATTCGCATCGGCAACGGGACGGCCGGTTTGACCGCGAGCCCGCCCGATGCAGTTGGCGCAGTCACGTCGAGGCTGGCGTCGCGGCTGCCGGAGTTGGTCAGGGTGAGTGTCAGGTCGAAGTGCGGGCGGGTGGGGTCGACCCGCGCGGCCAGCGCGGTGAGTGTGACCTCCTGGCGGGCCAGCCAGGTGGCGCAAGCAGACTGGATTCCGGCGGCCCACCGCGGGCCGTCGGCGCCCAGCGACTGCTCAGCGGTGTGCCGGCGACGGCCGCTGGCGGCGCGGACCAGTAAGCGATAGGACCCGGGTGGGACCGGAAGCGGTACCCGGGTGCAGTCCACCTGCGTCGACAGGCTGGTGGTGGTGGTCGCGGTGCCCGCGGGGACCGCTGCCGCCATCGCGGTCCGCTGGATGCCAGGCCCGACCAAGCCAACCACCTCGGTACGCCCGGCCCGGGTGGGTGGCCGGAAGGTCAGCGCGACCCGGGACACCAGAACCACCGGACCACTGGGCCGCCCATCCGGGCCGACCGGCCAGGTCGGGACGGTCTGTGCCAGCCCATCGGACGGCTCCGGCGGACCGGTCGGATCCGGGCGTTGGGTGATGGTGACAGCGGGCAGCGGTGGCGCGCTCAGCCGGTAGACCACCACCGCGGTGGCGGCGATCACCACCGCGAGGCCGGTCGCGCCGGCGAGCCCGGCCCGCCGGTGCCGGCCCAGCCAGGACCGTGCGAGGGCGGGCCACGGGCCGAACACGGTGCTCCGTTGGACCCCGTGCTCGATCACCTCCCGCGACCCACCGCCCGGCAGCATGTGGTCACGTTACGAGCAGGAGTCCCTCCAAGCGACCGCCAGGACGGACGGGTTCGCCGCGATCTCGACGATCAGGGTCGTCGACCCCTTGGGGCGTGGCTCAGACGTTGTTGGCCCGCGGCGACCGGAGAAGCAGAGATCCCCTCGAGTGGGTCGTCCTGATGGCCGCCTGTCCCGCGATGCACCCCTCACCCCGATTGACAGATGTACCGGAAGCCGATGAGCGGATGTTGACTCCACCGGCATGACGCTCGTAGGCCGCTGATGTCGACGGAAGCGGGTTGGCTGTCCGCAGGAAAGGCCGATGTGGTGGCGGGTGAGCAGCGCCAAGGCCAAGACCTCTGCCCCGATGGCGACGAGCACGAGGTGTTCCCCGAGGACGTTCGCGCCGCCTACACCGCAGGCTTCACTGATCCGGCCACCGTGCATGCCAGCGCGGGGTTGCCCTAGATGACCGATTCCAAGGGGTGACCTGCGGCGTGGCGTAGCGGGGGTGTGGGCGAGGGTGTCCAGGATCGGCGTTGCTGACCAATCTTCCGAACCCATTGGGGCCGTGGATGGACGCCGATCTGGACACCCTCGCGACGGCACTGTACGTGAAGATCGATGATGCGTTGAAGGACGCGCCGTGGCGGGCGCCGTGGCGGCCCCGGGTGGGGATCGCCCCTCGGATCAGTGACGCGGAGCTGGTCACGTTGTCGGTGATGCAGGCGTTGCTGGGGTTCACCAGCGAGACCCGCTGGCTGCGCCACGCTCGCGTCCACCTGGGGCACCTGTTCGGCTACCTGCCGGGCCAGTCGGGGTACAACAAGCGGCTGCGCAAGCTGGCGGCGACGGTGAACTGGCTGATCGGGGTGCTGGCCCGCGACACCAGTCTGTGGAGTGACGATGTCTGGCTGGTCGACTCCACCCCGATCGAATGCGCCCGCTCGAGGCCCACGGTGCGCGGCTCTGACCTGGCCGGATGGGCCGAGTACGGCTACTGCGCCTCCCACTCCCGCTACTTCTGGGGGCTGCGCCTGCACCTGGTCGCCACCTTGGGCGGACTGCCCATCACCTTCGCGCTGACCGGCGCCAAGGCCGACGAACGCCAGGTGCTGCTCGACCTGCTCGGCGCCGACCCCGACCTGCTGACCAGCCACCCGGGGCAGATGCTGATCGCGGACAAGAACTACTACGGTCACGATTTCGAAACCGACCTGGCCGGCGCCGGGCTACATCTGCTGCGCCCGGCCCGCGCCGGGGAAACCGAACGCGCCGGGGCCCGGGTCTTCAAACCCTTGCGCCAGACCATCGAATCGATCATCGACACCGGCAAAGGCCAACTCGACCTCGAACGCCACGGTGGGCACACCCCCACCGGCGTCCTGATCCGCATCCTGCAACGCATCCTGGCCCTGACCGCTGCGATCTGGCACAACGACCACACCGGCCAACCCATCAAACGATCACTGATCGCCTACGACCACTGACCACCCCTTGGAATTTGATGTCTAGAGGCGGCGGCCGCGGCCGCTGCGGGCTCGATCAGCAACCGGAAGTCGATCATGGCGCGCAACCAGGGCCCTCGGCCTCCATCCGGGCCAGCGCCTCGCGCACGGGAGTCGGGGAGACTCCCAGGGTGCGCGCCATGGCGTCGACGTTCAGCCGAGCCCCCGGTCGAGGGAATGGTTCATCAGCATGTCCACGATCACGTCGTGGACATCGTCGGCGAGTGGCTGGCGCTGGGTGAGGCGTCGCCCGGCCCGCGTGGCTCGCACCACGCCCACGAGGTCGATGTCGTCCACGGCGCTCCACGGGTCGTCGGTGAGGTGACCGACGCGTAGCCGGAGCTGCCTGGCTCATCGATCCTATAGGAAATCCACTATTGACTATTGGGCTAAGGCCTGATGTTCCTAGAACAGCTGCCGCGGAGATGGGGTCCACATGACCGGGGCAGACCCGGGAGTCGTTACCGGCGAAGGCGGATCAGGCGCAGTCCCTGGCCTCCGCGGACGTGGCCCGTCCGCGGAGTTCGGGCCACCGCAGCCTGGTGCTATCACCATCCGCGACCTGCGCACCAACGGTTTCAAGGATCAGATCAAGAAGCAATACCCCGGCATCAAGATCGTCGCGGACCAGTCGGCGGAGTGGGACCGCAAGAAGGCGCAGGACCTGTTCAACACCATGTATGCCGCCCACCCCAACATCAAGGGCGTGTACGGCGTAAACGACGACATGGCCCTCGGGGCGGTGGACGCCATCAAGGCCAAGGGGCTGTCGGGCATCGCGGTCTTCGGCAATGACGGCGAGAAGGCCGCGATCGAAGCGATCGAAACCGGCGAGCTCACCGGCACGCAGTACACCGACCTGTGGCAGCAAGGCCGGTTCGCCATGTCGGCCGGCATCGTCCTGGCGAGCGGCGGAGTGAACGCTGGTTCGTTCGGTCGGCAGGGCCACCTCCTCATCCCGTACACGATCGTCACGAAGGAGAACACCCAAGCGATCCCGGCGTCCGCCCGCTGGTAGCCCAGGGCCGAGGCAAAGTCGTTCATGACGCCAGCAGGAGCGTGATCGGTCGTTCGGTGCGGGCAGCGTGATGTCGCAGGCTGGCGGCGATGTTCGTGGCGCCGGCCAGCCGGAGCAGGCTGATCGCGGTGTTGCGCAGGGTGGCCATCACCTGGGGTGCGTTGCCGGTGCGGACGCGGGAGCGGTCCTCGTCGTAGACGACGTCGCGGACCCAGTGGGCGCGGTTCTCGATGCCCCAGTGCCCTTGGATCCAGGCAGCCAGGACGGCTGGTGGTGCGGCGCGGTGGTCGGCGGAGGTGATCACGTAGACGACCTCGACGGTCTTCTTCCCGACCCGGGTGGTGGTGCGGCGTATCTGGGCGACCTGCGCGGCGCCGGTGAAGGTGATCCACGCGGGGGCTGCCACAACCTTGATGGTGCGCCGGACCCGCCGGCCGTGCCCGGTGGCCACGGTGGAGTGCTCGCCGACGTCCCGCCAGGGCAGCCGCTTGCACGCGGCGTACAGGCTCGGCTGGTTGGCCTTGACGGTGAACACGTAGTCCCCACCGGCGTCGACGATCGCTGTCGCGGTGTCGGTCTGGGTGTGCATCGCATCCACGGTCACCACCACACCGGTCAGGTCGAAGCCGGCCAGAAGCGTTCTCACGGTGGGGATCTCGTTGCTCTTCGCTGCGGTCGCCAGTTGTCCCAGCACGGTCCCGGTGGCGTGGTCCAACGCGGACACCAGGTGCGGGGCCGCCCGGGTGGCGGTGCGGGCACCGCGGACGGTCTTCCCGTCGATCGCGATCACCCGGCGTCCGCCGACCACCCGGGTACGCGTCCACAACAGCGCGCCGACCAGCCGGTCCAGGGTCGCCGCGTCCAAGCGGGCGAGGACTTTGCGGAATGTTGAGGCGTCCGGCGCGCTCGACCGCGAGATCCCCAGCTCGGCCACCTGCTCGCCGGTCAGTTCGCCCGCCCACTGCCCAATCGCGGCGAAGGAACGCGCACCAGCCACGACAGCGGCCAACGCCACGGCGACGATCCCCGGCAGAGCGTGCCGGATCCCGCGCCGGGCACGCGGATCGGGGACCAGCTTCAGCACTTCGACAAGGCTCGCCGCATCCGGGAGCTGTTCCGCAGCGGGCTGGATCGGAGAGGATGGCATCGACGGATGTGGCCTTCGGCGCGATGACGGTAGGCGTGAGAACCACCATCAAAACCCCGTAAGCCACATCCGTCGCACACGCCACGCCGCACAGCAAACCCACGAATCACCAGGTCAGGGCGTGATCACACGACTTTGCCTCAGCCCTGGCTGGTAGCCGCCCGACCGGCCCGCCGACGTCGGACCAGGGAGGGAGTATCTGCATGATGGGCACGTCCGGGTGGCGCCGGCCGGGTCGTTCGACTACGGCAGGGCTCGCCCTGCTGTAGCTCTTCGTGCTCGTCGCGTTCTCGACGGTGTCCGCCGACTTCCGGACCGGCGAGAACGCGCAGAACGTCCTGCTGGGCTACTCGCATATCGCGATCCTCGCGATCGGCATGACCTTTCCGATCATTCTGGCCGGCATCGACCTTTCCATCGGATCCGTGCTCGGCCTGGTCGGAATAGCTGTGTTCGACCTGTCCATCTTCACGGACATCCCCGGCCCGGTGATCATCCTGATCGCTCTTGGCGTAGGCGCGTTGCTCGGGGCACTGAACGGCTTCCTCATCGTGAGGTTCGCACTGAGTCCGTTCATCGTCACACTCGCCGGCTATGCGACGTGGCGCGGCGCGGCGCACTGGATCTCCGGCCGCCAGTTGCGGCCCGACGTGTCGACGGCGGCGATCGAGGACCCCACGCTGCTGAGGATCGACGGTATGGTCGGCCCGATCCCGGCCGCCTTCCTGTACCTCGTCGTCATCGCAGCGGCAGCTCACGTCCTCATGCAATGCACAAAGCTCGGCCGCGACATCTACTCCGTGGGCGGCAACTCGCGCGCCGCCCACCTCGCGGGCATCAACGTGATGCGCGTGCACCTGGTCGCCTACGGGATCTCGGGGCTGACGGCGGCGATCGGCGCCTTGATCCTGACATCCCGACAGCTCACCTCGACGGAGGACCTCGGAACGGGCTTCGAGCTCTCCGCCATCGCAGCGGCGGTCGTGGGCGGCGCGAGCCTGCTCGGTGGCGTCGGTGGCGCGTTCGGCCCGGTCATCGGCGCGTTCCTCGTCGGCACGCTGTCAGTGGGACTGACGTTCATGGGGGTGTCCACCCACGCTCAGCAGATCGTGTCCGGCGCCATCCTGGTCGGTGCGGTGGGCTTCGACCGCTGGCGTGAGGTGCGGGTACGGCGTCGGCTGCTGATGGAACGCTCATCCGGCCGTCCCGCTCAGCGCGCCGACGACCGCGATGCGGTGGCGACCTCGTGACCCCGGTCAGCGGGGCGGTCGTGCTGCAGGCCGCCAACCTGGACAAGCGGTACGCCGCGGTTCATGCGCTCCGTTCGGCGAACCTCACGATGCGCGCCGGTGAGGTCCACGCCCTGATGGGGACGAACGGCGCCGGCAAGTCGACGCTGGTGAAGATCCTCACCGGGGCCGTGATGCCTGACGACGGGGAGGTGCTGCTCGACGGCATGCCTGTGCCGCTGGCGATCCCGGTGCGTCGCTCGCGGCCGGCATCGCGTGCATCTACCAAGAGTCCAACCTGGTGCCGGGATTGTCCGTGCTCGACAACGTGACGCTCGGCTGCCAGCCCACGAAACGGCTGGGGGTACTCGATCGCAAGCGACAGCGGCGCGAGGTGTCGGAGCTGCTCGACCGGCACGGGATCTCGCTGGCCCTCGATCTCCCGGTGGGAGCGCTGCCGAGCGTCCAACAGAAACTGGTCGAGATCGCGAAGGCACTCGCCCGGGACGCGCGCGTCATTCTCATGGACGAGCCCACCGCGTGGCTCTCGCAGGTCGAGGTGCAGCACCTGTTCCGTTCAATCCGGGGACTGAGCGAGCAGGGAATCTGCGTCCTCTACATCTCGCACGTACTCGACGAGATCTTCGCCGTCGCGGACACGCTCACGGTCATCCGCGACGGCAAGGTCGTGCTGAGCACGGAGGTGTCGACGATGACGGGGGCATCACTTGCTCACACGATGCTCGGCCGCGAGCTGTCGGAGGAATCCGACGCACAGCGCGCCGGTCACGTCACCGAGGAATGCCCGGTGGCGCTCGAGGTGCGTGGGCTCAGTGAGCGGGGCGCCTTCTACGACGTCGACCTGACTGTACGGGCCGGCGAGATCGTGTGTCTCACCGGCTTGATCGGCGCCGGCCGCAGCGAGCTCTTCAACGCCTTGTTCGGCGTCTCACCAACCGCCGAGGGTGAGGTGCTGGTGCACGGCAGGCTTGCGCGGATCCGCCGACCCGGCCAGGCGATCCGCGCCGGTCTCGGCCTCGTGCCGGAGGACCGGCGTCTCGACGGCCTGATGATGGGGCACAGCATCCGCAACAACATCATCGCGGCACACCTGGGCCAGGTCACGTCTGCGGGCATCCTGAAACCCCGGCGGGCGCGTCTGCTCGCAGGCAAGGTCGTGTCCGCCCTGGGGATCGTCCCACCGCGGACGGATCTGCCGGTCCGGACCCTGAGCGGCGGCAACCAGCAGAAGGTGCTGATGGGCCGATGGCTCGCCGGCGAGACAGACATCCTGCTGCTCGACGAGCCGACCGTGGGGATCGACGTCGGCGCGAAAGCGGAGATCTACCAGCGGCTGCGCGCCCTCGCCAAGGAGGGCACCGCCGTGCTGCTCATCTCATCGGGTGCTCGGCACCTTGCTCATCGGCGTCATCAACAACGGGCTCAACATCATCAACGTGCCGATCGCCCCGCAACTTGTCGCGCAGGGCATCGTCATCGTCGTCGCGGTCGCGGTCGACCAGCGCCTGCGTCGCGAAGGATAGCCACCGCACCTCAGGCGCGCGGTCGTCGGCGGCAGACGCTTCTCAGCTGAGAACAAGTTATGAGCGAGACCCCCTCCGGACCGCGCCCGCCGAGCACCGGCCCTCGATGTGCGCTGGAGGCAACCGGGTCAGGATTCGCTTCTTGTACGAGCACAAGCGCAGCCGCCGAGCCACCGATCGAGCGGGTTCGGAGCGGAACGACCAGCGATCAGTGACCATCACCGCGTCACACGGAGCCATCACCCTGGCGGACGGGACAACGTCGCCGCAGGAGGCGATCCGCCGGGTGGACCTGCGGAGGCCCGCCGGGCAGGCACTGCGAAGCCACGAGAGCCTGCGTACCGGCCGCCGGCGCCGGTCATTGGTCGCTGTCCTCGATCGGCCAGATCGGCATGGTGTCGATCTTCAGGCCGACCAGTTCGATAGTGCCGTCGGGTGAGAGCTGGCCGACGACGGAGACTGCGGCAACGATCGTGCCGGCGGCGATCAGGAGGCGGTATTGCGGGCGGCCTGGGATGAGCTCGGGCAGATCGCGAATCCGGTGGCGAAACGGTCCAGGATGGAGAACAGCTCGTAGGCCTGGAAGTCGGCCCGTGACGGCTGGCCATCAGGCTGGCGCTCTGCCGGAAGTTGGCGGTCGAGGTCTTGGAAGAAGTCGGTAGTCGCGCGGACCCGCCGCCGCTCACAGGCTTGGCCTCGGAATGCCCCGCTCTCATTCATCGTCAGGGTCACGAGGCGCTGGGCATCTCCCGCTGCGCGATGCGGGCCTCGAACTGTTGCCTGGCCTCGGCGAGGTAGTCGGCGGGCACCTGGGACAGGTCGGTGATCACACTTGCCTGAAAGACCGCGTCCTGCTCGGCGGCAGGCATCGCAGCCCACTCCTGGACCGTCCGCTGCTCTCCCTGCATGACACCACCGTTAGCCGACGGCCCTCACCCGCTCGTCCTCGGACTAGCGGGGAGGGCCGACGGTTGGAGCGACGTTGTCGTTGGCACTCCCCGTCAGCAGGCGCGCGCGGTGCCGCGGCCACCCTGGCAGGCGAGGTCCTGGGCTCGTGCCTCCCGCAGGCGCTGCAGCCGCAGGGCTGCCTCGCGCAGGATCGGGTTGATGCCGTCGATCCGGGGGTCGTAGCCGGGGGCGTCGACGGCCGGGGTGACGGACGTCGTGGCGTGCCGTGGGGCGGGGTCGTCGCTGAGGGCGGCGTGAGCGGTGAACGCGACGCCGGCGCCCGCGATGATGGTGGCTGCAACGACGCTGACCAGGCCCGCGCGGCGGGCGTGGTTCACCTTGGTCGGGGCGAGGCGAGGCTGGCTGTGGAGCGCGGAACCCATGGTGACTCCTTGACCTGTTCATGAGGGCGATTCGGATCGATACCCAGCCGACCTGTCAGCGGTTGCCGGTCAGTTGTCGCCGGTTGCGGGTTGGCTGCGGTGCCGTTGCGCACGGCGCGGTGGACCTGCTTTGGGCGCGCTCTACCGCAGCGACGGGCGGGCGGGCCGAGTGAGGAGATCCACATCGCCGCCATGCACGAGGGCGGATTCCAGCACCCAGTCCAGGCGGCAGCAATCCGGCGCGTTCCGGGCGTTGGAGGCGTTGCCGCCCCGTCCGAAAGACGGCGGCGGTAGCGAACGCGCCGGCGGAGTGGCCGCCGGGTTGGTTCTGGCGCTGGGCAGGTCTGCGGTGATGCGCGCCGTCTGCAGATCGGTGATGCGCGCCGTCTGCAGATACAGCCCGGCGGCGAGGCCGAGCGCGGCCGCTGTCACGATCACCAGCCCCGCCACGGCGAGACGTAGCCGCCGGAGTTGGTCGCCCGGCCCGGGGTCGCCGCCGGGGTCCGACGATCCGGTGATCTCCATACCGAGGATCTCGACTGGCATGACTGCTCCTATCCGCTGGCAGTGGTTGGGTCGGTCACAGCGGATCTGTCAGCGGTTGCCGGGCTGCTGTTGCTGGTTGCGGGTTGGCTGCGGTGCCGGTCGCGCGGATACCACCAGGTAGAGGAGCGGTGACGCTCTGGCGCCCGCGGGTACCGTAGGTCCGTGTTCGTGAGGGTTCTGGGGACCCTGGTGGCTGAGGCGGGCGAACCGCCGGTCGCACTACCTCTGCCGGGAGTGAAGGAGCGGGCGGTGCTGGGCCGGTTGCTGGCCGCGCGGGGCCACACGGTGGCCGTGGACACCCTGATCGATGATCTGTGGGCGGGTGAACCGCCCCCCTCGGCCCGTAAGTCGCTTCAGGCGCACGTGGTCCGGCTGCGGTCGGCTCTGGAGCCGGAGCGGCCGAAGGGGTCGCCGGGCCGGTATGTCGTCCGGCGGGGGGACGGATACGCCTTGACGCTGCCGGCCGACTCGGTGGACAGCGGTGTCGCCGCGGCGGAGGCGGCCGCTGGGCGGGCCGCGCTCACGGCCGGGGACGCCGCTGCGGCGCGCGGGAACGCCACTGCGGCACTCGGGCTCTGGCATGGGGAGCCGTTCCTGGACTGGCGGGACGAGCCCTGGGCGCAAGCGGAACGGCGGCGGCTGGCAGACCTGCGGACCGCCCTGACCGAGACCCGGCTGGACGCCGACCTGGCCCTCGGACGCCATCGTGAGCTCCTTGGGGAGCTGGAGGCGTTGACGAGTGCCGATCCGCTGCGCGAGGCGTGGTGGACCCGCCTCATGCTCGCGCTCTACCGCAGCGACCGGCAGGCGGACGCGTTGGCCGCCGGCCGCCGCATCCGGGCACTCCTGGCAGAGGAACTTGGTGTGGAGCCCGGGCCGGGGCTGCGACGGGTCGAGCAGGCGATCCTCGAGCAGTCAGCGGCTCTGGACGGGCCGCACCACGCCCCGGTCCAGCAGCTCGCTGCGGTGCGGCCGCGGGAGGCCTCTTCGGCGTGTCCCTACCGAGGGCTCGCCGCGTACGGGCCCGCGGATGCCGTCGTGTTCCGCGGCCGTGGCACGGCCGTTCGGGCGTTGGTGGCCAGGGCCGTGACTCGCCCACTCGTGGTGGTGGCGGGGCCTTCGGGGGCGGGGAAGTCCTCGCTGGTGAGCGCTGGCCTGCTGCCGGCGCTCTCGCGTGGTGCGATCCCCGGCAGCCAGGGGTGGCGGCAGCTGGTCATCACCCCGGGAGGTCGACCGGTCGACGAACTGGCACCGCTGACGCTGGCCGGTGAGGCCGAGCCGATCACCGCGCCGGTGGTCCTGGTGGTGGACCAGTTCGAGGAGTTGTGGACCGCCGGCGCAGCGCAGGGTGAGCGGGAGGCCTTCATTGACACCGTGCTGGCCCTGCAGCTCGACGGGCTGATCGTGCGGGTGGTGATCGCGGTGCGAGGTGACCACCTCGGCCGCCTGGGTGAACATCCAGGGCTGGCCGAGGCCGCCGAAGACGGACTGGTACTGGTGTCCCCGCTGACCGAGCCGGAGATCCGGGAGGTGGTGGAGGGCCCAGCCGCCGTCGCCGGGCTGGAGGTAGATCCGGACCTCGTCGATGTCGTAGTGCGGGATGTGCACGGTCAACCCGGAGCGCTGCCGCTGCTGTCCAGCGCCCTGGTCGCCACCTGGGAACGCCGGCGTGACGACACCCTCACCCTGGCCGGCTACCTCGAGGCAGGTGGCGTCACCGGGGCACTGGCCCGCACGGCGGAGAGCGTGCTGTCCAACCTGGATGGCGACGGCGTCGACGCCGCGCGGCAGATCTTGATCCGGCTGGCCGCCGAAGGCGAGGCTGGTGTGGCCGTTCGCCGGCGGGCCGCCCTGTCCGAGCTCAGGCTCAACGGCCCCGGGGGCATAGTGCGCCGGGCGGTGGTGGAAGCATTCGTCCGCCGTCGGCTGCTGACCCTCGACGCCGACCATCTGGAAGTCACCCATGAAGCGCTGCTGATCGCCTGGCCCAGGCTGGCCGCCTGGCTGGCGGAGGACGCCGCCGGGCGCGCCGTCCGAGCCCATCTCTCCCCGGAGGCACGCGAGTGGGACCGCGCTGGTCGCCCCGACGACCGGCTCTACCGCGGCGCCCGCTTGGCGGCCGCGCAGGACTGGATGAGCCGACCGGACAGCGACGCCACCGACCTCGAGCGGGACTTCGTCGCCGCGTCAACCGCGCACAGCGAGGCCGAGCTCGCCGAGGCCCGTGCCCAAACCGAGCGCGAGCGGACCGCGCGGCACCGGACCCGGCGTCTTGCCCGGGTCCTGGCCGTCGCGATCATGGTGACTCTCGTCTCCGGTGGCCTGGCAGTCATCGGGCAACGCCGGGCCACGGCGAACGCCGACCGGGCTGACGAGGCCGCCACAGTCGCGGATGCCAACCGGCTGGCGGCCGCGTCGGCCAACGCACCATCCCTGGACACGTCGTTGCTGCTGGCAGTCGAGGCCTTCAAGATCAAGGACACCCCGCAGACCAGAGACGGCCTACTCGCGACTGTGGTTCAGCATCGTCAGGTCAGCCACGTTTACCCCACCGCCGGCGTCGCCCGGCGGATCACCCTCAGCGCCGACGGTCGCACCATCTACGTGCACGCTGACCAGCAGGTGACCGCGACCGACCGGGCCACCGGCGGCACCAGGACGCTGGTCCGGTACAGCAGCCTCACCCAGTACCCGACCGACGTCGACGCCTCCCCGACCGATGGGTCGCCGTCCGACGGGCTGGTCGCCGTGGTTACCCCGCCGACCAGGGACGCGCCCGGCTCCTCCCGCGTGAGCCTGCTCGAGCCGGACGGCAGTATCCGGTGGACCCACGACGCGAAAGATCTCGGTGGATGGCCGGTCACTGTCGCGTTCGCGTCGAACGGCGCCCAGGTAATCGTGACCGTCATCGAGGACTACCAAGGGGGTCGGCCCGCCGTCCGGTACTACGGCCTGGACAGTGACACCGGCATGGCGCATCGGATAGGCCCGCGGTCCCCGTTCGATCCCAGCGGCATCTATGACCCGTGGCCCAGCGGGATCTCCGCGGACGCTCGCACGCTGCTGATCGGAGATGTGTCGCGGATGGGTGTCTTCGATGTCGCGACGGGCGCGACGACGTGGCTGGACCCGGGCCACGACATCATCGGCTCCACCTTCATCCCGGTGACCGGCGGGGTGGTGGAGGGAGCGGAGGGCGGGGCCGTCTACTGGTACCCCACCAGGGCGAGGCACTGGTCCCAGCAGATGGCCGACCACACCAGTCAGGTGATCGCAGCTGCCGCGGATGCCACCGGGAAGGTCCTGGTGACGGCCGGCTACGACCGCCGTGTGGTGGTGCACCGGCTCCAGGACGGGACCTGGGTGACCAGCGATGTGCTCGCCGGACACGAAGGGGCGATCCGCGAGGTCCTCGTGTCCCCGGACGGGAAGCGCGTGTTCTCCGCCGGTGAGGATCGCGCCGTGCTCGAATGGGAACTGACCGACGTGGAGCGGTTCGGCACCGTGATCCCCGCGCTGAACGACCTGCACCCGACGGCCCGCTCCGTCGAGACCGGGCCGGCCGTGCTGGTCGGGACTCCGCCGGTCTGGGTCGCCCCGATCGGCTCTGCCCCGAACGGGGGGTCCGCCCCGCAGATGGTGGCAGCGTTCCTGGACCCGGCCACCGGCCGGATCAAGGACTGGATCCCGATCGGCACCAGGTCGATCATCCCGATTCCCAATGCCGGTGCCGCCGTCTCCCCGGATGGGCGGATGGTCGCGGTGACAGCCCAGTTCGCCACCACGATCCTCGACGTCCGGGACCATCATCGGGTCGCCACCCTCGAGCTCGATCCCGTGGACGGTGCTCCGCTCGGCGTTGCCGGCCCCGTCCCCGAGCCGGTGTCATCGGTTGCCTGGAACCAGGACGGATCGCGGTTGTTCCTCGCCGCCGGTCTCGGAAGGACCGGGGGCGTCGTGGTCGTCGACACCGCCACCTGGACCAAGCAGCAACGGATCCTCGACGGCAACATGATCAATGTCGTCGCCGCCAGCCCGGACAGGCGGATGCTCGCCGCCGGCGACAACTCCGGCACGGTCACCCTGATCGACTCCAGCACCTACCGGGTGGTGCGCCGCCTGATCGCGCACGGCGGCGTGCACAGCCTCGCGTTCTCCCCCGACGGGTCGCGGCTGGCTGCCGTGGGCGAAAGCAAGCGCCTGGACGTGTGGGACACCAGGAGCGGCGGGCCGGTGCTCACCCCTGCCCCGTACACCAGCGGTGGCGGGACGAGCGTCCAGTGGCTGCCCGACGGCCACACCATCGCCTACGGCGGCGACGACGGGCACGCCGCGCTGTTCGACGCCGACCATGGCCTCCCTCGGAGCGTCCCATTCCCCGTCTTCCGCGACTCGGGCGCGGGCCTGGTGTTCGTCGCTCCACCGCAGGGCGACCGGCTAGCTCTGCTGCCCGGTGCTCGACTCGGCCGTGTCGTCAAGGAAGGCACCATCTACCCCCTCGACCCGGCGGATTGGGTGGCGCACGCGTGCGACGTCGTCTTGGCACGCGACCTCACTCGCCCCGAATGGGCCGAGTACCTCCCGAACCGCCCCTACGGCCCGACCTGCAGCGACCTGACCGGACGGTCGAGGTAGCGCATGCGCACCCACGACGTCGCCGTAGATGATGCCTGATACGCCTCAACGCACGTCCCGGGCGGTCCTCGGAAGGGCCGGAGAACAGTCAGCGGGCGGCGCCGCGACCACGTCCCACAACTGTCCCCACGCCGCGATCCCGGGGGCACGAATAGGGCACTGGCCAACCACTCCACCTTCACCTCCGTCCGGCTGGCGTCAGCCGTCACGAGCGTCGAGAAGCGGCGTCACGATGCAAGCCTGCAGGTCAGCAAGCACTTTCCGCACCTGGTGTCGGTCCAGAGGGCTTCGACCACGGGAGATCGCAACGGTTTCGCGCACCGCCACGAATACTGACTCACCAATCAGGATTGAAGATCGAAGAAGCAGGACAAATCCGCAGGTCAACAGGATGATCGTGTTGGCGGAGGGCAAGGGATTCGAACCCCTGAGGACGGGTTGGGTACCGCCCTAGCGGTTTTCAAGGCTCCCCTCGATCTTGGCCTGACCTGCAAGGACTCCCGGCTGACAACAGCCACGGCCACGGATGAGTCACGACCGGAGCGCGACGGTCGGGGACAGTCGCCGGAGCCCGGACAAGGTTGGCGCACTGGCGCACGCGGACAGGTGGTCGGTCGGCGACGCGCCTGCGGGACTCCCAGCTCTCTTGGTCCTCGTTGACGCGCGGACAAAGGGTTTCCAACAGCTTGACGGGCGGGATCTAGGCTGCACCGAGTGGCTCGGCGTCATGTCGACGTCCGAGGTCGGCAAAGGCTTCCTCGCTGGCTGGGCGACGCGAGGGCTCGACCTGCGGTGAGCTGGCCCCGCTCGCGTGCCAGGCTTGCCCTGCCTTGGTCGAGCCGCCTTCCCGGCTAGCGCACCGCCTCTCGGCCGTCCTCCTGGTCCCGTCGATGATCCACCTGGGACCCAGAGTCAACAACCCGCGCGCGTGGCATCCTGGACCAGCTCGAACCAGCTCAATGAGTCCACGGTCGCAAGTCAGGTCTGGCCGATCTCGTCAAGCACACGACGCAGAACTGGCTCGACCTCCGACTGGATGTGCTCGTTGGCGTAGCCGATCCAGCCGCAGTTCACGTCCGTGGACAGGGCGTCCCTCAGAGGGTCGCCGTCCAGATTCGTGACATGACCCTGGCCCGTTCCGCGAGGAGGGCCGTGCACAAGTCGTAGGGGTGAGCGCAGAGGCCTGCACGCGCGCCGTCTCGAGTCGCCTGCCAGATGAGGGGGCGCAGATCGGCGAAGAAGCGGTACTGACCGCTCAGGAGCAGGTAGAGGCATCCCGCGGTGGAGATGTACTGGTCATTGAAGGCCAAATCTTGGCCCTCCCCCACGTCTCCCAGGACGGCGGTGAGCACGCGATCCGCAATGCGTCCGGTCAGCTCGTGAATCCCCAAAGTAGTCGGCGAAGACGGCGAAGCCTCCCCGAACGGTCCGGGCCGTAGACGGGGCGACTGCCAGGGCTCTCGGGGTAAGCCTCCCGCTCTGCAGATCCCAGTCGCGGACAGTCGTTCCCGCCTCGCCGTCGGCCGAGAGCATGACGCTGACCGACTGGACGAGAGGCGGCACCTCGGTCTGCAGAGCCCAGACGATGTCGGCGAGTGTGGCCGTTGGAGATGCCGTCGCGCGACGCCGGTCAGTACCCAAGCGCTGCGCTTGCCGTAGGCGATCTCCCTCGTGCGCCGTCTAGGGGATCGACGATGACGATCCAGCGGGCCTCAGCCCCCGACCTGGAGGCAGGAAAGACACGACGACCCAGTCCCTCACTGATCACCACGACCGGCTCGGGCGCGCGGGCGAAGGCCTCCTCGACGATCTTCTCGGCCTGACATCGATCGTGAAGCTCATATCGCCAGCGCCCAGACGGTGCTCGCTGGCCAGCATCGCCGCGCTCTTCGTGGCCAAGTCCTCACGGACGGCGCGGACGATCTCCTGGTGCATGTCATGGACGAGCGCGGGCAACCACGTGCCGGGCTCATCCCTCACGATAGCCGTACCAGTCGGTCTTGAAGAGCCGGGTGAGAGCCTCCGGCGAGAGGCCGGAGTCTCGTCTCATCTTCAGCGTGAGCGTCCGAGCGGTTTCGCCGCTCTTGTTCGCGACGTTGTGGAAGTCGGGCGGGGCGAAGCGCACCATGTCACCTTCCTTGAGAGTCTCCTCCACGAGGACGCCCTCGCGACGCCGGGTGACCTGGATCTCCCCTTCGATCACCAACGTAACGTCGAGGAGTTCCGCGTGCCGGTGCTCGTTCTGGACATGACCAGGCGGCAGGCAGGTCTCGACGACGCGGAACCCGTGCCGCGGATAATCGTAGTAGCGACGGGTCTCGTCACTGCCATCGGTAGGCACGAGGGGGATGTCCCCACGCCTGATTATGTCCACAGGCTTCCACGCTCCTCACCGTCGGTCCACGCGTCTCGTCGTCATGCTGGCGACCCCGTATCCAACTGTTGCAGCTCCGCCCGCAGATGCTCCCGACTTGAGATGATCAACTCCCGCAACCGCGTCAGCTTCACGTCCACGGCGTGGCCCAGCTCCGCGAACCACGATTGGGACGCCGAGACACTCCGCCGTCCTCAACAATCCCGGGAACGCCGTCGCCCTCGGCCTCGGCGTACTCCCTCACGAAGAGGGTCATGATGTCCGAGACGCACCGCAGCTCCAGAACCTCCTTGGCCTCCTTCTCCACGTCGTCACGAACCGGTCCATCCTCCCAGCCCGCAGGCAGGCTGCTCCTCGCCAGGCGCAGTCGAAACGACTCGAGCAGCCAGGCTGCGGTGCGGATCTCCGCGAGGACGTCGACGGCGAAGCCTCGCCCCAGCCAGACGGCGCTGTCCCAGACTCGGTCGGCCAGCACACCGTCTGGCTCGGGCTCGCCGTCCCAGAGGACGAGTTGGCTGGCCATCCAGCGGAGATCCTGCTCCAGCGGATCGCCTCGCCACAGCCTCCCGAGACTTTGCTGCCGCCTCGTCGCGCGATGCAGCTCCAGCACCGTGTTCGGCTCGTTGTGGATCGGAGCCTTCCGGTTGTGCTCGAAGGCCCTCGGCCACGGCGGGCTCTCCCTGCCCTTGAGCGGAGACACGGTCTCGTAGCTGAGTCTCGAGAACGACGACGTGAGAGGTGTGCGGCCGAACGCTGCGTAGTGCTGGACGAACGCCACGCTGCGCGGACCGTGCCGCAGTTCGTTCGCCACCACGGGCAACTGATCCCGTGACCAGGCGAAGTGATGCCAGAACGTGCGCTCGGGCCACACGCGTCGCAACGCCTGGACGTTAAGGACGGGTTCGGCGGGGTAGCGGCGGTTCTCCCCGGAAAGAACCTCCAGCAACACCCTGAAGTGGAACGGATGCTCCAGGGTAAAGACGGTTCCGTCCCTTTGCGCGAATCGCTTCAACCCATCGATGTAGTCCGCCTGTTCCTGACTGGCCGCTGCCTCTGGTTTCTGCGGACGCTCGCCCCAGCCCTGGGTCAGCTCCGCGAGCCGGATGCCGAGGGGCGCGTAGGGCGACGGCGGACGGCCATCGTCCAGCGCGAGGACCTCGATGCTGGGGCGGAGGAAGAGGGCGCCTCCCAGGGTCGACACGGCCTGCAGGGAAGTGTTCCCGCGGCGAAGGTTGTCCATCGTGCCGACGTCCCCGGGCAGTGCTAGCGAGACGACGAGGCGTGCGATCCGGGAGATCGCCACGAGCCCGACATGCCAGAACGCCAGGTGCTCCCCTTCGTCCTCCGAGCTCTCCTCGACGGCGGATAGGAACTCCAGCAGCGCCGCGCTCTGGCGGGCATCGCGTTGCCCTCGATGGAGCACCGCGGCGGCGAGCAGGCTGCCATCCTCGTGTCGGTCGAGAAGGACCGGGCTCTGCGACCTCCCGGCCGCCTCGAGATCCAGCCGCCGCTCAAGCTCGTGCACAAAGGCTAGCGCGCGGTCCGGTCGGAGCCCTGCGCTCTCGCGGCCGGGCTCGCCGGGGAAGAGATCCCGGACGCGAGGAATCACGTGCTCGTCCGCCGGGAAAGGCGGAAAGCCGATGGTAGCGACGATCTCCTCGCCCACGATCTTCCCGATGTGCAGGATGTAGAGCGTGACGGCCAGCGCCAGCACCGGGTCGGGCAGGCGCGTGGAGACCGACATGGGCACGGCGTCGAGAATCGCCTCGATCTCTCGGGGCCGTGGCCGCGGCGGCGCCATCTCGCGCGCGTAGGTAGCGGCCACGGTGACTGCGCCGCGAATGCTCTTCTCGTCGTCAAGATCGTAGGGCGCGAACGGGAAGCCGAAGGACCGCGCGGCGCCAACGCTGCCCTCGCTCCCGATGAGGCAGATCATCAAGGACGGTGACACCTTCTGCTGGACGGCACGCGCCTCGCCCAGAGCGGCGAACACTTCGGGACCGGCGTCCGAGATGTCGATCAGGACCAAGGATCCTTCGGGAACGACGCCCGGGAGAACAGACCCCGCTGAGGCATCCTCCGTGGGCTGCCCATTCCACACGTGGAACCCTAACCGCTGGAGTTCCGACGTCACCCGTCTGCGCCACTGATCGCGATCGGCTGCGGGCGGGGGCCACGTATACGCCATGGCGCGCGATTGTCTGTTCGTCGTTCCCATCGGCCACCTCCAGGTGAGCTCAGCCATCCGCTGAAGGGTCCCCCGCGCCGCGGGAACGCGCCGTCCTCCCGACTGTATACCGGCGGAACAGGACGAAGTCCGATGTGCAAGGGGGGCCCTCGGATAGGCTCTTGCGATGGCGGAGCAGAGACGCCGGACGGAGGCGAGCAATGAGGTTCGTCGGCGAACGGTGCGGCCATGGCGTCGCGCTCTGACGCAGCGCAGGTTCAGGCCCGAATAGCGCGGACGCTGGCCCATCTCGCTCCAGATCCGTCCCCCACCGGCCTGGGCGAAGCCATGACACCAGCCTACGTGCGACGGCATCTGGCGGAGCACGCCGCAGCGGGGCACGTCCTCGAGCAGGTGATTACCCCGGGAATCGTTCCACTGGTGGACGTCGGACGATTGCGGGCCCTACCGATGTCGGACCGGCTCCCGATCATGCCCCTGCTCCGCAGAGCGACACACGCATGGGCCTTCGACGAGCCACTCCGCAATGCCGCGGCCCTCGAATTTCTGGCCGCCGCTGCCCGTCATGACCTTCAGGGCCTCTTCCCCTGCTCATGGCGAGTCGTCTGGGCCAAGGCCTCTGGGCAGAGCGAGATCGTCACCGTCGGGCGGGACATCGTCGGCATGCACGCCATGACGGCGGACGACGGTCGGATCGTCGTCGCGACGGCATCGGCCACGGGCGTCGTCGTCAACGATCCGGCCACGGGCAGGTGGGCGCGTATCCACGGTCCCGCGACTGTTGTCGTGCTCGCCGGCTTGGCCCCCGGTCGGCAGACCTTCGCCTTCGTCGGGGATTCGGGAGGCACCGTGCACGTCGTGCCGGTGCCCGACGAGGAATCGGGAGCGAGCGACGCACCAGATGCCCGACGGCCAGCATTCCAGGGGACGAGCGCCGTCACGGCGTTAGCGTCGTGGCCCTCGGCAGGTCGCGTTCTCGTCGGACGACAGAACGGGCTCGTCTCCTTGCTGGACGTCTCGTCCGGGTCGCCAGCCCTCCAACGTGGCTCGTACAGCGGGCGGATCGTCGCTCTGGCCGCACTCCCCCGACCCAACGGCGACGCCGTCGCGCTCTCCCTCGCCGCCGACGGGAGGCTGGGCGTGTGGGATCCAGGCTCGGGCGACTACCACGAGATACCGCTCGCCCTCCGGCCGACCGCACTCACGACGGTCACGCTGCGCGACGGCACGTCGGTCGCGGTCGTCGCGGGCGAGGCGCGAGCAGGCGCCACGCACGTGCTGGTCTGCCATCCGGGAGGGACGCATCGGCCTGCATCGATGTATCGGCAGGATGTCGAGGTCACGGCGCTCGTGGCTTATCCGGGCATGGACCGGCAGGCCGTGATCGTTCTGGGCGACGCCGCTGGGCGGTTACGGTTGCTCGACCTCGAGGATGGCCGACTGCTCACGGATCCGATCGACGGCCACACGTCCGCCGTTCTTGCGCTGTCGTGTGCGCCCACCGACTCCGGACGACCGCTGGTGTTCAGCGCGGCGGAGGACAGCACGCGAAGTTGGGACCTCGAGCCGGCACTGCGTGCCGCCGAGGCTCACAAGACGCGAGGTAATGCCACCCCGGAACACCTCGGGGGGCGCAGGCACCGGTACTTCCTGCGGACCTGGCGGCTGGACGACGGGCAGGAAATGGGCGTGGGGACACCGACCCATACCCACTGGCTGCGGGGGTCTGCCGTTGCGCAACTCTCTGACGACCACCGGGTCGTTGTGACCCTCGAGACTGGGGAGACAGTCTCGAGTTCCGAGGATCCGGGCGTCCTCGGCGTGCGCACGGCCCAGGCGCCCGGCGCCTCACCGCTCGCCGTCACCTGTAGCGAGGACACCTTGCACGTCTGGGATCTCGCCCCGCTGCGCGACCGCCGTCCGGCCACGGCCTCCCCGGTGTCCGTCACGCACGCGCAGCTCGTAGCGTTCGCGGTGTGCTCATTGCCCGACGGAACGTCGATCGCCGTCACCTCGGCAGAGCCCCGCACCGTTCGGTTCTGGGATCTCGGCACCGGCTGCCAACGCCTGCCGGAACAGCGCCCGGGAGTCGTTATCACGGCACTCGCTGCCGCGGCGAACCGTGATCGCGCCGTCGTCGTGGGCGTGAGCAGGAACACGAGCCTGCACGTCTGGGACGCCGCCACTGGTCAGGAAACGAGCGACTTTGGAATTCCTCAAGTCCCCCAGCATGCGGTCACAGCCCTCGACGCCGCTTTCGTCGACGGCGACCTCGTGTGCGTCGCCGCCATCAGAGCCGGGGGCGGCCGCACGGTTCGGATCTTGCCATTGGGCGCCGGCCGAGGTAAGGAGCGCGTCTTCGAAGGCCATACCGGCGCGGTCACCGCCGTCGCCATTGCGGGTCAGTCCCGTTCAGCCGTGCTAGTGACGGCAGCCACGGACCGGACGGTCAGGGTCTGGGATCTGCGCACCGGGCGTGCCGTGGTCGAGCCGCTGCCGGTGCCGGGCACCGTGTGGTCCATCAGCTGTCCCGACGATCGACCCGGAGTCGTCATTGCCGGTGAGGACGTCTTCGCCTACGTCCGGTGGGATCTCTTATCTAAGGGCGACTCAGATGGCGACTGACCCAGTGGGAGTGCCGACGACCGGTGCCGGGATCGTTCGGACGTTCCCGCAGACCGACGAGAATTCAGAGGAGGATCTGCGCTCCCGCATCCGCTCGGCGCGGCGGCAGATCAACTTGTTCGGCCTGACCAGGAACTACTACGTCAGCCCAGCGCTCACCCCGCTGATCACCGAGGCCGCCTCGAGGATTCCCGTCGTGGTCTACACCATGGATCCCTTCTGCGCCTCCCGCCGGGACAGGTTCCGGCTGGAACCTGTGACCGCGCAATGGGGAGATCCGGAGAGGTATCAGAGCCTGGTGCTGGACCCCTTGAGCCGCATTCCCGGAGTCTCCGTCTACACGTTCAACTTTCCCTGCGCCTTTGCCGTCGAGGAGATAGACGACGTGTGCCGCGTCATGCTGTACGGCCACGGCCGTCGAGGCACGGACAGCCCGATCTGGGTCATTGCCGGCGAGGATCCGCAGCACGAGTACTTCGCCGGGCAGATCAGATGGTTGGAGTCGCTGGTGCAGGCACCGTCTGAGTACTGGACCTCGAAAGAGATCCTCGTGCGGCGTCACCTATCGGAGTGAGCAGTCCGGCACTGCACGTGGCACGGCGCCCGCCGTCGAGGGAGAGAGCAGCGTGGCAGAGACCGTTGGGGTCCATGGCATCCTGAATCAGCAGTCCGGCCGGCATCAGATGATCGCAGCCTGGTCACGACCCCTGGCGGACGGGCTCGAACGCGCCATCGGGCATCCGGTGGCGCTGCCGACCATCGACGCCGCTTTCTACGGGGATCTGTTCCTGCCGGGCAGGCCCGGGGCGAAAGGCACCAGAGCGCCGAAGGTCGACTTCACCGAAGCGGACGCCGAAGACCTGGGTCCTCTCGTCGACGAGGTCTCCGCGGCGCAGGACGACAGCTGCTCGGCGGACCCGCTCGGCGAGACCAAGGCGAGGACCCGCCTCCCCGGGCCGATCATTGCCATGCTGCGCCGGCTGGACCGGCACTTCGGCTCGCGCACGGCGTCGCTGCTGTTCCTCGGCGAGCTCAAGCAGGTTCGCCGTTATCTTCTCGACGAGCAACTCAAGCAGCAGGCAGACGCCAGGGTCTCGGCTGCGGTCGAGCCCGGGTGCCGGGTGCTGATCGGTCATTCCCTCGGATCGGTCGCGGCGTTCGAGTTCCTGCGCCAGCACCCTGACCATCAGTTAGATCTGTTCCTGACGCTCGGGTCGCCGCTCAGCCTGAGGACGGTGCGCGCGATGATGCCCGACCCGAGCCTCGGAGCGGACGGCCTACCGCCGTCGATTCAGAGATGGGTGAATCTGCGGGATCCTCACGACCCTGTCACCACGGGCGGCGGCCTGAAACCCTTCTGGCCCGGCGTCGAGGACGACGACAGCGTCAGGAACCAGTCCGACGCACACGCCGTCGAGCGGTATCTCGGAAAGGCGCAGACCGGGCGTCCCCTCCTCGACGCTCTCCCACACCTCGGCGAACCGGTGGACCGATGAACGAACGGGTGGGCCAAGGGGCGGACGAAGCCATCCTCCGTCGCCACTTTTGTGGCGATTGCCACCTCCACCTACGACAGCGGCCTCGAGGATCTTCCCGGCGTCCGCGAAGAGGTCAAGGCCTTCGAGAAATGGCTATGCGACCCGAGCTTAGAGAACCGCCGGTTCACGCCGCAGTACGAGACGCTGCGCAACAACCCCACCGAGGATCAGATCAGAGCGGCTCTGCGCAATCCGGACCCGAGCGTGGTGTGGGATGAGGGCGACGCCGCCGTCCTGCTAGTGACTGGCCATGGTGACACCGACGGCCTCAGCCACTGGCTGATGCTGCACGACACCGACCCCCAGAGGCTGGACGCGACGGGTCTGCGGACCGCGCAACTCCTCGGCTGGCTGCGGGATACCAAGATCGAGCGTCTGCTGGTCATTCTCGACGTCTGCTTCGCCGGGGGCGTGGTCAGGGAACTACTCGACTCCGAGAAGGACTTTCCCGCGACGTGGCTCATCCTCCCCAGCGCGACGAGGCACCAGGAGGCCGCTGTCGGGGCGTTCTCCAGGGCGGTGACGGCCTTGCTCTCCGAGCTCGGCGGGGACGTGGGCGCGAAGTTCGGCCTGGAGCAGGCTTACCTCACGGTTGACGCGTTTGTCGATGAGATCAATCGCCGGCTCCCGGATCAGAGGGCGGTTGCGATTTACGGCAGCCAGACCTCTGGTCCCCACGTCTGTCTGCCCAACCCGCATTACCGCCCGCGGGAGCAGACGTCCCTTCCCGCAGCGGATCTCGAGGCGCACTGGGGACCGCGTAGCCGCGGCGCGACCAGGTCCGACGAACCCGGCTGGTTGTTCAGCGGGCGCGCCGAGCTGATGACGCGCCTCATCGCCGCGGCCACCGGCGCACCGGGCACCCTTCTGGTCACCGGCAGGGCAGGCAGCGGCAAGTCCCCTGCCCTTGCCGGCTGGTCACGCTCAGCAATGAGACATTCTGCACCCTGCATGCGGAGCACGTGCGGCAGGTCCCTGACAACCTGCGGCCACCACTGGCTGCCGTCGACGCCGCCGTCCTCGCCACCGGCAAGAACGCAGCCGACATCATGGCCCAACTCTGTCGCGCTGTCGGAGCCATCGCTGCGACGGAAGACCCTCCGCTCGAGAAGAGTCAGACCTTATGGCAGGAGTGGATCAGCGCGCCCAGCCGACGACCGGTGACCATCGTCATCGACGCCCTCGACGAGGCCAGTCAGGCGGCACAGGTCGTCACCGGGGTCCTGCAGAACCTGCAACCGGCCAACGCACCACCACGGGTCAGGCTGTTGGTGGCCGTCCGGACCACCGGAGGTCATCACGGGGAGCAGGCAGGCTCGCCGCTCCTAGAGCTGCGCCGGCCCATCGCGGATGTGATCGCCGAGACGCTCGCCGTGGACAACGAGCACCGTGTCGCAGTCGACCAGTCGCCCTGGTGGATGCGACGCGATTTGATCGACTACGTCGTCGGCTTGCTCCGTGCCCCTCGCGGCTCCCCGTACCGTGCGGACGATCAGGCCGTCAAGGATATCGCCGAGGCGCTGGCCGACGCCGCAGGCACCTCGTTCCTCGTGGCCAAGCTGGCTGCCGAGGAGCTGGCCACTCGGCCGACGGTCATCGACGCCAACGACCTCGCATGGCGCGCATCCATCAGCCACGGCGTTCTCGGGGTGTTCCGCACGGACCTGCGACGGAACTTCAGTCCGGAGGACCGCCTCCGCGTTGTGCACATCCTACGAGCCGTCGCCTTCGCCTTCGGCCGAGGCATCCCATGGCGGAACGTCTGGCCCCGTGTGGCCACCGCCGTCGCCGAGGATCCGCTGCACCCAGATTGGGTGCGGTCCTACGGAGACCGCGATATCGCTTGGCTGCTCCGTACCCGCATCGGCGGCTACCTCGTGACCGACCAGGAGGACGACACAACGGTCTACCGGCTCTTCCACGACGACTTGAGCGCCACGCTCCGCGATCAATGGCTTGACCTCCTCACCGGTCAGGACTGACGCAGAGGTGATCGGCAACGCAGACGCGTCCCCCCGCCGCGGCGGACTGGCCAGCAGATCATAAGGTGATCTTCTCGTGTCCGGCGGCCAGCCACTGACGCGCCGCGGCCCTCAACCGCTTCAGCTCGGCTGCGTCGTGGGCCGACTCGATGTCCCATGACCCCGGAGCGGGGCGCGGGCTGCACCGCGCAGCGGCTGACCTTCCACAGCACCCTCGCAGCGCTTTGCGAGGCCCATCAACGTGACACCGAGGATGATCAAGTTCTGTACCCATGGCTCTTCCAACGCCTGACCGTTCGCCGGTGATCAGGCAGGCCAGCAAACCCGCTGGTCAAGGACCTAATTGAATAGGCGGAGGGCAAGGCGGAGGGCAAGGGATTCGAACCCTTGGAACGGGAGGGGGCCCCCATTCAGCGATTCTCAAGGCTCGCCTCGCTCTTGGCGCTGACCTGCACGGATGCCGCTCTGTGACGTCCCGCGGGCATGCATGGGTCACGAACCAGGGGGACGACCGTGGATAGTCGTTAGCCGCCGGACAGGCTGGACATGAGCTCCGGCGACCTGGGTGGCGCGCCGGCCCCTTGCGAGCTGACTACGGACCCGACCGGTACTCCGACGGAGACAGGTCGGGTCAGAATGGACGAGACGAGCGGCCCGTGCGACCACCCCGCCGTGCGCAACGCGAGGGTCCAGGACAGCATCTTCCGCGAGCGCTGGCGTCCGCTCGGATCGGTGCCGGTCTCGATCCACCCGAAGATGCCCACGGCAGCGTACAGCCTGATACGCGGACGCTCCGGCTCGGCGGCACTTACGACCATGGAGGGTCGCGGTGGCCGATGAGCACGGGCAACATTACCGGGCCCTCCGCAGACATCGGCGCAGCTCAGACGCCTGCAGGTGGTACAAGTGGTTGCTCAGGACCTGGTGCGATCTCCCGTCACCGATCCCGCCGCCTGGCGCCGCGTCCGGACTCGATCTCGCGGCATCCGAGACTGTCTCGAACTCGAACCGGTGGGCAGAGCAGGTCGCTGAGCGGTGGGCGGCGACGGACCCGAAGACGCAGCAGGCGCCGTGCCCCACTGCGCGTCCGCGCCGTTCAGCCGGCTCACCTTCCAGCGGTATATGCAGGTCATTCCTGAAGGAGCGCGGTGCGTCAAGGGTGTCGGTGACCGGGGTTGGGGCTTCTTCGCGTCCCGGCAGACATGCCGAAGTAGGCGTCGGGGTCAAGGCTCGCGCGGAGCGCGACCGCGTCAGCGGCCGGAGGGCCTTGAGGTCGGCGCCGTTCGGCAGACGATGTGGAGGGCGGAGAAGATCGCTGTCGGCTCCCGGGGGGTGCGGGGTGTTGGGCGGTGCGCTCATCAGTGCCGGTGGGCCCGGCGGTCGGCAAGCCCGGGTGAGGCTGCCGGTCATTCCTTCGCCCGTGTCGATCTGGTGGCGGGCATGATGGGGTTCGCGGTGCTCCGGTCGACGGGGTCAATCAGAACGGAGCGACCTCGCCGGTGTCGTTCCCGCAACTGTCGGGGACGACGGCGTGGGGGTCATGACCTGCACGACCCGCGTCCGACCGAGTTCTCGGGAGGTGCTCACGCCGCGGCCGCAGCTGGGTCGTCGGTCGTGGTTGGAGCGCGCGGACGTGGTGGTCGCGCAGCGCGTAGTAGACCTACTCGATTTGACGGCGGGCGGCGGCGACCACGCCGATGTTGCGTGCCCCGGCGGGCAGCGACCCGGTCCCGGAAGGCACCGACGGTGTGGGCTGGGCAGGGTCTGGACCGACTCCACCGCGGCCCAGCGGACCAGCCGGGAGCCCTGCTTGGTGATCCTGCCCCGGCGCACCTTGGTGTCGGACTCGTGGTGCTTGGGGGTCATCCCGGCCCAGCAGCCCAGCTGCTCGGCGGTGCGGAAGCGGTGCACGTCGCCGATCTCGGCGACGAACACCGCGCCGAGGACCGGGCCGATCCCCGGGATCTGTCTGCACCGCGGATAGCCGGGGTCGCGGACCAGCCGTCCACGGACGATGCCGGCGAACATGTCGATCTCGAAGTCCAGGTCCTCGATCAGCCGGCGCAGCGAGACGGACCCGGGCCAGGTACGGGCCGGGCAGCCGGCCGCGTCTCGAGACGGTCGAGCAGGTCCATCCCGCCGATGCCGAATAGGTCGGTCAGCGAGACCTGGATCCCGCACTTGGCCAGCACAGCGTGTACCTGGGCCTTGCACTTGCTGCGTAGGCCGACCAGCTTGGCCCGGTGACGGACCAACTCACGCAGTTCCCGGGTCGCCGGCGGTGCGATCCATGCCTCCGGCAGCCGGCCCATCCGCAGCAGGTCCGCCAGGTCCTTAGCGTCCCGCACGTCATTCTTGACCCGCCGATACTCGAACGCCTTCACCCCCAACGGGTGGGCCAGGTGCACGTTCGCGCCCGGCTGCCTGCAAGGCGTCGACCGCCCAGTACCAGCCGTAGGTCGATTCCAAAACCACCTCGGGGTCTCCCCGGCGCGGGCCAGCACCCGGTGCAAAGAGTCGACGTCGTTGGGGATCCGGACCGACTCCAACACCTCACCGGAATCGGTCGTGCGCACCAGCACCGTGCGACGCCGATGTAGATCGACCCCCACGTACTGCTTGCCCTGCATACTCAGACACAGGGGCCTCCTTCGTCGTAGACGTGAGCACCCAGCATCCGCCGGGGACACGAGGAGCGAGGCCCCGCTCCTACATCGCATCAGAGGGAGGCGCCCACTCCACGCTCCCCAACGGATCCGGATCCACGACCCCGGCACGGCGCCAGCGCCTCGTAGCCGAGGCCCCGTATCCTCTCCGGCACGGGTCCAAGCGCCGCCAGTACGTGGCACAGTGGGCGCCGTGGAACGACAGACCCCTGAAGCGTCTCAGAGGAGGTGCGACTTGTGCGGCCACCCCATCGGGCCCGCGGGTTACGGATCAGGGCGCTTACGTGACGGTTTGTACTGCAGTCTCACTTGTTTCGCCCTGAGTACAGATCGCTACATATCACCTCTCGCGTCAATGCTGAAGCATCGGCCTGTCAACGATGAGTAGCGGACTTGGCCCAGAACAGGCCGGAGTCCTGGCAAGCCAGCACATCGATGCAGCCATCAACAAGGGCCTGGTTCGGTGCGACGGTGGTCCCATCCCTCCCGACAACATTCAGCCCGCGAGTTTAGATCTGCGCCTCGGACCCGTTGCCTACAGACTCAGGTGCAGCTTCCTTCCCAACCAGGAACGCGTGCTTGACAAGATGTACGGCCATGGGTACTTCATCGACGAAGTGGACCTCTCCGGAAAAGGTGCCTTGCTTGAGCGCAACCGCCCATACTTGGTTCCCCTGCTTGAGTCGCTAGAGCTGCCGCCTCATATGCACGGCAAGGCCAACCCAAAGAGCTCAACGGGGCGGCTAGACATCTTCACTCGAGTTGTCACTGACCGCGGTCAATTCTTCGACGAGATTCCGCCTGGATACCACGGGCCGCTCTTTCTGGAGGTAGTCCCTAGGACATTCACCGTCAAGGTACAAGAGGGCCTAACGCTAAACCAACTTCGACTCATGTCCGGGAGTTCCATCCTGTCTGACTCCGAGATCGGGAGACTCCACGAGCAAACCCACCTTCTGTTCAGGAATGGCCGCCCTTTGCGGGCCGATGAGATTACAATCGGGGCGGGCCTCTTCTTAGGGATTGACCTGAGTGGGCCGCGTCCGGCGTACCGCGCAAGGGAACATAGCGGCCTCATCGATCTGGGAAAGTACAATCATCACGCTGCACCCTTTTGGGATCCAGTCAAGGCTGAGAGTCCCAAGACAATGATGCTGCTACTTGAGCCCGAGAAGTTCTACCTTCTGATGTCTCGAGACGGAATACGAATCCCGCCTGGGTACGCCGCGGAAATGACTGCCTACGATCCCACAAGTGGAGAGCTTCGAACGCACTATGCGGGCTTCTTCGACCCGGGGTTCGGGCATGACTTGAGCGGCATGGAAATGCATGGGAGCAAGGCGGCCCTCGAAGTCAGGGCCCACGATGTTCCTTTCGGCATCGAACATGGTCAAAACGTGTGCAAACTCACTTTTGAGCGCATGATTGACGAACCGGATCGACTGTACGGGAGTGACCTGCGCTCCCATTATCAAATGCAACAAGTCTCTTTGAGTAAGCACTTCATCGAGGGGAATAGACGTTCCGAGGCCACTCTCTACTGAGGCCCGGCGTTAGGACGTGGAACCCGGAGGGAAACTGTGCCGCAGACCACACCGGAAGAATTTCGCTGCCCGGGTGACGATCACGACCTAACAGAGCTCGTCCTGTCCGCATTGCTGAGGGGTGCCCAGCCCGTAACCTCCTTTGGCTTCTCCTATAAACGAAAGCGGCGGAAAGGATCAACTCCCTTTCTCATAGTAGTTGAATGCAAAGGACCCGACGGCACTGCAGACGGCCACGATGTTGAGTGCTCTGGGCAGTGGATTCCATGACAACTGGTGGGCGATTTGCTTCGGCAGCAGCTCGTCGTTGGGTCAAGGCAGCCGAGGAGTTAGCTCCGGAGAAGTCTCTTGCAAGAGTGAATGTTAACGCAAGAAACACCATCGGTGCGACATCGCTTGTCGCGACATTGATGACGGCCATCGGCGTCTCCGCCCGACTTCCAGGTAGTTATAGCGCATCGGTCATATGGGTCCTAGCTATCGGTTACATGTTCGTACTCCTGGCTCTGCCGTTAGCCTTTGTGCCTTTAGTGATACGGCGTTCAGATCTCAACCTTGACAACCTTCTTGAGGTTGAGGAATGGTACCGACGCGAATTCCGTCTGCTGGATTTCGCTAAGCTCGCAGGGGTCTTCCTCGCCTGCGGCGTGATTACAATTGGCGCGGGCGTCGCTCTTTCCCTGGTCGATCGGCCCGGAGCAACGTCAACACTCGCTCTGGACAGAGCACCGGCCACCCACGGCGACGTCCGAATCGGAGTAAGTGTGGGCGTGGAGGGATTGAAGGAAGGCGAACGGATTAACGTTGTGCTTACAGAGAGGGGCGCGTCGGGGACTAGGCAGATCCTGCATGCAGTGAGGATTCCGGGAAGGGCTGGATCCATATCGGTGACGGAATCGATAACGGTGACATCGCGGGATGCCGGGTGTCTCCTTCTGACAGTTAGCTCCGCACGTCCGAATTCTTCTCACACCTGGACGACATCAATGGAGTGTTCGCGACCGTAACTGGCTAGAGTCGTCGTCCTTGGCGCATGCGCTGGAGCTGCTCTCCGTCAACGTCTTCCTTAATTCGCGAGAACTGCGGTCCGACCGGGTACTCGTATTTCTGTCCGGAGGTGCCGGCAGGTGGGGTAAACGGTTTGGAAGACCAGCTGAGCTATTCTCTCACCGGGCGACAGCGCCAAGGGCATCTGCCCCAGATTGACCAACTCCAGAGTCAAGCAGCCCACGAAGTTGGGGTGCACCTGCACTGCTGTAGCAGTGAGAAGGCCAAGTCGGCCATACGAGGACCGCGTGATTACCTGCGCTGTGAGGTCGTCTGGCATGACAAGGTATTCAAGCGTGGCCGCAAGGACAAGCTCCCCAGGATGCAGGATGAATTGACCTCCCCACTCTTTCTCTACCCACTCTTGCATGTCTCGTGGGTGCTGACGCTGGTCTAGAGCATCAAATGTAGATGTCGACGAGCGTCGAAAGATGATGAACTTCGTCGAAAGGCGAACGTCGAGACCCGTGCCCTGTGCGGCGCCAGGCAGCCTTGGGGTGACAACGAGTCCCGTGTGAGTTGATAGAGCAACATCGTTAAGCCCATGATCGAGCCGTCTATCAATCTCAGTAGCGGAAAGCACTGCCCCGACTGGAATGACGGGTTCCGGCCTGCCCGCGGGAGACTCCGGACGACTCAAGACCTGTTGTCGACTCTCTTGTGTCCCCCACATCTCAAAGAATTTCAGACTGTCCAGTGCCTTTCCAACGAGATTGTCTAGAACGAGCATGTCGGCGCGATCACCGGGTAAGGCAGTCTCTGGCCCCCGTGTTCTTACGAGCCAGCCAGCATTCAGAATGTCTTGTGGATCCACCTGCCCCAGGCCTTCGATGGCTGGCACGTGGCGTTCCAGCCGATCGGCGAGACTCCGAATCGTCTCCCATCGCTTTTCGAACTGATACTCGTTACCGGGGAGTCCACTGATTGCCATCCATAATTCGTCGAAATCGAGACTCGATTGTGGACCTGAGAAGGTGCACAATGGAATCGCGCTGTTCGATAGCGGAAATGCCGGCGAATGGACGCCAAGGCGCGATAGATGGTTCGAAGTTCGGGTGGCCATCGCCGTGAGCCCTGAGCATGCACGAGATCCGCAGACTCGCCGGAGGGTGGCTTTCACTGGCGAAGTCGGTCGCTCCGATTGAGAGCAGGAATTCGGACTGGGCCGCTATCGCCGCGGGGCCAAATCTGCGGTACGCCTGAAGATCGCGAAATGATTCTCGGTGATCCACGATCGAAGCGTGCCCCGAAGTTCAGGGAGGGGCGATTGAGAGTCTGCTGATCCAGTAGGGGAACGACGCATTGGTGTCTAGCCCAGCGAGGTCGAGCCACTCATCCGTACCAAGGTCCTGCACCAAAGAGCTGTTCGCAAGAGCGAGATGCGCGACCTCGTGGCCCACAACTGCCGGTTGCCAGAGAGAGCGTGTGCCCTCGAGGTATGGGAGGCTGATCACAGGAGGAGAGTCGGTCTTTTCCGGTCTCTCGACAAGGTCAAGATCACCAAAAACCAGGGAGTGGAGGTCATCAACGTAAGTCTCGAAGTTCTGCGGCGGACCCAGAACGAGGACTGGTTCGCGACGAATACCTAAGGCTTGAAGTTCTCGCTCGACGGCGGAGAGAAGGGATCGGGGAACGCTTTAGGAGTCCTTGGCGAAGAACTGATCAATAAGCCCCTCCACGCGACGTACGTGACCCAATAGTGGTTTCAGGACTTGGGTTGGGTCCGGATCGCCCATCGAGAGAATCGAGGCCTGCTTGCGGATTGCAGGTCCGTAGGCGGCGAAGAGAGTGAGGAGGTGCAGCGTACCCGGTGCAGCTCCAGCGTTTTCGGCTCGAAGAGTCTCAACATACGCGTCTAGCGCGTATGCTCGCTGGAAGATTGAGTCGAGAAAGGGGTTTGAGAGTGGCCTAGTCAAGACACTGCAACCAAGGTTCGCCCGCTGATAGTGTCGCCCCCGCGTCCAACTTCCGATAGGGCAACGTTGCTTACTGCTTGAAACAGGAGTTGCAGGTTTTGCGCGGCTTCGATAGCTCTAGCGTCGCCGTCAGAAGCAAGGACTAAGTTGACCTTGCTGGCAAACTCCTCAAGCGCGCCAGATTGAGCGGGGTCTCCTTTGGAACGGTGTTGGGCACTTGTGCGCAAAGCTGTGCGGGTCCATCGAACGAAGGCGTAGGACTCCGCCTCTTCGGGGGTTGATCCAAGGGTGCTCGATCGGAGAAGCGCCGCCGAAGTCAGGAGGAGATCCCGAGCGCGTCTAAGCACTACAAGGTCACGATCCTCCTCAAGCGGGATGCCCGCAGTGGACCGACGGGCCGACGCGGCAACGCGGGCAGCGAACAGTGCCAGCGAAAGGTCCCGCGCTCCTGAGCCGCCCGTTGCAGCTCGTCGAGCACCGTGACTGTGAAGTGGAGACCCGGTCATCGTGTGCAACCCGCTCACCTCGCCGTCGTCTGTGATGCGCACTGTTCGTGGTGCTGTTCGACCCTAGAGTGGCGGTAGACCTGAGCGCTGCTCCACACCAGGTTATGGACTCCCCCACGGATTGTCACGAACCGGAGGCGAGGGTGTCTGGCGCCACTCCTCGCCCTGTTCGCCCGCTCCTGGGATCAGGGCGAGGAGTGGCGACGTCCAGCCCGAGGGCTCGCGCGGCCCACGCTTGGTTGACTCTTCGGGATTCGCCACTTGGATCCAGACGCGGCCGTGACAGACCGTGTCCTACCATGAGCTGCGACGCAAGCGTTGGCGGAGCAATGGGGGCCGCCACCGCGAGCTCGGACGGGGATGGTTAACCAGCACACGAGACGGTTCTGAGGTGTCAATAGGAGACTCGACGCTGCTGAGGACGGAAGCGGCGTTGATCCTGTGCTGAATCCAGCGCCCTGAGAGCGTGTGGGGTGCTACACACGCCAATGATCTGGGCCAACTGGGCACGTGCCTGAGCGAAGCAGCCGGTGAGGACATGGGTGTAGACCCTGTGGAGAACGGCGACGCTGCGGCCCGCCCAAGCGGCGGCGTGGGAGTCCGTTCCAGTCCCTAGCGACAGTCATCGGTGATTTCTGCCGGAGCCTGGGGGCGTCAGGCAGCGCCTGCCACAACCCGGACTCCCGCGCTATCTCGCTCTGAACCGCCCGACAGCGGTGGCCCTCCCCAGCAGAGCTCAAGGCGCGGAATGGAGCACGGTCTCTGCGACAGGCTGCGTTCGGTTCTCGAGAATGTCTGCGAGAACGGATAGCGTGCGGCCAGGAGCTGTAAGCGGTCGGAGGGAGCTCGCGTGTCGCGTCCGGTCAAGATCGTTGGCCTGTTTGCCGGCATCGGCGGGATCGAGCGCGGCTTCCGGCAGGCTCTCGGTGATCGGGTCCAGACCGAGCTGCTGTGTGAGTGGTGGGAGCCTGCGAAGCAGGTGCTCGCTGCTCGGTTCCGTGATGTGCCGCTTCACCCGGACGTGCGCGAGCTGCGGAGCATCCCGGCTGGCATCGATGTCCTGGCGGCGGGTTTCCCTTGCACGGACCTGTCGCAGGCGGGCCGCACGGCAGGGATCACCGGAAGTCAATCGAGCCTGGTCTCCCATGTGTTCGACGCCCTGGCGTTGACGAAGCGGCAGCGGCAGCGGATGCCCTGGTTGCTGATCGAGAACGTGCCCAACATGCTGGCCCTGGACCGGGGCGAGGCCATGCGGTACCTGGTCGGGGAGCTGGAGACGCTCGGGTATCGGTGGGCCTACCGAGTGGTGGACTCCCGGTTCACCGGGGTTCCGCAGCGGCGCCGGCGGGTGCTGCTGGTCGCGTCGCGGACCCACGACCCGCGCGGGGTGCTGTTCGCCGACGACGTCGGCGACCCGCCGGCGACCGACTTCGCCGAGGACGCGTTCGGCTTCTACTGGACCGAGGGCCGCGGCGGCCTCGGGTGGGCGCAGGACGCGATCCCGACGCTGAAGGCCGGCTCGACCATCGGTATCCCGTCTCCGCCTGCGGTGTGGGTGCCCGGTGCCGCAGCTGGCCGGCGGATCGTCACGCCGCGGATCGAGGACGCCGAGGCACTGCAGGGGTTCCCGCGGGGCTGGACCGAGCCAGCGGAGACTGCGACGGGGCGTAACGGCCCGCGCTGGAAGCTGGTCGGCAACGCCGTCACGGTCGGCGTGGCGGCCTGGGTAGCGGCACGGCTGGTGGAACCGGGCACGTTCGACCTCCCGAGCAGGCCCTGGACGCAGGTGGGCGCCTGGCCCACGGCAGCCTGGGGCGAGCACGGCCAGGTCTGGACGGTCCCGGTCTCGGAGTACCCGCTGCACCGTCCCTACCAGCACCTGCTCGACGTCATGGACGCCGACCAGGCCCTTCCGCTGAGTCACCGCGGCACTGCCGGCTTCCTCGGCCGGCTGGAAAAGGGCAACCTCGGCCGGCACCCGGGGTTCCGCGACCACATCCGCGACCACGCCGACTTGATGGCGCCGGCCGCCGCGCCGCTGGCGGTGTAGGCGCCCGCTCACCTGCGCGTTAAGGTCACCAGGGTGCTCGGACCTGCGCTGTTGGCGCGCTTCCTCGAGATCCCGGGGCCACCGGACAGGTACGGCAACCAGTGGCAGTACCACTCCCGGTCCGACCGGCACAGCAAGGTCGGCAGCTGGGGCGTAGCGCTCGACCTGCTCACCACGTCCTCACTGCTGCGCCGACACGCCACCGACGGCAAGATCGTGATGGGCGTCAACCACACCATGGTCGACTTCGCCACCGGCCGCAAGAAGGACCTCGACCTCGTCATCGCCCGGCCCAGCACCGACACCGCTCGCACCGTTAGTCAGTTCGCCGACCTCGCCAGCAACTACGGTGCGCCCCTCACCGAAGCCGAGCAGGCCATCCTCGCCGCACTCCCCGCTGTTCCGGTGGCATCGACCGTCGGGGCTGTGCTGGTTGCCCTTGAGGCGAAGGCCTGCATGACCGCGCACGTGAAGTCGCTACCGCGCCTGTACGACGAGCTCAACTCCTCCCACCTGTGCGTACACGGCGCCTCCCGGCAGGCCCTGGCCATCGGATACGTGCAGGTCAACGCCGCGACCGAGTTCGTGTCCCCGATCATCAACAGCCGCGGCAAGGTCGAGGGCGTGTACGAGATCAGCACCCACCGTCAGCCCGGCGACACCGAGCGGGTGATCACCAAGGTCGCCGAGATCCTCCGTCGATCCGCCGCTTCCGGCGTCGGCTTCGACGGCATCGGCATCACCGTCCTCGACCTGCGCAACGACGGCAGCCCCGTGCACCTGATCACTGCGCCCCCGGCACCGCAGCCGGGCGACCCGTTCAACTACGACAGCATGATCGTCCGCATGGCCAACGAATATGACACGACCTTCGCCTACATCTGATGACCCGCCCGCCGCCGGCGTCTTCTCCGGAAGCGCTCCTTCGAATGCAGAGGCAGGCGCGGCGCGACACGAAGCCGGAGCTGGAGCTGAGACGAGAGCTCCATCGACTCGGCCTCCGCTATCGGGTCGACTTCCCCGTCCTCCCGGGCATCAGGCGCCGGGCAGATGTTGCGTTCACCCGCCGGAAGATCGCCATCTTTGTCGACGGATGTTTCTGGCACTCTTGCCCGCTGCACGGCACCACACCGACGGCGAACGCCGTCTGGTGGCGGGACAAGCTACGCCGCAATGTGGTTCGAGACCGGGAGACGGATGCCCGGCTTCAGGGTCCGGTTGGCGCGTGATCCGTGTCTGGGAGCACCAAGACATGACGGCCGCCGGCTTGGCGATCAACAGCCTGTTCGCAGAAGTCCAAGCACCTCCCGCCACCCCAGAGTGATCGTCAGCGGATCACGGCAGGGCGTGCTGGCAGCCTGCTGACGCGCGATGTCGACATGCCCGGCGACGACGGGAGGATAGACGGGGCGGAGATCGGCGAGCGCAGGTGCCGGTTGTTGAGGACGATCAAGCTGGTTTGGCGCTCACGAGATCAGAGATCTCAACCACTACAAACCGACTCGCTGAGTCAAGGCACGGAGGCACCCGCGCCAGTCACTACGACTCGTCCGCGGTCACGCGTTGCGGCCCAGGCGGCTGACAGACTACGGCCGTGTACGACCATGGATTCGTAGCGTTCTCCGAGTTGAAGCACTCAAGTCTGATCTTGGACCGCCGCTACCAAGGCGGCTCCGCGGGCCACGCCGGCGACGATCCCCTTGCCCAGCTGCTCCCCGTCGGCAACCAAGGTGGGTTCCGATACCTGGGCAGCGTTCGAGACAACACGGTGCGGCTGGTTGTCCTCTATACCAGCGGGGCCGAGCCGGACTGGCCCGACTCTCTGGACGTGCACACCGGACTATTCACGTACTTCGGGGATAACCGGAGGGCCGGCCGCGAGCTCCATGACACACCCAGGCAGGGGAACGCGCTACTGCGGAAGATCTTCCAGTCGTCGCGCGAAGGCGCTGAGCAGCGGGCTCAGGTCCCGCCTCTGTTGCTGTTCGACAAGCCGGGATCAGCACGCGACGTGAGGTTCCGGGGGTTGCTGGCGCCAGGCTCCGAGCGGCTCATCGACCAGGAGGAGCTAGTCGCGGTGTGGAGGACCACTGCTGGCGTCCGGTTCCAAAATTACCGCGCGGTGTTCACGGTCTTGGATGTCCCAGCAATCGACCGTGCTTGGTTAGAGGAGGTGATCGCGGGCACGCGTCTCGGGTCTACCTGCCCGGACCCATGGCGAAGCTGGGTCCAATCCCGCACCTACACCCCTCTCCTGGCGCCCCCGACCGTCATCGTGCGCAGTCGCGCTCAGCAACTGCCCACCGGCCCAGACGCCGCCCTGCTCGCAGCGGTTTACGAGCACTTCCATGACACCCCGTACGAGTTTGAGAGTTTCGCCGCCGACCTGTGGCGCTCTAGCCAGCCCAGCGTCGACAAGATCGACGTCACTCGTCGTTGGCGGGATGGAGGGCGGGACGCGGTCGGCGAGTACTGATCGGACCTCGCAGTGATCCGGTGGCGGTGGAGTTCGCCCTGGAGGCAAAGTGCTACAGGCCAGGCAGCAGCGTCGGTGTTCGTGAGGTCTCGCGACTCATCTCGCGGCTTCGGCACCGCCAGTTCGGCGTGCTTGTCACGACGTCCTATGTGCACGATCAGGCCTACCGCGAGGTGCGCGAGGACGGGCATCCCGTCGTGATCGTGGCTGGCGCCGACCTTATCGCTCTGCTGAAACACAGGGGGCTGGATGACTTGTCGAAGATCACGGCGTACATGAAGCAGAACCATCCAATTCCAGAGTCCTCCCGGCTGCGGGCATGACTGGAGCAGGTGACTCCGTCTACTCCGATCCCGCCTCCTTGCTGTCGGCGGGCAGACCGAGAATCGAGGCAATCTGATGACGGGCTGCGCCTGAACGACCGGTAAGGACATGGGCGTAGACACGGTGGAGTACAGCGACGCTGTGGCCGGCCAAGGCGGCGACCTTGGCGGAGTCGACGCCGGCGAGAGCAATACGTGGTGGGGA
>CAVUET010000008.1:0-247085 GCA_963740575.1 uncultured Actinomycetota bacterium | reverse complement strand
ATGTATTGCTGCCGCCGGGGGAGTGGACCGGCCGGACCGGGGTTCGACCGGACCGGACCGGACCGGCCCTGACGACCTGGCCGACGAGGCCGTGTCGGGCTGCCCGCCTCCGCGGCCGGCCCGCCGCGCCACCCCCTGCACCCATCGGCGGGGGCGGCGATCAACCCGCCGACCCGCCGGTGCACGCCCGACCTCGTCCACCCCGCGGCCGCCCCGCTCGTGGCGGCAAAGCCCGGGCGGGTGAGCGGGCAGGTGTTGGCCTGCCCGGCCTGCGAGACGTCCGCCGGGCCCTTCGAGCCGGCCGAGGCGCGGCTCCTGGCCGACCGGCACGACCAGATCCACCACGGCGGCACGCCCACCGCGCAGGTCTCCGGCGGCGGGCCGTGCGAGTCCTGCCGGACCCGGGCCGCCACCCTGGTCTGGCACCACCCCCCGGCCGGGGCCCCGTTCCAGCTCTGCGAGATCTGCGCCGCCGCCCCGGTTCCCCAGATCCCGGCGCCGGCCGCGCCGAGCGGGGCCCGGGCGTGAAGGCCACCGGCAACGGCTTCCACACGGTGGCCGCCCGCGGCAGGGTTCAGCTCCCCGACCCCGGCGGCGCACCTCCGGCCGGGACGCGGC
Organism: uncultured Actinomycetota bacterium; assembly: GCA_963740575.1. Lineage (GTDB taxonomy): Bacteria > Actinomycetota > Actinomycetes > Actinomycetales > Kineosporiaceae > CAVUET01. The sequence goes on along the minus strand of CAVUET010000008.1, from coordinate 246,467 downwards.
AGGTGTGGACGGTCCGCGCCGGGCGGCCGGCGGCCCACCCGCAGGACTGCCGGGCCCTGTGCTGCGGGCGATGGGCACCCGCCGCGGCGGGCACGAACAAGCCGTCCAACAGAGACCCGGGAAATCCCGTCCCCGAGGCCGTTGTGCCCGCTTCGGCTCGGCCCGTCAGGCTCGCCTGCCCGGTCTGCGGGCTGCCCGTCGCCAGCGACTACACCGCCCGCACCGGCAGCGACCGGCACGGCCCCTGCCAGGCCGACCCGCACCGGACGGCCAGCGCCCGCCCGGCCCGCGCCGGCAGACCCGCCCCGCGAGCGGGCCGACCGCGTGCGGCTTCGACTCGGCCCAGCGCCCGCACCCGGCCAGCCACCACCGGCGCGCCCGCCACGACCCGCACCGCTGCCAAGCCCGCGCGCGGCACCCGCAGAGGAGATCCGATGACCACCCCGACCAGCCGCCGCGGACCGGGGGCGGCCTGATGCCCGCCGGACCGACCACCAAACGGGGCCGTCGCATCGTCGGCCTGCTGCTGGCCGGTCTCGCGGCGGCACTGGCAGTGCGCGCCGTCGGGCACGCCGCAGCCCACGCCACCGATCACGCCCTGGCCCACGCCGGAGTAGTCGTGGCCCCGGGCCTGCTCGCGGTGATCGTGATCTGCCAGGCCCGGGTCACCCGAACCCAGACCGCCGCCCGGCAGACCCACGCCCGGGCCGCCGCGACCGCACGAGCGCGCGCTGCCTCCGCCCGGCTCACCGCCCGTCCCACCCCGGCCCAGGCGTGGGCGGCCGCCGAGCACGCCGGCTGGCAGGCGCAACTCGATGCCGGCCGGCTACGGCTGGTGGCCGGTCCAGTGCCCGACCCGGGCAACCCCGGCACGTGCTGGGGCTGGCCGAACACCCGGCCGGCGCTTTCGGCGACGTGCGGGTGCTGCTGGCCGTCGACGCCACCCCCGGCCCGGACGGGCGGCACCACACCGTCGCGGTGCCAATCCCGGCCCACCTGAGCGACCCGGTCGCCGCCGCGGCCTGGACCTACGACGACCCCACCCACCCGCTGCGTACCACCCGGGCCACCTACACGAGCCTGACCCGCCGCACCTGACCACGGACCCGCAGCGGCGGACGCCACCTGCGGAACCGCAATCACAGCAACGGAAAGGAACACCGCGCCATGACCCGCCCAACCCTCAACCCCACGGCCTCAACCCCACCGCCGCGACAGACCAGCACCGACCGCCACCCGAATCGCCATCGGGACGGCCACCCCGAAAGCCCACCCCGACCGCACCGGGACGACCGCCCGGAGGGACTGCTCAACACTCCGGCGGAGCCGCCGCAGTTCGTCGACCTCGAGCCCCCGATCGCGACCGAGCCGCAGGCGCAGGGTGACCTGCTCGTGCTGCCCTGGCCGGCCGGCGCGGCAGTAGCGGCGCGGGCAGCGGCACTGCTCGACGGCCAACTCGTGCCCACAGCTGGAATCGAGCTGCTCCGCGGCGCGGGCGGGCACACCCACACCGTGCTCGCCGCCACAGGCGCGGTGGCGTGGGCGCCCGCGCAGCCACCCGGTGGCCAGACCCTCGGCGTGCTGGTCGTCCCGCCCGGCGGGGTCGCGGTCCTGGCGCACGAGGAGCACGCCGACCTGCACATCGGCCCCGGCGTGTATGCGGTCCGCCGCCAACGTAGCCAGCCCCTGACCCACACCGGTCCGGATCCGGAGGTGTGGCTGATCGCCGACTGAGCGACCAGCGCCACCCCACCGCCACCGTCCAGGGCGCCCAGGCCTGCCGGCCGCGCCCGGCCGCAAACCCCTGCCATGCACCAGGAATCAGGCAAGAACGCACTCGAGACAAGGAGACACGCCCCGATGGACACCTCGATCACCCTGGCCGGGAACCTCACCGCCGACCCCGAGATCCGCTTCACTCCCAGCGGGGTGGCGGTGGCCTCGTTCACCGTCGCCTCCACACCCCGCAGCTACGACAAGCAGACCGACAGCTGGCGGGACGGGGAGACCGTCTTCCTGCGGGTGTCCGCCTGGCGGGCCCTGGCCGAGCACGTGGCCGAGTCGGTCCGCAAGGGCGCCCGGCTGGTCGTGGTCGGCCGGGTCCGCCAGCACAGCTGGGAGGCCGACGACGGCACCCGCCGCACCGCGGTCGAGGTCGACGCGGACGAGGTCGCCGTCTCGCTGAAGTTCACCACCGTCACCCCTGCCCGCGCCGCCCGCGCCGCTGCCGGTGAGGCCGCCGAGGCGGGCAGCCCTTGGGACACCAGCGGCCCGGCACCCGGCGGCGGCGGGGGCGGTGCCTCGGCGGGCGGCGGCCCGGGGGACCAGCCGCCGTTCTAGCCCGGACGGTGGCCGACCCGGCCCGCACGGGGGGACAGGCCGGGCCGGCGGCGGGGTGGCCACGGGGAGGACCAACCCACCCCCCAACTCTACCGCCGCGCGCCGCCGTAGCCGGCGAAACCGCAACGCCCGCAACAGGTCCCGACCACAGCGAGTCCGCCCGGCCGCATCGTGGGGGAACCCAGACCGGAGGAGCCGATGAACGCGCACTCGACGCTCCCGCACCCCAGCGGCCGGCCCTCCGGCGCGGCGGTGCTGGCGGCCGTCCTGCACGCCGCCGCCCTGGGCCTGCCGGTGTTTCCGACCGGGGCGGGCAAGGAGCCGTGGATCCGGGCGGCGCACCCGCCCGGCCACCCCTGCACCGGCCACTGCGGGGCCGACGGGCACGGCTACCGGGACGCCACCACCGACCCGGCCCGGATCCGCGACTGGCACGCGCGGTGGCCGGGCATCCCCGGCTACGGGATCGCCACCGGAGCCGCCGGCCGCGTGGTGATCGACCTGGACACTGGCAAAGGCGTTGCCCCGCACCGGGTCCTGCCCGACCAGGCCGACGACGAGGCGACGCCTGCTGGGATCCGCGACGGTGCGGGGGTGCTGGCGTGGCTCGCCGCCCGTGCCGGCGTCGAAGCGGCCGAGGTGCTGGACACCTTCACCGTCGCGACCCCGTCCGGGGGCCGGCACCTTCACTACGCCGCCCCGCCCGCCCTGACCGTGCGGAACTCGGTCGGCTACTCCGCAGGCCGGGTCACCGGCCTCGGCTGGTGCATCGACGTGCGCGCCGCCGGCGGGTACGTCCTCGCCGGGCAGCTGGGCCCGCACCCCGACCGCGCAGCCCGGCCAGCACCGGCTGGGCCAGTACCGGGTGGTGTCGACTCGGCCGGTCCGTGCCCTGCCCGCCGTCCTGCTCGAGCGGTTGGCCGCGATCGGCTCGGTCCGTGACCCCAGCACGGACGAGCCGGACCCTCGAGACAATCCCCGATGCGGTGGCGTCGAGCCGGGCGCACCCTCGGGCGCGGCCGATTCTGCCACGGCCGGTGTGCGGGAACGGTTCTGGGCGGCGGCGGTGGCGGGGGAGCTGGCGAACATCGCCGCAGCGATCCCGCACAACCAGACCGGGTGCGGCCGCAACGCCACCGTCAACCGGGCCGCCTACAAGCTCGGCCGCCTGATCGACCCCCTGACCCTGGACGACGGCCACATCGCGCAGGTGACCTGCCTACTGATCGATGCTGCCCGGGCCACCGGTCTGGGGGAGCGGGAGGCGCGTACCGCGGTCGCCTCCGGCCTGGCACAGGGCCGGGCCAACCCCCGCCGGCTGGACCTGCAGCCGGCCCATCACCGCCTGACCGGCAGGCGGCCCCGCGGCCACACCGATCCCACCTCAGGCCCTTCGCCGCGCGCTCGCCGTCCCGTCGACCACTCGCGTGAAGGCAGGTCATGACCCAGCAGCCACGGGTCCAGACCCGCGACAGCGCGCGCACCCCATCGGCGGGCTCCCGCAGGCCCGGAGCCAGCCCGCACCCGACCGGCACCGGGCCGACGCCAACACTCGCCGACCGTGCCGCCGCCGAATCCGGTGAGGACGAGGACCGCCCGCGAGTGAAAGTCGGCACCGGCCCGGAATCCATCCGGGTGCTCGCGGCCGCGGTCGACGCCGGGGTGCTGCCGCAGACCTATGTGACCGACGGCCTGGTCGTGCACGTCGAACAGGTCTCCGGCACCACCGCCGCCGCCCCGGCCGGACCCGACGGCGGCGCCGGGCCAGCCGTCGCGGGAGATGCCGACTCCCCGCTGCCGGTGGTCGCCACCCCGGTCACCCCACCGGTGGCAGCCGGACTGCTCGCCGAGCACACCTTCACCTTCAAGATCGAGGTCAAGGACAAGCACGTGCTCGAGGTCGAAACCACCCCGCCGGCGACCGTGCTCGCCGCCGTCCTGGCCCGCAAGACCTGGCCCGGGCTGCCCGCGCTGGGCGGGATCGTCGGCGCCCCGGTGCTGCGCCCGGACGGGACCCTGCTGCAGACCCCCGGCTACGACGAGCTGACGGGCCTGTACCTGGCGTCCAAAGTGCCACTGGACCCGGTCCCGGACCGGCCATCCCGCCGGCAGGTCGCCGCCGCCCGGGCGTTTCTGTTGGAGACCTTCCTGAGGGACTTCCCCTGGCGGTCAGGGGCGGACAAGGCGAACTACCTGGCGTTGATGGCCACCCAGATCTTGCGCCCCTACACCCGCTGCCTGGCCCCGTTCGCGATCATCGACGCGACCATGCCCGCGTCCGGGAAGACGATCCTGACCGCCTGCGTCGGGATGCTCTACGGGCAGCGGGTGCTGACCTGGACCGACAGCGAAGAGGAACTCCGCAAGGCGATCACCTCCGTGCTGGCCGACCCGGTCGGGGCGGTGGTGTTCGACAACCTGCCCGAAGGCTCCGTCATCGACTCCGCCGTCCTCGCACGGCTGGTCACCGAACGGACCTGGGCCGACCGCCGCCTAGGGTCCAACGCCACCGCCACGTTCCCCAACGACCGGCTCTGGCTGGCCACCGGCAACAACCTCGCCGTCGGCGGCGACATGGCAAGCCGGACCGTGCTGGTCCGCCTGGACCCGGACATGCCCGCCCCCGAACTGCGCACCGGCTTCGCCATCCCATCCCTGGAGACGTGGATCCTCGACCCGGCCAACCAGCGCCGGGTGCTGTGGCACCTGCTCATCCTGGTGACCGACTGGACCGCTGCTGGCGCCCCGACCGCGGCCGGACCGGCGATGCGCCAGTTCACCCCCTGGGCCCGCGCGTTGGGCGGCTTCCTGGGCCACCACCGCGTATCCGGGTTCCTGGCCAACGCCGCCGAGGTCGCTGAGATCGACGCCGACGCCGACACCTGGGGAGCGTTCCTGGCCCGCTGGCACCAGCTGCACGCCGGGATCCGGATGACTGCCAACGAGCTGCGCCGCGACGCCGAACCCACCAACCTCGGCTTCGGCCCGCCCGCCGACTCCTGGGACGGGCTGTTCCCCACCACCAGCGGCGGCCGGCTGCCCTCACCCAAGTCGTTGGGTCGCCTCCTGCGCGGGCAGGTCGGCCGCTGGCGCGGCCCCTACGTGCTACGGCGCGTGAAGGACGAGCACACCAAAGTCTGGTCCTACTGGGTGGAGCACCGCGCCGAAGAAGCCAAGCCGTGAATCAAACACCGCAAACCCGCAAACCCCGCAAGATACGCCCTGACCTGCATCAACACCTTGCGGGGTTTGGCCTTTGGCCCTTGAAGTCAAACCCCGCAAACCCCGCAACCCCGCGGGGTTTGCGGGGTTTGAACGCCACCCCCACTTACCAAACCCGCCAGCCATCACCGCAGGTCAACCCCCGCTTCGCGGGGTATGCGGGTTATAGATACGCACTTCCCCGCCCCGCCAGTTCGGAGCCACCACGACCCCGCTCCAGCCGGTTGATCCCACCCCCTGAGTCTCACCCACCGTGACCGCAGCCCCCCGGCCAGCAGCCCCGCGGCCAGCCCCCCCGGATGCACGGCTGCCCCTGACGGCCGAGCACCCCGAGTGCACGAAAGACAGGCCCCGGCGCCACGCCTGGCAGCACACGCGCCGGGGCCGCCACTCCACCCCAGCAGGAGAGGAGCACCACCAGTGTCCAGCCGTAACCCTCGACCCCCAACCCATGCCCGTTTGAAGGGAAGGCCAGAGCCGTCCAGGCCAGAGAGCCCTCGCGGCGATCGCCGGCACCGCACCGTCGCCGACTTCTGCGCTGAGTGGGAGATCTCCCGCCGGACCTTCTACGAATGGCGCGCCAAGGGCCGTGCTCCCAAATGCATCAAGCTGCCCAACGGCGACCTGCGCATCAGCCGCGCCGCCTACGAGGCGTGGCTGAAGAACTGCGAGGAGAGCGCCTGATGGCCGCCGATCGCCAGACCACCTACGACGTGCGGGTGTGGAAAGTCGAAAAGTACGTGGGGGCCGCAGTAACGACCTACACGGTCCGATGGTCGGTCGGCGGCCGGCGCCGGCGGCAACCACACCGCACCGCAGCTCTCGCCGAGACCTTCCGGTCCGAATTGCTCACCGCAATGCGCAGAGGTGAAGCGTTCGACGTCGCCACAGGCCGGCCGCTGTCGATGATCCGCAGGGAGGCCCCGGGCACCTCGTGGTACGCATTCGCCTGCCAGTACCTCGACATGAAGTGGAAGGGCGCATCGCCCAAGCACCGCAAGGGGATCGCCGAGGCCCTGATCGCGGTCACTCCGGCGATGCTCGACGCCGAGATGGATGGCGTCACCGCCAAGGCCGTCCGGTCCGCGCTCCTCAACTGGGGGTACAACGCTCGGCGCGGTGGGCCCGAACAGCCAGCGACAGTGACAGAGCGGCTGGAGTGGGTGGCCAAGCACAGTCGGCCCGTCACCGACCTCACGCGGCCCGAGGTCGCGCGAGCTGCCCTGGAGGCGATCGCCAGCAAGCTCGACGGCACCCGTGCCGCTGGCCGGACAGCCACTGTGAAACGGGCGAACTTCTCGACCGCGCTGGGCTACGCGGTCGAACTCGGGCTGCTGACGACAAACCCGATCCGTTCGATCAAGTGGCAGGCGCCCAAGTCCGTGCGGGTGGTTGACCGGCGGGCCGTGACGAACCCTGACCAGGCCCGCAAGTTGCTCGACACGGTCGCGGTCACGCCGCGGAGCGGCGCGCAGTTGATGGCCTTCTTCGCGTCCATGTACTACTCGGCCCTACGCCCGGAAGAGGCCGTGAACATTCGGGAGCATTGGCTGGACCTCCCCGCCGACACTGGGTGGGGCTGGATGACCCTGGAGAAGGCCGCGCCCGAGACCGGCCGCCAATGGTCGGACTCCGATACCCGCCGCGACGTCCGACAACTCAAGCACCGGGCAGTCGGCGAGACACGCCGGGTGCCGGTCCCGCCAGCCTTGGTCGAGATCCTCCGCGCGCACCTCAAGGGACACGGCACCGACGACGAAGGCCGGCTGTTCCGCGGCGAGCGCGGTGGACCGCTTGCCGGCGTCACATACACGCGGCTGTGGGATCGGGCCCGCAAGGCAGCCTTGACCGATGAGCAGTACGCCTCCCCGCTCGCTCGGCGACCCTACGACCTGCGCCACGCCGCCGTGTCGACCTGGCTCAACAGCGGCGTCGAACCACCCAGGGTTGCTGAGTGGGCCGGCCATAGCGTCGGTGTGCTGCTGAAGATCTACGCCAAGTGCCTCGACGGACAGGAGGACATAGCACTGGGGCGGATTGACCGGGCACTCGGTGGCTCGGCCGAGACGAAGCGCCCTGTCGATGATGATCCGGGGGATCAGCCTCCGCTGCAGGAGCCACCCGAGTAACCAAGGCGCCTAGCACGAGCGTGATCCCGGCCGGCACCTGCGACTGGACCGGCTGGGGTTTGCTCCTCTCCGGCGCACGTACTTCGCCGCCCCCGCCCCCCGGGCAGTCCTGACCGGCCACGACGCCCGACGCCGGGAACCCAAACGCCTCCGGCTGCGGCTGTTCTGGATCGCCGGCGCCCTGGCCACCACCGCCCGCGTTACCAGCCTGCACCTGTCCGACCACGCGCCCTGGGCCGACCTGGCGCTCCAGGCCCCGAACCGGCTACGAAGCCTGACCGCCACACCCGCCCCAGCGGATAGTCGGCGGTCCCACCCGTCCCAACGACCTGAGCCGTGTGCCTCGGGAGTGGAACCCGGCGCCCGCCGCGACGACAGCGGCGGACGTCACACTCAGCAGCCAGAATCAGCAACCAAGCCCGGTCCACCGGCTCCCGATCACGCCACGCTCCCGAGCGGCGAAAGATCGAAGCTAGGGCCGATAGGCATCCAGCCGGTTTGCCAGGCCTGACCGTTGCCGCGGCGAAGGTGCGGCTCCGGAACCGAGTGGTGCGCGTCTCACCCCCGCGACTCCAATCCGCGGTAATCCCTCAACAGACGAGGGCGGCGGGGGATCGGGGCTGCGTCGAGTTGCTGTTCAAGGACCGAACCCCCGTCACAGACACGGATGATCGGTCTTGGTGGTGGGAAGACCATGTCCCGGAAAGTCGGGTGTTCGGGGTGGGCGGCGACCCAGGCGTACGCATTCGCGATTACGAGTCGGTTGACCTCGGCCGCGATCGCTGAGGCTTCCTCGCCGCGGATGTGCAGGTGTGGGGGACCCTCTGCTTCGAGGGGGCCGAGGATGATCATGCTGCGCGGTGAGAGCGGGAAGACGATCTCGTCGGCGGTGGCCACCCCTGCCGGCCGTACGGGGTAGATATGCACGATCCGGGCCTCTACACGGTGCCGGCCCTTCCGGTTCTTCCGCCTCCGCCGGTCGAGGTCTTCCCTTCGGAGGGAGCAGTGCGGTCCGTGCCGGACGTGATTCTCGTGCTCGTAGTTGAGGAGAACAGGCTCGTCACAAGTGATCAAGAGGGGGGCGTCGAGGGTGATCAGCGTGAACGCCCGACTCGTGATGTAGGGAAACAACTGCTCGGCGAGAGTCAGGATCTGGGCGTGCTCGTTAGGGTGCGGGACGCAGCGAAGGCTTGCCAGTTCTTGCTCGCTCACTCGTCCGGTGAGCTGCGTTCTTGCCATCCAATCGGCCTCAAGTTCGATCTGTCGCCGAGTGCGCTCGCCGCGTAGTAGCTGCAAGGAGAGAAACTGCGCCAGGTCAGCGCGTTCACCGGGTGTCCAGTCGCCTCGAGGGTTGTACGGGCTCAGGATCTGGGCGACCAGAGTGGCCGTGGCGGTCTCCACAACGGAAAGGAGCTGTTCGAGGCTCGCGTCGGGTTGTCCGTCCTCGGCGGTGAAGGTGTAGAAGTCCTTGATCGCAAGGTCCTCGATGCGCTGAACCCGGGCGTTGCCCGTAGTGCGGTCGCGGACGGCGAGCTGCTCGTCCCGATTGGCGAATCGTCGAAGGTAGAACGCCGGGACCGTATGGTGCCGTTGGCCAACTCCCACGGATCGGTCGACCCCGCTCGACCACTCAGCGGCTTGCTTCTCAGCTCGCTTCCTCAGGTTGGAAAGATCCTCCGGCGACAGCTGCACGACCGACGAGTCTAGGGATGCCGCAACCCGGCTTCGCTTCATTTCTTTGGCGGTCCCACGCCGTCTGCCCCGCAGGCCGGCGTCGGCGGACGTCTGCCGGACAGTCCCCGCCGCTTCGCTGAGGCCTGCGAACAGGGCCAGGACGGTCCGGCAGGCCGGGCGCCGCCCGGGGGCTCGCCGGGATGGATCGGGCAGGCAGCCGTGCAGGCCGACAAGAGCACCACCGAGCCCAAGCGTCAGCACGCCTTCAGCACGTATTCAGCACGGACAGCCGCAACGAGCCGCCGTCAGCCGCACACAACCGCGCAACAAAAGGATCGGCCCCTGACCGCGTTCCTGCTGGTCAGGGGCCAATTCGCATGGTCATCGGGTGGTGGCCAGGGGCGGGGTCGAACCGCCGACCTTCCGATTTTCAGTCGGACGCTCGTACCAACTGAGCTACCTGGCCGAAACGACCGGACGGGTGATCCGGCCGTGGCGACCCCGACGGGACTCGAACCCGCGACCTCCGCCGTGACAGGGCGGCGCGCTAACCAACTGCGCTACGGGGCCTTGACTGGTGCAAGACCGTGCCCCCAACGGGATTCGAACCCGTGCTGCCGCCTTGAAAGGGCGGAGTCCTAGGCCTCTAGACGATGGGGGCGCCGCGACGCGCCTGACGTCCAGGAAGCCCGTCGAGGACCTCGACAGCATAGGGGCAATCCGCCGCCATCTCCAAAGCGGTTCCGGCGACGCGCCGTGTCACGGACCGTCGGCTTCCTCATCTCTGCGGAGCTTGTCGCAACCCCGGCCCGGCCGGCCGGCGTTGTCGCTGGTCAGGGGCTCGTGGCGCTCGGTGTGACGTAGTCTCGCCACGAGTGCGCCGGCTCGAACCCCAGCACAGTGCGGGCCCTGCCGATCGCCAGCAGCGTCTCGAACTCGCCCACTTCCCTGGTCACCGGCACTCCGGGGAACACCTCCGCGAGAAGCTCGAGGGACGGCGTGGTCATCAGCGTGTCCGCCGCGGCGATGATCATGCTCGTGGCGGCCTCCGCCACCTCGGCGGTCAGAGCGAGCCGGCAGGACTGAGCGACGTCCCGCTCGTCGATGTACCCCCAGAGGTTCCACTTCCGGAGGGTCGGGTCGGCCCAGTACGGCTCGAGTTGGCGGTACTCGACGGGCGAAAGGATGTTCGAGAACCGCAACGCCACGAACGGGATACCCGACCACCCGGCAAGTTGCTCGGCGACGGTCTCGCTGGCCACCTTCGACAGGGCGTAGGTCGAGGTCGGGACGGGGTAGTGGTCCTCGTCCACGGGCGCGTACCGGGGCGGAACGTCGAAGGGCAGCCCGAGCGTGGTCTCGCTGGACGCCCAGACCACCCGCTGCAGGCCGACCTGCGTCGCGGCCTGGAACACGTTGAAGTTCATGGTCATGTTGCGGTTGAAGGTCACCGCCGGTGTGGCCAGCCCGGGCGCGGGGATGTTCGCGAGGTGGACGACGGCCTCCACCCCGTCCAGGACCTCCACCGCCTGGCCGTAGTCGGTCAGATCCGACCGCAACACCTGGGTACCGAGGTCGACCCCCGGCGGAACCAGATCCGTCGCGACCACATCGTGGCCGTGAGCGAGCAGATCGGTGACCACCGCCCGTCCGGCTCGGCCGCTCGCTCCGGTTACGCAGACCCGCGCCATACCAGCACCCCTCGCCTGTCGGCCGACCGGTGCACCAGCCCGGTGGGCACTCCGGCCGAAACCTGGTGAATGATGGGGATGTTAGCGTTCACGGTGTTCGGAGGCGCGGCAGGATCGGACCAGGGTCACCTGTGCGCAGGTCCGTTTGCGAGCCTCCCCGCCACCACGTGGCCGCCACATTCGATCACCACGTCCAGTCACCACGTCCGTCCACGGAGTCCCGTCGAGCCGGGAAAGGAAACGCCGTGCAGCAGCGCACCATCGGGAAGTTCCAGGTCTCCGCGATCGGCCTGGGCGGAATGCCGATGTCCATCGAGGGCCGTCCGGATCGGGCCCGCTCGATCGCGACCATCCACGCCGCACTCGAGGCGGGTGTCACGCTGATCGACACCGCTGACGCCTACCACCTTCATGCCAATGAGGTCGGGCACAACGAGAGCGTGATCGCCGAGGCCCTCTCCTCGTTCGGCGGCGACACGTCGGGCGTCCTGGTCGCCACCAAGGGCGGGCATCTGCGCCCGGGCGATGGCAGCTGGACGGTGAACGGCCGCCCCGAGTACCTCAAGCAGGCCTGTGAGGCCTCGCTGAAGCGACTCGGCGTCGAGGCCATCGGCCTGTACCAGTACCACCGGCCTGACCCGCAGGTGCCGTATGCCGACGCGGTCGGGGCGATCCGCGACCTGCTGGACGAGGGCAAGATCCGGATGGCGGGCATTTCGAACGCCGATCCCGACCAGATCCCGTTGGCGCAGGACATCCTCGGCGGTCGGCTGGTGAGCGTGCAGAACCAGTTCTCGCCGGCGTTCCGGTCCAGCGAGCCGGAGCTGGAGCTGTGCGCCGAGCTCGGGATCGCGTTCCTTCCGTGGAGCCCGCTGGGCGGGATCGGCCGCGCCGGCGGCCTCGGCGACCGGTTCGCCGCCTTCCAGCAGATCGCCGAGGCCCACGGGGTGAGCCCGCAGCGTGTCTGCCTGGCCTGGCACCTGGCCAAGGCGCCCGTTGTGATCCCGATTCCCGGAGCCTCCCGCCCTGCGAGCGTCCAGGACTCGGCGCAGGCGGTGGACCTGAACCTGTCGGCCGAGGAGTTGCGCCTGCTCGACGCGAGCTGAGGGCAGGGCTGAGGGCTGGGCTGAGGAAAGAGTCCGGCCGAGGGGACAATGCCAGGCGATGGCAGAGCTTTCCCGTGAGGAGTTCGAGGGCGCCGTGGCGGACGCTCTCGACGCAGTCCCGGCCGAGCTGGCCCGGCTGATGGACAACGTGGTGGTGCTGGTGGAGGACGATCCGCCGCTGGGGCAGACGGGCGTGCTGGGCCTGTACGAGGGGACGCCGTTGACGGAGCGCGACTCATGGTGGTCGGCAGGCTCGCTGCCCGACCGGATCACGATCTTCCGCAATCCGATCCTCGCGGTCTGCTCGACCCCGGACGAGGTGATCGAGGAGGTGCGGGTGACAGTCGTGCACGAGATCGCGCACCACTTCGGGATCGATGACGCCCGGCTGGACGAGCTCGGTTGGGCCTGACCTCGCTGGGCCTGACCTCGCTGGGCCTGACCTCAGCGCAGGTGGTACGTGCGGCGCATCAAGGCATCCCAGACCCGATCCCCGGCCAGCCGGCGGGTGTGCACGAGCAGCCGTGCCATCGGCGTCACCAGGTACCGGCTCCTCGGCCGGGCCGCCTCCACGGCGTGGCCGATCACGGTGGCCACGACCTCGGCGTCCACGGCGCTGCGCGAGCTGTAGCTGCGCCGCATCATCGCGTCCGCATGCCGCCGAAGCTCCTGGTAGGAGCCGTTGCGGTCGACCGCGAGGCTGCCGGAGGCAACGGATTCGAAGCCGGTGCGGACCAGCCCGGGTTCGATCAGCACGGCCTTCACCCCGAACGGCGCCACCTCAAGCCGGAGCGCGTCGCTGAGCGCTTCGACCGCGTACTTGCTGGCGTGGTACCAGCCCCCCCGTGGGGAAGACCAGCCGGCCGCCCATGGACGAGACGTTCAGGATCCGGCCCTGACCGGCCCGCCGCATGCCGGGCAGCACCAGTTGGCACATCCGTCCGAGGCCCAGCACGTTGGTCTCGAACTGGCGCCGGACGTCGTCCAGGGGCACCTCCTCCACCGGCCCGTAGCTGCCGTAGCCGGCGTTGTTGATCAGGGTTGCGACACCGCCGTGCTCCGCCTCGACGGCGGCCACCGCCTCCGTCGTCGAGCGTCCGTCGGTCACGTCCAGGGCGATCACCCGCGCACCCGCTCCGGCGAGCTCGTCCAGCGTGTGGGGACGCCGTGCCGTGGCGTAGACGGTGTGTCCCGCGGCCAGGAGCAGTCGCGCTGTGGCCCGGCCGATCCCCGTGCTGCATCCCGTGATGAGGATCGGGTCCCTGCCAGGCATGCGTCACTCCGTCCCGCCCGATGGGTGTCGCACCACCTGCCATGACGTGCTCCGGTGGCGGTGCGCCGACGCCAGCTTGCAGAGAGTACGCCCCTGTGACCCGGGCCAGGTCCGGGTCCGGGTCACAGGGGCGTATCGGCATCCGGCGCCCGCCCGTGCCGGTCGGTTCCGGTCAGGACGGGGTCAGGATGGGGTCAGGACGGGTCAGGACGGGGCGCCGGAATGCGTGGCCACCTCGTGCCGCAGTCGAAGACCGAAGAGGCTGGCCCCGATGATCGACAGGCCGGTGATCAGCAGGCCACCGGCGGCACCGAGCTGGCCCTCGGCGTAGTGCGTGATCGCCTGTGGGACGAGGATGGCGAGCGAGACCACACCGGCCGCCAGCAGCACGAGCTCCTGGGTCCGGACGTAGCCGGTCAGCGCCAGCACCGCCAGGACCGCGATCACGATGAAGCCGGGCTCGGGCGAGAAGTCCAACGCCGTCAGGATCTCGCCGCCGACGAAGACAGCCGCGGCGCCGATCGCGAGCCCGAGCTGGCGCTCGCGCAGCCGACCGGTCAGGGACAGCACAAGCCAGAGCGTGCCGGCCAGCGTGACGCCCAGCCCGCTGGACCGCCACCATTCGTGGTCGTCGCCGTAGAGGAAGAGGGTCATCCCGCCGAACCAGGCCAGCGAGATCCCGGTGGCCAGGTGCAGCAGCCCGCCACGGCAGAGCAGGTACCCGGTCGCCGCCACCACCAGGAACGCGCCGATGGACCACACCTGGTCGTTGTGGTCCGACAGTTCCTCCCCGAGCGCCGCGCTGAACGCGGCGGCGACCAGGACCAGGACCGAGATCAGCCGGCGGCGCGCCGGCGACCCGTTGCCCGGCTGGACGCTCCAGCCGCCCGCGGTGGCCAGGGCCAGGGCCACGGCGGCGACGACGAGGGCGACGGCCGGCGTGGCCAGGTACGTGACGCGGGCCCAGTGCCCGAGGTGCTCCCACCTCGGGCCGGCCAGGACCAGGGCCGCGGAGAGGATGAAGACGCCGCCGACGTACCCGCCGGCCTCGGCGAGCAAGGCCATCCAGGGCAGTTGGCGAGGGGCAGGGACCATGGGCTGGGGTGGGGTGTCGGCCGCGACCGGGTCGCACGCCTCACGGACCACCTCATCGGCCTGCTGCCGAGTCAGCGTGCCGGCGGTGACGAGCCGGTCGAGCGCAGACTCCAATCCCGCTGAATCGAGGCTGTGCGCAGTGTCGGGATCGCTGTTCATAATCATGAAAGTACGCTGGTCAGAAGGCCACACGATGAGTACGAGGGCCCGGGTTTGCGGCGGCCCCGAACGGTCCAGAGCGGGGCTGGTCGGGACGGTTCCCGGCAGCGGCGAGAACTGCGCTGTCGCCGGGACCTTCGACCCGCACTCCTCGCGCGGACCCGGTGGAACCATCCGGACATGGAGGGCCAGATGATGCAGGCTTCGCACGACGGCGACACGGCCCCGGGCATCGACCCGATGGCCAAGGAATCGGGCCTCACCGAGATCCTCGACGAGGACCAATGCTGGGAGTTGCTGTCCGGCGTCGAGGTGGGCCGGCTGGCGATCGCGGCGGCCGGGGATGTCGACATCTACCCGGTCAACTTCGCCATCGACGATCATGACCTGGTCTTCCGCACAGCTGAAGGGACCAAGCTGCTCGAGGTGGTGCTGGCCGGACGGGTCGCCTTCGAGGCCGACGGGTACGAGCCCGAGCACGGCAGGGCCTGGAGCGTCGTGATCAAGGGCGAGGCCCAGTACCTGGAACGGTTCTCCGAGATCTACCAGGCTCAGAACCTCCCGCTGTTCCCGTGGAACGCCGCTCCCAAGGAGCGTTTCGTCCGGATCGTCCCGCGCAAGATCACCGGGCGGCGTTTCACCGTCTACAAGACCCGGTCCGGGCAGACCCCGCGGCTCTGACGCCGGCCCCCCTTCGACCTCACCCGTTCGGATGAGTGTGCGTGTCATCGGGTGATCGTGCGACTACCGTGTGCCGGACGGCGCGCGGCGCCGCCACCAGCACCTCGGGGGCGAGGGATGTCGGAGTCGGTAGCTGTCGGTCTCGGCCTGGGTGCCGGGGCCGCGGGCTACCTTGCGCTGGCCTCGTTCGTCTGGCTGCACCGGCGCTCGACGGGTGCGCGTGCACTCGTGGTCCTCCTGCTCGCCGTCCTGGCCTGGAGCGTCTGCTACGCGTTCGAATTGAGTTCACACACGCTCGCCACGGCCCGGATCTGGTCCGGGCTCAAGTTCACCGGGATCGTGGTGCTGGTCCCGGCGTTCTGGGCGTTCGTGACGGCCTACTCGGGGCGCCGCCCGATGCGAGCCCGCACGCTGGCGCTGCTGTCGATCGAGCCCGTCGTGGTGCTCGTCGTGCTGACGGTGCCGTCCCTGACGCACCTGCTGCACACCTACCCTGCGGCCGAGATCGCGGCGGCGCAGCGGTCCGATCGGGCGCCGCTGCCTGATGCAGGGGTGCTGTTCTGGCCGCACGCCGCCTACACCTACGTGCTCATGCTCGGGGCGGTCGCAGTACTCGCGATCAGGCTGACCCGGGTGACCCGGTCCTACCGCCGGCAGGCGGTAGCGCTGATCGCCTCCACGGTGACGCCGTTCCTGGGAAACCTGGCGTTCAACCTGAACACCTCGATCACCGGCGAGGTCGACCCGACACCGTTCCTGTTCCTGATCACAGCGGTGGTCCTGGTCTGGGGCTTCTTCCGGTTGCGGCTACTCGACCTGGTGCCGGTGGCCCGTGGTGTGGTGATCGAGCAGATGGCCGACGGCGTGCTCGTGCTGGATCCGTACGGGCGGGTGGTCGACGCGAACCCGGCGGGCGCCGCCATGCTGGGGGTGGACCGGTCCGAGGTGGTCGGGCGCTACGCCGTGGACCTGCTGCAACCGGTCGCCGCACTGCTCGATCGACACGGGCCCGAGCGCACGACTCGCTCCGATTCCACCTTCACCGTGACCGGCGCCCACGGAGCGATGGACGTCGCGGCGTCGATCACCTCTCTGGCGGACCCGGGCGGGCGGGAGACCGGCGGACTGCTGATGCTCACCGATGTCACCGCGCAGGTGGCAACCCAGCGGCGGTTGCGCGAGCTGCTGGACGAGCAGACGAAGCTGGCGGAGATCCTGCAGACCGGCCTGCGCCCGCCGGAGCTCCCCGAGGTTCCCGGGTTGCGGATGTCGGCGCGATCGCTGCCCGGTGGGCGAGGCGGTGGCGTCGGCGGCGACTTCTATGACGTTCACCCGGCGACCGGGGGCGAGTGGGCCTTCGTTCTCGGCGACGTCTCGGGCAAGGGCGTCCGCGCGGCTGTCGTGACCTCGATGGCCCGGTACGCGGTCCGCACGCTCAGCGCGCAGGGCTGGCCGCCGGCGGAGCTTCTGGACCAGCTGAACCGGGTCCTGCTGGAACCCCGTGACCCGGAACGGTTCTGCACCGTCGTGTACGGGCGCCTGGCAGCGGCGCCGGGCGGCTCGGGCGCGGGCGGGGTGCGGGTGACGCTCGCGCTGGGCGGTCATCCCGCTCCCATCCTGCGGCGCCGGGACGGGACGGTCAGCACGCTTCAGCTCGAGGGCACCGCTCTGGGACTCCTGCCGTCGGTGCAGTTCGGCCAGACCGTCGTCGACCTCGGGCCCGGCGATCTCCTGGTGGCGTACACGGATGGTGTGACGGAGGCCCGGCGCGACGGTGAGCAGTTCGGCGAGCTGCGGCTGGCCACGGTGCTGTCCGCCGCGGCGGACCTGGCCCGTGACTCGGGCGGGGCTGATCAGGCCGGCACGCCTGACCCGGCGGCCCTGGTCGACTCGGTCGCCGACGCTGTGGTCGCGGCCGTGGTCGAGTACAGCTGCGACCGGGACGACGTGGCCGTGCTGGTACTGGCGGCCCGGTGACGGGGGCCTGGTGACGGCGTCCAGGTGCCGAACGCCACCCGATCGCGGATGCTCCGTTCATGCCCACTGACCAGCCGGCTCCCGGAAGTGCGCGTTGGGTCCCCGCGCTCTACCTCGTCCTGGCGTGCGCACTGGTGCCGTGGGTGATCTACCTGGCCCTGACGTTGCCTGACCGGGCGGTCAGCCACAACTACCGGTTGGCCTGGGTCGGCTTCGACGTGCTCCTGATCGGCGCGCTGGCCCGGACGAGCTGGCTGGCCTGGCGGCGCTCGCCGTTCGTGGTCAATGTCGCCAGTGCCACCGCCACCCTGCTGCTGGTGGACGCCTGGTTCGACGTGTCGACCTCGCAGCCCGGCCTGCCGCTGACCGAGGCGGTGATCTCGGCGGCGCTGGTGGAGCTGCCGGCGGCCGTGCTGTCGTTGATCATCGCCGGGCGGGCCCAGATCGTGATCGCCCGCACCGGCGCGATCAGGTCCCAGCACAGGTTGCGGGCGGAGCTGCCGCATCCGGGCCGTGGCAAGACCGACCTGTGACGCCAGGCCCCGAGGGCCCCGTCCGCGGCTTGGTGTGATCAACGCGACGCGCGTTTCACGCTTCTCACGCCCTGCTCACAGGGTGCTCTCAGCTGGCGGCGAGAAAGTGACGCTCCGGCGGGTCCCATCCGCCGGAGGAGGACAGATGTCCCAGCACGACCAGCGGGCCGGCTCCATGCAGGGGATGCCGTGAAGCATCCACGGATGGTGTGGATCAACATCGGCCTGGCCATCGTCCTGATCGGCGCCGCGAGTGCCGCGTACCTGGCCATCGGCAGCCCGTCCGCCGCGCAGACCGCCGCGACCCGGACCACGTCGGTCCGTCAGGGAACCGTGACCGCGACGGTCACCGGCTCCGGCAACGCGGAGAGCGCGAGCACCGTCGGACTCGACTTCGCCGGCAGCGGCGGAACCCTGACCGCGATGTACGCATCGGTGGGGCAGAAGGTCACGGCGGGCCAGCCGCTGGCCAAGATCGACCCGACGTCGGCTCAGCAGTCCTTGCAGACGGCGCAGGCCCAGCTGGCGTCCGCCCAGGCGTCCTACGACCAGACCGTGCAGGGTGCCACGCCCCTGCAGCAGCAGAAGGATCAGCTCGCGGTGCAGTCCGCCCAGCTGGGTGTGGACTCGGCGCAGAGCGCGGTGACCAGCGCCGAGCGGCAGCTGAGCAAGGACACCGCAGCGCAGAACCAGGCGGTGGCCACCGCGCAGGCGAACCTCAAGGCCGGCACGGGCACCCAGGCCCAGGTGAACGCCGCGATCCAGACGCGCAGCACCACCCTCGCCAAGGACCAGCAGGCGGTCTCCCAGGCCAAGCAGCAACTGGACAGCGCCACCATCCAGCTCCAGCAGCAGCACCTCGCGGCCACCTCGGACGTTACCCCGACGGCGTCCGCGATCGCCCAGGCCAAGGCGCAGCTGACCAGCGCTCAGGTGGCGGTGGCCCAGGCGCAGAAGGCCGTGACCGAGACGGTGTTGAGGGCGCCGCAGGCGGGCACGGTGATCTCGGTGTCGGGGAGCGTGGGGGAGACCGTCAGCGGTGGCGGATCGTCCTCGAGTTCCTCGTCCGGCTCTGGCTCCGGCTCGGGCAGCGGCTCGGGCTCAGGCACCGGCTCGGGCTCAGGCTCGGGCTCAGGCACCGGCTCGGGGTCGGGCAGCAGTTCGAGCAGCTCGAGCGGGAGCTCGTCCACCAGCGGGCTCGTCGTCCTGGCGGACCTGAGCACGCTCACCGTCACTGCGGACATCGCCGAGGCCGATGCCGCGTCGGTCAAGGTGGGGCAGGACGCCACGGTCACCTTCTCCGCGACGAACACCACCTCCACCGGCAAGGTCACCGAGGTGTCGCTGCAGAGCATCACGAGCAGCAACGTGGTCGAGTACCCGGTGACAGTGACCCTGCAGGACGTGCCCGGGACGATCCGGCTCGGCGCTACCGCGAGCGTGTCGATCACCACGGGTACGGCCACCGATGCCCTGTACGTACCCTCGAGCGCGGTCACGGCAGTCGGCCAGAGCCACACCGTCACGGTTCAGCGCGGCGGGGCCGACACGCCGGTGCAGGTCCAGGTCGGGTTGGTGGGCGACAACGCCACCCAGATCCTGAGCGGACTGACGGCCGGTGACACCGTCGTGCTGCCGACCTCGACCACGGGAACCGGTACGACCGGCGGGTTCCCGCGGCTCGGGGGTGGGCTCGGCGGCCTTGGTGGGGGCCGGGGGTGAGCGTCCCCGCGCAGCCGGGCAACGGCCTGCGCCCGGTCGTGGACCTGAGGGGCGTGACGAAGACCTACGGGTCGGGCGAGACCGCGGTGCACGCGGTGGCCGGGGTGGACCTGCTGGTCGAGCGGGGAGACTACGTGGCGATCATGGGCGCCTCGGGTTCGGGCAAATCGACGCTGATGAACATCATCGGCTGCCTGGACGCGCCGTCGCGTGGCCGTTACCTGCTGGACGGGGTGGACACTCGGCGGCTGGACGAGCGCCGGCAGTCGATGATTCGCAACCGAAAGATCGGCTTCGTGTTCCAGTCCTTCAACCTGATCCCGCGGACCACGGCGCTGACCAACGTCGAGCTGCCGCTGGCGTACGCGGGGGTCAAGGCCGGCCCGCGGCGGGACCGGGCGACCGCCGCGCTGGAGCGGGTCGGGTTGGCCGATCGGACCGGGCACCTGCCGTCCCAGCTGTCCGGCGGGCAGCAGCAGCGGGTCGCGATCGCCCGGGCGATCGTCACCGAACCGGTGCTGCTGCTGGCGGACGAGCCGACCGGCGCGCTGGACTCGCGCAGCACTGTCGAGGTGCTGGCCCTGTTCGATGGGCTCAACGCCAGCGGTCGAACGGTGGTCGTGATCACGCACGAGGAGGAGGTCGCCGCGCACGCCAAGCGGGTGGTGCGGATGCGGGACGGGTTGATCCAGGCCGATGAGCGCCGCGCAGAGCTGGTCGGCGCGCCGCCGCGGCTGGCCGCGGAGCCCGCCCGGTGAACCTGCGGGAGAGCGCGCGCTTCGCCGTCCGAGGCGTGACGGCGAACAAGATGCGTTCGGCCCTGACCACGCTCGGCATCCTGATCGGCGTGGCCGCGGTGATCATCCTGGTGGCGGTCGGAACCGGGTCCAGCGTGGCTGTCCAGCAGTCGCTGAGCAGGCTGGGCAGCAACACCCTGAACATCCGGGCCAGCCAGGGCGGCAGCGGCGGGCGGGGCGGCTTCTTCGCCCTCGCCGGTGGCGGGACTGTGCGCAACGGCGCGGGCGCGGGCGGCGCGGGTCAGGGTTCCGGCGGATCGGGTGGCACAGGCGATCAGCTCGGATCGGTCAGCACCGGGACGCAGACCCACGTGGCCCAGCTGACGCTGGCGGACGCCGAGGCGCTGACCGACAAGACCCAGGCGCCGGACGTGATCTCCGTGGCTCCGGTGGTGAGCCCGTCGTCGGTGACGGCGACCTATGCCGGTGCGTCGCACACGGTCGGCACGTTCACCGGGACCACACCGAGCTACCTGATCAACGACGACGACTCCGTGCAGACGGGGACGGTCTTCAGCGACTCCGACTACACCGCCCGGCGGCGGGTGGCACTGGTCGGCGTGACCGTGGCGCAGGATCTCGTCGGCGGCAACGGGCTGGCCGTCGTCGGCAAGACGGTGCAGTTCAACGGGATCAACTACCAGGTGGTCGGGGTGCTGACGGCCAAGGGCAGCACCGGGCCGCAGGACCAGGACGACCGGGTGCTCGCGCCGCTGACCGCCGTCCAGGACACCCTGACCGGGTACGGCGCGCTGTCCAGCATCTCGGTCAAAGCCGGTTCGGCGTCGACGGTCTCCGCAGCGCAGTCCGAGGTGGAGGGCATCCTGAACGGGCGGCACCACGTGACCTCGGCAACGGCGGACTACAGCATCTTCAGCGCCTCATCGATCCTGTCCGCGGTCACCTCGACCACCCGGACGTTCACGGTCCTGCTCGGCGCGGTGGCGGCGATCTCGTTGCTGGTCGGGGGGATCGGGGTCATGAACATCATGCTGGTCACGGTCACCGAGCGGACCCGCGAGATCGGCATCCGCAAGGCGATCGGTGCGCAGCGGGCCGACATCGTCGGGCAGTTCCTGCTCGAAGCGGTGCTGCTCAGCCTGTTCGGCGGTCTGGTGGGCGTGCTCGCCGGGCTGATCGGCAGCCGGTTCACCATCGTCGGCGTGCAGCCGGTGGTGGCGCCCTACTCGGTGGGGCTGGCCTTCGGGGTCGCGGTGGCGGTGGGGCTGTTCTTCGGGCTCTACCCGGCCAACCGGGCCGCGGCGCTGCGACCCATCGACGCCCTGCGCTACGAGTGACGGAGTACGGATCATGGACGAACGAGTCGAGCAGACCACGGCCGGAGCCCGCCTGCGGCGCGGGGTTCCGGTGGGCGGCTACGACGGCGGCCCGGACACCGAGGAGCCGGCCTGGCTGGACGCGGTTGCCGACGCCGATGCCAATGCCGATGTCGACGCCGATGCCGATGGGTCAGGCCCGGGCTGGCAGGCGGAGACCGACGACCTGGATCTGCTCGAACCGTCCTGGCAGGGGCCGCGCCGCCTGAACCGGCTGACGGTCCTGCTGGCCGCCGGGATCGTGGCTGCCGGGGGCTTCTTCGGCGGGGTGCTCGTGCAGAAGGCCCACGACCGCGGCTTGACCAGCAGCAGCGCCTCGTTGGCCGGGCTGGCGCAGCGTTTCCGTGCGGCCGGCGGGGCGGGCGGCGGGGGCCTGGGCGAGTTCGGCGGCGGGCCAGGTGCTGCTGGGGCAACCGGCACGGGTACCGGTACCGGTACGGGTGCCGGCACGGGCACGTCCGGTTCGGGCGCCGCCGCGCAGGCCACGCCGGTGGCGGTCGGCACGGTGCTCTCGATCACGGGGAACACGTTGACCATCAAGAACTTCGGTGGCCGGACGGTGGTGGTGCACGTGCCTCCCGGGACGCCGGTGACCGCCAGTGGCCTGTCCGGCCTGCGCCCCGGCGTCAGTGTCTCGGTCGCCGGCACGAAGGCCGCGGACGGTTCGGTGACCGCGACCTCGGTGGTCAGCCGGGCCGGCGGTTGACCACCCTCGCCCGTCCCACGTTCCTGCCTCAGGCTCCACCATCGACAGGAGGATCTCGGTGAATGCTCTGCGCCTGCGCGCCTCCCGCGCGCTGCTGCTGTCAGCCGCCGGACTCGTCGCGGCCGCAGGCCTGGCCGCCTGCGGCGGTTCCGGGTCGGCCACCGTCACGCCGGCGGCTGCGGCCACCAGCGCACCGGCGGCGGGCCGCCCAGGCTTCAACTCCGCCGAGTTCCAGAAGATCCGGCAGTGTCTGACGGCGGCCGGGATCTCGCTGCCGACGCCGAGCGGCGGCTTCCGGGACCGGCCCTCGGGCTCGCCGGGCGGCACGTTCACCGGCCCGCGGCCCACCGGCTCGGGCCGTCCCGCTGCCGGGTTGGGGCGCGAGTTCTCCGATCCGAAGATCCGGGCCGCGCTGGCCGCCTGCGGGATCAGTCTGCCCACCCGGCGCCCCACGGGGGCGCCGACGACCGCGGGATGAGCAGCAGAAGGTGAGGGGAGAAACCGGCTACGGGCCGGTGGACTGGCCCGCAGGCGGTTCAACCACGTGCCCAAGCCCGTGTCAAGGACCGGACGTCGTGATCTGTGGATGGACTCTACGGGGGATCCCGGCGTTCGTCGCGCTGGAGGGGTCCGGCCCGTGAATCCGCCAAACGGATGACGGCAAATGGCTGTCAGCACCGCACAGCCCAGAGTAGTGTTTCAGACACAAAGCGTGAACCGCTGATAGCAAGACCGGGGAAGCGGTTCGAGCGCCCGGCGCGAAAAGCGCCCCAGGGACCACGGTCGGCGGCGGCGGCCCCCGACGCCCGCCGCCGACCGTGCTGGCTCCCTCACCAGGCAAACGCCGATCCTTGGCGACCCGCCCCTGCAGCGGGTCGCAGTCGTCTGCGGCCCTGCCGCACACCGCCCAGCCGGCGTACGAGACAGCCTCTCAGAGACCGCGTTCCCGCAGGTAGTCACGGTTGGCCCGCTGGTCCGCGGCAGCCTGGGCGAACCGCTGTGGCGTCCGTGGCAAGGTGTCCTGCTCGACCACGAGCCAGCCGGAATAGCCCTCGTCCCTCAGCGCGTCGAGGGTCGCCGCGACGTCCAGGTCACCACCGCCGAGGCGGGGGAACACCTCCCGGGACCACAGGGCGTCCACCGGGTCGCCGCCGGCGACCAACCCGGCCATGACGTCGCGGCGGGCATCCTTGAGATGAACGTGGTTGATCCGCCGACCCCAGCTGCGGATTGCCGCCAACGGGTCGCCGCCACCGACCAGCAGGTGCCCGGTGTCGAGGCACAGCCCGGCGTCGGTCAGCTCCAGCACCCGCTCGATCTCCCACGGTGCCTCCACGAAGGTCCCGGTCTCATGGTGGAAGGTCGGCTCGTAGCCGCGGTCCCGGCACCGGCGCAGCACCCCCGCCAACCCGGTGGCGAACCGGCGCCAGCCGTCGGCGTCCAGGCCGAGGGAGGGTTCGGCGTGGGCCTGCCCGGGCCGGGCCCGGCGCTGCGGGCTGCCCGCGTCGGCGATGGTCGGCCGGGGCGCAGGTCCGGGCAGCTGGCCGCGGACCGCGTCGAAGGTGTCCAGCAGGGCGTCCAGGTCGGGCAGCATCCCCTCCAGCGCTGACCGATCGGTGTACGGCAGCTCCAGGTAGCCGCCGGCCAGGCCGAGCCCCCGGCCGGCGAGCCGCTCGGCCAGCTCGGACCCGGACCCGAGGTATCCCACCGGGCCCAGGTCGATGCCGCGGTAGCCGGCTGCGGCCACCTCGTCCAGGACCTGGCGACCGTCCGGTGTCGCCGGGTCGATCCCGACCGTGAGCTCGAACGCGCCGTAGCTGACCGGTGCGTTGGCCACGGTGATCGATGCCTCGTTCGGCACGGTGCTGCCACCTCCTCTGGCGGGCGTCGCGGTCACTTCACGGCGCCCATGGTCAGCCCGCGCACGAGGTGCTTCTGCACCAACGCGGAGAACAGCAGGATCGGCAGCGCGCCGATCACCCCGGCGGCGCTCATCGCCCCCCAGTCGACGTTGATCCGTCCGATCAGCGTCGCGGCCCCGACCGGCATCGTCTCCGCGGACGGGGTCGAGGTGAGCACCAGCGCGAAGAGGAACTCGTTGTAGGTCACGATCACGGCGAAGATCCCGGTGGCGACCAGACCGGGCGCGGCCAGCGGCAGGACGATCCTGCGGAAGGCCGCGAACCGGGTATCGCCGTCCACCATGGCCGCCTCCTCGAGATCCACCGGGATCTCGCGGAAGAAGCTCTCCATCATCCAGACCACCACGGAGACGTTGAACGCCGCGTAGACGATGATCAGCCCGAGCCTGGTGTTGAGCAGCTGGAGTCGTTGCGCGGCAAGGAAGATCGGAATGATGATGACAATGGGGGGCAGGATCCGGGTGACCAGCAGGGCGAAGCCGAGGTAGCGTTCCAGGCCGAGCCAGAGCCGGAACCGGGAGATCGCGTAGGCGGCATGGGTGCCCAGCACCAGCGCGATGCCGACGCTCAGCGTGGTCACCACCACCGAGTTGGTCAGGTAGGACCCGAACGACCGGCCGCTGAACAGCCCGGTGTAGTTGTCCAGCGTGAACGAGTGCGGCAGCACGGTGCCGTCCTGGGTGATCTCCCGGTTGGTCTTCACCGAGGTGGACACCATCCACAGCAGCGGAACGACCGCGAAGGTCAAGGCCGCGAGCACCGCCAGGACCAGGCCCGCGCGCCGCCAGCGGGCCGCGCTCACCGTGGCCTCCGGCGCATGAAGGCCACCGCGGCGCCCGCGGCGGCGAGCACCACCAGCGCCACCATCAGCAGCATGGCGGCCGCGTAGCCGAACTGCTGGAACTGGAAGAAGGTCTGGTAGCCGTAGATCGAGACCAGTTGCGTCGCCGTTCCCGGGCCGCCGCGGGTCAGCACGTACACCTGGTCGAAGGTGGTCAGGGCGTCGATCGCGCGCAGCGTGACGGCGACCAGGATCGTGGGCCGCAGCATCGGCAGGGTGTGATCGACGAACGTGCGCCAGGCTCCGGCGCCGTCCACCCGGGCCGCCTCGAACGGCTCCACCGGAAGGGACTGGATGCCCGCCAGCAGGATGAGGAACATCAGCGGAGTCCACTCCCAGACGTCGAGCAGCACGAGCCCGGCGAAGGCAGCGTGCGGCTGGCCGAGGATCTCCGGGGCGGACATGCCGACGGATCGGGCCAGGGATGCGATCAGCCCGACGTCGGAGGCGTAGATCAGGCGGAAGATGATGCCCACCACGACCGGTGTGACGATCATCGGCAGGATCAGCGTCCCCCGTACCGCGCGGATGAACCTGACCTCGCGCGCGCACAGCAGCGCGAGGGCCAACCCGAGGGCTGTCTCGATCGCGACCGCGAGCGCGACGAACTGCAGCGTGGTCACCAGCGAGCCGATGAAGGCGCTGTCGTGCAGGGCCTGCGTGTAGTTGCTCCAGCCGACGTCCCGCAGCCGGCGCCCGAATCGGTAGAAGCCGGTGCTGGTGCGCGCGCCGTCCAGCAGCGGGTACACCAGCACGGCGAGCACCAGCAGCACCGTCGGGGCCAGCAGCAGGTAGGGCAGCACGGTGTCCAGGCCGGACTCGCCGAGGAGCCGTCGGCGGGTCCGCCCTGGCCGTGCCAGCGTGGTCTGGGCGGCCATCGGGTCAGCCGTAGTAGCCCTGAGCCTTGAGGTAGGTGCGCACCTGGGACGCCGCCGAGTCCATCGCCCTGGCGCCGCCCTTGCCGGCGATCAGGGCGGTGTTCAGCTCGGTGCCGATGATGGTTTCGACCTTGGACCAGTCCGGTGTGCGCGGCCGGGCTTGGGCGCCGGACTGCAGCTGCGCCAGCGCGACCGGCAGCAGTCGGTGTGCCTTGATCGCCTCGGCGTCCTGGAATGCCGGTGTCTTGACCGGGAGGTCGCCGGAGCGGGCGAGCTGAACCTGGGTGTCGTTGGTCCCGAACCACTTCATGAACGCGATCGCGTTGTCCTTGTTCGGGGCGGACACCGAGACCCCGTGGATGAAGATCCCGATCTGGGCCAGGGCGAGGGACTGCTTGGGCACCACGGCGAAGTCCAGCTTCCCGACCTCCTTGGACTGGCTCGAGTCGTCGGACTTGATCGCGTTGCCCGAGTACTGGATGATCGCCGCCGCGTCGCCTCCCAGGATCGCGGCGCCCTCCTGGTCGGAGTCGAACTCGGCGACGCCGGGAGGTGCCAGCGCCTTCAGCGTCCCGACGAAGAAGTCGGCAGCTGCCTTGCCCTGCGCGGAGTTGAACGTCGGATTCCAGGCGTCGTCGAACATCTGCGCCCCGAAGGACAGGAACACCGGGTAGAACGAGGTGACGATCGGGTTGCCCTTGACGCCGCGGAAGACGAAGCCGTACTTGATCTTCCGGGCTGACATGGCCGAGCGTCCCGTGCTGACCAGCTGATCCCAGCTGGCCGGCGCCTGGGTGAAGACGTCGTTGCGGTAGGTCAGCGTCTGCAGGTCGCCGATCGTCGGCAGCGCGATCAGCTTCGGGCTGTCGCTCTCGAAACCCTTGACCCGTGGCCCCTTCTGCGGCGGCCAGTAGCCGAGCTCGGCGAAGGCGGGCGCGTAGTCGGCGTCGGCGGTGATGCCGTGCTGGCCGAGGTCCTCCAGGATGCCCGCGGCCGCGTACTGCGGGATCCACGGGTCGTCCATGATGTAGATGTCGTACTGGCCGGCCTTGGACTGACCGTCCTGGAACGCCTTGGCGAAGAAGGAGTCGTACGGCTCCGTGAGGAACTGGACCGTGATCCCGGTGGTCTTCTCGAACTGGGGAAGGATGGTCTCCCGGAAGGGTTTCAGGGCACCGTCCTCGAAGGCACCGATGACGAGCTTCCCGCCGGACCTCCCCGAGGATCCCGTGCCGCCTGCCGGCGACGGCGAGGACGACCCGCCACCGCATCCCGCCAGCAGCGGGCCACCGGCGGCCATCGCCCCGGCTGCCAGGCCCAGTCGCAGCAGGGTGCGTCGGCTGACGGCGTTGTCGTGGCTCATGGCGTGATCCTTTCTGTCTCCTCGCATCGTGAACCGTCATGCCCGGCGCGGTGCACGGCGGTGGCGCCGTCCGGCCGGAAGAAGCACGCCCGGGCCGGATCGACGAGGATGCCGATCTGCGTTCCGGGAGAGGCGGTCCAGCCGCGGTCGGCATGGACCGACACCCGCACGCCGCCCACCATCACGTCGACGAAGACCTCGTCGCCGAGCGGCTCGACCACGTAGACGCTGCCGGGCATTGCGGACGGCGTACCCGGCGGGACGAGGGCGAGGTCGCGGGCCCGGACGCCGATCCGGGTCACGCCCTCGCGGGCGCAGCGGGGGTACCGGTCGCCGAGCGGGATCGGGGTCCCGGCGATGACCATCGCCTGCTGCCCGGGATCGAGCTGCAGATCGAGCACGGTCATCGGCGGGTTGCCGACGAAGGTGGCCACGAAGTGGTTCGCCGGGCGGTCGAAGACCTCCTGCGGCGGGGCGTACTGCTGGATCCGGCCGTCGCGCAGCAGGCAGACCCGGTCGGCCATGGTGAGCGCCTCGACCTGGTCATGCGTGACGTACAGGGTGGTCGTGCCCAGGCGCTGCTGCAGCCGCTTGATCTCGGCGCGCATCGTGATCCGCAGCTGGGCGTCCAGGTTGGACAGCGGTTCATCCATCAGGAACGCCGCGGGCTCACGGATGATGGCCCGCGCCAGGGCGATCCGCTGTCGCTGGCCGCCGGAGAGCTGGCGCGGGCGCCGTTCCAGCAGGTGCGCCACCTCGAGTGACTCGGCCACCCGCTGCACCGCCTGATCGCGGGCCCGGCGCTCGACCTTGCGAACCCGCAGCGGGTAGGCGATGTTCTCGGCCACGGTCAGGTGCGGGTAGAGCGCGTAGCTCTGGAAGACCATCGCGACGTCCCGGTCACGCGGCGGGCGCAGCGTCACGTCCTGCCCGGCGATCCGGACCCGTCCCCGGGTGGGGCGTTCCAGCCCGGCGACGACCCGCAGCGCCGTGGTCTTGCCGCACCCCGATGGGCCGAGCAGGACGACGAACTCGCCGTCCTCGACGGTCAGGTCCAGCGCGTGCAGCACCATCACCGGCCCGAACTGCTTGGCCACGCCGTCCAGCGCGATCTCACCCATCGCCACGCTCCGCCGCTCCGATCGACGCCCCGATAGCCGGCACGGCCGCAGGCCCGGTCGTGCCGCGCACCACCAGCCGGCCCGGCTGCGCGTGCCGGTAGCGCACGTGCCGGTGCTCCCGGACGGCGAGGATGAGCTGGGCTGCGGCCAGCTCGCCCGCCCTGCCGGCGTCGGTGGCCACCGTGGTCAGCCCGATGAGGGCGTGGGCGGCCAGCGCGATGTCGTCGTAGCCGGTGACCGAGACGTCCTCGGGGACGCGTAACCCGAGCCGTGCCAACCGGTCCAGCTGCTCGATGGCGACCGTGTCGTTGTGCGCCACGACCGCGGTCGGCCGCTCGTCCAGCCCGACCGGGGTCAGTCCGGCATCCCGCGCGGCGGACACGAACGCGGCCCGGCGAACCTCCGCCCCCGCCTCGTCGAAGCACTGCCCGGCGAAGGCCACCCGGCGATGGCCCAGCCCCTGCAGGTGTTCTGCCACCGCGGCCATCCCGGCTTCGTCGTCGGTGTCGATGACGCCGAGTCGCTCGTCCTCGCCGGAGGTGAAGGCGCACACCACCGGGACGCCCTCGTCGAGCAGCCGCAGGTGCAGCCGGGATCCGTTGCTCAGCCCGCCGAAGAGAACCCCGTCGGCGCGGCGGGACATCAGCGCGGTCACCTGCGCGCGCTCGGTGGCCGGGTCGCAGCTGGTATTGGCCACCAGGACGCCGAAGCCCTCGCGCCGGGCCCTGCGCTCCATCCCGTGGGCCAGCTGGGCGTAGAAGGGGTTGACCGGATCGGGGACGACCAGTGCGAGCACCTTGGTCGCACGCTCCCGCAGCGCCCGCGCGATCCCGTTCGGGCGGTATCCCAGCGCCCGCACCGACGCCTCGACCCGGGCGCGGGTCGCCGGGGCGACCACGGCGCTGCCCCGGATCACGTTGGACACCGTGGACTTGGAGACCCCGGCGTGCCGGGCCACGTCCACGACCGTCACGTGCGGCATCGGACCACCCCCTCCCGTCGCGGGATCAGGCGGCGAGCGCCGCGGCCAGGGTCCGTGCGGACCGCGCGATGCACTCCTCGGGCGCCAGCACCGGGTCCTCGTGCTCGATGGACACCACCCCGTCGTGCCCCGCGTGCCGCAGGGCCCGCATCAGCGCCGCCCAGGTGGCCCCGTCGTGGCCGTCGCCGACGGCCGAGAAGTGCCACGACGACGTCGCGGCATCCACCGGGTAGGTGTGGTCGAGCACGCCGCGACGGGCCACCCGGTCCGGGTACACGGTGGTGTCCTTGCCGTGGCACCAGCCGATGTCACCCGGCAACTGCTGGATGACCAGAACCGGATCGGCGCCCTGCCACCAGAAGTGGCTGGGGTCCAGGTTCACCAGCACGTTGCCGCCCGCGTAGCTGCGCAGCGCGCGGAAGGTGTCCACGCTGTAGACGCTCACCCCCGGGTGCAACTCGAGGCAGATCCGTACCTGCGGCGCGGCGGAGGTGGCCCACTCGGACAGCTTGCGCCAGTACGGCCCGACCTCGGCCTCCATCTGCCAGGCCCACAGCCCCTCGTCGTCGTTGCTGGTGGACCAGAGCCCGAAGACCCCGATCGGGCCCCCGGAGCGGCCGCCCGGGCAGCCGGCCATGGTGACCACGCGGTCGACGTCGAGCAGGGCGGCCAGTTCGATCGCCCCGCGTAATGCGGACTGAGCCTGGTGGCGGGCCACCGGGTCCGGATGCAGCGGATTGCCGGCCGCGTTCACCGCGGACAGTCGCAGCCCGGCCCGGTCGAGGTCGCGGGCCAGCACGTCGCGCTCGGCCGGATCGGCCAGTAGCGCCGCCAGGTCGAGGTGCGTTCTGGCGCCCCACGGACCGACGCTCATCTCCACGTCGGTGATGCCGTGCCCGGTGCACCAGGCGAAGGCGTCCTGCCGGGGCAGGTGGCTCAGCCCGTCGGTGAACAGTCCGATGCGCATCCCGTCCTCCTCAGCGAGTGGAATGACGACGGTCGATGGGTGACGCTGGAGCGGTGTGGTGACGGCGGATGTGCCGGACCGGAACGATCAGGAGGTGAGGTGGTCCACGCCGGTGGCCCGACGCACCGCGCCGAGCAGGGCCTGCAGGTCGTCGCGGGCGGCCTCGGCGCCGGCACGGACCGGTGCGCCGAGGGTGATCGAGGCGTGAAAAGCCCTCAGCTCGTTGCGGAATGACTCCTCATAGGAGACCCGGTACTCGGTACTGCGAAGCTCGATGCTGGGCAGTTCGGTGCTGGGCAGTTCGGTGCTGGGCAGTTCGGTGCTGGGCAGTTCGGTGGCCTCGCCGCCGGTCGCTGCCACTGTGCCACCCGGCGGGGCGGCGGCACGGCGCTCGATCAGCCGGGTCGGGAAATGGCGCAGGTAGGGCGAGGGGAAGGTGAGTTCGAGGATGCGGTCCCGGCAGTAGGCCGTGACCCGTTCGCGGTAGTGGGGGACAGCGGGCAGGTTGAGATGCGTCAGGTGCGCGCGGGCGCCGCCGGGCAGGGTCCAGGCGATCGACACCCCGCGGCCGGCGTCGAAGTAGGCGGCGTCGGCCAGCGGCAGGGGCGCCGGGATGCCGAGCGATGCCAGCAGGTGGTGAGCGAGGCTGACGTCGTGCACGAGGGCACCCAGGTAGGCCTCGAAGGCGCGCGCCTCGTCGGGTGCCGCCGCCCGGCCCAGTGCGCGGGCGACCGCTTCAGATGCCCGCACCCGGGACTGCGCGATCAGGCCGGGGTCGAGGTCGGCCGCGGTCACCAGGCCCAGGTGATCGACGAACGGCCCCTGGTCGGGGTCGTTCACCTCGACGGACAGGTAGATCAGCTCCGCGGGGGGATCGCGCAGCCGTTCCAGCATCCGCTCCACGGCCGGGTCGTAGAGCTTCATGTAGCCGCACTGCAGCACCCGGTCCCCCCGGGCGGCGATGATCTCGTCCACCTCCTCGAGGCTGGTCGCCAGCGGCTTCTCGCAGAAGACGTGCAGGCCCGCCCGGAGCGCCTCGAGGCAGGCGTCGCGGTGCCCGGCGTCCGGGACGGCGATGACGACGGCGTCCAGTTCCTCGTGGAGTGCCTCGGCGAGGCTGGCCGCCGCCCGTGGAATCCCGTACCGGGCCGCCACCGCGGCGCGGACCGTCGGGGAGGCGTCGACCACGGCCACGAACTGGAAACGCTCCCGGTCCTCAGCAAGCGTGATCGCGTGCCCGGCCTGGCCGGCGAGCCCCGCACCGACCAGCCCGATGCGTAGCGGCCGGTGCCGGGTGACCGCAGCCGCGACGGGCTGAGCCTGAACGCCGTCCATGCGATCACCCCGAGTGGACGCCGGGATTGGAACGTTCCTACTGCCCGGCGACGGTAGGCGTCGCAGCGATGCAGGTCAATGGATTGGACAAGCGAACTCGTCCAAAACCGTTGCGGGGCTGGTACTGCGGGCCTCGAGCCATGGCCGCGCCTCGTGGCCGAGCAGGGCCGCCGCGATCGCCAGGGCCTTGGCCTCCACCACCCCGCCGGCGAGCCCGACGCCGGACACCGTCACCGGGTCGAGGGCGGGCGCGGCGACGGCGCCGGTGAGCGGATCGACGACGGGCCGGTGCACGCGCGCCCACGAGGCACCCGCCGGGAGCCGGATCTCGCTGCCGGACAAGGCATCGGGCACCACCCAGCCGCCGGCCGGCGCGGGCCCGGCGGTCACCAGGTCACCGCCCAGCTCCACCAGCACGCCGACGCCCAGGCGCTGGTGCACCAGCGTCGCGCAGTACCGGGCGGTGGCCGCCTTGGCCACGGCGGTGAGATCGAGCAGGGTCCCCGGCGCCGCGATGACCCGCCGGCCGCCGAGGACGACGGACGTCCAGCCCGGGGCCGGGCGGGGAGCGGTGCGAGGCGCGGGCAACCCGATGCCGCCGCAGCCGGGGAACAGGGACAGGTCCTTGCGGCGATCGACGCCGGTCTGGACCGCCTCGTGCCGGACCACGGCAGCACCGACGGTCGGGTCCAGCCTTCCGTCGGTGATCCGGGCGCACGTGAGCGCGCTGCGGATCATCCCGGCCAGCAGGGGTCCGACCCGCACCGGACGCCCGTCCGCGCCGTCGATGCGGTGCACCTCGGCGCGGGGGTTGCGCAGGTCGGCCGCCGCTTCCGAACGTGCCAGCGCCGCGCCGACCAGGCGGTGCGCCGCCCGCAGCGCCCCGGGTTCGGTCACCTGCAGGGTGGCCTCGGTACCCCAGGCCGGCCAGTGCAGCGTGCTCATCGCGACCTCCGCTGGACGGGGCCCCGTTCGGGGCCGTCTCGTCCAGGCTGGAGCCGGCCGGTGCGCCGCGGCCCAGAACCGCCTGTGCCCCGGCTGTGCATCCCCCCCGGCTGTGGCACCCCCCGACTACGCATCCCCCCGGCGGGATCAGAAGTCGCCGGCGCCGCGGCGAAGGGCCCGCAGGACGGTGATCAGGGTGGCCAGGTCCGGTCCGGACAGGCCCGGGTCGCTGAACACGCCTGCGTTCAAGGTCCCGGTGGCCCGGGTCGCCACCTGGCGGCCCTGGTCGGTGATCCGGGCCAGGGTGGCCCGCCGGTCCGAGGGGTGCGGCACCCGGCAGACCAGTCCACCGCCCTCGAGCCTGTCGACCACGTTGGTCACGCTCGCCGGGTGGACCTGCAGGCGGTCACCGATCCGGGACAGGGGCAGCTCGCCACTGCGGCTGAACAGCAGCAGCATGAGCACCTCGTACCGGGCGAAGCTGAGCCCGTGCGGACGCAGCGCCTCCTCCACCCGGCCGAGCATGATCTGCTGGGCGCGCATCAGCGAGGTGATCGCCGCCATCCCCTCGGCAGCATCCGTCCAGCCGCGGGCCACCCATTGGCGTCGGGCCTCGGCGATCGGGTCGAAGGGCAGCGGTCGGCGGCTCACGACGCCCTACCGTATGCCGCCGGCGGCGCACCCGCCGCAGCCCCCGGTCCGGGCCCGGCCCACGCCACGGCTCGGGCCCGATCAGACGTTGCGTCGGTACTGGCCGCCGACCTCGAACAGCGCGGTGGTGATCTGGCCCAGCGAGCAGACCCGGACGGCGTCCATCAGCACCGCGAAGACGTTGCCGCCCGTGGCGGCCGCCGTCCTCAGCCGTTCCAGCGTGGCCGGTGCCTCGGTGGCGTGCCGCTCCTGGAAGTCGCGCAGCCGGCGCAGCTGGGACTGCTTCTCCTGCTCCGACCCGCGCGCCAGCACCGGCTCGGCGGTGGTCGACTGCCCGCCGCCGTCGACGAACGTGTTCACGCCGACGATGGGCAGCGAGCCGTCGTGCTTGCGCTGCTCGTAGCGCATCGACTCGTCCTGGATCCGCCCTCGCTGGTAGCCGGTCTCCATCGCGCCCAGCACCCCGCCCCGCTCGCTGATCTGCTCGAACTCGGCCAGCACGGCCTCCTCGACCAGGTCGGTGAGCTCGTCCACGATGTAGGAACCCTGCAGCGGGTTCTCGCACCCGGACAGCCCCCACTCCTTGTCGATGATGAGCTGGATGGCCAGCGCGCGCCGCACCGAGTGCTCGCCGGGTGTGGTGACGGCTTCGTCAAAGGCGTTGGTGTGCAATGAGTTCGCGTTGTCGTAGATCGCGCACAGCGCCTGCAGGGTGGTGCGGATGTCGTTGAAGTTCATCTCCTGCGCGTGCAGCGAGCGGCCCGAGGTCTGCACGTGGTACTTGAGCTTCTGCGACCGCTCGTCCGCGCCGTAGCGCTCGCGCATCGCGATCGACCAGATCCGGCGGGCCACCCGGCCCAGGACGGTGTACTCGGCGTCCATCCCGTTGCTGAAGAAGAAGGACAGGTTCGGGGCGAAGTCGTCCACCGGCATCCCGCGGGCGAGGTAGGACTCCACGTAGGTGAACCCGTTGGACAGGGTGAAGGCCAGCTGGCTGATCGGGTTCGCCCCGGCCTCGGCGATGTGGTAGCCGCTGACGGAGACCGAGTAGAAGTTGCGCACCTCGTTGGCGATGAACCACTGCTGCACGTCGGCCATGCACCGCAGCGCGAACTCGGTGGAGAAGATGCAGGTGTTCTGGCCCTGGTCCTCCTTGAGGATGTCCGCCTGCACGGTGCCGCGCACGGTGCGCAACGCGCGGGCGCGGATCTGTGCCGCCTCCGCAGGGTCCGGGGCTCGCCCGTGCTCGGCCTCGAACGCGGCGAGGGCCTGGTCGATCGCGGTGTTGAGGAACATCGCCAGCACGGTCGGAGCCGGGCCGTTGATGGTCATCGACACGGACGTGTCGGGGGCGCACAGGTCGAAACCCGCGTAGAGCGCCTGCATGTCGTCCAGGGTGGCGATCGAGACGCCGGAGGTGCCGACCTTGCCGTAGATGTCGGGCCGCTCGTCGGGGTCCCGGCCGTACAGGGTGACGGAGTCGAACGCCGTGGACAGCCGGGTTGCGGGCTGCCCGGCCGACAGCAGGTGGAAGCGCCGGTTGGTGCGGAAGGCATCACCCTCGCCGGCGAACATCCGGGCGGGGGCCTCGGCGTCCCGCTTCAGCGGGAAGACCCCTGCGGTGAAGGGGAAGCTGCCGGGCAGGTTCTCCGAGCGGAGGAAGCGCACCAGCTCGCCGTGGTCCTGCGTGCGGGGCAGCGCAACCCGGGGAACGCCGGTGCCGGAGAGCGTGGTCCGCCGCAGCGGCGTCCGCACCGTACGGTCCCGAACGGTGAACTCGAGGTGGTCCTGGCGGTAGCGGGTCACCCGGCCGGGCCACTGCTCGAGCCCGGTGCGGGTCTCGGCGTCCAGTTCGCCGTCGGCGACCGAGGACAGGGCCCGGACCGCGGCCGGATCCTGGCCCGCCGCAACGAGTTCGGTCGCCGCAGTGGCCAGGTGCTGGCGCCGCCGGGCCGCAGCGGCCAGGCGGCCGGTCCGGTCGTGGTAGCCGCGGACGGTGCCGGCGATCTCGGCCAGGTAGCGCACCCGCGTGGCGGGCACGACCGCGTCCAGCCGGGTCGAGACCCTGCCCTCGACCCTGGGCAGGATGCCCGGGCCGGCTGCCAGACCGCGGTCGGCCAGCAGGTCACGAAGGTGCTGGTACAGCGCGGTCACGCCGTCGTCGTCGAACCGGGCGGCACTGGTGCCGAAGACCGGCATGTCCTCCCACTGCTGGCCGAACGCCTCACGGCTGCGGACCAGCTGCCGGGCGACGTCACGCCG
The DNA here is from genome assembly GCA_963740575.1 of uncultured Actinomycetota bacterium. Classification (GTDB taxonomy): domain Bacteria; phylum Actinomycetota; class Actinomycetes; order Actinomycetales; family Kineosporiaceae; genus CAVUET01. The sequence goes on along the minus strand of CAVUET010000008.1, from coordinate 210,758 downwards.
GGCGTCCTGGCCGCCGCGTCGCTCGAACTTGTTCACTGCGACCACGTCGGCGAGATCCAGCATGTCGATCTTCTCCAGCTGGGACGCGGCACCGTACTCGGGTGTCATCACGTACAGCGAGACGTCGGCGAGGTCGACGATCGCCGAGTCGCCCTGGCCGATGCCCGGCGTCTCCACGATCACCAGGTCGTAGCCTGCCGCCCGGCAGGCGGCGATCACGTCCGGCAGGTGTGAGGGGATCTCGGTGCTGGCGTCCCTGGTCGCCAGCGAGCGGAAGTAGGTCCGCCCGGCCGCCAGGGCGGTCATCCGGATCCGGTCGCCCAGCAGGGCGCCGCCGCTGCGCCGGCGGGTGGGGTCCACGGCGATCACGGCGATCCGCAGCTTGTCCTCCTGGTCGCGGCGCAGCCGGCGGACCAGTTCGTCGGTGAGCGATGACTTCCCCGATCCACCGGTCCCGGTGATCCCGAGCACCGGGACGGGACGGGAGGAGGCGGCGGCACGGATCGCGGCGAGCAGGTTCGGCGGCGTCCGGCCGGCCTCCAACAGGGTGATCGCCCGGGCCAGGGCGCCGTCGGCTGCGGACAGCACGGCCTCGGTGGCCGGCACGGTGGCGGCCAGGTCGATGTCGCAGGAGGCGATCATCGTGTTGACCATGGCGGGCAGCCCGAGCTGCTGGCCGTCCTCGGGAGAGAAGATCCGGGCCACGCCGTGCTCGTGCAGGGCGGCGATCTCGGCCGGGACGATCACACCGCCGCCACCGCCGTAGACCTTGATGTGATCGGCTCCGCGCTCGCGCAGCAGGTCGATCAGGTAGCGGAAGAACTCCAGATGCCCGCCCTGGTAGGAGCTCACCGCGATGCCCTGGACGTCTTCCTGGATGGCCGTGTCGACGATCTCCACCACGCCGCGGTCGTGCCCGAGGTGGATCACCTCGGCACCCTGCGCCTGCAGGATCCGCCGCATGATGTTGATCGAGGCGTCGTGGCCGTCGAACAGGCTCGCGGCTGTCACGAACCGGACCGGGTGCTGCGGCACGTGCAGGGGCTGCTTGCCGGCCGGACGGGGCTGGGTGGTGCGGGTGGCATCGGCGGTCATGCGGTGACTCCCGGGCGGAGGTTGCTGCGCAGTCGCGCGGCCGGTCACCCATAAGCTTTGACTATCAATAGTTGGACGTCAACACATCAACTCTGGGATGTGAAAGATCGGTGACACACTGTTGCGTTGACTACTGAGCGTGCTTGGCTGCCTCTCGCCATGTCACTGATCAGCGAATTTGTCGTGAATTCGAAGGCCAAAGGGCCTTGCCGCTGGGGCCGCTTAACCGAAACGGTGTGACGCGTGAGTTCTGCTGTCGCCCATACCCGACGCCGGCCGACTCCCACTTCCACCGGAACCGGGTCCCAGCCGCCGCACGTGTCGGCCAGGCGGGGACACGGCGAACCGCCTCTGCCGTTCGGTGTGCTGCTGGCCGCCGACGATGGCGGGCGGGCCGGCGAACCGCGCCATGATCACGGCCTGGACCGTGACGACGTGCGCGAGTTCGGAGGAGCGGGTGGCGCGCGGGTCCATCGCCGAGAGCAACGCGGCCCGGGTCGCTGGGACGAGTGCGACGTCCTCGCCCCGGCCCGCCCGCTGCCGCGTCGCCGCGACCTGCGCGCCGGGCAGGGGTCCAGCGCCGGCCGTCACCCGGCCGGAGGGGTCGACCTGTTCACCCCGGTCGAGTCCGTGGGCCGGCAGCGTCCGTTCGCGCCGATGTCGCCGCCGATGGGCATCCAGGTCAGCGGCGTCCTGCTCGGTGCCGAGGACTGGTTCACCCCCACCGTCGAGCAGCCTGAGCCGTCGGAGCCCACCCCGGCACGCGGCGTGCAGACGGAGTACCCACGGCGCCGCGACCTGCGTCGCAGCGGGCAGCAGATCCCGAGCCAGCGCGGCACGGCCGTCCCCGGGTCCACCTTCGTCCCGGCGCCCGCGCCGCCCGAGGAGTGCACCGGCGGGCTGCCCGAGACCGACTTCCCGCGGCGCCGCGACCTGCGCACCGGTGAGTCCGAGCGCACCGGTTCGCTGACCGTCGGCGTGGCCAGGGCCGCGGTGCTGACCATGCTCGTCGGGGCGGGCTACGCCGCGGTCAGCGGGCAGCACCTGCACCTGCCCGGGCTCAAGATCGGCGACCCGCTGGCCCGCACGGCGACCGGCGTCAACCCGGCTGAGAACAATCTCGCGCTGGAGCCGTCGGCTCCTGCCCAGGACTCCGGGTGGGACGTCAGCTCCGAGATCCGTGCCGCCCGCGAGACCGGCGAGAAGGTCGAGGCGGCACGGGCCGCGGCGGCACGGGCCGCAGCGGCGCGGGTGGCGGCGGCGAAGGCCGCTGCCAAAGCCCGAGCCCTGGCCAGGGCGGCTGCCATGCGGGACGCCCAGCGCAATCCCAAAGCGGTCGCCAGGCTGCTGGCGTCCGACCGGGGCTGGACCGGCTCTCAGTTCACCTGCCTGGACCTGCTGTGGACCCGCGAGAGCGGCTGGAACTACCGGGCCTCCAACCCCTACTCGGGGGCCTACGGCATCCCGCAGGCGCTGCCCGGCAGCAAGATGGCGAGCATCGCGTCCGACTGGCGGACCAACCCGGTCACGCAGATCAAGTGGGGCCTGAGCTACATCGCCAGCCGGTACGGGACGCCGTGCGGCGCCTGGGCGCACAGCCAGAGCACCGGCTGGTACTGATCCTGCGCGACTGATCCTGCGCGACTGATCCTGCCGTCTGTTTAGGGCACGGTGTCACACCGTGCCCAGCAGGCGGGGTCGGTGTGACACCGTGCCCATTTCGATTGGGCACGGTGCCGCACAGGGGCGCGCGTGAACTCGCCCCGGATCTCAGCCGGGGATGCTGTACACCGGCGTGATCAGGGCCCGGGCCAGGGTGTGGAAGGCGAGGTTGAAGCTGACCACGGCGGGGGTGGCGTTCTCGTCGACGTCCAGCTTGTCCACGTCGATCGCGTGCACGACGAAGTAGTAGCGGTGGACCTGATCGCCGGGCGGTGGTGCGGCCCCGCCGTAGGCCTTGGAGCCGAAGTCGCTGCGGACGTGGAACGCGCCAGCCGGGACCCCGCCGTTGCCCTCCGCGCCCGCGCCACGGGGCAGGCTGGTGGTGCTCGGGTCCAGGCCGAGCAGGAGCCAGTGCCAGAAGCCGCTGGGGGTCGGGGCGTCCGGGTCGAAGCAGGTGACCACGAAGCCACGGGTCTGCTCGGGGAAGCCGGACCACTCCAGCTGCGGCGAGAGGTTCCCGCCGGCGAAGGTGAACGCCTCTCCGAGTTGCTCGCCGTCCCGGATATCGTCGCTGCTCACCGTGAAGGTGCCGACGCTCGGCAGCAGCTCGTAGGGGTCGGGTGCGACAGGACGGTCCAGCGTCACGGTGCTCTCCTTCTCGGGCTCTCGATGGAGACGCCAGGCTAAGCCCGTCGAGGGCCGTGCGGCCCGGTCAGCCCTTGTGCACCCGCCGGACCGCCGGCGCCGTCACGGGCTGTCCGCCGGCCCAAAAGTGGCTGCGGCCCGGGCCGCGCCCGTCCCGGTGGCGCTCCGCGAGCAGGCTCACGCCCGCCGTAACGGCCAGCGTGCCGATCACCACGAGCAGCGAGGCCAGCACCGGGATCTGCGGCGCCCAGCCCACCGGCCGGCCGCCGTTGATGAACGGCAATGCGTTCTCGTGCAAGGCTTCCAGGGTCAGCTTGACGGCGATGAACCCGAGCACCACGGCCAGCCCCTGGCCCAGATAGACCAGCCGGTTGAGCAGCCCGCCGACGAGGAAGTACAGCTGCCGCAGTCCCATCAGGGCGAAGGCGTTCGCCGACACCACGAGGAACGGCTCCTTGGTCAGGCCGAAGATCGCCGGGATCGAGTCGAGTGCGAACAGCACGTCTGTGGTCCCGATCGCGATCATCGTGATCATCATCGGAGTCAGCACCCGGCGACCACCGACCCTGGCAAGGACCTTGCCGCCGTGCCACTGCCGGGTCGTTGGCAACACGCGCTCGAGGACGCGGACGATACGGCTGCTCTCCTCGGCCACCGGCGGCTCGTCCGAGGTCTTCGCGTGCCCCCGCAGCAGGCTCCACGCCGTCCACAGCAGGAAGCCGCCGAACAGGTAGAAGACCCAGGAGAAGGCGCTGATGGCGGCCGCGCCGGCGCCGATCAGCAGACCCCGCAGGACGAGCGCGAGCAGGATGCCGATGGTGAGCACGCGCAGCTGCAGTGCGTCGGGAACCGAGAACCGGGCCATCAGCACCATGAAGACGAAGAGGTTGTCGACGCTCAGGCTGTACTCGGTCAGCCACCCGGCGGCGAACTCCCCGCCGTACTGCGGTCCGAAGGTGGTCAGCACCAGCAGCCCGAACACCACGGCGGTACCGGAGTAGAACGCGACGCCGAGGGCGGCCTCGCGCGGGCTCGGCGGGCGGTTCGCGCGGCCGGTGACGACCAGATCGACGAGCAACAAGATGGCGACGGCGGCGAGGGTACCGATCCACCACTGCATCGAAACGTGCACGGCATAGACCTCCGGTCCGATTCGGGCCACGAACGACCGGAGGTCTCCTCCGCCTGCCACGTCGTCCCCGAAGGCAGACCGACAGCGCCGGGACGGCGGGGGGACCGTCCGTGATGACGACACTGCCGCGTGGGAGTACTCCCCTCCACGTGCCCTTCCAGTCTCCCCGTGCGGGGCCGGACCGCCAAATCCGGCCGCTCGATCGGCGGGTTGGGCCGGGTTTCAGCCGCCCGGGCGGACCAGGCCGACCTCGTGGGCCAGGACCACGGTCCCCCGGAGCTGCCACTGCGGCAACTGGTGGGGTTCTTGGCAGCACTGTGATGATGATCAGCGCTTCGGCTCCGGGTCGACCCGGTATCGACCCGGTATCCACCCGGGCCGGTGCCTCCGCCGGGTCATGCGGTCGGTCGGGGTTGTCGTGCTGCGTGCTTTGCCCTGCGATAGACAACGGATCACGGTGCCCTGCCGGTCCTGGGCCGGCCGCGGTTGTGCGCGTGGTGGTGACAAACCTGCTGGTGGGCCAGCGCGGATGTCACAGCGATCCGCACAGCCATCACGGTCGGCTGGAACCCCCGAGGGAACCGGCGGCGGCGGGGCTGTGGGGCGGGGGCAGGCGGGCGCGCGGCTGGTGATTCGACAACGATCGCAGAGCAAAGGATCGAGAGCGAACACCCCGCCCAGGACCGGACCCGTGCAGATTTGTGCTGCCAGTGACCCCACGTGACGCCGTCCTGGTGGCTGATCTGCGGGGCATCCACCAGGAGGACGGTCAGGTGCTGCTGGTCGAACTGCTGGTCAGGTCGTAGAGGGTGACCCCTCCGGCGGTGGTGGAGGTGAAGTTGGCCGCGACCCAGGCAGCGATCTGCTGGGCCGACTGGCTGCCGCCGTTGGCCTGGCCGAGGCTCCCGCTGCCGATGAAGTAGTGGATCCGTCCCTCGGCGACGTACTGCTTGAACTGGGCCAGGGTCGGCGACGGGTCGGTGCCGTTGAAGCCGCCGATCGGCATCACCGAGTACCCGGTCGCCAGCTGGTAGCTGGCGGCGTTGTTGGCGCCCACCGTCGCGGCCACCCAGCTGTAGCCGGAGGCGTTCGCGGACAGCGCCGTGATCAGCTCGCTGCTGATCGTGGCGCCGTCGAGCAGGCCGCCCATACCGCCGATGCCGCCAGCACCGGGCATCCCGGTGGCGCCCTGACCCTGCGTGCTGCCCTGACCCTGCGTGCTGCCCTGACCCGGAGGGGTGGTCTGACCCTGGGGGTTCCCGGGCCCCGACCGAACCCCGCACCGGCGACGGTCGGGCCGGCGGACGGGATCGAGCCGGTGTGGGCGGTAGCCGCCGTCTGGACCGCATAGGCGGACGGGCCGGCCAGTGCCACCACGAGCCCGGCGAGGCCGAGCACCACGGCGATCCGTCGGGGCAGCGCCGGCACCGCGAGCAGGGCTACGGCGGCGACCAGCCCGGTGACGAGCACCGTCGGAGCCAGCCACGACTGCCAGTCACCGCTGCGACCGAGCAGCACGTACCCCCAGGCCGCGGTGATCGCGAGGGTCGACGCCAGCACCACCGCGGGGGCGAGGTCGTGCCGCCGCTGCCAGAGCACCCGCACGCCCATCGCCACCAGCGCAGCGATCGACGGCGCGAGAGCCACGGTGTAGTAGGCGTGGAAGATCCCGGCCATGAAGCTGAAGGTGAGCCCGGTGATGGCGAGCCAGGCCAGCCAGAGCACGATCGCCGCGCGGGCCGGGTCGGTCCGGGGTGCTCGGCGCAGCCACCACAGCCCGGCCGCGGCCAGGATCAGCGAGGCTGGCAGCAGCCAGGCGACCTGCCCGCCGATCTCGGCGCCGAACATCCGGGTGATGCCGGTCGCGCCCCAGCCGCCGCCCTGCCCGCCGCCGACGCTTCCGGTCTCGTTGCCGGTGAGCCGGCCGAAGCCGTTGTAGCCGAAGATCAGTTCGAGCTCGCTGTTGGTCTGCGAGCCACCGATGTAGGGACGCATCGACGCGGGGATCAGCTCGACGATCGCGACCCACGAGCCACCTGCCACGACCAGCGCGGCTCCCGCCGCCAGCAGCTGGCGGATCCGGCGGCCGAACGGGGTCGGCGCGGCGATCAAGTAGGCGATCGCGAACGCAGGCACGACCAGCAGCGCCTGCAGCGCCTTGGTCATGAAGCCGAGCCCGACGAACGTGGCCGCCAGCAACAGCCACCGGGTGCCGGCAGCCTCGATCGCCCGCAGCGTCGCATAGGCACCGGCCACCAGCACCAGCGTCAGCAGGGCGTCCGGGTTGTTGAACCGGAACATCAGCACGGCCACCGGGGTGACGGCCAGGCAGGCGCCGGCGATCAGGCCCGCGGCGGCGCCGAAGTAGCGCCGAACAGTGGCGTAGAGCAGCCCGACCGCGGCGACGCCTTCGAGCGCCTGGGGCACGAGGATGCTCCAGGATTGACGCCGAAGGCCCGGGCGGACAGGGCCATCGCCCACAGCGCAAGGGGTGGCTTGTCCACCGTGATCGAGGACGCCGCGTCCGAGGCGCCGAAGAAGAAGGCCTTCCAGCGACAGACCCGGCCTGCGCGGCGGCGGAGTAGAAGGAGTTGGCCCAGCCGGAGGAACCCAGGCCCCACAGGTAGAGCACCGCGGTGGCGGCGAGCAGGGTCAGCAGCGCCGGTCGCTCCCAGGCCGCGCGGTCACCGGCCAGACCGCTGCCGGGGAACCGACCGGCCGAAGCCGGGCCGGCCGGTCCGGTGGCGGGCCGGCCGCCGGGTGGAGCGTGCGGCGGCGCCGGAGTAGGTGGAGGAATCGTCGCTGTCATGCCTCCACCGTCGGGCGGGGCGCTGTGTCGCCTGTTGGCGGTCACTGTGCCCGCGCTGTCAGGTCCGTGGCGGTGGCACAGGCGGGGCGAGCCGGAACGGCGGGCAGCTGATGTCGGAATCCCGGGCGTCGTCGTACCACTGGGCGATCAGTACCCGGCCCGAGGAGAAGCTGCGCCGGCCGCAGGTCCGGATCGCGGCGGCCCGGGTGGACCGTCCGGCGGTGGCCCAGACCGGGACCTGGGGCAGGCGCCAGCCCCCGGTGATCTCCCGCCAGGCGCGCGGGTAGGAGTAGATCCCGTACGAGGTTGCGGCGTCGGCGAATCCGCGCATCACGCCCTCGAGCACCCACCGGTTGGCCGCCTGCCGGGCGCGGGTGCCTGTCGGCCACGGGCGGCTGGGGTGGGGCTCGACGTCGATCCACACCACCGGTGGGTGGAACCCTGCACCGGACAGTGCCGACAGCGCCGATCGCGCCTGGCCATAGCCCGCGTTGCGCAGGCGGTTCGCGGCCGAGGTCGGGAGCCACGGGCCACGCCCGCCGGTGTCCCGCAACTGCGCCGCCGACGGCCACCCCGCGATCGTGTATGCCTGCGCCGGGATCGCGTGCACCCAGGCCCAGGACACCTGGTCGGCCAGGCAGGGGTTGTGCGTCCAGGGTCTGCCCGCGGTCACGCCGAGGATGACGAAGCTCGTCCCGCGCGGCGGGAACGGCAGGCCGTAGCCGTCCGCGGAACGCGGGCACTGCGGCCAGGACAGGTCGGCACCGGGATGGCCCGCTCCGCGCAGCGTCGCGTCCGCGGCGAACGTCAGGTTAGTCAGGTCCGCAGGCGCGGATCCCACCACGCCGAACAGCAGGAGCAGGCCCGTGAGCGCAAGAATTCCGGGAGTCCGAAATGCACTGCGCACATACGGGCCGTGGCTTTTGCGCCACGCCCCGTATAGGTTCCGGCCCAGGCTCATCCGCCGCTTCCGGCGCGCATCCGAGCACGTTATCGCCGACGTCCGGACCGGGACTTTCGTATCGTTACTGGCCACGTGGGATTACCACTACGGTGACCTGGAATGCCCGAAGATGGCATGACCGGAATGTGGTCGAGCTCACGTTCGGGTGGCTAGCATCGGAGCTTCGTCCAGGAGCCCTTCGCAGGCCGGGCGGGCCCACTGCCGGTCAGGGAACACGAGGGAGCGCATGCGTCGTAGACCGCCCTCCGATGCCGTGACGGCCCCCGGCGGGGTTCCGGCGATGGTCGAGTCCTCACGTCAGGTGGCTGTCGACGCCTACCAGATCCTCGGGACGGCGGCGGAGCGGTCCTTTGACGAGTTCGCCGAGCTCGCCGCGATCGCCTGCGGGACCCCGATGGCGCTCGTGGGTTTCGCCGATGACCGCACCCAGTGGGTCAAGGCACAGGTCGGGTTGCCGGTCAAGGAGGTGTCGCTGGCGCAGACCTTCTGCCGGTTCGTGCTCGAGACCGGCCAGCCGCTGGTCGTGCCGGACGCCGCGGCGGACGGGCGGTTCGCCGACCTGCAGATGGTCGCGGGTCCCCCAGGAGTGCGCTTCTACGCCGGGATGCCACTGCTCTCGCCGGCCGGGCAGGTGATCGGCACCCTGAGCGTGATGGACGTACGGCCCCGGGCCCTGGACGGCGCGGCCCTGGGCATGCTCGAACGGCTCTCGCATCGGGTCGTCGACCTGATGGAGCTGCGCACCCGCAGCCGCGACCTCGAGGACGAGCGTGACCTGCACCGATCCACCGGTGAGGTGCTGAGCATGATCACCGCCGGAGCCCGGCTGCCCGAGGTGCTGGACACCGTTGTCGCGTCCGTGGAGCGGCGTCACCCGGAGCTGGTCTGCTCGATCCTGCTCAGCGACGGTGGCGTGCTGCGCGACGGCGCGGCCCCGAGCCTGCCGCAGTTCTATCGAGATGCCATCGACGGCATCTCGATCGGGCCGTCGGTCGGGTCCTGCGGCACGTCGGCCTACCTGCGCCGCCGGATCGTGTCCGAGGATCTGAACCTGGATCCGCGCTGGGACGGCTACCGCGAGCTGGCGCTGCGGGCCGGGCTGAGATCGTGCTGGTCCTCCCCGATCTTCGATCCGGACGGTGAGGTGCTCGGCACCTTCGCGGTGTACTTCCGCACGCCCCGGCGCCCCGAGCCGCTGCACTGGACCCTGATCCAGCGGTGGACCGACCTGACCGCACTGGCGATCACGAGAACCAGGTCCCAGGAGCAGATCCGCAGGATGGCGACCACGGACCCGCTCACCGGGTTGCCCAACCGTGCCGGGCTGCATCGAGTGCACGCCGAGGCACTCGCGGCGGCGGCCCGCTGGCCGGTGCCGACCGGCCAGCTCGCCGTGCTCCTGGTGGACCTGGACCGGTTCAAGGTCATCAATGACAGCCTCGGTCACGCGGTGGGCGACGAGTACCTGATCGAGGTCGGACGGCGGCTGCGGACCGAGCTCGGGCCGGGCGTGGTCGTGACCCGGTTCGGCGGCGACGAGTTCGTCATCCTGGCCCCGGGTCCGGTCACCCGCGACGAGGCCGAGGCGCTCGGCCGGCAGGTGGTCGAGGTGGTGCGCCGGGCGGTGCTGCTCAGGAACCGTTCGATGGTGCTGTCGGCCAGTGTCGGTGTCGCGCTGGCGCCGCCCGCGGACGCGGGCGTCACCCCGATGATGCGCAACGCGGATGTCGCCCTGCACCAGGCCAAGGGCCGCGGGCGGGACCGGGTCGTGGTCTACGACGCGGCCGCCCACGAACAGGCCGTCCGCCGGCTGGAGCTCGAGGCCGACCTGCGGGTCGCGATCGACTCCGGGCAGCTGTCGCTGGCGTTCCAGCCCTGCACCGACCTCGGCACCGGGCACGTGGTGGGCGTCGAGGTCCTGGCCCGATGGGACCACCCCGAGCGGGGCGACGTGCCACCCGCGCAGTTCATCCCGGTGGCCGAGGAGAGCGGCCTGATCCATCCGCTCGGGCGTTGGGTGCTGCGCACCGCGCTGGCCGCCCACGGTGCCCGGCGGGCCGTCGACCCGCGCTGGCGGGACGTCACCCTCTGGGTGAACGTGTCGGCCGCGGAACTGACCCCCGAGCTGTGCCAGCGCGTGGCCGCGGCGCTGGCCGCCTCCGGCGTGCCGCCCGGGCGGCTGGGACTGGAGGTCACCGAGACTGCCCTGATGGCGGATCTGGACACCGCCCGCGGCGTCCTGCTGGAACTGCGCGGGCTCGGCGTGCAGCTGGCCATCGACGACTTCGGCACCGGGTACTCCAGCCTGTCGCAGCTGAAGCTGTTGCCCGTGGACGTGCTGAAGATCGACAAGTCGTTCGTCGGCGGGCTGGGGCGGGACCGGATCGACGACGGCGTGGTGCAGGCCATCCTCGCCCTGGCCCGGGCCCACGGACTGCGGGTGGTGGCCGAAGGGGTCGAGGCGGTGGAGCAGAGCGCCCGGCTGCAGGCCCTCGGCTGCGGCAACGCTCAGGGCTTCCTGTTCGGCCGCCCCGGCGGGCTGAACCGAATCGTCAGGACGGCATCCGCAGCTCGGGCCTGATCAGAGCGGCTGCGTCAGAGCAGCTGCGTCAGAACGGGTACTGCGGGGGCTCGCTGCGCACGGTCACCCAGCGGGTCTCGGTGAAGGCGTCGACGTTGGCCTGCGGGCCGCCGAACCGCGAGCCGGTGCCGGAGGCCCCGGTCCCGCCGAACGGGATGTTCGCCTCATCGCTGACGGTCTGGTCGTTGATGTGCACGATGCCGGTGGGGATCCGGTCGGCCAGGGCCAGGCCCTTCATCACGTCCCTGGTCACGATCCCCAGCGACAGGCCGTAGTCCGTGCCCGAGGCCAGCGAGGCAGCCTCCTCGACGGAGCTGAACCGGGTCACCGGCGCCACCGGGCCGAACACCTCCTCGGCGAAGGCGGGCGAGCTGATCGACACGTCCGCCAGCACGGTCGCCCGGTAGAACAGGCCCTCGTACTCGCCGCCGGCCGCGACCCGGGCCCCGGCCCCGCTGCTGGCCGTGACCATGGAGTGGATCTTGTCCCGCTGGCGAAGGTCGATCACCGGGCCGAGTGCCACCTGCTCGGTCGCCGGGTCACCCACCGGCAGCTTGGATGCCTTGGCGGCCAACCGATCCACGAAGTCGTCGTAGAGCGACTCGTGCACGATGTGTCGCCCGGTGGTCATGCAGATCTGGCCCTGGTGGAAGAAGGAGCCGAACGCGGCCAGCGTCACCGCCTTGTCGACGTCCGCGTCGTCCAGGACGATCAGCGCAGAGTTCCCGCCGAGCTCGAGGTGTGCCCGCTTGAGGTGCTTGCCGGCCAGCTCACCGACGCGCCGACCGGCCGCCGTGGAACCGGTGAACGAGATCACCCGGACCAGCGGGTGGGTGATCAGGGCCTCGCCGACCTCCACCCCGCCGGGCAGCATCTGCAGCACGCCCGGGGGCAGCCCCGCCTCCTCGAAGATCCGGCTGATGGTCACCCCGCCGGTCACCGCCGTGCGCGGGTCCGGCTTGAGGATCACTGCGTTGCCGAGGGCCAGAGCCGGTGCGACGGAACGGATCCCGAGAATGATCGGCACGTTGAACGGGGAGATCACCCCGACCACGCCGGCCGGCACCCGGCGCGCCATGGACAGCCGTGGCTCCTCGCTCGGGATCAGCTCGCCGTAGGCCCTGCTGGGCAGGGCGGCCGCCTCGTAGCACTCCTGCGCGGCCACGTGCAGCGCGAAGCCGGCCATTGGCGGGATGGCGCCGACCTCGCGGACGTTCCAGCCGGAGATCTCCTCGGCGTGCTGCGCCCACAGGTCGCCGGCTCTGCGCAGCACCGCGGCCCGGGCCGGGTACGGCAGGGCGGCCCAGGCCCGCTGCGCCGCTGCCGCCGACTCGGCGGCGGTGGCGACATCCGCGGCGGTGCCCGAGCCGATCCGGCCGAGCTCGGCGCCGGTGGCCGGCTCGACGACCGGCAGGGGTTCGCCCGAACCGGGCTGCCAGCTGCCCTGCATGAAGACGTTGCCGCTCCAGACGGATGCATCCAGCAGACCCATGACGTGCTCCTCGAGATCGTCCGACCGGGCTGGCGCGGTGGCACATCGCGCCAGACAGTCTGGCGCGATGTGCCACCGCGCCAGAAGGGGGAACCGAGCCGAAACGCGGACCGTCCGGCGCGGTGCGAAGCCGTCCGGACCGTAAGTCAGTGACGGGCGTCACGTCAACAGCGGCGGGTCTGCGCCCCGGCGTCACGGTCCAGGTATCGGCGGCAGTGTCAGCGGTCCCGACGCGGGTAGCCGAGCTGGGAGGAGATCTCCCGGGCCGTGGCCTGCAGCTGCGGCTCGAGCCGGCGCACGATCGAGTCCATCGAGGCATTCCAGACGGACAGGTGCACGGCGACGTTGGCTGCGGCCACCACGGTGCCGGTCGCGTCCCGGATCGGTACCGCGACCGAGCGCAGCCCCGGCGCCAGTTCCTCGTCGTTGACCGCGCAGCCGGACTGCCGGATCCGTTGCAGGGCGCCGAGCAGCGCCTCGCGCGCGGTCAGCGTGTTCGGCCCGCGCCGGGCCAGATCCATCTGGTCGATCAGGTCGAGCAGCCGCTCGTGCGGCTGATACGCCAGCAGAACCTTGCCCATCGAGGTGCAGTAGGCCGGCAGCCGGGATCCGATGTGCAGGTGCAGGTCGATGCCGAGCCGGCCCTCCCGGGCACTGCGGCAGCGGACCACGTAGACGATGTCAACCCCGTCCAGGATGGCCATGCTGACCGTGTGCCCGGTCTCGTCGGACAGCGCCTGCAGCGCTGGCGCCGCGATCCGGGTCACCCCCATCGAGTTGATCGCGGCCAGGCCCAGGTCGACCGCGCGGGGGCCGAGGCGGTACTTGCGGGTGGCGGGGTCCTGCTGCAGGTACTTCAAGGCGGTCAGGGTCGCGATGTACCGGTGGGTGGTGCTCTTGTTCAGGCCTACCTTGGTGGCCAGTTCGGTGATCCCGAGCAGGGGCTGTCCCTCGTTGAACGAGGACAGAATCGCGAGCCCTCGTTCCAAGGACTGTGAGTGATTGGGCGTCGACTCCCCGCGCATGCCGCCCCCTTCGCCGGCGCAGCCAATCGCACCGCGTGACCCGCCCTCACGAAGTGCTAACAAGTTCCGGATATTGGAACGATGTGTTGACCATTGAAACAGTTGGATCGTACCTTCAGCCCGCCTATCCGTACACAGCAGTCGGAGGTCCTCGTGCAAGAGCAGTCCACCCAAGCTGAGGAGATGGGACGCCCGTCGCGGCGGCACTTCCTCACCGGCGCCGGTCTCGGGTTCGCCGGGTTGGTGACCGCGAGCCCGCTGCTGGCCTCGTGCGGCAGCTCGAGTAGCTCCGGAGGGTCGTCCGGGGCATCGTTGAAGATCGGTTTCGTCAGTCCCCGTACGGGTGCCGCGGCCGGGTTCGGGGAGCCGGACGGGTACGTGTTGAGCCTGGCGCGCAAGGCGTTGGCGTCAGGGCTGACGATCGGGGGGAAAAAGTACAGCGTCCAGATCATCGACAAGGACAGTCAGTCCACCCCGCAGCGCAGCGCGCAGGTGGCGAACGACCTGATCCACGGATCGAACGTCGATCTGGTGCTGACCACGTCCACGCCGGAGACGGTCAACCCGGTCTCGGACGCCTGTGAGGCTGCCGGGGTGCCCTGCATCTCGACGGTCGTGCCCTGGGAGGCCTGGTACTTCGGCCGGGGAGCCAAGCCCGGACAGCCGTCGCCGTTCAAGTTCGTCTACCACTTCTCGTTCGGGATCGAACAATTCGCCAACTCGTACATCGCCATGTGGCCACAGGTGTCGACGAACAAGAAGATCGGGGTGATGTGGCCGAACGACGCGGATGGCAACGCGATCCGGGAGAACATGGGCCCGCTGCTGAAGAAGGCCGGCTACACGATCGTCGACCCTGGCGCCTACACCGACGGGACGAACGACTACTCGGCGCAGATCCAGAAGTTCAAGGACCAGAACTGCGAGATCTTCCACACCGCGCCGATCCCGCCGGACTTCGCCACCTTCTGGCAGCAGGCCGCGCAACAGGGCTACAAGCCGAAGATCGCCCACGTCATCAAGACCGGGTTGTTCCCCTCCCAGATCGAGGCGCTCGGGCCGATCGGAATCGGGATTGCCAGCGGTGCCTACTGGACGCCGACCTGGCCGTACAAGTCGTCGCTGACCGGGGTGGACTCCAAGCAACTGGGTGACGGCTACGAGTCGTCGGCCGGCAAGGAGTGGAACCAGCAGTTGGGCGCGAGCATGGCCCTGTTCGACGTGGCTGCCGCGGCATTGAAGGCGGCCACGGACCCGAAGGACAAGGCCGGCGTCGCCAAGGCGATCAGCACCCTCGAGGTGGACACCATGCTCGGACACCTGGCCTGGGGCAAGGGCCCGGTCGCCAACGTGGTGACCACCCCGATCACGGGCGGGCAGTGGGTCGCCGCGGCGTCCGGCAGCCCGTACAAGGTCGACTTCGTCCTCTGCGACAACGCCGATGACAAGAACGTCCCCGTCGCCGCCAAGCTGCAGCCGTACGTCTGAGCCGAGCCGTGACAGCACCTGCGACGCCCGTTCTGCAGGCGACCGGAGTCGGTCGCCGGTACGGCCAGCTGGTCGTGCTGGACCGGGTCGACTTCGCCGTTGGGCCCGACGAGGCGGTCGGGATCGTCGGGCCCAACGGGGCGGGCAAGACGACGTTGCTCAGCGTCCTGGCCGGTTCCGTCAGCGCCAGCACCGGAACCGTGCGCTACCGGGGCGAGGACATCACCTCGCTCAGCCAGGACGCGCGATGCCGGCGCGGGATCGCCCGCGCACACCAGGTTCCGCGACCCTTCGGCGGGATGACGGTGCTGGAGAACGTCTTCGTCGGCGCCTCGTCCGGCGCGGGGCTGCGCGGCGGGAAGGCGTACGAGCGCTGCATCGAGGTGCTCGAACTGTGCGGCCTGATCGACCTGGCCAACCGTCGGGCCGAGAGCCTCGGGCTGCTGCACCGCAAGCGGCTGGAGTTGGCCCGGTCGCTGGCCACCGGCCCGGCGGTGCTGCTCCTGGACGAGATCGGTGCAGGGCTGACCGACGCCGAGGCAGCGGAACTCGTGGACACCATCCGCGAGCTGCACCGGCGCGGCGTCGCGATCGTGTGGATCGAGCACATCGTGCACGTGCTGGTCCAGGTCGTGGAACGGCTGGTCTGCATGGACGCGGGCCAGGTGATCGCGGACGGCGTTCCCGACCAGGTCATGCGCAACGCCGCGGTCGTCGACGCCTACCTCGGCAGGGGGGCACGGTGACGCTGCTGTCGGTGCAGGACCTGCAGGCCAGGCACGGCCTGCTGCAGGCCGTCCGCGACGTGAGCCTGACCATGCGCGAGGGCGAGCAGGTGGCGCTGGTCGGGGCGAACGGCGCGGGCAAGACCACACTGCTGCGCACCATCGCCGGCGCCCATCCCGCGTCCGGCGGGCGGGTCAGCCTGGGCGGCACGGACATCACCTCCGTCCCGGCCCATCGCCGGGTCGGTCTCGGCATTGCTCTGGTCCCCGAGGGCCGCAAGCTCTTTCCGGACCTGACGGTCGAGGAGAACCTGCTCGTGGCGGGGCGTCGGGCCCGCCGGGGCACCTGGACGGTGGAGACCGTGCTGGACGCGTTCCCGCTGCTGCGCCCGCTGCGCTCGCGGCGGGCCGGGGCACTGTCCGGCGGTGAGCAGCAGGCCACCGCGATCGGTCGCGCGTTGATGACCAACCCGCGACTGCTGCTGCTGGACGAGGTCTCGCTCGGGCTCGCGCCGGTGGCCGTGGAGCTGGTCTACCAGTCCCTGGAGGCGCTGATGCGCGCCGGGGCCACGACGCTGCTGGTCGAGCAGGACCTGGCCCGGGCGATGCGGGTCGCCGACCGGGTGATCTGCATGCTCGAGGGACGGGTCGTGCTCGAGGGGCCGGCCGCCGAGCTGAGCCGAGAGCAGGTGACCGAGGCCTACTTCGGCCTGCGGGCCCCCAAGGATCGTTCGGAGAAGGCATGACCTGGGTGAACATCATCGTCCAAGGCGTCCTGCTGGGCGGGCTGTACGCGCTCTTCGCCTGCGGGCTCTCGCTGATGTTCGGCGTGATGCGGATCATCAACCTGGCTCACGGCGACCTGGCAGTGCTCGGCGCCTTCCTGGTCTGGGTGATCGCCGACCACGCCAACGTGTCGCCGTTCATCGCGATCCTGCCGGTGCTGCCGGTGATGCTGCTGGTCGGCTATGCCCTGCAGCTGACCATGCTCGGCCGGAGCCTGCGCAGCGGCGCGCTGGTCCCGCTGCTGACCACGTTCGGCCTGGCGATCGTCATCCAGAACGGCCTGCTGCAGATCTTCTCCCCGGACGTCCGCTCGCTGGGCGCGACCGCCGGCTCGATCACCACGGCGAGCTGGAAGGTGAACAGCCACCTGAGGATCTCGCTGCTCGGAGTGCTGATCCTGGTGGTCGCGATCGCTGTGCTGGGCGGGCTGCAGTTGTTCCTGGCCCGCACCGGCGCTTGGCCGGGAGATGCGGGCCACTGCCCAGGACCCGGACACCGCGCAGCTGGTCGGCGTAACGCGCGCGCCGTCTACGCGCGGGCCACCGGGATCGCCGTGGCCACCGCCGCGCTGGCGGGCGCGTTCCTCGCGATGCGCTCCACCGTTGACCCGTCCAGCGGCCCGACGCAGCTGATCTACGCGTTCGAGGCGGTGGTGATCGGCGGCTTCGGCTCGCTGTGGGGCACGCTGGTCGGCGGGATCGTGCTGGGGGTGGCCCAAGCCGTCGGCGCGCAGATCGATCCGCAGTACTCGATCCTCGCGGGGCACCTGGTGTTCCTGGCCGTGCTGGCCTCGCCGCGGGGCGGCCTGCTGGCAGTCCGGAGGGCACAGGCATGACGGTCTCGACGCAGCCGATCGGACCGGCCGGGCCCGCCGGTCACGCCGCGGGCCGATACGCGGTCCGGCGCTGGAACACAGCCTCCGTCGTGGCGTCCGTCTCGGTGCTGGTCGTGGTGGTGGCGCTGGTCTTCGTCCCGCTGACGTTGAACCTGAACGCGGTCGAGCAGCTCACGACGCTGTTCATCCTCGCCATCCTGGCGGCGATGTGGAACGCGCTGGCCGGTTACGGCGGGCTGGTCTCGGTGGGCCAGCAGGCTTACATCGGCCTCGGCGCTTACGGCACGATCCTGTTCACCCATCACGGCTTCCGCCCTATCTCGCGGTCGTGTCTCCGCGCTCGGCCAGCGGGGTCATCGCGCTGCCGGTTTCCCTGCTGGTGCTGCGCCTGCGCGGTGGCCAGTTCGCGATCGGCACCTGGGTGGTGGCCGAGGCGCTCGCGCTGCTGGTCACGCTGGACCAGAGACCTGGGCGGTGGCACCGGCACGTCGCTGCTCGGCCTGAACACCTTCAGCCCGCACGATCGCCAGGCGTACACGTACTGGCTCACCCTCGGTTTCGGCGGCTGCTGCTGGGCCTCCTCTTCGCCCTGCTGCGCAGCCGGAACGGCGCCTCGCTGCAGGCCATCCGCGACGACGAGGAGGCCGCCGCGGCCAGTCGGCGTCCGCGTGACCCGGAGCAAGCGGCGCTGTTCGTGCTGCGCCTCCTTCGGCTGCGGCGCTGCCGGGGCGCTGACGCTGGCCAACACCCTGTTCGTCCAGCCGCAGGGCTCCGCATCTTCGGCGTGCAGTGGACGGCGTACATGATCTTCATGGTGCTGGTCGGCGGCCTGGGCACCTTCGAGGGACCGCTCATCGGGGCCGCGGTCTTCTTCGCGATCCAGTACTGGTTCGCCGATGAGGGCACCTGGTATCTGATCGGCCTGGGCGCCACCGCGATCGCCTTCGCGCTGCTGCTGCCCCAGGGGTTGTGGGGTCTGGTCGAGGAGCGGCTGCCGGTCAGCTGCTGCCGGTCGGCTACCGGTTGCAGCCGCGAGCCGCCCGCGACGAGTCATCCGGCTAGCGCCCGGATGACGGACGGCCTAGGCGGACGACGCCCGGGCGCCACGCGCGGCCGATTCCCCTTCTGCGCCAGTTCATCGACGGCGAGTGGCGTGCCGCGGACAGTGGCCGGACTTCGACGACATGACCCGTGGAGCGGCACCCCGTCGCGCGGATGGCCGCCGGCGCGCGGGCGACGCCCGCCTGGCCGTCGAGCTGCCGCAGTCGGCGTTCACGCCTGGTCCGCGACTCCGCCCGGCGAGCGGCAGGCAATCTTCCTGCGGGCGGCCGACGTGCTGCGCGCGGCGGGCGCGCAGGTCCTGGACTGGCTGGCCGCCGAGACCGGATGCGGTCGCGACTTCGGCGCGGTCCAGCTCGAGTTCTCGCTGTCGCTGCTGCGCCAGGCGGCCGGGCGCGCCGTACACGCGGTCGGGCAGGTCATCCCGTCCGACCTGCCCGGGTCGCTCGCGATGGCGGTCCGCCGGCCGGTCGGGGTGGTCGGCGCGATCGCGCCGTGGAACGCCGCACTCGTGCTGTCCGGGCGCGCGATCGTGGCACCGATGGCGCTCGGGAACACCGTCGTGCTCAAGCCGTCGGAGGAATCGCCGTGGTCCGGCGGCTGTCTGGGCGGAGATCTTCGCCGAGGCGGGGCTGCCCGCCGGCGTGCTGAACGTCGTGACCCACGCGCCGGGCGAGGCCGGCGCGATCGGGGCGGAGTTGGTCGCGCACCCGTGGGTCCGGCGGATCAACTTCACCGGTTCGACGGCGACGGGCCGACGGCTGGCCGAGCGGCCGGCCGCATCTCAAGCGGGTCGTCCTCGACTCGGCGGGCAGAACCCGCTGATCGTGCTGGCCGACGCCGACCTCGAATACGCGGTCGACGCGTCCGTGTACGGGGCCTTCCTGCATCAGGGCCAGATCTGCATGTGCGCCAGGCGGATCTCGTCGAACGGACCATCGCCGAGGATTCCTCGCCCGGTTCGCGGAGAAGGCGCCGCCTGACGACGGGCGATCCACGCGACCCGCGACCGTCATCGGGCCGCTGATCAACGAGTACGCGCTGTCCCATGGTGGCCGGCGGGTCGACGAGGCGGTCGCCGGCGGCGCCCGGGTGCTGGCCGGGGGCCGCGCGATCGCCCGTGCTACCCGGCGACCGCTGCTGGCCGACGTCCCGCCCGAGGCGAGCTCGCCCGCTAGGAGACCTTCGGCCCGGTGGCCTCGCCCACGGTGGTCGAGGGCGCCGACGAGGCGGTCCAGCGGGCCAACGCCTCGCCGTACGGGCTCACCGCGGGGTCCTCACCGGCGACCCGACCGCGGCCTCGCCCTGGCCGAGCGGCTCGACGCCGGCATCGTGCACGTGAACGACCAGCCGATCCACGACGAGCCGCAGATGCCCTTCGGCGGGAGTGAAGGACAGCGGCTGGGGACGCTTCGGCATCAGCTTCGCCGCCGAGGAGTTCACCGAACTGCACTGGGTCACTCTGCAAGCCGGCCGCCGGCCGTTCCCGTTCTGAATCCCCCTTCTGAATCCCCGCTCTGAAACGCCGGAGCGGCTCACAGGCCCGGGATCGTCGGCAGGGACGGCACGGACGGCAGCGTGACCGGCAGAGGGACGGTGACCGTCGCGGAGGCCGAGGCGCTGCCCTGTGCATCGGTTGCAGTGGCGGTCACGTGGTAGACGCCGGGGGTCATCGTCGAGGCGGGAACGCTTGCCGTGGCCCCGGATGCGGTGAAGATCACGGTGGGGTCGCCCTCGCGGGTCAGCGTCCAGGAGACGTCGCCGGTCGGCAGCGGGGAGCCGCCCTGGGTGGCGGTGGCCTGCAACGCGAGCGTCGTGAGCTGGTGGGCCGTCGATCCGTCCAGCGGGGCGGCGACGGTCACCACGGGGGCTGCGGGCGGCGAGGGCGGCGGCGAGCTCGGACCGGTGCCCGACGTCCCGGTGCCCGTGCCGTCGCTGCCGTGCGGGCTGGTGGACGGTGACGCCGTGGCGACGGAGGTCCGGCCCGCGGAGCTGGTCGTGTGCCGGACGGATCCGCCCGTCCCCGCCCTGGCGGCCGTGCCGGAGGGGACGTGCCCACGCCCGGACGGGGTGGTGGTCGCGCTCGGCGCCGGCGTGGCCGTCCCGGGCTGAACGGTCGGGGTCTGCGTGCTGGCCAGCGCGCTCGGCAGCGACCCGCCGGTCAGCCACCAGCCCGCGGCCGCTCCGCCGATCGCGGCGGTCACGGCGCAGGCGCGGAACAGGGACCGAACCGCCAGGACCCGGCCCTGCGGACCCGGTACGTCGTCACGTTCTGACCTGCCGGGCGGCCACCGACCGGAACCTGACCATCGGTGAGCGACTGCTGCAGCGGAGAGTGGTAGTCGGCCATCACAACCTCCAGTACGGGGCCCGCGACGCGAGCGGTTCGTGGTGATGACGGCGTCGGGCGGGTGGCCCTACACCCCAGATGAGGATTTCGTCGGTCCCGCAGATACCGTCCCGAGCCCGGCCTCCGCCTGGGCCTCCATCTCGGCCTCCGCCTGGCCCCCACCTGGGCCTCGACCTGGACGCCGACGGCAGCCCCCGCGGAGGGTCACCGCTGGGCGCCGAGTGTGATTCCCGGCGCGGTTGAGCGCCTGGGGCTCGACGTCAACCGGGACCAGGTGGAAAATCTCGGGCGCCGGCCCGGGCCGGGAGGGCAGGGCAGGGTAGGAGGGATACGCGATGTCGGTTACGGCGGAGGAGACACCGATCCGGTGGGGGATCCTCGGCACCGGCGGGATTGCCGCCAGATTCGTGGCGGACCTGCGGCTGGTGCCGGATGCCATCGTCACCGCGGTCGGCTCCCGGACCGAGGTGGGCGCTCAGGCGTTCGGGACGAGGTTCCGGATCCGCGCCGGCACGCCGGTTACGAGAGCCTGGTCGAGGATCCGGAGGTCGACGTCATCTACGTGGCGACGCCGCATCCGTGGCACCATCCCGCGGCGCTGATGGCGCTCGAGGCCGGCAAGCACGTGCTGTGCGAGAAGCCCTTCACCATGGACGCGAACCAGGCGGACGAGTTGATCGACGCCGCCGCCGAGCACGGCGTGTTCCTGATGGAGGGCATGTGGACCCGGTTCCTGCCGCACATGCAGGCCATCCGGGAGCGCCTCGCCAGCGGTGAGCTCGGCGACATCGTGACCGTGATCGCCGAGCACAGCCAGTGGTTCCCCGACGATCCGCGGCACCGGCTCTTCGCGCCGGAACTGGGCGGAGGCGCGCTGCTCGACCTGGGCGTCTACCCGGTGTCGTTCGCGTCCTGGGTGCTCGGGCCGCCGGCCGGGGTGGTGGCGCTCGGAGCTCGCACGATGGCGGGCGTGGACGCCCAGACCTCGGTGCTGCTCCGCTACCGCTCGGGCGCCCATGCGGTGCTCACCTCGACGCTGCGCGCGCTCGGGTCCAACCGCGCCGCGATCATCGGCACCGAGGGCCGGATCGAGATCGACTCCATCTGGTACGCGCCGACCTCGTTCACGGTGGTCCGCAGGCAACAACCCGAGCCGGAGCGGGTCGAGATGCCCGCTGCCGGTGCCGGGCTGCGCTACGAGGCGATCGAGGTCGGGCGCTGCGTGCGGGCCGGGCTGGTGGAGAGCCCTGCGATGCCCTGGGCGGAGACCAGGTCGATCATGGCCACCATGGACGAGGTCCGGCGCCAGATCGGCGTCAAGTACCCGTACGAGCGGGCGCCGGCCTGAGCAGGCCCGCCGGCTGGGCACTGTCGCACCGTGCCCAGCCGGCAGACACGGTGTGGCACCGTCGCACAGTGACTGCGGTGGCTATCGGGGCGGGCGACGCGCCCCGGATGTGCCACGCCACGGCGTCCCACCTGCCTAGGATCACTCTTTGTGTCCATCCAATTGCAGACAGACACCGTCGGGGCGGTCGGCGTGGATGCCGTCCAGGCTCTCGGGGCCGGGGCCGGGGCCGGGCCGGTCAACCCCTGACCCGGCGCGCCAGCAGGAGGAGTCTGCGGGCCGAGCAGTTGTCAGCTGTCACCGAGATCCACCCCGCGGCAGCACTGGCCGAACCGGCTGTCGAGGAGTCGGCGCCGCCCGCGGTCCGGCCGGTGCTCGTCCTGGACCGCTCCGAGGCTCGGGCGCACCGGAGTCGGTCCGAGGCATCCCGGGGCCAGGCGCCGTGGGGCCAGGCGGCTGCCGGCGCAGCGGATCGAGTGGGCCAGGCGGATCGGCCCGGGACGAGACGGGCCGGCGGGGCGCGGGTGCGGCGGCTGCCCACCGCGGCCACCGACGTGCTCGCGCTGCTGTCGTCCAGGCCTTGGCTGGCGCTGGACCTGGTCGACCTCGTGATCGCCACGAAGCTGCCGTGGGGCGATGTGCTGGCCGCTCTGGAGGCTCTCGTCCACCAGGGCCGCGTCGTGCTCCGGCAGCGGGACGGCCGGACCTGCTACAGCGCCGCGACATGATCGCCGTCCTCTGCGCGGTGGCTGCGGTCACCGTCCCCACCAACGTTCTGGCCTGCTGGCTCTGGGCGCTCGCCGCGGCCACCGCCGGCACCGCCGTGCAGCCGTTCCCGCTGGCGGCG
The DNA here is from genome assembly GCA_963740575.1 of uncultured Actinomycetota bacterium. Classification (GTDB taxonomy): domain Bacteria; phylum Actinomycetota; class Actinomycetes; order Actinomycetales; family Kineosporiaceae; genus CAVUET01. The sequence goes on along the minus strand of CAVUET010000008.1, from coordinate 187,915 downwards.
CTCCCGCCGCGGGCCCGCAAGGCCCGGGCACTGATTGCCGGACGCTGGATCCGGCAGGGCGTCGCCGTGTACCTGGCCCTGGCCGCGCGGGTGGTCGGCGTGGCCCTGCTCGTGCTGGCGGCCGTGGTGGGCGTTCTGGCCGCGGTGGATGCGACCGGTGGGCCGGGACCGAGCGTGCGGTGGGTCGTTGTCGGAGCCGGGCTCGCCGTGGTCGTGGGCACCACCCTGGCCTTCCTCGGCATCGCAGTGCTGCTGACCCTGAGCGATCAGCGCCGCAGCCGGATCGCGCTGCCCGGCCGGCTGGTACGCCTGCTCCCGTTCGACCCGAGCGCCTTCCTGATCGATCCGTGCCGGCCGCAGTTCGCCGCGCTGGAGGACTGCGTCCGCACTGCGCAGAAGCAGGCCCAGCAGGCGGAGCTGGACCGGATCGCCCGGGAGACCCGCATCGCGCTGCCGTATGTGCTCGACCTCGAGCCGGAGGCGCTGAGGTTGCGGGTCGAGCGCCAGCTTGCCCTGTGGCCGCCCTCGGGCGGAACAGACGGCGCCCTCGGCGGGCTGGCCTGTCGCGAGGCCATGGCCCTGATCGACGGCCACCTCGAGCAGCTCGAACAGGACGTGGCAGACGGGATGCCCCCGGATTCGGCCAGGGCGCTGTGGTACACGGTGATCCTGCGCTCGGTGCGCCAGCTGGGCGGCCCACGGGCCTTGCCCGGCGCGCTGGCGGGCCTGTCCCGCACGAGCGTGGTGCCCGAGCCCGTCGACAGCCTGACCGTGTCCACGCCGGCGGTGTCGCCGGTCGCGGCGCCTGACGCCGCGGCGGGGCCGCACCGGGTGCACGCCCGGCGGGCCACGGCAGGGCGGAACGAGCTGCGGCCCGCACCTGAGCCGGCTGAGGCTTCCCCCACGACCGAGGCCCTCCCCGTGATCGCCGCCCTGACAGCCGCTGAGGATCCGGCGGGCAGCAAGGATCCGGCCGCAGCCGGGGACCAGGCGGCGTCCGGGGACCAGGCGGCGGCCGGAGCGACCGCGGAAGAGCCTCTGCCCGCCGGCGAGACTCTGCCCGCCGAGCAGCCGCAGCCGGTGGTCATCGACCTGACGGCCGCGCCCGACAGCAGGGCCGTCGCGGAAGCCCTGCCCGCAGCGGAAGTCCTGCCGGCCGGCCCGAACCGACGATCCGCGCGGAGCCGTCGGGCCGCTGCCGCGCCTGATCCGCAGCGCCGACCCCGCGGTGGCGCGCGGCGCGCCCGCCCCCATCGCTGAGCTCGGCCCGGTCAGGTCAGGCCCGGTCTGGCCCCGCCCGGCCCAGCCAGGGATATCAGCCGCCTTCGGTCCGTTAAGGGATGCTCAAGCCAAGATCAACAGTTGACAGCACCCGAGCGCAGGGCTTGTGTGCCGCGAGGGCTGGGACCAGAGTCGACCCGTTCGCCGAGTCCACCGTCCCGGCGGCGATGTTCGCCGAACCTGTCAATGGCGGCGGGAGGAACTGGTGCACGGCTACGGGGGAACGGACGGCCTCGGCCCGCATGGGCCCCGATCCGCTGGCTGGCGTGCCGCGGTGAAGGTCGTGGCGGCGGTCGGCGGCGTCGTGATCCTGATGGCCGGGGTCACGATCATGCTCAGTGGTGGGGTGCAGGGTGCGCTCTCGCTGATCGACCAGCGCGGTCAGCAGAAGGCGCTCACCGTGCTGCCGTCCCCGGTGGGCGCGACGCTCGGGGTCGAGCAGCCGACCGGCACCGCCGGGACCGGTGCCGCCGCGCCCGCGACGCCTACGCTGAGTCCCGTTCCGACCTCGCCACCGGGCACCTCTCGTTCACGGCATGTATCGCGCTCGGCCACCCGCTCGGCCACCGCAACCTCCAAGCCCGCCGCGACCGCGTCCAAGCCGGCCGCGACGGGCACGGTGAGCCCGGGCAGCGATCTCGGCTCTCAGGTCCTGGCCCAGCTCAACGATGCCCGGGCGGCCGCCGGCGCCCCACCTCTGGTGATCAGCGCGGGCCTGGTCCGCAGCGCCGCCAAGCACACTCAGACGATGGCGGGGGGCTGCGGGCTGTCCCACCAGTGCCCCGGTGAGGCGGACCTGTGGACGCGGATCGCGGCTGAGGGGGTCAGCGCGTCCGCGGTCGCGGAGAACGTCGGTGAGGCGGGTCCGGCGGGAGCATCCGACTCCGCGATCCTGGCCATGGCCCGGCTGATGACTACGGGCATGCTGAACGAGACCCCTCCGGATGACGGGCACCGCCGGAACATCCTCAATCCCGCGTACCGCCACGTCGGGATCAGCCTGCTGAGGGACAGCCACGGCACCGTCTGGATGACGCAGGACTTCGCCAGCTGACGGCAAGACCACCGGCTTGCTGAGAACGGGGAGCAGCAATGGCGAGTCGTTATCAGGCGTCGACAACCGTGCACGGGCCTGCTCCGGCGGTGCTGACCGCCCTGATCCAGGTGCTGGCGGAGTGCGGCCTGACGATTGCGGCGGTCGATCCCGTGCAGGGCGTGGTCTTCGCGAACCGACGGCGCGGCGGGATGCGCGCGCGCGGCCACGTGACCGTCGAGGTGGGGCGGCGAACCGGCGGCGAGGTCACCGAGGTTCAGCTCACCTCCGCCGGGTTGGTCGGCTGGTTGTACCCCGGTCGCGACCGCCGGACCGTCCAGGCCGTCGTCACTGCCCTGCGGGCACGCCCGGAGTTGCAGGCTCCGCCGGGCTGAGCGCGTCCCGCCGGGCTGAGCGCGTCCCGCCGGGCTGAGCGCGTCCCGCCGGACCCGGATCCGTTCGCGCCCGCACGACCCGCCCCGGGATCAGCCGGCAGCGGCCCGCGGGTGCGCGGCGAAGAAGGTCCAGATCGCGTCGGTGGCATCGAGCGCCGAGGACGGCGGGTCCAGGTGCAGGACCCGTTGCAGCACAGGGCGATTCGGCGCTCCCGGCCATTGATGCCCGGCTCCGGCGATGGTGATGAGCTCGACGGTCCGCCCCTGGGGGCACATCGCCCTGGAGGTGCTCACCGCGCCGGACGTGGTCTGCGTCGCCGGCCCGCACCCGTCCACCCGCCGCCACCGCGCGATCAGCGCGGGAACCGGCGGCCCGTCGATCCGGGCGAACCCGTCACCCGTCCCCCCGGGGTAGGGGATGTTGTGGTCGGCCGTGCCGTGGACATGGATGATCGAGAGCCGGTGCGGCGCAGGGCAGTCGCCGAGCAGAGTCGCCGCGACCGGACCGATCGCCGCGAGGATGCCGGTGTCGCAGCCGAGCCGGTAGGCGAGCAGGCCACCGTTGGAGATCCCGGTGGCGAACACTCGTCCCGGGTCGATCGGAAGGTCGCGGCTGATCGCGGCGACCATCGCCTCGATGAAGCCGGCGTCGTCCACGCCCTCGTCTGCCGGCCGGCCGCAGCACCCGCCGCCGACGGACCAGGCCCGGTCGATGCCGTCCGGGTAGGTGACCACGAAGTGGTGGCGGTCTGCCTGCTCGTCCCAGCCGTAGGCCGACTCGGCCTGCGCACCCGTGCCGAACCCACCGTGCAGGACAACCACCAGCGCCAGGTCCGAGGCGTTCGGGGGCAGCGACGCCGGCCGGTACAGGTGGTAGCTGCGCCTGCGGCCGTCGATGGACAGCGTCTGCAGCGACGAACCACTCGGCAGCCTGCGGTGCGCGGGCCCGCATCCGGCCACCAGGATGACGAGCGAGAGCGCCAGGGCCAGGCGGCCCAGTGCGCGCGGGCGTCCCGGGGAGCGCGCTGCGGATCCGCTCACGGTGCGGCGATCGGCCATGCGGCCAGTCTTCGGCGCCGCCACCGCGGGCGGGACTGTCCCGGCGGAACGCTTACCGGATCCGTACCCGGGCCGAACGGCCGGGCCAACACCGGTGCCGATTCGCACAGACCCGGTTCTGTCCAGAACAGATCCAGTTCTGTGCGGCACAGATCAACCTGCTCGCCAGGCCCCGACGTCAGGGCGGCTCACCAGGTCAGATCGGGGTCCAGCGCCACCATGAAGAGCTGATCCGCCGCCGCCTGGCCCTCGACCGGGCCCGTCACCCCGACATGTACGGTCCAGCCGGCCTTGGACGTGGCCGACACGTACTTCGTCTGCGTAGGCCCGTCCACCTGCACCGCGCTGGTCAGCCAGAGGGTGCGGTCGGTGACCGGTTCGACCGGCGCGATCACCTCGATGATCAGTGTGGTCCTGTCACCGTCCCGGGCGCGGACCAGCACACTGCACAGCGCTGCGGACTGGTCGAACGTGCGCGCGGCCTCGGCCACCTTCAGCCGGGGCAGCACCCTGGCCAGCACCGTGGCGGCGGCCCGCTGCGGCGAGTAGTCCGCCTGCGCCTGGCGGCAGGTTCCGGCAGCGGTCCGCGGGCGGACCACATCGCGAAGTGGCCCCCGCATCGCGGCCTGCGCGATCACCGCGGTCAGCACCGGAGCGTCGCGCGAGGCGTCGTGGGTCACGGCCGGGTGACGCGGGGCTGCGGGTCGGCTCAGGGCCTGGATGATCACCACGGCAACCAGCGCCGCGATGATGAGCCACAGCACGTCGGGCCGGCGCCGTCCCGGTCCGGACCGGGCCCACCCGAACAACCTCCGCCCGAACAACCTCCGCCTGAACGCCCCGCGCAGGAATCGGGCGATCCGGGACGCACCGAGCCGGCTCCGGATCCAGATCGCCCAGCCGTACCCGGCACGCGGTCGCCGCTCGTGGCCGGTATCGAGCACCTCCGGCCCGGAAGGATGTTCGGAGCCATTCACGGCGTGACCGCCGCGGCGCGGGTCATGCCCTCACTGTGCGCCGGGACGATCCGGGCGGCAAGGGCCCCGTCATCCGCTCTGCCCGATTCGTCATCTGTGCAGGTCGGCGACGGGTGAAGTGCGAGAACTCACAGCCTCTCGGGGGTCACCGGCTCCAGCCGCGGGGGCATGCTCGGCGCACATCGGTGAGGTTCTGTCGCCGGCGAAGGGGAGGGCACCATGCCCGATAGGCGCCATCATGCCGGGCTGAACGGGACCTACATTCCTGACGAGCAGCTGGGGACGCATCGGGGGCGGTGGATGGTCCTCGGCGTGGTGCTCGTCGTCTGCCTGATCGCCGGTTACCTGGCCATGCCGGGGGAGGGCCCGTGGCGGGGCCCGCTGCGCCGGAGCACCTGCGACCACTCGGTCTCGGTCCGGGTGGCCAGCGTGGCCGAGTACAGCAGCGCGACGCAGGCCGGTGCGGAGGCCTTCAACCGCCGGCACGAACGGGTCGCCGGGACGTGCGCCGAGATCACGGTCAGCTCACTGTCCACGGACGAAGTCAGCGCCCTGGTGGCCAAGCCGTACGACTCGCGATTCGGGGCGCTGGTCGCCGGGCCTAACGCGACAGCGCAGATAGTCGAGCAGCGTGACCCGAGCAGCGTCTCGCGGACCGTACACATGATCGTGGCGCGCACTCCCGTGGTAGTAGCCCTGCCCCGGCCGCTCGCGGAGGCTGTCGGTTGGCCGAACAAGACCCTGACCTGGTCCGGTCTCGCACACCTGATCCTCGACCCGAAGGCGCGGGCGGCGGCCGGCCTGTCCGGTCAGGCCGACTTCCCGGTCTGGATGAGCGATCCTGACCGAGAACCGGCCAGCCTGGCCGGCGTGCTGGGGATCGCGGCCGGGAGCGCGGGCAAGAACCTCGGTCAGATCCGTGCCACGGAGCTGACCACCCAGACCATGCAGGGTGCGCTGCTGACCCTGGACCGGGAGATCGCCCGGCAGTCGAGCGATCAGAACCAGCTGCTCGCCGCCCTGCGCGCGGCAGACCGGCAGGGCGACCTGAGCAAGACCGTCTCCGCCGTGCTGCTCGACGAGCAGGCGGTCTGGAGCTACAACCGCGGGAAGCCGGCGATGCAGCTCGCGGCGTTCTACCCCGCGGACGGATCGCCCCTGGTGGACATCAGCTACACGCCGCTGAAGGCCCCGGGGCTCAGCGAGGTGGAGCACGCGGCGGCGTCGCAGTTCGGGCTCTTCCTGGTCAGCGAGGCGGGGCAGAAGGCCTTCAGCCAGAGAGGATTCCGGGCCGTTCGGACCTCGGTGTCCGAGGTGCTGACCCGCCAGCTCGGGGTCAGCCCCGACGGAGAGGGGAGCACGGTCGAACCGCCGGACGCGCAGTTGCAGGCAGCGATGAGTACCGTCTGGATCCGGTTGCGCCATCCCGGCCGGTTCCTGGTCGTGATCGACGTCTCGGGATCGATGCAGGAACAGGTCCCCGGGACGAAACGGACCAAGCTCCAGTTCGCCCAGGAGGCGGCCGTCGCCGGGATGCAGCTGGTGCCGCCGCAGGCGGAGATCGGGCTGTGGGAGTTCGCCACCCGGCTGGACGGCACCAAGGACTACCGCGAGCTGATACCGATCGGCGAGGTGAATGCCGCCCTGAGCCAGGGCAGCCGTCTGAGCAGTCTGCTGTCCGCGACGCGGAGCCTGGCAACGCAGGGTGACACGGGGCTCTACGACACGGCGCTCGCCAGCTTCCGCGAGACCAAGGCCGGGTACCGGTCCGGCCAGCCGAACGTCGTCGTGCTGCTGACCGACGGGCTCAACGACGACGCGAACAGCATCGACCTGGCCACCCTGGTGAAGAGGATCAAGGCCGAGCAGGACCCGAAGCGCCCGGTCCGCTTCCTCACCATCGCCTACGGCGCGGGGGCCGACCAGAAGCATCTGGCCGAGATCGCCCAGGCGTCCGGAGGGCTGGCTTACAGCGCGCCCGACCCGGAGGACATCGGCGCCGTGTTCCTCAAGACCCTCAGCGTCGCCTGAGTCAGCGGTCGCCTGAGTCAGAGGGAGGAACGCCGGGATCCCTCGCTGCGCGGAGGCTGCCCTGCACCCGCGCGGGTTATGGTGCGGTGATGGCGGCATCGCACACGCTGGAGGTCGCCGGGCGCGAAGTGGTGATCACCAACCCCGACAAGGTGGTCTTCCCGAGCGGCGGGCTGACCAAGCTCGACCTCGTCCGGTACTACCTGGCCGTGGCCGACGGCGCCCTGCGCGGGGTCGCGGGGCGGCCGATGATCCTCAAGCGTTTCGTCAAGGGCATCGACCAGGAGGCCTTCTTCCAGAAACGCGCGCCCGGGAACCGGCCGGACTGGATCGAGGTGGCGCGGCTCAGCTACGCCTCGGGGACCTGGGCGGACGAGGTCGTGGTCCGGGACGCGGCCGCGCTGGCCTGGGTCGTGAACCTGGGCTGCATCGACCTGAATCCGCACCCGGTGCAGGCGGAGGACCTGGACCATCCGGACGAGCTGCGGATCGATCTCGACCCGGTGCCCGGCATTGCCTGGGAGCAGATCGTCGAGGTCGCGCTGGTGGTCCGCGACGTGCTGGCCGACCACGGGCTGACGGGATGGCCCAAGACGTCCGGCTCGAGGGGGTTCCACATCTACGCCCGGGTCGAGCCGGGCTGGACCTACCGCCAGCTGCGACTGGCCGCCGAGACGGTGGCCCGCGAGGTGGAGAACCGAGTGCCGCACCTGGCGACCAGCAAGTGGTGGAAGGAGGAGCGTCGGGGTGTCTTCGTCGACTTCAACCAGAACGCCAAGGACCGCACCGTGGCGTCCGCCTACTCGGTGCGCGCCAAGGCGGACGCCCGCGTCTCCACGCCCCTGCACTGGGACGAGGTGCCCGGCTGCCGCCCCGAACGCCTCACCCTACCTGCGGTGCTGGAACGCTGCGCCGCGATGGACGACCCATGGCGGGGGATGGACGGCTCGCCGGGCGCCCTGACCGGGCTGCTCCAGCTCGCAGACCGGCTCGGCCCGGCCGAGAAGCCGCCGAAGGGATCCGGTCGCCGGACGCAGACGATGCCCCTGATCGAGATCGCCCGGGCGAAGACCAGGCCCGAGGTGATGGACGGATTGGAGCGGTGGAAGGCCCGGCACCCCTCGGTCGCCGACCGGCTGGAGGCGGCCGACGTCCTGGTGGACGGCATGCGCGGGCGCAGCTCCGTCTGGTACCGGATCAGGATCAACCTGCATCACGTCCCCGAGGCGGAGCGCCCGGGGCAGGAACTGCTCGAGGTCGACTACGACCCGTGGCAGAACACGCCCTGGGGTCGTGACCCGAGCCCCGCGGACGGCGACGGTCCGGCAGGTGTGGCTCCCGGCGAATCCTCAGGTCCGTGATGGATCGTGGTGGCGCGTCCCGGAGCGGAGTGCCGGGGCCGGCCCGGGAGGCAGCGATGATGCACCGGTACGGCCACGACGGGTTCTTCGGTCCCGGCCTGTGGCTGGCCTTCGGTCTGTTCTGGTTGATCCTGCTCGGCCTGGTGATCTGGGCCGTGCTGCGGCTGATGCCGCGCTACGGCGGGGGATTCCGGCAGGTGGGCGAGAGCCCGGAGGACATCCTCGACCGGCGGTTCGCCATGGGTGAGATCGACATCCCGACCTACCAGGCCCAACGCGAAGCCCTCACCTCCGCGCGAGCCCCCGGCCGGCGACCCAAGCCCTAGTTGTGCGGCCAGACACCTAACGCCGCCCCGCCCGGCGGCAACCTCTGGTAGGGAATCGGCTTTCACGGTGCTCTGATAGCCCGATTTCATACCAGAGGAAGGACAGTCAGTGGCTGGCCCAGTTGCTGGAGGTCGGCCTGCTGCGGGGCAGTTTCATCCCGCCCAAGGAGATCGCCGCGATCCGGAGATCACCCGGTACCGCAAGAAGCTCATCCAGTCCCGCACCAGTGAGTTGCAGCGGTTGGGCAAGGTGTTGCAGGACGCCGGGGTGAAGATCGACTCGGTGGCCTCCAGCCTTTCCACCAAGTCCGCCCGGGACATGATCGAGGCGCTGATCGGCGGCCAGCGGGACCCGCGGGTGCTGGCCGATCTGGCCCGGGGGGTGATGCGCAGCAAGATCCCGGACCTGTCGATGGCGCTGGCCGGCCGGTTCGGTGACCACCACGCGGTGCTGGCCCGGCTGCACCTGGACATGATCGACCATCTGGAGCAGATGATCGCCCGGCTGGACGGTCAGGTGGAGGCGATGACAGTCCCTTTCTGCGCGCAGATCCAGGGCCTGTGCACGATCCCGGGGATCGCTGAGCGCACCGCCCAGGTCATCATCAGCGAGATCGGGGTGGACATGTCCCGGTTCCCCATATCTATTGAGTCATATTCAGTTACGTCTCAGAGACAGCCGGCCCGCCCGGTGTGGTCGCCCCGCTCCGGACGGGCGAATGACCTGGTGCCACGATGTCCGGGTGAACACGCATTCCAAGCATCCGGTTACTCCGAGCGCATTGACCCCGAGCGCCGCCTGGCGTGAGCTGCTGTCCGGCAACGAGCGTTTCGTCCGAAACCAACCGGCGTGGCCGAACCAGGATGCCGCCCGGCGGGCGGAGGTCGTCTCCGGCCAGCGGCCGTTCGCGCTCGTGTTCGGGTGCTCGGACTCCCGCGTGCCGGCCGAGATCATCTTCGACCAGGGGCTGGGTGACCTGTTCGTGGTCCGGACGGCCGGGCACGTGGTCGATACCGCCGTGCTGGGGTCGGTGGAGTACGGCGTGGACGTGCTCGGCGTCCCGCTCGTCGTCGTGCTCGGTCACGACCGGTGTGGTGCGGTCGGCGCGACCCTGGCGGCGCACACCTCCGGCGAGCTGCCGACCGGCTACGTCCGGGACCTGGTCGAGCGCGTCACCCCCAGCGTCCTGGCCGCGCGCCAAGCCGGATTGACCGGGCTGGCCGAGGTGATCGACGAGCATGCCCGGCGCACGGCCCGGCTGCTGGTCGAGCGGTCTCCGGCGATCCGGCACCGGCTGACGAACGGCACCTGTGCGGTCGCCAGCGCGCGCTACCACCTGGAGACGGGCACGGTCCGCCTGGTGGACCTGCTCGGCGAGGCCGACGTACTCGGTGAGCTGGCGGATCAGCTGCCGGGTGGTTCGAGCGCCAGCACGAACTGAAACTCCAGGCTCGACCAGGCTCCGGTCCGCGCCGCGGCGGGAGCGTGCTGTGCCGCGGCCTGAGGCACCTCATGCGGCTGGCGCGCCTCGAAGCGGGCCACCAGTGACTGCTTGACGCCGAACACCGCGTCGTCGGCCAGGTGCGGGTCGCCCGCGGCGAAGACATGGGTGACCAGCCGGCGGTACCCGGACGCCGTGATCATGAAGTGGATGTGCGCCGGCCGCATCGGGTCCCGTCCGGCCGCGCCGAGCAGTTCGCCCACCGGGCCGTCGGTCGGGATCGGGTACGCGGTGGGCAGCACCGACCAGAACCGGAACCGGCCGTCCTGATCGGTGAACAGGTGCCCGCGGCCGGCCGTGCGCGGGCCTTCGGGTGCGTCCGGGGTGCTGCCGTACTGGACGTCGTAGAGCCCCTCCGCGTCCGCCTCCCACACCTCGATCCGGGCACCGGCGACCGGATCGCCCTCGGTGTCCACCAGCCGGCAGTCGACCCAGCACGGCCTGCCGGGCGCGGTCCCGGCCAGGTTGCCACCCTGGTCCACCTCGGGTGAGCCGGCGACGAAGAACGGCCCGAAGACGGTCGACTCGGTCGCGGCGGGCTGCGGCGCCTCGTTCACCGTGACCGTCAGCATCGAGGCTCCCAGCACGTCCGAGAGCAGGACGAACTCCTGCCGCCGGTCGGTGCAGGTCTGCCCTGTGCGGGTGAGGAAGTCGATCGCGGCCTCCCATTCCCCCTCGGTCAGCCGCACCTCCCGGACGAATGCGTGCAGGTGCCGCACCAGGCTCTGCATGACGTCGGCGAAGCGCTGCGAGCCGGATGAGTCGAAGCTGGCCAGAACCCGGTCCGTGATGGCCTGCTCGCGCGCCTGCGTGTTCTCGCCGGTGAAGTCGCTCATCGCGTCACGACACCTCCCGCCCGCTGTCGGGCTCCGGGCAAGCACAGGCCGTCGGCGGCACCAGATGCCCGGACAGGACGGTAGTCGGCCTCGGCCGATCCGGCTCGGCGGCGACCGCGGCGGCTTCGACCTGCACGATCGAATGACCTGGATCACGATCGACTTGATGGACGACCCGACCCCCGCCGGCTCCCAGCAGCAGACGTCCCCCCGCCGGGACCTGGTCGGCGCCGACCTCCGCTGGGCGCAGCTGACCGGCGCCGACCTGACCGGGGTGGAGCTGCACGGGCTGGATCTGACCCGGGTGCCGCTGCGGTTGGCGATCCTGCGCGGCGCGGACCTGAGCGCGGCGGACCTCAGTGGGACGGATCTGAGCAACGCGGACCTGACCGGCGCGGATCTTGCAGGCGCCGATCTGTCCGGTACCGATCTGTCCGGCGCGGACCTGACCGGTGCGCACCTCACCCGCGCCCGGTGGACCGCCGGAGCCTGGTGGCCCGGGCACGAAACTGCCCAGGTGATGCTGAAGCGTTCCCGCGCACTCGGCAGCGACGTGTTCCGGGTGCGCGACGAGAGTGAATGAGAAATCCCGGCACGACGTGCATCGCCTCACACTGACGTGGTGTCGCCTCCGGCCCATACCAGAGCTTCAGGAATGCGGGCTCGTTGACGGTCCCGCCGGCCGCCCTTATCTTGTGGGGCCAATGGTCGGGGTTGAGTCCTCGGAGCAATGACTCCGCGCTGTGCAAGGGTTGTAGCCCATGGTCACCGCGCTCCATCACCCACCGCCGTCCAGCATGTCGTAGCCATTCGATAGCGAATAGTGAGCAGCCGAAATGGCTCGAACTGAGGCGATCTTGGAACGAAAGCTGAGGGCGGGGCGGTTCTTCGGGTCGATTCGAGCCCGGGTGCTGGCCATTGTGTTGATTCCGAGTATCGGCCTGCTCACGATCGGTGCCGGCTTCTCCGGCTACCTGGTCGCCGAGGGTCGCCGAGTGCAGACGTTCGGTGAGAACACGCGTTCCATCGCCGCGTCCTCGAGCGCGCTCCTACTCGGCCTGCAGCAGGAGCGTCTGCTGACGATCGAGCGGCTGTCCAGCGTCCCCGGAGCCGGTGCACAGCTCACCGCCGGCCGGCGGGAGGTCGATTCCCTGCTCAAGCAGATGCAGCATCTGGGGCCCGAGCTGGCCAAGAGTTCGTCTCCCGGAGTGCTGCAGGCCATCAACGGCTTTGCCGCCCTGGCGGCCAGGCTGCCAGAGATGCGCCAGGCGATCGACGCGAGCCAGCTGCCGCTGGCCAAGGCGTTCGACAGCTACAACCAGGTCCTGGACGGCATCGCGACGAGCATGCGCAGCTACGCGCAGTCCGCTCCCGACTCCAAGGTCACCAACGAGGAGCTGACCGCGCTCGACCTGTTCGTCGCGGCGGACGCGATGTCGCGCAGCGTCGCTCTCGGCGCGGCCATCGCCAACAGCGCCCTGCTGCCGCCGAGCCTCTACAGCGAATACCTCCTGCGCGTCGGCTTCTACCACGTGCAGCTCACCGAGACGATCCCCCGGCTGCCGACGGACGAGCAGAAGACCGCCACGTCGCTGGTGCGAGGCCAGGCCTGGACCCAGCTGGCCGCCGCCGAGTCGGCGCTGAGCGTCGAAGCCGCCGCGCGCGCCGCCCAGGCCTCGTCGGGCCAGATCGATCCCGGCACGCACGCCGCGAGCCTGGCCTGGCTGGCCCCGGCCCAGCAGGTCAACTCGACACTGATCACCCTGTACCTCGCCCAAGGCGGCTATGCCTCGAAACTCAACGCCGACAGCGGCCACCGCACCTTCGTCCGGTCGCTGCTCGGTGGCATCGCTGTCCTCCTGCTGACCTTGATCACGCTTGCCATCGCGCTGGAGCTGTCCCGGCGGCTGGTCCGCCGGCTGGGACGGCTGCGCGAGGACACCCTGTCGATCGCGCAGCACCGGTTGCCGGAGCTGGTCTCCCGGCTGCGCGAGGGCCAGCACGTCGATCCGGACCAGACCGTGCCGCCGCTGGACTACGGGCAGGACGAGATCGGCCAGCTCGCCAGCGCGTTCAACGCGGCGCACACGGTCGCCGTCAACGCGACGATCGACCAGGCCCGTGCGCGCGAAGGCACGCAGGCGGCGTTCCTGAGCATCGCGCACCGCAGTCAGGTGATCATGCATCGCCAGCTGGAGGTGCTCGACCAGGCCGAGCGATCGCTCGACGACCCCGAGCAGCTGCTGTACCTGTTCGAGCTGGACCACCTGGCCACCCGGGCCCGGCGGAACGCGGAGAACCTCATCATCCTCGGCGGAGGGCAGCCGGGGCGGCAGTGGCGGCGCCCGGTCGCGCTGGTCGAGGTCGTTCGCGGGGCTGTCGCCGAGACCGAGCACTACACGCGCGTGACGACGACGCCGGTCCCCGATGTCTGGGTTGAGGGCGCCGTGGTCGGCGACCTCGTGCACCTGCTCGCCGAGCTGGTGGACAACGCGACGTCGTTCTCGCCGCCCGACTCCCGGGTCGAGGTCCGATCGGGCATGGCCGGCCGTGGCGCCGTCATCGAGATCGAGGACCAGGGCCTCGGCATCGAGCCGGACCGGCTGCCGGTCATCAACGAGACCCTGCAGCACCCGCCTGAGTTCGACGTGCTGGCGCTGTCCAACGAATCGCGCCTCGGCCTGTTCGTCGTGGGCCGGCTCGCGGCGAGGCTGGGAGCCCGGGTCACGCTGACCGACTCACCGTACGGCGGGGTCCGTGCGGTGGTGCTCATCCCGTCCTCGGCTCTCACGCCGGCCCAGCCCGAGGAGGGGCAGCCGGGCGAGGCGGGCAAACCGTTGACCCGCAGGCAGCGGGTGTCCTGGTACCGGATGGCGGATGTGCCCGAGCAGGGATACGAGCGACTGGACGACAAACCCTCTGCGGCGGCCGCCGGGCAGGCCCCTGCCCGGCCCGCGCCGGCGCTGCCGAGCACCACGGTCGCGGACGTCCCGCAGTCGGACGTCCCGCAGCCGAGTGCCGCAGAGCCGGATGCCGCACAGCCGGATGCCGCACAGCCGGATGCCGCGCAACCGAGGGGCGCAGAGCCGGATGCCGCACAACCGAGTGCCGCACAGCCGGATGCCCCGCTGCCGGGCGGCACGGTCGCGCCGGTGCCCCCGGCACCGATCGGCCTGCCACCGGCGCCGCCCTCGCCGACCCCGACGCTCTTCTTGCCCGCGAGCGGGCGCGCAGCGGGTGACGTGTCCGGCGCCGCGGTGAACGCCGGCCCGCCCCCGCTGCCTCGCCGCAAGCGGCAGGCGCACTTCCCGCCCCTGGCTCACGCCCCGGCCGCCGAGCAGAGCCCCGTCACCGAGGCGAGGTCCTTGGGCTGGCCGACCGCTGACCAGTCGCGCGACCGGATGGCCGCCTTCCAGCAGGGAACCCGGGAGGGGCGGATGTCCGAGCCCGAGGAGCCGTGATGCCGACGGCGCAACGACGAGGATGACGGTGAGCCCGACATGAACGAACTGGACTGGTTGCTCGACGATCTGATCAAGAGGGTCGTCGGCGCGCAGCGGGCGGTCGTACTCTCCGGGGATGGCCTGCTGATCGGCCGGTCAGGGAACCTGGCCAAGGACGACGCCGAGCGCCTCAGCGCGGTGGCGTCTGGATTTCAGAGCCTGGCCAAGGGCACCGGCCGCCACTTCGGCGGCGGCGAGGTGCGGCAGACCCTGGTCGAGATGGAGAACGCCTACCTGGTGGTGACCGCGGCGGGGCTGGGCGCCTGCCTGGCTCTGCTGGCCTCCGAGGACGCGGACATGGGCATGGTGGCGTACGAGATGAACCTCCTGGTGAAGCGGGTCGGGGCTTACCTGAGCGCGACGCCGAGGAGCCCGGTGCAGTCGACGACCGCCGATCCGGTCAGCTGAGCCCGACATGGAAAGCCGTGGGGGCGAGGCGTGGTACGACGAGGCGGCCGGGCCGTTGGTCCGGCCGTATGCCGTCACGCACGGCCGGACGCGGGGGGGTAGCGAGCGGCTCGACCTGATCACGCTGGTGCTGACCGTCGAGCCTCGGCCGAACCTCATCGGCCATCCGCCGGAGTCTTCCCGGATCGTGGAGCTCTGCCGGCGCCCGGTCTCCGTCGCCGAGATCTCGGCCCGCCTCAACCTTCCGCTCATCGTCGTCAAGGTCCTCGTCGGTGATCTGATCCAGGCGGGTTACGTGATCTCCCGCTCGACCGAGTGGCGCCCGGATGTGCCGGACCGCGACATCCTGCAGGCGGTGATCGATGGCCTCCGGGAGATCTGAGCCGGCCACCCGGCGGGCGCTGGGCATCCGCTCGGTGAAGATCCTCATCGCGGGTGGTTTCGGCGTCGGCAAGACCACGTTGGTGAGTTCCATCAGCGAGATCCCGCCCCTGCGCACCGAGGAGATGCTGACCGAGATCGGTGTCGGGGTGGACGACCTGCAGGGTGTGGGGGACAAGTCCACGACCACCGTCGCGCTCGACTTCGGGCGGATCACACTCGACCCGGAGCTGATCCTCTACCTGTTCGGAACCCCTGGGCAGGAACGATTCTGGTTCATGTGGGACGAACTGGCGCAGGGCGCCCTCGGAGCGATCGTGCTGGCCGACACCCGTCGGCTGGACATGTGTTTCGGTTCGATCGACTTCTTCGAGCAGCGCGGGATTCCGTTCATCGTCGGGGTGAACTGCTTCTACGGCGTGCAGGCCTACCAGCTGCCCGACGTGCGCGGCGCCCTGGATCTGGACGACAACGTGCCGCTGCTGCTGTGCGACGCGCGGGACCGCACGTCGTGCAAGCAGGCGCTGCTGGTGCTGATGGAACGGGTCCTCGAGATGGTGGCCAGCCCGAGCGTGTGAGCCGGGATGCCGTAGGCTCCGAAGCCATGACCAGGTTGCTCGTGACCGGCGGCGCCGGGTTCATCGGCGCCAACTTCGTCCACTACACCATCGCCACCCGCCCCGACCACGAGGTGGTCGTGCTGGACGCCCTCACCTACGCGGGTAACCAGTCCAACCTCGCGCCGGTCGCCGACCAGGTGCGCTTCGTGCACGGGGACATCACGGACGCTGCGCTGGTGGATCACCTGGTCGCCGAGACCGATGTCGTGGTCCACTTCGCGGCCGAGTCGCACGTGGACAACTCTCTGCACAACCCCGAGCCGTTCATCCGCACCAACCTTGTCGGCACCTTCGTGATCCTCGAGGCGGTTCGCCGGCACGGGCGGCGCCTGCATCACATCTCCACCGACGAGGTGTTCGGCGACCTGGCGCTGGACTCGGTGGAGAAGTTCACCGAGACCACGGGGTACGACCCGTCCAGTCCGTACTCGGCCAGCAAGGCGGGCTCGGACATGCTGGTCCGGGCCTGGGTCCGCTCGTACGGGGTACAGGCCACGCTGTCCAACTGCGCCAACAACTACGGGCCGTACCAGCACGTGGAGAAGTTCATCCCCCGGCAGGTGACGAACATCCTCACCGGCGTGCGGCCCAAGCTGTACGGAGCCGGGGTGAACGTGCGCGAGTGGACCCACGTGGACGACCACAACGCCGCGGTGCACCTGATCCTTGACGCGGGGCGGATCGGCGAGACCTACCTGATCGGGTCCGGCGACGAGCGCAGCAACAAGGACATCATGGCGGTCGTCCTGGAGTTGATGGACCAGCCCTCGGACGCGTTCGACCATGTCGCGGACCGGCCCGGGCACGACCTGCGCTACTCGAACGACTCGACCAAGATCCGGACCGAGCTCGGCTGGCAGCCGACCTACGGCGACTTCCGCGCCGGGCTGGCGGCCACCATCGACTGGTACCGGCACAACGAGTGGTGGTGGAAACCGCAGAAGGAAGCCACTGAGGCCCGCTACCAGCAGCTCGGCCGATAGCGGGGCGAGCCGGTAGCGGCGCCGCCGCGTTCCGCGAGTGTGACCTTCGCCGACGGTCAGCTGGCCGGATCGGATCCTGACCGTTCGGGAACGTCGCATTCGGCGGTGTCCAGCAACTCCGCCAGGGTGGCGGCCTCGGCCCGCAGAGTCGCAGCCCGGTCGTTCCGGCCCGCCCGTTCGTATTCCGTTGCCGCGTCGAGGCGATCAGTGACCTCGCGGCGCATGATCTGCTCGACCTCGTCCCGGCTGAGCGCGCGGCGTGCCACCTCGGCCCCGCCCAGACCGTGCACCGATCCGGCGATATGCGGGTGGCCGTCGGGGGCCGGGGCCCGGCGTGCGCCCACGGCGCCTGCGTTCTCGATCGCGGCGAGCGTGCCGCGCAGTGCCCGGACGGCGTCGAGGTCCCGGGCCTTGACCGCGTCCGTGAGCTTCGCCCTCAGCCGCTGCGACAGTCCAGGGCGGGGTTGATCCGGCCAAGGCTGATCCGGCCAAGGTTGATCCGGCCGGGGATCGCTTTCCATAGCACCAGCTCACAGGCCGAGGCGCTGGGGGTCAACCGGGATTGGCGCCCGCCCCAACCAGGGCTCAGGGCGCGGACGGGTTCAGTCGCCGGGCCCTGGACTCCAGGTACCGCCGCTCGGCGAGGCTTGCCGTGCCGCGGGCGGCCAGCCGGTAGCTCTCCCGGGCGGCGGGCAGGTCCCCGGCCTGCTCCAGCAGGTGGGCCCGGACCGCATGCAGCCGGTGGTGTCGGGCCATCCGGGCGTCGTCCTCCAGCTCAGACAGCAGGTCGAGCCCGGCCCGCGGCCCCTGGACCTCGGCCAGCGCGACCGCACGGTTGAGCGTCACCATCGGGTTGGGCGCGATCTGCTCGAGGATCTTGTAGAGCAGATGGATCTGGCGCCAGTCGGTCTGCTCGGAGCGCTCAGCCTCCGCGTGCGTTGCGGCGATGGCCGCCTGGAGCTGGTACGGGCCGAGCTCGGTGCGCGCCATCGCCGTTTGGATCAGCGTCGTACCCTCGGCGATCATGGCGCGGTCCCACTGCGTCCGGTCCTGCTCATGGAGCGGGATCAGGTCGCCGCCGGGCGTCGTCCGGGTATCGCGCCGGGAGTGGGTGAGCAGCATCAGCGCGAGCAGCCCGGCGACCTCACCGGCGTCCGGGAGCTGCCGGTGGACCAGGCGTGTCAACCGGATGGCCTCGCGGCACAGGTCCTCGCGATGCAGGTCGTGTCCCGACGAGGCGGTATAGCCCTCGTTGAAGATCAAGTAGAGCACGTGCAGGATGGCGGCCAGCCGTTCCGGGCGCCGCTGCGGCTCGGGCAGGGTGAAGCGGCTCCCCGCCGACCGGATCTGCTGCTTGGCCCGGCTGATCCGCGCCGCCATGGTGGCCTCTGGGACGAGGAAGGCGCGAGCGATCTCCGCGGTGGTCAGGCCGCCGACCGCGCGCAGGGTGAGCGCGATCTGGGACGCGGGCGTCAGGGCCGGATGGCAGCAGAGGAAGACCAGGACGAGGGTGTCGTCGGCGTCGGGCGTCGCGTCGGCCCCACCGTCCTGCAGCGGGGCCGTCCGGGCGGCGGCCACGGCCTCGCGGGCCCGTCGGGCACGATCGCTGCGGATCTGGTCGATCAGCCGCCGCCACGCCGCGGTGATCAGCCAGCCGCGCGGGTTGGCCGGAACGCCGTCGACCGGCCACTGGACGGTCGCGGCGAGGACGGCCTCCTGGACGGCGTCCTCGCACTCCTCGAACTGGCCGTGCCGGCGGACCAGCGCCCCGAGGACCTGCGGCGCCAGTTCGCGCAGCAGGTCCTCGGCGACACCGGCGCGGATCACGGCTCCAGCGGGCCCGCGGAGAACATGACCGGGCGCACCTCGACAGCCAGGCCGTCGATGCGCGTGTCGGGAATCATCGCCGCGAGTTCGAGCGCGCGATCCCTGCTCTCGCAGTCGATCAGGTAGAACCCGCCGAGGTACTCCTTAGCTTCGACGTACGGACCGTCGGTGACCGCCGGCTGGCCGCCGACGGCCCGCACGACGGCGCTCTGGGACGGATCGGCCAGGGCCTGCGTGGTGATCAGCTCGCCGGACTTCGTGATCGCCTCCATGAACGCGCCGTGCCCTTGCCGATCGCGTCCTGCTCCTGCTCGGTCAGGGCGTCCAGGACGGCCGGGTTCACGTGCATGATCAGCAGGAACTTCATCAGTGACTCCTCGTGGTAAGCCGAGCTCCCAGTGAGCCCATGCACCCGTTGGTCGGAGCTGGCCGGCGCGTCTTGACATCGCTGGGACTCGCCACCATCGGAAACCTCCGGCCGGCCAGGTCAGCCGACCCCGAGGCGGCGGGCCAGTGCGGAGATCTCGCGCCGCATCCCGTCGCGGTCGGTCGAGCTGGGGCTGACGACCAGGCGGGTGACGCCTTGACCGGCCTGCGCCTTGACGTCATCGGTCGTCATGTCGATCTGTCCCCAGCGGGTGTACTCCAGCGCCGTCGGATCCCGCCCGACAGCGGCTGCCTCTGCCCGCATCAGAGCCAACTGCTCGGTGCGCTGCTCCGGCGTCAACCTGCCACCGGGGAAGTAGCCGTCGCCGCGGCGGCCCGCACGCCTGGCAGCGGCCGGGCTCGAACCGCCGACGTGGATGGGCAGGATGCGCCCGCCATACGGTTTGGGGAAGCTGCAGGCCTCGGTGAGAGTGAAGAACTCGCCTCGGAGGCTGACCCCGCCCGCATCCCCGCTCCACAGCAGCCGGAGGACATCGATCGCCTCGTCAGCTCGCCGGCCCCGGGTGGCGAAGTCGACACCAGCTGCGGTCGCCTCACCGGGCAGCGAGCCCAGACCGACCGTGAACAGGCTCAGCCGCCCCCGCGACAGCACGTCGATCGTGGCCAGCCGCTTCGCCAGCACGACCGGGTGGTGGTACGGCAGCAGCAACACCGCCGTGCCGAGGAGCAGCTCGCTGGTGGCCGCCGCCACGTAGGCCAGGCAGTCCAGCGGGTCGGCAACCGCCAGATCGGGCGGAAACGACATCGGGCCGTTGGTCGCCCCGGGATACAGCACGATGTGTTCGGGCATGAGGAAGGATTCGAAGCCGCATTCCTCCGCGCACCGCGCCGCCGAAGTCAGCAGATCGGGATCGCTCCCGAAATAGGACGTGCTGTAGAACAGCCCGAACTTCACGGCTCGAGACACCGCACCACCCTCCACGGGCCGGGATCAGTGTGCAACTGCGGCTGTGGCGTGCCTGATGATCCTGAGCGTGGTCTGGCGCAGACCGGCTACGTCGGACGCAGGATCTCTCCCTCGCCGCGCAACTTCACAAGGGCAGCGCCTCTGCACAGAGCGTGCTGGCGATGGACCTGGCCGACACGACGCGATACGACGACCCGACGGCGACGAACACGGGCGTCGGGCCGCGTGACTACGACGACCGCGGTGCCTACGAGGCCCCGGCCAGCACGACGGACCCAGCCCGAAGGCCGCGCTCACCCTGACTCCCGGGTCAGGAACGGCACCTCTCAACGTGATCGCCAACGCCGCGGCGTCCACCGACACCGACGCCACCCCGATCGCCAGCTACAGCCTCGATCTTGGCGACGGCACCTCGACAGGCCCGCAGCCAGCCGCCACCGCCGGTCACCGGTACGCCACCCCGGGCACCTACGTGATCGCGGCGTCGGTGACCGACACCGCCGGGCTCCAGGTCAGGCTGCGGCTGCGCGAGTACGCCGACGCGCACTGGTGGGCATCGGCACGGCCACCATCACGACGACGGGCGACTGGCAGCTGGTCACCGTCTCGTACACGGCGGTCAGCCCAGGCTCCACCTCGGACCTGAACGTCTATCAGACCAACCAGCCGATCGGGACGAACCTGCTCGTGGACGACGTCAGCGCGGTCTCGTCCTGGCCCGCGCCTGGCCGCCAGCCGAACGCTGATCAGGCTAGGGCGGGCCGGATCGGCGGGCTGGCGGCTAGGCTAGGCGCGGCGTTGGTCTCCCGGGGTGATCTCTGGCGATCTCCCTCGGGTCGTCCCGTGCGCCCGGGCCTCTAGCTCAATGGCAGAGCAGCGGACTTTTAATCCGCGGGTTCAGGGTTCGAGCCCCTGGGGGCCCACGCTGGACCCTCAGTGCGAAATCGCCTTCACCCCGACTACGGTCGAGCTTCCAGCACCGCTTCGGCCGTGGCGACCTTGAGGTAGAGCCGCATGCTCCCGGTGATCGGAACGAAATCGTGTCGGCGGTAGAAGGCGTGCGCTTCGTCGTCGATGGCGTCGACGACGATCAACCGTCCGCCGCCCGAGCGGGCGGCCTCGACGATCCGTTCCAGGGCGTTCACGAGCAGTTCGCTGCCCAGGCCCTGCCTGTGCAGGTGCCCGTCCAGGGCCAGTCGGGCGAGTAGGTAGCCCGGAATGACCGTGTAACCGCCGGCCAGCGATCGCGTCACCTCCGCGCGGGTGACCTGGGTGGGCGCGATCGAGTAGTAGGCGAGCACCTCCGGCCTGTTGACCTGGGTCCACACGTAGGTACGGGCGGTGCCCGCTGTCTGGGCGCGGAATGCCTGGCCGTGGAGCCAGTCGTCCAAGGGCGGCTTGCCGCAGCGGAAGGCCCCGACCTCATGATCGGGGCCCAAGGCAACGCAGATGTAGTCGCTCACGCGCGGGCGACCCTCCTTGGCGCCCTCGCTGCGGCTCGAAGGC
The DNA here is from genome assembly GCA_963740575.1 of uncultured Actinomycetota bacterium. Lineage (GTDB taxonomy): Bacteria > Actinomycetota > Actinomycetes > Actinomycetales > Kineosporiaceae > CAVUET01. The sequence continues at coordinate 166,532 of CAVUET010000008.1, read as the reverse complement.
GTGGCGCCTCGTCCGTCGTATCCAGGGAGCTCAGCAGCAGATCGAACTGCTCGGGTGCCATCAAGGTGGTGTCCGCGCGGGCCAGTACGGCGTCAGCCTCACGCCGGGCAGCGCCGAGCACGAAGGCGGACATGGACTGCCCCAGCAGGCTCGCAGCCTGGGTGATCCGTTCTTCGCTGTCCTGGTCTGCGCGCATCTCGATCCGACGGGTCTTGGTAGCCATCTCAGTCTCCACTCTCGACCCCTTGAATGTACGGCATTTGTACGGCGGTGGGCAAGTCGGGGCTCTAGCGCTTGATCGTCCCTGGCCCCGACCGAGCCAGGCTCACTGGCAGCGGATCACCAGGAACCCGGATGCGGCGTTTCGCATTCTGGGACGTCGGGCCCACAAACCCGCAGGTCAGCAGGGTTGCAGCCGTTGCGACCATGATCACGCCCATGGTTTACCCATGGCTTTCGCCTTCGGGGGCCGGACGCGTGGCCACCGATTCCAGCACCTTCGCGGCACCCGCGCGGGCCAGTCGGCGGCCGTAGTGGTAGGCCTGGGTCATAGACACCTTGGCGTATCCGAGCTGATCGGCAGCGGCCCGGGCCGACAGGCCAGCCTTGTCCATCAGCGTGGCAACAGTGCGCCGGAAGGTGTGCGAGGTGACGGCGGGGTACCCGAGCCGGTCGTCGCCAGCCGGGCTGCCCTCTTGTCGGTCGTTCCAACCCGGTCTGGTCAGGCGATGAGTTCCGCCTCGACCGGAGAGCGGCGACGGGCCCGGGGTGCGATCCGGACCGGTCCGAGCCACTGCGACAGGCGCGCCGCGGCCTCGGCCACGGCCTGCTCGGCCTCCCGGCCCACGTCCTCCAGCAGCCGGAAGGCAACCTCGCCGTCCGCCCGCTGACCCCAACCGCCGATCACCCGCCCGCCCCACCAGACGGTCGGGCCGGCGTTTCCGGTCTGGTCGAACAGCGCCGGGCTGTGGTCACCCAGATACCAGTCGCGGGCCTGCCAGCCCATCACGGTCGGGTCCAACGCCGGCAGCAGCATGGCGTGCCCGGTGCCGGCATCACTGGATTCAGGCGAGCTGTCCAGGACGTCATCGAGGTCGTCCGGCAGCAGCACGCCGGTGACGTCGTCCAGATCCACCCCGACCGCGCCGACCGTGGCCAGCGCCCGGGCGATATCCCTGGCGGGCAATCCGGTCCACCACTGCAGGTCCGCCGGTGTGCCCGGCCCGAACCGGGACAGCCAGGCCCGGACCAGCTCGGCGCGGGCCCGATCCGGATCGAGCTCGGGCATCCCGCCGGGCAGCCATCGCTCGATCAGTGACCAGCGGAACTGCCCGGACGTCCACGAGCCTTGGGGTCGCCCGCGCACGATCCGGCCCTCCGCCGCCAGCACCAGCAGCACCCGGCTGGTGACGTTCGCCGCGCCACCATAGGACTTGCCCTCGGCGAAGACGATCTGCTCCCGCAACCGGGGCTCCGCTGCGGCGAGCTCGGCGCCGGTCGCCTCGCCGAGGTCGGCGAGGACCTGTACGGTCCGCCGTTCGGTCTCAGCCAGCCAGGTCTGCGGGTCGTCGAAACCAGCGCTCGCCAGGAACTGCAGGTTCCGCCGCCGCTCGCGGTCGGCGATGGTGCGGGTGCAGGCGGCGTGCACCACCGGCGCGAAGGCGTCCGGGACGACGAACATCGTGCGACGCATACCCAGCATCCGCACCAGGGAACGGTCCTGGTAAAGGGCACGCTCGATGGCTGCCACGTCCGGGTCGGCCAGCCGGGCCGCCGCGGACAGGAACACGGTCGCCGGATCGGTGCCGTGCAGCGCGACCAGATCGGCCACCACCTGCTCGACGGTGGCCGCCGGCTCGGTCGGCGGCAGCCGGTGCCTCCGAGCCAGCCTCGTCCGTCGCCGGTCCACGCCGAACCGCGGTACCGCCACCGACCCTCCAGCCCGAGGTTGCCCCGAAGTTCGTGGAACTTCGGTGGCGGCCCGATCGTGATCAGGCTGCGTTGCTGTCCTCAGCCTGCACCAGAGGTCCGACAGTCTTGGCGACCTCGGCCTGGAGTGACTTGCGTAGGGCGGGCAGGTGCAGGCGGCCGTTGACGCGGCGGAATTGCTTGCCGGCCTCGATCATGCCGGCTGCGGCCCAGCGCAGGGCCATCTGACCGTCGCGCCAGTTCTTCACGTTCTTGGCGTGCTCCCTGCAGATCTCGATCATGGACTCGATGGCGTTTGTGCTGCGCAGCGTCCTGGCCAGGGTGGGCGGGACACCCAGGCGCAGCACGGTGAGGGTCTCGGGCAGGCCTTCGCGCAGGCTGGCGGCGGCACCGGGGTGGGTCTTGTCCAGTTCGGCGGCCAGCGTCTCCAACTCGGCCTGGGCAGCCAGCGCGGACTTGGCCTTGTAAGCGGTGCGCATCCGCTGCTCCACCACGGTGCGCAGCTTGTCCGGCAGTCGGTCCCGAACATTCCTGATCTTGTGCAGCTGGCAGCGGGCGATCACGGGTGGTCGAACACGTCCAACCGCAGGGCCGGGGCCCTCCGACCGTCCACCAGGGACGGTCGCGCGACCCGCTCAAAGGCTGGGCTCGCAAGGACACAGCCCTGGCCGACCCGTTCAGTCTCCACCAGGCGACGGTTGACCGCACGGGCCCGCGCCTGCAGGACGTCCAGGTGTTCCAGACGACGCTTGACCCCGAGGTCGGTGGTGTCGTTGACGACCGTCTCCACCCGCAGGGCGCGCCCGTCCTTGAAATACTGCTTGATCCGGGAACGCTTGTAGTAGGCGTTGACTGTGACGTCGACCCCACGGGTGATCACCCGGGTGGTGAACGTCCCCGGCGTCGCAGCAGTCACCTTCCGGCCGAAGACGACCTCCACGCTGTCCGGGCGGCCCAGATCCAGGTTGTCCCCGACCAGGGCTTCGAAGAAGGCCCGACCATGCCGGGGTGCGTCGAACACGATCGTGCGGGAGACCTCGACCTGACGCATCGAGATGTCCCACCAGTAGCCGGCGGCACGGTCGGCGGTGGTCAACGGCAGCGGCAGGCGGGCCCACCACCGCTCGGCGAACACCCGGATCACCCCGGGCCCCAGGCGATCGCAGATCGCCTGCAACGCCGCCGGATCCTCACACGTGGCGAACCCGTTCGACAATGCGGTGAACCCGATCCCGGCTTTGGTCGCCTGCTGCTTGGCCCACTCATGCCCGTTGGGCCAGATCTTCATCGGATACGGGAAGTAACAGCAGACCTTGACGAACGCCGCACCGAAGTCGTCGTCCCAGACGTAGAAGTAGTAGCAGGTCACCCGCCGGTCGGCCTTCGCGAAACTGAACCACGGCACCCCACCACCGCTATCGCGGCTGGTCGCGGTGAACACGCTCGCGAACTCCTGCGCCACCCCGATCGCCGCCATCCGCGACCTCCCACCCGCGGCCGCCGCCTCCAGATGCGGGCCCATCACCTCGATCTTGCGGTCACCCTTGCCGAAACGCACCACCGGGATCGCGTTGTCCCGCGCGAACTCGGCCACCGCGCGCCGGAACCGCCCCCGATCTGATCGAAGATCGCCGGCGACGGGATCGGGAACCCCAGATGCGCCGTCAGGAACGACACCACCTGCCCACCCACCTGCAGATTCGGCACGTACCCGTTCAGATAGATCCGGTCCAGACACTCCAGATCCAACCCGACATGCCCGCCCAGGATGTCGTTGACCGTGACCGGCCTGCTCGCCATGGCACACCTCCACGGCCACCCGGCCGTCGTGCACCACCCTCCACCCAACCTCAGGCGGCGTCACCCACCCGACCGGCCACCCACCTCGGCGGTCAGAGGCGGAGCCTCATTAGGTCGTGGGAGCCGATACATCATTCGATGTCGTCCAGGATGTTGGTCCCGAACCGCTGGTAGTACACCTCCCCGAAGACATGGCTCATCATGCGGGGGCGTTCTCGCCCCTCTTGCGCAGGGGAGGGTCCTCGACCGTAGTAGCAGTCCAGATAGGCACGCCTCCCCTCGCAGGTGATTCCCTCACTCAAGTCGTCAAGAGCGTCCTCCGAGGCACCACCAGCCCGCCCAGTCTCCTCGAATTGATAGCGCAGCTCCGTGCGCGCCTCCAGCAGCACTCTGAACAGCCTCAAGACGTTATCCTTCGGAAGTGAGGTAAGGCTGCGTCTCACGTCGTCATCGCCCGGATTGCCTTCAACGAACTCCCAGAACGCGCCTGGGACTTCCTGTTCGGGATTGAATTGCTCATTCATTCCAGGGGCTCCTCACCTGGTAGATGGTCCCAAGGCTACCCGCAGGCGCCTCCCTGGGCTGCATCCAATCTCGTTTTAGCACCCATTGTGCTTGAGGGTCTCTCCGTCCCAGTGGTAGCCCCGCGCAGACGTGATTTCGCCAAAACCGGTCGGAGGCAACACCTTCCTCGCCCCTGGTCAGGCGGCGACGGGTTCGGCCCTTCGCACTGATCGGCGGCGGGCCATCCCGGTGACCCGACCGCCACCGCCGGTCAGCTGGCCACCAAGGTGGGCGGCGCCGGACCAGCAAGGTCCAGTCCACCGACCAGTCGACGAGCAATCGGACGCGCCAGGCACACCCCGGCCCAGCCGAGCCTCTGGCCGGCGACGCGTGCCTCAGCCTCCGGGCAAGGTGCATTCGGTCGCCGGCCTGGCCAGACGTTGGGCACATTCAAGAAGGAGGGCATGGACGAAGGCCTGAGGCAGGTTTCCGCGCAACTGACGCTGCTGAACGTCATACTCCTCGGCGAGCAGGCCCGGCGGACCGCAGGCGGCACGGTTACGTTCGAACCAGCGCAACGCTTCGGTCTGCTCCCCCTGGTGCCAGGCCGCCAGACTCATGATGAAACCGCACAACAGGAACGCGCCCTCGGCCTGGCCCAAGGGGCGGCTGTCCGGGCGGAAGCGGTAGACGTACCCGTCCTCGACGAGTTGCCGCCGCACCTCAGCGAGCGTGGCAGACGTGCGTGGGTCGTCCGCGGGCAGGGCCCCGTGCACCGGCGGCAGCAGCAGCGCGGCGTCGGGCCCAGGCAGGTCGGCACTGCGCCGCCAGAACCCCTGTGCGGCCAGGCACCGGTTCGTCGTCTCGGCGAGAATGGCGTCGGCCAGTCCGGCCACGTCCCTGGCCCGAGGTGCGGGTAGGTAGCCCGCGATAGAGCGCAGGCCGGCCACGCATGCCAATCGTGAATGTGCCCACCAGGAGTCGCGCAGTTCCCAGATGCCTGCGTCGGGCGCCTGCCAGCGGCTGGCGATGACGTCAGCGGTGAGGTCCACGGCCTTGCGTGAATCGGTGTCGAGTTGGTCGTGACGGGCGTGGGTGGCCAGAAGTTGCAGGATCTCCCCGAGGTTGTCGAGCTGGAACTGACCGTTCACCCAGTTGCCGACGACGTCGCGGCCACCCGGGTACCCGGGTAGCTTCAGCGTCGACTCGGGTGGGATCGGCGTACCGTCCGTGCGGTAGCCGGGTGCGATCCGGTCGCCGTGTTCGAGCAGGCGGGCAGTGGTGAACGCGACCGCGTCCTGCAGCAGCGGATGTGGCTGGTTCACCCCGGCCGCCATCCCCGCGTAGCACTGGTCGCGCAGCCATACGTAGCGGTAGTCGTAGTTGCGGCCAGACTCGGCGCGCTCGGGCAGACCCAGCGTGGCGGCAGCGACCATGCCGCCTCCGCGGCTCGTCAGGCCACGCAGGACGGCGTAGGCGTGCCGGGCGTCGCGCACTGTCACCGTCTCATCGAGGGCGGGAACCGCTGCACGCCAGGCATCCTCAGTGGCCGTCCATGCGGCGTCCGCATCGAGCGGTTCGTCCAGCTGCTCGTCACTGATCTCCAGAATCAGGTCGTGCCGGGTACCCCCGCGCAGAGCGAGTTCCAGGCGCAGCCGGCCGTGCCCATCCACGGCGGCATCGGCCGCGCCCGACCAGCGCAGTCGCAGCCGCCCAGTAGTCGCGGACCACCGCCCGTACTCGTCCCGGCGCAACTGCCGCATGGGTCTGCGGCCGAAACTGTCGCGGAGGTCCAACTGCACCACCAGGCGCACGTCGCGCTCCACCGCCTCGACCCGACGCAGCACCACCACGCGACGCGCGTTACCCGGGAATGCCAGAGCGTCCCGGCATTCCGCCCTGGTCTCGGTGGTCACCCAGCGGTTGTGCCAAATCAGCGTGCCGGGCTCGTAGTAACCCCCCCACACGGCGGTGTCCACCGGACTGACCGAGTAGCAGCCGCCACCACCGACGAGGGTCGACAGCACCGCGTCGTCGTCCCAGCCCGGGGCGCACAGCCAGGCCAGGTCACCACGCGGCCCGCACAGGGCGCCCCGCTCGCCGTCGGCGAGCAGCGCATACTCGCGCAGCACCTGAGGCGGGAAGTCGTGCCAGTCGGCCGCGATCATGCTGCCGCCCGGTAGGGTCCGGCCGCGTCGTCGATCAGCTCCATGCCGTGTCCGGGCCGGTCTGGGGCGGGGACGACGGTCCCGCCGGTCGGGTCGAGGGCGCCGTGGAACAGGCTCGACTCGATCCGGACGTGGTCGTGGAACCACTCCAGGTGCCGCAGGTTCGGCGTCGCCGCGGCGACCGGGGCGTGCAGGTTCGGCGCGCAGTGGCCTGAAACGGTCAGCCCGAAGCTTGCCGCGACAGCCGCTGAGCGAAGCCATTCGGTATAGCCGCCGCAGCGGGTGGCGTCGATCTGGAGGCAGTCCACCGCGCCGTGGGCGCACATCCGGCGGAAGTAGCTGATGTCGGTGCCGTACTCACCCGCGGTGACCTCGGTGTCGGTGCGGTCGCGGACCTCCCGCAGGCCGTCGAGGTCGTCGGAGCTGACCGGCTCCTCGAACCAGCGCACGTCCCATTCGGCCATCGCGCGGGCCACCCGGACGGCCTGCTTGCGTTGATAGCCACCGTTGGCGTCGACGTACAGCTCGGCGTCCGGACCGATGACCCCGCGGGCGCGGGCGATTCTGGCCAGATCCCGGGCTTCCTGGGTACCCCAGGACTCACCGATCTTGATCTTCACGCGCGGGATGCGCTGCTCGACCACCCAGGTGGTGAGTTGTTCGTCCATCCGCTCGTCCGGGTAGGTGGTGAACCCGCCGCTGCCGTAGACGGGCACTGCCTCGTGCACCGTGCCGAACAGCCGGGCCAGCGGCACGTTGAGCAGCCGGGCTTTCAGGTCCCACAACGCGACGTCGACGGCGGAGATCGCGTACCCGACCGCGCCGGCGCGGGTGGCGTTCCGGGCGGCCCGCACCATCGCCTCCCAACTGCCGGGCACGGCCAGCGCGTCCCGCCCGGTCACGGCGGCGCCGAGCAGTTCGTTGACGAGGGCGGCGCAACCCGCGGCCCCGTAGGTCCAGCCGGTGCCCACCTGACCCGCGGCGCGGGCCTGCACCACGACCAGGGTGGTCGCCGACCAGGCTGCGGTCCCGTCTGCCTCGGGGGCATCCGTGGGAATTGAGTAGGCCCGCGCGTCGAGCGACTCGACCGTCACCTCCGCTGCCGTGCTCATCTCAGCCGCGCCCGGTGCTGTGGTCATTTCAGCTGCTCCGGTGCGGGAGGAGTTCTTGTGTCTTGGTCTTCACCCCCTGCTTGAGGACCTCCCACCGGTCGGCGTCGCCCTTGATCAGCGCGAAGGCGGCGTCCTTCATCTGATCGACGGTGGCGTGCGGCGGGATCGGCGGGAAGTCTGGGTCGCAGTGGACGTCCAGCAGCGTGGGCCGGTCGGCGGCCAGGGCCCGGGTCCAGGCGGGGGCGAGTTCGGCGGGATCGGTGATCGTCTCGCAGGCGAGGCCGAGACCGGCGGCGAACGCGGCGTAGTCGACGTCGGGCAGTTGCTGGGACTCCTCGAATTTCGGGGCGCCCTCCATGGCCCGCATCTCCCAGGTCACCTGGTTGAGGTCATTGTTGTGCAGGACAGCGACGATCAGCCGGGGGTCGGTCCACGTCGGCCAGTACCGCTTGATGGTGATCAGTTCGTTGATGCCGTTCATCTGCATGGCGCCGTCCCCGGCGAAGGCGATCGCTGGCCGGCCAGGGTTGGCGAACTTCGCCCCGATCGCATACGGCACGGCCGGCCCCATGGTCGCGAGCGTCCCGGACAGCGAGCCGCGCATGTCGCCGTGGAAGCGCAGGTGCCGGGCGTACCAGTTGGCGCAGGACCCGGAGTCGGCGGCGACCATGACGTCCTCGGGTAGGCGGGAGGACAGCTCCCAGAACAGGCGCATCGGATTGATCGGGTCGCCCTCGACCATTGCCTCGGCTTCCATCGTGGACCACCACCGGTCGACGCTCTTCTCGATCGACTCGCGCCACGACCGGTCCGTGCGCCTGCGCAGCCGCGGCAGCAACGCCCGCAGGGTGGCCGCCGCATCACCCACCAGGTTGACCTCGTAGGGGTAGCGCATCCCGATGAACCGGCCGTCGAGGTCGATCTGCACAGCGCGGGCCTGACCGAACTCGGGCATGAACTGGGTATACGGGAAGCTGGAGCCGACGGTGAGCAGCGTGTCGCAGTCGCGCATCATCTGGTAGCTGGGTCGGGTGCCCAACAGCCCGATGGAGCCGGTCACGAACGGCAGGTCATCGGGCAGCACATCCTTGCCCAGCAACGCCTTCGCCACTCCGGCGCCGAGCACGTCGGCGACCTCGATGACCTCCTGCCGGGCGTTGCGGGCGCCCTGCCCGATCAGGATCGCCACCTTCTCGCCGGAGTTGAGCACCTCCGCCGCTCGGGCGATCGCCTCGTCGTCGGCGACGGGCTTCGGGACGTCGATCCCCAGCGACGAGGGCACCATCTTGAACGCGTGACCCGGCGGCGCATAGGGAAGCTCCTGCACGTCGGCGGGCAGGATGATGGCGGTCGGCGCGCGCTGGCTCACGGCCGTGCGGATGGCCCGGTCCAGCACGTTCGGCAATTGTTCGGGCACGGTGACCATCTGCACGTACTCGCTGGCCACGTCCTTGAACAGGCTGAGCAGGTCGACCTCCTGCTGGTAGCCGCCGCCCATCGCCGAGCGGTTGGTCTGCCCGACGATCGCCACCACGGGCACGTGGTCGAGCTTGGCGTCGTACAGGCCGTTGAGCAGGTGGATCGCGCCGGGGCCCGACGTCGCCGCGCACACCCCGACCCGGCCGCTGAACTTGGCGTACCCGACGGCGGCGAAGGCCGCCATCTCTTCGTGGCGCACCTGGATGAAGCCCGGCTCGTTCTCGGCGCGGCCCCAGGCGGCGAGCAGGCCGTTGATCCCGTCACCGGCATACCCGAACACCGTGTCCACCCCCCACTCGCGCAGGCGGGCCAGCACGTGATCGGCGACAGTCTGGGACATCATTCCTCCTCCAAGTGGGACGGTTCACGAACCGTTGATCAGCCGTTCGGCGGCACGGGCGGCGACGGCCATGATCGTCAACGCCGGGTTGGCGGAGCCCTGGGTCGGCAGCACGCTGCCGTCGGTGATGTAGAGGTTGGGCACGGCGAACGTCCGGCAGTCCCGGTCGACGACGCCTCGCTCGGGTCGGTCGGCCATCCGGGCGCCCCCGACGAGGTGCGCGTACCGGTCGAAGGTGATCACCTCGCCGGCGCCGGCCGCCGTCAGGATGTCCTCCATCACCGACCGGGCGGCCCGCATCAGCTGCCGGTCGTTGTCGCACTGGCTGTAGGAGAATCGGGCCACCGGCAGCCCGTGCCGGTCGGTCTCCGCCGCCAGGGTGACGCGGTTGTCGGGCAGGGGCAGGAACTCGCACAGGGCACCCAGACAGGACCAGTGCACGTAGTCGCGCATGTACTCCCGCAGCGTCGCGCCCCAATGCCCTTGCCCGGCGATGTGCTCGGCCCAGGTGATCGGCAGCGGGGACACCGTCTGGATGGCGAAGCCGCGCCGGTAGGGCTTGGTGGGGTCGGTCTCGTAGAACTGCTCGCTGGACACCTCAGGCGGCGGCGCCTTGTACATCCGTACCTCGTCGTAGAACCGGCCCGCGGTCTGCGGCGCCCCCTGCACCATCAGGTAGCGGCCGACCTGGTCATGGTCGTTGCACAGCCCATCGGGGAACCGCTTGCCCGTGGAGTTGAGCAACAGCCGCGGTGTCTCGATCGAGTAACCGGCGACCACCACCAACCGTGCCCGCTGGACGTGCTCGACACCGCCCCACAGGTAGCGCACACCGACCGCCCGGCCGGTGCGCTCATCGACCTCGACGCGGGTGACCATGCAGTCCGCGCGGATCTCGCCACCATGGGCCAACGCGTCCGGCACATGGGTGATCAGCGGGGACGCCTTGGCGTTGACCTTGCAGCCCTGCAGGCAGAAGCCCCGGTAGATGCAGTGCGGGCGGTGCCCGAACCGGCCGTTGGTGATGGCCACGGGCCCGACCTTGGTGGTGATGCCCAGTTGCCACGCCCCCCGCTGGAACACCTCCCCATTGCCGCCGACGGGATGCGGCGCCTGCGGATAGGGGTGCGGGTCACCCCACGGCCAGTCCTCGCCCGCCACTGGCAACTCGCCTTCGATCGCCTCGTAGTAGGGCTTGAGGTCGGCGTAGGTGATCGGCCAGTCCGCACCCACCCCATCCCGGGTGAAGGTGGCGAAGTCGCTGGGGTGGAACCGGGGCGTGTACCCCGCGTAGTGGATCATCGATCCACCGACGCCTCGTCCGGAGTTGTTGGAGCCCAAGGGAACTGGGTCGTCACCGGCGATCACTCGTGGCTCGGTCCAGTACAGGTGATGGGCCCCGGCCTCGTCGGACACCCAGTCCCGGTCCGGGTCCCAGAACGGACCCGCATCCAAGGCGACCACCCGCCAGCCCGCGTGGGCCAGGCGCTGCAGCATCGTCGCACCTCCCGCACCGGTACCGACGATCACGGCGTCGACCTCATCGGTGTCGGCGAAACGCCGCATGTCCGTGCGCAGACGGTGGTTGGTCCGTTCGTCGCCGGTCGGCAGCAGCCACGCCGAGCCGTTGCGCTCGCGGACCGGATCGGCCGAGCCGTCCCGAAGCGGCCACCTGCCAAGCTTCACCGCTCACCCCGGGGGCGAGCGGCGACGGGGTCGAGGCCGGTGCGGTCGGCAACCTCCCACGGTTCGCGCCGACCGATCCCGGCGTTCTTGTAGCCGCGGGGGTAGGCGGGTCCGCCGAAGCCGATCTCGTTCCAGGCCCAGGGATGTGAGTAGAAGGCCGTGCACGCGTAGCGGGTCCACAGGCTCCACACCCGGCCGGCCGGAAGTCCGTGCCACGGCTTGGATCCCAGGTCCTGGACGGCCTGGATGAGCGCGCGGCGCGCCCGGTCGTCGCAGTGGGCGAAACCGGTGCCGTGGGTGTCGCGGGCGTCCTGGTCGAGCGCGGCCAGCGTGTCGCGCCAGGCCTGCCCGTCCTCCGGCAGATCCTCGTAGCGCCAGCCGTCCGTGAATGCCTCCGCCAGCCGCGAGTCGATCATCGCCAGGACCGGCACCTTCGGGTCGTCGTGCTGGTCGAGCAGCAGATCCAGCAGCGGCGAGGCGATCGCCTCCTGTTCGGCGGTGAAGAACCGGATCGGAGGTGGCGGTCCCAGCCGGGCGAGCACGACCCCGGCGGTCACCGGGTCCCAGGCGTCCGCCTGTGCCAGCACGTCGAAGCCGGGGAACCGCTGCTGGTGCCCGCCCGCAGCGGTCCCGGTCGGCGCGCCTGCCCCGGGCATCAGCGTTCCCGCCGCAGCGCCGAGGCCAGCAGACCCATCCCGCCGACCATCGTCACCAGCAGTGGTGCCAGTAGCGGTGGCCCCACCTCCAGGTTGTAGCGCGCGTTGCGCCAGCCGCCCGGCTTCTGGCCTATGCCGCGGGCGTGCAGGTAGACGCCCTGCAGCCCGTTGGCGACGATCGCGGCCGAGGTGATCGGCAGGACCGTGCGGGCGGCGCGTTCACTGAAGAACCCCGCGATGCCCCCTGCCGCTCCGACCGGCCCCAGGATCACCGGCAGCCACATGAGTCGATTGCCGAAGCTGGCCCGGTCGTGCTCGAAGAAGATCTCGGCCGCCGTGACGAGAGCGCCGACTGCCGTCAAACCGGACAGGCTGCGCTCGAAACGACCGGTGCGGACATCGGCCACCGCACGAGCGACGTCGCGTCGAAGTCGAGGAACACGCGAACGGCCAGGCATCGGTACCTCCTGCGTGCGGGATGGCATGTCAGAACCGGACGGCGTCTGCGTGCGGCCGACACGCGGTTTCCGGAGGCGAACCCGGGCCGGCGAGGATCGCGAGAGCAACCGCGACGCCCGCACTGATCAGCGCGCGGCGGCGGTAACGGCGCGCGGGGAGGAACGCGAGCATGCTCAGCGCGTGCGTGACGTCCACGGCGTAGGCGGCCCGCACCGGGGGCCGGTCGGTTCGGGTCAACAGAACCGCCTGCACGAGGTAGCGCGCACCCAGGACCCGAACCACGGCCACGGGCGTCGGACCAGCGAGCCGCTGGGCGTTGGACAGCAAGACAGTCCCCCACAAGCCGCCAGCCATGCCCGCTATCCGAGCGCGACCGAGCCAGCGAGCCGCCAGCTCCGTCGGGCGGGTCATCGAGACCGGCCCCGCCAGGCCAGCGCGGTCGCCAAGAGCGCGCCACCGGCTGCGGCGAGCGCTCCGTGGTGCTGGCTGGCCCACAACTGCGCGCTGCGGTTGGTCGAGCGGCCGTCGAACACGCCATGGGCGCCGTAGTCGCGGCCCCGCGGACCGTCCGCGGGTTGCCACAGGTTGTCCGGTTGATCTAGATCCTTGGGCTGGTTGGTCTGTTGGGAGCCGAAGCCCGTCCTGGCCAGGTAGCGATCCAGCAGTCCGGGCGCGACGGCGTTGGCGGCCAACGTGCCCATCGTGCTGCCGCCGACCCAGTACTCGCGGCGGTGCGGATGATCGGCGGCAAACAGCACCGCCCGCGCGCAGAGTTCCGGTTGGTAGATCGGCGGTACCGGCTGCGCGTGCTTCGGCAACCGGGACAGTACCCAGGAGAACTGCGGCGTGTTCGCCGCGGGCATCTGCACCATGGTCACCGATACCCCGCTGCGTTCATGCAGCAGTTCGCAGCGCAGCGACTCGTGGAATCCCTGGATGGCGTGCTTGGCGCCGCAGTAGGGACTCTGCAACGGGATGCCCCGGTATGCCAGCGCGGATCCGACCTGCACGATGGTGCCTCGGTCATGGACCTTCATCCGCTTCAGGGCAGCCATCGTGCCGTAGACGTAGCCCAGGTAGGCCACTTCGGTGACCCGCCGGAACTCCTCCGGACGTATCTGATCGAAGGGCGCGAACACCGAGGTGAACGCCACGTTCACCCACAGCTCGATCGGGCCGAGTTCCTTCTCCACCCGGTCGGCCGCAGCCTCCACCTGATCGCTGTCGGCCACGTCGAGCGGCACCGCCAACGCCGTGCCGCCCGCAGCGTTGACCTGTTCGGCCGCGGCGTCCAGCCCCTTCTGCCCCCGGGCAAGCAGTGCGACGGTGTCACCCCGCCGGCCGAAGGCCTCGGCGGTCGCCCGGCCGATGCCTCCACTGGCTCCGGTCACGACCACGACCTTGGGTTTCCGCTTCCTGTCCGTCATGTCACCTCCCGGCACCGAGACCTACCCGTGGTCGATGCCGGTAAACGCCCGACCTCGACGAGTGGCGTGTTGGATCACGCCGTCGCAGGATGGACTCCACGGCCGCCCGACTGCCACGTTGCACCACGAAGGTGCTTCCTCTCCAGGGACCCGATACCTCGGCCGCAGTAGCTCGAGTCGATCCTGATCAGGAGCGGTGACGACGCCGGGAACGCTGGCGCCAGGCTCGCTCTGCTGCCTACCCCGCCGGTGCCGCACAAGCCGCGGCTGCTGGCATGTCGCCGGGCTAGCGCCGATTTCCGCGGACAGGGTTCTGGCCCGATCAGCGCATGATCGCCGGAGGGGTGGCTGTCGTGCGGCGGGTGGATTCCGTTGCCTGATGGGTGATCTCAGCCGAGTGGTCACGGGAAGCAGTGCAGCTTGGGCTGGGGGTTTCTCGCTGACTGGTAGCCCGGTACGCGCGTGGCGTGTGTTCCGTGGCTGGCGTTGCGTGCTCGCGGCGCCGAGCCTGCGGCGTGGGCGTAGCGGGCGGGCGGCCGTGGTGGCTGATCCCGCGCTGGCGTGGGCGAACGAGCTGGCGTGCAGGTCGATGGGGCGGGGACCGTCGCGCACGCCGGGGTGGTGCTGCCCAGGCTGCTGGCCGACCAGCTGGGCCTGACGTTGGATCTGGCGCAGGTGGTGGCCCGGTCCGGGTTCAGCCCGTTGCGGCCTCTCAGGGGCGGGCGGCTCCGACGTCGCGCAGGTGTCCGAGAGCGCGCCGGTAGGAGTCGATCAGGGTGGTTTCGGTATAGGGCAGTTGGTGATCACGGCAGAAGGCCCGTACCAACGGCTGGGCGCGGCGCAGGTTAGGACTGGGCATACTCGGGAACAGGTGGTGCTCGATCTGGTAGTTCAGGCTGCCCAGGAACACATCGATGAATCGGCCGCCGCGCACGTTGCGGGAGGTGAGGACCTGGCGGCGCAGGTAGTCGAGCTTGGCATCGGGCCCGAACATAGCCATTCCCTTGTGGTTGGGCGCGAACGAGATGCCCATGTAAAGGCCGAACAGGCCTTGCTGCGTGGCGATGAAGGCCACCGCCCACGCCGGTGGCAGAACGAAGAAGACGATGGCGAGGTAGCCGCAGAAGTGCGTCGCCAGCAGTGCGGGCTCGACCCACCCGCCCCGGTCGGGGGAGCGCTTGAGCAGGTCCCTCACGCTCGCGATGTGCAGAGCCAGCCCTTCCAGGAAGAGCATCGGAAAGAACAGTGCTGCCTGGTGTCGCGCGGCCCACCGTCCGAATCTGCTCTGCCTGGCCATGACCTGTTCGCGCGTGAACGCGATGCCACCAGCAGCGACATCGGGATCGCGGCCAACGTGGTTCGGGTACGAATGATGGCGGTTGTGCTTGCCAACCCACCAGGAGTAACTCAATCCGATCATGAAGTTCCCGCAGAGCAGGCCGAGCAGGTCGTCGCTGCGCCGGGAGCGGAACACCTGACGGTGCCCGGCTTCATGGCCGAGGAACCCGAGCTGGGTGAACACGACGGCCAGGAAGGCTGCCACGGCCAGTTGCCACCACGAATGGCCGACCACCGCGAAAGCCGTCCACCCCGCCACCGCCAGCAGCAGGAGGAGAGTGGTCCGCCCGCGGTAGTAGCCCGGGCGTCTGGCCAGCAGCCCGGCAGCCCTCACCTGCCGCGACAGTTCGGCGTACTCACTACCTCGATCACCGGTAAGTGACGTCCGGGCCGGACCTGTCGTGACGTCAACGCCCAGCGACTGCTCATCGCCCATCTTTACCTACCCCAAGCTACCGATACAGGTGCCACCGGGGTCTCGGGCGACGTCTTACCCTCAAAGGATCCCATCCGCTGCGACGGGTGTCCATGCGGTCCATGATCCAGTCCCGCTCATAGCCGGGTGACCATGCCGGCGGCACCGGCGATCACCGACGGTGCCACGGACCGCCATCACGTCGTCGAGGCGGTCAGGTCGTAGACCGTCGTGCTGCCGACGGTTGTCGCGGTGTAGGTCGCCTCGACCCAGGTCTGGATGGCGCTGCCGGAACCGGACCCACCCTGCCCGCCGCCGCCACCACCGCTGACCACGAAGTAGTGCACCAACCCGGCGGCCACGTAGGCCTTGAACTGCGCCAGCGTCGGCGCCGGGTCGCTGCCGGTGAAACCGCCGATGCCCATCACAGCAGCGCCGCTGGACAGTTCCAGACCTGCTGCGCTCTGCGCGCCCACGGTCGCCGCTGCCCACCGAGTGGTGGACGCCTTCAGCAGCGCGACCAGGGCGCTGTCCGTGCCGGTGCTGCCGGCGCCGGAGCTGGTGGTCGGCCTGGATCCGGCTGTGGCGCTGGGTCCGGACGGCCCGCCGGACGGCGCCCCGCCCCCGCCGCTGCCCATCGCCGAGGTACTCGGCCCGGAGGTGGGAATGCTGCCTGTGTGCGCCAGGGCAGCGGTCTGCACGGCGTACGCACCGGTGCCGGCCAGGCCGGTGACGACTGCTCCCGCGAGCACGACCGCGGCCAGCCGGGTGCGGGTGCGGGCTCCGGTCAGGGCCACGCAGACCGTGGCGAGCACCGTCAGAGGGATCAGCGTGTACCGGATCCAGGGATGCCAGTCGGGCGTGCGGGCCAGCAGCGCGATGCTCCAGATGCCCGTGGCCGCAACCATCGCGGCCAGGCTCGACCGGGCGAGCAGATCCTCGCGGTGGGCCCAGAGCTCCCGGCCGCTGATCGCCACGATGGCGGCGATCGACGGGGCCAGTGCGATGGCGTAGTAGGGGTGGACGGTGCCACTCATCAGGCTGAAGACCAGCCCGTTGACCACCAGCCACAGGCCCCACAGCACCAGGGCGGCACGGGTCAGGTTCGGGCGCGGTGCCCGGCGGGTTGACCACAGCCCCGCCACCAGCCCGATCAGCGCGGCCGGCAGGAGCCAGGACACCTCGGTGCCGAAGCTGCCGCCGAACATCCGTAGAAGGCCCGCCGCACCACCGAAGCCGGTGTTGCCGCTGGCACCGCCCGGGCCGCCACCGGTGTTGCCGAGGATGCGGCTGAATCCGTTGTAGCCCAGGGCGAGTTCGAGCACGCTGTCGTTCGTCGAGCCGCCGATGTACGGCCTCGAGGAGGCCGGCCACAGCTGGACGATCGCGATCCACCACCCTGCCGAGGCGACCAGGGCCGCCCCCGCGCCGACCAGCTGACCGATCCTTCGACGGACCGGGCCCGGAGCGAAGAGCAGGTAGGCGATGCCGAGCGCCGGCAGGACCAGGAACGCCTGGAGCATCTTGGTCAGGAAGCCGAACCCGAGGCACACCCCGGCCAGGACCAGCCAGCGGGTGCCCGCCCGCTCGACGGCGCGTTCCATCGCCCGGACCGTACAGTAGGCCGCGGCCACCATCAGCAGGACCAGCAGCGCGTCGGGGTTGTTGAACCGGAACATCAAGGCGGCGACGGGAGTCAGCGCGAACGCCGCACCGGCGAGCAGTCCCGCGCCCGGCCCGCTGATCCGGCGGACCAGGGCGTAGAGCAGGGCCACCGCCGCGACGCCCTCCAGTGCTTGCGGGGCCAGCATGCTCCAGCTGCTGAAGCCGAACATCCGCCCGGACAGCTCCATCACCCACAGCGAGGCCGGGGTCTTGTCCACGGTGATCAGATTCCCGGCGTCCAGGGAACCGAAGAGGAACGCCTTCCAGCTCTGCGTGCCCGCCTGGACGGCCGCCGCGTAGTAGGAGTTCGCGTACCCGGAGGCGGACAGGTTCCACAGGTACAGCACGGCCGTGGCGACCAGCAGCCCCAGCGCGCCGGGCCGGGCCCAGGCGGGGTCGCCGGGGCGGGAGCGCAGCAGCGGCGCCCGGCGTGGTCGCGATCGGGGCGGGACCGTCGAGGCGCGGTCGCCCGCGAGGACCGGCGGCTCGGGGCGGGGGAGGGTTGGCGTCGTCATGGTTCCAGGCTCGGGGTCGCCGCTTTCGTGATCCTGAGCGATTCCCATGGCCCCGCTGTGGGCCTGAGGCTCTGCAGCAGGGCTCTGTAGCCAGGCGTTCGGCGTCTGGGCCGTGGGCTGTTCGGGTGCCGGTCGTTACCAGGCGTCAAGGCTGGAGGAGGCGGCTCCGAGGATCGAACTGGCAGGGCAGGTGCCCGGGCCCGCGCGGCGGCTTCCGGGGATCCTGCCGCGATGTCGCCCGGGGGGAGCGAGCGGATGAGCAGACGGTCCGGCTGGATCGGCGTTGTCCTGTCGTCGTTGGTCGCCGCAGGAGGTGTGACGTCGGCAGCGCCGGCCGTGGCCTCCGGACACGCGGGCCACCCGGCCACGCTCGCCGCCCTGACGTCCTCGCGGCCGTTCCACCCGGTGGTGCGAAGCCTTCCGCGCTCGCCCGCGGTGGTGCGGGTCGCCCCGCGCCGGTTCGCGGCGGCCGCGCTGCTGCCGGTATCGGTTGACCTGACGGCGAACACCCTGTCCCCCGGCAACCAGGGCGCGGTCGGCTCCTGCACGACCTGGGCGGTCGGATACAGCCTGCTCGGCTATTACTCCAAGACCCAGCCGCACGCTGGTGCGCCGTTCGCGCCGATGTTCATCTACTCCCAGATCAACGGCGGCCGGGACGCCGGCTCGTCGATCTCCGCCGCGCTGAGCCTGGTGGTCAGCCAGGGCGTCGCAGAACGCAGCGTCTACACCCAGGGCGACGTCGACTGGAGGACGCAGCCGACCGCGGCCGAGCGGGCCAACGCCGCGCTGCACAAGGTCGCCTCGTACAGCACCCTGTTCTCGAAGTGGTCCACCCCGAGCGCGGACGACGTCACGGCCGTGAAAGCGGCACTGGCCACGGGCCATCCGGTGGTGATCGCGATCCCGGTGTACGACTCCTTCGAGTGGCCCGCCGCGGGTGCGGTCATCCACGCGCCGGGATCGTCCGAGCGGCTCTGGGGCTACCACGCGATCACGGCGTTCGGCTACAACACGACCGGTCTCGTGATCGAGAACTCCTGGGGTACCGGCTGGGGGCGCCACGGTTTCGCAACGCTGGCGTGGGATTTCGTCAACCGTTACCTGATGGAGGCCAGTGACGTCACCGGCTTCGTGACGAGCGGCGGCCCGCCTCCGGTGATCGGGTCCGTGTCGACCCGGCTGGCCCGGGTGGCCGGCGGCGGCACCCTCAAGATCACCGGCTCGAACCTGTCGAAGGCGAGCACGATCAGCTTCACGTCGGTGGCGCAGCCCGGCACGGTCGCGACCGGCTCCATCCTGTCCGCGACGGCCAGCACGCTCACCGTCGCGATCCCGGCCGTGCCGGCGCCGGGGGACTACGCGCTGACGGTGTCCACGGCGTCCGGGCAGTCCGCCACGGCCGGACCGAAGGTCACCTTCCTGGCCGACCCGGTGCCCACCCGGGCCACCGGCGTGCTCAGGGCCGGTGCGGGCGGCACCGTCACCCTGTCCGGCACGGGGTTCGGCGCCACCGCGCAGCAGTTCGCCGTGCTGAAGCCGAGCGTCCAGGTGGGCGTGGCGGGCTCCGGCACCCTGCCCGTCACGGTCCCGGTGAAGTACCTGGGCGACACGGCGGTCAGCCTCACGGTCCGGGGGACGGGCAGACCGGGCCAGCGGCTCACGGTCACGCTGCTCAACCCGGACGGGGCGACGCTGTACTCGGACTCGTCGCTGGTGTTCCAGGCCAGCCTGGACTCCGCCACGGCAACCACGGACCGCAGCAAGCGGGTGACCGTGAAGGTGCGTGGTGTCGGCCTGGCCGGCTCCTCGACCTGGACACTCGGCTCGACCGTGCTCAGAGTCGCATCCAGCAGCGACGCGCTCTCCAGGCTCGGCAGTGGGGCGTACGTCGAGAGCGACGTCGTGGCGTACGTGAAGGTCCCGCTCCCGATGCCGACCGGGACATACCCGATCCAGTTCGTCCCGGACGCGCAGACCTACCCCGGTGTCACCGGGCCGGCGCTGTCCGTGGTGAGCGTGGTCTACGCGGCGTCCCGGACACCGGCCCTGCGGCGCTGAGGCGGCGGGCGTCGGGCGGGTCAGCCCTGAGCGGGCCTCACCAGCGCGTCAGGGCCCGGGAACACCAGTCCTTCGTGACCGTCGGACCAGCGGACCAGGTACGGGGGGTCACCGTCCTTGCCGCGGACCTCGATGATCTCGCCGTCACGTTGCGCCCCGTCGACGTGCGTCGCCTGGATCAGCAGGCGATCTCCCACGGTTGCCTTCACAGACACCACCTCCCGCGCGGATCGGATCGTCGCCGAACCTTGCCCGGGTATGCCGGGTGCGCCCGGGTCCCTTGCCCAGGTGTACCCGTCCGGTCAGATCACCGTACTCCGCCGGACCGGCCGTCAACCGGTCTGAGAGTCCCGCTCTTGCACCACTACGGGCGTTGCGGGTGGGTCGTGGCTGGGTCGTGCTGACGCGTTCGGGCCAAGGCTTGACTGTCAGCAGACCTGCCGGCTGGCGCGCACCCGCCGGGACAAGCCAATCTTGGGCCGTGTCTTCCCTGCCCACCCAGCGCCGGGGCACTCCGCCGGCGTCCCTGCGTGCCCGGCTGCGTTCCGATCCCCGGCTGCAGGCGCCGGGCTGGGTGCTGCTCCCGCTGCGGGCCTTCCTGGGCGTGACCTTCGCCTACGCCGGCGTCTCGAAGCTCACCGACCGGAACTACCTCGACGCCGCGACACCGCTGGGCGTGCACGCCCAGATGCTGCATGCGGCCAGCACGTCGCCGATCGGCTGGCTGGTCACGTTCAGCGCGCACCATGCCACGATCACCGGGCTGATGATCGCCTTCGGTGAGATCGCCGTGGGAGTGGGCGCCCTGCTCGGGCTGCTCACCCGGCTGGCCGCTCTCGGCGGGATGGCACTGGCGCTGAGCTTCTTCCTGACCGTGAGCTGGACGACAACGCCCTACTACTACGGTCCGGACATCGTGTTCCTGTTCGCCTGGACGCCGCTGCTGCTGGCCGGCGACGGCGGGGTGTACTCGCTGAGCGCGTCCCTGCGAGCCCGGGTGCGCGAGCAGATGCGGCTGCCCGCCGCGCCGACGGCCCGGGAGTCGCTCGCGGTGAGCAACGAGGTCGAGCGCCGGACGGTGCTGCGTGGCGGCATCATCGCGGTCGGGATCGGCATGGTCACAGTGGTGCTGGGCAGCCTGGTCGCCCTGACGCGCCGGCGCACCGGCGCCTCGGCCACGGGGTCAGCCTCGGCGGACTCGAGCCCCGGCCCTTCGGCCACCGCCGGTGCCTCGGCGTCCGCCTTGCCGGGCTCGACCGGGACGGGCATCGCCGCGGCGTCGAGCGTCGCGGTGGGCTCGGCCAAGAGCTTCACCGCACAGGACGGCAGCCAGGCGTACCTGCTGCATCCGTCGGCGAACACGTTCGTGGCGTTCAGCGCCGTGTGCACCCATCAGGGCTGCCCGGTGCAGTTCGACGGCAGCGGGTTCCAGTGCCCGTGCCACGGCTCGACCTTCGACCAGAACGGTCAGGTCACCGGCGGACCGGCGCCATCGCCACTGCCGAAGATCCCGGTCAAGGTCGTCAACGGGGAGGTCACCACCGCCTGAGCCGGTGGGACTGGGGGCGCTGGTCAGCTGGCGGCCTCGGCTCGCGCCGGCGAGTACGCCAGGCGTGGCCGCGCTGGTGCTGGCCAGGGGATGGGTGTTCGGTCGCGAGGCTTTGCTCTGCGATCGTTTTCGAGTCACCCGCCGCATACTGTTCGGGCCGACGGCTCGGGCCGAACGTGATGCGTTTCGATCGCAGTCCTATGCGCCCTGGTGGGCGGCAAACTCGGTCAACTTGTGCTGCTAGAGACCCCACGTGCCGCCGTACTGGACGCGCCAGGGGGCCCCGAATCAGGCGCGCCGAGGCCGGGCCGTTAAGGTGGCGTGGCAGCGCGGGCCATGCGGCCGGTGGCCCGAACCTGTCGACAGGGGGCGAGCCATGGGATCCGACCTGCACGGAGCCGGCAGTGGTGGGGATCAGCAGCCGGTGCAACCGCCGCCGGGCTGGCGGCCGGGAACTCCGCTGCCTCCCGAGGAGCCGGCGCAGCCAGCGCCAGGTCAGCCCGCCGGGCAGCCTGCGCCCGAGCCGTGGCGGCGCGTTCCGTGGCCGCCCGTGGAGGCACCCCAGGCGCCCGAGGCGCCCGAGGCGCCCACGCAGTGGCGGCAGGCCGCACCGGCGTACCCCACCGAGGCATACCCCGGGCAGGGCTATCCCGGGCAGAGTCAACTCGGGCAGAGTCAACTCGGGCAGACTCAACTCGGGCAGGGCTACCCGGGGCAGGTCGGTCCGGGGGCTGACCAGACGGGACCGCCCGAGTTCTGGGGGCTGCAGCCGATCGCGGCGCCACCCCCGGAACCGCGCCGGCGGCGTCGCCGGATGCTGATCGCGATCGTCGCGGTGGTCGTCCTGGCGGGCGGCGGGGTGACGGCCGCCTACACCGTCCCCCCGCTCGGGGTCGCGCTCGGCCTGCGGCCCAGCCCGCGCGAGCTGGCCACCAAGGCGGCGAACGCCTTCCTGACCGGTTGGCAGAAGGGCGATTACGCGGCCATGCAGGCGGTCGTCCTCGACCCGAAGGACAGCATGTCCCGGGTCTACGGCGGGATGGTGACCCGGCTGAAGGTCACCAAGACCGTGGTCACGCCAGGAACGCTGGACCAGGCCGGGACGACCATGCCCTACACGGCCACCGTGAGCCTGTCCGGGCTCGGCGACGTCAGCTGGAAGAGCGTGCTGCACCTGCAGAAGTCGCCGAACGGCTGGCGGGTGCGGTTCACCTCGGACACCGTCTACCCGGGCCTGTCGACCGGCCAGCGGCTCGGGCTGCTGACCACGGTCACGACCCGCGGCTCGGTGGTGGACCGGCAGGGAGAGTCGCTGCGTGACGACGGTGACCTGTCGGCGAACCTGGTCGGCAAGGACCCGGTGAAGGGATCGGGTGCCACCGGTCTGCAGCGGGTCTACAACGCCCAGCTGGCCGGCACGCCCGCGACCCGGCTCGCGGTCGTCGACGCCACCAGCGGGGACAGCGTCAACGTGGTCAAGGAGTGGAACGCCCAGCCGGGCCAGGACGTCAAGACCACCCTCGACCTGGGCATGCAGCGCGCCGCGGAGCGGGCCCTGGCCGGCGTCGACGGGCGCGCCGCCCTGGTGGCCATCGACACCACCACGGGTGAAGTGCGGGCCATGGCGAGCCACCCCACCAGCGGCCTGGCGTCGGCCTTCGCGTCCTACTACGCGCCGGGGTCCACGTTCAAGATCATCACCGCATCGGCGGCGTTGATGACGGGATCGACCCCGCAGTCCCCGCAGCTGTGCACCCCGACCGTGACCGTGAACGGCCGCACGTTCAAGAACGCGGAGAAGGCTGCCTCGCGCACGATCAGCCTGACCGAGGCGTTCGCCGAGAGCTGCAACACCGCGTTCATCCGGCTCTCCCAGAGCCTGCCCTCCGGCGCCCTGAAGTCGGCGGCGGAGATGTACGGCTTCAACGCCGGGCAGCCGCTGCCGATCGCCAGTGTCGGCGGGCAGATGCCCGCGGCGGCAGGCAGCACGGAGGCCGCCGCGGACGCGATCGGGCAGGGCCGGGTCGAGGCCAGCCCGCTGCAGATGGCGTCCGTGGCCGCGGCGGTCGCGTCCGGTACCTGGCACCAGCCGCACCTGATCGCCGAGTGCCCGAAGTGCGCCTCGCACCAGCTTCCGGCCGCGGTCACCGGCGGCCTGCACCCGCTGATGCGGGCCGTGGTCACGTCCGGGACCGGGGTCGCGGCCAAGGACGTGCCGGGCGAACCGGTGTACGCCAAAACCGGGACGGCCGAGTTCGGCTCGGGTACGCCGCTGCCGACCCACGCATGGTTCGTCGGCTGGCAGGGCACCACGGCCTTCGCCGTCTTCGTCGAGCGCGGCGCGTTCGGAGGGACGGTCGCGGCCCCGATCGCGGCCCGGTTCCTGCAGTACTCCGCGTCCGCCTGAGCCGAGGGCCGAGGGCCGGGGGCCGGGGGCCGGGGGCCCGGGGGCCGGGGGTGAGAGCGGCTACTCGGCGGCAGCCTGGGTACCGCCAGCGCCGGATCGCTCGGCGCCCAGCGGGGGATCGAGGGCGCGCAGGTCCACGCCCGGTTCGGGCACGACCATGCTCAAAGGCATGGCCAGGCTGAGGTCCTGGAGCGCGTTCACGGAGCCGTAGCGGACCCGGGTGCCACGTTCGGTAGCGGCCGCCAAGCGTTCGGGGGACAGGACGGCAGGCAGCCTGCCCTGCGCGTTCTCGACCGCCTGCCGGGCCAGTCGCCCGCTCACGGCCAGGCCGCGCGCCTGCCGCCAGGCTAGGCCCGTCACCAGCATCCGGGCCGCCGGCTCCGGGTGTCCCGCCTCGAGCAGGGCGGCACCGATCAGGCTCACGGTGTCGGGCACCGCCAGCAACAGCCCGGCGGCATGGGTCAGGGCGAGCGACTCCCGGAGCAGGGCGAGGGCCTCGCCGGGATCGCCGTGGCGCAGCGCAAGCAGCCCGGCGATGGCCCGGGCATCGCCCTGGACCGGTGCCGAGCCGCCGCTGTCGGCCGCGGCCAGAGCGGTTGCCGCGAGGTCGCGGGCGTCCTGGTCCCGGCCCTGTTCGGAGGCCTGAAGAGCCAGGTTGCCGCAGGCCCAGGCCAGGTTGCTGTGATCACCGTCGATCAGCGCCTGCTGCCGGTAGCTCTCGAAGAGCGGGGTCGCCTCGCAGGCACGGCCCAGGCCGTCGAGCAGCTCGCCGCGCTCGTTCTCCAGCTGCGGGACGAGCGCGCGCAGCTCCGCCCGCCGGGCTACGTCGAGCGCCTCGTCGATCCTGCCCAGCGCGGCCTCGAGGTCGCCGGCATGCCGGGCG
Source organism: uncultured Actinomycetota bacterium (assembly GCA_963740575.1). Classification (GTDB taxonomy): domain Bacteria; phylum Actinomycetota; class Actinomycetes; order Actinomycetales; family Kineosporiaceae; genus CAVUET01. The sequence continues at coordinate 142,139 of CAVUET010000008.1, read as the reverse complement.
GCGGCACCGCTGGCGGCCAGGGCCCGCGCGAGCAGGGTCGTGTCGCCGAGCTCGGTCGCCGCGTTCACGGCGGCGGCGAACGACGTCGCGGCGCGGCGCAGGTCACCGCGGACGAAGGCCAGGCTGCCGGCGGACATCTGCAGCCGGGTGTGCAGGTCCGCAGGCACCTGGGCTGCGTGCACCGCGTCCAGCCATCGGTCCGCCTGACCGATCCGGCCGCAGGAGTACCAGTAGTCGAGCAGCCCGAGCACGAGCCGGCCGAGCAGCGCGCCGTCACCGCATTCGCTGGCGTGTTCGAGCGCGGCGGCGAGGTTGCCGGACTCGACGTCGAGCCGGGACCGGGTCGAGGAGTCCGGCGAGGTGCGGCACTGCGGGCCCAGCTGGGCGGCCAGCTCGGCGTAGAACCGGGCGTGCCGGTCTCGGACGCCGGGCAGTTCGGCCCGGCCGATCAGCGCCTCGGCGGCGTAGTCGCGGATCGTCTCGAGCATCGCCAGCCGGCCGGTGCCGTCGCCGCTGACCAGGCTCCGGTCCACCAGCCGGGCGAGCACCTCGACGATGTCCACCTCACCCGGGCAGCCGCCGTCGCTGCCGGACGGGTCACCCACCGCGCAGATCGCCTCGGCCGCCTCGATCGTCCAGCCACCGCTGAACGCGGACAGCTGCGCGAACATCTGGGCCTCCACCGGGTCGAGCAGCTGCGCGCTCCAGTCGAGGGCGGCCCGCATGCTCCGGTGCCGCTCGGGCAGATCCCGGGGCCCCCCGCTGAGCAGCTGCAGCCGGCGGCCGACCCGGCGCAGCATCTGATCGGGCGGCAGGATCTGGACGCGCGCGGCCGCCAGCTCGATGGCCAGCGGCAGACCGTCGAGCATCCGGCAGACCCGCGCGACGGCGGCCGCGTTGGCCGCCGTGACCTCGAAGCCCGGCAGCACAGCCCGGGCCCGGTCGAGGAACAGCCGGACCGCGTCCGAGCCCAGCACCGAGTCCAGATCCTCGGCACCCTCTCCGGGAAGCGGCAGCGGGTCGAGCGGCAGCCGGCGCTCGTCGCGCAGGTGCAGGGCGGTCCGGCTCGTGCACAGCACGGTCAGCTCGGGCACCCGATCGATCAGCCCGACCAGGTCGTCGACCACGGACGGCTCGTCCACGAACTGCTCGAGGTTATCCAGGACGAGGACAACGGACCGCCCGCCCAGGCCGCGGCAGGCGATCTCGAGCAGCGGCTCGCCGGCCCAGTCGGGGGCTGCGTCCAGCGCCCGGCAGACCTCGGCGAGCAGCTCGCCGCTGTCGGTGACGGCGGCGAGCGGGACCATGACCACGTCCGGCCCGGGCCGGTCTACGGTGGCCGTGCCGGGCAGGGCCCGGGCGATCTCCACGGCCAGCCGGGTCTTGCCGGTACCACCCGGTCCGAGCAGGGTGACCACCCGGACCTGCGGGTCACGCAGCAGGTCGATGGCCAGGGCGAGCTCGCGTCGGCGCCCGATCAGGGCCCCGCGGGGGCGCAGCAACGGTTGTGGCGTCGGCCGGCGCGGTGTCGCAGGCCCGGCATCGGATGCAACCGTCGCGGGGGACCAAGCGGGAGCGGCCGGAGGTGGGGGCGGCAGCGGCTCGATCTCGTGCCGCAGCACTTCGCGCTGGACCTGGCGCAGCTGCGGCCCGGGATCGACGCCCAGCTCGTCGGACAGGCGCCGGGCGGCGGCGCCGTAGGCGGACAGGGCGTCCGCCTGCCGCCCGGCGAGGTAGAGCGCGGTCATCAGCCGGGCGACCAGCCCCTCGTCCAGGGGATGATCGCGGATCAGCTGCTCCAGTTCCGGGACCACCTGAGCGTGCCGTCCGCGGGCCACCTCCGCGTCGATCCGGTGGATCCGGACGGCGAGGTGCTGGGCGCCGAGCCGCGCGAGCACCCCCTCCGCGCCGGCCAGGCCGGCCAGGTCGGGCAGCGCGGGCCCGCGCCACAGCCGCAGGGCGCCGGCCAGGGCGGATGCAGCGCGGTCGGCCTGCCCCGCCGCGAGCAGCCCGTGGCCCTCGGTCGCCAGCCGGTCGAAGAGCAGGGCGTCGACGGCGTCCGTGGGCAGGTCGAGCAGGTAGCCGCCGGTCGTGGCGCGCAGCGGGGACGGCGCGCCGGCGGGAGTCAGGGCCCGGCGGAGCCGGGAGACGTACACCTGCACGGTGTTGGCCGCGGCCTGAGGCGGGTCACCGTCCCAGAGCGTGTCGACCAGCCGGCGGGCGGTCACGGTCGTGCCGGTGGACAGCGCGAGCAGGGCCAGGATCGCGCGAGGCCTCGGGCCTCCCAGGGACACCGGCAGGCCGTCGACGCAGGCCTCCAGCGGCCCGAGCAGGCGGACTACCACCCCAGTGGTGTCATCGCCGGAACCTGCCACGCAACGACGTTACGAGATCAAACCCCGATTACTCGGAGCCATGCCGCAACCCCGCGCGTTCGGGCCCGGTGAGCCGCATCTCGCGTGATCGACCTTCACTGTCCGCAGCGACCGGTCCGGAGCCGGGCTCCGCGGCCCCGTCCTGGCTCGCGTCCGGCACCGAGAGACCGGTGCTGACCTGGGCGTTCAGCGAACGTTCAGCGATCTGTCCGCTACCCCCGGAAGAGTCCTCACCAGCAGCCGGGAAGCACGGGAGAGGGCTCCGGCCAGACAGCGAGAAGGTGGTGATCCAGGTGCGTGGAGTCCGGTGGCGCGGTGTGCGGTGGCGCGGTGTGCGGTGGCGCGGTGTGCGGTGGCGCGGTGTGCGGTGGTGACGATCCGCAGCTGATCACCGGCCCGCCCCCCAACGTTCCGCCGGGGGCGGGGCCGTCACGATGTGCAACATCCCATGCCTCGACCAGCAGTCCCCAGCAGCACCGACGGGAGGATCCCGTGACCGACACCCTGGCACCGGCAGCCGGCCCGCTCCGGCGCCGTGCCCGGGCGCGGCGCGGCCCTTCGGCGCAGCTGCCCACGACCCCCGCGCCCGGCCTCGGGGGGGCCGGGCGCGGGCCAGGGGGCCGGCGGCCCGGGTTCCGGGCGCTCCTGCAGGGGCGGGAGTACCGGGCCCTGTTCGGGGCAGACGTCGTGTCCCTGGTCGGTGACCAGGTCGCGGCGGTCGGGCTGGCTGTCCTGCTGTACCAGCGCACCGGTTCGGCGCTGCTGTCCGCGCTCGGCTACGCCTGCGCGTACCTGCCGTGGACGTTGGGCGGCCCGCTGCTGTCGGTCTTCGCCGACCGGCTGCCCACCCGACGGGTCATGGTGGGCTGCGACCTGGCCCGGGCGGCGGCGATCGGCCTGGCCGCGCTGCCCGGCATGCCCGTGCTCGCTGTGGCGTTGCTGGTGCTCGCGGCTGCCCTGCTCGCACCGCCCTTCGACTCGGCCAACGCCTCCCTGCTGCCACAGGTGCTGACGGACGACCGCTACGTGGTTGCCGTCTCGATCCGCAGCTCCGTGCATCAGGTCGCCCAGGTGGGGGGCTTCGTCGGTGGTGGCGCCCTGGTGGCGCTGGTCAGCCCGAACGGGGCGCTGGCGCTGGACGCGGTCAGCTTCGCGCTGTCCGCCGTGATGCTCCGTGCCGGCCTGCTGGCCCGGCCTGCCGCGGCGTGCGGACCCGGTCGGCTGCACCTGCTGGCCGACGCGCTGGAGGGATGGCGCGCGGTCCGGGCAGATCGGCGGCTGTACAGACCGCTGCTGCTCGGCATGAGCGGCGCCGGCTACGCCATCGTCCCGGAGGCGATCGCACCGGCGTACGCGCGGTCGCTGGGACAGCCGGCCGCTGCGGTCGGCCTGGTGATGGCCGCGGTGGCCTTCGGTTCGGTGGTCGGCAGCCTCGGCCTGGCCCGGGTCCGCCCAGCCGTTCGGGGCCGAATGATGTGGCCGATGGCGTTGGCCGGGACGGTGCCGCTGCTCGCGGTCGCACTGCGGCCGGGGCTGGCGGTCAGCCTCGTGCTGTTCGCCGCGGCGGGAACGGCGACCTCGTTCCAGGTGCAGGCGAGCACCGCTTTCGCAGCCGCGGTGCCCGAGATGACTCGCGGGCGTGTCTTCGGGATCGCGATGACGGGGATGTTCGGCGGCCAGGCGGTGGCCATCCTGCTCGCCGGTGCGGCGGCGCAGGTGCTGCCGCCGACCGCGGTGATCGCGGGCGCGGCCGGGTTGGGCGGGCTCGCGGTGCTCGCCCTGCGGCCGTCCGTGCCGGTGCGGGGGCGCCGGGTGCTGCCGGCGGCCTGCCGGATGCGGATCGGCGAGGCGGCCTGACCGCGGATCGAACGGTGACGGGACGGGGGATGTGGTGCCGGATCCAGTCACGAGGTGGAGCTGGTGGACCGACGAGGCCAGGGCCGGGGCGGTGGCGATGGCTGACCCGGAGCCCGCCACGACGGGCGGCCCTCGGGTTCCGGGCGGGCTGGTTCCGGGTGGCCGGCCGGTTCCGGGTGGCCGGCCGGTTCCGGGTGGCGCCCCGGTTCCGCAGGAACGGATCGCGGCGGTCCGGTCCTTCGGGCGCTACTGGGCCCGCGATGTCGCGCCGCGGCTGGACGCCCGACCCCGCGGCGTCCCCTACTCGCGTTCGGAGGCGACGGTGATGGTGGAGCTGGCCCGGGCCGGACGGGTCGAACTGGGCAGGCTGCGCCGGATCGTGGACGTCGATGCCGGGCAGCTGGCGCGGATCGTGCACCGGTTCCGCACCGAAGGCCTGGCGCGCACCCGCCCCGCGGATCCGGTCGGGCAGGGGCAGACCGTCGAACTGACCGGCCGCGGCCAGGCGGTGGTCGAGGTCCTCGACCGGCAGTCCGCCGACCGCACCCAGGGTCTGCTGGCAGGGTTGCGCGAGGATCAGCAGAAGGACCTCGTGGCGGCGATGGCGAGCATCCGCCGTGCGCTCTCGGGGCCGGAGCACCCGGCCCCGTTCGGCCTGCGCGGGCTGCGCCCGGGCGACCTCGGCTGGGTCGTGCACCGGCACGGCGCCGTCTACGCCGAGGAGTACGGCCGGGACGAGCGGTTCGAAGGGGAGGTCGCCGAGGCCGTGGCGTCCTTCGCGGCACGCCGGGATCCGATCCGGGAGCGGGCCTGGATCGCCGAGCTCGACGCTGCGCCGGTCGGCTGCGTCTTCTGCACACGCCTGGCCGGCGGGCGGACCGGCGACGTGCCTGCGGCGGCGCGGCTCGGGTTGCTGCTGGTCGAGCCGTCCGCCCGGGGGCTTGGGGTCGGCCGGAGGCTGGTGCACGAGTGCATCGCGTTCGCCCGCAGGGCCGGGTACCAGCAACTGCAGGTGAGGCTGGACCCGCGGCTGCACAGCGCCCGCCGGATCGTCCAGGCGGCGGGCTTCAGCCCCGTGACTCCTCGCGGCCTGGACTGGGCGCTCGACCTGGATCGTCCTCTGGAGTGAAGACCGCCAGCGCGGCGAACCAGTGCCGACCCTGGTCCAGCCAGCGATCGTGGGCCAACCGCGCGCCGGCCAGCAGGGCGTGCAGGTCGGGTTCGGTCAGCCGGCGGGTGGTGAACCGCTGCGTCCAGGACCGGCCGTCCGCGTCGTAGTGGACCTCCGCGTCCAGCAGGGCGCCCAGCCCCGGGATGCCCGGGCCGATCCGGTCCAGCATCTCGGCGGACTCGTCCACGCCGAGCACCGGATGCCCGCGCCGGGTCAGCGGGATCGCCAGCCTGCCCGTCCCGCAGCCGAGATCCAGGACGGCTGCCCGTGGCCGCAGCGCTGCGTCGATCAGGTCGACGTTCGGCATGCCGGCATTCTTCCCGCGGGCACGGTCCGGCGCCCTTCCCGCGGGCACGGTCCGGCGCCCGGTGGCCTGGCGCGGGTCCCGCTACGCAGTGCCAGGATGACGGCATGCCAGAACGCACGACTGCGGCAGGGCACTGGGCGGATCAGCTGGCCGCGTGGGCGATCCCGACCGAGATCCTGGATCAGGCGCCACAGTCGCCGTGGCTGCTGCCGCTGGCGCTGTTCCAGGTGCCGGACGGTGATGCGCAGCCCGCACCGGCCTCGCCGTCCGATCGGCTGGGCCTGGAGGCGCTGCCGGACTCCGGATCGGTGCTCGACGTCGGCTGCGGCGGGGGCAGGGCCGCGTTCGCGCTCGCTCCGCCCGCTGCGAGCGTCACCGGGGTCGACGAGAAGTCGTACATGTTGCAGTCGTTCGCGGCCACCGCTCAGGAGCGCGGCCTGGCTCACGAGGAGCTGCAGGGCAGCTGGCCCGACGTCGCGGAGCGGGCCCCGGTGGCCGACGTGGTGACCTGCCACCACGTCGCGTACAACGTCCCTGAACTCGGTCTGTTCGCGGTGCGGCTCGCGGAGCACGCCCGTCACCGGGTGGTGATGGAGCTGTCCTGGCGGCACCCGCTGGCCCGGCTCTCCCCGCTGTGGCAACGGTTCTGGCAGCTGGACCGGCCGGACGGGCCGACCGCCGAGGATGCGCTTGCGGTGTTCCAGGACGCCGGGCTGCCGGTCCGGCTGGAACGCTGGGCCGACGTCGCGCCGGCCCGGGACGCCGTGCTGACGCCGCAGCAGCAGGTCGAGATCGCGCGGATCCGGCTCTGCCTCAGCCCTGATCGCGACCCGGAGGTCGCCCAGGCGCTGGCGGAGCTGGGGGCGCAGCAGCCGCGCGAGGTCGCAACGCTGTGGTGGGACGTCTGAACACATCACCCGATCAAGGCGGAACGGCCCCGGCGGTCAGCGAATGTGCAGGCGCTGCAGGAGCGTGCGTCCCAGCAGCTTCGAGGTGGCCAGCCGTCCGGTGCCGTTGAAGACGATGAAGTCGTCGTGGACGTGAACGCCCGACCTGGAGGCGGCCGCGTGGGCGGCGTCCCGCACTGCGATCAACTGGTCCATGGTCATCTGCAGCGGCGGCTCGTCCGGCTGGTACCTGCTGCCGAGCGGGTAGTCCCGCCCCGGCGTGCGGGACATCTCGATGTCGCAGCCCATCACGTGCCGGACCGGGCGGGCGCGGGCGAAGTCCACCAGCCGATCGAGGCTGGCGACATAGGCAGGCATGTCGAAGCCGTAGAGCCGGCCCGGGTACACGGTGTCGCCGGTGAGCAGGAACCCGGTCCAGGCGTCGAAGATCGCCAGGCTGGTCGCGTGATGGCCGGGGATGCCGGTGAGCTCCAGGACGCGCCCACCGAGGTCGAAACGGACGACCTGGTCCGGCCATCCGGTGAACCCGAAGAAGTTCCGCACAGCCTCCAGGTCCGTTCCGACCACACGGGTCAGCGGGCGATCGGTGAACTGGCCGTCTCCGGCCACGTGATCGCCGTGCGCGTGGGAGTGCGCCACCACGAGGTGGTAGCTCTCCCGCAGGTTGACAGCCAGCCAGGACGGGATCATCCCGTCGACCGTGTCCCGCAACGGGAATCGGTCCGGCTCCCGGGTGGCGCCGGTATCCAGCAGCACGGCTCGTTCGTTCCCGAACAGCAGGTAGAGGAACGGTGCCTCGAAGCTGACTGCCTTGCTCTGCCGTAGCAGGACGGTGTGCTCGTCGTAGGAGTGCAGCTGGATCAAGGGGTCCTGGTTGCCGGCTCTGCGGCGTGAGCCGTGGATCCAGTGCACGTCCAGGTTCCCTGCCACCGGGCCGCCGCCGAAGTCTGCCATGCGCCAGCGTAGGCGCGGCTGGCGCGGCTGGCGGGTCGGTCGCCGCCGCGCGGGGTTACTGCGGGCAGGCGAGCCCGCAACCGGCGCAGGCTGAGGCCGGGCAGCCGGAGGAGAGTGCAGCCGTACCGATGCGTCCGGCACGGATCAGGTGCTGTACGGCGGCCGCGACCACATCCCGATCGAGCCCGGTGCGCAGGGCGATGTCCGCGACGGTGACCGCGCCGGAGTTCACCGCGGCCAGCACGGCTCGCAGCGGTCCACCCGCCTGCCGGGTCAGCGCTGTGTCGGCGTCCGTCGATCCTCCCGTCACGCGATCCATCGCCCGGCCTGGAACACGGCGACCGCCGCCGTCCACGCGACGACCAGTTGCAGGCCCACGCCGAACGCTGTCCAGCGCAGGCCGATCTCGCGGCGCTGGGCCGCAAGGGTCGCCACACATGGGGTGTACGCGAGCAGGAAGACCAGGAACGCCCACACCGCTGCGCTGCGGTGACCGCCCGAGGACCGCTCGAAGTCCGCGGTCACGGCCCGCCCGAGCTGATCGGCGTCGATCGTCTGCTGCCGGGCGGCTTTCGGGTCCGACTGCTGGGCCGCGTAGGTCTGCGACCAGGACGAGATGACCGCCTCCTTGGCGACGAAACCCGTCATCAGCGCGCTGGTCGCGTGCCAGTCGCCGAATCCGGCCGGTGCGAACGCCGGGGCGCCGATCCGTGCGGTCGCGGCGTACAGGCTGCGCTCGACCGGGACCTGCCCGACCGCGTAGCCACCGGTGACCGGGACCGCCTGCATCACCCAGACCGACAGCGACGGCGCCCACGATGATCCCGCTGGCCGTGCTGAGGAATCCACGCAACCGGGTCCAGGTCACCTGCAACGCGAGCCGCGGCACGGGCAGGTGGTACGGCGGAAGGTCGAGCACGAGCGGTTCGGACGGAATCCGCCGCAGCGCCGTGTTGCGCAGCAGCAGCCCGACCGCGACCACGAAGGCGATCGAGAGCACGTACATGACGAACACGACCGTGCCGGCGTGACCGGGGAAGAAGATCGTCGCCACCAGGACGTAGACGGTGAGCCGCGCGCTGCACGAGGTGAACGGCACCAGCAGAGTGGTGAGCAGCCGGTGCCGCGCGTCCGGCAGCACCCGGGTGCCGCTGACCGCCGGGACGTTGCAGCCGAAGCCGACGACCAGCGGCAGGAACGCCCGCCCGGGCAGGCCGACGGCGCGCATCATCCGGTCGGTGACCACCGCCGCCCGGGCCAGGTAGCCGGAATCCTCGAGCAGGGCGAGCATCCCGAACATCAACGCCATCAACGGGACGAAGGTGAGCAGCATCCCGACACCGGAGAGCAGGCCGTCGACCAGGAACCGGCTGAACAGCGTGTGGCCGAGCCCGGCGAGCTCCAGCAACCCGCGAACGCCCGAGGTGACCGGCCCGTGCAGGAGGCCCCCGAGACCCGCCTGCATCGGGCCGGCGACCGAGGTGGTGGTCTGGAACACGAGCCACATCACGCCGAGGAACAGCAGCGGGCCGGACACCGGCGAGGTGGCGATCCGGTCGATCCGGTCCGAACGGGTGGTGCCCGCCGAGGGGCTGCGCCGCACGGACTGCTCGACCACGCCGTCGATCCAGGCGAACCGCTCGTCGGCCTCGGCCAGGGGATCGTCCGCGATCGCCTCGTGCGCAGCCGCTTCGGCCGGCAGGCTGCTGCAGCGGGTCCGGGCCGGTGGCACCACCTCGTGCAGGGCGGCGGTCACCGCTCGGCCCAGGCGCTCGGCCCCCTCACGCCGTCGCGGGTCGAGCGCGATCACCGGCACGCCAGCAGCGGCCTCGAGCCTGGCGAGGTCGACGGTCAGGCCACGGCGCGAGGCCACGTCCGCCATCGTCAGCACGGCCACCACGCTGCCGGCCCGCTCGCGGACCTGGGCCAGCATGTACAGGCTGCGGGACAGCGCTCCGGCATCGAGCACGACGACGATCAGGTCCGGCCGGTCGGCGTCGGGCGTCTCGAGCAGGAGCTCCCGGGTCAGCGCCTCGTCCGGGGACATCGGGTCGAGGCTGTAGGCGCCGGGCAGGTCCACCACGGACACCTCGCCGCCGGCCAGCCGCCAGGCTCCGGTGCCGACCGCCACCGATGTGCCGGGCCAGTTGCCGGTGTCCCGGCGGGCGCCGGTCAGCGCGTTGAAGAGGGTGGACTTGCCGACGTTCGGTGCGCCGACCAGCGCGACCACCGGAGCGCCCGGGGGAGCGGCCCGCCCGCCGGAGTCGGTGTGGCAGGAGGGCGACACGGCCTGCATGCCGGAGGGGCGGGACGTGCCCCCGCGGCTGCCGGCCTCGGGACGTGAGGGTCCTGGGTCGCCGGCCGATGCGGCAGCACCGTGGCAGCAGGTCTGAGGACGAGCGGGTTCGTCAGCCGGTGAGGTCGCCGTGTCGCCCTCGTCCGGAGCCGGCCTGAGGCGGTGCAGTTCCGTTCGGTCGGTCATCGTTCGTCGGGCCTGGCCTGCAGCCGTACGGCGACCTGGCGCAGAAGATCACGCCCGAGAGCGATCCGGGCCTGGTCGATGGCGATCACCCGGCCGTCGCCCGGCGTTCGCATCAGCACCCTGACCGCGGCACCCGGTCGCAGTCCCAGCTCGGCCAGCCGACGCCCCAGCCGGGGCTCCATCCGGTGCCGCCCGGCGATCACCACCGCCGCGCCGACCTGGACCTCCGCGAGGGTCGTCAGCGTGCCGGCCAGAAGATCCATAGAGCCAGGCTAGGTTTACCTTCCATTTGAGTGAGGGGGACCTTTGTCCGCCGGCAGCGCCTACGGGCCCGATCGGCTGTGTCGATGACCACGTCGCGATAGGGCAGGCTGTGCCCATGACCCAGATGCCACCCCCGGGCTGGTACCCGGATCCTGCCGGTCAGAGTGACGAGCGCTGGTGGGACGGCGCCCAGTGGACCGACACCACCAGGGCGCGGACGCAGACCTCCGAGGGCGCCCTCCCGGGCGGACCCCAGTACCGGCCGGCTCCGGGATACCCGCCGGAAGGCCAGGCCCCCGGCGGCGGCGCGTACGCGGGCGGCGGCCCGTTCGGCGGGAGCCAGCCGGGCGCCGGCGGTCCGGGTTACCCGGCGGGCGGGTATCCGCAGGCACCGGGCTACCCGCAGGCACCCGGCTACCCGCAGGCACCCGGCTACCCGCAGGCGCCCGGTTACCCGGGCGCGCCGGGCTATCCCGCGATGGTCGGCAAGCCGACCGCGACACCGGACGGCGTCCGCCTCGCCGGGCTCGGAGCCCGGCTGGGAGCGCGGATCATCGACGGCCTCCTGCTCACCGCGGTGACCATCCTGGTCACGCTGCCGCTGTTGCTGCGGTTCATCCACCGGATGGTGGACTACGTGGACCAGCTGAACAACCAGGGGCAGACGACGATCAACGACCCGTTCGAGATGTACTCCAAGACCGGGTTCTGGCCGTTCGTCCTCACCTTCACCCTGGTCTCGGTCGTGATCAGCGCCGCCTACACGGTGCTCATGCTCCACACCCGGGGCGCGACGCTGGGCAAGATGGCGACCGGGGTCCGGGTCCGGCCGTGGGAGGCCGAGGGTCGGCCGACCTGGGGGCAGGCCTGGAAGCGATGGATCACCTGCGAGTTGGTCGGGGACATTGTCGGCTGGTACCTGCTGCTGGACTACCTCTGGCCGCTGTGGGACCAGCGCAAGCAGGCGCTGCACGACAAGTGGGGTGGCACCGTGGTGGTGTCCAGCCGCTGAGGCGATGGGCGGCCCGAGCGTCTGACGCGGCGGTCAACCTGCCGCGGGAAGCGGCAGGTGCACGGTCACCCGGCGATTCGCAGCCTGCCCCGCCTTGGTGTCGTTCGACTTGAGGGGGTCGTTCTCGCCGGCGCCGAAGGGCTTCACCGTCAGGCCGGGCAGTCCCTTCAACCCGGCCTCGAGGAAGTCCGCCACGGCGACGGCACGCTCCTTCGACAGCTTCTTGTTGTGTGCCGCGGTGCCGTTCGAGTCGGTGTAGCCGGTGACGAGGATGATGCCGGTCCGGTACTTGTGCTCGTGCACGTAGCCGATGATCTCGTTGAGGATCCGGAGCGCCTCCGGGGTGAGCGTGGCCCGGTCGCTGGGGAAGAGGACGTCCGACCGCAGGTTGAAGCTGTTGCTCTTCGCGTCGAGGGTTGGCGTGGGCAGCGGGGTGGCAGAGGCCTGGGTGCTGGGCGACGCGCTGGGCGGTGTCTGGGCGGCCACGGTGCTGCCGGACGGCGTCGGGCCGCGGCGGGGGGTCGCCGCCGTGCTGTTCAGCGCTCCGGTCGCGACCCAGGCCACCAGGCAGCCGCTGGCCACCACCATCGCCGTGGCGAGCAGGGCGGCCCGGCGGCGCCTCGTCCGGCGCGGGATCGGCGCCTTGACCTCGGTCCGGGCGGCGGTCTTGGCCGCTGAGGCGGGCTGGGAGGCGAGCACCTCGCGGCGCGCCCCGTCCTCCGGCTCGCGGCCCGGCCCCACGATCAGGCGCTGCTCGACGTCCGGCATCGAGGCCCGCAGCGCCGACACCACGCTGCTCGACACCCCTGCGGCGGTGACCGGAACGGCGATGATCTCGCGGAGCGCGCCACCGTCCGCCCACATGGCGATCGAGGTGAGCACGTGTCCGTCGTGGCGCATCTGGATCCTGGCCAGCACGCGGCCGGCCTTGCCGGTCGGGGTCACGCCGAGCAGGGTGCCGGTATGTGTGCCGGAGAGCAGGACCTCGTCGGTCACCTCGCTGGGCGCGACGTAGCGGCTGCGGATCGAGTACGTCAGGTCGGGGAACGCGGCGAGGATCGCCTCGATGGCTCCGATCGCCTCGTCCCGGCCGGTGCAGCTGAACTGCAGGGGCGGAACCGCAAGGTGGACCCGGTCGGACAGCGCGCGCAGGACCGCTTCCCGGTTCCGGCGGGAGATTCCGTCCACCAGAAGAGCAGCGGGGCCCGCGGGGTCCTGCGAGTAGTCCATGTCCTCCCCCCGGCGGCGACCGGTCCGCAGCCCGGCGGCCGGCTCCTGGTCGGTCCACACGGGGCTGGAGGCAGCGTATCCCTGCCCGTCTACCCGTGCGCGGTCCGAACTACGTCGTGACCTGCGGCTGGGCGGTGCCGGCGGGACAGATCGGCGGAGGTCGCCGGTGTGGCTGGCTGCGGTCAGATCGATCACGGCGTGGTCCGGGCGGTCTTGACCGGGCAGGGCTGATCCGGCGGGCAGGGCTGATCCGGCGGGCGGGGGTTCGGCGGGCAGGGCTGATCCGGCGGGCGGGGGTTCGGCGGGCGCGGCCTCGACGCCGGTCAGATCGATCAGGGTGCCGTGCGGTGCGGGTTCCGGCCGGGCATCACTGTGGCGGCGGGCTCGGCGCGGGCCCGCGGGTTTCCGTGGCCCGGGCGGCGGCTCGGAGCCGGCGTCGAGCCGCTCCGGGAACTGGGCCGGCGTCGGGCGCGGGAGTGCCGCTGCGGTTCCGTTCGGCCGTGCCGTCGCCGGTCGGTGTGCCGTCGGGCCTGGCGCCGGCTGGGTCGGCCTGGCGTCCCCGTCGCGCGCCGCGGTGGCGCCTCCGAGGAGGTCCGCGAAAGAAGGCTGCCCGTTGGCGCCGTGGGGTGGCGGCCCGGCGAGTGGCTGGCTGGGGAGGGCCTCGCCGTACCGGCGAACCCAGCCGGCCATCGGATCGAGGCCCAGCGAGAGGGGTTCGGGCAGGTCGCGGTCGATCAACTCCGGGAGCAGGAGTGGGGGCGGCTGCGCCGGAGCCAGCGGCAGGGCCGCGGCGCGCCGACCACGGCGATGACTCCTCACCACCGGCGTTCCCCCGTTCGCCCAGCCCGGCAGCCTGCTCCGCGACGACCTCGGGCGCGCGAGTCACGGCGGCACACTGCGGGTCGTCCCCTTCTCGGATGAGGCGACGGCCCGGTTTGACGGGTATGCCGGGCCGTCCGAGCACATCGTAGCGGAGGAGTCACCCAACGTGTTTGTCTTGTGACAGTTGGGGCGCATGGTGCTGACCTACCGCAGTCACATCGCTGTGTTCCGCTGCCAGACGGCCGGCCCGACGCGGTGCCGCATCCGGGCTGTCCCGTGCAGCGCGCATCGACGGCCCCCGGCTCTACCCCCCGGCAGCAGCGGCCCGGCGCAGGCGATCCCGCACCGCGCCGCCGATCCCTTCCGGCGGCGGGGGCACCGCGATCACCCGGACCAGCCCCAGCGCGTCCGCCTCGCGCAGCGCGGCGTACAGCCCCTGGGCGTAGGCGACCGCGTCAGCGGGCTCGGCAAGCCGGACGGCACCCTCCGGCGTCGGAACCCCGGCCGGCGCGAGGAACCCGTCCCGCGGGCGCGCACCGGGGTCGAACCGCCCGGCGTGCTGGGCGCCGAACCGGAGCGCGTCAGCGGCGTCCTGCAGCACGACCACCGTGGCCTGCGGGGCGTAGTGCGCGGCGAGCGTCCCAGGTGCGCGGACCCGGCTGCGGCGCGCGACCGGCGCGACCCCGCCGATCCGCGCGATGTCCTCGGCTGTCACCGCACCGGGGCGCAGCACGACGGGGGCGTCCGAGGTGCAGTCCACGATGCAGGACTCCACCCCGACGGCGCTCGGCCCGCCGTCCAGCACGGCGTCCCGTCCAGGCACCAGGACGCCGGACAGCTCGGCCAGCACGTGCCCCGCCGTGGTCGGGCTGACCCGCCCGAACCGGTTCGCCGACGGTGCCGCGATCGCCCGGCCGAGGGACGCCAGGACCTGCTGCGCCAGCGGGTGGGCCGGTGCCCGCAGACCGACCGTCCCCTGCCCGCCTGTGACGTGGTCCCCGGCCCGCGAGGTCCTCGCCAGCACGAGCGTGAGTGGCCCCGGCCAGAGCCGGTCGGCCAGCCTCCGGGCGTACCCGGGGATCTGTTCGGCCCACTCGTCCAGGTCCACCGGACCGCGGATGTGCACGATCAGCGGGTGATCCGCGGGCCGGCCCTTGGCGGCGTAGACCCGGGCCACCGCAGACGGGTTGCCGGCGTCCGCGCCGAGACCGTAGACCGTCTCGGTGGGCAGCCCGACCAGGCCGCCCTCCGCGAGCAGCTGGGCGGCCTGGCCGGGATCGGTGATCAGCAGGCTGCCGTGCACGGGGGCATCCTCGCGCACCGGCGATCGGGCATCGCGCGGGACCTGTCCCCGCCCGTCCGGCCCCGCCCGCCCGGTCCGGCCCGGCTCCGGCCTGATGCGGGCCTGACGCCCGCCAGCCAGTGCGTCGCGGCGTGAGTCAGCTCACACCTGCCTGTCGGACGGCGCAGCGGGGAACGATCCGGGACGGCCGTGCGCTCCCGACAAGGAGTGCCAGCGCGGGCACCGCCCTCGATCGCCCCTCCTCGACCTCCCGAGTGTGCCCATACATGCCCTTCGCCAGTGCGAACACCCCGTCCCGCCCGATGCCCGCCATCGACGTCGCCGACCTCCATCTCCCGGATACCCACGCCGACCTTCTGCAGGGCGCTGCCGCCGGCTCCCGGTCCACCGGACCGGGCGCGACCTGCCATCCCGGGGATCCTGATCGCGCAGCCCGAACCGGTCACGCCTCCCAGCCGCCTGCAGCCGACGATGACGCGAGCGGCGAAGCCAGGCACTCTGCCCCGTGGGTGGGCCTGGCCCAGTTGCTCGGTACCGCCCTGGCCGCCGTGACGTCGGCGTTCGTGGCATCCCGGCTCGGGGTCGCCGGGACGTTGGCCGGCGCGGCGTTCGGCTCGGTGGTCTCCTCGATCGGGGCCGCCGTCTACGTCAACTCGATCCAGCACGCCGGGCGCCGGCTGCGGACCGGCAGCGCGATCGCCGGGCGGGTCGTGGCCGCCCGCGTTCCCGGCTGGAGTCCGGCGGGCGGCACCGTCGGGCGCAGCGCCCCGGCGTCGTTCCGGCCCGGGCAGCAGAGCGGCCCTGCCGCGCGAACGGTTCGGCCCGGCCGGATGGCCTGGCTGGGCGTGGGCCTGCTGGCGCTGGCCGGGTTCGTGATCGGGGTGGTGTGGCTCAGCCTGGCCGAGTTCGCGCTCGGTCACCCGGTCTCGGCCAGCAGTGGCTCGGGCACCACGCTGAGCCGGGTCCTGGACCCGGGCTCGAACTCGACCCCCCCGACCACGCCATCCACCAGCCCCGCCACGCCGGACGCGAGCAGCACGCCGAGCGCCACACCGTCCGCGTCCAGCCCGTCCGCCACGAGCTCCGGCTCCTCGCCCTCGGCCACGCCGACCGCGCAGCCGACCGGGACCGGGTCACCCGCGCCCACCGCCTCGGGGCCGACCGCCAGCGCGAGCCCCACCGGCGCGGCCGCGGCGACGGGGGTCTTGCCGACGTCGCCGTGACGCGTCCCGCCCAGGGCCGGAGGGTGGCCGTCTGCTGCGCCACGGCATGCTGGCCCGGTGGATGAGCCGGTGACGCCGCCCGGGTCCGGCGACCCGGGGATCTGGGACGTGGCGATCGTGGGTGCAGGCCCGGCCGGCAGCGCCGCAGCGCTCGGAGTGCTGCGCACCTGCCCCGAGGCCACGGTGCTGCTGCTCGACCGCGCCGGGTTCCCGCGGGACAAGACCTGCGGGGACGGCGTCGCGCCGCAGGTGCTCGACGTCCTCACCCGGCTCGGGGTGCCCGACCTGCTGGACGACTGGCCGCAGGTGCACGTGCTACGCCTCGGTTTCACCGGCGGCCCGGTGGTCGCCCGCCGGCTGCCCCGGCCCGTGCTCGTGGTCCCGCGGGAAGTGCTGGACGCCCGGCTGGCCGCGGCGGCCGTGGCCCGTGGAGCCCGGCTGCGCGTGCACCGGGTCCGGACCCTGGCGGCCTGCGGTCCGGACGGGTCCGGCGACGCCGTGCTGGACGGGCGGATCAGGGCCCGGGTGGTGATCGGCGCCGACGGCGCGCACTCGGCGGTCCGCGCCGGGCTCGGCCTGGCGGGGCCGCGCCCCGGGACTGTCGCGATCGCCTTGCGGGGGTACGCGCCGGTGTCCGCGGGGCGCGAGAGCGAGCAGGTGATCGCCTTCGCCGGGCACGCTGCCTGGCCCGCGTACGCCTGGTCGTTCCCGATCGGCGACGGCCGGGCGAACGTCGGCTACGGCGAGGCGCTGCCCGCGTCCGGCCCGGGACCGTCCCGGGCCGAGATGCTGGCCCGGCTCGAGGAGCTGCTGCCCGGCTCGACCGCGGGCGGCGCGAACTGGCGGGCCCATCACCTGCCGCTGTCCACCGGGCGGGTCCGGCAGCCGGACGGCCGGGTGCTGCTGGCGGGTGACGCCCTCGGGCTGGTCAACCCGCTCACCGGCGAGGGCATCCATGCCGCCGTGCGCAGCGGTGCGCTGGCCGGGCTGGCGGCCGGGTCAGCGCTGCGGTCGGGCCGCCCGGTCCTGGCGGGGCGGCGCTACCGGAGGGCGCTGAGCGCCGCGATGGGACGCCACCAGTGGCAGATGGACGTCGTGGCGCGGCTGGCCCGCGACCCCCGGGTGATGGCCGTGGGACTCGAGGTGGCCGCAGCCGACCGGCAAGCCTTCGACGACCTGGTGGACCTCGGGCTCGCGGACGGCGGCCTCACCCCGCACCTGGTGGCCGCCCTGGTACGCCGGGCAGGTGTCGCAGGGATCATCGAGACGCTGCGCTCGGCGCGCATACTGGAATCCTGAATCCCGATCACGCCGGGCGCCCGCCGCCAGAGCCCACCAGGCGGGCCGGGGCCCCGGGCGGTGCGGATGGCAGCGACGGGAGTGGGCGGCCGTGTTCGAGGATCGGCGCGATGCGGGCGTTGCGTTGGGGCTGGCGCTGGTGCGGGGCGGATACCGCAACCCGGACGGGCAGAACGGCGGGGACAGCGACCGCACGGTCGTGGTGGGCCTGCCACGCGGCGGGGTGCTGGTTGCCGCCGAGGTGGCCCGGGCGCTGCGCGCGCCGCTGGAGGTCATCGTGGTCCGGAAGATCGGCCACCCGGCCCGGCGCGAGCTGGGCCTGGGAGCCGTCGCGGAGGGCGGGATCCGGGTCCTGAACCGGGAACTGATCGCCCGCCTGGCGGTCGCCCCCGAGGACCTGGACCGGGTCGTCGAGGAGGAGCTGGCCGAGGCGGACCGCCGGATGGCCTGCTACCGCGGCGACCGGCCGTCGCCGGACCTGCGCGGCCGCACCGTGGTGATCGTGGATGACGGGGTGGCGACGGGATACACCGTGCAGGCTGCGATCGAGGCCGTCCGCCGCAAGGGCCCCGCCCTGATCGTGCTCGCGGTGCCGGTCGGCTCGGCGGATGCGATCAGCCGGCTGCGGGGCCAGGTCGACATGGTCGTGTGCCTGCGGACCTCGTACCGCCTGCGCGCGGTCGGCCAGGCATACCGGGCCTTCGACGACAGCACGGACGAGGAGGTGCTCGCCGCGCTCGGGCGCGGGCGAGACGGGCTCTGAGGGATTCGCCACCTGGCATCGCCCGCCAGGCCTCCCTACCCTGCCAGGGTGAATGCAGACCAGGCCGCCCGGCGGAACCCCGTGCTGGTGCGGCTCGCCGCCGCCGAGGCCGATCGCCTGGCCCGGGGTTGGCACCTGCTGACCGCCGTGATCGCGGGCCTGTCGCTGCTGCTCCAGTTGATCGTCGCGATCGCGGATGGGCTGCAGCCGCTCGGCACGCAGCTGATCCGCGAGCTCGGCTACTTCCCGATGCAGGCCACGATCCTGGTCACCGTGAGTACCGCCATGCTGGTACCGGACCGCCAGCGGGACGGCGCCGTCTGGCGCGCCGTCCGGCTGTGCTCGCTGCTGGGCGTGACGGTCACCGGGTTCCTCTACCTCGCGGTGCTCCCGTCCGCCCGGCCGGCCGGTGCCTGGACGGTGCTCGCGGGGTCCGGGCTGCACTACGGCGTTCCCCTGCTGGTGGTGATCGGCTGGCTGCTGTTCGGGCCCCGGGCCAGGATCCGGCGGCTTGACCTGCTGACCTGTCTGATCTGGCCGCTGGTCTGGTTCGCCTGGACGCTGGCGCACGGAGCGGTGACCGGCTACTACCCCTACCCCTTCATCAACCTGCGCGAGCAGGGGTACCTCGGAGTCTTCTGGCACTGCGTGGTCATCGTGGTGATCCTCTTGCTCGGTGCGCTCGCCGCCCGCTGGCTGGACCGCCGGCTGCTGCGGGCCGAGCGCTGACCCAGCTGCCGGCCGAACGCTGACCCAGCTGCCGGCCGAACGCTGACCCAGCTGCGGGCCGAGCGCGAACGAGCTGCGGGAGTCCTGACGTCGGTGCGCGACGTTATGCCAGCGACATGACCCGGCCGGGCGCTCGGTACCGGGCGGACCCGGCAGATCGACGACCAGGAGGCGCAGCGGTGCGACGGCGGGCGGCGGTGATCGGTGGGGCCGCGGCGGTCGTCGTCCTCGCCACGGTCGGGGTGAGCGCGGCCCGGGCCGGCGGAGGTGTCACGGTCCGCCAGGAGGTGCTCCAGGTGACCGGCACGCCGGAGCCGGACGGGAGCGCGGTGCGGCTGGACGCGACGCTGTTCCTGCCGGACTCCGGGCGCCCCGAGCCCGCCGTTCTGCTGGCTCACGGTTTCGGCGGCAGCAAGGCCGATCTGGCCGCGGACGCGCTGAAGCTCGCTGAGCACGGCTTCGTGGTGCTGACCTACACGGCACGGGGATTCGGCGCCAGCGGCGGCCGGATCCACCTCGACTCCCCGGACTTCGAAGTGGCCGACGCGCGCCGGACGGTCGACCTGCTCGGCCGTCGCAGCGAGGTGCTGCGGGACGGTCCGGACGACCCCCGGGTCGGCGTGGTGGGCGGTTCGTACGGCGGAGCGCTGGCGCTCCTGCTGGCCGGATCCGATTCCCGGGTGGACGCGATCGTCCCTCAGATCACCTGGAACGACCTGCGCCAGGCGCTCTTCCCTCAGTTCGCGGTCGCGGCCGGGACGGCGCCCTCACCGGCCGCCGTCACGCCCACCGGCGGGCCAGGAGTGTTCAAGCGGGCATGGGCCGGGACGTTCTTCAGCCCGCCCGCGGACGGTTCCGCGGGGCCGGCCGGTACAGCGTCGGCCGGTGCGGCGCCGGCGGGCTCCGGCTGCGGGCGTTTCGCGGCGCAGCTGTGCGCGGCATATCAACAGGCGGCCGTCACGGGGCGGCCGACCAGCCGGATCCTCGACCTGCTGTGGGCGTCCAGCCCGGCCCGTGTGCTGAACCGGATCCACGCCCCCGCACTGCTGATCCAGGGTGAGGCGGACTCTCTCTTCCCGCTCTCGGAGGCGGACGCCAATGCCCGGGGCATCGCCGCGCACGGAACCCCGGTCAAGGTGGTCTGGTACGCCGGGGGTCATGACGGCGGCCTGCCCGAGACCGCGCGGGTGCAATCGCTGACCCTGGACTGGCTGGGCCGGTACCTGCGCCGGAACGGATCCCCGGTGGACACCCGGTTCGAGGTGTCCGAGCCCACCGCCGCCCTGGCGGACAGCGGCGACGCCCCCGTCGTTCGGGTCCGAACGGCACCGGGGGAGCCCGGGATCACGGTGGCGGGTCCGGCCGAGGCGGTCCGGTTCCGCCTCGTCGGTCCGGCGCAGATCGCCGCGGCCCCGGCCGGTGGCGTACCCGCCGCAGTCACGGCCCTGCCCGGGCTCGGCTCGGTGCTCGGCGGCCTGGCCGGTTCTGCCGTGGCCGGATCCCTCGGCGCCTCGGCCCTTTCAGCGCTGCCCGGCCAGGTGGCGAGATTCGCGACCGCCCCGTTGCCGGAGGCCGTCCGGATCATCGGTGCGCCACGCGTCACCCTGCACGTGACCTCGTCCGCGCCCGACGCCACGCTGTTCGCCGAGCTGATCGACGTCGGGCCGGAGGGCGGCACGGCGCTGCCCGAGTCGCTGGTGTCGCCGGTGTACCTGTCCGGGCTGCCCGCCGGGGGCCGGGACGTCACGGTGAGCCTGCCGGCGATCGTCCTCGACGTCCCGGCCGGGCACCGTCTCGAGGTGGTGGTGTCCAGCACCGACCAGGCGTACGCCCTGCCGGTCCAGCCCCGCCAGTACCTGATCGCGCCGGCCGGCACCGCAACCCTGAGCGTGCCCGTCATTGCAACCGTCGAGGTCGGCGCGCTCGGGCTGACCCGGCTGCTGCCCTGGCTGCTCGGTCTGGTGGGCGCGGTCGTGCTGGGCCTGGCGGCCGTCGCGGTGGTCACCCGGCGGCGTCGGGAGCCGCGCCCCGAGCCCGACCAGGAGCGGATTCCCCTGGGGCTGAACGGGTTGGGCAAGGCCTATGGCGACGGCTTCCGGGCCGTCAGCGACCTGTCCTTCCAGGTCGAGCCCGGCTGGGTGCTGGGTCTGCTGGGCCCGAACGGCGCCGGGAAGACCACCACGCTGCGGATGGCGATGGGTCTGATCCGGCCGACGGAGGGCGAGATCCGCATCTTCGGCCATCGGGTCACGCCGGGCGCCGCGGTGCTCTCCCGGGTCGGCTCGTTCGTCGAGGGTCCGGGCTTCCTGCCGCACCTGTCCGGGCTGGAGAACCTGCAGCTGTTCTGGCGCTCCACCGGTCGCCCCGCCGCCGCGGCATACCTCGACGAGGCACTCGAGGTGGCCGGGCTCGGACAGGACGTGCACCGCCGGGTGAAAACCTACAGCCAGGGGATGCGGCAGCGGCTGGCGATCGCCCAGGCGATGCTCGGCATGCCCGACCTGCTGCTGCTGGACGAGCCGACGAACGGCCTGGATCCTCCGCAGATCAGCGAGATGCGGGCGGTGCTCGACGGCTACGCCGCGACCGGGCGGACGGTCGTGGTCTCCAGCCACCAGCTCGCCGAGGTCGAGCAGACCTGCACGCACGTTGTGGTGATGCACCAGGGCCGGCTGGTGGCCCAGGGTCCGGTGGCCGAGCTCGTCGGCGCGGCCACCGCGCTCGTGGTCGATGTGGACGACCCGGTGCGGGCCGCGGCGGTCGCCGGAGGGGTGCCGGGTGCGCGCGACGTCGAGGTCACCGCGCAGGGTCTGGTGCTGCGCCTGGTGGGCACGCCCCGGGCGGCTCTGGTGCGGGCCCTGGTCGAGGCCGGGATCCAGGTCGACCGGGTGGCACCGCGTCGCGGCCTGGAGGAGGCCTTCCTGGCACTCGTCGGTGAGGAGGCCTGAATGCCGAGCAAGGGCAGTCATGAGGGTCTGTCGCATCTGGTCGGTCCCTCGACCGTGCACCGTCCCGATGGCGGTGCGGCGGGATTCGACCGGCGGGCAACCCTCCCGCTGCGGGTCGAGGTCCGGCGGCAGTGGGGGCGGCGGCGTACTCAGCTGACCCTCGGGTTCCTCGTCCTGCTGCCGTTCCTGCTCGTCGGTGCCTTCAAGCTGGGTTCAGGCCGTCCCGGTCGCGGTGCGCCCGGGCTGGTGGACCTGGCGACGACCGGCGCGGCGAACTTCACCCTCTTCACGCTGTTCGTCGCGACCGGCTTCCTGCTGGTGGTGGTGTTCGCGCTCTTCGGTGGTGACTGCGTCGCGAGCGAGGCGAGCTGGGCCAGCCTGCGATACCTGCTGGCCGCACCGGTGCCGCGGGCGAGGTTGCTGCGCCAGAAGCTCACCGTCGGGCTCGGCTACTCCCTCTTCGCGCTGGTTCTGCTGCCGTCCGTGGCCTACCTGGCCGGCGGGGTCTTCTTCGGCTGGGCGTCGGCCCGCACCCCGCTCGGCACGACCTTCAGCACAGGTACGGCGCTGGTGCGGCTGGCGGTCATCCTCGGCTATCTCGCGCTCACCCTGGTCTTCGTCGCCGCGCTCGCCTTCCTGCTCGGCGTGTGGACGGACGCGCCGCTGGGCGCCGTCGGCGGAGCGGTGCTGCTGGTGATCCTGTCGAACATCCTGGACGCGGTGACGGCGCTGGGGAACTGGCGGCAGGTACTGCCGACGCACTACTCGTACTCGTGGACCGACGCGCTCGGCACGCAGATCAGCTGGGACGCCATGGCCCGCGGTGCGCTCTGGTCCCTGACCTACACCGTGGCGCTGCTGGCCCTGGCGTGGTGGCACTTCCTGCGCAAGGACATCGTGAGCTGACACCCGCCCCATTCGGAATGGATGTGACGCCGCACGGCAGCCACTCCGCTGCCGGACGGCAGTCGCCGGGGACACGCCTTTGGCGGATTGCGCGGTCACCGCCCGGCTGCCGATACCCGGATGGTGCTCACCCTGGTCAGCCTCGCCGCCGCAGTCGCCGGCGCCGGTGCAGTCGTCCGGTGGCTGTTGCGGCGGGTGGATCGGCTGGGCCGCGTGCGCCCGTTCCCGGTCATCAGCGTCCTGCTCGCCGGGCTGGTGTCCCTCGGTTGTGCGGTCCCGGTGCTGCTGCACGCGAGGCTGGAGCGCCGGCTGGCCGCAGTCTCTTCTCGACTCGTCGGTGCCCGGGTGAGCGTGCATTGCCAGACCCTCGGGCAGGCCTGGACCGACGCCCACACCGAACTCGGGTACGTGCCGACCGGTCCGGACGGGCGCCCCGCGCACCAGACGGTGATCGCCCGGGACACCTGCTCGGACCTGAACGACTGGCTCGGTTCGAGTCGGCGCGACCCCAGCCGGGATCAGATCATCAGCGTGCACGTGTTGACCCACGAGGCCATGCACATGGCCGGCACGATATCCGAGGCGAAGGCGGAATGCCTTGCGGTGCAACGGGATGCGTGGATGGCTCAGGCACTCGGCGCGAGCCACGAGCAGGCCGTCCGGCTGGCCCGAAGTTACTGGCGTCAGGTCTATCCGCAGCTTTCCGACGATTACCGAACCACTGATTGTGGGGCCGGCAAAGCCCTGGATCAGCATCTGCCGGATCCACCCTGGACACTTGATTGAGCAGATACGCTGAGAATCGGACAAGATCTGATGCTCAAGGCCGGACGCCCAAACGCCGACATCCGGCCTGATCGACACGAACAACACGGTGAACGTAAGTCATCGTGATGTGCTGGTCGTTCTGTCATCGTGGAACAAACCAACCGGCGACACGAAAGAGTCGCCCAGTGCAACGGGAGGCCCCGTGCCCGCGAAGTTCACGCTCTCCAAGGACAAGGCCGGCAAGTTCCGGTTCTCGCTCTTGGCTCCTAACGGCCAGGTGGTGGCGACCTCGCAGGGGTACGCGACCAAGGCCTCGGCCCTGAACGGCGTTGCGTCCGTTCGCAAGAACGCCACCTCGGCAGCGTTCGAGGACTCGACGGTCGCCGCCAAGCCGGCGCCGGCGAAGAAGGCTCCGGCCGCCAAGGCCCCTGCCGCCAAGACGTCGACCGCTCGCAAGGCTGTCAGCGCCAAGCCGGCCGCCCGCAAGACCGCTGTCACCAAGACCGTGACGGCCAAGCCCGCTGCTCCGGCGAAGGCTGCTGCCAAGGCCCCCGCCAAGGCCCCCGCCAAGGCCGCCGCCAAGGCCCCCGCCAAGCCGGTCGCCAAGAAGGCATCGGTTGCGAAGAAGGCTCCGGCTGCTCGCAAGACCACCACCAAGGTGACCGGTACGGCCAAGGTTGCGGCGAAGCCCCGCGCAACCCGCACCCGCACCGCCCCGAAGCCGGCCGTCGCCGGCTGATCGCGCATCCCGACGAGACGGGACGGCCCGACCGGGCCGTCCCGTCTCGCATCCGTCTCGCATCCGTCTCGCAATCCCTCTCGCATCCTCAGGCAACTCGATGCCGGCCGCGTTGTACGTCCTGGCGTGCCGGATGCCACCATGGAGTGATGAGCGAGTCGCATCGACCGGGCGACCGGCCGCGCAGGCCGGCCCTGTTCGGGCCGTCGGCGGTGGACGCTCTCGTCGGGGAGCCGGACCCCGCGGAGCTGATCGCGGCGGCGCACGCCACTGCCGAGGCCCTGGTGCGGCACGGCCGATCCGGCGGCAACGAGGTCGCGGCACGACTGGTGGCGCTGACCGATGAGCACGGGCTGGACGAGATCGCCGTGCTGTGGGCCGACCGGCCGGCGGACTCGCTGCCCGGGGCGCTGTGGCGGCTCTACGCGCTGCGAGCGGGGATCCGGCAGGACCCGGACGGGTTGGCACGCGCGTTCGACGCAGGCAGGAGCCTGGCGCCGGTGCACGAGGTGGTGGCCGGCGTCGGTGACCCACCCGGGCCGCTGGAGGTGCTCGAGCTCGCCGATGCCGTGCTCACCGGAGCGTTCGTCGGCGATCTCGCAGTGGCGATGGAACGCGCCGGTGCCTTCTGCCGCGTGGTATCGACCGGCTGGGCCGTGCTGGCCGATGATCGCGGTGACGACGATGCCGCCGTGACGCTCATCCGGCGGGCGTCGGACCTGCAACGGACCGGAGCGCAACTTGAGCTGGCGGCAGCCCGCCAGCGCGAGGACGAGTTGCACTGACGCGGCGATACGCCCCTTTGACACCAGAGACGCCCTGGTGGCGCACGAGGAGGCCGCGACGGGCCGTCCCGACCGGCGTGGCCGTTGATGCGATCGTGGCCCGGATCGTGGAACATGGTGGGCGGTGGCCGCGTTGGCCATCAGCGGTGACACCCTCCGGGGTCTCATCGGGCGTCGGGCCGCGGTAGCCCCGGGTCCCATCTGAAGCCGCTACGAGCGGCCGTTGCGCCGTGAGGCGCTCCCGGCCCGACGCCTCACCACGCAGTCGCATCCCGCCCGCAGACCGTCGGGGCGGGCATGGCACTGTGGGATGTCCGTGAGGAAAGGTCCCGTGCGCATCACCACCACCAGCCCGTATCGCCGCCTGCGCAGCCTCCCCGGCGGCCTACGCGCGGGGGTGCGCAAGCCGTCCCACCCTGTCTGGCCGTGGCTGGCCAGGGCGCTGATGGCACTGCTCGCCCTGAGCGGGCTGGGCCTGGGGCTGATCGCGCTGGTGCTGCACATCGATCCGCTGGACGGGTGCACTGTGCTGCGGACGAGGACCAGCCCGGGCATCGTCACCAACATCGGCGCGCAGCCACCCGGCTGGAGCGTCTCCGGCCCGCCCGCCATCTCGATCGACGTGGGCACCGCCAACCAGAGCTTCCAGCTGATCCGGGCCTTCCGGTTCACCGGCCCGATCCGGCCCTGGATCACCACCAACGCCGGCGTCCGGGAGTTGGTCCAGGCGGCCGGCTCGAACCAGGCCGCGAGCCGCGCCGGTTCGCAGTTCCAGGAATGCGCCAAGCGATGGGCGCTGACCCGGAGCCGATCCGTCATCGTCGCGCAGGTGGTCACCTGGGCCGGCCTGCTGCTGGCCTGCCTGGCGCTGGCCGTCTCGGGGGTCGGGCTGTTCCGGACCGCACGGTTCTGGCACGGGTTCGCCGTCATCGGGGTGCTGAGCCTGGTCGTCACCGCGACCCTCTGGACGGCCTCGCTGGTGCTGGCCCGCAGCCAGGCGCAGAGCATGGTCGACGGCGTGCACTCCCTGGCGGATCTGGTCAGCTACTCCAAGACCCGAACCTCGCCCGCGCCGATCGGGCCGCCGCGCACCGGATACACCTTCGTGGCGCTGGGTGACTCGGAGTTCTCGCTGCTGGGCGGCCGGCAGCCGGCGCGCTACCCGACACCGGCGGACCGGGCCTGCAACCGGAGCCTGGACTCGCTCGCCGGCCTGCTGGAGAACCTGACCGGATCGCCGGCCCTGAACCTTGCCTGCCCCAGCGCCGCGGTGGCGGCGGGCATCGAGGGTCCACAGACCCGCCACGGGGTCACGGTTCCCGCCCAGCTCGGCCTGCTCGAACAGGTCAGGGGCCCGCGCGTGGTCTCGGTCGGCATCGGCGCGAACGACACCGCGTGGTCGGTATTCCTCGGCGTGTGTTTCGCCTCGACCTGTGACGCAGCGGACGTCAGGACGTTGCTGGAGAACAAGTTCAAGGCCCAGCTGGCCGAGTTCAGCGTGCAGAACAACGACATGCTGGACGACTTGAAGAACTACCAGAAGGCCCAGCCCGTCCGCCCTCAGGTCGTCATCATCGGCCCGTACCAGCCGTTCGGGCGGACCATCTGTCCCGACACCTCGCCGGGCCGTGGTCTGGTGCTCACGTCGGGTGAGCTCGACGTGCTCGACCGAGCCCGGTCCGAACTGGTGACCGTGCTGCGCAAGGGCGCCGAGGCGCACGGTTTCGCCTACGTCGAGCCGAAACTGCTGCCGCTGTGCGATCCGGTGATCCCGGGCCTGGGCCCGGACATCCAGCCGGGCAGCTCGCCGTACCGCTTCCATCCGACGGCGGTGGGCGAGTTGAAGATCGCCTTCCAGGTACTGCAGGCGCTGGACACCTCACGCGCCGCCCCGGCCCCGAGCCCGACCGCGACCCCGTCCCCGGGCCCGACCGGCACGACGAGACCGGCTGTCACACCGCAGTGACCGCGCGCCGAGGGACCCAGGCCCGAACGGATACGTTCACCTCGATCCCGTACCATCCGCGCCGACCCGGTCCGTATCCCAGGAGTCCATGTGCAGTTCCGCGTGCGGTTGACAGATGTCCGTTTCGGCGACCTTCTGGTCGACCAGTCCGGACATCTCGTCACAGCTGCGCAGCACCTGGCCGAGGTGATGGCGGGCGACCAGGCGAGCCGGCTGCATGCCGCCCAGCGCCTGCAGTCCACCGACCAGTCCGCGGAGGCGGCCGCGCACGCGATGCTGCGGGCTCTTTCTGCGGCGTTCGTCACACCGTTCGACCGGGTGGACGTCTACCGCGTGAGCTGGTCGATGCGCCGGTGCGTGTCCCGGATGGACGCCGTGGCGGACGAGATCGTGCTGTTCCAGCTGGCCGACCTGCCGGACGGTGTCACAGAACTGGTCAAGCTCGTCGTGCATGCGGCCGACATCGCTCGCCAGGTGGTCCCGCTGCTGGCCCGCCCGCGCCGGCTGGCCGAGCCCTGGATCGAGCTGACCAGGTTGGGCAAGCAGGCGGGACGGGAGCAGCGCCGGCTCCTGGCCCACATCACCGCCACCACGGTGGATCTGGCCGTGCTGGCCCGGCTGGTGGCCGTGGCGCACTCGCTGGGACGGCTGGTGGATGCCTTCGATGAACTCGCGGACGTGCTGCAGACGGTCGCCGTCAAGGAGGCCTGATCCGCGGTGGAGTCCACCCTGCTGGTGGTGGCGGTGGCGCTGGCCCTCGGATTCGCTTGGACGAACGGCTTCCACGACACCGCGAACGCGGTGGCCACCTCACTGCAGACGGGGGCGCTGACACCACGGGTCGCGCTCGGCCTCGCGGCGGTGCTGAACGGGGTCGGGTCCCTGCTGGGGATCGGGGTCGCGGTCGTTGTCGGCCAGCAACTGGTGGACGCGCCGGTCGCGCATCCCCGCCAGACCCTGGTCATCGCCGCGGTGGCGGCGGCCATCGGCTGGAACCTCGTCACGTGGTGGTTCGGGTTGCCGTCCTCGTCCTCGCACGCGCTGATCGGCGGGATCGCCGGCGCCGGGCTGGTCGCCGGCCTTCGGGTGGACTGGGCTCAGATGGGCGTCAAGGTATTGCTGCCGATGCTGGCGTCGCCGCTGGTCGGTTTCCTGGCCGCCTGGCTGCTCACCGTCGTGGTGGTGCAGTCGATCCGGCCGGCCCGCAACGCAACCGTGGTGCACCGGTTCCGGCTGGCGCAGACCGTCTCGGCCTCGGCGATGGCGCTGGGCCATGGCCTGCAGGACGGCCAGAAGTCCATCGGCGTCATCCTGCTCGCCCTTGCGGCCGGCGACGGCACCAGTCCGGCCGGGGTGCCGATCTGGGTCCGGATCTGCGTCGCCGCGGCGCTGGCAGCCGGGACCGCCGCAGGCGGCTGGCGCATCATCAGGACGCTGGCCCGGCGGGTGGCGCCGATCGATCCGGTGATCGGCTTCGCGGCCGAGACCGTCGCCGCAGGGGTGCTCTACGTCGCGGCCGGAGTGTTCGGAGTGCCCGTGTCCAGCACGCACACCGTGACGGCGGCGATCATGGGTGCGGGATCGACCCACGGGCTGCGCGAGATCCGCTGGCTGGTGGCCCGCCGGATCGTGGTCGCCTGGCTGCTGACGCCGGTCGTCGCGGCACTGGTTGCGGGCCTGCTGTACCTGATCCTCCGGTCCGTGAGCAGCTGAGGGTCAGCCGAAGCGGCCGGAGATGTAGTCCTCGGTAGCCTTGACGCTGGGGTTGCTGAAGATCTTCGTCGTGTCGTCCATCTCGATCAGCCGGCCCGGCTTGCCCGTCGCCGCGAGGTTGAAGAACGCCGTGCGGTCGCTGACCCGGGCTGCCTGCTGCATGTTGTGGGTCACGATGACGATCGTGTAGTCCGCCTTGAGGTCGTCGATCAGGTCCTCGATCGCCAAGGTCGAGATCGGGTCGAGCGCCGAGCAGGGCTCGTCCATCAGCAGGATCCGCGGTTGCACGGCGATCGCGCGGGCGATGCACAGCCGCTGCTGCTGGCCGCCGGAGATGCTGGCGCCGGGCTTGTCCAGCCGGTCCTTGACCTCTTCCCAGAGGTTCGCCCCGCGCAGCGACCGCTCCACGATCTCGTCCAGCTCGGCCCTGCTGCGCCGGCCGGCCAGCTTGAACCCGGCTACCACGTTGTCGTAGATCGACATGGTGGGGAACGGGTTCGGGCGCTGGAACACCATCCCGATGGTGCGCCGGACGTTCACCGGATCGACGCCGGCCGAGTAGATGTCCTCCCCGTCGAGCGCGATCTTGCCCTCCACCCGAGCCCCGGGGATTACCTCGTGCATCCGGTTCAGGGCGCGCAGCATGGTGGACTTGCCGCAGCCGCTCGGCCCGATGAACGCTGTCACGCTGCGCGGCTCGACTGCCATGGAGACGTCCTCCACCGCGAGGAACGAGCCATAGTAGATGTTGACGTCGGAGACGTCGATGCGCTTGGCCATGTGAGCGATCCTCCGTCAGCGGACGCGGGTCAGACGCGCCACGGTGCGCGCGATCAGGTTGAGCAGCATGACGATCACGATCAGGGTCAGGGCGGCGCCCCAAGCCCTGGCAACAGCCTGGTCGTTCGGCCGTCCGGCCTGGTCGAAGATGATGAACGGCAGCGCCGCCTGGGGACCGGAGAACAGGTTGGTATTGATCGAACTGGTGGCACCGATCAGGAGCAGCAAGGGAGCGGTCTCGCCGATCACCCGGGCCACGCCGAGCATCACGCCGGTGACGATCCCGGGCAGCGCGGTCGGCAGCACGACCTTGAGGATCGTGCGCCAGCGCGGGATCCCGAGCGCGAAGGACGCCTCCCGTAACTCGTTCGGGACCAGCTTGAGCATCTCCTCCGTGCTGCGCACCACGGTCGGGATCATCAGGATCGCCAGCGCCAGCGTGGCCGGGAAGCCTGCGCGCTGGAAGCCGAGAGCGAGGATCCAGACGGTGAAGATGAACAGCCCGGCGACGATGGAAGGGATGCCGGTCATCACGTCCACGAAGAAGGTCACGGTCCTGGCCAGCCGACCACGTCCGTACTCGACCAGGTAGACCGCGACCAGGACCGCGATCGGGATCGAGATCACGCTGGTGATCAGGCCCTGCTCGAGGGTGCCGATGATGCCGTGGTAGATCCCGCCGCCTGAGTCGTTAGGGCCGATGTTGCGCAGCGAGTGGGTCAGGAAGGTGCCGTTGATCAGGCTCGCGCCTTTGCTGATCACGGTGATCATGACGCTGATCAGGGGTGCCATGGCGAGCGCGAAGCAGGCATACACGAGTGTGGTGAAGAACCGGTCCACCGCGTGCCGCCGGCCCTCGATCGAGAAGCTGGCCGCTGACTGCAGCACGACATAGAGCAGCACGGCGACCACGAACATGCCGGCGTAGCCCTGTACCGGGGTGAGCGCCGTGATCGCCGCCGTGAGCAGCACGCTGGCCAGCAGGACCGCCAATGGTGCCCATAGGGGCAGGACGCTGGCGACCAGGCCCAGTGGATCCTCGTAGCTCTCCCGGGGCGCCGGGCGGGTCATCGTCATCAGTTCGCTCCCGAGAAGGCCGCTCGGCGTCCGATGATCCAGCGGGCGGTCATGTTCACGGCCATGGTGATCACGAACAAGACCATGCCGGACGCGATCAACGCGTCTACGCCGACGTCCCCGGCGAAGCCATACTGCAGAGCGATGTTGGCCGCAAAGGTGTTCCCCCCGGGGGCGAGAATGTGCCAGCTGACGTCGTAGCTGGTGGACAGCACCAGCGCCACCGCGACGGTCTCGCCGAGGGCCCGGCCGAGGCCCAGCATCGAGGCGCTGATCACGCCCGATCGGCCGAAGGGCAGGACCGCCATCCTGACCACCTCCCAGCGGGTCGCACCGAGGGCCAGTGCCGCCTCCACGTGCGCGCGGGGGACCTGCAGGAAGACCTCACGGCTGACCGCGGAGATGATCGGCAGAATCATCACCGCCAGCACCACTCCCGCATTGAGCATGGTTCGGCGGTAGGTGCTGGCTCCGGCCGTGTCGAAGATCGGGAACCATCCGACGTGGTTGGACAGGTACGTGGTCAGGCCCACCATCTGCGGGACGAGGAACTGCAGCCCCCACAACCCGTAGACGACGCTGGGCACCGCCGCGAGCAGGTCGACCATGTAGCCCAGGGCCGACGCCAGCCGGCGCGGGGCGTAGTGCGCGATGAACAGCGCGATCCCGATCGCCACCGGCACCGCCATCACCAGGGCCAGGGCGCTGGACATCAGGGTGCCGAAGGTCAGCGCGGCGATGCCGAACACCGACGGTGTGGAGTCGGGGAACCAGGTCTTCTCTGTGAAGAAGTTGACCGTGTCCGCGTGCAGCGCGGGGATCGTCCGGCGGAGCAGGAAGGCGGCGATCCCCGCGATGATCAGCAGGAGCAGGATGCTGGAGCCTCTGGCCAACCCGGCGAAGATCCGGTCACCGAGCCGGACCGAGCGTCCGGACAGTCCGAGCACGGTGACGCCGCCACCTCCCCCTGGTCCGGCGGCGCCTCCCCCCGGTCCGGCGGCGATGGTCTCTCCGGCGGCACGTGGCGCGGGCTCTTCGCTCATCGACCCTTCGCTTCCCGTTGACAATACGGACGCGGGCCCGGGTCGCCATCCCCTCGCGCGACCCGAGCCCGCGGGCGCTCAGCGCGCCGCCTCCCCCGTCAGGAGATCTTCGCGACGACCGCCTGGACCTTGGTCTGGATCTCGGTCGGCAGCGGCGCGTATCCGATGTCGGTCAGCTTGGCCTGGCCGTCGGAGCTGGCTGCGTAGGTGAGGAAGCTCTTCACCAGAGCGGCCTGGTCGGCCGGGAGCCCCTTGGTGCAGGTGATCTCGTAGGTCACCAGCAGGATCGGGTAGGCGCCCGGAACCTTGGTGGCGTAGTCGAGCTTGAGGGCCAGGTCGTCGCCGGTGCCCGTGACCGTGGCTGCGGCGACCGCCTTGCCGACTGCCTCGGTGGTCAGCTCGACGGCACCGGCGCCGTTGTCCACCTTGGCCATCGACAGGCTGTTCTGAGTGGCGTAACTGAGCTCGTCATAGGCGATGGTGTTCGGGGTGGACTTGACCGCCGCCGCCACGCCCTCGGAGCCCTTGGCGCCCTGCCCTCCCGGGGCCTTCCACTGCTTGTCGTGGTCGTACGTCCAGTCCGAACCCCCCGCAGCGGTGAGGTACTTGGTGACGTTGTCCGTGGTGCCGGAGGAGTCCGACCGGTGCACGGTGGTGATCTTGCTTGATGGCAGCGTGACCCCGGAGTTGAGCGCGGCGATCGCCGGGTCGTTCCAGGTCGTGACCTTCCCGCTGAAGATCTTGGCAAGCACCGACGGGGTCATGGTCAGGTCAGTGACCCCGGAGACGTTGTAGATGATCGCAACCGGCCCGGCGACCATCGGCAGGTCCACCGCCTGGCCGCCGGTGCAGCGCGCGTTGGCCTTGGCCGGCTCGCCCTTGTCCTTGTTCAACGCAGAGTCGGAGCCGCCGACCGAGGTCTGGCCGTTGATGAAGTCCGTGACTCCCTGCCCCGACCCCACGCTGCCATAGTTGACCGTGGCCCCCGCGCAGGCTGTCTGGTAGTCCTTGATCCACTGCGTCATGGCGTTCGCTTGGGCGCTCGAACCAGAAGCGTTCAGGGTGCCTTTCGCACAGTCGATCGAGCTCGCCGCGGAGCTCGATCCACCCGAGCTCGAGGTCGTCGTGCTCCCGCTGTTGCTGTCGGACCCACACCCCGCCAACGCGAGCGTGCCGACGAGGGCGACGCCGGTGAGGCGCCCAGACCGCGAGAAGTTCACTTCTGATTCCTTCGGCTCGGCTTTTCGCGCAGGACCGCATCAGGTCCCGTCACCAGGCACGGGTCCGTGCCCGGGTCGGACGGTAGGCAGGCCAGATGAAGGGTCGGCCCGGAGATGGTGAACGGACCCTGAACTCGGTCGGTCGAACCACCGACGACTGGATGGCGCGCAGCTGTCTGAACGGTGAACGACACGCCCGAGTGATGATCTACGGTGCGAAACCGTCAGCTTGGGCTCGCCGTGCGGCCTGGCCGCCGAATGCGACGTTTCCCGACGGTTCCGGGCCCGGATTCCGGCCACATCGTCGTGGAAGGTCGCACTGGCGCCGCCCGGCGGGCCTTGCCGGCGTCCGAGCGCCTGGAAACCGCGCTCCTAGCGGGGCGCGGTGTGGCGCTCGATCGCGATCACGGACGGGCGCCCGGACTTGCCGGTGACGACATGCGCGACCAGTACCTCGCCGGGCGCGAGGTACGGATCGGTGTCCGGGAGCGTCTTTCCCACCTCCGGCAGGGCGTGCGCGCGGATCGCGTCCAACACGCTCGGCAGCACCGGGCGGTGGGTGCACATCCCCGTCGGGTGCTCCTTGCCGAGCAGCCGCTCGGTGTGCCGGCGGGCCTTGCCGGGGTCGCGCTGGAACCCGTCCTCCGACAGCCCGCCCTTGGTCCGCAACTTGGCGCCGCTGGCCGCCACGTACGGCCCGAGCGTCTCCAGGCAGCGGCGCCACGGGGAGCTCAGCAGCTGCTCCGGCCGCCAGCACCGCAGCAGCGACGCCAGCGCCAGTGACTGCCGCCGCCCGGACGCCACCAGCGGGCGATCCGCGTCGGCCCGGGCCCAGGCGTCCCGCGGCCGGGCCGTCACGTGCCGGATCACCAGCAGCGGCCGGCTGTCCAGCGTCCCCTCCGCGATCAGCTCGGCGAGAGCCACCAGCTGGGCCCGGTCGCCGTCATGGCTCAGTCGTGCCCTGGCCTCGCCGAGCGCCAACCAGGCCACCTGGTCCACCTCGCTCGGCGCCGCGGTCGCCGTCCGGGTCGCGACCGGGGTCGCCGACCAGTAGTGGACCTCCTTGGGGCGCCCGTCCGGCAATTGGTATGCCACCGGCGGCAGCGACCGACCGAGCACGACCTCGGTCCCGGTCTCCTCCAGGGTCTCCCGGACGGCGCACTCGGGCAGCGTCTCGCCCGGCTCCAGCTTGCCCTTGGGCAGCGACCAGTCCTCGAGCCGGGGCCGGTGCACGAGCACCACCTCGACGGCCCGATCCGGGTCCTGGTCCCGGGCAGTGCCCCCGCGGGCCGGCCGCCAACAGACCACGCCGGCGGCCAGCACCGTCGGGTAATCCGTGAAGGGGTCGGTGGACGGGCCCGGTCGCCCGGTCACCTCCGCCGGGCCCCCCGCCGTCGAGGGCGGGTGGCGATCAGGTGGGTCTGCAGGTCACGCAACGGCTGGCCGTCCGCGCCGACCGCGTGCCGGGTCCACGAGCCGTCCGAGCCGAGGTGCCAGGACGCCGTGCCCGGGTCGGTCGACATCGTCAGCAGCTCGTCCAGCTCGGCGATGTGCCCCGGGTCGCGCAGCCGGACCAGCGCCTCCACCCGCCGGTCCAGGTTGCGGTGCATCATGTCGGCGCTGCCGATGTACACCGCCGGGTCACCGCCGCCGGCGAACCAGAAGATCCGCGAGTGCTCCAGGAAGCGCCCCAGGATGCTCCGCACGGTGATGTTCTCGCTCAGCTCGGGCACACCCGGGCGGATCGCGCAGATCCCGCGCACCACGGCCTCGACCGGTACGCCGGCCTGGGAGGCCCGGTACAGCGCGTCGATCAGCACCTCGTCGACGATCGAGTTGACCTTCCAGCGGATCGCCGCCGGGCGGCCGGCCTGGTGGTGGGCGATCTCCCGGTCGATCCGATCGAGCAGACCGCTGCGCAGCGACCGCGGCGCGACCAGCAGCCGCCGGTAGGCCGTCTTCGGGGCATAGCCGGAGAGCTGGTTGAACAGCCGGGTCAGGTCCTCGGCGACCTGGGTGTCGCAGGTGAGCATCCCGAGGTCCTCGTACAGCCGGGCCGTCTTCGGGTTGTAGTTGCCGGTCCCGACGTGGCAGTAGCGGCGCAGCCCGTCGCCCTCCTGCCGGACCACGAGGCTGAGCTTGGCGTGCGTCTTCAGCCCGACGATGCCGTACACCACGTGCACGCCCGCCTGCTCCAGCTTGCGCGCCCACGAGATGTTGGCCTGCTCGTCGAACCGGGCCTTGATCTCGACCAGGGCCAGCACCTGCTTGCCGGCCTCCGCCGCGTCGATCAGGGCGTCGACGATCGGGGAGTCACCGCTGGTCCGGTACAGGGTCTGCTTGATCGCCAGCACCTTCGGGTCCGCCGCAGCCTGCTCCAGGAACGCCTGCACGCTGGTGGAGAAGGAGTCGTACGGGTGGTGCAGCAGGATGTCCCGGTCCCGCATCGAGGCGAACACGTCGCTCGGCTTGGCCGTCTCGACCTCGTTCAGGTGCCGGTGCGTCTTGGGCACGAACTTCGGATACTTCAGTTCAGGTGCGTCCAGGTCGGCGATCACGTTCAGGCCGCGCAGGTCCAGCGGCTCGGGCACGTTGTAGACCTCGGCATCGCTGACCCCGAGCTCGCGCACCAGCATGTCGCGCACGTGCGGGTCGACGTCCGAGGTGACCTCCAGCCGAACGGGCGGGCCGAAGCGGCGCCGCAGGAGCTCCTTCTCCAGGGCCTGCAGCAGGTTCTCGGCGTCGTCCTCCTCGACCTCGAGATCCTCGTTGCGGGTCACCCGGAAGGTGTGGTGCTGCAGCACCTCCATGCCGGGGAAGAGCTGGTCCAGGTGGACGGCGATGACATCCTCGAGCGGCACGAACCGGGCCTGCCGGGCGTCCTCGCGGTCGACCGCGATGAACCGGGGCAGCAGCGGCGGAACCTTGACCCGGGCGAAGTGCTCCTTGTCGGTGACCGGGTTGCGCAGAATCACGGCCAGGTTCAGGGACAGCCCGGAGATGTACGGGAACGGGTGCGCCGGGTCGACCGCCAGCGGGGTGAGCACGGGGAAGAGCTGGTCCCGGAAGAACCCGTGCAGGCGCTCCTGCTCCTCCTCGGCCAGGGCCTCCCAGTGCACCAGCGTGATGCCGAACTCGGCCAGCGCCGGGGCGACCTCGTCCCGGTAGACCTCCGCGTGCAGGGCCTGCAGCTCGTGCGCCTTCTTGCCGATCGCGTCCAGCACCTCGCGCGGCTCCAGGCCGCTCGCCGCGGTGACGGCCAGGCCGGTCGCGATCCGGCGCTTCAGCCCGGCCACCCGGACCATGAAGAACTCGTCCAGGTTGCTGGCGAAGATCGCGAGGAACCGGGCCCGCTCCAGCAGCGGCAGTTCGCCGTCACGGGCCAGCTCCAGCACCCGCTCGTTGAACGCCAGCCAGGACAGCTCACGATCGAGGAAGCGGTCAGGATGTTGCGCCGGCTCGGCGGGGCGCTGGCCGTCGGCGAGGATCGCCACCGTGCCGACGGGAACTGCCGGCACGCTGACCGGCCTGCGGCGCGCGCCCGGGCGAGCGGCCACACCGGCAGCAGGGGTCGTGGCGGGGCTGGTCATATCAGTCAATGCTGTCACGCTTCTATGGACTCAGCGAACACTTCCGAGTCCGCCTGGACGAGGCACACCCCCGCCCGTCAGATCCTCGGCCCCAGGGTGCGGGATCTTGAGCCCGTCAGGCCCGGTCGTCAGGCCCGGTCGTCAGGCCCGGTCGTCAGGCCCGGTCGTCAGGCCCGGTCGTCAGGCCCGGTCGTCAGGCAGGTTGCGGTAGAACATCACGTCGGTGTCCCAGTAGGTGAACCCGAGGCCGCGGTACACCGCGAGGGCCGGCACGTTGTCGGCCTCGACGTAGAGCATCGCCTGCGGCAGCCCGCGGGCCTGCAGCCAGCGCAGGCCTGCCACGGTGATGGCCCGGCCCAGGCCGCGGCCCTGCTGGGCCGGATCCACACCGACCACGTAGACCTCGCCGATCGGATCGTGACCGTGGCCGTGATCGTCACCGCCGTGCACCTTGGTCCAGTGGAAGGCGATCATCGCCGGGCCCTCCTCGGCGACCAAGAAGCCCCCCGGGTCGAACCAGGCCTCCTGCATCCGCGCCTGCAGGTCGCGCTCGGTCCAGCCGCCCTGCTCGGGATGCCCGGCGAAGGCACGCGCATTCAGCTCCAGCCAGGCCTGCTCGTCCCGACCCGGGCGGAAGGCCCGCAGCCGGACGCCGTCCGGCAGGGGCAGGTCCGGAAGCGGTCCGGCCAGCGAACGGCGCCACTGCTCCAGCCGGCGCACGACCTTGAACCCCATCGACGTGGCCAGTCGCCGGGCGGCGGGCTGATCGCCGTGCGCCCACAGCCGCAGCCTGCCGTCCGGGGTCCCGGCGGACGCCACGTCGACCAGCATCCGGCCGTAACCGTGCCGGCGGTGCTCCGGGTGCACGACGAGTTCCGCCGCGGATCCCGCCACCTGGTCGGTCGGGTCGAGGTGCGCGTACCCGACCACCTCGTCCCCATCACCGCCGCCGTCGCGACCGCCGTCGCGACCGGCGCCGTCGCCACTGCCGCCGTCGCCACTGCCGCCGGCGCCACTGCCACGCGGCAGGAGCAGCAGGATGTTCCGGTCCGGACCCTCGCCGCCGTAGCGCAGGTGCAGGCTCACGTGCTCGCTCAGCGGTCCGACCCCGTCGGCTTCGGCTGCGGCTTCGGTCAGCCGGGTGACCGCAGCGGTTTCCCGTGGACCCAGCCGGCCGCTGATCTGGATCCGGGGTTGGGGTGCGGGCGAGGCGTCCGGCAGCGGTGCACGCGGGTGGCTCACGGCCTCAACGATAGGTCGGTCCCGGGCGAACGCCCTGCTCGGGCGGTGTTCGCCGGTGGCGCAATCGGCCTGATCGGCCTGGACTGCCCGGGATCGGCCGACCTACCCTGCAAGTCCCGATCCCGACGAACGGAGCGGCCGGTGTCGAAGGTCAGCAGCGCCGCCAGGGGGTGGCCCGGCCCGCCACCGGCCCGCGAGCCAGTCCGCGAGCCAGTCCGCGATCGGGTCCGCGAACCGGTCCGCGAACCGGTCCGGGCTCCCGCCCGGGAACCCTTGTTGAGGAACGTGATCGGAGCGGTGTTGCGGGACGTGCGGACCGAGCAGGGTCGCACCCTGCGCGAGGTCGCCGCCGAGGCCCGGGTGTCGATGCCGTACCTGTCCGAGGTGGAGCGCGGCCGCAAGGAGCCGTCGTCCGAGGTGCTGGCCGCCGTGGCCGAGGCGCTCGGGATGCGGCTGGTGGACGTGATCCGCAGGGCCGAGCAGCTCCTGACCAGCGCAGCCCGGCCGGCCGCGTTACGCACGCTGACCGCGCTCGCGGCTCAGGAGCGGCTGCTGCCACCCGCCCCGGATGGGTCGATGCCCGGCCCGGGCGCAACGGCAGGCGGAAGCGTCGTGATGATCGCCGCCTGACGTCGCGGGAGTGCGCCCGGCCGGGCCCGGTCGTCACTCCAGCGCCGGCTGGTTGGTGACGATGTCGTCGGCCAGCCCGTAGGCGACCGTCTCGTGGGCGTCGAAGACCTTGTCCCGGTTGGTGTCCGCCCGCAGCCTGGACACCTCCTGGCCGGTGTGCCGGCTGAGCACCTGCTCCACCTGGGCCCGGATCCGCAGCACCTCGTGGGCCTGCACGGACAGGTCCGACACCGTGCCCTCGCCACCGCCGGACGGCTGGTGCAGCAGCACACGCGAATGCTCGAGCACGAACCGCTTGCCGGCGGCGCCGGACGCCAGCAGGACCGCCGCACCGGAGGCCGCCTGGCCCATGCAGAACGTGGACACGTCCGGCTTGATGAACTGCATCGTGTCGTAGATCGCCATCAGCGAGGTATACGAGCCGCCCGGCGAGTTGATGTACAGGCCGATGTCGTGCTCGGCGTCCTGGGCCGCCAGGTGCAGCAACTGCGCGAT
The DNA here is from genome assembly GCA_963740575.1 of uncultured Actinomycetota bacterium. GTDB lineage: Bacteria > Actinomycetota > Actinomycetes > Actinomycetales > Kineosporiaceae > CAVUET01. The sequence goes on along the minus strand of CAVUET010000008.1, from coordinate 103,538 downwards.
GATCACGTTCGCGACACCGTCGTCGATCTCGGTGCCCAGGAAGATGATCCGCTCCGACAGCAACCGGCTGAACACGTCGAACGCGCGCTCACCCGTGGGTGTCCGCTCGACCACGGTCGGGATCGTGTACTGGCCCATGGCTACAGCCCCACCTTCCGGACGCCGGTCAGCGGTCGCACGTCGTCGAGGGTGTGCACGACCCGGTCGATCAAGCCGTACTCGCGAGCCTGCTCGGCGGTGAACCACCGGTCACGGTCGCTGTCGGCGACGATCGATTCCCTCGGCTGCCCCGAGTGCTCGGCGATCAGGGAGAGGATCAGCTCCTTGACGTACTCGAGGTTCTCGGCCTGGATCGCGATGTCGGCTGCGGTCCCGCCGATCCCGGCGGACGGCTGGTGCATCATGATCCGTGCGTGCGGCAGGCTGAACCGCTTGCCCGCAGCGCCTGCCGTGAGCAGGAACTGGCCCATGCTGGCTGCGAAGCCCATCGCCAGCGTGGACACGTCGTTCGGGATCAAACGCATCGTGTCGTAGATCGCCAGCCCCGCGGTGACCGAACCCCCGGGACTGTTGACGTACAGGCTGATGTCCCGGCGCGGGTCCTCGGCGGACAGCAGCAGCAACTCGGCGCAGACCCGCCCGGCCACCGCGTCGTCCACGGCGGCGCCGAGAAGGATGATCCGCTGGTGCAGCAGGCGCGCCGACAACTGGTCGTCGAAGGCGGCCGGGCTCTCGGCGTGCAGATGCGTTGACACGTGGTGCCTCCTTGTTTGGCGGAGACTCCACCGTCGCCCCGATCGCCCGCCTGCGGACCCGCGATCTGCCCGGGGCATATCTGCCCGCAGCGAATGTGTCGCGGTCGCGACGATCCGGCTCTGGCCGCTGTGGATCACTGCGGATGGTGTCCGCCTGCACCGTGGAGGTCGGCGCGACCTCGTTCCGTTCCTGCTGGGGAGGCATGGATGATCCGACGGCGGTTCATCATCGCAGTGGCGGTGCCACGATCGCCAGGTGGAAGGCGCTGTCCGACCCGATCGCCAACCGGCTGGTGGGCTCGATCACAGCCGGGATCACCCGCAGCATCACCCGTGACACCGAGTCCAGCCTCGGCGACCTGATCGCCGACGCCCAGCTCGCGGCCACCAGCGGTGCCGGGGACGGGGCCGCGGTGATGGCGCTGATGAACCCCGGCGGTGTCCGGGCCGACCTGACCTACCCGAGCTCGCCGGCCGGCGAGGGCGACGGCAACGTGACCTACGGGGAGGCCTTCGGGGTGCAGCCCTTCGGCAACCTGCTGGTCTCGATGACCCTCACCGGGGCGCAGATCGAGACGGTGCTCGAGCAGCAGTGGACCGCGCAGACCGGGGGCACGGTGCGCTTCCTGCACCTGGGCGTCTCGAACGGGCTGACCATTCGTGGTCGGCCGCGGCGCCGGTCGGGGACAAGATCGATCCCGCGTCGATCAGGCTCAACGGGACCACCCTCGACCCGGCGGCGCCCTACCGGGTCACGGTGAACTCGTTCCTGGCCGACGGTGGTGACGGCTTCCTGGAACTGCGCAACGGCACCGACCGCGTCGGCGGCGGCGTCGACGTGGACGCCTTCACGGCATACCTCGGCCTGAACTCGCCCGTGACCGGGCCGGTGCCGAACCGCGTGACGAAGCTGGCGCAAGGCCGCCGCCGAGTGCGACGTTCTTCGGCGATATCGGGTCCTGATCGCGGCCCCGCCGTCGGAGAACGTCGCACTCGAGGGTCCGGCCCGGTAAAGCCTGCGGGGTCAGGCGTCGACGGTGGCCTCGTCCACGGCGCGCTCACGGCCCGGCGGTACGAAGCGGTACCCGACGTTGCGCACGGTGCCGATCAGCGCTTCGTGCTCGGGCCCCAGCTTGGCGCGCAGCCGCCGGACGTGGACGTCCACGGTCCGGGTGCCGCCGAAGTAGTCGTAGCCCCACACTTCCTGGAGCAGCTGGGCCCGGGTGAAGACCCGGCCGGGGTGCTGCGCGAGGAACTTCAGCAGCTCGAACTCCTTGTACGTGAGGTCCAGCAGCCGGCCGCGGACCCGCGCGCTGTAGGTCACCTCGTCGACGACCACGTCGCCGGCGCGGATCTCCGAGGACTCCGGCTCCTGGGCGGCCTCGGCGAGCCGGTTACGTCCCGCCGCGAGGCGCAACCGAGCGTCGACCTCCGCCGGTCCGGCCGAGTCGAGCAGCACGTCGTCAGCGCCCCAGTCGGCGGCTACGGCCGCCATCCCGCCCTCGGTCAGCACCAGCAGGAGGGGTGAGGCCAGCCCCGTCGTGCGCAGCAGCCGGCACAGCGACCGCGCACCGGCCAGATCCCGGCGCCCGTCCACGATCACGGCGTCCGCGGGCGGCGCGTCCACCAGCACGGCTGCCTCGGCCGGCAGCACCCGGACCTGGTGCGGCAGCAGGCCGAGTGCAGGGAGAACCTCGGCCGAGGGGGCGAGGGCATTGGTCAGGAGCAGCAGCTGGGCCACGGGGCGCCTCCATAGTTGTCACCCGTCCACCGCCGGGTCCCCGAGGTGGCGGGGTCCCTGAGGTGGCCAGGCGGGCCGGCGTCGCACGCTGCACCGTTGCAGGACGTGAAAGGGCCAGGGTACCTGGGCGGACGCCGGCCCGGCAGGATGTCGGTCATGAGCCCGAGACGGCGACCGCTGCCGGCCGACCCACGTGGGCGCAGCCTGATCACGGCGGACGGGATCCGGATCAACGCCGACCATGTGCCCAAGGTCACACAGGGGCGCGGGGTCGGCGCCGCCCAGGCGGAGCGGGAGATCGCGTTCGTCGTCGCCCACGGCTTCACCGGCACCCGGCGCCGGCTGCCGCAGCGGATCGCGGCCGAACCCCTGCGCGGGACCGGCGCTGTGATCACCTTCGACTTCCGGGGCCATGGCCGGTCCGGGGGCCACAGCTCGGTCGGCGACCGGGAGGTCCTCGACCTGGACGCGGCGGTCGGCTGGGCGCGGCTGCTCGGTTACCGGCGGGTGGTCACCCTCGGCTGGTCGATGGGGGCCGCCGTGGTGATCCGGCACGCGGCCCTGCGCGGCGGCCTCGACGCGGTGGTCGCGGTCAGCAGCCCGAGCCGGTGGCGGTACCGCGGAACCCCCCCGATGCAGATGGTGCACTGGGCGATCGGGACCCGCGCCGGGCGCGCCGTCACGGCCGGGGCGTTGCGGACCCGGATCAGCGCGCGGGGCTGGGACCCGGTTCCCGAGCCTCCGGACGCCGTGATCGGGCGGATCGCGCCGACCCCGCTGCTGATCGTGCACGGTGACGCCGACCACTACTTCCCGCTGGAACACGCGCTCTGGCTGGCCCGGGCCGCACGTGAGCCCGCCGAGCTGTGGATCGAGCCGGGCTTCCGGCACGCGGAAGGGGCTGCCAGCGCCGACCTCGTACGACGGATCGCCGCGTGGGCCCGCCGGGCCTGTGACACGTCCGTCCCGGGCGCGTCTGCCAAGATTCCCGCGTGACCGCGCTCCTCGCCGCGCTCGCGTCCACGGCCCTGGCCGCGCTACTGGCCTTCGCCGCCTACGCCGGCACCTCCGTCCTGGCCGCCACCGTCGCCCTGATCGTGGTCCTGGTCGCGATCGGCTGGGCGACCCTGGTCGAGCTGCCGGACCGGCGCGGCACCTCGATCGTGGTGGCGATCACCGGCTGGGCCGGGGTGGGTCTGGCCCTGCTGGCGCGGGAGCGGTCCCGGCCGTTGGGGACGTTCGCCGTGGTGATCGCGTTCGCCGTGCTGGCCGCCTTCGTGCACCAGTTGCTGCGCGGGGGCCGGCGGGAGCACCTGGTCGAATCCGTGACCGGGACGCTGGCCGGCGAGGTGGTGGCGGTCCTCGGCGCGGGCTGGGTCCTGCTGCCGACCACGACGCTCGGCGTGCACGGGGTCGTGGTCGCTGCCGCGGCCCTGGCGGTCGCGCGGCTCGTGGGGGCGCTCCCGCTGCCGCCCAGGGCGAGCGGATGGTCGGTGGTCGGAGCCGGGGCGGCTGCGTCGGCGGTGACGGTCGAGGTGCTCGGCAGCCCGCGGCTGGCGTCCCTGGTCGCCGGCCTGGCCGTGTCCGTGGTGGTGATGGCGCTGGACCGGCTGGTCCTGGCGCAGCGCGCGGCCAGGAGCCCGCTCGGGATGCTCTGCGGCGCCGCGGTTCCGGTCGCCGCGTCCGGGATGGCGGCCTACGCCGTGGCGCTGCTGCTCGCCGGATAGCCGACCCGGCTCGCGGCAGGCAGCCGCCCGCCTTCGGCCGGATCGTCCCGGTGTACCCGGGCCGGACCGGCACCCGGTCTCGCGATGTGGACGCCGGGATGCAACAGGCTGGACTGCATTGTTGTGGGTCGACGTGAATCCCGTGCTCGTGCGCGTCCTGGTCGTCGCCGTCCTGCTGGTCCTGGCCTGCGGATTCGGCCTGCGGCGGCGCTCGCGCGACGGCCGGGCCAGGCGCGAGGGTGGCGACCTGAGGGTGCACCCCGGCGAGCTCGGCAGCCCGCTCGGCGATCGGGCCACGCTGCTGCAGATCTCGACGCAGTTCTGCGCGCCCTGCCGGGCGGCCCGCCTGGTGCTGGGCAGGGTCGCCGAGTCGACGCCCGGGGTGCGGCACGTCGAGGTGGACGCCGAGGAGCACCTCGGCCTGATCCGGCGGCTGACGATCCGGCGCACGCCGACCGTGCTGGTCCTGGACGGCTCCGGCGTGGTGGTCAGCCGCACGGTGGGGGTTCCGACGGCCGAACAGGTGCGGACCGCTCTGCCCGCGGCGGCCGGCGGTCGCGATGTCTCGGGTCGCGATGTCTCGGGTCGCGATGTCTCGGGTCGCGATGTCTCTGATCGCCGTCTCTGAGGGAGTTGCCGTGTCCACCGGTTTCGGTACCGCCGCGCCCACCGGCATCGACCCCCGAGGCCCCCGCTTCGTCGCGGGCCTGACCGGCGTCGTGTTGGCGCTCGCCATCCTGCTCGACAGTCCGTGGCTGCTGGCCGCCCAGGCCGCCGTCTTCGCGGTGGGAGCCGCCGGCGGCATCCAGGCCACGCCGTACAGCCTGGCGTTCCGGCGCCTGGTCCGGCCCCGGCTGTCGCCACCGGCGGAGCTGGAGGATCCCCGGCCGCCGCGCTTCGCGCAGACCGTCGGCCTGGTCGTCACGGGTGCGGGCCTGGTCGCTGCGCTGGCCGGTGTCCCGGCGGCGGTCCTGGTGTCCGCGGGGCTGGCCCTGATCGCGGCCTTCCTGAACGCCGCCTTCGGCCTGTGCATCGGATGCGAGCTCTACCTGCTGCTGGTCAGGGCCCGCCGGGGCTGACCGGCGCGCGGCGGTACGGTGTCGGCAGCTGCCCAGCCCTCCGGAGTCCGCCGTGCCGTTCGAGATCACCCCCGACACCCCGCCCGCCCTGGTCCCGATCTCGTGGCTGATCGGGGTGTGGGCCGGTGCGGGCGTGGTCGGCTACCCGTCGATGGACTCCGACCTGCGGTTCGGCCAGGAGGTCGAGTTCTCCCACGACGGCCGGCCCTTCCTGAGCTACCGGTCCCGGACCTGGCTGCTGGACGACGACGGAGAGCGGATCCGCCCGCTGGCCAGCGAGACCGGGTACTGGCGGATGCCGGCGGACCCGCAGTCCGGCACCGCCGAGATCGAACTGCTGCTGGTGCACCCCACCGGCTTCGCCGAGATCTACCTCGGCAGCATCACCGGCGCCAGCATCCGGCTGCACACCGACCTGGTGGCCCGGACATCCACCGCCAAGGAGTACTCGGCTGCGACCCGGATGTACGGCCTGGTCGAGGGCGATCTGCTCTGGGTGATGGAGATGGCGGCGATGGGCCGGCCGCTCGGCGCGCACGCCTCGGCGCGGCTCAAGCGGGTGTGAGCCGGGTCGGGCAGCGGCCGAGGCGGCAGTCCTATCCTGACCCGGTGGCGGTCATCAGCAGCGACGCCCTGGACCAGGCCCTTCGCCTGCGCGGGCTGCGTTCCACCCCGCAGCGCAGGCTGGTCCGCGACGCGGTGATGGCACTCGGTCACGCCACCCCGGAGCAGGTCTGCGCCCGGGTCCAGCAGACGGCCCCATCGGTCAGCCTGTCCACCGTGTACCGCACCCTCGAACTGCTCGAGGACCTCGGCGTCGTCTCGCACACCCATCTCGGCCACGGCGCGCCCACCTACCACCCGGTGTCGGTCGATGACGACCACATCCACCTGGTCTGCCGGCGTTGCGGAGCCGTCCAGGAGGCGGATGTCGTCGCGGCCCGCGCCCTGGCCGACGAGGTCGCCACCCGCTACGGATTCCGCACCGACATCACCCACCTGTCCGTGGACGGGACCTGCAGCGCGTGCGGCGTCGCGGAATCCCGGGCCGGGCGGGAAGCAGGACGCGATCCCGGGCGCTGATGCAGGCGTGGAACCCTCCGTGCTCTCCGCCAGCCCCCTGCTGCACCGCTCCGGCGCGGTCGCCGCCGACGGCCCCGACAGCGGCGTCGCCTGGCACTACGGTGACCCCGTCCAGGAGCAGCGACGGTTGGAATCGGGGGTCGGCGCCGTCGACCTGTCGCACCGAGGCGTGCTCCGGATCAGCGGCCCGGACCGGCTCAGCTGGCTGCACTCGCTGACCACTCAGGCCCTGGACCGGCTGGTGCCGCAGGGCTGCGCGGAGGCCCTCGTGCTCAGCCCGCACGGGCATGTCGAGCACGCCCTGCACCTGGTCGACGACGGCGAGGCGGTCTGGGTCGGCGTCGAGCCGGGCACGGCCGCGGCGCTGTTCGACTGGCTGGACCGGATGCGCTTCATGCTCCGGGTCGAGCTGGAGGACGTCAGCGCGCAGTGGGCCGTGGTGGGCGAGCCGTCCAGCCGGTCGAGCGAGCCCGGGGAACCGCTCGCCTGGGTGGACCCCTGGCCGGCGCTCGGGCCGACCAGTGCGTCCTACTCCGCGGTGCAGGCCGATGATCATCCAGGCGTCGAGCGGGCCTGGCGCGAGGTGCTCGTACCCCGGGACCGCCTGGAGGCACACGTCGAGGCGGCCGGCCCGCCCGCGGGGACCTGGGCCGCGGAGGCCCTCCGGGTCGCTGCCTGGCGCCCGCGCCTGGGTTTCGAGACCGATCACCGGACCATCCCGCACGAGGTCGACTGGCTGCGCACGGCCGTCCACCTGCAGAAGGGGTGCTACCGCGGGCAGGAGACGGTGGCCCGGGTGCACAACCTCGGACGGCCGCCTCGCCGCCTCGTCCTGCTGCACCTGGACGGCACCGAGAACGTCCTGCCCGCGCACGGGGACGCCGTGCTGCTCGGCGACCGGCAGATCGGCCTGGTGACCACCGCCGTCCGGCATCATGAGCTGGGACCGGTCGCATTGGCCCTGATCAAGCGGTCGACACCGGTGGACGCCACACTGACGGTCGCCGGGGTGCCCGCGGCGCAGGAGGTCGTGGTCGCGGCCTGACCCTGCGAGGATGAGCGCCGTGAGCGGAACCATGATCACCGTGGCCCCGACCGGCGCGGAGGTGTCCAAGGCGGACTGGCCCCAGCTGCCGACCACGCTGGACGAGCTGGTCGCCGAGGCCGAGGGCTGCCAGGCCGCCGGAGCGGGGCTGATCCACGTACACATCCGGGACGATGCGGCCCGCCCGACGCTCGACCCCGCTCGCCTGGAGGACACCGTGGCGGCGCTGCGGGCCCGCACCGACCTGGTCGTGCAGCTGTCCACCGGCGGCTCGGTGCACGACTCGCTCGACTCCCGCCTGGCGGTGCTGGACGCCCGGCCCGACTCCTGCTCGCTCACCTGCGGGACGGTCAACTTCGGCGACGACGTGTTCCTCAACCCGTGGCAGTTCATGGTGGACCTGTTCCAGAAGGCCCGCGATCTCCGAGTGGTCCCCGAGTTCGAGCTGTTCGACCTCGGCCAGGTGGCCGCGCTCGGCCGACTGCTGGACACCTGCGGGCTGCCGCACGGCGGGCGGGTCCACTGCGACATCGTGATGGGTGTGCCGGGCGGGATCCCGGGCACTGCCCAGGCCCTGGTGGCAGCCGTGCAGGCGCTGCCGCCCGAGGTGACGTCCTGGTCGGCCACCGGGATCGGCCGGACGCATCTGCCGGTGATGGCCGCCGCGCTGGCCCTCGGTGGGCACCTGCGGGTCGGCATGGAGGACAACCTGATGTACGCCAGGCGGCAGCCGGTCCACTCGAACGCAGAGCTGGTCGAGCGCGCCGCCCGGGTGGCTGCCGAGTTGCAGCGGCCGGCGCTGAGCACGGGTGAGGCGCGGCAGTTGCTCGGCCTGCTCTGACGGGAGCACCCGTCCCGCTCGGTGGATTGTGGCCTGCATCACAGAGCGTCAGGTTGCAGTGCTTGCTCTAGCTAGCAAGAATAGAGCTGTGGCAAGCATCTCGGATCGGGTCGGCGACCTCGGCGGCTACCTGCGCGAGCAGCGGGAGCACGCGCGGCTGTCGTTGCGGCAGTTGGCTTCCCTTGCCGGCGTGAGCAACCCGTACCTGAGTCAGGTCGAGCGTGGTCTGCGCAAGCCGTCCGCCGAAGTGCTCCAGCAGATCGCCAAGGGTCTGCGGATCTCGGCCGAGGCGCTCTACGTGCGTGCGGGGATCCTGGACGAGGACGTCCGCCGCCCCGAGGTCGAGGAGGCCGTGCACGCGGATCCGATCCTGACCGAGCGGCAGAAGCGGGTACTCCTGGACATCTACACCGCCTTCCGGGCGGAGAGTGCCCGGGACGAGGCACAGGCGGACGCGCCGCCGCCCCCGCAGAGACGGCGCAGCACCGCCAAACGAGCGGCATCGTCGCCCTCGACCAGCGGCGGCCCCCGCGCCACCGGCCGCAAGGCCGCCAGCGCGAAGCCCGACCAGGACGGCTCAGGGCGCCGCACCACACCACGAACGACAACGGATCGACCGCGCCAGACGCGCGGTGACCATGGAGGGACGTCATGACAATCGTCGAGGACATTCGTAAGACCGTCGCGGACTCCACCCCGGTGCGGGCAGCCGTCGGCGCGACCGACCTGGCCGTGGAGCGCGTGCGGGCGGCCATCGCCAACGCGGCCACCACCCGCGCCGAGGTCGAGGCCCGGGTCGCCAAGGCCCAGGAGGACCTGGAGAAGGCCGTCGCAGGCTTCGACCGCAAGGCCTTCCAGGCCAAGGTGACCGAAGCGCTCGACCCGAAGTCGCTTCAGGCCGCTGCCCAGCAGGTCCCGGCGCTGGCCGTCTCGCGCGCCCTCGAGGTCGCCGGGAAGGCCGAGGCCCGCTACGAGAGCCTGGCCGAGCGCGGCAAGGTGTTGCTGGAGCGGATGCGCACGCAGAAGGCCACCGAGGAACTGATCCACCAGGGCAAGGTCACGCTGAGCCGCACCAAGGCCGCGGTCACCACGGCGCGCAAGGCCGTGGACGAGACCGCCGCCGCCGCCCGCGAGGCCGTCGGCATCGCACGGCACGACGTGGCCGAGACCGTCGCGGAGACCGAGCAGGCCGTTGCGGGCGATGTCGAGGCCACCAAGGCCGCGGCCAAGCGCACCGCCACGACCGCCCGCAAGCGCGCCGCCGGCACGCGTGCGGCCGCCAAGGGTGCCGCGACCAGCGCCCGCAAGACCGCTGACGCCGCTGCCAAGGCGGCCGAGGACGCCGGCGGGAAGATCGGCGACTGAGGTAGGACGGGGACCGGTCGCCGGGGGGCGGCCGGTCCCCTTGTCACTGCCGCGGGTGGTCGGCGGCGCCCTCGCGTCCCTGCCGCCGGGTGGTCGGCGGCGGCCGGGCGATGAGGGCTTCCGGGCTTCCGTAGGCTTGGTGCATGTTCTCCTTCTCTGGCGTGGCTCTGCTCGTGATGCTTGGCCTGGGCCTGCTGGCGTTCGCGCTGCAGCTCTACGCCTTGGTCGATGCCATCCGGCAGCGGCCCGCGGCCTTCGTCGCCGCGAGCAAGCAGACCAAGCAGCTCTGGCTGATCTTCCTCGGCGTCGCGGCCGCGATCGGGTTCATCTCGCTGTACCCGATCACGCTGATGACGCCGCTCAACTTCTTCAACCTGATCGCCGTGGTGGCCGCCGCGGTGTACGTCACCGACGTCCGTCCGGCCGTGCGCCGGATGAGCGGCGGCCGGGGATCGTCCTCGTACGGGTCCTGGTAGGAGCCGCGGAGGCGACGGCGCGATCGTGGGCCGGGCCGCCGCCCTGCCCGTGCAGAACGGCGCGATGACCATGTCTGTGACTGAATGGCTACGCAGAGACACCACGGCGGGGTACCCTCAAGACCGCCAGGCCTGGGCGCCCGGGAGGCACGGGCACCCGGCGGCCAGACGCTCGACGGGCAGCCGTGTCAGGGAGAGACGATGACGGAGTACCTCGCCGGCGGTCGCCGGCGCGTGGATCGGGTGCTCGGCCCCCATTTCATCGAGGGGCTGGACGCCATGACCCTCGACGAGGTGCGGGTCCGGCGCGCGGACGCCGATCAGGAAGAGGCCGACCTGTCCTACGCCCGGCGCCTGCTGCAGGGCCGGATCGACATCCTGCGCGCCGAGCAGGCAGCCCGGCACGGTGACGGGCCGCTGGCCCAGCAGCCGAAGTCGGACGCCGAGATCGCCGGCGCGCTGGCCCGGATCCTCGGCCAGGAGCGCCGCGCGGATCACGGCCTGGGACGTCACCTCGGGTCCGAGCCCAGCCGGGTCGGCGAGCACCGGCGCGAGGCCGAGCGCGCGGTCGCGGACGTCGGCGGCTCCGATGCCCGGTCGATGAGCGACGCCGACCTGGCCGACGCCCTGGACCGGCTGGTCGACATCGAGGCGCGGGTCAGCCGGACCCGGCGTGATGTGCAGACCGTGGTCGACGCGCTGACCGAGGAGATCGCCCGCCGGTACATGTCCGGTGAGGTCACCGTCCCGCAGGGCTGACCCCGCGGACGCTTCCGTCCGGCGCCGGATGGCTTACGCTCACGCGACGTGACCCATACCGTCGTCGCGCGCGTCGCCCGCTCCGGCTTTGTCGAGAGCGTCCACCACGGCACCGCCGTGGCCGTGGACGCCGATGGTGACCTGATCGCCTCGGCGGGAACGCCCGGCACCGCGATCTTCCCCCGTTCCGCGGCCAAGCTGATGCAGGCGGTCGCCATGCTGCGTGCGGGGCTGGCGCTGGACGGGGCACTGCTCGCGCTGGCCAGCTCGAGCCACTCCGGTGAGCGCTTCCATCTGGACGGGGTGCAGCGCATCCTGCTGGCCGCGGGCCTGGACGAGCGCGCGCTGCGGAACACCCCGGGGTTGCCGCTCGGGGTGCCCGAGCGGGTGCGCTGGGAGTGCGAGCAGCGGCCACCGTCAGCCCTGGCGCAGAACTGCTCGGGCCAGCACGCCGCGATGCTGCTGACCTGCGTGGAGAACGGTTGGCCGGCGACCGGCTACCTGGAGACCGACCATCCGCTGCAGCAGTTGATGGCCGAGACCGTGGCCGATCTGGCCGGCGAGCCCGTCAGCGCGCTCGGTGTGGATGGCTGCGGGGCGCCGGTGCACGCCATCTCGGTGCTGGGCCTGGCCTGCGCCTTCGCCCGGATCGCCAGCGCGCGGCCGGGCAGCGCCGAGAACCGGGTCGCGCAGGCCGTCCGGACTCATCCGGAGTGGCTCGGCGGCACCGGTCGAGAGGTGACGACCCTGATCAGCGGCCTCGCCGGGCTGATCGCCAAGGACGGCGCCGAAGGCGTGTTCGCGGCTGCGATGCCGGATGGTCGGGCCGCCGTGGTGAAGATCGCCGACGGCTCCGAGCGGGCGCGTCTTGTCGTGATCAGCGCGCTGCTTCGCCGCCTCGGCGTGCACGGTCCCGTGCTCGACGAGCTGGCCGCCGTCCCGGTTCTGGGCGGGGGCCGGACGGTGGGCACGCTCGAGGCGTTCGGGTTCTGAGCCATGCGAGCGGTGGTGCAACGGGTCAGCCGGGCAGCGGTGCGGGTCGGCGGCGAGGTGGTCGGCGCCATTGACCGGCCGGGTCTGGCCGTCCTGGTCGGGGTGACCCATGACGACTCGCCGGAGCAGGCTGTGCGGCTCGCCCGCAAGGTCGCCGACCTGCGGATTCTTCGCCACCCGGGCGGCCCGGACGCCGGTCGGGACGAGTGCAGTGCGCTGGACAACGGCGCGCCGGTCCTGGTGATCAGCCAGTTCACGCTGTACGCCGACACCCGCAAGGGGCGCCGCCCGAGCTGGATCGCGGCTGCGCCCGGTCCCGTGGCCGAGCCTCTCGTCGACGCGGTCGTCCAGGCGTTGCGCGAACTCGGGGTCGAGGTCGCGACCGGCAGGTTCGGGGCCGAGATGGCGGTCGAGCTGGTCAACGACGGCCCGGTGACGCTGGTGCTGGAGATCTGATGTCCCGGAGGTGCTGGTGTGATGCTGATCGAGATCGTCGCGGGTGACCTCACCCGGCAGCGGGTGGACGTGATCGTCAACGCGGCGAACTCCACGCTGCTCGGCGGCGGCGGGGTGGACGGGGCGATCCACGCAGCGGGCGGCCCCGCCCTGCTCGAGGAGTGCCGCCGGGTGCGCCGGACCGACTTCCCGGACGGCCTGCCGGTCGGCCGGGCGGTGGCCACCGGCGCCGGTGAGCTGCCGGCCCGCTGGGTGGTGCACACCGTGGGGCCGAACCGGCACCGCGGGCAGACCGACCCGGGGCTGCTGGCGTCCTGCTTCACCGAGTCGCTGCGGGTTGCGGCCGGGCTCGGCGCGACCTCGGTGGCCTTCCCGGCGATCAGCGCCGGCGCGTACGGCTGGAACGTCGACGAGGTGGCACGCATCGCCGTACAGGCGGTCCGTGACGCGGCCGCCTCGGGGGTCGCGGCCGGGATCGAGCTGGTTCGTTTCGTCCCGTTCGGCGCGACGGCGGAGCGGGCCTTCCACGCGGCCCTGGATGCGGGTCCGTGATCAACTGCCCGGGCCCGGCCGGACGGCGTCCCAGACCACGGTCAGCTCGCCGAGCCGCCAGCGGGCCGGCCCGCCCAGCACCGGCCAGCCGTCCGCCTGCAGCTGTGCCACGGCGGCCAGCCACCGCTGCCGGGCCCCGAACCCGCCGAGCGCCGCCTGGTGCACCCAGGCGCGGTCGAGCGCGGTCAGGAACTCGTGCACGCGCTCGCCCGGCACGTTGCGGTGGATCAGCACCTTGGGCAGCCGCTCGGCCAGCTCGGACGGCAGCCGCAGCCCGGCCAGCCGGGTCGACAGCGTGAGCGAGACCGGACCCTCGGCCGCGGTCACCGCCACCCAGGTCGCCCGCCGCCCGATCTCGTCGCAGGTGCCGTCCACCAGCAGCCCGCCGGGCCCGAGCCGGGAGCGGACCTGCTGCCAGGCGGGTTCCACCTCGGCCTCGGCGTACTGGCGCAGCACGTTGAACGCGCGGACCAGGACGGGTCGGCGTCCGTCCGGCAGGGGGATCTCGAACCCGCCCAGGGCGAATCGCAGCCCCGGCCGGGCCAGCGGCTGCGCGGCGGCGACCCGCTCCGGGTCGATCTCCACCCCGACCACCTGGACGTCGGCCCGCACCCGTCGCAGCCGGTCGAGGAGCTCCACCACGGTCACCGCGGCGGCGCCGAAGCCGAGGTCGACCACCACGGGGTCGGCGGCGCGACGCAGCCGCCAGGCCTGCGGCCCGGCCAGCCAGCGGTCCACCCGGCGCAACCGGTTCGGGTTCGTGGTACCCCGCGTGACGGTGCCCACGGGCCCGGTCGGCCTGCGCATCGTCGCAGCGTAGCGGCCCCTCGCGTCGGCCGGCCGGGTGACCGGAACCGGTCCCGGGGCATCGGACCCGCAGCGCTGGGACTAAAGTCCGTGGCCGGACGGGTTGACGACACCGGTGTCTCGGGTACCGGGAACCCGGTCGGGCACGGGCCCGATCAGGGCAGGCCGGCGGAGCGACTTCGGAGGGAGAGCGGGTGGGGCGAGCCGTCCAGCCGCGGCGGGTGGCCATGGTGTCGGTGCACACCTCGCCGCTGGAGCAGCCCGGCACAGGCGACGCCGGTGGCCTGAACGTCTACGTGGTCGAGACCGCGCGACGGCTGGCCCGGGCCGGCACCGAGGTCGAGATCTTCACCCGCGCGACCTCGAGCGCTGCCGCGCCGGTGGCGCAGCTGGCCCCGGGCGTACTGGTCAGGCACATCTCAGCGGGGCCGTTCGAGGGACTGTCGAAGAGCGACCTGCCCGGCCAGCTATGCGCCTTCGCGGGTGGGCTGCTGCGGATCGAGGCCCGGCACGAGCCCGGCTGGTACGACCTGGTGCACTCGCACTACTGGTTGTCCGGGCAGGTGGGCTGGCTTGCGGCGGACCGCTGGGACGTCCCTCTGGTGCACACCATGCACACCATGGCCAAGGTGAAGAACGCCTCGCTGGCGGTCGGCGACGCCGCCGAACCGGTCGGCCGGGTGATCGGCGAGGAGCAGGTGGTCGCGGCCGCGGACCGGCTGCTGGCCAACACCGACGAGGAGGCCCGCCAGCTGACCAGGCTCTACGGGGCCGACCGGCACCGGATCGCCGTGGTCCCGCCGGGCGTCGACCTGGACACCTTCACCCCGGGTGGCCCCGACGGCCAGCGAGCGGCCCGCCGCCGCCTGGGCGTCGACCAGCGCGCCCGGCTGCTGCTCTTCGTCGGACGGATCCAGCCGCTGAAGGCTCCGGACGTCCTGCTGAGGGCGGCTGCCGAGCTGGTCCGTGACGACCCCGAGCGCAGCCAGCACCTCCAGGTCGCCGTTCTCGGCGGGCCGAGCGGCACCGGGCTCGAGCGCCCGGAGGAACTCCAGCTGCTCGCGGCCGACCTCGGCATCGCCGACCTGGTCCGCTTCCACCCGCCGGTCAGCCGTCCCGTGCTGGCCGACTGGTACCGGGCCGCCGACCTGGTCGCGGTGCCGTCCTACAACGAGTCGTTCGGGCTGGTCGCGATCGAGGCGCAGGCCTGCGGCACGCCCGTCGTCGCCGCCCGGACCGGCGGCCTGCCCACGGCGGTGGCCGACGGGCGGACCGGCCTGCTCGTGGACGGGCATGACCCGGTCGTCTGGGCAGGCGCGCTCGCCGACCTGCTCGGCGACACCCCGCGGCGGCAGCGGATGCGCGCCGCGGCGCTGCGGCACGCCTGCGCCTTCGGCTGGGACGCCACTGTCGAGTCGACCCTCGAGGTGTACTCGGGCGCGCTCGGCGATCACCGGCACGTCGACGGCTCGGCGATCGAGCAGCGACTCGAACCCGTGGACGGCTACCTGGCGGTGGCGCCCTGAGCCGGGTGGATCCACAGGCCGACGCCGCGGTCCGGACCTGGCTGGCGGGCAGCGGGGTCGAGTACGAGCCGGGCGTGCGGCCGGGGGAGTACGTCGCCCAGCTGCCCGGTGAGGCCAAGCTGCGCACCACGGTGTCGTTGCTGGTCGGGCAGCGGGCCGTCACGGTGTCCGCGTTCGTGGTCCGGCGGCCGGACGAGAACCACGCGGACGTCTACCGCTGGCTGCTGACCCGCAACGCCCGGCTTCCCGGCGTGGCCTTCGCCCTGGACCGGGTCGGCGACGTCTACCTGGTCGGCCGCCTGCCGGCCGAGGGCGTGACCGAGCAGACCCTGGACGACCTGCTGGGCGCCGTGCTGACCGTCGCGGACTCGTCCTTCAACGAGTTGCTCGCGCTGGGTTTCGCCACCGCGATCCGCCGGGAGTGGGCCTGGCGGCTCGATCGCGGCGAGTCCACCCGCAACCTCGAGGCGTTCCGGCACCTCCTCGACAGCGCCCCGGATGCCGACCACTAACCTGGCCGTCATGACGCACACGCTGGTCCTGCTCCGTCACGGCGAGAGCGACTGGAACGCGAAGAACCTCTTCACCGGCTGGGTCGACGTGCCGCTGTCGGACCGGGGCCGGGTCGAGGCCGAGTCCGGGGGCCGGCTGCTGGCCGAGGCGGGCGTGCTGCCCGACGTCGTACACACCTCGCTGCTGCGCCGGGCGATCACCACCGCCAACCTCGCCCTGGACGTGGCCGACCGGCACTGGATCCCGGTCAAGCGGGACTGGCGGCTGAACGAGCGGCACTACGGCGCGCTGCAGGGCAAGAACAAGAAGCAGACCCTGGAGCAGTTCGGCGAGGAGCAGTTCATGCTCTGGCGCCGCTCCTACGACGTCCCGCCGCCGCCGATCGACCCCGGTGACGAGTTCTCCCAGGCCGGCGACCCGCGCTACGCCGACCTCGGCCCGGCGATGCCGGCCACCGAGTGCCTCAAGGACGTCGTGGCCCGGATGCTCCCGTACTGGGAGTCCGACGTGATCCCCGACCTGCGCTCCGGCCAGGTGGTGCTGCTCGCGGCGCACGGCAACTCGCTGCGCGCCCTGGTCAAGCACCTGGACGGGATCAGCGACGCCGACATCGCGGCGCTGAACATCCCGACCGGTATCCCGCTGCTCTACCGGCTGGACGAGGAGCTGAACCCGTTGGTGCGCGGCGGCGAATACCTCGACCCCGAGGCCGCCGCCAGCGCCGCCGCAGCCGTCGCCGCCCAGGGCCGCTAGCCCGCCACCTCTGCGCGCTCAGACCTCAGGGGTGCTGAAGGCTCGGCGGCTCCAGCCGGTCGCGGGGGGCCCGGCGCTCGCCGGTGGCGAGGAAGACCACGCGCCGCGCCACCGAGACCGCATGGTCGGCGAACCGCTCGTAGTAACGCCCGCACAGGGTGATGTCGACGGCGGTCTCGATGCCGTGAACCCAGGTGGGAGACAGCAGCGCGCTGAACACGTGCCGGTGCAGCTCGTCCATCGCGTCGTCATCCGTCTCGAGTTCGTCGGCGACCACGACGTCGCGGGTCGCGATCACGCTGCCCGCCTTGGCCACGATCCGCTCGGCCACCTGTCCCATCTGCAGCACTGTCGCCCGCAGCTCGGCCGGGACCGCAGAGTTCGGGTACCGCATCCGGGCCAGCTTGGCCAGGTGCCGGGCCAGGTCGCCCATCCGCTCGAGGTCGGCGCTCATCCGCAGGCTGGTCACGATGACGCGCAGGTCGGTGGCCACCGGCTGCTGCCGGGCGAGCAGGGCCAGGGCCCTCTCCTCCAGCTCCAGCTGCAGCGCGTCGATGGTCTCGTCGGCCGTGATCACGGTCTCGGCCAGGGTGAGGTCGGCATCGAGCAGCGCGGTCGTCGCCCGGGCTATGGCAGAACCCACCAAGCGGGTCATCTCGACCATCTGGTCGGACAGGCCTGCCAGCTCGTCGTGGAACTGCTCGCGCATGACGCTCCCTTCCGTCCGGCCCGCATGTCCGTCCCGCACAGCATGCCCCCGGCCCGGCCCGGTACGCAGCGCGGGGCCGGGTGGCGGCTTGGCCGGCGGACCCGGCGCGAGCAGCGTGCTGAACGCTGGCAGCTTGCAGTGAACGGACCCCGCACGGCAGGTGAACTCCGTAAGAAGGCATCTGCCGTACGGGCGGCAGGTGAGCTGGGACGGTGCGCGGCAGCCCTACGCTGGCGCTGTGAGCCCGTTCTGGACCGCCGTGGTGTCCGGCGTGGCCGGCCTGGTGGCCGGCGCACTCGGCGTGCTCGCGTTCCGGGTGAGCGAGCGGGAACGGCTGGGCCTCAGCGGGTACGCCGAGCCCGAGCTCCCCTCCGGCGTCACCGAGGTGCTGGGCGTGCTGCGATCGGCGGCCGTCGTCCTCGACCTGACCGACGGGGTGGCCAAGGCCAGCCCGGCCGCGTACGCCTTCGGCCTGGTGCGCGGGCACGAGCTGATGCACGGCGAGCTACGCGAGATGGCCACCGAGGTCCGGCGGTCAGGACTGATCCAGGAGCGCGAGCTTGAGCTGCCCCGCGGCCCGTTCGGGCGGGCCCGGCTCGTGGTCTACGCCCGGGTGGCGCCACTGGGTGCCGACCACGTCCTGGTGCTGGTCGACGACCGCACCGAGGCCCGGCGGGTGGAGGAGATCCGCCGCGACTTCGTGGCCAACGTCAGTCACGAGCTGAAGACCCCGATCGGGGCCCTGCACCTGCTGGCGGAGGCGGTGGCCGACGCGGCCGACGATCCGGACGCGGTGCGGCACTTCGCCGAGCGGATGCAGCGGGAGTCTCTGCGGCTGTCCACCCTGGTGCAGGAGATCATCGACCTGTCCCGGTTGCAGGTGGCGGACGCTCTGCACCCGCCCGAGCTGGTGGAGGTTGACGACATGGTGGCCGAGGCGGTCGACCGCTGCCGGCTGGTCGCCCAGGCCAAGCGGATGGAGGTCGTGATCGGCGGCGACACCGGCGCGGTCGTCTACGGCGACCACAACCTCCTGGTGACCGCGGTGCGCAACCTGGTGGACAACGCGATCGCCTACTCCCCGGACGGGACGAGGGTCGGCGTCGGCGTGCGCCGCGACGGCGGGCTGGTCGAGATCACGGTCAGCGATCAGGGCATCGGCATCACGGCCGGCGACCAGGCGCGGATCTTCGAGCGCTTCTACCGGGTCGACCCGGCGCGCTCGCGGGCCACGGGCGGGACCGGCCTGGGGCTGAGCATCGTCAAGCACGTGGCGGCCAACCACGGTGGCGAGGTCACCGTCTGGAGCATGCCGGGGCAGGGCTCGACGTTCACCCTCCGGCTGCCCGAGTCGACCCACCTGCCGATCACGGCGAGCGGACGGTCGGGCCTGCCCGCGGCTGCGCCCGTGGCTGCGCCGCCGGCCCAACCGCCACCCCCACCCCCACCGGCACCGGTGCCGGCGGGTCCTCCCACCGGCAGCTCCGTGCCCGCGGACCGGCCGGACGGCGACGGGCCGCAGGAGACGGACGGCGACGGCCGCGTCGACGCGACCGGCGATCCGGAACAGAAGCCTTCACCGCGACGCCTGCCAGCCGAACCGAGGGGAGCAACACCGTGACCCGCATCCTCGTCGTCGAGGACGAAGAGTCGTTCAGCGACCCGCTGTCGTACCTCCTGCGCAAGGAGGGATACGAGGTGGCCGTCGCCGACGACGGGCCGGCCGCGCTGGAGGAGTACGACCGCAACGGCGCCGACCTGGTGCTGCTCGACCTGATGCTGCCCGGCATCCCGGGCACCGAGGTCTGCCGCCAGCTGCGCTCCCGGGGGAATGTCCCGGTGATCATGCTGACCGCGAAGGACAGCGAGATCGACAAGGTCGTCGGGCTCGAACTGGGCGCCGACGACTACGTCACCAAGCCGTACTCCTCTCGTGAACTGGTGGCCCGGGTGCGCGCCGTGCTGAGGCGGGGCAACGAGCAGGAGACGCTCACCCCGTCCACGGTGGAGGCAGGCCCGGTCCGGATGGACGTGGAGCGGCACGTGGTCACCGTCGACAACCAGCCGGTGGCCATGCCGCTCAAGGAGTTCGAGCTGCTGGAGATCCTGCTGCGCAATGCCGGCCGGGTGCTGACCCGGATGCAGCTGATCGACCGGGTCTGGGGTGCGGACTACGTCGGGGACACCAAGACCCTGGACGTGCACGTCAAGCGGCTGCGCAGCAAGGTCGAGCCGGACCCGGCCAACCCCCGCTTCCTGATCACGGTGCGGGGTCTGGGTTACAAGTTCGAGCCCTGATCGCCACCCGGCACGACGCCCTCAGCACGAGTCAGGGATGGGCACGGCTCACGACGAGGCGGACGGCGTGGGCGTCGCCGAGCTGGACGGGGTCGGGGCCGCGGTGGGTTTCAGCGAGCTGTACGGCCCGACCGGCGCCATCACCGGGATGGTGAACTGGACCGAGCCGCCGGCAGCGGTCTGCGCCCGCAGTGTGAGCAGGGCGCCGGGCGGCTGGGGGGTGCTGCCCAGGACCAGCGAGGGGGCGGCGGCGCCGGTGGCCACTGCGGCCGGCTGGCCGAGCGTCACCAATCCGCCGGCCGGCACCTCGACCGAGGACTCCCCGTCCGACTGCGACGCGGTGGCAGCCGAATCGTCCTTGTACAGGGTCAGGCTCACGGTGACGCTGGCCCTGCCGTCGTTGGCGATCGCCCCGACCAGGTTGCCCGGCTGGCCCCGGCCCTCGCTGACCAGCAGGAAGTTCTGTAGCGAGATGTTCGTTCCGCCCGCCGGGTCGGTGATCGTGCCGTCGGTACCGTCGCTGGCCGGATAGGGGCTGGTGCCCGTCGCCGGGTTGCCCAGCTCGCAGGCCGTCAGGGCCAGAACGGCCACGGCGAGCGTGAACCCCAGGCGGGCGAGCCTCGCGGGACGGCGCGCAGAGCGCTTCACGGCGCGTTCCTCCTCAGCTGAACTCCGCTGCAGGCGCCCCGCCGGCAGCGTCGGTGCGAAGCCTACCGTTGCGTGGTCAACCGCTCGCATACCCGGGTGAAGCGGCCTGACATGCATGTCAAGGGCCTTCTGTCAAGCTCTTCGCTCTCCGTAATCAGGCCTCTGACCTGCGCAAACGATGTCTCCGCGCCGTGACGCTCCTTCCTTGGCGTGATACCATCGAAGCTGGGAAAGGGGATAAGACCACATGGCTTTCACGGTCGGCGAGACGGTTGTGTACCCCCATCACGGGGCCGCGCTCATCGAAGAGATCAAGACCAGGGTAATCAAGGGGGAGGAGCGACAGTACCTGGTCCTCAAGGTCGCCCAAGGAGATTTGACCATCGAGGTCCCTGCCCAGAACGTCGACTTGGTCGGTGTTCGTGACGTGGTGGGCCAAGAAGGTCTTGATCGGGTATTTCAGGTACTGCGAGCACCTTACGCCGAGGAACCGACGAACTGGTCCCGCCGCTACAAGGCGAACCTCGAGAAGCTCGCTTCCGGTGACGTGATCAAGGTCGCCGAGGTGGTCCGCGACCTGTGGCGTCGCGACCAGGACCGTGGACTCTCCGCCGGTGAAAAGCGGATGCTCGCCAAGGCCCGGCAGATCTTGGTGTCCGAGCTGGCGCTCGCCGAGCACACCAACGAGGACAAGGCGGAGGCCATCCTCAACGAGGTGCTGGCTTCCTGACCTCACGCTGACGGTCCACGCCGGTGGCTGACGCCCATCGTGTGCTGGCTGTCATACCTGTTGTCCGGGACGATCCGGACGCACCATCCGGCGCGGCCGCCCTGCGAGAGCTGGGCGGCCGTTCGCTGGTTCGGCGCTCGGTAGACCTGTTGATCGGCTCCGGCCGGGTCTCGACCATCGTGCTGGCGGTCCCCGCCGAACTGGCTGAACCGGTGGGCCAGGTGCTGCCGTCAGCAGGCACGGCAGGTACCGCCGCTGAGGTCGAGGTCTCGCCCGAGGGCCTCATCGGCCCCGAGAACGGGACGCTGGCAGTCCTCCGCCGGCTGACCGCACGGGAACCCCGGCCGGTGCTCGTGCACGATCCGCTCTACCCACTCGTCCCGCAGTCGCTGGTCCGGACAGTGACCACCACGCTGCTCGGCGAAGCCTGTTCCAACCGTGACCTGGTGAACCGCGACCTGGTGAACCGCGACCTGGTGAACCGCGACCTGGTGAACCGCGACCTGGTGAGTCCCGGTCCGGCCGGTGACGGACACGCTCAAGTGGGTGGACCCGGACGGCCTGATCACCTCGACACCGGACCGGGCCGGCTACCGCATGGTCTACGGCCCGCAGGCGGGCTGGTCGGACTGGCTGGTGACCGTGCTCGAGTCGGCCACCCCTGAGCAGTTTCGCCGGTCGGGCGCCGATCTCCTGGCCAGACTGGCCCAGGCGCTCGGCGGCAGGATCCGGACAGTGCCGGCGCCCGCGGAGGTGTTCCGGATCGCCACCGCCGACGACATCGCCCTTGCCGAGGCCATGCTGCAGGCGGCCACGGACGGGTGAGAGCCGCACGGGGTCAGCTGGTGCCGCGGCGGACCAGACGGGTCGGCAGGATGTGCGGCCCTACGTCGGGGTGACCGTCGATCTGGGCCAGCAGCAACTCGACCATGGTCCGCGCCTGCTGCGCGATGGCCTGGTCGATGGTGGTCAGCGGCGGCTCGGTGTGCTTGCTCAGCTCGACGTCGTCGAAGCCGATCACCGCGACCTGACCGGGTACGTCGCGCCCGGCGTTCCGCAGGGCCCGCAGCCCTCCGATGGCCATCAGGTCGTTCGCCGCGAAGATGCCGTCCAGGTCCGGATCGCGGCGCAGCAGTTCCGTCATCGCCGCCTCGCCGGACTCGCGGGTGAAGTTGCCGTACTCCACTGCCGGTGGGGGCTGGCCCGCGGCACGCAGGGCCGCCCGGAAGCCGTCCAGCCGGTCGATGCTCGCCGTCATGTCCGCCGGTCCGGAGATCATCGCCAGGCGCCTGCGACCGGTGGCCAACAGGTGCTCGGCGGCGAGCGCCGCCCCGGCAGGGTTGTCCGCGTCGACGTAGCAGGCGCCCGGCAGCGGGATCGGCGGCCGTCCCCCGACCACCATGGGAACCCCGGCGCGCAGCAGCGCCAGCGGCAGCCGATCGTCATCGTGCACCGAGATCAGGATCACCCCGTCGACATGGGCGACCTGGACGTAGCGGGCCAGCTTGGCGTGGTCCTCGTCGTTGCTTGCCATCATCACCGCCAGCTGGACGTCGCTGCCGGCGAGGGACTGACTGGCAGCCACGACGATGCTGGCCAGGTAGGGGTCGGCGAAGCCGAAGTCGATGGCCTCCCGCACCACCAGCGCGATCGAGTTGGTCCGGCGGGTGACCAGGCTGCGAGCGGCCCGGTTGGGCACATACCCGACCCGCTCGATGGCGACCTCGACCGCTGCCCGGATCTCCGCCGAGACGTTGCTGGCATTGTTGATCACCCGCGAGACGGTTGCCCGTGACACTCCGGCCAGCGCAGCCACCGTCTCCAGGGTGGGCGGTCGGTGCGAAGCCGCTTCGCGGAGGCCGGGCTGCGGCTGACTCGCTCGAATCTGGGTCACAGCGATGTCCTCCCCGCAGCGTCACGAGCACATCTTGACGGGCCAGAATCTCACCTTCGGCCCCGATTGGATCACCTTCAGGCCGCCGACCCGCCGCCGCCCGTCCCGATCAGCTCCCGGAACCAGCCGGCACTGCGCTTCGGCGTGCGCCGCCCGGAGGTGTAGTCCACGTGGATCAGCCCGAAGCGCTGTGCGTATCCCCAGGTCCATTCCAGGTTGTCCAGCAGCGACCAGACGAAGTAGCCGCGCAGGTCCACGCCCAGCCGGATCGCTTCCCGTGCGGCCGCCACGTGCCGCGCGAGGTAGTCGATCCGGGCCCGGTCGTCCACCGTGCCCTCGCTCGGTCCGGTGTTGTCCGCGGCCCCGTTCTCGGTCACCATCAGGGGCACGCCGGGCAGGTCACCGGACAGCCGCACCAGCAGCCTGGCCAGCCCGGACGGATCTACCGGCCAGCCCATCGCGGTGTGTTCGCCCGGCGCCCAGCTCAACTCCACCTGCTCGCAGCCCGGGAACGCCTCGTTGACCGGTTCGTCCCCCGGAACCCAGGTGGGCCGGGCGGACACCTTCGTCGGGCAGTAGTAGTTGACGCCGAGTGCGTCGATCGGCGCCGCGATCCGGTCCAGGTCGCCGGGCCGGACGAACCGCCAGTCGGACAGGTCCGCGGTCGCGGCGAGCAGATCCTCCGGGTAGGTGGCGTGGAACAGCGGATCCAGGAAGACCCGGTTCGCCACGGCATCCACCCGGCGGGTGGCAGCCAGATCGGCGGGGCTGGACGAGGCCGGGTCGAACTGGTGCACGTTGAGCGCGATCGCCAGCTGTGCATCGTCAGGCAGCCCGGCACGCAGCGCCTGCATCCCGAGGCCGTGGGCGAGCAGCAGATGGTGCGCGGCCCGCAGGCTCTGCGCCTGGTCCTTGATCCCGGGTGCGTGCAAGCCGGAGCCGTAGCCGAGGAACGCGGAACACCAGGGCTCGTTCAGCGTGGTCCAGTGCCTGACCCGGTCGCCCAGCCGCGCGGCCACGACGGCCGCGAAGTCGGCGAACCTCTGCGCGGTCTCCCGGGCCGCCCACCCGCCGCCGTCCTGCAGGGCCTGCGGCAGGTCCCAGTGGTAGAGCGTGATCATGGGCAGCACCCCGCGTGCCAGCAGCAGGTCCACCAGCCGGTCGTAGAAGCCAAGCCCCTTCTCGTTGGCCGTGCCGGAACCCGACGGCTGGATCCGCGGCCAGGCCACCGAGAACCGGTAGGCGCGCAGGCCGAGCCAGGCCAGCAGGTCGACGTCCTCGGCGTACCGGTGGAAGTGGTCGCACGCCACCTCCCCGGTGTCGCCTCCGGCCACGGCACCCGGGCGCCGGCAGAAGGAATCCCAGATCGACTCGCCCCGGCCGTCGGCCGTGACAGCGCCCTCGATCTGGTAGGCCGATGTCGTTGCGCCCCAGAGGAATCCGTCGGGGAATGCTCCGTCTGATTGTCCGCACGGGCGGCGCTCCTGAAGCCCGGGCCTTCCCTCGTCGCCGTCTGCGCCTTCGGCGCGACGGCTCCTCAGCCCAGGCCCGGGCGGAGCGCCTTCCTCGCTCACGGCTCCTCGGTCCAGGCCCCGCCGGGCCCCCTGCTCGCTCACTGTGTGTTCGCTCATCCCTTGACCGCCCCTTGCATGATGCCGCCGACGATCTGGCGACCGAGCAGGAGGAACACCAGGAGGATCGGGAACGTCCCGATCGCGGCACCGGTCAGGGTGAGGGAGTAGTCCACGGTGACGCCCGCGGCCAGGCTGGAGATGGCGACCTGAACCGTGGGGTTCTCCGAGTTCAGCACGATCAGCGGCCAGAACAGGTCGTTCCAGGACATGATGAAGGTCAGCAGGCCCAGCACGGCGGCCGCCGGACGGGCGATCGGCAGCACGACGCTCCAGTAGATCCGCAGCGTGGACGCGCCGTCGACTCGCGCCGCGTCCAGCAGTTCGACCGGGATCGCTGTGACCAGGTACTGGCGCATGAAGAACACACCGAAGGCGCTGACCAGGCTGGGCAGGATCACAGCCCGAAGGTCGTTGCTCCAGCCGAACCAGCGGGTGACCATGATGTACAGCGGGATCACGCCGAGCTGGGTCGGGATCAGCATCGTGCCCACCACGAACCCGAGCAGCGCCTCCCGGCCGCGGAAACGCAGGCGTGCGAAGGCGAACCCGGCCAGCGTCGAGGTGAGCAGCACGCAGAACGTGATCACGGTGCAGACGATCGCCGAGTTCCACAGCGCCAGGCCGAAGTTGGCCTGCTGGAAGGCCGTCCGGATGTGTTGCCAGAGCATGTGACCGGGCACCACGACCGGCGGGTACCGCGAGATCGAGGCCTGGTCGTGCGAGGCGACGACGAGCGACCAGTAGAACGGGAACACCGACATCAGCAGCAGCAGCACGAGCGTCGCGTAGGTCCCGAAGCCAGGACCGCCGCGGATCCTCTGGGACCGTTGCAGTTGCTGGTGTTCCGGCGGCCGGACGCGCGCCGGGGTCAGGACGCCGGCCATCAGTCCTCCCCGTGGATCC
Organism: uncultured Actinomycetota bacterium; assembly: GCA_963740575.1. GTDB lineage: Bacteria > Actinomycetota > Actinomycetes > Actinomycetales > Kineosporiaceae > CAVUET01. The sequence continues at coordinate 78,251 of CAVUET010000008.1, read as the reverse complement.
GACGAGACAGGAGCAGGTTGACGAGCACGATCACGACGATCACCAGGAACAGCCCCCAGGCCACGGCGGAGGCATAGCCGTACCGGCCGTTGAACCAGAACTGCTGGTACAGGTACAGCACAGCGGTCTGGAACTCGCGTCCCGGGCCCCCGTTGGCATTCCGGCTCAGGTCGAACAGGTAGGGCTCCCCGAACATCTGCAGCGAGCCGATGGTGGAGATGATGACCGTGAAGATGATGGTCGGGCGCAGCGTCGGGATGGTGACGCTCCAGAACTGCCGGAACCGCCCGGCCCCGTCGATGGCGGCAGCCTCGTAGAGCTCATACGGCACCGCCTGCATGGCGGCCAGGTAGATCAGGGCGTTGTACCCGGTCCACCGCCAGATCACCATGACCGAGACGGCGGTCCACGAGGTCAGCGATCCCGAATGCCAGTCCACCGGTCCCAGCCCGACCAGTCCCAGCGTCCAATTCACCAGGCCGAAGTCCCGTGCGAACAACTGGTTGTAGATCAGGGCGACGGACGTCACCGAGGTCACGTACGGGACGAGCACGCCCATCCGGAAGAACAGCCGGCCGCGGAGCCTGCTGTTCAGCATGTGCGCGATCCACAGCGCCAGAAGCAGTTGCGGGACGGCCGACAGGATCCCGATCCCGATCGTGTTCCGCAGCGCGTTCCAGAAGTAGTCGTCGTGCAGGAGCCTGCTGTAGTTGTCCAGCCCGACGAAAGTGCCCTCGGAGCCAGGCCGGCGGGTGTTCCAACCGGTCAGCGACACATACGCCGTGAACAGCAACGGGAACAGGCCGAACACCGCGAAGACGAGGAAGAACGGCGAGACGAGCAGGTACGGCATGCCCCGCACGTCGGCCCGGTGCCGCCATCGGGCCCAACTCTCCCGGCGCGTGGCCGGTGCCTGCACGGTGCGGACGGTCATCAGCCATCTCCGATCGTGGCCGGCTGGTGCTCGGGGTGGCGCCGCCGCAAGGACGGCGCCACCCCGAGGTGGATGGGCGCTACCGGGTCTGCGTCACTGCGCAGCCGCGGCCTCGACATCCTTGATCGCCTTGGCCCAGGAGGCGTCCGGTGACGTGCCCTTCTCCACCGCCGTCAGCGCGTTGCCGAAGGCGACGTTGATGGCACCCCACTGCGGCCCGTAGACCTGGACCGGGGCGTTCTTGAGCGAGTCGGGGAACAGCTTGCCGACCGGCGCGTTGCTGAAGAACGCGTCCGTGGAGCCGGCGACCTCCGTCGTGGTCCAGGTGGAGACCGCGCTGGGGAAGTTGCCGAGCGTCTTGTAGATGGTGACGTCCTGCTTGGGATCGGTCAGCCACTTGGCCAGCTCGACGGCCTGAGCGGTGTGCTTGCCCTGCGTGGGCACGGTGGCGAAGGAGCCGCCCCAGTTGCCCGAGCCGCCCGGGACGGTGGCGATGTCCCACTTGCTCTTGGTGTCCGGGGCGTTGGTGCGGATGTAGCCGAGCATCCAGGCCGGGCAGGTCACGGTGGCGAACTGGCCACGCTGGAACCCGGTGTTCCACTCGGAGGTGAAGCCGGCCAGGCCCGCCGACTCGCCGGCCTTGATGGCCTTGGTGGTCAGGTCCCACGCCTGCTTGATCACGGGGTTGCTGGCGGCGACGACCTTGCCGCTGCTGTCGTAGTAGGTCTGGGCGGTGTTGCCGAGGATGCCGTTGAAGAGGTTGCCTCCCGCGTCGAACCACTTGACGCCCTTGGGGGCCTTGGCCAGGAACGTCTGGCCGGTGCTGACGTAGGCCTCCCAGGTCGGGAACAGCGCGGAGACCTTGGCCGGGTCTGTCGGCAGCCCGGCGGCGGCGAGCAGGTCCTGCCGGTAGCAGATCGCCAGGCCGCCGGTATCGGTCGGCAGCCCGATCAGCGACTTGCCGTCGGCGGTCGTGGTCTGCCGCAACTTGGCCTGGGTCCACTGCGAGCTGTCCACGCCCTTGGTGTTGAAGTCGACGAACTTGTCGGCCTGGCCGAGGAAGCCCGAGATCTGGCCGATCTCGATCAGCTCCACGTCGGCCGCGCCCGCGCCCGCGGTGAGGTGGGCCTGGAGGTTGTTGTGGTGCGTGCCGTAGTCGGCCCGGACCTCCTTGATCTTGATCCCGGGGTGCGTGGCCTGGTAGTCCGCGTACAGGGCAGGGGTGAAGGAGTCCCCGAAGACTCCCACCGTCAGCGTGATCGGATTGCTCGAGCTGCCGGCGGCAGCTCCCCCGGACGACCCTCCGGAGCAGGCCGTGGCCAGCAGGCCGGCGGCCACGAACGAGGTGAGAAGCACGCTTCTCACCGATCGCTTACCGAGCATTTCGCCTCCTCTATGAGGCACCGGGACGGTGCCGCCGGTGCGGCGCCGTCAGTTCAGCGGTGGCCCCGGACGATCATGTGAGAGCGCTCTATCCGGAGTGATTCGAACCCTCCTCCGGTCGACCATCGCCGTCAAGGCGTCGATGCCAAGTTGTGATCTGGGCGACGCGGCTCTCATGCCGCCCCCTTGATCGGCAGGGCCAAAAGTCCCAGTCAGTCCGGGAGATCCGCGGGCGATCCCGGCAGATCAGGCAACCGGCGTCGCGCGACCCCGCCCCGCGGCCGGCGGGTGGTCCCGGGCGCGCCGGAAGCGTGAGAGCGTTCTATCTGCGGCCAGGCCCGGCTGGGTGGCGGTCAGCGGCCGCGCAGCGCGGTGCGGAGTTCGTCCAGGAACTTCCCCGGCTGGAGGAGGATCGCTCCCGGCAGAGCCACCAGGAACCGCACCGGCTCCCGGACCGCCCTGCGGGCCAGTCGGACCGGCTTGGTGAGCACCCGGTGCTCGAGGTCCCGCAGGTAGGCGCTCATCAGGTCACGCCGGCCCGGGCCCAACGAGCAGGGCCGCGGGCGCCGTCGTGGCCTAGGGGCCGGTCAGGGCATCCGGTAGTGGTGCGCGGCGAGCAGGCGCTCGGCCAGGAAGAGGTCGTGCGGGTAGGTCACCTTGAGGTTGTGCCGGTGACCGGGCACGGCCTGGACGGCGAGGTCGCCGTGCACCTCGACGCTGCAGGCGGTGTCCGTTCCCCGATAGCCCGCCGCGCGGGCCGCGTCATAGGCAGCCAGCAGGTGCCGGGCCTGGAACGCCTGCGGCGTCTGCACCCGCACCAGCGCATGCCCGCCGGGACCGGCCGTGTCAGGGTCGGCCGCGTCAGGGTCGGGCAGGACGTCTCCCGCCGGCAGCGCGGGTACCGCACCACCGACCGCCGCGGCGGTCCGGATCACCGAGGCGAACAGCCCGACCCCTGCCAGTGGCCGGGCCCCGTCATGGATGGCGATCACGTCGATCTCGCCCGAACCGACCCGTCCGGCCAGGTGATCCAGGGCGGCCTGCTCGGAGTCATGGCGGCTGTCACCCCCGACCACCAGGGCGACAGGCAGCCGAGTGCATTCCCGCCGCAGCGTCTGCCGGGCCAGGTCGGCGTCCTCCGGCCGGACCACGAGCACGTAGTGCCGGACCTCGGGAACCCGTGCGGCCCAGGTGAACGACCACGAGATCACGCGGCGCCCGGCCAGCGGCAGGTACACCTTGTTCACCGCGCCACCCAGCCGGGTGCCGCTGCCGCCCGCGAGCACGACGACCGCCGCCCGGACCCGAGGCAGCCCGGACCTGTCGGATCGCACCGGCCCGGACCCGCCGGGCCGGTGCAGCCCGAACGGCGGAGTCAACGGCACGAGCCGACCCTACGGCCTGGTCCGCCCGGCCCGGCGGGCCGCGGCGTCAGGTGACACGGTCGGCCCACGAAGCCCGGGCAGTCGGGACAACCGGCCCGCGGGTCACCAGCGCGGGCAAGACCTTAGGCTGCCGTCATGATTGCCTCTGGCGTGGCGGCCTTCGCCGTGGACGCCGGCGGGTCGCGCACGACGGTGCGGATCAGGCACCCCAGCGGTCGCGAGGAGACCTGGGAGCGCCCCTCGTGTGCCATCGCCGCGGTCGGACCGGAACAAAGCTCGCTGGAGCTGGTTCGTGTGCTGACCGAGGTCTGGCGTGCCCTGGGACCGGAGGGGTCGGTAGCCGGTTGCCTGGCCTCGTCCTCCTTCCCGGTGGCCGGCGAGGCACCCGCTCCGGACTCACTCCTGCGCGCGATCGCTGCATCGCCGTGCCGAGGCCGGGTCTTCGTCGTCAACGACGTCGTGCCCCTGCTGTGGGCCAAGCCGGTGGACGGCCACGGGGTGATCGTCAACAGCGGTACCGGCAGCGCCGTGATCGGCCGCCGGCACGACGGCACGGTCCTCAAGCTCGGCGGGCACGAGCACATCCTCAGCGACGTCGGCAGTGCCTACAGCATCGCCCGGGCGGCGTTGCGGGCGGCAACCCTGGCCGTGGACGGTCTGGGGCCGGGTACGCAACTGGTCGACCGGTCTGTGGCCTTCTACGGGCGCTCGCTGCCGCAACTGGGCCGGTGGCTCGCCGAGCTCGGACGTGCCCGATCCGAGATCGCCCGGTTCGCCGCCGACGTGGTCGCCGCTGCCGAGTCCGGTGACGGCGTGGCCGAGCAGATCGTCTCGGCCGAGTCGGCCGGTCTGGGGGAGATGGCCGTGTCGGCTGTCCAGCGGCTCGAGTTGGGCCCGGAGCCGGCGGTCGGGCTCTCCGGCGGGGTTCTGCGGGCCAGCGACGAGGTTCGTCAGAAGGTGCTGAAGTCCTTGTTCGGCGCCGGTTTGCGGCCGGACGTAGCGGTGCTGAAGAGTGTCGCCGCGGTGCTGGACTTCGTCGGCAGGGCTGCACGGGGCGGCCACGAACTGCTGGGCCCGGTCGGTGGTGTGGTCGTCACGCTCGACCCGTGAGCGCCCCGTGCGGCGTCCACCGCAGGTCAGGGCAAGACCTGGATCTTGCGCCCCTGACCGGTCCGGAACAGCTCCAGGGCCTGGGCATAGTCGGGCAGCGGAAGCCGGTGGCTGATCAGGATGTCCGGATCCAGCACGCCCGCGGCAAACAGCTCGGCGGCACGCTCGAAGCTGTGCAGCACCGCCATCGAGCCGGTGATCGTGATCTCCTTGTTGTAGATGCGGTACGGCTCGATGGTGACCCGCGCGGCGTAGGAGGAAACCCCGAACTGCAGGAACGTGCCGCCGGGAGCCACCCGGCCGAGCCCGTCCTGGATCGCCTTCTCGTTCCCGGTCGCGTCCACGACGAGTTCCCAGCCCCGAGGCCGTTCCAGCTCGTCAGCCGACTGCGCGGTGTGCGAGACCCCCAGCCGCTCGGCGGTGGCCAGCCGCTGCGGGTTGACGTCGACGACGTCCACCGACGCGGCGCCGGTCCGCTTGGCCAGCTCGAGCATCATCAGCCCCATCGTTCCGGAGCCGTAGATCAGCACGTGCGCACCCAGTTGCGAGGAGAGAACGTCGTAGCCGCGTACCGCGCAGGACAGCGGCTCGATCAGCGCGGCGTCCTCCAGCCGCACACCGTCCGGCAGCGGGATGCAGTTCGCGGCCGGCGCCACGGCGTACTCGGCGGCTCCACCGGCGACGGTCACGCCGATGGCGCCCCAGCGCTCGCAGAGGTTCTCGTGGCCATGGCGGCAGTAGTGACACTCGTGGCAGTAGAGCGACGGGTCCACGGCCACTCGGCTGCCGACCCGCAGGTCCTGAACGTCTGATCCCAACGCCGTGACCTCGCCGGTGAACTCGTGGCCCGGAACGATCGGCAAGGTGGGGGCGAACTCGCCCTGAAGGATGTGCAGGTCCGTCCCGCACAGCCCGCAGGCCGAGACGTCGATGACTGCCTCGTGCGGCCCGGGGGTCGGATCGTCGACCGACGCGATCTCGACGACGCCGGGAGAACTGATGACGGCTGCCTTCACGGTGGTGTCCTCTCCTGTGCTTACTTGACAGCGCCCATGGACAGCCCGCGGACCAGCTTGTCCTGGGCGGCCCAGCCGGCGATCAGCACGGGCAGGCAGGCCAGCGTCGCACCCGCGCACAGGTGCGCCCAGAACTGGCCCTCGCCGGTCTGGAAGCTGACCAGGTAGATGGGAACGGTTGCGGCGTTGGTGGTGGTCAGGTTGACCGCCAGGAAGAACTCGTTCCAGGAGAAGATGAAGCAGATCAGAGCAGTCGCCGCCATGCCCGGGGAGATGATCGGCAGGATCACCGACCGCAACTGGCGGAGGAAGGAAGCGCCGTCCACCTTGGCGGCCTCGATGATCTCGACCGGTACCTCGAGCAGGAACGAGCGCAGCATCCAGACCGCGATCGGCAGATTCATCGAGGCGTAGAAGACGATCAACACCACCAGCTGGTCCAGGATGTGCAGGTTCCGGGCGATGATGTAGATCGGGATGATGGCGCCGGCGACCGGCAGCATCTTGGTGGAGATGAAGAAGAACAGCGCGTCCCGCCAGCCGCGGACCGGCTCGATCGACAGCGCGAAGGCTGCCGGCAGCGCGAGCACGAGCACGATCACGGTGGACAGCACCGTGATGAGCAGCGAGTGGGTCAGGTAGGGTCCGGCGTCGCTGATCGCCGAGCTGTACTGCTTGAAGGTGGGGCTGAACAGAACCCGGGGCGGATCGGTGGCGGCATCGGATTCCTGCTTGAACCCGGTCAACGCCATCCAGAGCACCGGGAAGAAGAACACCAGCACGATCAGCCAGGTGAGCACGCTCAGGGCCAGGCCGCCGAACCGCTGCCGCCGTCGACTGCGGTAGGTGCGAACGCGGGGTGCCCTGACCGGTGTGGAAACCACGGTGGCTGTCATAGCCGACCCTCCATTCCCGCGTCGCTGAACAGGCCGGAGATGGTGCGCAGGGCGAAGGTGGCGATCGCGATGGTGGCGAAGACCACCACCACTCCCATCGCGGAGGCCCGGCCGATGTCGAAGCTGCGGAACGCCGCCTCGTACAGGTAGTAGGGCACGTTGGTGGTCTGCTGGCCTGGCCCGCCGGAGGTAATCATGAAGATCGCGTCGAAGGCCTGGACCAGGTAGATCGAGCCGAGCACCACGCCCAGTTCCATGTACTGGCGCAGGTGCGGCAGAGTCATCGAACGGAAGATCTGCCACGGGCCGGCGCCGTCCACCTTGGCCGCCTCGAGGACATCGTTCGGTTGGCTCTGCAGGCCAGCCAACAGGATGAGCACCATGAACGGTGTCCACTGCCAGGTCAGCACCGTGATGATGGTGATCTTCGGGTGGCCGTTGATCCAGTCGGTGTGATGCACCCCGAACGGTTGAAGCACCCAGTTCAGCAGCCCGAACTGGGTGTCCAGGATGGTGAACTTCCAGATCAGCGCCGCCGCGGCGGGCATCACCAGGAACGGGCTGACGATCAGCGTCCGCAGGACCCCCCGGCCCATCATCTTGCGGTCCAACAGGATGGCGATCAGCAGGCCGAGCAGCAACGACAACAGCACCGGCACCAGGGTCAGCACCACCGTGTTCACCAGCGCGGTACGGAAGATCGAGTCTTTGAAGATGACGGTGTAGTTCTTCAGCCCGGCGAAGTGCTTGCGGGCCGGGTGCAGCAGATTCCAGGACTGCAGGCTGTACCAGATGGTGAGCAGGAACGGGATCTGGGTCACAACGATGGTGAACAGCAGGGCCGGCAGCAACGGCAGGCGCCGCAGCCGGTTGCGGCGGGTTGCGATCCGGACGGCGTCGCGTGATGCGGCGACGCTGCCTTCGGCGACGACGGTCATGCGAACCCCTAGGGCTGGCGACATGGTCGGATCAGAGATGGGTGGCCGCGCGACTGCTCTCGCGCCCACCCGAGACGTGGACGGTCGGACCCTGTGCGGTTGGACCGGTGCGGCCCATTCGTTGCTTTGCCGGCCTGGCCTTCCTGGTGGGCGCCGACCACGCCGGCGCCCACCAGAGACTGGCTGCTACTTGTAGGTCTGACCGACTGCGCTGGCCCAGTCCTGGGCCTTGGCCAGAGCCTGGTCCACCGACTCCTTGCCGGCGATCACCGCGGTGATCTCCTGCGACACCTTGGTTCCGAGGTCCTGGAACTCCGGGATGCCGACGTACTGCACACCCACGTACGGCTGCGGGTTGACGCCAGGCTGCTTGACATTGACGGAGTTGATCTGGTCGAGCGTGGGCTGCGCGAACGCGCCTGCTGCCTTCTGGTAGGCGGGATTCTGGTAGGTCGAGGTGCGGTTGCCCGGAGGCACCGCTGCCCAGCCGAGCTTCGGCCCGGCGTAGTCGATGTACTGCTTCGAGGTCGCCCAGCTCGTGTACGTCCAAGCGGCGTCCTTGTGCTTCGACGCGCCCTCGATGGATAGCGCCCAGGACCACAGCCAGCCGGAGCCTTCCGTCTTCATCACCGGGGCGGCGGCGTAGCCCAGCTTGCCGTGGATGGGGCTGGAGTCGGCGTCGATGACGGAGGCGCCGACGGTGGCGTCGTACCACATGGCAGCCTTGTTCTGCTGCATCGCGTTGGCGCACTCGTTGAAGCTGAAGCTGCCGGCGCCGGGCTCGCCGGCATCCTTGATCAGGTTGACGTAGAAGTTCACCGCGTCCTTGAACGCCGGGTCGGTGAGGTGGGCGTTCCACTTGGTGTCGAACCATTGCCCGCCGAAGGTGTTCACCACGGTGTCCAGCGGTGCGAGGTTCTCGCCCCAGCCGGTCTTGCCGCGCAGGCAGATGCCAGCCATCCCGGACGAGGGATTGTTCAGCTTCTTGGCGACCGTGGCGACCTGATCCCAAGTCGGCTTGGCCGGCATGGTCAGGCCCGCCTTGGCGAGCAGGTCCTTGCGGTACATGAGGAAGGAGGATTCACCGTAGAACGGCACCGCGTACAGCTTGCCGTTCACGCTCAGGCTGTCCCGGATGGGCTTGAGCAGGTCGCTGACGTCATACGCGGTGTCCTTGTTCGCGTAGTCGGTCAGGTCCGTGATCCACTTGTTCTCGACCCAGTTCGGAACCTCGTACGGGCCGATCATCACGACGTCGAACTGGCCGCCGCCCGCCGCGACGTCCTTGGTCACCTGGTCACGCAAGGTGTTCTCGTCCAGGGTGACGTACTTGACCTTGATGTTGGGATGGGTCTTCTCGAACCCGTCCGGGGTGAGCTTCTGGATGTCCGACATCTGGGGGTTGTTGACCACGGCCACCGTGATGGTCTGGGTCCCGCCCGAGCTTCCCGATCCGCCGCCGGATGACGAAGACCCGCACGCGGCCATGCCCAGAACGGCGATTGCGGCGGTCGGCACGACCGCCCACTGTCGCCAGCTTCCGAACCGTCGCTGTTGCACCATGCCCTCCTCGATCATGTAGTGTTGCTCATCTGAGCGTTTGCAACGCTCCGATGAGCAGGGTAAGTTCAACGCATCTCAACCTCACTCGTCAAGGTGCGGTGTGAGACTGACGGTCGATTCGTTACCGCCGGAGGCGACATGAGCGTGTCGACATCGGGCCGCGGACGGCCGCTGCCCGAGCAGGCTGACCTGCACCGGGCCGCGGATGTCGCCCGTCGCTTCTTCCTGGAAGGGCGCTCCAAGAGCGAGATCGCGGCCGATCTCGGCGTCAGCCGGTTCAAGGTCGCCAGGATCCTGGACGAGGCCCGCGAGCTCGGCATAGTGAAGATCGAGATCCGGGTGCCCAATGCCGAGGATCACGCGCTGGCCGAGCAGCTGCGCACCGCTTTCGGGTTGCGCCACGCAGTCGTGATCGATCTGCCGGACCTGCCGGTGGTGACCATGCGCTCGGCCCTGGCCCGGGCGGCTGCCGACCTGCTCGGCGCGATCGTCACCGACAACGATGTGCTGGGGGTCGGGTACGGGCGCACACTTACGGTGATGGCGAAGTGGGTCGACCACCTGGCGGCGTCGTCCGTGGTGCAGCTGACGGGGGCGCTGATCGGCGTGAACCCTGGCGAGAACAGCGTGGAGCTGGTCCGCCAGATCGCCGACCGATCCGGTGGGCGGTGCTACCAGATGTACGCCCCGCAGGTGCTCCCGGATGCCCGGACCGCGAACCTGCTCCGCCAGCAACCAGAGGTGGCGGAGGCCTACGACCAGTTCGGGACGGTGACGAAAGCCGTGGTCGCCGTGGGCTCCTGGCAGCCGCCGCACTCCCAGCTCTACGACGCCCTGCCCGAGGCCGAGCGGGCAGACCTGCTCGGCCAAGGTGTCGTCGCCGAAGTGTGCGCCGTGCTGCTCGACCAGGAGGGGCGGCAGGTGGCCACCGACTTCACCGACCGGTGCATCTCCATCGATGGACCGCAGCTGCGCCAGGTGCAGGACGTGATCGCGGTGGCCGGCGGCACGGAGAAGGCAGACGCGGTCCGGGCGGTCATCTGTGGCGGCTACGCCTCCGGCCTGATCGTCAACACCGGGCTTGCCACCGCTCTGCTGGCCGCTTCCGGAGCCTAGGAGCATGGCTCGGGCCGTCTCCGGGCGAGCGGAGGACCGGTGCACATCCTGATCGTCGGCGACGCCTTCATCCCTGCCGACAGCTACCTGCAGGCGTTCTCCGACCAGGCCGTAGGGCCCGAGGTGGACCTGCGGGCGATCACCTGGACCGGCGGCAAGTCCGAGCAGCACGCCTTGCAACAACGGATGGAGTCCGGCGGCCCGGGGGCGGTCGGGGCACCGGCGGAGCTGCTCGCGGCGGTGCCCGCTGCCCAGGCGCTGTGCCTGCATTTCGCCCCGGTCAACGGTGAGGTGCTCGACGCCGCGCCGCAGCTGCGGGTGGTGGCCGTGGCCCGCTCCGGGCTGGAGAACGTGGATCTGCCGCTGGCCACCGAGCGGGGTGTCGCGGTGGTCCCGTCCCACGGGCGCAACGCCGGTGCCGTGGCCGAGCTGCAGATCGGGCTGATGCTCGCCGAGGCCCGCAACATCGCACGGGCCGACGCGAGCATCAAGGCCGGAGGGTGGCGCAAGGAGTTCCCCGGCCGGCGGATCGAGATCGCCGGGCGGACCATCGGCATGGTCGGGTTCGGTAAGGTCGGGCAGGCGTTCGCCCAGCGGCTGCGCGGTTTCGAGCCCATCCTGGTGGCGTTCGATCCGTACGTCACGGACGAGCAGCTCGACCGGCATGGCGTGATCCGCGCGGCGACCATGGAGGAGGTGCTGACCGGTGCAGACTTCGTGGTCGTGCAGGCCCGGCTCTCACCCCAGACCGAACGCTTCATCGGCGCCGAGCAGCTGCGCATGATGCGCCCGGACGCGTACTTCGTCAACGTGTCCCGCAGCCGGGTGGTGGACAACGACGCCCTGCTGGCGGTGCTGCGCGAGGGTCGGATCGCCGGTGCGGCGCTGGATGTCTTCGACACCGAGCCGCTACCGGCGGACAGCCCGTGGCGGCAGCTGGACAACGTCACCTTGACCTCGCACTTCGGCGGGGACACCGAGGACACCAATCGGATCTCGGCGGGCATGGTGGTCGAGGCAGTGCTGGAGTATGCCCGGACCGGACGGGTCAGCGGGGCCGTGAACGCCCGGGACCTGGGCTGGGCATGAGCCGTCGATGACCGGGCCGCGTCGCGGCGGGCTGCTGCTCGGGATCGACGCCGGGCAGACCGCGAGCAAGGCGGCGCTGTACGACCTGGACGGTCACGAGGTCGCCACCGCGGCGGTTCCTGTGGTGGCCAGCACACCACGGCCGCGCTGGGTCGAGCGGGACATGGACCGTGCCTGGTCGGACCTTGCTGACGTGGTCCGCCAGGTGCTGGCCGCGGCGGGGCCTGATGCGCAGGTGCTCGCGGTCGGGGTGGCCGGGCACGGCGACGGCCTCTACCCGGTGGACGAGGCGCTGCGCCCGATCCGCCCCGCCATCCTCGCGACCGACACCAGGGCCTTCGCCCAGGCGCAGGCCGCGGCCACGGGCGAGCCGGGGCGACGGGCACTGGCACTGACCGGGCAGGTCCCGTTCGCCGCGGCCCCGGCGGCGCTGCTGTCCTGGCTGCGGGACTGCGAGCCGGAGGTCTTCGCCGCGCTGCGCTGGACTCTGTTCTGCAAGGACTGGATCCGGCTGCAGCTGACCGGGGCGGTGGCGACCGACCCGAGCGAGGCCAGCGCGTCGTTCACCCGCGTCCACGACCAGAGCTACAGCCGGGAGGCGCTGGAGCACTACGGCCTGCAGGGGATCGAGCCCGCGCTGCCGCCGATCACCGGCAGCGCCGACGTGGCCGGTTCGGTGACGCCTGCCGCGGCGCAGCTCACCGGCATCCCGGCCGGAACCCCGGTCGTGACCGGTGCCCACGACGTCGACGCCGCCGCGCTCGGCATCGGGGCGATCCATGCGGGTTCGGCCAGCGTCGTGTTCGGCACGTTCAGCATCAACCAGGTCGTCTCCGACCGTCCGATCACCGATCTGCGCTGGCAGGCCCGGTCGTTCGTGCGGCCCGGGCAGTGGATGCACATGTCCACCTCGCCGGCCGGTGCGGCCAACCTTGAGTGGGTGCTGCGGCAGGTCGGGCCGCTGGCGGCGGACGGCAGCCCGGACCCGGGAGCAGGCGTGGTCGAGGCGATGTCGGCGGGTGGCTCGGCAGGTGGCTCGGCGGGTGCTTCGGCAGGTGGTTCGGCGGACGGGGACGTGCCGCTGTTCCTGCCCTTCCTGTTCGGCTCCCCGCACGGCCCGGACCTGGCCGGGGCCTGGGTCGGGATGCGCGGCTGGCACACCCGAGCCGACCTGCTCCGGTCCGTGCTCGAGGGCGTCGTGTTCAACCACCGCACCCACCTGGACGCCCTGCAGGACGCGTTCCCGCTGCAGGTGCCCGTCCGGGTCTGCGGCGGGGGCGCTCGCAGCCCGGACTGGACCCAGCTGTTGTCCGACGCCACCGGCCTGCCGGTGGAGACGACCGACGCGGCCGAGGCCGGCGCGCGAGGCGCGGCGCTGCTGGCAGGAACCGGGATCGGCGCTTACGCCGACCTCGGTTCGGCGGTCGCGCGGACGGTTCGGGTACTCCGGCGGCAGCAGCCACGACCGGACGCCGCCGCCCGGCTGACCCGGCGGTACCGTCGCTACCACGCGGTGGTGTCGGCGCTGGCGGCGGCCGAGAACCCGAACCGCACCCCGGACGAGGAGACCCCGTGACGCAACCGGCGACCGGCGCCGTGGTCGGCCTGCCCCGGGTCGGGCTCGGTGTGGACGTGCACGCCTTGGCGGCCGCCGGATCCGGGCGCCCGATGTGGCTGGCCGGGCTGCACTGGCCGGGAGAGCCGGGCCTGACGGGTCACTCCGACGCCGACGTGGCGGCGCATGCCTGCTGCGACGCGCTGCTGTCCGCCGCCGGGCTGGGGATCTCGGGGCCCAGTTCGGCACTGCGGAGCCGAGGTGGTCCGGTGCGTCCGGCTGCGAGCTGCTGGCCGAGACCGCGTGCCGGGTCCGGGCGGCCGGGTACGGGATAGGCAATGTGGCCGTCCAGGTGATCGGCGTCCGGCCGAAGCTGGCGGTCCGGCGCGACGAGGCGCAGCGGGCACTGTCCGAGGCCTGCGGCGCCCCGGTGACGGTATCGGCGACGACGACGGACGGGCTCGGCCTGACCGGTCGCGGCGAGGGTGTCGCGGCGATCGCGACCGCACTGGTGCTCGGCCCGCTCTGACGGCCGGAGTCAGGGCGCTGCCGTGAACCAGCGCGCAGCAACTAACACCGCGAACACCAGCCAGGCGATCAGCAGGGGTCCGGGACGCACCCGGGTGCGCAGCGCGGGCCTGCCGGTGGCGGCCGTCGCGAGGGCCCGTTCCCGCAGGACGGCCATCAGCGCGCCGACCTGCTCGGCATTCACCTCCGCCGAGGCCGTCAGTGCGGGCACCTGGAGCGGCCCGACCGTGACCCGGCTGCGGCGACGCCAGGACAGCTGCAGGAACTCATCGCGCCGGCGGACCTCGCGCAGGCGTTCCCAGGGCAGCCGGACCGACCAGAAGCCGCGGCGCAGCTGCAGGCCGCCGGCGGTCAGCCGCAGCCGCACCAGGGCACGGATCGAGCCCTCCACCGACAGCGCCAGGGCCGCGACGGCTGCCAGGCCGCCACGGACCAGATGTCCGGGCCCGTGCAGGCTCAGCACCGCAGCCGCCGCCAGCGCCGCCGCGGCGGCCAGCAGAACCCCGCCGAGGACGCGGATACCCGGTGGCGTGGACACGGTCAGCGGCAGGTCCAGTTCGGCCCGCACGACGTCGGCGCCGACCAGCCCGTTCGGCTGGATCGCAGCGGTGGGCAGCCGCCGGCTCCTGGCACCGGCTCGGGCGTCGTTGCCGTCGGGGTCGTAGCCCGGCAGCCAGGCGAGCAGCCCGCCGACGGGATCGGCGCGGCGGCTGGGCCGCAGCGGTACCCGGAGCGGGCCGGCGGGCAGCCAGGTCCCGCTCGCGGTGACCAGGGCCGCCCAGCCGCCGTCGCGCAGGGATCCCACCAACAGCGCCGGGCCCTGCGGCGGTGGAGGGGTCGTTCTGCCAGTGGCGGTGTGCCGGCCGCGTGGTGGTGCTGCTGCCAGCCAGGCAGGCGACTGCAGCCAGGCGATCGGCAACCGGGCGACCGGAACCGGATCGGGCGGGTCGCCGGGATCGGCGGGTACCTCGATCCAGGCGTCGCGCGAATCGGCGGACGCCTGGACCTGCACGGCGGACCGCGGACCGGACAGCAGCCGATGCCAGGCGTGCCGGCGGCGGATCTGATCCGCCCCGAGCACCAGCCCGACCGCCAGGGCGTCCCACCCGGCTTCCAGCCAGCCGTCGAAGTCCTCCACAGCCTGGCTGGGAACGCGGGCCCAGTGCGGGTCCTGCGGGTCGATCAGGATCGGCACCCGTTCGACGAGGACGAGCTTGGACTCGTACGGCCGGGTGTCCACCGCGAACGTGTGCCGCTGCTCGCCGGGGATCAGCAGTACCGACACGGTGATCTGGTCCTGCCCCACGTCCATCAGCGTCGCGTAGACCTCCACCGAGCGGGCCAGGTGCGCCCGCTCGGCCCGCATCTGCTGGGCGTACCAAGCCAGGCAGCCCGCTCCGGCAACGACGAGCAGGGCGGCCGCCCGGATCCGGCGCAGGTTCCACCCGGTCCGCAGTCGCCAGCCGTCGCTGGGTAGGGACGGTGCCGGACCGCGGGGGCACCACGCCCGGGCGTGGTCGGTGGCGGCCCGGACGGTGCCCGCCTGAGCGACCCCGGCCAGCAGCATCCAGGCGGCCACCAGCAGGCAGGCAGCCGCGACCGCGGCGAAGGCGATCCGGATCACCGGTTCGATCTCGATCACGACCTCCCAGAGCCCGAGCCCGACCCCGAGCAGGCACCCCCACAGCGGCCTGGCGATCAGCAGTGTGGGTGGGCCGAGGATGGCCAGCGTGAACGGCAGGTCGTGCGGCCGGTTGCCACACACGGACGCGCTGTCCGGGCAGTTGGCCTCGACGGTGATGGTTGCGGCCAGGCAAGCGGCCAGCCACACGATGGTCAGCACCGCTCGCGGGATCCAGCCCGGTACCGTCAGAGCGGCCCATCGGCGCCCCACGATCGTCGTCAGGTGCGGCAGCACCGGCAGCGACAGCACCTGAACCCCCGGGTCCGGTCAGCACTCTCGCGGTGATCATCGCACAGCGTGGGCTGCCCGGATCTGCCCGTCCGGCGCGCCATTCGGGCAGGCGGCCATCGAGGCACTCCGCGCAGAGCGGTACCCGCGCGCCGGTAACCTGGTCAGGTGAGCCTCAGACTGTTCGACTCCGCCACCCACCAGGTGCGGGACTTCGTCCCGTTGGTCGAGGACCGGGTGGGGATCTACGTCTGTGGCGCGACACCGCAGTCCTCACCACACATCGGTCACGTCCGGGGGCAGGTGGCCTACGACGTGCTCCGGCGCTGGCTGTTGCGTACCGGGTACCAGGTCACGATGATCCGGAACGTGACCGACATCGACGACAAGATCCTGGCCAAGTCGGCGGAGTCGGGCCGGCCCTGGTGGGCTCACGCCTACATCTACGAGCGCGAGTTCCTGGCCGCCTACGAGAGCCTGAACGTGCTGCCGGCCAGCTACGAGCCTCGCGCCACCGGGCACATCGGCGAGATGGTCGAGCTGGTCCGGCGGCTGGTCGACGCCGGTCACGCCTACCCGGCCGAGGACGGCTGCGGTGACGTGTACTTCGACGTCCGGTCCTTCCCGACGTACGGAGCCCTGACCCACCAGGGCGTCGACGACATGGAGGCGGCGCCGGACGCCGACCCGCGCGGCAAGCGGGACCCGCGCGACTTCACCCTGTGGAAGGCCGCCAAGCCGCAGGAGCCGCCCACCGCGTCCTGGCCGTCCCCGTGGGGCCGCGGCCGCCCGGGCTGGCACCTCGAGTGCTCGGCGATGGCCACCCGCTATCTCGGCGCCGAGTTCGACATCCACGGCGGTGGGATCGACCTGCGCTTCCCGCACCACGAGAACGAGCTGGCGCAGTCCCGGGCCGCCGGTGATCCGTTCGCGCGCTACTGGCTGCACAACGCCTGGGTGGTGGCCAGCGGCGAGAAGATGAGCAAGTCGCTGGGCAACACCCTGTCGATGCGGGTGCTGCTGGAGCAGCTCCGACCGGTGGTGCTGCGTTACCTGCTGGCCTCGGCGCACTACCGCTCCAACATCGAGATCGGCGAGGCGCAGGAGCGGGCCGAACGGTTCGCCGAGGCCACCAGCACCTACGAGCGGGTGGAGGGCTTCGTGCTGCGCGCCGCCGAGGCGGCCGGAGCTGCGGTCTCGGACGCCGCCCTCGGCGCCGTACCGCTGCCGGACGCCTTCACCGAGGCGATGGACGACGACCTCGGCGTGTCCGCCGCGCTGGCCGTGCTGCACGAGAGCGTCCGGGCGGGCAACACCGCGCTGTCCGAGGGCGACAAGGAGGCGGCCGCCCGGGCGGCGGTCGCGGTCCGGGCGATGGCCGACGTGCTCGGCGTCGACCCGCTGGACCCGCACTGGCACCAGGGATCCGGCGGCTCGGACGGTGCCCGCCAGGCCGCGCTCGCCGCGCTCGTGCAGGCCGCGCTGGACGCGAGGGCCGACGCCCGGGCGGCACGGGACTGGGGCGCGGCGGACGCGATCCGCCAGCGGCTTTCTGCCGCGGGTATCGCCGTCGAGGACACCCCCGAGGGCGCACGCTGGACCGTGGAAGGTGGTGCCTGATGGCCGGCAACTCCGGTCGACGCGGAGCCGTGCGCCGCACGGGCTCGAAGAAGGGTGCCGTGGTCGGCTCCGGCGGGCAGCGTAAGCGGGGCCTGCAGGGCAGGGGCCCGACGCCGAAAGCCGTTGAGCGCGAAGGACACCCGGCCGCACACAGGCCGGGCAGGGCCGACCGGACGGCGGGACGTTCCGGTTCCGGCGTTCGGGGGCCGGCGCCGGGCGGCCGGCTGCCGGTGGCCGTTCCGGCGGGCGCAGGCCCCCGCCGTCGGGCAGTTCGGAGTTGGTGGCCGGGCGCAACCCGGTGGTCGAGGCACTGCGCGAGGGGGTTCCGTCCAAGGCCCTGTACGTGGCGTCCCGGGTGGAGCCGGACGATCGGGTTCGCGAGGCGCTCAAGGTGGCCGCGGAGCTGGGTCTGCCGCTGCTCGAGGTGTCCAAGATCGACCTGGACCGGATGACCGGTGGCGCGGTGCACCAGGGCCTGGTCCTGCAGGTCCCGGCCTACCGGTACGAGCATCCGATGGACCTGCTCGAGCGCGCCGAGGGCAGCGGGCGGGCGGCGCTGATCGTCGCGCTCGACGGCGTGACCGATCCGCGCAACCTCGGGGCCGTGGTGCGCTCGGTGGCCGCGTTCGGCGGCCACGGGGTGATCGTCCCGGAGCGCCGTGCCGCGGGGATGACCGCAGGCGCCTGGAAGGCGTCGGCCGGCGCGGCCGCGCGGATCCCGGTGGCGCGGGCGACGAACCTGACCCGGGCGCTGACCGACCTCAAGGAGGCCGGCCTGTTCGTCGTCGGCCTGGACGCGGACGGCGACCTGCCCGTCCAGGAGTTCGAGGTGGCCACCGACCCGCTCGTGCTCGTGGTGGGCTCGGAGGGGCGCGGGCTGTCCCGGCTGGTCCGCCAGGCGTGCGATCTGGTGGTGTCGATCCCGATGGCGTCCGGTACGGAGTCCCTGAACGCCGGGGTCGCCGCGGGCGTGGCGCTGTACGAGATCGCCCGCCGTCGCGGGTGACCCGGCCGCAGGCCGCCGATCGGTGAGCTCCCGGATGCCGGATCTCGAGGTGCGGGCCATGCGTCCGGCCGACGTGGTGGCGGTGGCCGCGATCTACGCCGAGGGGATCGCCGACCGGATCGCGACGTTCGAGACCGAGCCGCCGGGCGTCGCCGAGGTGAGCAACTGGCCGACGGACGGGCCGGTCGTGGTCGCCGAGCGGGACGGAGAGGTGCTCGCCTGGGCGCGGGCCATGCCCTACCGGCCCGAGCGATCCGTGTATGCCGGGGTGGCCGAGTTCTCCGTCTACACCGCGCGGGGGGCCCGCCGGATCGGTGCCGGGCGTGCCGTGCTGTCGGGCCTGATCAGTTCCTGCCGGGCGGCCGGCTACTGGAAGCTGCTCAGCCGGGTCTTCCCGGAGAACGTGGCCAGCCTCGCGCTGTGCCAGGGGCTGGGTTTCCGCGAGGTGGGCCGGTACCGGCGGCACGCCCGGCTCGACGGGCGCTGGCGGGACGTCGTGATCGTCGAGCTGCTGATCGACGAGTCACGGGTCGATCAGCCGCGGATCGAGGTGGAGCCCGCGCCGGGGCCGAACGAGCCGGGGCCGAACGAGCCGGGGCCGAACGAGCCGGGGCCGAACGGGCTGGGCGGTGCGGTGACCGGCCGGCTGGCCGTGCTGCGGGCGCAGGCGCTGGCGGTCGAGGCCGCGCTCGGCCCCGACGTGCTGCGGGCCGAGGTCCCCGGCTGCCCCGGGTACACCGTGGCCGAGGTGCTGCGCCATCTGGGTGTGGTGCACCGGCTGGTCTCGGCCTGGATCCTGGCCGGGCGGCGGCCTCGTGATCCGGCGGCCCGTGCGCCGGACGGCGACCCGCGGGACTGGTTCTCGACCGGCTGGCGGGACCTGGAGCGGGTGCTGGCCTCGGCGCCGGTGGACGCCCCGGTGGCGACCTGGAATCCGGCCGACACGACGATGGGCTTCTGGCAGCGACGGATGGCCCACGAGCTGGCGGTGCACGCGTTCGACGTGCTGGCCGCCGCCGGGGCGGGCTGGCACGTTCCGGACGCGTTCGCACTGGACGGGATCGACGAGGCGCTGCGGCTGTGGCTGGGCACCCGGCTGGGGGGCGACGTCGGGGCGGGCGGTGACGCGATCCGGGTGGTCGCCGGCGGGCAGACCTGGACGGTCGGCCTGCATGCGATGGTCGTCGAGGTGCACGACCGGCCGGTGGACGTGGATGCCGTGCTCAGCGGCGACCCGGCCGCGGTGTACCTGTGGCTGTGGGGTCGCGAGCTGCCGAGGGGCGGCGTCGAGGTGGCCGGTGACGCGGCGGTCGCCGAAACCCTGCGCCGGCTGCTGGCCCGCGCCATGCAGTGAACTGGATCCACCTACACCTCGCGTGCTGCTTTACACCCGGCTGGCCGCTCTGACCGGGCAAAGACCGGCCGCGGAGCGGCTTTCGGGGTGTAACGCGGCTCCGGGGGTGTAAGGCGGGTCGCGCCCCGGGATCAGTGCTCGGCGAGCGGGGCGTCGATCACGGGCATCGACAGGGTGTCCACCCCGAGCACGGCCTTCTCGTCGGGCTTGTGCGGCAACACATGCTGTACGTAGCTGCGGACCGCCTCGCCCAGCCCCACGTCGTGGCCGCGCGCCTCGGACATGTACCAGCGGTGCTCCAGCACCTCGTGGTACACCTCGGCGGGCTCGAGCTTGCCCCGCAACTGTTTCGGGACGGAATGGATCACCGGCTCGAAGCACTCGGCGAGCCACTCGTGGGCGAGGATCTCCTCGTCGTCCGCCTGGCGGCCGGTCGCGGCGCGGTAGCCGTCCAGGTCGTTCAGCAGCCGCCGGGCCTGGTTCTCCTCCACGTCCAGGCCGGTCAGCCGGATCAGCCGCCGGGTGTGATGCCCGGCGTCCACGACCTTGGGCTCGATGCTGACCGTGGTGCCGTCCACGTCCGTGCTGATGGTCAGCTCGCCGACGTCGAACCCGAGGTCGTTGAGCCGCTCGATCCGAGCGGCGACCCGCCACCGATCGCCGCGCTCGAACGACTCGCGCTCGGTCAGCTGTGACCACAGGGACGAGTACCGGTCGGCCACAATCTCGCTCACCTGGATCGGCTCGACCGAGTCGTCGACGATGCCGCCGGCCTGCAGGTCCATCAGCTCACCGGCGATGTTCATCTGCGCCAGTTCGACGTCGTACTCGCGCTGCCCGCGGGACAGCGTCTGGTGCACGTCGCCGGTCTCGGCGTCCACCAGGTAGGCCGCGAAGGCCCCGGCGTCACGCCGGAACAGGGTGTTCGACAGCGACACGTCACCCCAGTAGAAGCCGGCCAGGTGCAGCCGGACCAGCAGCACGGCCAGAGCGTCGACCAGGCGCGTGGCCGTGTCGGCGCGCAGAGCCTGGGAGAACAGCGCCCGGTATGGCAACGAGAACTGCAGGTGACGGGTGACCAGCGCGGTCTCCAGCGGGTTGCCGCCGGCATCGATCCGGCCGGTGACGATGCCGACCGGCTCGACCGCCGGCAGCCCGAGCCGGCGCAGCAGCCGGAGCAGGCCGTACTCGCGCTCGGCCAGCTCGGCGTCGATCTCCTTGACGGCGATCACCGAGCCGGACAGCCGGACGAATCGGACCACGTGCCGGGACAGGCCGCGCGGCAGGGCCGCCAGCCGCTTGCTGGGCCACTGCGCGAGAGGGGTGTCCCAGGGCAGGTCGAGCAGCGCGGGGTCGGGCGATGCGGTGGTGATCTGCAGGGAAGGGCTCATGGCTCCGGGCTAGCGACGTGCGCAGGGGCTCCCTGCTACGAACAGTCCGTAGCAGGGAGCCCTGCGCTGATCGGGGACACGCCCTGGTCAGGGTGGTCAGCCGGTCGGGGTGATCAGCCGGTCGGGGTGATCAGGCGGTGCGGCCGGCCGCCGAGCCGCTGAGCCGCAGCCCGCTCTCCGGGTCGAACAGGTGCACGTGGTCCGGCTTCGGGGCCAGGTGCACGGTGGTGCCCTTCTCGGGCGGGCGGCGCCCGTCGGCCCGGGCGATGATCGGCTGGTCCGTCTCGTCGCTGCGCAGCGTGCCGTAGATGTAGGCGTCGGCGCCGAGCTCCTCGACCACGTCCACGGTCACCGCCAGGCCGTGCTCGGAGAGCTCGAGGTCCTCGGGGCGCACGCCGACCGTGACCTTGCCGCTGGCCGCGGCCAGCACGTCACGCGCCACCGGCAAGACCAGGTCGCCGAGCTGCACGCCGCCGTCGGCCCGGGTGACCTCGAGCAGGTTCATCGCCGGCGAACCGATGAAGCCGGCGACGAACACGTTGTTCGGGTGGTCGTACAGGTGCCGCGGGGTGCCGACCTGCTGCAGCAGGCCGTCCTTGAGGACGGCGACCCGGTCGCCCATCGTCATGGCCTCGACCTGGTCGTGCGTCACGTAGACCGTGGTGACCCCGAGCCGGCGCTGCAGCGACGCGATCTGGGTGCGGGTCTGGACCCGCAGCTTGGCGTCGAGGTTCGACAGCGGCTCGTCCATCAGGAAGACCTGCGGCTTGCGGACGATCGCGCGGCCCATCGCGACGCGCTGCCGCTGACCACCGGAGAGGGCCTTCGGCTTGCGGGCCAGGTAGTCGGTCGAGGTCGAGGATCTTGGCGGCGTCCTCGACCCGCTTGCGGATCTCGTCCTTGGAGATGCCCGCGATCTTCAGCGCGAAGCCCATGTTCTCGGCGACCGTCATGTGCGGGTAGAGCGCGTAGTTCTGGAACACCATCGCGATGTCGCGGTCCTTCGGCGGGACGTGGGTGACGTCGCGGTCGCCGATCAGGATGCGGCCGGCGTTGACGTCCTCGAGGCCGGCGAGCATCCGCAGCGAGGTGGACTTGCCGCAGCCGGAGGGGCCGACGAGGACGAGGAACTCGCCGTCGTCGATCTCCAGGTCGAGCTTGTCGACCGCGGGCTTGGTGGAACCCGGGTAGACGCGGGTCGCCTTGTCGAACGTGACTGTGGCCATGGCGGAGCCATCCCTTCACCGGCAGGAACGTGCCGGACGATCCGAGTGGAGGGCGAACGGACCGTCACGTCGACGGCCCGGGTGGTGAAGCGCGATCGCATCCGCGAGGAAACACGACCGCAACGTCATCCTCACAGGTCGCGGGCGTGCCGACAAGGAGCTCGATCCAATGGGTCCCCCCGGCGCCGGGTCCAGGCCCGGCAACTTCTTGCAGGAAGTGCGGCTCCCGGACGGCCTGAACTGCCACAACCATGGCAGCCGTTGGCACGGCCTTGCGAAAGGAATTCGAGCGCCGTGACGTATCGTGACCGCATGAGAGCGCGTCTGGCGGATATCGCCGCACAGGCCGGGGTCAGTGAGGCGACGGTGAGCCGCGTGCTGAACGGCAAGCCCGGAGTCGCCGACACCACCCGCCAGGCCGTGCTCACGGCCCTCGACGTGCTCGGCTACGAGCGGCCGTCGCGGCTCAAGCAGCGCTCGGCAGGGCTGGTCGGGCCTGATCGTGCCCGAACTCGACAACCCGGTGTTCCCGGCCTTTGCGCAGGTCATCGAGTCCGCGCTGGCCCGTCACGGCTACACGCCGGTGCTGTGCACGCAGGTGCCGGGCGGTGTCCACGAGGACGACTACACCCAGATGCTGCTCGAGCGCGGGGTCTCCGGGATCATCTTCGTCTCGGGCTTGCACGCGGACAGCACCGCCGATCCGACCCGGTACCGGGCGCTGCGCCAGCGGGGGCTGCCGATCGTCCTGGTCAACGGGTTCGCCGAGGGTGTGGATGCGCCGTTCATCAGCAACGATGACGTGGCTTCCATGGAACTTGCAGTCACGCACCTCGTCTCGCTCGGCCACACCCGGATCGGCCTGGCGCTCGGGCCGCGCCGGTTCGTCCCCGTGCTGCGCAAGATCACAGGCTTCCGGGAGGCGATGCACCGGCACCTCGGTCTGGACGACATCGAACCCTGGGTGGAGTGCTCGCTGTTCAGCGTCGAGGGCGGTGGCGCGGCCGCCGGCCGGCTGCTGGATCGCCGGGCGACGGCGATCATCTGTGGCTCCGATCTGATGGCCCTCGGCGCCATCCGGATGATCCGTTCCCTGGGGCTGCAGGTGCCGCTCGACGTGTCGGTCGTCGGCTACGACGACTCCATGCTGATCGGGTTCACCGATCCGCCATTGACCACGGTGCGCCAGGCCGTCCAGGCGATGGGCGCCGCCGCGGTCCGTGCCCTGCTGGACGAGATCGCCGGGATGCCCGCGCCGCGCGCCGAGTACGTCTTCCGGCCCGAGCTCGTCGTCCGGGCCTCGACCGGGGCGGCGCCGGGACGCTCGACCGGGCCGGGGCGGTCCGCGCCCGAGTCGGCGGCCGGTGGGACCGGCACGGGCGGGGCGGTCGAGGTCACGCGGCGATCCTGACCTGATCGTGGACCGCCGCATCGTGGACCGCCGCATCGTGGACCGCCGCATCGTGGACCGTCGCCGCCCGACGGCCGGTCGCGCGTTCTCGCCGCCGGTCACAAGTTCACATGGAGGCCAGCTGGGGGTTCCGTGTCGTGATGACCGCCGGTTACCGTCTCAAGAGGGGTCGCGGCGAGCCGGGGCCGTGGCCCATGCTCAGGGAGGTGGGGCCAAAGATGCGGATTTCCGACATCTTGCGCAGGAAAGGTGACGTCGTCGTCACGATCGCTCCGGACGATTCCGTCCGGCAGCTGCTGGACCTGCTGGCGGAGCACCGGGTCGGGGCCCTGGTGGTCGCCTCGGGACCGGATGCGCTGGACGGGATCGTCAGCGAGCGGGATGTCGTCCGCCGGCTGCAGAGCCATGGGGACGCGATCCTGGACGGCCCGGTCCGCGACATCATGACGGCCGACGTGCACACCGCGACTCCGGGCGACACCGTGGACGACCTGATGCTGCTGATGACGGACAAGCGGGTCCGGCACCTGCCCGTGTTGGTGGAGGGCAAACTGGCGGGGATCGTCAGCATCGGTGACCTGGTCAACCAGTGCATCAGCGAGCTGCGCAGCGAGCGGGACCAGCTGACGGCGTATATCCGCAGCTGACGGACCGCGACATCACGAGCGATAAACGCGACATCACGGGCGATAAACGCGACATCACGAGCGACAAACGAGGCCAACTACGCCTGCGCCGATCACGGGCAGGTGCCCTACCGTGGAAGCCATGACGGCGGGTGGCCCGATGGACCCGACGACCGTCGGCCCGTACCGGCTGGTGCAGCAGCTGGGCGAGGGGGGCATGGGCGTCGTCCATCTCGCGCTCGACCCGCAGGGCCGGACGGTCGCCCTGAAGGTGCTGCGCGCGCACGTGGCCGCCGACCCCGAGGCCCGGCGCCGGCTGGCGCGTGAGGTGGCCACCCTGCGCCGCGTCCGGGACCCACGGGTGGCCGAGGTGCTCGACGCCGACGTGGCCGGGCAGGTGCCGTACCTGGTGACCAGGTACGTCCCGGGGGTCACCTTGGATCAGTACGTCCGCGAGCGTGGCCCGCTGCCGCCGGACCAGGCGATGCGGGTGGCCCGCGGGCTGGCCGAGGCGCTGCTGTCGATCCACGCGGTCGGGGTCGTGCACCGGGACCTCAAGCCCGCCAACGTGATGTTCGTGGTCGGCGAGCCGGTGATCATCGACTTCGGCATCGCCCACCTTGCCGACGAATCCCGGATCACGATGACCGGCCTGGTGATGGGAACGCCTGGCTACCTGTCGCCGGAGATGATCGAGGGCGAGCAGGTCTCGACGGCCGCCGACTGGTGGGGCTGGGCCTCGACGGTCGCGTTCGCCGCGAGCGGGCGCCCGCCGTTCGGCACCGGCCCGGTGGAGGTCGTGCTGGACCGGGTCCGTCGCGGGCGGCCCGACCTGAACGGGATCGAGCCGAGGTTGCAGTCGATCCTGGCTGCGGTGCTCACCGTGGAGCCGGGCCGGCGGGCGGCGCCGGACGCGATCCTGGGCTGGCTCGGCAGCTCCGCCGGTGCTGCCCGGGCAGCCGCGGGCCCGAGTGTCAGCAGGGCGGCCGTCGCCTCTGCCGGAGTGAACGGGGCCGCCGGTCCGATGGGCGCCGCTGCCACTGCCGCGGCCACCGCCGCTGCCGCGGCCGCTGCCGGCGCGAACGGCGTTGCCGCGGCGCGCCCGGGCAACCTCGCGCCGACGGTCCGAACCGGTCCGCCCCGGCCGGGACCCATGCCACCGACGGTGCCGGCTGCGGCCCGTGCCGGCCTGCCGGCCACCGTGGCGCCGAACGTCCCGCCGACGATGCCGTACCCCGAACACCGCCCCGTCCCCACCCGGCCCTATCCGGCGGCATACCGGTCGCCCGGGAACGGGGCCGCCGGGCCGCCCGGGCAGGTGCGCACCAGGCAGCCCGGCGCCGGCGCGCCGGTTCCCGGCGGTCAGGGTCCGGCCGGCGCGACGGGACCGGGCGGCACCGGGCAGGCGCCGGCCGGGTGGGAGCCCCCCAGCGCGATCCCGCCGCCGGTCCGGCCCACCGGGACGCTGCTCCTGGCGGCGGCGGCGCTGGTCACGGTCGCCGCGGTCGCACCAGGGGGAGCGATCGTCCTGAGCCTGCTGCTCATGGTGCTGGCCCGGATCGTGGACCGCAGCGCCATCTCGCTGTGGCGTCGTCGCCAGGCCGCCGGACCTCGGCAGAGCGACGTCGCGGTGACCGTCCTGGCCCTGCCGTGGCGGCTGGTCCAGGCGCTGTTCGCCTCGCTCCTGGCGATGCTTCTGCCGCTGATGGTGGCGGCGAGCGTGGCGTTCATCGCGGGCATGTCAACGCTCCGGAACGGAGTCCCGCGTCCTGGTGCTCCAGGTGCCCTGGCGGTGTCGGCCGTGGCGGCGCTGATCACCGCCTGGTGGGGGCCGGGTGGTGGCGCGTTCCGGCGCGGCAGCCGGGCGATCGCGCGGGTGGCCACGCGGGGCTCCACGGCGCGGATCGTCGTGTGGGCCGTGCTGGCGCTGATCGTTCTGTCCGCGCTGATCGTGGCCGGTCGCGGCGGCGAGCCGGACTGGTCACCGTTGCAGAAGCCCCAGTACGGCAGCTCGGGCAGCAGCTTCCTGCACCGCTGAGCCACCGCGAACCAGCAGAGCCGGTCAGGGCTTCAGGGGCTCAGGGCCTCAGGGGCTTCAGGGGCTCAGGGGCCACGGTGGGCGCGGGCCGCCCGAACAGGTAGCCCTGCGCGTGCAGGCAGCCGATCCGGGTCAGCAGCACCCGCTGCCGTTCGGTCTCCACGCCCTCGGCCACGAGGTCGACCCCGAGGCCGTGTGCCAGTCCGGTGAGCGCCTCGACGATCCGGTCGCACTGGGCGTCCTCGCCGAGCCCGGCGGTGAAGCTCCGGTCGACCTTGATCCCGGAAACCGGCAGGTCGCGCAGGTAGGACAGGGCGGAGAAGCCGGTGCCGAAGTCGTCCACCACGAGCCGCACGCCCAGGTCGTCCAGGCGGTGCAGCTCCTTGCGCCCGGCCTGAGCGGCGCCGAGCATGACCGACTCGGTCAGCTCCACCACGAGCCGTCCGGGCGGCAGGCCGGTCTGTTCCAGCACCGACTCGACATCGGCCAGCAGCCCGGCCCGCATCACCTGCGACGCGGAGACGTTGACCGCGACGTAGCCGCTCGCCGGGTCGGCCATCGCGGTGCGTGCGGCCTCGAGGAGCACCCAGCGGCCGAGATCCTCGATCAGCCCGGTCTCCTCGGCCACCGGCAGGAACAAGGCCGGTGCCAGCAGCCCGCGGGTCGGATGCTGCCAGCGGACCAGTGCCTCCTGGCCGACCGGCCGGCGGCTGGGCAGGTCCACGATCGGCTGGAAGTACAGCCGCAGGTCGCCCTGGCGCAGCGCGGCGCGCAGCGCGTGCTCGATGTCCAGCCGGTCGACGGCGCGGCGGCGCAGCTCGTCGTCCGCCACGTCCCAACTGCCGCCGCACCCGTTGCCCTTGGCCCGGTGCAGCGCCGTGCCGGCATCCCGTAGCAGCGTGGCGGCATCCGCGGCGCGCGCCGACGAGACCGCGATCCCGATGCTGACGGTCTGCACCACGTTCCGCCCGCCCGCACTGATCGGTTCCCGGATCGCGGCCAGGATCCGGTCAGCGACCAGGACGGCCTCGCGCTCGTCCTGCACGTCCTCGCAGACCACGACGAACTCGTCCCCGCCGATCCGAGCCGCGGTGTCGGTGCTGCGCAGCACGCACTGCAACCGCCGGGCCACCTCGACCAGGACGGTGTCGCCCAGGGCGGGGCCGATGCTCTCGTTGACGACCTTGAACCGGTCCAGCTCGCAGCACAGCACGGCCACCCGGCGCCTGGACCGGCCGGTACGGTCCAGCGCCTGCTGGATCCGGTCCATGCCGAGGGTGCGGTTCGGTAGTCCGGTCAGCCTGTCGTGCAGTGCCTGGTGGTGCAGCGCCTCCTCGGCCAGCCGGATCTCGCTGACGTCCTGCAGCTGCGCGATCAGGTGCAAGAACTCGCCAGCCTCCCGGACCGCGGTGACGGTCGTCCGGGCCCACAGCGTCTCGCCGCACGGGCGCAGGTAGCGGCGCTCCAGGGTGTACGACTCCCGGCGGCCGTCCAGCACCGCGCCGAGCAGTCCGGCGTCGCTGTCCTGGTCGTCCGGGTGGGTGTGTGTCCACAGGCTGCGGCCGGCCAGCTCGGCGGCGGGCCGGCCGAGCATCTTCGCCAGGGCACGGTTCGCCTCGATCACCGTGCCGTCCTGCTGGAGCAACGCGAAACCGACCGGCGAGTGCTCCATCGTGACCCGGAACCGCTGCTCGCCGGTGGCCTGCTGCCGGTCGCGCTCCTGGTCCGCCGCGGGGGCCAGCAGGGTCTGCACGACCAGCTCGGGCGAGCCGTTGCCGAGCGGCACCGTGGAGCTGCTGACCAGCAGGTCGCGGTCCGGCTCGCCCGCGTGGCGGTCGAGGAGCTGGCGGGCCCGTGCGTTCCTCGCCAGCGTCGAGCCGCAGGTGTCCCGGATCACAATGCCGACATCCACCGCGTCCAGGACCGCGAGCAGGGCGCTGGACTCGCGGCCGGACGGCGAGGGGGCGAGGTGCAGGGCCGTGCGGGGCACCGTGGCGAGCGATGCCGCGTCCGAGGCCTTCGCCGGGACGGGAGGTTCCGGGCGCGGGGCTGTCCCCGACCCGGTGACCGCACCCCCGCCTGACGCCTCGTGCTCGGCCGACCGCATGCCCTGTGCCTCCCAGTGGTCACGGTAAGTGTATGAACGTTTACATACGGCATCTGGAAGACGGCCCTCGGGTGTATGGAGGAGCCACCACGGCTGAGTCGGCCGAAGCTCGGACGTCGTGGGGTCGCGGGTCCTTCACGGCGACCAGGCCCCGGCGCGACGTACGCTTGTCCCGCCGCCGGCGCGCCCCTGGCAGGGTTCGGCGCCGGCGCCCGCCGGCATGGCGCAATTGGCAGCGCATCCGACTTGTAATCGGAAGGTTGTGGGTTCGAGTCCCACTGCCGGCTCAAAACCCCAGGTCAGACCGGGTGTGGCTGAGCTAGACCTGCCCCTCAGCCCCCGTCCGGGACATATGGGGACGATTTATGTCCGCCGGAACGTCAAGCACGCGCTCCAGGATGTCCGCCGTCTGCCGGGCAGTAAGCCGCCGGCGGTAGGGTGGCCGGTCTCAGCGCCGGGCGGGGTGGAGAACACCGACTACGCCGCTTTCGCCGCCCGCGTGATCCGGGGCCAGCCCCCCGGATCGCCGAGGGAGACGTCGACGGCCTGGCCGACCTCCTGCGCCCGGCCCGCGAGTTGAATGCCGTCGGGCCGCCCAACAACGGTGGGGCCAGTGAGCCGCCGGGCGACTGTGGCAGCATTCTCGGTCATGTCGCGACTGGTGGTCGAGATCCACGTGCCGTTGGTGGCTCGCGACTGCGCGGTGTCCCCTGGCGAGCGATTCCCTTGGATCGAGCAGATCCAGACGCACCTGTTCTCCATCGAGGAACTGGGAGTCCTGGAGGTCCACGACGACGGCAAAGAGGTCGGTGACCACTACCTGTTCTTCATCACCGGTGCTCCGATGAGGGTGCTGCTACGGGTCGCCTCGGGGGTCGCCGCCATGGATGGCGTTCCATCGGGGGTCTTCGCTGTTGTCACGAACAGCGACTCAGCTGGGCTCGGCGTCGGCACGCAGGTCCCGCTGCCGCCACCTGGACCGCCACGGCCTCAGCACCCCGGACCGACAGAAACGGCGCTTGACGATCAGTCCGCCACCATGCGCGAGGTGTTGGATCATCTCCTCGGACCGGCAGAGGAAGAGGAATAGGGCAAGGCCGAGACGACTGCCTCCGGGACGAAGAACGGACGAGTAACTCGGACGAACGCCCTCTCCCGGTGCCACGCCCCGTGACCTTGCCACGCCGCCGAACACCTACCGCGGCGCCGCCGCCGGGTCGGACGTGTGTGTTCCGCGCGTGTGCGCTGCCCCCTGCGGCGGGGCAGCGCACACGTCCCGACACAGACCTGCCGCTCAGCCGTTCCGCCGCCGCTCAGGGTGCGGCTAGCGGCGTGCCTGCTGCGTCGCGGCTCTGCAGAGAAACCCTTCCGTACGCCAGCGGGCGTGCCCTCACCGGGTCGGCCCGCGTACCACCTGTCGGCCCGTCATGGCCGGTGGCGTTCAGGGGAGGCGACATGCATCGGGATCTCGCTCACCGGCTCGCGGCGGCAGGTCTGGACCGATGCCAGCGCCATCCATCGGACTGTGACTGGCAGCGGCTGTGTGACCAGGCGTTCGGGCCCGCATGGTGGCAGGTAGCACCCCCTGGCTGATGGCGATGCCCAGCACCACCGTGATCGCGCCGATCGGTTCGTTCCAGGTCACGCGCTCGCTGAGCACGGCGGCGCCGGCCGCCACCCCGACGACGGGCGTGAGGTAGGTGACGGTCGAGGCGCCGGTCGCACCCCAGCCACGGACGATGTTGGTGTTCCACACGAAGGCGAACCCGGTGCCGAAGACCCCGAGGGCCAGGACCGCCGCGACGATCCGCAGCGACAGGTGCACCGGGCGATCCGCGACCAGCGGGCTCAGCGCGAGCATGATCACCGCGCCCAGGCCGACCTGGACGGTCGCGACCGGGACGGCGGGCAGCCCCAACGGTGCGATCGTCCGGCGCAGGTGGACGAAGGCCAGGCCATAACAGAGGGTGGCCAGCAGGCAGGCCCCCTGGGCCGTCGACGCAGTGGCGGCGCTGGCCCCGGGCGCGCCCGCGGAGGGGCCCGAGGCCCACGGTGACAGCACCAGGACGACGCCCGCGAACCCGATCAGCAGCCCGGTCAGGCGGATCCGGGTGGGGCGCTCCTGCCGCAGCGCGATCAGGGCCACGGCCATGGTCATCAGTGGCGTGGTGGCATTCAGGACGCTGGCCAGCCCCGAGGCCACGTACTGCTCGGCCCAGGCGAACAGCACGAACGGCAGCACGCACATCAGGATCGCGATGATCGCCAGGTGCACCCAGACCTGCGGCCGGCGAGGCAGGGGGTGCCGGCCGATCGCGCAGACCCCCGCCAGCGCAAGGGCTCCCGAGCCGAGCCGCCCGAGGACCACCTGCGCGGGCGCCATGCCCTCCAGGCCGATCCGGATGAACAGGAAGCTGCAGCCCCACGTCACCGCCAGGGCGAGGTACTGGCTCAGGACGTGCCGTCCCGACCCGCCGTTCGCTGAGTTGCTCATGCTGTCTGCGCCTTCCTCGGGGGCCCGGCCACTGACCTCCCAAGAACGCGTCGTGACCCCCGTCTGTGAGGCCCGCGTCAGTCCTCACGGCGGCCACGCGCCCCGCGTCACCGGTTCGGTGCGACCAGTCCGGCCTCGTAGGCGATGATGACGAGCTGAACCCGGTCCCGCGCATCGAGTTTGGTGAGCAGCCTGGCCACGTGTGCCTTCACCGTCGCCGGGCTGATCACGAGCTCGTCGGCGATCTCCCGATTCGCCCGGCCCCGACCGATCAGGGTCAGCACCTCCCGCTCCCGATCCGTGATACCCGCCGGCACCCGCGCCGGTGCCGGTGGCCGCGGGGCGTCCCGGCCGGCGAAACGCTCGATCAGGCGGCGCGTCACGGCCGGCGCGATCAGCGCGTCCCCGGCGGCCACCACCCGGATCGCGGCGAAGATGTCCTCCAGCGCCATGTCCTTGACCAGGAAGCCGCTGGCCCCCGCCCGCAGCGCGCCGTAGACGTAGTCCTCCTCGTCGAAGGTGGTCAGCACCAGCACCCTCGCCGTGCCGGCTGCCGTGATCGCCGCGGTGGCGTCGATCCCGTCCATGCCGGGCATCCGGATGTCCATCAGGACGACGTCCGGGTGCAGCTCGCCCGCGAGGCGCACCGCGTCCGCACCCGTGCCGGCCTCGCCGACCACCTCCAGGTCCGGGGTGTCCACCGTGAGCACCCGCAGCCCGGCACGGATCAGCGGCTGGTCGTCGGCGAGCAGGACGCGGATCGTCATCCGGCCGCCGCCGGGACGGGCAGGTGCGCGCTCACCGCGAACCCACCGTCGGGGCGTGGCCCGGCGCTGAAACGGCCGTGCAGCAGGGTGACCCGCTCGCGCATCCCGATGATGCCGAACCCGGAGCCGATGCCGGCTGCCCCGCCGCGGCCGCTGTCCGCGATCTCCAGCAGGAGGTCGTCGTCCCTGAAGTCGATCGTCACCCGGCAGGTGTCCGTGCCGGCGTGCCGGACCACGTTCGTGACCGACTCCTGAATGATCCGGTACGCGGACAGGTCGATATCCGGTGGCATCGGCCGGGGCTGCCCGTGGTAGCGCACGTCCACCCGGACGCCCGCGGCCAGGGCGGACTGCGCCAGGCGCGGCACGTGGGCCAGGCCCTGCGCCGGCTCCCGCGGAGCCGTCCCGACGGTGTCGGTGTCGGTGTCGGTGTCGGTGGTGCCGGTGTCGACGATGACGGGGCCCGAACCGTTCAGGTCGACGGCATCCCGGTCGGTGGCGGGCGCGACCCGCCGCAACGCCCCGACGGTGCGTCGCAGCTCGGCCAGCGTCTGCCGGCTGGCGGTCTCGATGGCGTCCAGCGCCTTGCGCGCCTCGGCCGGCTGGGTTGTGATCACCCGGCTGCCGACTCCGGCCTGGATCGCGATCATGCTGATGCTGTGCGCGACCAGATCGTGCACCTCGCGGGCGATCCGGAGCCGTTCGGCCGTCACAGCGGCGGCCTCGGCCTGGACCCGTACCGCCTCGGCATACCGCCGCCGCTCCCGGACTGCGTTGCCGATCATCCAGGCGGTGGTCACGGCCAGGATCACCAGCACCACCGACCCGGTGAACTCGTTGCTGGCGTTGGTGAGGAACGTGAGCGACCCGGCCTGCCCGAGCACCGCGAGTACGGCACCCCCGATCGAGACCGGGGCCGACCGGTTCGCCGCCAGCCAGCCGACAGCCAGGTCGGATCCGAGCGCCAGGGCCAGCCCGGCGGTGGTGTCGCGTCCCCCGGCGGTGAGCAGGACCAGGCCGGCCAGGATCAGGATCAGGGCGGACAGCGGCAGCCGGCGGAGCAGATATGCGACGAGACCGATGGCCAGCGCGAGGGGCAGGAAGGTGCGGGTCTGGCCGTGGGCGAACTGGGGGAATCCGAACACCAGCAGACCGGCCACCAGGAAGACGGCGATCACCAGGCCGGTCCGGGTGCGAGACCGGAGCCTTCTCGGCGGCGCCGGGGCTGTTGGCGGGTCCACCTGCCGATGCTAATCAGCCGCCGGGCTCCGGGACATCCGCCCTCAGGCGTAAGCCCGTGGGGTGATGTCGCGGTTGCGATGTCGGTCCACCGGGCGATGCGCCGTTCGGCCGGCCCGCGACAGCGTTGCCATCGTGAGCAGACAAGGCGTCGTGAGCAGGCAAGGCGTCCTGGCCCGTGCCCGCAGCGTTCCCTCAATGTGGCCGGAGGCCTTGCTGGGCCTGCAGATCGTGGCCGTGCTGTGCTTCGCCGCGGCGTACCACCCGCTGGATCTGGAGATCTACCGGTGGGGCGGGCGAGCCGTCCTGCACGGTGATCAGCTCTACCTGGTGCAAGGGCTGGCGCACTGGTTCACCTACCCGCCGTTCGCCGCCGTCGGCTTCGGCGCGCTCTCGGCGGCGCCGGACGTCCTGGTGCGGGTGGTGTGGGAACTCGGCTCGGTCGGTGCCTGCGCCCTGGCCTGTGCGATCACGTTGCGGCTCGGCGGCCTGCGGGCGTCTCGCCGCGCCGTGGCCGGTCTGCTGGCGGCGGCGCTCATGCTGGAACCGGTCTGGCACACCCTGTTCCTCGGGCAGATCAACCTGTTCCTGATGGCGCTGATCCTGCTCGACGTGCGCCGGATCGCGACGGGGCGCCACGCCGGGCTCGGTATCGGCATCGCCGCCGCCGTCAAGCTGACCCCGGCGATCTTCATCGTCCTGCTCATTCTGGCCCGAAAGACCCGGTCGGCGATGATCGCCGCGGGTACGTTCCTGGCCGGTGGGGCGGCCGGATTCGTCGTGGCGCCGGAGGCATCCTGGCATTACTGGTCGGGGCTGTTCCTGGACACCAGCCGGGTCGGCGCGCCGTACATCAGCAACCAGTCGCCGTTCGGAGCCCTGCTGCGGCTGACCGGGGTGGGGCAGTACGGAAGCTCGTCGTTCGGCGCCTGGTACCTGTTGATCCCGTTGGTGATCGGCGCGATCGGGCTGTCCTCGGCCGCAGTCTTCGCCCGGCGCGAGGACTGGCTCGCCGCGGCCGCCGTCACCGGGGTCACGGGCCTGCTGGTGTCGCCGATCTCCTGGACGCACCACTGGATCTGGGTCATCCCGGCGCTGGTCCTGCTCGCCCGCGGCGACACCGGTGAACGGATCGCCGCTGCGGCCGCCGCGGTCCTGTTCGTGCTCGCGCCGCCCTGGTGGACGCCCCACGGCGGCGACAGCCACGAGTACGGCCTGCACGGACTGCTGAGCCTCGCCGCGAACAGCTACCTGATCGCCGCAATCGCGTTCGTGGTCTATCAGGCCGTACGGGCCCTGCGGCTGGTGACCGGCTCCGGCCTCGACACCAGCACCGTCCCGGTTCGCGAGACGCTCGCGGTCCCGGTGAATGACATGCTCGTGAACGCCTGCCGGGAGTCCGTTGTGACCCTTGGCCGTGAGACGGCCGGCGTCTCCGGCGACGGGTCATGATCACAGCCCCGCGCGCTGGGCCCGGCGAGCGCGCCGGGCAGCGACAGGCGCCGCGAGGAGTGTGAGCAGGCCGAACAGGAGCAGGACGAGGGTGCAGGCGACGCCGACGACGGTGATCGTGACGAGCCACGGCGGCGCGGTGTCGAATCCGTTCGCCGCGACCCGCTCCGGGTCCGCCCGGTCGACGTACACCGTGAGCCGATCGCCCGAGCGGGTGACTGGGCTGTCCTGGGTCCAGGTCAGGGACGCCTGGTGAGTGCTGCCGGCGAGCGTGTACTCGACGAGGAGGGTGCCGCTGTCGGGCAGCTGCCGGCCGACGGCGATGCCGTCGTGCTGGACGTGGCCCCGAACGACCGTCGCCGTGACCGGTGTGCCGGAGGTGAGCAAGCGGTCCTCGCGGTCCTGCATCGGTGTGATCACCAGCGCCATGACCACCAGGGCGACCACTCCGGCGCCGAGCAGCACCGCGGCCCGTCGCAGGTAGCGGCGCGCGGCGGATCGGCGCCGCACCGGCCGAGCCGTCGAGGACGTGGGTTCGTGCCCATCTGTCGCCATTCCCCACATCCTCGTCGCTGGCCGCGCTTTCGTGTCGTTCTCTTGATCACACATACGGCGCCAGCCGTTCGCCGGGACGCGCCCGCCCGGCGCAACCTCTGGTGTCGAAAGGGCCCCTCGCGTGAGTCGGATAGCCCCTTTCACGCCAGAGGACGGTTTCGAACCAGAGGACGGTTTCGAACCAGAGGACGGCGCGGGCAGGTGCAGGACCACCCGTGCGGCGGCTCGGGCCACCGGGCACCCCGGTCGATGAGTCCGATGGTGACCCGTCCCCCTCGGGCCCCGCCGTGATCTGCGGCGTCCACGGAAAGGGACGGATACGTACCGGCGCACCGGGCGTTCCACAGTTGGTCGAGGCGTGGCCGGAGGAGGGGGTGCCCGGCTTCACGATGGCCGATACCGGGCATGTCAGCCTGGAGGCGTTCCTCACCGGGACAACCCCCGGAACGGCCTGGCTGCTGCGGTTCGCCGCAGAGGCGGCCCGGGTGCTGGCCCGGGTGCACGCCGCGGGGATCCTGCACGGCGACATCTCGCCGGGGAACCTCCTGGTGCGGCCGGACGGTTCGGACCCGGTGCTGGCCGACTTCGACCTGGCGACCACCTTCGCCGAGGAACGGCTGGACTTCAGCCACCCCAGCGAGGTCGCCGGGACGCTGCCGTACGTCTCACCCGAGCGCACCGGCCGGACGGGTCGGGCCGCCGACCAACGGGCCGATCTGTACTCCCTCGGTGCCGT
Organism: uncultured Actinomycetota bacterium; assembly: GCA_963740575.1. GTDB lineage: Bacteria > Actinomycetota > Actinomycetes > Actinomycetales > Kineosporiaceae > CAVUET01. Next base: position 42,804 of record CAVUET010000008.1, on the reverse strand, counting down.
GCTCTACCAGCTGGCCACCGGGCAGCCCCCGTTCGGCATCGGCGCGGGTGACCCGCTCGACCTGATCCACGCGCATCTGGCCAAGCTGCCGGCGCCACCGCACGAGCTGGCGCCGGACCTCCCGCCGATGCTGTCGGCGATCCTGCTCCGGCTGCTGGAGAAGGAGCCGGATCGCCGCTATGCCAGCGCCGAGGGGCTGGCGCATGACCTGGACCGGCTGCTCGCGGTCCCGCCGGGGGACACCAGCCCGAGTTCAGCCTCGGGGGCAGGGACTTTCCTCCGCGGCTCGCCGCCCCGTCCCAGCTGATCGGCCGGGACGCCGAGGTGGCCGCGTTGCGCGCGGCGTTCGACGGGATCCGGGCCGGTGCAGCCGCCAGGAGGCTGCTGGTCGCCGGCCCACCCGGGGTGGGCAAGACAGCGCTGCTGGACGAACTGCGCCCGATGGTGACGACGTCGGGCGCGGGCTGGTTCGTCGGCGGCAAGGTGGACCAGTACCGCCACGATCAGGCCACCGGCGCTGCGGTGGTGCAGGGCCTGCGGGCGCTCGGCCGGCTGTTGCTGGCCGAGCCTGATCGAGAATGCGAGGAACTGCGCCGCCGGCTGCTGGATGGCCTCGGGTCCAACGCCGGGCACCTGGCCGCGACGCTGCCCGAGTTCGCCACCCTGCTGCGGATCCCGCCGGAACCGGCGACCGGCGACGCCACGCTGGTGACCAGGCGGACCTATCAGGCGTTCGTCGAGTTGCTGTCCGTGGTGGGCCGCCCGTCCCGCCCGGTCGTGCTCGTCGTCGACGACCTGCAATGGGCCAGCAGCTTCACCCTCGGCGCGCTGGACGCCGTGCTGACCGACGAGTCCCTGATCGGCGTCCTCGTGGTCGGCGGCTACCGGGACGGCGAGGTCGACGCCACCCACCCGCTGGCGGCGATGTGCACCCGTTGGCGTCGGCTGGAGGCCCTGGCCGGAACCGTCACCCTGCAGAACCTGCCCGAGGCCGACCTCGGCGCGTTCGTGGCGGAGATGCTCCGGATGCCTGAACGGGACGCCGCCCGGCTGGCCGCGGCGATCGCCGTGCACACCGGCGGCAACCCGTTCGACACCGTCCAGCTCGTCAATGCCCTGCGGCATGAGGGTGCGCTGCGGCTGACGGACGAGGGCTGGCAGTGGGACGCCGGTGACGTCCGCCGCTTCATCGGCACCGGCGACGTGCTGGACCTGATCCGGGTGCGGATCGAGCGGTTGCCCGGGGTCACCCGGGAACTGCTGCGCACCATGGCCTGCCTCGGCGGAGCGGTCGAGCTGACCCTGCTCGCCGAGCTCAACCCGGCCTGGCTGTCCGAGCAGAGCCGGCTACCGGCGCTGGCGGACGGCCTGCTGGTCCTCGAGGGCGCGCACCGGTCGTCGCTGCGGTTCCGGCACGACCGGGTCCAGCAGGCGGTGCACGCCGCGACGACGCTCGAGCAGCTGCGCGCCCGTCAGTTGCAGCTGTCGCGGGCGCTGGCCGACCGGCAGGAGTGGGACGGAGTCGCCGCTGAGCAGTACCTGGCCGCGGCCCAGGACGTGTCCGAGCCCGCCGAGCGGATCCGGGCAGCGGCGCTGTTCGAGGTCGCCGCGGAGCACGCCCGGCTGGTCGCAAACCACGAGGTGTCCGAGCGGTACCTGGCCGGCGCCGTCGCCATGCTGACCGGCCTGGATGATCCGCGGGGCGAGCACGGTGCCGCCCTGCGACGGTTGATCCGGCTGCGGCACGTGGCGCTGTGTGCCCTGGGCAGGCTGGACGAGGCGGACGCCGTGTACGCCTGGGACGACCAGCACGAGGATGATCTCGTCGGGCTCGGGCGCAGTTGCGCCGCCCAGATCGGCGGCCTGATCTTCCGCGGCCGGCTCGGCGAGGCGGTCGAGCTCGGCCGGACGGCGCTCGGGCGGCTGGGCAACCCGGCACCGACCCACGGATCCGGGCCGTCTCCCTGATCATCCACCGGATGGTGCCGGCCACCTTCTTCTGCGGCGACCCGTTGCTGGCGTGGCTGGTCAGCGAGGCAGCCCGGCTGTGGGAGGTCGACGGTCCGTCCGCGGACCTGGTCGGGTCGCTCGGGCACGCCGCGTTCGCGACCATCGCCGCTGCCGGTGACTACCGGACCGGCCACGCGGTGGTGCGACGCGCGATGGCCGAGAGCGGCAGGCGTTACGCCGACTGGGGAGCGGCGGGCAAGGTGGCCGAGCTGGACCGGGAGTTCCCGTTCGTGCAGCACGATCAGCCGGGCTCGGGATCCACCGCAGGGGACGGCTCGCGGCCGCAGAGCACCGTGGTCTCGTCCAGCGAGATGGACCTGGTGGCCATCCTGCGCGCCTTCCAGATCCTCAGCACCGAGACCAGTCCCTCCCGGCTGCAGGACCGTGTCGCGGAGGTGCTGGGCCTGCTCACCGGCGCCACCGAGGTCCGGCTCGTGCTCTGGGACTCCGCCACGCACGGCTGGAACCTGCCGCAGCCGGCCGATGCCGACTCGACCGTCGAGCCCGCCACCGTGACGCTGGCCGACGCGGCCGCCGCCGGCCTGGTCGCCACCTCGGTGTTCCGCTACGTCGAGCGCACCCGCGAGACGCTTGTCGTCGAGGACGCCTCGGCCGATCCGCCCTTCAGCAACGACCCGCACTTCAGCGGCATGTCCCGGTGCGCGGTGATGGCGGTGCCGATCCACGCCCGGGGGGCGGTGCGGGCGGTCCTGCTGCTGGAGAACCGGCTCGCGCGGGGAGCGTTCTCCGCGCGCCGGATGGACGTCGTGCAGCTGATCGCCGGTGAGCTCGGGATCTGCCTGGACAACATGCTCGCGGAGCGGTTCCGGTCGCTGGTGCAGCGCTCGGCGGAGCTCACCCTGGTCTGTGACCGGCGGGGCCGCATCTCCTACGCCAGCGCGGCCTGCGCCGAACTGCTCGGGCTCGCGGAGTCGCAGATGATCGGGCAGCGGCTCGGTGAGCTGATCGAGCCCGAGGACGTCGAGTCGGTGGACGAGCTGGTGGCCGGAGTCCGGGCCGACGAGCCGATCACGGTCAGCACCCGGGTCCTGCACGCCGACGGTCAGCCCCGCTGGGTCGACCTCACCCTGACCGACCTCACCGAGGATCCCGCCGTGGGCGGGGTGATGCTGCGCGTGCGGGACGTCACCGAACAGCACCGGCTGGAGATCGAGCTGCGGCACGCGCAGAAGCTGGAGTCGGTGGGCCAGCTGGCCTCGGGCATCGCTCACGAGATCAACACCCCTATGCAGTTCGTCACCAGCAACCTGCACTTCCTCAGCGGCGCGTTCCGCGAGCTGACCGACGTGATTCCACAAGACGCGGCGCAGGCGTCGACCTCGGTGGCGGAGCTGCTGGACGAGATCCCCAGCGCACTGGCCGAGACCATGGAGGGCGCTGACCGGGTGGTCACCATCGTCCGGGCGATGAAGGCGTTCGGACACCCCGGCGGCGAGGGCAAGGACTGGGTCGACCTCAACGAGGCCATCCGCAACACCCTCGTCGTCGCGGCCAACGAGATCCGCCCGGTCGCCGACGTCGTGACCGAACTCGCTGCGCTGCCACCGGTGTGGTGCAGCCTCGGTGACGTCAACCAGGTCGTGCTCAACCTGGTCATCAACGCCGCGCACGCGATGGCGGACAAGGTCGCCGCGGGCGGCGGACGCGGCACCCTCACCGTGCGCACCGTGGCCGAGGACCACGGCGAACGTATCTCCATCGAGGTGCGGGACACCGGCACCGGCATCCCGGACGAGATCGCCGGCCGCGTCTTCGACCAGTTCTTCACCACCAAGGACGTCGGTGTGGGTACCGGGCAGGGGCTCGCCGTCGCGCATGCCCTCGTGCACGATCACCACGACGGCACCATCACCTTCACGTCCACCCCTGGCGAGGGCACCACGTTCACCGTCCGACTGCCGAACCGCAGGGTCTGAGACTCGCGCCCGGCCGTCCTCGACCATTCCGGGCCGACCTCTGGTGTGTGATCGGGCTATCGCCGTCAGATGATGGCCCGATTTCATACCAGATGTTCATGCCGCGCCGTTGGCGCCCTTGGGTGGGTGAAACTGGGGGCGCGTCTCCCGTTGACGTCGTTCCTGTGTGGTACCTGGTGAGTCCGGATACCAGATTGACGCTGGAGCCCGCCCGGTAGGTGCCCCGGGTTGCTGCCGTAGAGCGCGTGTCTCAGAGTCTTGATCTTCACGGGCTCCCGGGAGGCGCTGGTCAGCGGTGACGACGAAGGCGGGTGAGTGGTGTGGAGATCGTGCTTGAGCGGGTGGCGGGCATCGATGTCGGGAAGAAGGAGATCGCGGTCACCGTCCGGGCCCCCGGCGGCGGCCCGGGCGCCGCGCGGGTGGAGACCACCCGGAAGTTCAAGACGTTCTACCCGGTGCTGGCGGTGATGACGGCCTGGCTGGCCGAGCAGGGTGTCACGCACGTGGTGATGGAGTCCACGGGGATCTATTGGCGGCCGGTGTTCCACGCCCTGTGCGAGGGCGAGGTCGACTTCGAGGTCCTGCTGGTCAACGCCGCGCATGTCAAGACCGTCCCGGGCCGTAAGACGGACGTGAAGGACAGTCAGTGGCTGGCCCAGTTGCTGGAGGTCGGCCTGCTGCGGGGCAGTTTCATCCCGCCCAAGGAGATCGCCGCGATCCGGGAGATCACCCGGTACCGCAAGAAGCTCATCCAGTCCCGCACCAGTGAGTTGCAGCGGTTGGGCAAGGTGTTGCAGGACGCCGGGGTGAAGATCGACTCGGTGGCCTCCAGCCTTTCCACCAAGTCCGCCCGGGACATGATCGAGGCGCTGATCGGCGGCCAGCGGGACCCGCGGGTGCTGGCCGATCTGGCCCGGGGGGTGATGCGCAGCAAGATCCCGGACCTGTCGATGGCGCTGGCCGGCCGGTTCGGTGACCACCACGCGGTGCTGGCCCGGCTGCACCTGGACATGATCGACCATCTGGAGCAGATGATCGCCCGGCTGGACGGTCAGGTGGAGGCGATGACAGTCCCTTTCTGCGCGCAGATCCAGGGCCTGTGCACGATCCCGGGGATCGCTGAGCGCACCGCCCAGGTCATCATCAGCGAGATCGGGGTGGACATGTCCCGGTTCCCGACCGCAGCGCACCTGGCGTCCTGGGCCGGGTTGTGTCCGGGCAACAACGAGTCGGCCGGCAAGCACCACAGCACCCGTACCCGCAAGGGCAACCGGGAGATCCGCACCGCGCTGGTCGAGGCAGCCTGGGCGACCGCCCGCACCAACACCTACCTCGGGGCGAAGTTCCGCCGCCTACACCGCCGGTTCGGCCAGAAGAACGGCGGCAAGGCCGCCGTCGCCATCGCCCACGACCTGATCATCATCGCCTGGCACGTCCTGCACGACGGCGTCGCCTTCTACGACCTCGGCCCGGACTACTACACCCGCCCCGACACCCCCGCCCACCACCACCGCAAGGACTACCTCGTGCGGGAACTGCAGGCCCTCGGCTACACCATCCAGATCAACACCCCAGCAGCCTGAACAAACCAAACAACCGATCCCGGCTACGCTGCGCTCCGCCGGGAGCCTCCGGCCTGCCCGCTCACCATTCAGTTACGTCTCAGAGGTTGCACGGTGGGCGGCGGGGCGGGGCGGACTGGGGCGGACTGGGCGGGGGCGCGGCGGGCGGACTGGGCGGACTGGGCGGACTGGGCGGACTGGGCGGACTGGGCGGACTGGGCGGCGGGAGATTCCGGTGGCGGGGTGTCGATCGGAGGGCGGGTCGTTCGTGTAGGGGGTGACCGGCCGGCATGGTGCCGGCCGCGGCGACCGAGGAGCCAGCGATGAGGCAGTACCTGCTCAGCATCTACCAGCCCGACGGCCCGGCGCCGCCGCCGGAGGTGCTGGAACCAGTGATGCGCGACGTGGACGCGCTGGTCCGGGAGGTCAAGGACGCCGGCGCGTGGGTCTTCAACGGCGGGCTCTTTCCGCCGGACACGGCCACCGTGCTGCGCCTCCAGGACGGCCAGGTGCTGGTCACCGACGGGCCGTACACCGAGGGCAAGGAGCACATCGGCGGCTTCCTCATCGTCAGGGCGCCGGACCTGGATGCGGCACTCGAATGGGGCCGCAAGGCGGCTCGGGTGATCACGCTGCCGATCGAGGTCCGCCCGTTCGCGAGCGAGGCGACGGACTGAACGGGGACGGGACGGGCTCGCCCGCCGAGCGGGCCCCGCAGATCGAGCGGGTGTTCCGCGCGGAGTACGGGCGGGCCGTCGCCGTCCTGGTGCGGGTCTTCGGCGACATCGACGTTGCCGAGGAGGCCGTCCAGGACGCGTTCACCACCGCGGTGCAGCGCTGGCCGTCGACAGGGGTCCCGCCCAGCCCCGCCGGCTGGATCATCACCACGGCGCGGAACCGGGCGATCGACCGGCTGCGCCGCGAGGCCTCCCGCCAGGACCGTCACGCTGAGGCAGCCCTGCTGCACGTGAGCGGCGAGCAGCCCGACCAGGAGGGCGCCGTGCGCGACGACCGGCTGCGCCTGATCTTCACCTGCTGCCACCCGGCGCTGGCCCCGGCCGCCCGGGTCGCGCTGACCCTGCGGCTGCTCGGCGGGCTGACCACGCCGCAGATCGCGCACGCCTTCCTGGTGCCGGAGGCGACGATGGCGCAACGGCTGGTCCGGGCCAAGGGCAAGATCCGGGACGCGGGCATCCCGTACCGGGTGCCGGACGAGGCCGAGCTGCCCGATCGGCTGGGCGCCGTGCTGGCCGTGCTGTACCTGATCTTCAACGAGGGCTACGCCGCAAGTTCGGGCGACCAGCTGGTCCGCGAGGACCTGTGCGCGGAGGCGATCAGGCTGGCACGGCTGGTCGCCGAGCTGATGCCGGACGAGCCGGAGGCGCTCGGCCTGCTGGCCCTGATGCTGCTGATCGAGTCGCGCCGGCAGGCCAGGGCCGGCCGGGACGGGACCCTCGTCCGGCTGGCCGACCAGGACCGCACCCGATGGGACCGTGAGCTGATCGGCGAGGGGCAGACGCTGGTCCGGCAGTGTCTGCGCCGGGGGCGGCCGGGCCCGTACCAGCTGCAGGCGGCGATCAACGCGGTGCACGCCGACGCCCCTCGCGCGCCGGTCACCGACTGGCCCCAGATCCTGCGGCTGTACGACCAACTGCTAGCGCTCGCGCCCAGCCCGGTCGTGGCCCTGAACCGCGCGGTGGCGGTGGCCGAGGTGCACGGGCCCGGCGTGGCGCTCGCGCTCGTCGACGGGCTGGATCTCGGCCGTTATCACCTCTTCCACGCGATCCGTGCCGATCTGCTCCGGCGGATGGGGCGCACCGCCGAGGCGCGGGCCGCCTACGACGAGGCGATCGCCCGGGCCGGGAATGCGGCGGAGCGGGACTTCCTGATCCGGTCCCGCGCCGACCTGGCCTGACGGACGAGACCTCAGCACGGCGAGGCCCGACGGTGCAGCCGCGGCCTGGCCGATCACCGCGCTGCCGGGTGTCGCGCGACAGCACCCCTGCGGGCGATCAGTCGGTGGGCGTCAGGCGGATCACCGGCATGCTCCGGTCGGTCTTGGCCTCGTAACTGCCGAATCGTGGCGCCTTCCGGACGATCTCCTGCCAGGTCGCCTCGAGTTCGGCACCCTCGAGTTGCCCGACCGTCACGTGGTGGCGGGTGCCCGCGACCTCGACGGCGACGTCGTCCGGGTGGGCCACGATGTTGTGGTACCAGGCCGGATGCGCGGCGGTACCGCCGGCCGAGGCGACGATGAACCAGCCGCCCGCGCCGTCGTCGAAGCGGGCGACGGGGTTGGTCCTGGTCTGGCCGGACCTGGCGCCCACCGTGGTCAGGTACAGCAGGTCCAGACCGCCGAAGCGGTCGCCGTTGCGCCGGTGAATCCGCATCATCAGCGGCATCACGGCGCGGCCCACCGTACGGACGATCAGGCGGGGTGGCTGGCGGGTGCCGCGGGTGCCGGAGGGCAGCTTCTTGATTCCCATACCGGTCACTGTTCCCCTCCTCGCCTGGAGGGCAAGTCGACGCCCGCTCCGGTCAGGACTGCTCCGGCGGAGGGCCGGGTGTCTGCGCCGGCCGCGGTGGACCGTGCCGCCGACGTCTCAGGGTGAGTGCGCCGGCGGCGCTCCGGCACGTAGTGCCCGGGCACGCGGGCGGCGGCAGGCCCTCGGACGGCAGCAGGCCTTGCCGCCCCGGGTGCGCGCATCCCCGGCCGGTTCGGTTGACTTGTCCCATGCCTCTGATCGGTGACTACGAGCCCAGCACCGCAGGATGGGTGCGCGAGCAGGTCGAGCGGTACGAGGGCTCGGGGGGAACCGAGGGAACGACGATGCGTGGCCGCCCGGTGGTCATCCTGACCATGCGCGGGGTGAAGTCGGGCAAGCTGCGCAAGGTGCCTCTGATGCGGGTCGAGCACGGGGGGCGGTACGCCGCGGTGGCCTCGATGGGTGGGGCGCCCGAGCACCCCGTCTGGTACCACAACCTGCTCGCCGCACCGCTGATCGAACTGCAGGACGGTCAGCGCCGGCAGGACATGATCGCGCGCGAGCTGAGCGGCGACGAGCGGGCGCTCTGGTGGTCCCGGGCCGTGGCCGCCTACCCGGACTACGCCGACTACCAGACCAGGACCGAGCGTCAGATCCCGGTCTTCGTGCTCGAGCCGGTCGAGTCGGGGTCCGAGACCTGACAGACCCGCCCGAGGAAACGAGGCCTGACAGACCCCCGAGGAAGACCGGTGTCAGCGCAACGTCGAGCCCGAGACGTGCGGTCGGCCCGCACCCAGGAAGAAGATCCCGGGGTAACCACTGGTCTCAAAGCCGTCGCTCGGGTTGCGGCGCAGCGTCGAGGTCTCGATCGTCAGGCTGCCGGTCCGGTCGTTGCTGACGAAGAAGATCGCCCCGCCGCCCTCGTTCGCGTCGTTGCCCTCGATCCGGGTTCCGGCGATCCGGATGGTGAAGTCGTTGCCGTCGGCGTAGATCGCCCCGCCGCTGCCGCCGCCCGGGGTTCCGCCCTGGGCCGGGTTGGCGCCGTGCCCGATCGCGGAGTTGCCGGTGAACAGGCTGTTCAGGATCACCCACGAGACCCCGATGCTGCTCAGCGCCCCGCCGTTGGAGCAGCGCCCGCCGAGCCCGGACCCTCCGCCGAAGGTGCTGTTGACGACGTACACCGGCAGGTTGTGGTACTGGCTGAGGACGCGCAGCGCGGCACCGCCGAGGTCGGGCCCGGTGGAGTCGCAGCGGTTGCGGACGAACCGCGAGTTGATCACGGTGACCCGCCCGCCGCGGACGAAGACGGCTCCGCCGCCGCCGCCCTCCTCCAGCTGGCCGGTGGAGTTGCCGTCCGCGAACGTCAGGTTCTGCAGGGTCAACCGCGGGGTGGCCTGGTCCTGGCAGTGCGAGGTGGTCCAGCCCAGGGCCTGGTCGCAGGTGTTCTGGTAGAGGATCCGCCGCGCCCCGCCGCCGGACAGCGTGACCTTCCCGCCACCATCCAGCACGACCGTGGGGCTGGCGTTGCGGACCGTCGCGGTCCGGGCCATCACGATGGTGACCGGCCCCGGACCGCAGTCGAAGGTGATGATGCCGCCCGTGGCGACCGCGGTGACGACCCGTGCCGACGTGCAGCTCGCCGGGGTCCCGGTGCCGATCACGCTGGTGGGGTGGGAGGTGTCGACCGGTCGGCCGGCGGACGGGATCGCGGCGTGGCCGTTCGGGTTCCCGGCGACGAGCGTCCCGGCCGGGGACGGGCTCGGGCTGCGCGTCGCGCTAGAGGAGGGGGCAGGCAGCGGGCTCCCGACCGCGGCGGGCGCAGGCTGCCCGGCGGTCGCGGCGTGCGACCCCGTTGCCGGGTCACCCGCGGTCGCCCGGTCCTCGGCGGAGGTGGAGCAGCCGGCCGCGGCGAGTAGCACGGCAGCGGCGAGGAGGGTGGTGAGGGCGGTGGCGAGGGTTCGCTCGCCCCGGCGGCATCCCGACACGGCGGCGACTCTAGAGCATGTGTCGCCCACCACCGCTGTCGGCAGGTCGGGGTCTCCGCCGCGGGGGATTGCCCATTTTGCCGACAGAGGTCGGCGCGGGGCGGGCACAGTGGCGGCGTGGAGGTCACGATGACGGGAACTGCCCGGCGGATCGTGCTGCTCACCCTGGGCTGGATGGACCTGCCGAGATCGGTGTCGGTGCACGGCGCGGGGGACGAGGACATCCTGCGCGAGCCGATACCGGGGATCCTCGTGCAGACCGACAGCGGGTGGCTGCTGCTCGACACCGGGTACAACACGGCCCTGGTCAGGGACCCGGCCCTGCGCCGCCGGTTCTACCCGCGGCCGCTGGAGCGGCCGATCCTGCCCGGCCCGGGGGAGCCGCTGGAGGAGGAGCTGGCGCGGGCCGGCATCGGTCTGGAGGACCTGAGCGCCGTCGCCGTCAGCCACCTGCACATGGACCACGCCGGCGGGCTCAAGCACGTCGCCGGGCTGATACCGGTGCACGCCCAGCGCGCAGAGGTCGAGTACGGGCTGTCAGGCCACCCGGAACCGGAGCGCAACGACATCTACCGGATCGACTTCGACGATCCGCGGATCGACTGGCGGCTGGCCGACGGTGACATCCAGCTGGCACCCGGCGTGCTGGCTGTCTCCACCCCGGGGCACACGCCGGGGCACCAGAGCTTCGTGGTCGAGCTGGACCCGGCGGTGGGCGGCGGCGGTTTCGTCTTCGCCTTCGACGCCGCCGACCTGACCGAGAACCTCGACCGGGAACTGCCGATCGGCGGGTTCATCGGGGTGCGGCCGCAGGACACCGTGGAGCCCATCCGGCGGTTGAAGCGGATCGCTGCCGAGCGCGGGCTGCGGCTGGTCCCGGGCCATGACCCGGTGACCTGGCCCGCCCTGTCGGCAGAGCTGGAGCAACGGTTCGGGCGCGGCCGGTGAGGCGGTTGCGCTGCCGGGCCCGCCGGGAGAGCCGCCGCGGGGGCACCGAACGGCCGCGGCGAGGATGGACGGAACGCTAGGCTCCCAGCCGCGATGCCGATGGCCCAGTCAGCTGCGGATCGCCTGACAGCCAAGGAGGCTCGCCATGTCCGAGACCGCGGGCGACGTCGTCGCCACCGTCCGCCAGGGGTACTCCTTCAACGGTCCGGCGCTCGAACTCGGCGCGTTGCTGGTGGACGGGAACCCGGTGACGGACGCGCAGGTGCGGGTCCCGCTGGCGATGCTCAACCGGCACGGACTGGTCGCCGGTGCGACCGGCACCGGCAAGACAAAGACTCTGCAGCTGATGGCGGAACAGCTGTCCGCGCAAGGCGTTCCCGTCTTCCTGGCCGACATCAAGGGAGACCTGTCCGGGGTCTCGCAGCCCGGGCAGCCCAGCGACAAGCTGACCCAGCGCACGACCAGTATCGGCCAGGACTGGCGGCCGACCGGCTACCCGGTGGAGTACCTCGCGCTCGGCGGTCAGGGCACCGGCGTTCCGGTGCGGGCCACCGTGACGTCCTTCGGGCCCACCCTGCTGGCGAAGGTGCTGGACCTGAACGAGACCCAGTCCTCGAGCCTGGCCCTGGTGTTCCACTTCGCGGACACCGCCGGGCTGCCGCTGCTCGACCTCAAGGACCTGCGCGCGGTGATCCAGTACCTGGTCTCCGATGAGGGCAAGGGCGATCTGTCCGGGCTCGGCGGGCTGAGCAAGGCGACCGCGGGGGTGATCCTGCGCGAGCTGGTCGCGTTCGCGGATGCCGGTGCCGAGGTGTTCTTCGGCGAGCCCGAGTTCGACAGCAGGCACCTGATGCGCACCGCGCCGGACGGTCGCGGGATCGTCACCTGCCTGGAGCTCACCTCGGTGCAGGACCGTCCGGCACTGTTCTCGACCTTCCTGCTCTGGTTGCTGGCGGACCTGTTCCACGACCTGCCCGAGGCCGGCGACCTGGACAAGCCGAAGCTGGTCTTCTTCTTCGACGAGGCGCACCTGCTGTTCAACGGAGCCAGCAAGGCGTTCCTGGATCAGATCACCCAGACGGTGCGCCTGATCCGGTCCAAGGGGGTCGGAGTCTTCTTCGTCACCCAGTCCCCGAAGGACGTGGACGACGACGTGTTGGCCCAGCTCGGCAACCGGGTCCAGCACGCGCTGCGCGCCTACACCCCGGACGATGCCAAGGCGCTGAAGCGTGCGGTGTCGACCTTCCCGCGGTCCGGCTACGACCTGGAGGAGCTGCTCACCACGCTCGGGATCGGCGAGGCCGTGATCACGGTGCTGTCCGAGCGTGGCGCGCCGACCCCGGTCGCGTGGACCCGGCTGCGGGCACCGCAGTCGCTGATGGCGCCCGCCCCGGCCGAGGCCGTGCAGACCGCCGTCACCGCCTCGCCGCTGATGGCCGAGTTCGGGCAGGCCCTCGACCGGGACTCGGCCTACGAGCGCCTGGCCGCCAAGCTCGCCCCACCACCGGCTGCCGCCGCGCAGCCAGCGCCATCGGCGCCTGCGCCGGCCCCCGTGCCGCGCGACCCCGCTCGGCAGCGGGCGGAACGGCAGCAGCCGTCGGTGGTGTCCGAGGTGGTGCACTCCTCGGCGTTCAAGAGCTTCCTGCGCTCGGCCGGGACCGTGCTCGGGCGGGAGATCACCCGCAGCGTGCTCGGCACCGCAACCACGCGGCGCCGCCGGTGAGCGCCGGGACGCTGCCACGGATCCGGACCGCCACCGAGCAGGACTACGACCGGATCGCCGCCGTGGTGGACGGCTGGTGGGGAAGGCCGGTCCTCGGCTCGCTGCCCCGGTTGTACCTCGAGCACTTCCACCGGACCAGCTTCGTCGCCGAGCTGGACGGGTCCCCCGAACCCGCGCTGGCCGGCTTCCTGGTCGGCCTGCTCTCACCGTCCCTGGACGGGCGTGCGCACATCCACTTCGTCGGGGTGGCTCCGCAGCACCGGTCGAGCGGGCTGGGCCGCGCCTTGTACGAGCGGTTCTTCGAGCTGGCCCGGGCCGACGGTCGGACCGTTGTGACGGCTGTGACCGCTCCTGTCAACGAGACGTCGATCTCGTTCCACCGCCGAATGGGCTTCGCCGTGACCGGTCCGGCCCGCGACCACGACGGGCCCGGGCATGACCTGATGTTGTTCGAGCGAGGGCTGTAGCCGAGCCGTTACAACCACGCGCACAACGACCGGGTGCTGACCGGTCGGGTAATGATCGTGACTTTGTCGGCGTGACAGGCATCCCTGACCTCATAGTCGAGCTCCGCGACTGACGTTGCGGCGCTTGGGCTTCGGGGCGCGCCGAAATGGGAGGACAGATCATGCTTTAGACGGCGGATCATGGATATCGAGCTGCGAGGCGTCGCTTCGCGGACCTGGCGGCCGTACTTGTCGGCCTGCTGGCCGCGGCCGGGCTGGTGGCGACACCGGCGTCGGCCATCACCGGTGGCCAGCTGGACGGGCAGGGCCACCCTGCCGTCGTTCTCATCCTGATGGAGGTGAACCACGCGCCGGCGTTCCGCTGCTCCGGGACGCTGATCGCTCCGAAGCTCGTGCTGACCGCCGGGCACTGCACCGGAGAGGTGGGCGAGTTCACCGGGATGCGCGTCTTCGCCGAATCCGACGTGCAGAGCGACCCGACCTACCCGAACAAGGGCGGCCCGAACACGGTGGAAGCCGTTGCCTGGCACACCTTCCCGGGCTTCACCGAGGCCGCGTTCTTCCTCCACGACGTCGGCGTGATCGAGCTGGCCGACGAGATCGCCCTGCCCGCGGGGACGTCCTACGGCGTACTCCCGGCAGCGAACCAGCTCGACGCCTGAAGCCGCGCGCGAGCGTGACCTTCACCGCGGTGGGGTACGGGCTGCAACGGGTCAACAACAACCCGAACGACCGCCAGCTCGTGTCGCAGAAGGTCCGGATGCTGGCGCAGCCGCACCTGGTCCAGATCAACACCGGTTTCACCGGCCCGCAGTCGCTGGTGCTGTCCAACAACGCGTCCACCGGCGGTACCTGCTTCGGTGACTCGGGCGGTCCGAACCTCGTCGGCACCAGCATGGTCGTCGCCGGCGTCACCTCGTTCGGGCTCAACGGGTCCTGCGGGGGCACCGGCGGCGTGTTCCGCGTCGACCGGCCCGAGGTGCTGACGTTCATCAACCACTACCTGCACCCCTGACCTGGACATCACGGCCCTAGGAGCGTGGGTCGGTAACACGTGAGGTGGGGTGCTTCGCGGGTGTCCGGTTTGGCGGGATCATCTGGTGTGGCTGGTGATCGGGACGACGAGGGCCTGTTCGAGTTGGCGCCGGCGCCGGGTGTTGGGGGCATTCCCGGGGAGCTGAAGCTGCCGGTGGACAAGAGGTTCCGGGCGTTCGACCCGGACCAGATCTTGTTGTTGCCGCCGTCGCTGGATGAGTGGCTGCCAGCGGATCACCTGGCCCGGTTCGTCGCCGATCTGGTGGATGAGCATCTGGACCTGTCGCGGATCCGCGCGAAGTACACCGAGTCGCGGGGTGGGCCGCCGTACGACCCGCGGTTGATGGTCCGGCTGCTGATCTACGGGTACTGCACCGGGGTCCGGTCCTCCCGCAAGATCGAGAAGGCGTGCAGCGATGTGGTGGCGTTCCGGTGGCTGGCCGCCGGTGCCGGCCCGGACTACCGGGCGATCGCCCGGTTCCGCAAGCGGCACCTGTCCGCGTTGGGGCACCTGTTCACCCAGGCGTTGGCGTTGTGCCAAGCCGCGGGCATGGTCCGGCTGGGGCAGGTCGCGTTGGACGGCACCAAGGTCCGCGCGAACGCCTCCCGGCGCAAGGCGATGAGCTACGCCCGGATGACCACCCGGGAGAAGGCCCTGGCGGAGGAGGTGTCGGCGATGTTGTACGACGCCGAAGCGGTCGACAAGGCCGAGGACGCCGCCTACGGCCGGCATGGCAGGGACGACGACCTGCCCCCGGACCTGCGCCGCACGACCGACCGGCTGGCCAAGATCCGCCAAGCGAAGGCCGCGTTGGAGGCCGAGGCCGCCGCTGCGGCGGGCGAGCACGCCGCCGACCTCGCTCGCCGTCAGGGCGCCGACGAGGACACCGTCGCCGAACGCGCCGCCGCCGCGGCCGCGGCCGACAAGGCGGTGCCCAAACCGAAAGCACAGCGCAACTTCACCGACCCCGACTCACGGATCATGAAGACGTCCGACGGGTCGTTCCACCAGTGCTACAACGCTCAGGCCGTCGTCGACGCCGACCACCAGGTGATCATCGCGACCGGCCTGGGCCAGTGCGCCGCTGACGTCGCCAACCTGATCCCGATGACCGAACAAGCCACCACCAACACCGGAACCGCACCCGGGCAGGTGTTGGCCGACGCCGGGTACTGCAGCGACGACAACCTCGCCCAGCTGGCCGACCTGACTGCCCAGACCGGGACCGAGTTCTTCATCGCCACCGGCCGCACCAGCCACGACGAGCCGGTCCCGCCCGCACCGCGCGGGAGGATCCCGAAGAACGCCACCCGCCGGCAGCGGATGGCACGCAAGCTACGCACCAAACCCGGACGAGCGGCCTACGCCCGACGCAAGGCCATCGTGGAGCCGGTGTTCGGGCAGATGGCCACCCTGCAGAACGCCCAACACCTCCTCCTCCGCGGACTGGACGCAGCCCGCGGCGAATGGCTACTCCTGGCCGCCTGCCACAACCTGCGCAAACTCCACGCCCACCTCGGTGTCCCGGGCCTGGCCGACCTGACGACCCCCTGAACCGGCCCTCGGCCAGACCCCCGGCCCAGCCTCCCATCTCCCACCAACCGATTCCGGGCCCCTCGAACGCCTCAGCAGGCCCCCGCCAGCCCCCAAGGCCCACGCTCCGCCCCGACCCCCGGCACCGCCGCCACCACCCCCGCCGAACGGGTTACCGACCCACGCTCCTAGACATCACGGCCCTAGACATCACGGCGCGGGTGGCCTCCTGGACCGGGGTCACCCGCGCCTGGCCCTGGCCGGAGGTGGCGGGTCAGTCGAGGCGCGCGCGGTAACAGCGGGTCACGTGCGGCAGCAGCACCATCCCGTCCGGCCCGGCCGCCCTGCCGCCCAACTCCTCGACCGCGTCGAGGACGCGCTCCCGCTCCGGGTGCACCTGGACGTAGGACCAGCTCGCGGCGAGCAGGCGGAGCTCGGGCACGGTCAGCCGCTGCTGGTAGCTGAACAGGCGCCGCTGTTCGGGTCCGAACGGTGGGGGCAGGCGCAGGCCGGGGTCGGGCTCGCTGTCGGAGGAGGCGCCCGGCTGGCCGATCAGCGCAGACAACTCGGCGACCCACGGCACCTGATCGTCCCGTACCTGCCAGCCGATCCCGATCACACCTCCCGGTCGCAGCACCCGCGCGCACTCCGCGGCCGCCTGCTCCGGCCGGAACCAGTGCCAGGCCTGGCCGACCACGACCGCGTCCACGCAGCCGTCGGGCAGCGGGATCTGTTCCGCGCCACCGATGTGGACCTCGACGTTGCGCAGCCTCGCCCGCAGCTGCGCGAGCATGCCCTCGGAGACGTCGACGGCGATCACCTCATGACCGGCCGCGACGAGCGGCTTGGTGAGCTTGCCCGTGCCAGCACCGAGATCCAGCACGCGGCGCGGGGGGCTGGCAGCGTCGCCGCCCGGCTCGCCGCCGATCAGCCAGGTGGCGGTCGGAACGGGCCACTCCGGGCGTGCGGATGCGTAGGCCCCGGCGATGGCGCCGAAGGAAGTCCGGCGGCGCTCGAACTGAGGACCCTTGTCGGCGTCCTCGACGGGCTCGTGCGTCTCTTCGCCGCTCACCCTCCGATCGTGCCAGCGCGCAGCGGGACGGCAAATCCGAGCTGGGCCGGTCGTGGGCCGGGAATGTCGTGGTACCGGCGGGCAACCGGCCGGCTCGCGGGTGTGTCCTTGGGGGTATGGATCGCGGTCCGGACGCCCCGCGCCGGGAGGTGCTCGGTGACGACGAGCCGTTCCGTGACTTCGTCACGGCGCGGATGGGCGCCCTGCTGTCGTTCGCGTACCTGCTGACCGGCAACCGGACCGCAGCCGAGGACCTGGTCCAGATCGCGCTGGCCCGGACCGCGGTGTCCTGGTGGCGGGTGCGCAACCGGGACGATCCCGAGGGCTACGTCCGCCGGGCGATCCTTCGGACCCAGCAGAACGTGTGGCGGCGCGGGACCCGCGAGTTCTCGGTCGCCCAGCCGCCGGAGCCCGGGCTGGGCCCGGTCGCGGATCCGGCGCGGGAGATCGATGACAGGGATCAGCTCTGGCGGGCGCTGCGGCTGCTGCCCGCCCGGCAGCGGGCGGTGCTCGTGCTGCGCTACTACGAGGACCGCTCCGAGGCGGAGATCGCGCACCTGCTCGGCTGCCGGCCCGGAACGGTGAAGTCGCAGGCAGCCAAGGCCCTGGCCCGGCTGCGCCGGGAGCTGTCCGACGGAAGCGAGGTGCGGGCATGACAGGTGCGGGCATGAGAGGTGCGGGCATGACGGGTGCGGGCATGAACGATCTCGAGGATCTCGTCCGGCGGACCCTGTCCGACCCGCGCCGGCGAGTGGAGGCCAGGCCGGAGTTGATGATCGGGGTGGAGCGCCGGACGATGACCCTGCGCCGCCGCCGGCGCGGGGCCTGGGCGGGGTTGGCCGCGCTGGTCGCCGTCGGGGTGCTCGGGGGCAACCTGGCGTTCGGGCGCGGCGGTGCCGGGCAGCCGTCCTCGACCGGGCCCGGCCGGTCCGGGTCGTCCGGCTCCGCGCCGTCCTCGCAGCCCTCGCCGTCCTCGCAGCCCTCGCAGCAGGCCCCTGCACTGCCCACCGGCGCCACCAGCGGTACTGCCGGCGGGATCGGCGAGGCGCTGCGGCTGCCCGACCTGGGTCCGATCGACCTGCAGGTGTCCGGCGGGATGGCCTGGATCCTGGCCGGGAGCCGGTCGGGCTGGCTGGAACGGGTGGACCGGGGCACGGGCAGCGTGCTGGCCCGTCAGCCCGACAATCACGGAATGCCGCTGGGACTCTCGCTGAACGCGGCCGGCGGGACGGTCTGGACCTGGTCGGACGCCGGCACGAACGCGGGCGTGTTGGCCGAGTTCAACGCCACCAGCCTCGCGCCGGGGCGGGTGGTCGGAGCGCCCGGGTACGTCTTCGACGCGACGGTGCTGGAGGGGCAGCTGTGGGTGGCGACCGGGTCCGGGCTGTACCGGATCCCGCTGACCTCGGGCAGCGCCGGATCGCCCGTCCTCGTCCCCGGCGGTGACGGCGCCTACTCCCTGGTCGCGGACGCTGCCCGACACCGGCTGTTGGTCGCGGCGGGGTCCGGCGGCGTGCTGGCCCTGGACGCCGCCGGGCGGATCATCGCCTCCGGCACGTCGTCCCTCGGCAAGGACAGCCTGGCGCTGGTCGACGGGCAGCTGTGGCACGCCGGGTACGGCGACGGCAACACGCCGACCGCGGTCCGGCTCGACCCGGTCACGCTCCGGGTGGTGGGCAGCACGCCGGTGGCCTTCCCTCCCGGGTCGGTCATCTGGCCCGGGCGGCATGTGGTGTGGCTGCGGGCGGGCGGCAGCGAGGCGCTGTCCTGCATCGATCCGGTGACCGGGGCGGTGCTCGAGAGCTGGCCCGGGCTGCAGGGACCGGTGGCCAGCGACGGGTCCGGTGCGCCGCTCGGGATCAACGGCATCACGGTGGTGCCCCTGGTGCTGCGCGGCGGCTGCCGAGGTTGAGGCGCGCGGCAGCTGGCGCCCGAGCTGTCGGCCGGGGCTCAGGCCAGGCCGAGGGCCCGGGCCTCCTCCCACAGCTCGTCGCGGATCCGGGGATGCGCGGCGATGCTGATCAGGTTCGCCGCCTGGACTTTCTCCGGATGGCCGAAGATCTCCGCTGCTCCCTGCTCGGTGACCACCAGCGTCGGCTGGAACGAGGTCACCGGCTCCTCCACCATCGGCACGATGGTGGACACGTTCGCCTTGGGGTGCCAGGACCGCAGCGCCAGGATCGCCTGCCCCCCGGGCGCGTGCAGCGCGCCGACGATGAAGTCGGTCTGGCCGCCGAAACCCGAGAAGATCCGGCCCTTGATCCGGGATGCGTTGGCCTGCCCGTACAGGTCGAACTGCAGGGCCGTGTTCACCGACGTCATGTGTGGATTGCGGGCGATCAGCGCCGGCTCGTTCGTGGTCTCGGTCCGCAGCATCCGGACCCGCGGGTTGCGGTCCACCCACTTGTACAGCTCAGCGGAGCCGAACAGGAACGACGCGGTCAGCGGGCGATCGGCGTCCAGCGCGCCGCTGCGCTCCAGGGCCAGCACACCGTCGCTGAACATCTCGCTCCAGACGGCCAGGTCGCGCCGGCGCTGCAGGCCGTGCAGGACGGCGTCCGGCACCGCGCCGATGCCGAGCTGCAGCGTCGCACCGTCCACGACCCTGGCCGCGACCTTCTCGCCGATCGCCCGCGAATCGTCGTCCAGGTCCATCGCGGGCGGCGAGATCAGCGGCTCGTCCACCTCGACCGCGTAGTCGATCAGGTCCTCCGACAGCACAGCATCGCCGAAGGTGTACGGCATCCGCGGGTTCAGCTGGGCGATGACCACCCCTCCGCGGGCCCGGGCGGCCTCGATCGCACCGGGCAGGATGTTGATCTCGGTGCCGAGCGAGACCGTGCCCTGGTCAGGCGCCGAGGTGTGCAAGAGCACGACGTCCGGTGGCGTGGTGGTGGCGAACAACCGGGGCACCAGCGAGAGCCGGGACGGGATGTAGTCCAGCCTCGGGTCGCCGCGCATCCCCGACCCGACGAAGGAGGTCTCCAGGGTGACGCCGTCGTGGTCCGGCAGGCCCGGCTGGGCGTTGACCGCGTAGAGCCGGAACGTCGGTTGGGACGCGTCCAGCGCCGCGACCAGCGTCCGAGGGGTGGCGAAGTTGCCGGAGACCACCGCCCGGGGGTTCGGGGGCAGCGCTGCAAGGACGCGCTCGATGGCGCTGATGTCGACCGTTCGCACACAAACACCCTGCCAGGCCGGGGCGTCTGCCATGGGGAGAAACGTCCCGGCCGCGCCGCATAGCCCGGCTACTGCTACGGGCTGCTGATACGGGCTACTGACACGGCCAGGGCCCTGAGGCCCTGGCCGGTCGGAGGTTGAGAACGGGAGAGTGGGTTGCGGATCAGTGAGTGAGGTCGACATCGGCGTCCTCGATCGCGCCGATGTCGTCGGATGCGGTGCGCAGCAGGCGGTCCGCGAGGTCCCGCAGGGCTCGGGCGGCGGCGATCTCCGCGCCGATCTCGGGTACGTCCACGTCCGCCGGATTGCGGCGCGTCCGGCCGGTACCGGTGACGGTGCGCCGCCTGCTCGACCCGGTTCCCGTCACGAGGGTGGCCCTGGCCGAGCTGTGATCGTCGTCCTCGAAGAGCTGGATGTCGACCATCCAGGTGATGGTGCTCGCCATGACGACCTCCCATGGCTCGCGGAGGTACGGACGTACCCCGTCCACCCAGCCAACGCCCGGGTCGCCGTGCACGCCAGGGCCTACAGTCCCGGGCTCGATCGGTCCAGCCGTTCGAGGAACGCGGCGTTGTTGCGCCACCCGGATCGCCCGGGGCGGGTGCAGGCGTAGATCCGACGCGATCCTGCGGCCCCGAACAGGTCGACGTATCGCACGCCCGGATGCCGGGGCCCGTCGGCGACCAGGAGCGCCACGCCGAGCCCGGCAACCACCAGTTCGGTGATCAGGGGCAGGCTGTCGATCCGGGACCCGATCTGCGGCACGCCACCGCGGGTCGCGCAGACCCGGTGCAGCAACTCGTCGTCGTCGCTGCCCCGGGAGTTGGTGATCCACCGGACCGTCGGGTCCCGAAGGACCTCGTCCGGGGGACGGTCGGTGCCCGCCGGCAGCACGAGGTGCATCGGTACCTCGTCCAGGAGCCGGACCTGATCGCCGTCCGGCTGGTAGCGCGGCACCAGGCTGTAGTCGTAGACGACGCCGACGTCGATGTCGTCGGCCGCCAGCAGCGCCTCCACCTCGCGCGGCTCCCGCTCCTCCAGCTGCACGGTCAGGTCCGGGTAGTCCGCCGCGAGAGTGCGCACGGCACGGGCCACCGGTCCGGCCAGGGCCGTGGCGAACCCGGCGACCCGGACCGTGCCACCGGGCGCGGACCCCGCCCCGACGACACCGCGGGCCGCGTCCATGCCGGCCAGGATCTGCCGTGCCGCCGGCAGCAGGGCCCGCCCGGCCGGAGTCAGCCGGATCCCTCGCCCGGACCGCTCGGCCAGCTCCGCGCCGAGGCTGCGCTGCAACCCGGCGAGCTGTTGCGAGACCGCGGACGTGCTGTACCCGGTGGCCTCGGCGGCGGCCCGCAGGCTGCCCCGCTCGTCCAGCTCCACCAGCAGGCGCAACCAGCGCAGGTCCATGACGGCCAGGCTCCCTCTGGGTCCGTTCCGGGTCGTTCGCGGTGGCTCGATTGTCCGCGTTCTGCGGATGGTAGTGGGCAGATTCCGCGATGGACATGCACGGTCGGGCTGTGGCTGGATGAACGGGTGACACAGCAGGAGCGCGAGCTGCCCGTCGTGGCGGGCCGGGGCGGGACCCCGGTCCGCCGGCGCGGGGCGCTCGGGCTCGTGCTGCTGTCGATGAGCAGCGTCCAGATCGGGGCGGCGGCCTCGCTGGGCATGGTGGACCGGCTCGGCGTCGCCGGCACGACCTGGCTGCGGCTGGCCTGGGGCGCGCTGATCCTGGTCGTGGTGGCCCGCCCGCGGCTACGCGGGACGCCCGCCCGGGAGCTGATCGCGCCGGTGGCGCTGGGCGTGGTGAACGCCGTGATGGCGCTGGCGTTCTTCGCGGCGATCACCCGCCTGCCGCTCGGCACGACCGTGGCGGTGGAGTTCCTCGGCCCGCTGGGCGTGGCCGCCGCGCGCAGCCGGTCCTGGCGGGGCGCCGGCCACGCCGGGCTGGCCCTGGCCGGTGTCCTGGTGCTGACCACGCCGTGGGCGCAGTCACCGTCGGACCGGATCGGGATGCTGCTGGCGGCGACGGCGGCGCTCGGCTGGGCGGCCTACATCCTGCTCACGACCCGGGTCGGCAGCCGGTGGTCGGGACTGTCCGGGCTGGCCGTGGCGCTGCCGGTGGCCGCCGCCGTCTCGGCGCCGCTGGGCGTCGCGCAGGTCTGGGGCCGGCTCACGGCGCTCGATCTGGTGGCCTGCGCGGGCCTGGCGGTGCTGTTGCCGGTGCTGCCGTACGGCGCGGAGATGGCGGCGCTGCGCCGGCTGCCGCAGCGGGTCTTCGGGGTGTGGATGAGCCTCGAGCCGGCGATCGGGGTCGCGGTCGGGCTGGCGCTGCTGGGGCAGGCGCCGGGCCTGGGGCAGGTGGGCGGGGTCCTGCTGGTCGTACTGGCGAGCGTCGCGGCGGCCCGGTCCGAGCGCTGAGCCGGGGGCAGGTCAGCGCCGCTCGTAGACCACCTGGCCGGAGGCGACGGTCAGCTCGACCCGGGCGTCGGCGACCGGAGCCCGGCCGGGGACGGCGAAGGCCGGGCCGAGCAGGTCGGCGTCCAGCAGGGCGAGGTCCGCGCGTGACCCGGGTGCCAGGCCGGCGCCGTCCGGATCGTGATTGACGTAGGCGGAGCCCGCGGTGAACGCCGACAGCGCAGCGGTCAGGGAGAGCCGCTGCTCGGGCAGGAAGGGCGCCTGGTCACGGTGCCGCGGATCGGTCCGGGTCACCGCGACCTCGATCTGGTCCAGCGGGTTCGCCGTGGTCACCGACCAGTCGCTGCCCATCGCCAGCCGGGCCCCGGCGTCCACCAGGTCGGCGAAGGGGTACTGCCGCAGGGCCCGGTCCCGGCCGAGGAAGGGGATGGTCAGCTCGTCCATCTGCGGCTCGGACTGGGCCCAGTAGGCCTGGCAGTTGGCCACCACGCCGAGCGCCGCGAACCGCGGCACGTCGTCGGGGTGGATCAGCTGGATGTGGGCGATGTGGTGGCGCAGATCGTTCATCCCGTTGGCCGCCCGGGCCGCGGCCACCGCGTCCAGGGCGTTCCGGACGGCGCGGTCGCCGATCGCGTGCTGGTGCACCTGGAAGCCGAGCCGGTCGAGCGCGGTGACGGCCGCGGCCAGCAGGTCCGGTCCGAGGTAGCTCAGGCCGTGGTTGTCGGTCGCACCGCCGCACCCGTCGCAGTAGGGCTCGAGCAGAGCACCGGTGTAGTTCTCCAGCACGCCGTCGGTCATGATCTTGACCGTGGTCGGGTAGAAGCCTGCGAACGGGGCACCGGACCGGGTGGCCGCTCCCGAGGCCCGCTCCCGCTGCTCGACGAGGTCGTCGATCTGTTCCAGCCCTCGATGCCGGTCCCACCACAGGGCTCCCACCACCCGGGCCGACAGCCGCCCGTCCTCGGCCAGCGCCCGGTAGGCGTGCAGGGTCGCCGGGGTCACCCAGGCGTCCTGCCAGCCGGTGATGCCGAGCGCGTGCAGGTGCTGCTGGCCGGCCAGCACGGCCTGCTGCCACTCCGCGCCGCCGGGGCGCGGCACGACCCGCTCCTCGAAGCTGTACGCCGCGCCCTCGTGCAGGGTCCCGGTGGGCTCCCCGGTGCGCGGGTCACGCTCGATCCGCCCGTCGGCCGGGTCAGGGGTGGCGGCGGTGATGCCGGCCAGGGCCAGCGCCCGCGAGTTCACCCAGGCCCCGTGCACGTCCCGGTTGAACAGGAACGCCGGCCGGTTGCCGGTCACCGCGTCGAGGTCCTGCCTGCGGGGTGTCCCGCCGGGGAAGTGCTCCATCGCCCAGCCGGAGCCGGTCAGCCACGGCTCGTCCGGATGCGCGGCGGCATAGGCGGCCACCGTGTCCAGGTACGCCTGCCGGCCGGGCAGGTCGTGAAGCCAGATCCGGCGCAGGTTGCGGCCGGCGAAGGGTGCGTGCACGTGGGCGTCCTGGAAGCCCGGGACGACGGTGCGGCCCGGCGCGTGCACCTGCCGGGTACCGGGGCCCGCGAGGTCGCGGATCTCGGCGTCCGTGCCGATCGCGGCGATCCGGTCACCGCGGACGGCGATCGCGGTCGCCGGGGGGCCTGCCGGGCCGCCGGGCAGGAACAGCCGCGCACCGGTGATGACCAGGTCCGCGGGGTCAGTGCCCACCGGACGACCCGTCGAGTGACCGGTCGAGTGACCGGTCGAGTGATCCGGGTGCGGCGCCGACCGGCTGGGGGGCCGGGATCTTCGGCTGCAGCCCGTCCCCGCTGGAGCGACCGCGCAGCCGGCGCCCGATCCACGGCAGGGCGAACTCCCGGAACCAGGACGCGTCCGCGCGCAGGGCGTCCAGGCGTGCCATCGGCGGCCGGGGCGGCAGCGGCGCGCGCCAGTCCTCACTTCCGGGGAAGCCGAGCAGTTCCAGCGCGCGCTGGGCCACCCGGTGATGCCCGGCGGGGGTCAGGTGGATCCGGTCCGGTGCCCAGAGCTCGGGGTGGTAGAGGGACTCCCAACCCCACAGGTCGAGGACCTGCGCGCCGTGCCGCTGCGCGACGGTCCAGACGTTGGCCGTGAACACGGCGGACCGGTTGCGGGTCCGTCGTACGAGTGGCATCCGTCGCGGGTCGTACGCCGTGGACAGCAGCACGGTGCAGCCTGCCGCGCGCAGCCGGCGCACCGCGTCGTCCAGCCGGCTCGCCAACTCGTCCAGGTCGACGGACGGGCGCAGCACGTCGTTGCCGCCGCCGATCAGGCTGACCAGGTCGGGCGCGAGCCCGAGCGCGGGCTCGACCTGCTCGGCGACGATCTCGGTCAGCAACTTGCCGCGCACCGCGAGGTTCGCGTACTCCAGGTCGGACCCGCCGGATCGGACGGCATGCATCGACAGGGCCTCGGCGAGCCGGTCGGCCCAACCCCGCCACGGATGCGCCGACAGCCGGTCGTCAAGCGGGTCGGTGGGGTCGCACAGGCCCTCGGTCAGCGAGTCACCGAGGGCCACGTAGCGCCGGAAGGCGGGCGGGTTCGGCATGGCGGAAACGTTAGGGCAACCCTCCGGACACGGCATTGCAGGTCACCCTGCGGCCGCTCGCGGGCGGGACGCGCGGAAGGGCAGAATGGACCCAGCTGCGAGGCGAGGGGGTGCACCGGGCGTGTGGTCCTCTCCGGCGTACCCTCAGTCCTCGTGGGAAGAGCCGCGGCGCAGGCCAAGGTCTCATCGGAACCCGCCGATGCCGGTGCCCGAACCGGAGGGTCGCACTGAAGGGCCCCGTGGTCACGCCGAGATGAACCCGTCGCTCGAGCCGCGCGCGGACGGCTGGGTGCTGTCGGACGCGTGGGTGCTGTCCGCGATCCGGGTGACCGGAACGCCGGAGCAGCCCGCCTCGCTGCCCGACCTGATCGCGGCAGGGGACTTCCTGCACCAGGCGATCCTGTCGCCGTCCGAGATCGAGCACGCCGTCGGCCGGCTGGCCGCCGCCATGCTGATCACCGTCGACGAGCGCGGCCTTGCGATCACCCCGGTGGGGCGCGAAGTGGTCGCCCGGGCCCGTCCCGGCACCAGCTCGCGGGCCGAGGCGCTGGTGCAGATCCTCCGCCTGCTGCGGGTCAACCCGATGCCGTGGCACATCGACATCCGCGAGTACGAGGCCGCCTGCCTGGAGCACCGGCACCGGTTCTGGAAGGCGTACGGCCGCCGCGGGGGCCGCAGGTACTAGGGCAGGGCCCAGTCCAGCGGCTCGGCGCCGGCCGCGGCCAGGATCTCGTTCGCCCGGCTGAACGGGCGTGACCCGAAGAAGCCGCGGTCGGCGGACATCGGGCTCGGGTGCGCGCTCTCGATCCGCTGGGTGTCGCCGAGCAGCGGCCGGAGGGTCTGGGCGTCCCGGCCCCACAGGATCGCGACCAGCGGCGTCCGTCGCGCCACGAGGGCGCGGATGGCCTGGTCGGTGACGTCCTCCCAGCCCTTGCCGCGGTGTGACCCGGGGCTGCCCGGCGCGACGCTGAGCACCCTGTTGAGCATCAGCACGCCGCGGTCCGCCCAGCCGGACAGATCCCCCGAGGACGGCGGCCGGCAGCCGATGTCGGCGCTCAGTTCCCGGAAGATGTTCTGCAGGCTCCGGGGCAGTGGCCGCACGTCCGGGGCGACCGAGAAGGAGAGCCCGACCGGATGGCCGGGCGTCGGATAGGGGTCCTGGCCGACGACGAGGACGCGCACGGCGTCCAGGGGCTGGGCGAACGCGCGCAGGATCCGGTCACCGGACGGCAGGTACGACCGACCCGCGGCCACCTCGGCACGCAGGAAGTCGCCCATCGCCGTGATCTGGTCGGCGACCGGCTCCAGCGCAGCCGCCCAACCCGGGTCGATCAGCTCGGCAAGTCGTCTGGCGGGCACGGGCAGGAAATGTAGTGCCCAGGACGGGTGGAGATGTCCTCGACCCGGGTCCCCGTAGACTCCGGGGCTGTGCACGGAACTTCGAGTTCGCCGCCCGGGCCGCAGGTGACGGTGGGACAGTGGCACCGTTCGTCGCCGACGGTCGGCAGCCTGCGCGTGCAAGAGCCTGGGCGGAGTGGTGGAATGACACCCTTGTGGTTACCCCCGTACAGTGGCGCCGACGGACCGTTGGAGGGGACGAATGGAAGCCGCTCGTGCCGTGGAGACCACGGATCCGCTGCCGGCCCGGCTGTCGCCGCGGGAGCGAGAGATCCTCAGCTTCGAGCGGCAGTGGTGGAAGTACGCGGGTGCCAAGGAGCAAGCCGTCCGCGAGCTCTTCGACATGTCGTCCACCCGGTACTACCAGGTGCTGAACGCGCTGATCGACCGTCCGGACGCCCTTGTCCACGACCCGATGCTGGTCAAGCGCCTGCGCCGGATGCGCCAGTCCCGCCAGCGCGCCCGCTCTGCCAGGCGGCTCGGCCTCAACTGCTGAGCGGCCACCCGGGTCGTCTCGCACGCCCGGCACGGGCTCCGAAGGGGTCGCGGACCCGCCTGGCTCCTGATCGCCGTACTATCGACGCTGGCTGGTCCTCCGTCCCGACATGCCCTGGTAGAGGTGCCCGATGAGCGCCACCAAACCGCCCAGCTACGACGACCGTTTCGTGG
This sequence comes from uncultured Actinomycetota bacterium, assembly GCA_963740575.1. Taxonomy (GTDB): domain Bacteria; phylum Actinomycetota; class Actinomycetes; order Actinomycetales; family Kineosporiaceae; genus CAVUET01. Next base: position 15,829 of record CAVUET010000008.1, on the reverse strand, counting down.
TCCCGCTGGAGCCGAGCCGTCGCGGCGCGCATCGCGCCCGGATGAGCCCCGTCGTGGCCTCGCTGCCCATCATCGCCGTGGTCGTGGTCGTGGTGGCCGCGATCGCGCTGGCCTGGACGCTCTTCGGCGGCAACCTGTTCGGTCAGGGCACGACCGTCGCGGGCAACACGGTCAAGGCGACGTCGGTGCCGTCCGGGCAGGCCAGCTCGGCGCCCACGAACTCGCAGCCGGCGGCGAGCCCGTCCGGCTCGACGCCCTCGGCCAGTGCCTCGACCGGCGCGCCCGCAACCGTCGACCGGACCGTAGCGGTCCGGGTGCTCAACCCGACCACGACGTCCGGCCTGGCCAAGCGCGCGGCGACCGCCCTGCAGGGCAAGGGCTGGACCAAGGCCGCCGCCAGCTTCGACAGGACCACGCTGCGGTCCAGCACGACGGTCTACTACGCGACCACCGAGCAGAAGGCGACCGCGGAGGCCGTGCAGGCAGACCTCGGCGTCGGAGTGGTGCGCAAGTCCGCGACCATGGCCGCGAACGGGCTCACCGTCGTGCTCGGCCCGGACTACACCGGCTGACGCAGGTAGCCGCCGTCCGCCAGCCCGGCCCGGCGCTCGAACACGTTGCGTAGGGCGAAGTCCCCGGTGAACCACCAGGACCACACCGCGGCCAGCAGGTAGGCCGGCAGGAAGCCGAACATCCCGAGGCAGCACGCGTACTGCGCGCTGTGCCGCGCCTCGTGATCCAGCAGGCGGGGGCGCCGGAGCAAGATCTCGTCGTCGGCCCGCAGCAGCACCACGTCACCGATGGTGATCGCAGGTGCATGCGGCGCGGGGAACCGCGCCCGGTAGCCGTGGGCCACCAGCACGCCGTGCGGTCCGCGCCGCACCTGTGCCTGCCCGATGGCCGCGAATGCCAGCCCGATCGGGGTGGACAGGTTCGCGTAGTTGACTACCCGGCGGAGCGTCACGGGCCAGGGCAGCGGCGGCCCACCGGCGGACATCCGGGGCTGCTGTACCGCCATCACCGCAGCGTAGAGGCGGTAGAGGCACGCCGACAGAGGGGAGTGCCGCATCGGATCTGAACGGCTAGAGTGAGCGCCGGTCGAACAGTTCGATGAGCACGTCCTCTCCTGCATCACGCAAGAGGCCCGCACGTTGGACCATCGCACACCGTTCCCCTACGGAGCCGGAAGCGAGCGTGAGACCCGGCTCCGGCTGTCGCCAGGGTCGAACACCAGCAAAACGCAACAGGAGCGGGAATGGCTCAGGGAACCGTCAAGTGGTTCAACGCCGAGAAGGGCTACGGGTTCATCACCGTGGACGGCGGTGGGGCTGACGTGTTCGTGCACTTCAGCGCCATCCAGATGGACGGCTACAAGTCCCTCGACGAGGGACAGCGGGTCGAGTTCGAGGTCGGTCAGGGCCAGAAGGGCCCGCAGGCCGAGGCGGTCCGTGCGATCTGATCCCAGGAACTGATCGCACAGCGTCACTGTGGAGCCGCCCCGGCCCGGGGCGGCTCCACTGCTTTGGGGGCGCACTAGGGTGTCGGGGTGCACTCCAGGAGGACCTCCGGCCCAGGCAAGACATCCGGCCCCGGCCGGGCCCGGCTGGCTCTCGCGCTGCGGGCCGGTCGGGTGGTCGGTGCACTGTCCCGGGGGCTCGGCCGAGGCAGCGGGACCGTGGTCCGCGGCCGCACGGTGCTGGCGCTGGACCCGGCGGCGGTCCGCAAGCTGGCCACCGGTCGCCGCACGATCGTGGTCAGCGGGACGAACGGCAAGTCCACCACCACGAGGCTGATCTGCGCGGCGCTCGGCGGTGACGTGGCGTCCAACGCGTCCGGGGCCAACATGGCCCCGGGGGTGGTCTCGGCGCTGGACGATCGCCGGGCTCCAGTGGCCGTGCTCGAGGTCGACGAGCTGCACGTGCCCGCCGTGATGCGGGCCACGGCGCCGGTCGCCGTGGTCGCGCTCAACCTGACCCGGGACCAGCTGGACCGCACCCACGAGGTGAGCCGCACCTCGCAGGTCTGGGGCAACGCCTTCGCCGAGCGGTCGGTCACGGTGGTGGCCAACGCGGCCGATCCGCATGTCGTCGCGGCCGCCCTGGAGGGCACCCCGGTCTGGGTGGACCCCGGGCTGCGCTGGACCGAGGACGCCACCGTCTGCCCGCGCTGCGGCAAGGTCCTGGACTGGTCCCCCGACGGCCGATGGAGCTCGAGCTGCGGGCTGGCCATGCCGACGCCGGACTACATCCTGACCGGCAGCGGGGTGCGGATCCCGGGCGGTCGCGAACTCCCGCTGCGGCTATCGCTGCCGGGCGAGGTCAACCGGGGCAACGCGGTGTTCGCCGTGGCTGCGGCCGCGGCGCTCGGCGTGGACCCCGAGACCGCGGTCGGGCGGCTGGAGGCCATCGAAACGGTCGACGGCCGGTACGCCATGCTCGACCTCGGCGGGCGCGAGGCCCGGCTGCTGCTGGCCAAGAACCCGGCCGGTTGGGCGGCCGCGCTGACCATGATCGAGGACGGCGCGGTGATCGCCGTCGGCATCAACGCCAGGATCGCGGACGGTACGGACACCTCGTGGCTGTACGACGTCCCGTTCGAGCGGCTGGCGGGCCACACCGTCGGGGCCACCGGCGACCGGCGGGACGATCTGGCGGTCCGGCTGCACTACGCGGGTGCGACGCCGATCGTGCACGAGGATCTGGTCAGGCTGGCCGCCCGGCTGCCCGCCGGGCCGATGGTGGTGGCGGCCAACTACACCGCGTTCCGGGAGATGCGTCGCTATGTCCGCTGACGGGAACGGCCTGTTCGCCGGCGGGAACGGCCTGTTCGCCGGCGGGAACGGCATATCCGTCGGCGGGAGCGGGGTGTCCGCGCTGCGGATCGTGCACATCTACCCGAACCTGCTCGGGACCTACGGGGACGCGGGGAACGCGATCGTGCTCCGGGCCCGGGCCGTGGCGCGGGGGTTCGACTGCGAGCTGGTGACGATCCATCCCGGGCAGCCGGTGCCGCGGGACGGGCACATCTACCTCCTGGGTGGCGGCGAGGATGCCAAGCAGACCGCCGCGGCGGACGAGTTGCGGGCGGACGGAGGGCTGGTCGCGGCCGCCGGGCGCGGTGCCGCGGTGCTCGGCATCTGCGCGGGCTACCAGCTGCTCGGCGAGACCTTCCTCGGTGTGGGCGGGCAGCCGACCGGTGGGCTCGGCCTGCTCGACGTGAGGACCGACCGGCTGGCCCGGCGGGCGGTCGGCAATGTGCTGGCCGACCCCGGCTGGGACCTCGGGCTGCCGGACCTGATCGGGTTCGAGAACCACGGCGGGGCGACCACGCTCGGCCCGGCGGCCGCACCCCTGGGCCGGATGGAGGTCGGTGTCGGCAACGGCGACGCCGCGCGCACCGAGGGCGCGGTGCAGGGTCACGTGGTCGGCACCTACCTGCACGGACCCGTGCTGGCGCTCAATCCCGCCCTGGCCGACTGGCTGCTCACCGCCGCGGTCGGCAGCCGGCTGGCCCCGCTGGACGACCGGCTCTGCGAGCACCTGCGCCGGCACCGGCTGAACGAGGTGATCCCGGCGACCGAGCGGTCCGGGCGGCGCCGGGCACTGCTGAACAGCCTGCGCCGGCGGGACGACCGCCCGAGCGGGGCCACCGCCACGCTGAGCCGCACGGGCCGCACCGGCCGCTCCGGGTCGTAGCCGTCACTTGTCGGCGTAGCAGCTCACGGCGGCGGCATCGAGGGGCACCTGGACACCGTGGTCGCCGAGCACCAGCCGGGTGGCGTCCCGGCCCGCGGCGGCGATCGCCGCGATCACCGCCTCGACCAGCTCGGTATCCGCCTCGACCAGCACCTCGTCGTGCTGGAAGAACACCAGCCGGGCCTGCCCGGGCAACTCGTCCAGCCGCCCGCGCAGTCCGGCCAGCAGCACCGAGGCCCAGTCTGCGGCGGAGGCCTGGATGACGAAGTTCCTGGTGAACCGCCCGCGGGCGCGGGCCCGCTGCCGGGCGGCCTGCTCGGGACCGTCCAGCCAGCCCGGGCGTGGCGGCGGGCAGGTGCGCCCCAGCACGGACCGGACCAGCCCGCCGTCCTCGCCGGACCGGGCTGCGTCCTCGAGCAGCTGCAACGCCGCCGGGAAGCGCTGCCGGAGCGCGGCCAAGGCGGCCGATCGCGTGCCGCCGCCGTACATCGCCGACAGCAGCGCGACCTTCGCCTCCTGCCGGGCGTCCTGGCGTCCCAGCGCCTGCGCTGCGACCGCCGCATAGAGGTCGCCCTGCCCGGTCGCGACGATCATCCCCGCGTCGCCCGAGATCGCGGCCAGCACCCGGGGCTCGAGCTGCCCGGCGTCGGCGACGATCAGGGTCCGCCCGGGATCGGCGACCACGGCACCCCGGACCGCGCGCGGGATCTGCAGGGCCCCGCCGCCCCGGCTGGCCCAGCGCCCCGAGACCACTCCGCCGGGCACGTACGCGGGGCGGAAGCGCCCGTCGCGCACCCACTGCTCCCGCCAGGCCCAGCCGTGCGCCGCGTGCAGCCGGGCCAGCTCCTTGTACCGCAGCAGGGGAGCGATCACCGGATGCTCGACCTCCGCGAGCTCCCGCCGCCGGGTCGTCCGCACCGGTAGGCCGGCCCGATGCAGGGCCCGCAGCAGCTCGACCGGCGAGTCCGGGTTCAGGCGCGGATCGCCGAGCAGCGCGGCCACCTGCTCGGCCAGCTCCTGCAGCCTGGCCGGGCGCCCACCCCGGCCCGGGCGTGGGCCGAGCGCGGCAGCCAGCAGCTCGTCGTGGACGTCGGCCCGCCAGGGCAGCCCGGCGTCCGACATCTCGACGGCGACCAGTGCGGACGCCGACTCCGCGGCCACCAGCAGCCCGAAGCCCGGGCTGATCCGGCGGGCCGCCTCAGTGCGGGCCAGCTGATCGGACAGGACGGCCGTGACGGCGTCGAGCGGGTCGGCGCCGCCCGCCAGCGCGGGTTCGGACATCCCCGGCCAGGCGTCGGACGCGCTGAACAGCTCGGCCTGCTCCACCCCGCCGTACCCGTGCAGGTCGTCTGGCTCGGGATCGTCCGGAACCGGCGCCCCGCACAGCCTCGCCCAGGCGGCGGCCAGCGATCGGGGTGCTCCCCAGTGGCCCTCGTGACCGAGCAGCAGCGCCTCGGTCAGGGCCAGGTCGTGGCAGCGGGCCACCCGGACCCCGGCCGCGAGCAGCCCGGGATAGAGCGAAGCCGTGTCCGCCCAGACCCAGCGCGGGGACTGCTCGGCCTCGACCGCGGCCACGGTGGCGGGCAGCTGAGGCCAGGTCAGCGCCGAGCCGGGATCGACCGGCGCGCCGTCGTCGGCCAGTCGGCGGGCCCGCGCCGGACTCCGGCCACCCGGGCCGGGCGCCTGCAGGCAGATCCGCACAGCCCGATCCTGCCCCAGGGCACCGACCCGATGGCGCCGGCGACCGGCGGAGGGATCAGGACAGGACCCGGCCGAGCGGTAGCTCCCGACGACCTGCCCCCGGTCGTTGATCCCGAGTGGCGACGTGCCCACGGTGGCCGCCGGGACGTCGAAACCCCGGTACCGGTCCCGCTGGGAACAGATAGCCGGGGGTCGCGGTGTGCGGGGTCTCGGCGCGTGCCCGGTCGGCAACGATTCCTCTGGTACCCGCCGATGTGCCGGCTGCGCCCGCAGCCCTGCCGGGTGCCGCCGCGACGGCGAGGCCGGGGGTGCCACGCCCCCTGCCGCCAGCGCTGCGGCGGCGAAATGGATTCGCCCCACGCTGCCCGATCCCTGCTCGATTCCTGCCCAATTCCTGCCCAATTCCTGCCCAATTCCTGCCCAATTCCTGCCCGACGCCCGAGCGGTGGCGGGCACGGCGCCAGGCATTTACTTTGTGATAGCGAACGAATCTGCTGCCCGCGACGCTGGAGACGCGGCGTCCCTCGGCCGGCACTGCCAGCCCGGCTGATCCCCATCTCGGAGGCTTGTTTGTCCACCGCCGCCTCGTCCGTGGCTGCGCGCCGCCGCCCCGCACCCTGGGGCGCCGACCACCCGCGCTACCGCTGGGTCGCCCTGTCCAACACCACGCTCGGCATGCTGATGGCGACGGTGAACTCGTCCATCGTGCTGATCTCGCTGCCGGCCATCTTCCGCGGGATCGGGCTCAACCCGCTGGCCCCGGGCAACGTGGGGTACCTGCTGTGGATCATCATGGGATTCCTGCTGGTGTCGGCCGTCCTGGTGGTCTCGCTCGGCCGGTTGGGGGACATCTACGGCCGGGTCCGGCTCTACAACCTCGGCTTCGTCGTCTTCACGGCCGGCTCCATCGCGCTGGCGGTCACGCCCCTGAACGGTTCCGCGGCGGCGTTGTGGATCATCGGCTGGCGGCTGGTGCAGGGCGTCGGCGGGGCCATGCTGTTCGCCAACTCCACCGCGATCCTCACCGATGCCTTCCCGGCGCAGCGTCGCGGGATGGCCCTCGGGGTCAACCAGATCGCCGCGATCGCCGGGTCCTTCATCGGCCTGGTGCTCGGCGGGGTGCTGTCCGAGGTGTCCTGGCGGGCGATCTTCTGGGTCAGCGTGCCGATCGGCATCGCCGGCACCATCTGGTCCTACGCCAGCCTGCACGAGCTGGGCGAGCGCCGGGCCGCCCGGGTGGACTGGATCGGCAACGCCACCTTCGCCGTAGGGCTGTCCGCTCTGCTGGCCGCGATCACCTACGGCATCCAGCCCTACGGCGGGCATGCCACCGGCTGGAGCAACCCGTGGGTGATCGCCGGGCTGGCCGGCGGGACGCTGCTGCTGATCGTGTTCTGCGCCGTCGAGGCGGTGGTCGAGCAGCCGATGTTCCACCTCGCACTGTTCCGCGACCGGGCCTTCGCTCTGGGCAACCTGGCCGGGCTGCTGGCCTCGATGGGCCGCGGCGGGCTGCAGTTCATGCTGATCATCTGGCTGCAGGGGATCTGGCTGCCGCTGCACGGCTACAGCTTCGAGTCCACCCCGCTGTGGGCGGGCATCTACCTGCTGCCGCTGACGGTCGGGTTCATCGCGGCCGGCCCGCTGTCCGGGACCCTGTCCGACCGGTACGGGCAGCGGATGTTCGCCGGCATCGGGCTGCTGGTCTCGGCGGCGACCTTCCTGGGGCTGCTGGCCCTGCCGACCGACTTCGGCTACCCGGCGTTCGCGGCGCTGACCTTCCTCAACGGGGTCGGATCGGGGATGTTCGCCGCACCCAACACGGCCGCGATCATGAACTCGGTGCCCGCCGCCGAGCGGGGCGCCGCGGCCGGGATGCGCGGGACCTTCTTCAACGCCGGGTCCTCGCTCTCGATCGGTGTGTTCTTCTCCCTGATGGTCGCGGGCCTGGCCTCGACCCTGCCGTCGACGCTGAGCGGAGGGCTGCAGGCGACACGGCGTCCCGGCCGGGGTCGCCCACCAGATCGGCGGGTTGCCGCCGGTCGGCAGCCTGTTCGCCGCGTTCCTCGGCTACAACCCGGTCGCCGAGCTGCTGCGCTCGACCGGGACGCTCTCCACCCTGCCGGCGTCCGACGTGCACACCCTGACCGGCAACCGGTTCTTCCCGAACCTGATCTCGCAGCCGTTCCACCACGGCCTGACGGTGGTCTTCGTCGCCGCGGCGCTGATGATGGTCATCGCGGCGGTGGCCTCGTTCCTGACCGGCCGGCCCGGTCCGGCACCGGCCGAGCCGGCCCGGGTCACCGCCGAGCCGCTCGCCAAGGCGTCGTGATCGCGGCGGAGGCGTCATGATAGGTGGCGTGCAGGTCGACGATCTGGGGGAGAGTGGCACGCTGATCAGAGAGAGGCCGATCCCGAAACCGGGCGGCGCGGGCCAGGTCGCCGGGCCTGAGGCCGCCGGCGGCGCCGCACAGGCCGCCGCCGACCTCGAGGCGCTGTCCGCCCGGTTGCAGGTGGCGCTCGGCCGGCTGCTGCGCACGCTGCGCCGCGTCGGCGTGTCGGAGATCGGGCCCGGCGCGCTCGGTGCGCTCGCGACCCTCAACCGTCACGGCCCGATGCGGCTGGGCGACCTGGCCGCCCGCGAGGGTGTCGCCCCACCCACCCTGACCCGGATCGTGATGGTCCTGGAGGAGGCGGGCTACGTGGCCCGGGAGGTCGACCCGCACGACCGCCGTGCGGTCGTCGTCACCATCACCCCCGCGGGCGAGCGCACGGTCAAGGGCACCGGCAGCGCCCGCGCGGCACTGTTGCGGTCCCGGCTGACCGCCGTCCCGGAGGCTGATCTCGCCGTGCTCCAGGCGGCCCTGCCCGTGCTCGAATCGCTGGCCACCGACGACCTCTGATCATCTCCGCCCGACGGGTGGCAGGTTCGGGGCACGGTTTGCACTCGGAGGGGTCGAGTGCTAATCATGTGGTTGGCACTCTCGGGTCGAGAGTGACAGCCCCGCTGCGGGGGCGCAGGGCACGACACGCGCACAGCAGCACGGGCAGATCAACACCAGCACGACCACATCGACACGGGAGCCGCAGGCTACCGGCCGTCCGGTGAGGGTCGGGGCCACCGGGACGTGACCGGCGGGCCCGGTCCGTCCGTCGCGGGCACCGCCGGCCGACCACCCACCCGGTTACGCGGAGGGACCAACCACCAGATGGCAAAGATCATCGCGTTCGACGAGGAGGCCCGGCGCGGCTTGGAGCGGGGCATGAATGTCCTCGCCGACGCCGTCAAGGTCACCCTTGGGCCCAAGGGCCGTAACGTCGTTCTGGAGAAGAAGTGGGGCGCCCCCACGATCACGAACGACGGCGTCTCGATCGCCAAGGAGATCGAGCTCGAGGACCCGTACGAGAAGATCGGTGCCGAGCTCGTCAAGGAGGTCGCCAAGAAGACGGACGACGTCGCTGGCGACGGCACCACCACCGCGACGGTGCTCGCCCAGGCGCTGGTCCGTGAGGGCCTGCGCAACGTGGCGGCCGGCGCGAACCCGATGGCGCTCAAGCGTGGCATCGAGAAGGCCGTCGAGGCTGTCAGCAGCCAGCTGCTGGAGATCGCCAAGGAGGTCGAGACCAAGGAGCAGATCGCTGCCACCGCCTCGATCTCGGCCGCGGACACCGCGATCGGCGAGATGATCGCCGAGGCGATGGACAAGGTCGGCAAGGAAGGCGTCATCACCGTCGAGGAGTCCAACACCTTCGGTCTGGAGTTGGAGCTGACCGAGGGGATGCGTTTCGACAAGGGGTACATCTCGGCGTACTTCGTCACCGACGCCGAGCGGATGGAGGCGGTCCTGGAGGATCCCTACATCCTGATCGCCAACTCGAAGGTCTCGGCGGTCAAGGACCTGTTGCCGCTGCTGGAGAAGGTCATGCAGTCGGGCAAGCCGCTGCTGATCATCGCCGAGGACGTGGAGGGTGAGGCCCTGTCCACGTTGGTGGTCAACAAGATCCGTGGCACGTTCAAGTCGGTCGCGGTCAAGGCGCCCGGGTTCGGGGACCGGCGCAAGGCGATGTTGCAGGACATCGCGATCCTGACCGGTGGCCAGGTGGTGTCCGAGGAGGTGGGCCTGAAGCTGGAGAACACCGGCCTGGACCTGCTGGGCGGGCCCGCAAGGTGGTCATCACCAAGGACGAGACCACCATCGTGGAGGGTGCCGGTGACGCCGAGCAGATCTCCGGGCGGGTCAACCAGATCCGCGCCGAGATCGACAAGTCCGACTCGGACTACGACCGGGAGAAGCTGCAGGAGCGGCTGGCCAAGCTGGCCGGCGGCGTCGCGGTGATCCGCGCCGGCGCAGCCACCGAGGTGGAGCTGAAGGAGCGCAAGCACCGGATCGAGGACGCGGTCCGCAACGCCAAGGCCGCGGTCGAGGAGGGCATCGTCGCCGGCGGCGGCGTGGCCCTGCTGCAGGCCTCGGCGGTGGCGTTCGGCAAGCTCGAGCTGACCGGTGACGAGGCGACCGGGGCGAACATCGTCAAGGTGGCCCTGGAGGCTCCGCTGAAGCAGATCGCGATCAACGCCGGTCTCGAGGGCGGCGTGGTGGCCGAGAAGGTCCGCGGCCTGCAGGACGGCTGGGGCCTGGACGCGGCCACCGGCGAGTACGTCGACCTGATCAAGGCCGGGATCATCGACCCCGCCAAGGTCACCCGCTCGGCCCTGCAGAACGCGGCCTCCATCGCCGCGCTCTTCCTCACCACCGAGGCCGTCGTGGCCGACAAGCCGGAGAAGACGGCAGCGCCGGCCGGCGGCGGCGGCGACATGGGCGGTGGCATGGACTTCTGATCCGCCGAGGGTCGATGACCTGGTCATCGGCCGAGCGGATCGGGGTCCGGCGCAACGCCGGCATGACCCAGGGGCGGTCCTCCGAGAGGGGGGCCGCCCCGTTGCCGTCCCGCCCCGATCCGTGGTGACACGCGGTGAGCGTGGTGACGGATTGCGCACACTGGGGCCGCTGGGGACGGTTGCGGCGCTAACCTTTTGCCACAGAGCAACGATCCCCCGCCCGCCCACCTACCGGCGTGACGCACCGCTGGTACGGCGTCGATCGTGCCGGCGGAAGGGACTGGGCGATGACCCTGCAGATCGAGAAGAGCGAGCCCGCGGGCGGCGAACGGCTGCTCGGTACCGATGAACTGTTCTTCTCGACCACCGACCAGCAGGGCGTGATCCGCTCCGGCAACGCCGTCTTCGCCCGGATCTGCGGCTACACCCTGGACGAGATGGTGGGCTCGCCGCACAACATCGTCCGCCACCCGGACATGCCCGGCGGCTTCTTCAAGGCGATGTGGGACCGGCTGCTGCGGGGCAAGCCGATGGCCGGCTACCTGCTCAACCTGGCCGGGGACGGCTCGTTCACCTGGTGCTTCTCGACCGTGGTCCCCGCGGCGGACGGCTTCCTGGCGGTCCGGATGGCGCCGATGTGCCCGTCGCTGAGCATCCCGATGCGGCAGACCTACCGCGAGCTGCGGGCCCGGGAACGGGCCGCGCTGGCCGGCGGGCTGTCGCCGGCCGAGGTCGCCGAGCTGGGCGAACGTGAGCTCGACCGTAGCGTCCAGCGGCTCGGGTTCTCCGGCTACGGCGCTCTGATCGCCGAGGCCCTGCCGGCCGAGATCTCGGCCCGGACGGGGATGGCCACCGTGCGGTACAGCCGGCCGGCGGCGCACGGGGCGGTGGCCGAGATCCTGGCCGGCGCGAAGGCCCTGGACGGCATGCTGGCGCCGCTGGTCGCACGGCTGGGCGCCTACCGCGAGCTGTCCGCCGCGCTGGCCTCGGTGGCGCGGCCGATGGTCGGCGCCGGGGACGAGCTGGAAGCGGCGGCGACCGCGGCCCGGGCGGGATCGATGGCCCTGGACGGGTCGGTCCGAGTGATCCAGACCGTCGCCCAGACGCTGAGCGGGCCGTGCCGGGACGCCGCCACGGCGTTGCGGGACTCCGCGGCCGAGCTGGACGTGCTGCGCCGCCAGCTGAACGCGCTGCGGTTCCGGATCGCGCTGGCGCAGCTGCACAACGACCTGGTGGCCACCTGCGTGGGTGAGCTGATCGACGGGGTCGCCCCGCCGGTGACCGCCGGTGAGATCCCGCTGCTGTGTCACGTGCTGCAGGGCGGGATGGAGCAGCTGGCGGCCGGGATGGCCGTCGTCAACGCCCGGCTCGACTCCGTCGGCCAGTCCCTGATCACGGCCGGTGAGTCGCTCAACGATGCGCGGCGCTTCCTCGGCAAGTGGCGCCTGATGGTGCAGCGGCACCGCCTGGGCGGACGGCTCGAGCACTACCTCGATCCGATCGACCGGATGCTGTCCGACGGGCACGAGCAGCTGTCCCAGGTCAACGCCGTCGGCGTGCAGTGCCGGGCCTCGGTGTTCCACTTCGAGGGACCGCCGCTGGACGCCCAGCTGGCCCGGATCCGGCGCGCGGTGCTCGAGGTCTGACGAGGGCCAGGCGACGGGTTCCCAGGAAGCGCTACCAGGGAGAGTCACCAGTCCCAGCGCGGGACCTCCTGGCAGGGATGCAGAGCATCGTCGCTGCTGGCATGCGAGTTCTGTTGGGCTACCTCGGTGCCGAAGTCCAGGTATCCGCGCAGGGCAGTCCTGCTGCGGGTGTCGGACGGCCAGCCGGACTCGTCCGCGGCGGCCATGAACAGCTCGACGAACCGGGCCCGCTGCTGATCGCTGATCTGCTTGCCCCGGTGCGGCGTCAGCAGTGCGGGGAACCCGCCCAGCTCGTCGGTGTACCGGGTGGGGCCGCCGAAGACCTCGGCGAGGAACGCGGTCAGGTGCGGGACGTGATCCGGCCGGCCGACGCCGAACAGCGGCTGGAGGAGCGGGTCGGCGAGCGCGGTCGGATACCAGGTCGCGACCAGGCGGTGGATGCCGTCCCAGCCTCCGACGTGCCCGTAGAGGGTCTCGGCGTGGGCGTCCAGCATGTCCCCTCCTGGCGATGATTACACGATTACTCAGCAACTCATATCGGACACGCTATCCCGAACGGACGTGAATGCACCCTGAGTCGAGGAGCCGGTGTGGTGGTGCGGGTGGCTGCGGCGATGGCCGGACCCCAGCCCGGCCGGCCGGACCGGCAGACTGTGCGGGTGCCAACACAGGACGACGGGGACGGCAACGGCGCGGGCGTCGCCGACGGGGTGATCGGGCTGCTGCTGGCCGCGGGGGCCGGCCGGCGGATGGGGACACCCAAGGCGCTGCTGCGCGACCGGGACGGGGTGGCGTGGGTTGATCGCGCGGTGCGGGTGCTGCGGGCGGGCGGCTGTGACCCGATCGTCGTGGTGCTCGGTGCCGCCGCGGACACCGCCGCCGGGCTCGTCCCGGCCCCGGCCACGGTGGTGGTCGCCGCTGACTGGGACGAGGGGATGGGCGCGTCACTGCGGGCCGGGCTTGCCGCGCTGGACGAGGCGCACCCTCCGGACCACCTGCACGCTCCGGACCACCTGCATGCTCCGGACCACCTGCACGGCCTCGGCGGTGCGGACCAGGCGCGGGCCGTGCTCGTGAGCCTGGTGGACACTCCCGGTGTCACCTCTGAGGTGATCCGCCGGCTGTCCGCGCTGGCGGCCCCGGACGTCCTGGCCCGGGCTGCCTACCAGGGGCGCCCGGGCCACCCGGTGCTGCTCGGCCGGCTGCACTGGGCCGGGGTCCGCGCCTCGGCCGTGGGCGATGCGGGAGCTCGCGGCTACCTTGCCACCCGCGACGTCGTCCCGGTCGAGTGCGGCGACGTCGGGGACGGGACCGATCTGGACTCCCCGGCCGACCTGGCGCCCGGGACCAGCTGAGTCACCGGGACCAGCTGAGTCACCGGGACCAGCTGAGTCACCCGGGCCGACCGGTCCTCCCGGGCCACCGGGCGGGCGCATACGCTTGCCAGGTGAGCACCCAGGCCCGACCCGATCCCACCCAGGCGCACCCGGCGCTGGAGCCGGAGCACGCCGACGCGGCGCGTCAGCGCGACACCTCCCGGATCCTGCCCCCGGCTCGGCAGGTGGTGCTGACCGAGGTCAGCGACCAGCCGTTGGACGTCGCCGTGCACGAGGCTGCGGTCTCCGACGGCAGCTCCGGGGCTGTGGTGACCTTCAGCGGCCTGGTCCGCGACCATGACGGCGGGCGCAAGGTGACCGCGATGGAGTATGTCGGGCATCCGACGGCCGCCGCGGTTCTGGCCGGGATCGTGGCCGAGGTGACCGCCCGCAGCGACGGCGAGGCGGTGGCCGTCAGCCACCGGGTCGGCGCAGCTCGCCATCGGTGACATCGCCATCGTGGTCGCGGTGGCCTCGGCGCACCGCCAGCAGGCGTTCGTGACCGCCGCGGAGCTGGTCGACGAGGTCAAGCACCGGCTGCCGGTCTGGAAGCGGCAGCAGTTCCCGGACGGCACCGACGAGTGGGTGGCCTGCCCCTAGAAGGGCACTCCTAGAACGGCACTCCGGCGCGGGTCAGCACCGTCGGCTGTCCGGGGGCAGCGCGGACCGGATGTACAGGAACACCTGGAACCGGTCGAACGTCAGGTGCCGGGCGATCCGGTAGTCGCCGAGCAGCAGCTGGACCTTGACGTCGTCGCCCGTGCTCATCGTGTTCGGCCATCCCGTCCAGCCCGGTGACCAGCCACACCCGACGGTGGCTGGCCAGCGCGGCGCCGATCTCGTCGGCGGGCTTCTCCACCCCGAAGATCGTCGACGACGGGTTCGGCCGGGTCCCGATCGCGATGTCGTTGAGCGCGGTGAACCGCTCCGGGTACATCTGCTCCAGGACGCGCATGAACCATGGGACGAACAGCACCGCGTCACCCTGCCGGGCGTTCGCCGCGATGTAGGCGGTGGTGCCGCGCAGGTCCTCGGAGTGGCCGAGCTGGGCGTTGCGGTACAGCAGTTGCATGGGCCAGCCGGCCATCGCCAGCGCCAGGACCGGGATCAGGATCCCGTACGGGCGGACGAAGGTGGCCAGGCTCGCCATCAGCAGCGCGGTGCCGGGCAGGGTGAAGACCATGTACCGCCAGTCGAACAGCGGCTGCTGCTGCGAGATCAGCCAGAGCAGCACGGGCGGCATCAGGCCCCAGGCGAGGCCGAGAACGACCGCCCCGCGGTTCGGGGAGCTGCTCAGGCCGAACCTCGGGGCGAACCTCAGTGCCAGGACGGCAACCAGGATGATCCCCAGCGGCAACCCGACGCTGTGGTACTCCGCGGTCAGGGAGTTCGTCAGGTTGCCAGGTCCGGCGGGGTCAGCCAGTCCACCTGGGAGCGCGGCCGACCGCCAGCACGATGAGCGGAGAGGCCACCAGCAGCCCACCGCCGGTCGCGGTGGCCCAGCGGCGGCGGACCGCGCCGGGCGCGCTCGCCAGCACGTACGCCAGATGGCTGGACAGCAACAACAGGCTGAGCAGGTTCAGCACCGGCAGGACGACCACGGTGACGCCGTACAGCACCCAGCGCCGGCGCAGCCATGGTCGGCGGCAGGCCCGCAGCAGCGCGTAGGTGGAGAAGGTGGCGGCCAGGGTGACCAGCGCGTAGGAGCGGGCCTCCTGGGCGAAACGGCTCGCGAAGGGGCAGGCGGCGTAGAGCAGCCCGGCCGAACACCGACCGCGAGCGAGTCCAGCTTGACGGCCGACCCGGACCAGGATGCCCGGCGGCAGCGCCGCGGCGATCACCGATGTTATCCGGACGGGCGTGACCTCGGCGTCAAGGGTCGCGTGCGGGAAGATCTGCATGATCTGTGCGCGATCAGGTAGTACGCGAGGTGCACCAGGTCGATGGTCCGGGTCAGGGACAGGATCTGCGGCACGGTCCGGTCGGCGATGACCATGGTCGCGGCCTCGTCCCGCCATGGGCTCACGCTGCCGACCCGCCAGACGAAGATCAGCCCGGCGATCAGCGACACGGCGATCTCGGGGGCCAGCCAGCTGCGCGTGAAGCGCCACCAGCGTCGCCTGATGCCGATTTCCTGCTCGGCGGGGCCTCGGGTGCGTCCGTGACCAGCAACTGCACCCTGGCACTCCTTTCCATCCAGCACGCCCGTCCTCGGGCGGCGCGTGCTCCGGCCAGCAGGTACCCGGACCGGGCGCCCGGCGGTGGGCGCCCGATCGGCGATACCGGATGGCAGGTACCCGAAGGCGGTACCTCACACGCGCGAGAGCCCCCGATCGGGGGCCCCCTTCAGATACCTAGGGTAATCGATCGGCGGTTGGCCTCGGTCACAACGAGGCAACGAGGCCGCCAAGAAATGCCGGTCACAGCACATTCACGGCTTGACGGACGGGCGAGGCCATGATCAACCAATCACGCATGGTCAACTAGACGTGAACATGATCCATCCTGTGCGGCTCACCTGTTACCGGCGAGCCGCCGGCGATCAGCGTTGACGATCAGCGGTTGACGATCAGCGGT
>CAVUET010000007.1:0-363749 GCA_963740575.1 uncultured Actinomycetota bacterium | reverse complement strand
TTATGCCGAGCTCGGCATAAATCGGCGTATCTGATCAGCACCGGTGAGCCCGGTTGGGCCGTCCCGGCGTTGCTGCCGGTCAGGATGTAGCGGACTCCGGCGGCGGCTTCCATCCCGTGCAGGGCTACGTTCATCAGGACGGGGCTGATCACCCCGCCCTGCGGACTGCCCTGCTCGGTCGGGGCGAACCGACCCCGATCGATCACTCCCGCCCTCAACCACGCCCGGATCAGACCCCTGGCGGGGAACGAGCCGAGCTGGCCGAGGAGATGGTCATGATCGATTCGGTCGAACGCGGCGGCCAAATCGGCGTCCAGCACCCATTGGCGCTTGCACGTCTTGCCGCGGGCAGTCACGAAGATGGACTGCATCGCGTCCTGGCAGCTTCGGCCCGGCCGAAATCCGTACGATCTGGATTCGAACCGGGCCTCCCACTCGGGCTCGAGCGCCGCCGAGACCTGCGCCTGCAGGCATCTGTCGGCGATCACGGGTATCCCGAGTCCGCGCCGTTTTCCCCCGGCCTTGGCGATGAACACCCGCTTGACCGGCCGTGGCGTCCAGGCGACCGCACCGTGCTGGAGCCAGGCGACCATCTCGGCCTTGTCCTGGTCACCCACCACCAGCTGCCCATCGACCCCGGCCGTCTTGCGGCCAGCGTTGATCTCCGTGACGCGCCGGACGCTCGCCAGAGCGTTCGCGCGGGAACGGAGCATCAGCTTCTGCAGGCTACGGACCTTCTTCAGGTCCCCTGCCTGTGTCGCCGTGAAGATTCGCTGCCGTAGTCGCCGTACGTCGTCCTCGACCACCCGCCACACCACGGCGTCCCAGTCGACGAGGTCGTCCTCAGGTCCGTTCACCACCACACTCGCTGGCGCGGCGGCGCCCAACGTGCCCATCGGTTCCGGTCTCTCCGATCCCTCGCATCCTCACCGGCTCACCTGACCCACGTCAGCCCCCTTTCAGGCCGGGCAACCGCCCGTATCCGACCAGTTATCCGAAGACCCACCCGGCGGAGGTGCCGGTGGAACGGGTCCCGCTTCCTGTCGCCGTTTCGGCTGTCGGCGTTCGCTTCTTGGGTCATCCTGCGCCCGCTGGGGACTTCAGCCTTCCTCGCGGTCGGCCAACCGGCGGCGCCCGCCGCCGGACCCCATCGGGGTTGTCGTGTTGCGCATGCTCAAGCTGCGATCGGGCAGGGCGCCTGCTTTACCCCGGGGACGGTGGTGCGTTCCCAGCCGGCGGTTGGCCTCCGGCCGGCACCTGCCGCTCTCCGGCGGCCAGTCCCTACGGCCCCGCTGGAACATCCCACCTGCGGGGGGCACTTTCACGAGGCGTCAACACAGGTTCACTCACGTTCGCCCATCACCCCCGGGCGACCGGCTGCCGCCCAACGACCGGGAAACCACACGGCTTCCCGCCGATCTTCTCCTCGCCCGCCGACCCCGGGTGGAACAAGGACGGCTTCGGCTTCGACCCCGGGCTTCGCACCCCGCAGTTACCCACGACGCACGCCGAGGCGGAGACAGGCCACCACGCACTGGCCCGGGTACTACACCCTCAACATCATCAGTCAAGCCTCCACTGGTGCCTCCCACTTGCACTCATGCACCCTCACGTCGCACCCACCCGTACGTCGCCTCCAGCACCACCTCCGGGTGCTCCCCGGCCCGGGTCATCACCTCCGCCAGAGCCAGCGGGGAGTTGGTGATCTGCACCGCCTCCAGCAGTTCCCCGCCGTCCGTCATCCGCACCACCACGCTCCTACGGCGGTGCAGATCGATCCCGACGTACTGCTGACCTTCGTACTGTCCGGCGTAGCGTTTCACTGGGGCCTCCTTCGTCGATTGACGTGAGCACCTCCAGCATCCGCACGGAGGGTCAGCCGGAGCGAGGCCCCACCCTCAGCTCCTTCATCGCATCAGGCGCTGAGGCCGGGCAGGTGGCGGTTCAGGATGGTGGTCAGATCGGCGGCCGCGGGCAGCGTGCCGAAGGCGTGTCCCCAGTCGCCCGCCAGGCGCGACGCGCAGAACGCGTCCGCGACGGCCGCCGGCGCGTGCCGGACGAGCAGCGCACCCTGCAGCACCAGGGCCATCCGCTCGACCAGCCGGCGGGCCCCGCCCTCCCCACCGTCCGGGGCGGACAGCTCGGCCTTCAGCCCGGCCACGGCGGCGTCGAGCCGGGCATCGGCGCCACGAGCCAGATCCAGCTCCGCCAGGAGCATCTCGCCGGTGGCCGGCTCGCGCACCAGCGCGCGCCGCACGTCGAGGGCATTGACGTTTCCGGAGCCCTCCCAGATCGACTGCAGCGGCGCCTCGCGGTAGTGGCGCGGCATGCAGGACTCTTCGACATACCCGTTGCCGCCGAGGCATTCCAAGGCCTCGGCGACGAACGCGGGCCCGCGCTTGGTCACCCAGTACTTCCCGATCGCGGTGGCGATTCGGCGGAAAGCAAGCTCGGACTCATCGCCGCGGACCGCCCGATCGGTCGCACCGGCCAGGCGCAGCGTCAGGGCGGTGGCCGCCTCGGACTCCACCGCAAGGTCCGCGAGCACGTTGCGCATCAGCGGCTGGTCGATCAGGCAGGCACCGAACGCTCGGCGATGCTGCGCGTGATGACCGGCCTCGACGAACGTCCTGCGCATGATGGCCGCGGTGATCATCACGCAGTCCAGTCGGGTGTAGTTCACCATCTCGATGATCGTCTTGACGCCGGCGCCCTCGGGCCCGACGAGCCATCCGGCCGTGCCGTCGAACTCCGGCTCGCTGGAGGCGTTCGAACGGTTGCCGAGCTTGTCCTTCAACCGTTGGATCCGGAACGGGTTCCGGCTGCCGTCGGGCAGGACCCGGGGGACGAGGAAGCAGGACAGGCCGCCGGGCGCCTGGGCCAGCACCAGGAAGAGGTCGCACATCGGCGCGGAGGTGAACCACTTGTGGCCCCGCAGCATGTAGACGCCCGGCTGCGAGCCGGGCGTCGCCGATGTGGTGTTCGCGCGGACGTCGGAGCCGCCCTGCTTCTCCGTCATGCCCATGCCCGCCAGCAACCCGCGCTTCGTGCCGGGCACTCGCAGCCCGGGGTCGTAGATCGTGCTGGCCAGCAGCGGCTCGTAGGTCGCGGCGAGGATCGGCTCGCGGCGCAGCGCCGGGATGACCGCATAGGTCATCGCCATCGGGCAGGCATGCCCGGCCTCGGTGTGGCCCCAGACCAGCCCGCGCGCGGTGCGCGCCACGTGCGCGCCGGGCCGGCCATCTGCCCACGCGGTCGCCCCGAGCCCCTCGGCGACCGCGGTCCGCATCAGCTGGTGATAGCTCGGGTGGAACTCGACCTCGTCAATCCGGTTGCCGTACCGATCATGGGTGCGCAGCACCGGTTCGTTCCGGTCCGCCAGAGCAGCCCACTCCTGCGCCTCCTCGCCGCCGGCCAGCAGGCCGAGGCGACGCACGTCGCGCTCCGCCCACCCGGCGCCCTCTCGGCGCAGACCTTCCAGCAGGGCCGTGTCATGGGATGCGTCGTACGGCGCGAGGGGCGGCGGCTGGTTGGCGACGTCGTGAGTCGCCGACCGGGACGCGAGCGGGGGAACCGACGAGCTGGGCATCATTCCATCAGTATTACGCCGGCCGAACAATCGCAGCAATGCTGTAATACCCCGAACCGCCTTCTGGTTGCATGGACCGGGCACAATGACCTCATGCCGGCGAAGGCCTCCCCCTTGGCGGACAGCACGCTGCGGCCGCTGTCGGCCCGATCCGTGATCCTCAGCCTGTTGCTCGCCGTGCATCCACCCGAGCTCCCGGTGCGGGAGCTGGTCCGCTACGTCGGGCCGTTCGGCATCACCGAGGCAACCCTGCGCGTGGCCCTCAGCCGGATGCTCGCCACCGGCGACCTGCACCGCGCCGACGCCGCGTACCGCCTCACCGGGCGGCTGATCGAGCGCCAGCAGCGCCAGGACGACGCGATCAAGCCCCGGACCAGGGCCTGGCACGGTGACTGGGAGGTCGCCGTCGTCACGGCCACCGGGCGCGGCCCTGCCGAGCGCGCGCAGCAGCGTGACGAGCTGTCCCGCCTGCGCCTTGCGGAACTGCGCGAGGGGGTCTGGCTGCGCCCGGCCAACCTCCGCCGCCCCTGGCCGGATCACCTCGGCGGCACGGCGCAGCGGTTTCTGTCCCGCCCCGACCAGCCACACGCCGGCCTGGTCCGCGAGTTGTGGCGGCTGGGCGACTGGGCCGCGACCGCCGCCGCACTGCTGGATGCACACGCCGCGGCGGCCCGGCCTGCCGACTCCTTCATGGTCGCCGCGGCCATCGTGCGCCACCTGCTCGCCGACCCCGTTCTGCCCCGGCAGCTGCTTCCCGCCGACTGGCCAGGGTCGCCGCTGCGCGCCGTGTACAGCGGCTACCGGCGGGACGTCCTGCGCCTGGCCCGGTCCTCCGCCACGGGCGGGTAAGCGGCACGATCAGACACTGCACGATCAGACACTGCACGATCAGACACTGCACGATCAGGCACGGGCGAACACCTGTACACCCCAGGCCGGCAGGTGCACGGTCCCGCCGCCCTCGATGCGTTCCGCGCTGACCACATCGATCAGCCGGAAGGGCGATGGCACGGCAACGGGCTGCCAGGACCAGTTGTGCAGGAACAGCAGGCGGCGCCCGTCGGCCGCAACCGCTGACGTCGCCGTGACGCTCGGGGGCAGTTCGGTCAGCCGATGGGCCGGCACGGGCGCGAGCCATTCGGCCAGCGTCCGTGCGAACTCGGCATCGGGCACCGTGCCCAGGTAGGTGATGCGTCCTCGCCCGTGCCGATTGGTGGTGGCCGCCGGCCAGCGGCCGAAGTGGGGATGGTCGTACGTCGCCAGCACGTCCGCCCCAGCCACGTCGATCCCGTCCGCCCAGCGGGTGGCGGATGAGCCGTCCGGCAGCAGGAGCGGGCTGCCCGCGGCGGTTCGCACCCGCACCGGCGTGCTGAGGTTGCTGAACTCGTCGTAGGACATCCCGGCGGCGTCGCTCAGACTGGCGGGCGCGCTCTCGCCGCGTGCTCGCGCCTCGTGATCGGCGTAGGCCGTCCTCGGGCCGAGGACGAGGTGCCCGCCCGCGGCGGCGTAGCCGAGCAGCCAGTCGAGGGTGGAGTCATCGGCGAGGTAGAGGCCGGGGACCACCAGGACGGGGTGCCTGACAGCGGCCTGCTCGGGATCGGGGGTCGCCCGGAGCCCGGAGGGATCGTGCAGCTGCCGGGCGTGCACGATGCGGACCTGGCGCTTGGCGTCGAACGCGCCGCGGTAGAAGGGATCGAACAGGCCGTGGTAGCCGGCCGGGTCGGGGCTGCCGTCGGGCAGCGCGAGCGGCGGGTACTTCTGCATCAACCACTTGCTGGGCATGGAGTAGACCATCGTGAGGTCGGCGTCCGGCTCCAGGCCCGCCACCAGGGGGCCGGCCTTCTCCAGCTCGGCTCCGAGCTCGGCCAGCTCGGCGTAGGTGCGCCCCGGCCGCCCGCTGTGCGGCAGAACGCCGCCCCAGTAGGTCTCGGCGCCGAAGTGCAGGGTGTGCCAGTGCCAGTACTCGATCATTCGTGCGCCCCGGGAGATCAGGGCCCAGGCGGCCTGCCGCCACTGCCCGTCGAAGGCGGGGCGGGTCTCCCAGGGAACCCCGATGTGGGTGGCATTGGTCTCGGTGACCAGGAACGGCTCCTGGCGGGAGGAGAACATCCGGTCCGCGCTCTGGTACAGCGCCCAGGTCCCGGTGGTCGTCCAGTGCTGGGTCGTGGTGGCGGTGTCCGGCACCTGGAGCGCGTCCTGCGTGGCGTAGTAGGGGTTTCCGGAGGTGACGTCCAGCCTGTCGGTGATCTCGTCGTCCTCGACAGCGGGTCGCGAGTACGACAGGCAGGTGGTGACGAACTGGTCAGGATCGGCGTACTCGCGCACGATCTCGGCCTGCCAGCTGATGAACTCGGTGGTCTGCAACGCCTGGAACCGCCGCCAGGCCACGTCGTACTGGGGCTGGACGTTGCCGTCGGGGGTCCACAGGTCCGCCCAGGTGGACAACCGGTGCGACCAGTACACCAGCCCCCACTCGCGGTTGAGCGTCTCCACGTCGCCGTAGGTGTCTCGCAGGTAGTCGACGAAGCGCTGGAACACGCCGTGGTTGTGCAGGAGTTCGGCGCCGGGCTCGTTGTCCACCTGGAACCCGATCACGGCCGGATGCTGCGCGTACCGGGCCAGGATCCGACGGATCACCCGCTCGGCGTGGAAGCGGAAGCCGGGATGGGTGAAATCCACCTCCTGCCGCGCGCCCCAGCCGATCCGCCTGCCCGTGGCACGCTCCCCGCTGATCTCGGGGTACAGGCGGGCCAGCCATGGCGGGACCGCGTACGTCGGCGTGCCGATGATGACGGCGATGCCGCGCTCGTGCGCGGCGTCCAGCACCGGCTGCAGCCAGTCCAGGTCGAAGCGGCCGTTCTCGGGTTCCCAGGTGGACCAGACCGACTCCCCGACCCGGATGACCGTGAAATGCGCTTCGGACATCAGTTTGAGATCGGTCTCGAGCCGCTCGCAGGGCTGGTACTCGTGGTAGTAGGCGGCGCCGAACAGGACACGGTCAGGCAGAACGGCCATTCGCTGAGAACCTCCACAGCTGGATCGGTGGGAGCCTTGACGGGAGCATCGGGCTACCGGCTCATTGCTTCACTCCTCCGGACGCCAGGCCGCTCTGCCAGTATCGCTGCAGCAGCAGGAAGGCGACCACGAGCGGCACCACGGACAGCAGCGAACCGGTGACGACCAGGGCGAGCATGTCGCTGTTGGCACCCGAGCCGCCGCCCACGGCCTGGGACGCCCACGATGCGAGCCCGACCGTGACCGGGTACAGGCGCGGGTTGTTCAGCATGATCAGCGGCAGGAAGTAGTTGTTCCAGGTCGCGACGAGCGTGAACAGCACGACGGTGACCAGGCCCGGCGTCAGCATCCGCAGCGCGATCTGGAAGAAGATGCGCAGCTCTCCGGCGCCGTCGATGCGGGCTGCCTCGATGATGTTGTCCGGCACCGCGTCCTGGGCGTAGATCCGCATCAGGTACAGGCCGAACGGGCTGACCAGCGAGGGCAGGATGATCGCCCACGAGGTGTTGACGATCCCCGTCTTGGCGAACAGCAGGTAGGTGGGGATGGCCAGTGCCGTCGTCGGCACCATGATGGCCCCGAGGACGAGGTTGAAGGCCCCGTCACGGCCGCGGAAGTGGTACTTGGCGAAACCGTAGCCGGCCAGCGCGGCCAGCAGGGCGGCGCCTCCGGCGCTGACGACCGCGTAGAACACGGTGTTCAACAGCCAGTGGACGTAGACGCCGTCGTCGTGGGTGAGCGTCTCGCGGATGTTGGTCAGCAGCCTCGGCGTGCGGGAGAACCACAGTCCGAAGGTGGTGAACAGGTCCTGGGTGCTCTTGGTGGATGCGATGACCAGCCAGAGCAGCGGGAGCAGGAAGTAGGCCAGGACGGCGAACATGGCGATCGTCAGCGGGGCGCTCCGCCGGTCGACGGCCGATCGCGTGCGGGACGGGGCGGTGCGGGCAGCAGCGGTGCGCGCCGGTGCCGTGGTTGTCGTCATCGGGAGCGGCGGCGGCGAATTCGTCCCAGGTGGCCGGCGGTGTCAGGCCGTACTTGGCGAGATGTCCTGCCGGTAGAGCAGGCCCATCGGGCCGGTGTCCTGGGGGATCGCCCACACCTGGCCGCCGGAGCCGCTGACCTGCGACCAGGTCCAGCTGACGAACTTGTCCTTGAGCGCGCTCGCCCCGTGGGGGGCCAGATCGAGCAGGCTGTTGGTCAGCGTGAAGGTGGGGATGTACTGGAACTCGATCTGGACCACGTCCGGCGCCCCGGTGCCGGCCTGCAGGGCGGTGCGCAACTTGGTGTACTGCGGCGTTCCCTGCCCGGCGTTGACCACCTTCACCGAGACGGCCGGGTACTTCTTCTGGAACAGTGCGATCTCCTTGTCGATGTTCGGCACCCAGGTCCAGAACGTGAGCTGGGTGGGCGTGCTCATGGCCTTGTCGATGTCGGCCTGGCTCACCGGCTTTGCCGAGGCGCCGCCGGCCAAACCTGACGACGAGCCGCCGCCACCGCAGGCGGCGAGCAGGGCCCGATCGACAGCGAGCCGGCCGCGGTGACGAACTGCCTGCGCGAGAAGGGGTTGCGGGTGCTGTCCGGTGTGTTCATGTCGGCTTCCTCCGGGCGTCGTTGACCGGCACGCCGATGGGCGTGCGCGGATGGAGCGGTGGTGGATTCTGGATCTGGAGGGGCGGGTCAGGCCGGCGAGGTGGCGGATCCACGGATCACGAGATCCATCGGCGTCCGCGCGCCGTCCGGAGCCACGTCGTCCGGATCCTCGATCCCGCGGACCAGCAGTTGGACTGCCTCCTCGGTCCGGCTGTCGAAGGCCTGGCGGACGGTCGTGAGCGGAGGGTTCAGGTAGGCCGCCACCGGGATGTCGTCGAAGCCGACGACGCTCACGTCGTCCGGCACCCGGCGTCCGGCGGTGTTCAGCGCGTGGATCAGGCCGATGGCCATGTCGTCATTGGCCACGAACACCGCGGTGACCTCGGGATCCGCGGCGAGGGTGACTCCGACCGCGTGGCCGGACGCGGCCGACCAGTCACCTTCGAGCGGCTCCACGCGCGGTGCCCCCGCGGCCGCGAGCGCGCGCTCCCAGCCCACGAGGCGCTCGCGGGCCGAGAACCAGCGTTGCGGTCCCGCGATGTGATGGACGGTGCGGTGTCCGAGACCGAGCAGGTACTCGGTGGCCGCGTAGGCCGGGTGCTCGCCGGACTCGCCCGCCGTGATCACCAGCGGGGCCCGAAGGCCCGGCAACTGACCCATGACCAGCAGCGGGACGTCGACCTCGATCGACTCCGTGCCCTCGTCGATCGGCTCGGAGATGACGATTCCGTCGACGCCCTGCTCCAGGAGCGAGTGCACGGCGCCGAGGACCGCGTGCGGATCCCCCTCCACCGTGTTGACCACCCGCACCGCGTAGCCGGCGGCGCGGGCCGCGCGCTCCAGGCCGACCAGTTCGGACGCCGGCCCGTACAGCGCGCTGCCGAGGGACACGACCCCGATGCAGTGCGTGCGACCGGACGTCAGTGTTCGGGCGGCGCTGTTGCGCCGGTAGCCGAGCTCCCGCGCCGCCCGCAGCACGCGCTCACGCAGCTCGGCCGTGACGTAGGGCTCGTCGTTGAAGACCCGGGACACAGTCTTCTGAGAGACGCCTGCCAACCGGGCCACATCCGTGCTGCCGGGAGGGCGGCGCCGGCCCGGTCGGTCAGCGGCCATACCGCGTTCTACCAGGTCCATCATCCACGGCTCCAGGGGAGGTGACCGGATGGCCCTGACTACGCAGATACGTCCGTGCCACTATGTCTACGTAGTCATGACTACGTAGACATAGTGAATCCTCCCCAGTCCGACGTCAACCCTCTTCCGGGGTTGGGTCCGGGTCCAGTTCGGACTTGGGGCCGGGTCCGGGGTCGGGTGGGAGGACCGGGTCCGGCGCCGGGCGGGGCGCCGGTCGCATCAGTAGCTGAACGTGGTCGCCGCCTCGTCGCCGATCCACTGCCACATCGGGATGGTGCCCTGGAGTTCCGCACCGGCGATCAGGGTCGCGGCGTCCAGCTTCTTGGCGTTGAAGCAGATCGGGCAGACGTAGTAGCGGCCCCCGGCCGCCTCGTACCGCTTCAGCAGATCGGGCAGCGGCGGGCAGCCTTCGCAGGCGACACCGATGGCGACCCCGGCGGTGCCGAGCCGGACCGCCTCTTTGGTCAGGAACATCAGGGTCTGACGGCCGGATTCGGCCGCACCGACGGCGACCAGGAACGCCACGGTGACCTTCTCCGGGTCCTCCATGCCGGTGGTCAGGCTGATGACGGCCTTGCTCATCTCGCACCTTCCCTTCACTCGCCTGGCGGCACGCTAGGGACTGCGACGCCCGACGTCGTCGGGTGTTCTCCCGACGGATCGCACATCCCGGCGGTGCGTGATGTCGCTGCGGGCGTCAGGACTCGAGCGGGTGCAGGCTGTCCAGCAGGCCGTGCTGCATGGCGAAGAGCGTGGCGGTGGAGCGGGTCGTGGCGCCGGTCTTGGTGTAGATGTGCTCGATGTGGGTGCCGGCCGTCTTGATCGAGATGCCGAGGGCATGGGCCACCTGCCGGGTGCTGGCGCCCCGCGCGATCAGGGTCAGGACCTCCCGTTCGCGCGGCGTCAGCCCGACCGGCCCCGCCCGGCGGCCGGCCGGCCGCTGCCCCGCCGCCTCGAGTACCGCGTCCACGGCATCGACGGCCAGCCGCCCGGCCCGGACCTCTCGCTGCACCTCGGCTGCTGCCTGCTTGAGTGACAGCGCGGGCCGGTGCGGGCGGGGCTCGCACATGGCCCGGCAGGCATCCGCGGCAGCGAGGATCCTGGCCTGGGCGGGGATCGCCGGCCCGGACAGGCCCCGGTGGTAGCCGGACCCGTCCAGCCGCTCATTGGCCATGGACGCGATCTCACCGATGGCCGACAGCGCCGCAGGCCGGGCCAGAACTCGTTCGGTCCAATACGACCGCAGGCGCATCCGCTCCGACTCGGCACTGCTGAGCGGCCCCGCCTTGTCGAGGATGGACCCGGGGACGCCGTGCATCCCGACGTCGTGGACCAGCGCCGCCCGGCGCAGGGTGGCGAGGTCGCGCGCCGGCATGCCGGAGAGCGCGCCGGCTGCGGTCGCCAGTTCGGCCACCGACCGGGAATGCCCGCATCGGAAGGCCGACCGCAGGTCTGTGAAGTCGGCGAGGACCTCCAGCGAGGAGTCCAGCTCGCGCTGGCTCATCGCACGGCACAGTCCCGGCTCGCCGTCGATCAGGGCGGTGGCGTCCGCGACGGCCTCGAGGTCGGACAGCAGCTCGGATGCGGTGCCGCAGAACAGATCCACCAGCTGCGGGTCGAAGTGGCTGCCGCGCCGGGCCCTGGCGACGCCGACCGCGGCATCGACGCCACCCCCGCGGTGGAAGACCTCGACCGTGTCGGCGAGGTGGAACAGCCGCACCGGCCGCGGGATCTGCTCACCACCCACTCCGGCGGGGACCCCCTTGGCGTCCCAGCGGGTGAAGACGTGCTGCAGCGGCTCGGACACCCGCTCGGCCAGGCCCAGCCGCCCCGCCAGCTGCCCCGCGGTCACGCAGTGGGCCCGCAGACCGCGCTCGACCGCCCGCCCGCCGGTCAGCGCGAGGCCGGCCGCCAACTGGAGCCGGTGCAGGAGCGACCCGCCACGGCCGGCGTGCCCGAGGACGAAGGCCATCAGCGGCAGCCCCGCGAGATCGACCTGGTAGCTGTCGCCCCGGTACTGGATGTCGTCGCCGAACCAGGCGGAGACCTCGGCGGTGTCGGCCACGCACCCCACCCAGGCCAACAGCATCACGTAGTACAGCGACTCGCGTTCCTCGGCGCTCAGCTCCAGCCGCGCCCCCAGGCGGACCGCGATCAACCACGACCTGAGGATGTGCTCCATCGGCTGCCCGAGCCCCAGATCGGTGGCCAGCGAGAAGGCGGCCATCAGCTCGGCCAGCCGCACCCCCGATCCCCGCTCGGCCTCCACGCGACGATGCTACGAGCGTGCCCGGTATCCGGCCATGCCCCACCGGGGCCATCGCCAGGAAGCCGTTCCGCCGGATCGAGGTCGCGGCCGACGACCGCGGCGGAACGCCTCCTCTGCAGGAGCAGGACGAGTTCTCAGCAGTACCGAATCAGATGTAGATCGCCGGATCGATGGTGAACTCCTCGGTGCCGGCGGGGGCCGGGCGTTCCCGGACCTGTCCGGGAACGCCCACCACGACGGAGCCGGCCGGGACGTCCTTGACCACGACGGAGTTGGCGCCGATCTGGGCGCCCGCCCCCACCGTGATCGGACCCAGTACTCGAGCCCCGGCACCGATCGTCACCCTGTCACCGATCGTCGGATGACGCTTCACCCTCGCCAGCGACCGGCCCCCGAGGGTGACGTCGTGGTACAGCATCACGTCATCCCCGATCTCCGCGGTCTCCCCGATCACCACGCCCATCCCGTGATCGATGAAGAACCGCCGACCGATCGTCGCCCCCGGATGGATCTCGATGCCCGTGAACGCCCGCGTCCACTGTGAGATCAACCGGCCCGGGACCCGATACCCCCGCGTCCACAACGCGTGGCACACCCGGTGGGACCACAACGCGTGCAACCCCGGATAACCCAGGACCAGCACCACCCGCGACGCGGCGGCCGGATCCTTCTCCATCGCGGTCGCCAGATCCTCGTCCAACCGGGCTCGCCACCCCAGCCGGACGGAACCGGCGGGAGGGCGGCGGCCCGCTCGTCCCTGCAGGGCGGGGGGTATCAGTGTCACGATCGGTCCCAGCCCCTCAGTCCATCAGGTCCTTGTAGAGCGGCGTGGACAGGTAGCGCTCGCCGAACGACGGCACGACGACCACGATCAGCTTCCCGGCGAACTCCTCGCGCCGGGCCACCTGAGTCGCCGCCCAGATCGCGGCGCCGGAGGAGATGCCGACCAGCAGGCCTTCTTCCTTGGCAGCGCGCCGGGCGTAGGTGAACGCCTCCTCGGTCGGGGCGTCCAGCACCTCGTCGTAGATCGTCCGGTCGAGGATCTCCGGGACGAAGTTGGCGCCGATGCCCTGGATCGGGTGTCCGGCAGGCGTGCCACCGTTGAGGATCGCCGACGCCTCGGGCTCGACGGCGAAGACCTTGATGTCGGGGTTGCGCTTCTTCAGCACCTGCCCGACGCCGGTGATCGTGCCACCGGTGCCGATCCCGGCCACGAAAGCGGCGATCTGCCCGTCGGTGTCGGCCCAGATCTCCTCCGCGGTGGTCCGCCGGTGGATCTCCGGGTTGGCCTCGTTGGCGAACTGGCGCACCAGCACCGCGCCCTCGCCGGCGCCGATCTCCTCCGCCTTGGCCACGGCGCCCTTCATGCCCTCGGCTGCCGGAGTCAGGACCAGTTCGGCGCCGTAGGCCCGCAGCAGGCCCCTGCGCTCCTTGCTCATCGACTCCGGCATGGTCAGGACGACCCTGTATCCGCGGGCCGCTCCCACGAACGCCAGCGCGATACCGGTGTTGCCGCTGGTCGCTTCGACGATCGTGCCGCCGGGCTTGAGCTGGCCGGAATCCTCGGCGGCGTCGATCATCGACACCCCGATCCGGTCCTTCACGCTCCCCGCGGGATTCTGGAACTCGAGCTTCGCCGCCACGATGCCCGGCGCGCCGTCGGTGATCCGGTTCAGCCGGACCAGTGGGGTCTTGCCGACGATCTTCGTTACATCCTCGTAGATCGGCATCCCGATCAGTCACCCTTCTCCCATACGCCCGACCCGGGCGGTCACAATGCTGGACAGAACACCGGTCGGACGGGGTCCATGCCCCACGGCCCGGCCGGTCTGGCAGATACGCGGAAGACAGCCGCACCCGAAGGGGCGGTCCGGTCAGTTCGCAGATCGTTGGGGAGCCCGCACGCCGCTAGCAGTGCACGGCTGGGAAGCCTCGCGGGCAACCCGACGCGTCAGCTGACGCGTCGACAGCCCGCGCTGGCCACTCGAACGAGGTCGATGTGGCGGCGCATCCATCGGGCCGAGAGCACGGTGTCGAAGATGCACCCCGAACGGCTCGCACGGCAACGTCAGCCCAGATCACGGCCCCTTACGTGCGGCAAAGCTCATAAGCCGGGCACGCCCGCGTCCAGCAGGTCGGCGAGCTGGGCCCGAGCACCGGTCAACCAGGGCTCGAAGCGCTCGGGCGCCTGCTCGGCGAGGCCGGTCCACAGGTCCACGGACTCGCGCATCGAGGCGACGGCAGCCCCGGCATCCACCGCGCCCAGGGCCGTGGCCCGTGCAGCCAGAGCCATCGCCAGGGCGGGCAGGAAGATGCCCGGGCGCACCTGGTCGAGCCGTCGGTAGATCCCGACGGCCTCCTCGGCGACCACCGCGGCCTGCTCGTTGCGCCCGGACTCGGCCAGCCGCAGCGTAAGGTTGTTCAGGACCGCGGCCAGGGCAGGCGTATACGCGGCCGGAGCGAGTTGGGCCAGGCGACGGTAGAAGCCGACCGCCTCCTCGGCCGCAGTCAGCGCCTCGTCGTGACGCCCCAGCTCGGCAAGGCGGTCCGCGATGTTGTTCACCGTGGTCGCCAGCTCGCGCAGGCAGGCGTCCGGGTCCCGCTCGGCCAGCCTGCGGTACCAGCCCGCCGCCTCCTGGGTCACGGACAGCGCCTCCTGGTGGCGGCCCAGTTCGGTCAGCCGGTTGCCCAGGTTGTTCAGCACGCCGGCCAGGCCAGCCCCGTGACCGAGCGGGTCCACCTCGACCAGGCGGCGGTACACCGCGACCGCCTCCTGCGAGGTGGCCAGTGCCGCCTCGGTCTCGCCCACCTCAGCCCGGCGCCGCCCGAGCATGTCCAGCGCGGCGGCCAGGCCCGACGCCAGCGCGGGCTCGGCCTCGGCGAGCCCGCGGCGGACGCTCACCGCCTCGTCGGCCACGACCAGGGCCTGCCGGTCCGGGTCAGCGTCCGGCAGCAGGGCACCGAGATTGTCCAGCGAGGTCGCCAACAGGGGCAGGTACCGCCCCGGATCGAGGTCGGCCAGGCTCCGATACAGGTCTGCGGCCTCCCGCGCCGCGACGATCGCCGCCGCGCCCCGGCCCAACTCCGACCGGGTGATCGCGAGGTTGTTCAGCGCCCCCGCCAGGCCCGGCCGGTGGGCGGAGGGAGCGGCAGCGGCCAGCAGACGGCGCACCTCGACCGCTTCCTCGGCGGCGCGCAGGGCATCCTCGTACCGGCCTGCTTCGGCGTACCGGATTCCCAGCCGGTCCAGCGCCCCGGCCAGGTCGGGCGCCACCTCGGCACGGCCGGCAGAGGCTGGCATGCGTGCAGCCTCGACGGCACGCTCGGCCGCCACCACCGCCACTGCCACCGAGTCCCCGGCAGGCCCGGGCTCCGCGCTCTGATCCGGTGACGCCACCTCAGCCCTCCCGAAACGCCGGCCCGGCATCAACCGCCAGGCACACCGTGGCACCACCCTGCCCGTGCGGCCTCCGAGCCGCCAGAAAGGCTCTCCTTACTTTCGGGTCAGGTCTACCTTTCCTGGGTATGACAAACCCGGCCAGACTCCTCCGTACCACGCCACTGGCAGCTGCGGCAGCTGTGGCCGTCATCGTCGCGGGCGGCACCACCGCCGGCGCCAATGTGACCCTCACCCAGGTGAGCAGCGACCCGTTCACGAACTCCACGAGCCAGCACGCCACCGAGCTCGAACCGGACACCTTCGCCAATGGGAGCACCGTGATCGGCACCTTCCAGGTGGCCGGTTCTTCAACGGCGGCGCGTCCGGCATCGGTGTCGCGCGGTCCGCCGACGGCGGCGTCACGTGGACCCACACCTTCCTGCCCGATCTGACCTTCAACTCCGGGCCGAGCACCATCCCCTACGAGCGGGTCAGCGACCCCTCGGTGGCCTACGACGCCAGGCACGGGGTCTGGATGGTCTCATCCATCCCGCTGCTGGCGAACCTCGTGGTCCCGACCGTCTTCGTCAGCCGGTCCACCGATGACGGCCAGAGCTGGGGCTCGCCGGTCTCGCTGCCGCCTCCGGCCGCCAAGACGGTGAACCTGGACAAGAACTGGACCGTTTGCGACAACAGCACGAGCAGCCCGTTCTACGGGAACTGCTACACCGAACTCGACAACTTCGGCGCCGGCGACCTGGAGCTGATGAGCGCATCCACCGACGGCGGGCTCACCTGGGGCACGCCGATCCCGACGGCCGGACATGACAAGGGCCTGGGCGGGCAGCCCGTCGTCCAGCCGAACGGGACCGTCGTCGTCCCGTTCGAGAGCCTGAACGGCAAGATCGAGGCCTTCACGTCGACCAATGGCGGCGCGTCGTGGACCAAGGGTGTCTCGGTCAGCAGCATCCGGTTCCACAACGTGGCCGGCGACCTGCGGACCAGCCCGCTGCCCAGCGCCGAGATCGACGCCGCCGGGACGGTCTACGCGGCCTGGGAGGACTGCCGGTTCCGCGCCAGGTGCTCGAGCAACGACATCGTGTTCGCGACCTCGGCCAACGGCGTCACGTGGTCGGACGCCGCGCGGATTCCGATCGACCTGGTGACCAGCGGCGTGGACCACTTCGTCCCAGGGCTCGCGGTGGACGCCGGCACCTCGGGTGCCTCGGCGCACCTGGCCCTGACGTACTACTTCTACCCGGACGCGACCTGTACCGGAGGCTGCCAGCTGGACGTCGGCTACATCTCCTCGCCGGACGGCGGCGCGCACTGGTCGGACCCGACCATGCTGGCCGGCCCGATGACGCTGGATGAGATCGCCCCAGACCTCACAGGGTCCGATGGTCGGTGACTACATCTCCACGTCGTTCTCGGGTGGCCAGGCGGTCACGGTCTTCGCGGTGGGGCGGGCCCGGCCGACACCGACCACGTTCGACGAGGCGATGTACGCGCCGGCGTCGCCGCTCAGCGTGGCGAGCCTCGCGCTGGCGACGCACCCGTCGACCACGGCGGGGGTCCTCGTCCCGGCCACGGGCGTCGGTTCCGGGACCACCCGGCAGGTACTCCGCAACGACTGATCCCGATGGCGGTGTGGTGACCGGGCGGATCGCGCCCGGTCACCACATCCGGACTGCAGCCACCGTCATGGGTAGCTATCCTACGTACGATTGCTACGGGTAGGAATACCAGCTATCAGTCCGGCGATTGCGGCCATCCGGCGCCCGGATCCGGCCGCGGTGCGGGCGGATCAAGGACGGCAGCCATGTCCGGCGTCGCGGCACAGCTCGGGGGGCTGGACCCGGCGTCCACCTCTCCTGTGTTCCTGGCCGTGCTCGCCCTGCATGTTCCCGCGGGGATGGTCGCGGTCCTGTCCGGCGCGACGGCTGCGCTCAGCCGCAAGGGGTCTGCCCGACACGTCCGGGCCGGCCGGATCTACGTCGGCGCGCTCGGGGTGGTGTTCGCGACGGCGCTGGCTCTGACCGCCCTGCGATTCCCGAGGGACCTCCACCTGGCGGCGCTCGGCACGATCGCGCTCGTGGCCGCGTTGATCGGCCGCGCGGACCGACGGCGGGACGCTCGCCCGGGCGGCACCGCCGCCACGGCCCGAGGGCGTGGCGCACCGGACGACGGCGTGCACCTGATCTGGATGGGCGCCTCGTACGTGGTCATGTTGACCGCGTTCTACGTGGACAACGGCCCGAACCTGCCCGTCTGGAACAGGCTGCCGAGCCTGGCCTTCTGGTCCGGCCCGGCACTGATCGCAACCCCGGTCATCTACCGCGCGGTGCGACGCCACCGCCCGGTACGCAACACCCATCCGGTGAGCGGGACGCGCGGGTGAGATGGGTGACGTTGCCCGGCGGCGGGTCCCCCGTCAAGACTGGTGCTCCCCCACGAGGAGCGACCGACATGACAGCAGGCAACGAACCCGCCGACCGCACCCGCGATCGCGCCGCCCAGCCCCGCCAGTCGGACGGCTGGTCGGCCGTTCTCGACCGCTCGGCATCGGGACCGTCCAGCCTGCGGGTCACGGGCCACTATGTGCTCTTCATGCCCCCGGACGTCGGGGTCGAACTGCGCCGTCACGAGCCGCAGGGCTCCGATCCGACGGAACTGTCGCTCGACCGGGTCCTGAACCAGGAGTCCCCGGACCCGGCCAGCGCGGTGTCCATCGGGGGCGCGATGCCGAGGATGCGGCGGACTGCCGTCAGCTACGAGGAGCGGGGCGGCGCCGAGGTCGAGGTGGTCACGATCCAGCCGGACGGCGTCCGCGTCACGGTCACCAGGTCCGAGTCGTCCGACCCGGCCGGGCGGGCGCCGTGACCGTTCCCGGCCAGTCCTTCACGCGCTGACGGTCCTTCACGCGCTGACGGTCCTTCACGCGCGGACCGGGACCGCGAGTTCCTCGAGCAGGGCACGGACCCGGCGCTCGATCTCGTCCCGGATCGGTCGCACCGCGGCGACGTCCTGTCCCGCCGGGTCGTCCAGCACCCACTCCTCGTACTGCTTGCCCGGGAAGATCGGACAGGCGTCACCGCAACCCATCGAGATCACGACGTCGGCGGCGCGGACGGTCTCGTCGGTCCACGGCTTGGGGAACTCCCCGGCGATGTCGATCCCGCGCTCACGCATCGCCTCGACTGCGGCGGGATTGACCTGGCTGCCCGGCTCCGAGCCACCGGACCACGCCACCGCCTGGCCCTCGGCGAGCCGGCCGAAGAACCCCATCGCCATCTGGGATCGGCCGGCGTTGTGGACGCACAGGAACAGCACGGTGGGCTTACCGTCGTCATGCAACCCCTCGACCCTGGCCAGGGCGCGAAGGCGTTGCCGGGCAAAGCGTTCGGCCATCAGCGGCAAGAACGTCGGCACGGTGGCCCGGCCGGCGAACTGATCGAACGAGGTCTGCAGGAACCGCTCGATGGTCTCGGCACCGAACACGCCGTCGAAGTCGTCGCGCAGCCTGACGGCCGCGGATCTCAGGGCGAGGCTCTGGTCGAGCGGCAGGTCCGACCACGCCGGGCCGGCGTGGTGCGCAGAGCCGGCGCGGTGCGCAGGGCCGGTGCCGTGCGTGGAGGCGGTCTGGTCGGTCATGGCGGGCTCCTGTGGGGGATGAGGTCGTCGCGGCGACGACAGGCCGGGCGAAGACTCGTCAGATGACGGCATGGTCAGGCGTCCAGCGCGTCGGCCAGCCGCCGGACCCGGTCGGCCAGCTGGAGGTAGGCCGCCTCGAAGGCCTCGTCGGTATCGAGGCGGACCGGGTCCGGAACGGCCCAGTGCAACCGGCCCGCGAGCCCGTCGGTCCCTGAGCTGGGCAGGGGCGTCGATGCGAGCTCCTCGTGGGCGTTGTCGCAGACGCAGACTATGAGGTCACCCGCGCCCACCACGCCGTCGAGCGCAGTGGTGCGCGCCCGTCCGATCCGCAGCCCGTGCCGGCGTGCGACCGCGACCGCGCGCGGATGGACGCGCGGCGCGGGACGGGTGCCGGCCGAGGCCACCGGCCGCGCGCTGATCTGGGACCACGCAGCCGCCGCGATCTGGGACCGCGCTGAGTTGTGGGTGCAGACGAACACGACCCGGGCCTGCAAGCCGCCCGGCGCCGGCCGGCTCCGCGCGCCGGCCAGCGCCGCGATCTCAGGATCGTCGAGCCGTAGACGGACGTAGGCACGACGGGCATCGCCCTCGGAGCGGACCCGGTGGACGACTCCCGCGTCGGCGAGCACCCGCAGGTGATGGGCCAGCAGATTGGTGGCCAACCCGAAGAGCGCGCCCAACTCGCCGGGTGAGGCATCGGTCAGCACCAGATGCTCGACCATGGCGAGGCGAACCGGCTCTCCGAGCGCGGCATGGATCCGGGACCGGCGGACCAGGTCCGCGTCGAGCCCGCCCCCACCCTGACCGACCACCGGACACCTCCTTGCCGGGTCACGGGCAACCGCCCTGCCCAGTCATCATTTACCTCGTAATTTCTTGAGTCAAGAGTTGTCGAGGCAATAGAGTGACTCTCATGTCGCGGCGGGTGTCACAGCTCATCCCCCCCGGGGACCATGGTCCCTGCCATGTCGATCACCTGCGCGCCACGGTTCAATGGTGATTGCCTCGACCGCCGGTGAGATGTCCGTCACCCCCACCGCCGGGGCGGACCGTCCCGGCGAGGGCCCGGCGGTCCCGGTGGACGCCGCAGCGCTGCTCG
Source organism: uncultured Actinomycetota bacterium (assembly GCA_963740575.1). Lineage (GTDB taxonomy): Bacteria > Actinomycetota > Actinomycetes > Actinomycetales > Kineosporiaceae > CAVUET01. The sequence continues at coordinate 344,020 of CAVUET010000007.1, read as the reverse complement.
CCGTCGCGGCGGATCCGAACCGGCTGGCGATCCTGTCCCTGCTCACCACTGGAACCTGCTGCGTGTGCGAGGTGCAGCAGCTGGTTCCGCTGCCGAGCAACCTGCTCAGCTACCACCTGAAGGTGCTCCGTGAGGCGGGGCTGATCACCAGCGTGAAGCGCGGCCGGTGGGTCGATTACACCCTTGCTCCGGACGCTCTCGAGCGCCTGCACGCCGCCATCCCAACGCCCCCCGGCCCTGCCCCGTCGCAACCCGGGCGAGGGCCCGCCGAACGCTGCCCGCAATGACCGAAACCGGACCCGCCCGTCGTGCGCGTCGGGCGGGTCCTGACACGAGGGAGTCCCGGACATGAGTTCTGTGTCCCAGCCCGCTGAGCTGGTCGAGGGTCACGTCGTCGCCCGACTGTCCCGGCTGGACCGGTTCCTGCCGGTCTGGATCATCGCCGCGATGGCGGCCGGACTGCTGCTCGGCCGCTGGGTACCCGGCCTGAACGACGCCCTGGACAAGGTCAAGGTCGGCGGGGTGTCCCTGCCGATCGCGCTCGGCCTGCTGATCATGATGTACCCGGTGCTGGCCAAGGTCCGCTACGACAAGCTCGACACGGTCACCGGCGACACGCCGGCTGATGGTCCCGTCCCTGATCCTGAACTGGCTCATCGGCCCGGCGCTGATGTTCGCGCTGGCCTGGATCTTCCTGCCGGACCTGCCCGAGTACCGCACCGGCCTGATCATCGTCGGGCTGGCCCGCTGCATCGCCATGGTCATCATCTGGAACGACCTGGCCTGCGGTGACCGCGAGGCCGCCGCCGTCCTGGTCGCGCTCAACTCGGTGTTCCAGGTCCTCGCGTTCGGCGTGCTCGGCTGGTTCTACCGTCCAGGTGCTGCCCGGCTGGCTGGGCCTGTCCGGCGCTCGAGCTGACATGTCGATGCGTGGGACATCGCCGAGAACGTGCTGATCTTCCTCGGCATCCCGCTGGCCGCCGGATATCCTGACCCGCCGCTTCGGCGAGCGCGCTCAAGGGCCGCGACTGGTACGAGCGGACGCTTCCTGCCCCGGATCGGCCCGGCGGCGCTGTACGGGCTGCTGTTCACCATCGTCATCCTGTTCGCCCTGCAGGGTGACGCCATCACCTCCCAGCCGCTGGGACGTCGCCCGGATCGCCCTGCCGCTGCTGGCCTACTTCGCGATCATGTGGACCGGCTCCTTCGCGCTCGGTTACCGCCTCGGGCTGGCCTACGAGCGCACCACGACCCTGGCGTTCACCGCCGCCGGCAACAACTTCGAGCTCGCCATCGCGGTCGCCATCGCCACCTTCGGCGTCACCTCCGGCCAGGCCCTCGCCGGCGTGGTCGGGCCGCTGATCGAGGTACCGGTGCTGGTCGGCCTGGTCTACGTGGCGATCTGGACCCGGCACCGCTACTTCGCCCCGCCGGCAGCGGCCACCCCGCAACCCAGCTCGTAGAAATGCGACACGCCGCGGCTACGGCGTGATGCCCGAACCGGCTCTGGTCGTTGACGAGCGGACCTTTCCGGCCGGGCGCGTCGCCGGCACCGCCCAGGTCCGCGGACTCCGGCGACCCCCGGCCGGATGATCGCCGGCACTCGCCACCCGGGCCACCGCATCCACGGCTCGGTCACCTCCTCGACGGTGTTGTAGAGGGCGAAGCTCAACCGGCAGCTGGCGGGTGGGTCCAGCCCGAGGTCGCGGTGGGCCAGGGTGGCGCAGTGACAGCCCGCCCGAGACTCGACGCCGCGCCGGTCCAGCTCCTCGGCAAGGGCGAACGGGTCCGCCCGCCACATTGAACGCCAGCAGCGGCGATCGCTGCTCGCGACCGGCGGCCCGTAGCAGCTGAGCCCGTCGATCGACACAGCCCGCGCAACGCAAGGTCGGTCAGCTTCGGGTGTGCCGTCCGATGCTGTCCATCGTCTCAGCGACGGCAGCGGCCGGCAGGGGACGCCGGTGCCGAAATACCAGCCGTGCGCCCATCCGGCGAACCAGATCGACCAGCAGCCGCAGCGCCTGGGCGGAGACGATCACCCCGAGGATGTTGGGGGTGCCGGCGGCGTACTTCCAGGGCAGCTCGTTGTACTCCACGTGGTCCGGTGCCACCTGGCCCTCGGCGATCATGTCGCCGCCGTAGAGGAACGGCAGTGCCTCGTGCAGCAGCTGCTCCTTGGCGTACAGCACGCCCACACCGAACGGCGCCAGCACCTTGTGGAAGGAGAACGCCAGGTAGTCCACGTCGAGCCGCCTGCACGTCGACGTGGCTGGTGGGCACCAGCTGCGCGGCGTCGACGAGCAGCAGCGACCCGCGCTCGCCGTTCGGCTGCGGGTAGCCGCTGCCGTCGGCGATCGCGCGGACCAGGGACAGTCGCGGCTTGGTGCCGAGGAAGTTCGAGGCCCCGGTCAGCAGACGAGCTTGGTCCGGCTGTCCACCAGCGCGGCCAGGTGGTCCAGGTCGAGCTCGCCGGTCCGGGTCGAAGCGGGCGACCCGGCACTCGACCCGCCGCCCGAAGCGCGGGCAGGATCTCGCGGCACAGCGCGTACCACGGCACGAAGTTGGAGTTGTGCTCCAGCATCGTGGTCACGACGTTGTCGCCGTCACGGAACTCGGTCAGCAGCGAGTACATCACCGCGTTGATCGCCTCGGTGGTGTTCCGGTAGGTCGCGATGGTGCGCCGGCTCGGGCGCGTTGAGCCACGTGGCGATCGTGTCGTAGGACTCTCGAACAGCTCGGTCGTCTGCTGCGAGGCGGTCGACTGACCGCGGTGGACGTTCTCGTACCAGGGAGCCAGCTCACCGGTAGAGGTCGACCAGCTCCCGAGGCGGCTGCGTGCTCGCCGCGTTGTTGGTGACCACCCGGCCGGTGCGCACGAAGTCGAAGTGCGATCGGACCCGGTCCACATCCAGCTCGGCCGCCGCCTGCCCGATCCGGTTCCTCGTCCAGCGCATCGCCCCTCCACGTGGTGGCCCGGCGAAGGTACGCACCTGCCTCGAGGATGGTTCTCGGCACGGCGTGATACACGGCCGGACGTTCGAGGCCTCACGAGGCCGGCCTGCGCTTCTGCTCGCCACCGGCGCCCGGCCGCGCCGCAACGCCCGCGCGGGCGTCGACTCGCTGACCCCCGCCGAACACCAGGTGGCCATGCTCGCCGCCCGGGGGCAGAGCAACCGCGAGATCGCCCAGCAGCTCTACGTGACCCGCCGGACGGTCGAGACCCACCTGACGCATGTCTTCCAGAAGCTCGACATCGCCAGCCGGGACGACCTGGCGACCCGGCTCCCCGAGGTCGCCCCTGCCTCGGTCTGACGATCCGGCAGCTGGAGACCCAGGTGGCCATCCGCCCGCCGTCGCCGTCGCTGTCGCTGTCGCTCTCGCTGGTCAACGGCACGGCAGTGAAAGCGCTTGCTTGACGGCCCCGGCGGACCGTTCGTAGCGTCGAGACGGCACGTCGATCTTCCCGGCGTCGTTACGGTCAGCGGCAGCCACAGACCGGGCGCTTCGGCCCACCGGCCGGACGCCGACCCGTTTGCGGTCACGGTCGAGCGCCGTCGCTGCCCGCGGCCGGGACGGCTGGATCGTCAGGAGAGGACCGGTGGCGACCCGAGCGGATGTGGCGAAGCTGGCAGGTGTCTCGACCAGCACGGTTTCCTACGCGCTCAGCGGGGCCCGGCCGATCTCCGCCGAGACCCGCCGCCGGATCGAGGCCGCCATGCGCGAGCTCGGCTACACGCCCAACGCGCTGGCCAGTGGCCTCGCCGGTCGCCGGACAAGGATCCTCGCCCTGCTGCTGCCCTCCGATCCGCGCGATCTGGAAGGCGTCGACCTGCAGTACGTCATGGCGGCCGCGGATCTGGCCCGCGAGCGCGGCTACCACCTCGTGCTCTGGACGCTCGGCAGCACGGAACTGTCCGAGGTGCGGCGGCTGAGCGGGTCGGGACTGGTCGACGGGGTCCTGCTGATGGAGGTCCGGCTCGATGACGACCGCGTCCGCTACCTGCGCTCGGCGGGGATCCCGGTGGCGATGATCGGGCGCACGGCCCTGCCGGACGGGCTGGCCTACGCGGACGCCGACTTCGACCAGATCGCCGAGCTCGCGATCGAGTACCTGTCCCGGCTCGGCCATCGAGCGGTCGGCCTGCTCAACGCGTCCCCGCACCTGGTCGACATCGGCAACGGCCCGTCGGTGCGGATCCCGGCCGCGACCGCAGCTGCCGCGCAGCGGGCAGGGATCCGGCTGGTCAGGCTGGACTGCGAGAGCACGGTGGGCGCCGGGCGGGCGGCATTCGGCACCCTGCGGCGGCGGCTGCCGGCGTTGACGGCGGTGATCTCCTCGAACTGGGAGGCTACCGTCGGCCTGATGCAGCAGGTCTCCGCGACCGGCCTGACCATCCCGGCGGACCTGTCCGTCCTGATCATCACCAACTCCCAGGATCGCTCCGAGCTCACCACCCCGGCCCTGACGACGATCAGCCCGCCGGCCGTCGACATCGGCCAGGCCGCGATCGCCGCCCTGATCGAGCGGATCGCCGATCCGGACGCAACCCCTCGTCAGGTGCTGTTCCCCGGCGAGCTGATCGAGCGGGCCAGCACCGGGCCGGCACCGGACGCCGCCTGACCGGGCATTTCGCCCGTCGTTACCGGAACGTGACGACTGAGAGCCTTGACCCTTTCCTCCGATTATTCCTAGTGTTTCGACGCGTGTAGTCGACGCGCGTCGACGCTCGTTCGGTTGCCTTCGGCGCTGAGGGCCCGGTGCCTTCGGCCATCGCGAAATGGAGGAGGCACATGACCCAGCAGAGGTGGCGCGGAAGGGCTCTCGCACTGTGTCTGGGGGTCGCGGCCAGCACCGCGATCGCCGCGTGTGGGGGTGGCAGCAGCGGCGGCGCGTCCGCCGGCGCCAACGACCGGGGTCCGATCACGTTCGTCACCGGCAAGGACAACAGCAACGTTTGGCCCCAAACGATCGCGAAGTGGAACGCGGCGCACCCGAACGAGAAGGTGACGCTGAAGGAGCAGTCTGACCAGGCCGACCAGCAGCACGACGACATCGTGCAGAACATGCAGGCGAAGAACACCGGCTACGACATCGTCACGGTAGACGTGATCTGGACCGCCGAGTTCGCCGCCAAGGGCTGGCTGGTGCCGCTGAAGGGCCAGTTCGCCCTCGACACCTCCCGGCTGCTCAAGCCGACCGTCGACGCCGCCACCTACAACGGGACGCTGTACGCGGCACCGTTCGCCAGCGACGGCGGGTTGCTCTACTACCGCAAGGATCTCGTGCCGACCCCGCCCAAGACTCTCGATGAGATGTGGGCGGACTGCTCGATCGCCAAGAAGAACAACATGGGCTGCTACGCAGGCCAGTTCCAGAAGTACGAAGGCCTGACCGTGAACGCGGCCGAGGCGATCAACACCTACGGCGGCAAGATCGTGGACAGCACGGGCAAGTCCACCGTGGACAGCCCGCAGGCCGCGCAAGGCCTGCAGATGCTCGCCGACCACTACAAGAGTGGGGACATCCCCAAGGAGGCGATCACCTACCAGGAGGAGCAGGGTCGACAGGCGTTCGAGGCCGGCAAGCTACTGTTCCTGCGCAATTGGCCGTACGTCTACAACCTCGCCAAGTCCGACGGCTCCTCGGTGGTCAAGGACAAGTTCGCCGTGGCACCGCTTCCAGGTGTCTCAGGCCCGGGCGCCTCGAGCCTCGGCGGCCACAGCGAGGGCATCAGCGTCTACAGCAAGTACAAGGCGACAGCGCTCGACTTCCTCAAGTTCATCGAGGAGGACCCGCAGCAGAAGTTCTTCATGGAGCAGGGATCGCTGGCGCCCGTCGTCGGGTCGATCTACTCCGACTCGGCGCTGGTCGCGAAGTACCCGTACCTGCCCACCCTGCTGACCTCGATCCAGAACGCCGTGCCGCGGCCAGTAACCCCGTTCTACCCCGCGGTCACCAAGGCGATCGAGGATAACTCGTACGCCGCCATGAAGGGCGACAAGTCGGTCCAGCAGGCACTCACGGATATGAACGCTGCTATCGCCGCAGCCTCGGCGAGCTGACAGGCCCGTCGCACCAGGGCGGTAGTGGTGTGGGGCCGCCACAATCCCGGTGGCCCCACACCACGGCTCCTCGATACTCCTGACGGCCAAGGGAGGCCGAGCATGAGCGTCACTGCTGAGACCACGTCAGGTCGGGCCCGGGGCACGCCGGTGCCGCCGCCGGGCCATGGGGTCGGAACCCGACAGACACGAGCGGCAGCGCTGCTGGTGGCGCCCACACTGGCCCTGCTCGCCGTGGTCATCCTTTACCCGCTGATCAAGGCCGTCGTGATGTCTTTCCAGAAGGACCGCGGCCTGGACAAGGCGACCGGGCTGTTCGTCGAGGGCGGCAATGCGGGGGTGTCCAACTACAAGCACTGGCTGCTGCAGCAGTGCAACGTGGCCGGCGGCGGCACGGTGTCCTGCCCCCCGGGTACCCTCGGCTCACAGTTCTACGACGCCCTGTTTGTGACCCTGTTCTTCACCGTCGCCACGGTCGTCTTCGAGATCGTCCTCGGACTGTGGTTCGCCACCATCATGAACCGAACGTTCAAGGGCCGCGGGCTGGTACGCGCCGCGATCCTCGTCCCGTGGGCGATCCCGACGGCCGTCACCGCCAAGCTCTGGTACTTCATCTTCGCCTTTGACGGCATCGCCAACCGGTTGCTCGGCGTGGTCGGAATCAAACCATTGCTGTGGACCGGTGACGCCTGGCCGGCCCGGTTCGCCATCGTCATCGCCGACGTCTGGAAGACCACACCGTTCATGGCGCTGCTCATCCTCGCGGGACTGCAGATCATCAGCGCCGAGGTCTACGAAGCTGCCGCCATCGACGGGTGCAGCCGCTGGCAGGTCTTCACCCGGATCACCCTGCCGATGATCAAGGTCCCGCTGATGGTGGCCATCCTGTTCCGCACTCTCGACGTGCTGCGTATCTTCGACCTGCCGTACATCCTGACCCAGGGCGGCGGCGGTAACGGGCACGCCACCACCTCGCTGTCGATCCTGGTCATCAACCAGATCCGGCAGGGCTTCAACAGCGCCTCGGCGCTGTCCACGATTGTCTTCCTGATCATCGCGTTCGTCGCCTTCCTGTTCATCAAGTTCGGCGGCGCGGACGTCGTGCAGCGTCCGCCGTCGCGGAAGAAGCCCCGCGGCCGCAGGCGCGGCGAGCCGGCCGCGGACGATGCCCTCGTGGACTCGGTGAGGTGATCCCATGACGTCGAACACCGCTGACACTGCCATAGCGGCCCGGCCGGCTGCCGCCGGCACGATCCGGGTCAAGTCCGAATGGGGAAAGCACACCCGCACCTACGCCGGGCTCGCCCTGATCGTGATCTGGGGGCTGGCCCCCTTCTACTGGATGATGGTCACCGCGTTCCGGAACGTGGGCTTCACCTTCGACACCACGCCGTGGCCCACGCACGTCACGCTGGACAACTTCCGGACGGCCTTCTCCACAGCACGCGGCAACCATCTCGGCCAGGCCCTGGTCAACAGTGTGATCATCGGCATCGTCACTACGGCGATCTGCCTGCTGGTCGGAGTATTCGCCGCATACGCCCTGGCCCGGCTGCAGTTCCCCGGCAAGTACGTCGTGCTCGGGCTCATCCTCGGCTCCTCGATGTTCCCCGGGGTCGCCCTGGTGTCGCCGCTGTTCCAGCTGTTCTCGTCGATCCACTGGCTGAGCGGCTACAACTACCAGGCGCTGATCATTCCTGACATCTCCTTCGCGCTGCCGCTGACGGTCTACACGCTGACCGCCTTCTTCGGCGAGATGCCCTGGGAACTCGAGGAATCCGCCCGGATGGACGGCTGCACCCAGGGCCAGGCATTCCGCAAGATCATGCTGCCCCTGGCCGCACCGGGCCTGTTCACCACCGCGATCCTGGCCTTCATCAGTGCCTGGAACGAGTTCCTGCTCGCCTCCCAGTTCAACACGTCGAAGACGCAGCCAGTCACCGTCGCGATCGCCAGCTTCACCGGCTCGCAACCGCACCAGGAGCCGTACACCGCCGTGATGGCGGCCGGCACCATCGTCACCATCCCGCTGATCATCGTGGTGCTATTCCTGCAGCGGGCCATCGTCTCCGGGCTCACGGCGGGCGGCCTGAAGGGCTGACCCCGGCGGGCCCGGGTTGCTGGTCCGAGGACCGAGCCCACGAGTGCGGGCAGTTCCGCGTGGACGCGCCCGCGTGGAACTGCAGAGGTGCCCGCACTCGTGGGCCGGCAGAAGGGGGCGCTATGGCACGGCAGGGGTCCTGGATGCGCGGGAGCAGGAGCCATCCGCGGGCCCGCGCTCAGCGCCTCGAGGTCTTGATCGGAATCCTGGGGTTCTTCACCCTGATGGCTGCGATCCAGGCGGTGACGTATGAGCTACGCGGCCAGCCCGCGACCGGGGCCGCCCTGGTCCTCCTCGGTCTCGTCGTCGCGCTCTGGCTGGCGATCCGGGCGAGGCGAAGGGCCGGCATCTGACCAGCAGGCGGTGACGATCGCGCAGGTCGCCGAGGCCGCCGGGGTCTCGCTCGCGACCGTGTCCCGCGCCCTGCGCGGGTTGGAGGGCGTGAGCCGGGCGACCGGTGACCGGGTTCGGCGGGCGGCGGCCGATCTGGACTACGTGGCGTCGCCGACGGCCGCCTCCCTCGCCTCGGGGCGAACCCGAACCGTCGGCGTGGTGGCGCCGCTGTTGACCAGGTGGGTCTTCGCCGCGCTGGTCAGCAGCATCGAATGGGCGTTGCGCGATCACGGCTACAGCGCCCTGCTGCTCGACCTGCAGGACCTCGCCGGCTCGAACCGGCAGCTGCTGACCCGCAGCCTGCTGTGGCGCCGGGTCGACGGCCTGGTCATCGTCGATCTCGCCCTGACCGAGCGCGAGATCGCGCTGGTGCGGGAGTTGCGACTTCCGTCGATCACCGTCGGCAACCGGATCACCGGTTGCCCCGCGGTGAGCGTCGATCCCGCCCAAGCGGTCAGCGTTGCCGTGGAGCACCTGATCGGCCTGGGACACCGCGATATCGCCTACCTCGGCGCCGCCGGGTCGGGGCCTGAGCCGCAACAGGGTCAGGCACAGCAGGGTCAGGCACAACAAGATCAGGCACAACAGGGTCGGGTACAGCAGGGTCAGGCACAACAAGATCAGGCACAACAGCGGCTGCAGGCCTTCCAGCGCAGCCTGCGGCGGCACGGCATCGCGGTAGCCCCATCGCGCCTTTCCAGCTGCGAACCCACCGCGAGCGCCGCGGTAGGCCTGGCCCGGACCCTGCTGGCCGTCCGCAGGCGCCCGACCGCCATCGTGACCGGCTGCGACGAGATAGCCATCGGCGTGCTGGCCGCCGCGCGGCGATGCCGGTTGCGGGTGCCCGAGGACGTCTCGGTGACCGGCTGCGACGACCATCCCTTCGCCGAGGCGCTGGGGCTGACCACCGTCCGCCACGATCTCGAGGCACACGGGACGGCGGCCGCGACGATCCTCGCCCGGGCATTACAGGATGCCGATGCGGGCTCCTCCGGCCGCACGCTGGTGAACGCCGCCACCCGCCGCATGCACGTGGTGATCCCGAGCCGGCTGATCATTCGCGAATCCACCGCCCCAGCACCGCGACCGGGGCAAGCATGACGGCCAGGCCTGCTTCCCCTGCCCTACAGGCGATTTCTGGCCTGCAGTCGGCGCAGGGCTGGGTCCATGCGTCGTCCACCCCGGTCGACGCCGGCGATCCCGGCCGGTTCCACGCGTTGTTCGGCAGGGACTCGCTGATCGTCGCCCTGCAGGTGCTGCCGCAGCGCCCCGACGTCGCGGCGGCCACTCTCCGCGCACTGGCCGGCCTGCAGGGTGCCGCGGACGATCCCGAGATCGACGAGGAGCCGGGCAAGATCGTGCACGAGTACCGGCCCATCGCGCCGGCCTGGCTGATCGACCGGGGCTGGCCGCTGCGTGACGGCGGCATCCGGTACTACGGCACCTCCGATGCCACCTGCTGGTTCCTCGTGCTGCTGGACGCGGCCGGCGATCCGGACCTGCAGGCCGAGTTGCGCGACGCCTGTCTTGCCGCGGGCCGCTGGCTCGAGCGGGCACTCGATCGCGGGCTGGGGCTGGTGCGTTGCGGCCCGCGCAGGTTCCTCGGCGGGCTGGCCCAGCAGGGCTGGCGCGACACCCAGGATCCCGGCAGCGACGAGCACGGCGGCGGGATCGTCGACGCAGCCGGCCGGACTCCGCCCGCCCCGCTGGCGGACGCGGACTCCCAGGCCGTGGCGGTGTCCGCCCTGACCGCCCTGACCCGCCTGGACCCCGAACGGAGGGACCACTGGCAGGGGCGGCGGGATCGGCTGCGAGCTCTGATCGCGCAGCGGTTCCGCCCGGGGGTGATGGCGATCGACGGCGACGACCAGCCGGTGCCGGGCGCCGGTTCGCAGCTGGGCTGGCTGCTGTGGTCCGGAGCGCTGGACGGCGAGGACGCCCGGGCTGCCGTCGAGCGCCTCACTCGGCCGGATGTCCTGACGGAGCACGGCCTCCGCACGCTGGCCTCGACCCATCCCGCGTTCCTGGTCGGCGGCTACCACCGCGGCAGCGTCTGGCCGTTCGACAATTGGATCGGCTGGGGCGGCCTGCTCGCCGCGGGTGCGTCCGACGCGGCCGAGTACGTCCGCGGCGGCGTGCTGCGGGCTGTGGCGCAACTCGGCGACTATCCGGAGCTGTACGCAGTCCGGCCGCAGGACGGTGCAGCCGAACGCATTCCGGTCGCCAACCGGGTGCAGGCCTGGACCGTCGGAGCGGTGGCGGCTTTCGAACTCGGCTGGACCGGGCACTGATCCTTGGCCGCTCAGCTCGGGGAGCAGGCCACCGCGGGCGCCGGATTGGCCTGGCGGTAACTGCCGAGCAGGGTGATCGTGGTGTGCGCGTGTGGGGCCAACGCCCCGTTCCAGGAGGCGTTCTCGGCGATCACCATCGTGCCGTCGCTGGTCAGCCCGGCGTTCCACCATTGCCCGACACCCTGCCCCGTCGCCAGGGGCCAGGACCCCCGCCAGCCGGTGGTGCCCGCATCGCCGGCATCGACCGTCACCTCGACCTTGAAACCGCCCGGCCACTGGTCGACGATCCGATACGCGGCGGTGCATTCGCCTTCGCCGCGATCGCCGGGACACTCGGCGCACTGATCACCAAGTCCGCACCCGTTCACTGAGGCCGGAAAGGAACGCCATGTCCACGATCGACCGGCCACAGGCCACAAGCTCGACCGACGACGTCGTCGGTGCCGACCTGCCCGACGGGCCGCCCGCCGCCGCCCTGATCGCCGGCGTCGGCTGCCTGGCGATGGGCGCCTTCACCACCGCCGCCGAGGCCAGCAGCTCCTTCGCCACCACCCTCACCTACAGCACCGCCGTCGGATCCCTGTCCGGCAAGACCATCCTGACCGTCATCGTCTGGCTGATCGCCTGGGCCGTCCTGCACTTCGCCCTGCGCGCACGCAACGTCGGCATCACCCGCGCCCTCGTGCTGTCCCTGATCCTTACCGCGGGCGGCGTCCTGCTCACCTTCCCGACCTTCTTCCAACTGTTCGAAGGCTGACCTGACCACAGATCCTCAGCTGACCTGACCGGCGCAGCGGCGCCGGGTCACCGCCCGAGCGGGACCCGGCGCCGCTCAATACGTTTGGTCCATGGAACTCGAGGGCGCCGTCGTCCTGATCACCGGTGCCAGCAGCGGGATCGGCCTGTCGGTGGCGCGGGCCTGCGCAGCGGGCGGGGCGCGGCTCGTGCTGTCCGGCCGCGACCAGGTCGCGCTGCAGCGGATCGCCGGAACCTGTGATGCGGCAGCCGTCCCGGCCGACCTGAGCGACCCCGGCACGACCGCGTCGGGTCCGGACGGGCTGGCCGCGCGGGCCGAGGCCGTGCACGGCCACATCGACATCCTCATCCTCAGCGCGGGCCTGGGCCTGGCCGGGCCGCACCAGCAGGCGCCGGCCCCGGCGATCCGGGAGGTGGTCGAGGTGAACCTGCTCGCACCCCTGCTGCTGGTCAGATCCCTTCTGCCGCAGATGCTCCACCGCGGTCGAGGGCACATCGTCCTCATCGGCTCGATCGCCGGGCTGACCGGCGTCGCCGACGAGGCGGCCTACTCCGCGACCAAGGCGGCGATCTCGACCTTCGCCGACGCCCTGCGCCTGGAGTGCCACGGCACCGGCATCGCCGTCTCCACGGTCGTCCCCGGGGTCGTCCGCACGCCGTTCTTCGAGCGCCGAGGCGTCCCCTACCGCCGGCGCTTCCCCAGGCCCGTGCCGCCGGAACGGGTCGCGGCCGCCGTGCTGGACGTCATCCGGACCGGGGACCGGCAGCGGATCGTGCCGCGATGGCTCGGCGTCGCTCCGCGCGTGCGCGCCCTGGCGCCCGGCACGTACGCCGCCCTCGCCGGACGGTTCGGGCGCCAGGACGTCTCCTGACCGTGCGCTACCGGGTCACCGCGGCACGCAGCGACTCGCGCAGGGAGCTCATCGTCGCCAGCACGGCGCTCGGCTCGTATCCGCAGTGCGCCATGCAGTTCTCGCAGCGCGGGTGGACCCCTCGCCCGTAAGAACTCCAGTCGGTCTCGTCGATCAGCTCCTGGTAGCTGGCCGCGTAGCCGTCGTCCATCAGGTAGCACGGCCGCTGCCAGCCCAGCAGCGAGTAGGACGGGATTCCCCAGGCCGTGCAGGCGAAGTCGCGCTTGCCCTCGAGGAAGTCCAGGAACAGCGGCGAGTGGTTCAGGCGCCACCGGCTGCGCCGCCGATCGTCGAAGACCTTCCGGAACAGCTCCCTCGTCTGCTGGACGCCGAGCCAGTGCTCCTGGTCCGGTGCCCGGTCGTAGGCGTAGGCCGGCGAGATCTGCATGTTGTCGACGCCGAGCTCGTCGTTCAGGTAGTCCAGCACGCCGATCACGTCATCGGGGCTGTCGTCCGAGAAGAACGTCGTGTTCGTCATCACCCGGAAGCCCTCCCGCTGCGCCAGCCTGATCGCCTCCACCGCCGCGTCGAAGCCACCGGCCTTGCGCACCGAGGCGTCGTGCCGCTCGCGCAGCCCGTCGATGTGCACCATCCAGGCGAAGTTGCGGTGCGGGCGGAACCTGGCCAGGTGCTTGGGCAGGAGCAGCGCGTTCGTGCACAGGAAGACGATCTTCCGGCGCGCCAGCAACTGCCGGACGATCTCGTCGATCTGGGGGTGCATGAGCGGCTCCCCGCCGGCGATCGACACCATCGGGGCACCACAGTCCTGCACGGCTGCAACCGCCTGCTCGACCGGCATCCGCTGCTTCAGCAGGGCCGGCGGCTGGGCGATCTTCCCGCACCCGGCGCATTTGAGATTGCAGGCGAACAGCGGTTCCAGCTCGAGCAGCAGCGGGAACTTCTCCCGACCGGCCAGCTTCTGCCGGAGCAGGTACCTCGCCAGCACGAGCGTCTGATGCCAGGGCATCGACATGTCAGGCCACCCCCGACGGTAGGAGGAACGTGATGCCCTCCTCGGCGACCCGGTGCTCGCGCACCGACAGCTCGCCGAGGCCGGACAGCTCGGACAGGAGTTCGTCGACCAGCCCGGGCGGTGCCGACGCCCCGGCCGTGATGCCGATCCGCTGCACGCCGGCCAGCCAGGACAACCGCACCTGACCCGCACCGTCCAGCAGGTAGGCCGGGGTCCCGCCGGCCTGCGCCACCTCGACCAGCCGGCGCGAGTTCGAGGAGTTCTCCGAGCCGAGCACGAGCACTACCTCGCACCCGGCGGCGATCGCCTGAACGGCCTGCTGCCGGTTCGTCGTGGCGTAGCAGATGTCGTCCGTGGGCGGGGATTTCATGGCAGGGAAACGGTTCAGCAGTGCTGCCATGATCTGGTCCGCGTCCTGCCGGGCCAGCGTCGTCTGCATCGCGTACGCGAGCCGCCCGGGGTCGGGCACCTGGACGGTCCGGGCCTGCTCGACGCTCTCGACCACGATCACCCGGTCGGGAGCCTCGCCCGAGGTGCCCTCGACCTCCTCGTGATCGGCGTGACCGATCAGCAGCACCGTCCGGCCGCGCTGCGCGTGCCGGCGGACCTCGGCGTGGACCTTGCTGACCAGGGGGCAGGTGCCGTCGATCACCAGGCGGACGCGGGCGGCGGCCTCGGCCCGGACCTGAGGGCTCACGCCGTGCGCGGCGAGCACCAGGACGGCGCCCGGCGGAACCTCGTCCACCTCGCGGACGAAGACGGCACCCTGCCGCTCGAGGTCCCGGACGACCGTTTGGTTGTGCACGATCTGGCGGCGCACGTAGACCGGGGACCCGTGATCCCGCAACGCCTGCTCGACGATGTGAATGGCTCTCTCGACCCCTGCGCAGAAGGCACGCGGCGCGGCCAGCACGGCCTCGCGGGTGCCCGCGGCGGCGGCCCACGACTGCACGGCGGGCAGCGTCCGGCGCATCGTTGCCAGTGCCCGCAACGCCCGGGAAACCGTTCCGAGCCTGGCCAGCGGCGCGTCCGCCGCGTCGACGACGACCCTGACGACGGCGAGCGGTCCGGACCCGGGGCGTGCGGCCAGCCGTCGGAGCAGCGTCCCCGACTCCATGTCCACGGCCAGCGCGCCACCTGCTGCCAGCGCGGCCCGCTCGGCCCCGGTGACGAGGTGGTCGCTGCTGTGCACCGGCCCGACCCACACGGTCAACCCGTTGCGGCGCAACTCGCCGGCCAGCAGTCCGGCCGACGGGAGCTCGATCACCGTGCCCCCGGTGTCCTGGACGCTCGAGGCGACGATCACGTCCCCGGTGCGGACGGTGGCGGCCAGCCCGCCCGCCAGCCCGGCCACCACGACAGGTCCCGGCCCGGCGGGCAGGCCCGCCCGGGCGCTGCGCCGCGGCCCCATCCCGGTGCGCCGCACCGTGATCAGCGCACCGGCGCCGGCCAGCGCGAGCCGTTCTACCGCCAGTGGGGCGAGGATCGTTGCGCGGGCCCTCACCGCCGCGGCCATCAGGCTGGCTCCCGGCTGCTGTCAGGGCGGGTGGCCCGCAGGTACCTCCCCAGCGCCGCGAGCGGGAACACCAGCCGGTAGAGCCCATACCCGATGTAGAAGTCGCCGGGGAATCCGGTTCCCGTGTACCAGATCTCGTCCCAGCCACCGTCTGCCCGTTGCGCGGACACCAGCCACTCCACACCGCGCTCGACGCTGTCCGACCGCTCGCCCGCGGCCAGCAGCGCGAGCAGCGCCCAGGCGGTCTGCGACGGTGTCGTTCCGCCCCGGCCCGCCCAGCCCGGGTCCCGGTAGGAGCGCAGATCCTCGCCCCAGCCGCCGTCGGCGTTCTGGTGCCGCTCCAGCCAGGACACGGCACGCCGGATCGCCGTGTTGTCCGCTGTGACCCCTGCCGCCACCAGGGCGGGCACGACCGCACCCGTCCCGTAGATGTGGTTCGCACCCCAACGACCGAACCAGGAACCGTCCGGCTCCTGGTTCGCGAGCAGCCAGCGCACGCCGCGACGGCACCGCTCGTGCCCGGCCAGCCCCTCGGCAGCGAGCATCTCCACCACATGGGCGGTGACGTCCGCCGACGGCGGGTCGATCACGGCGCCGAAGTCGCAGAACGGCAGGGACAGTGCGAGCCGCCGGGTGTTGTCGACGTCGAAGGCCGCCCAGCCGCCGTCGCCCGACTGCATCCCCGCGGTCCACGCCGTGCCGCGGCGGACCGCCTGCCACCCGGGCCCGGTCAGCCCGGCGTCGCAGCGCCGCAGGCCCAGCACGACCTCGGCCGTGTCGTCGATATCGGGATAGTTGACGTTGGCGAACTCGAAGGCCCAGCCACCCGGCGGCAGCGCCGGTCGCCGTACGGCCCAGTCGCCGCGGACCTGGATCTCCTGCGCCAGAAGCCAGGCCGCGGCCCGGCTCACGGCGTCGTCCTCGCCCGGGACGCCCGCGTCCAGCAGGGCGTTCAGCGCGAGCGCGGTGTCCCACACCGGAGACTGGCAGGCCTCCAACCGGCGCAGCTCGCCGTCCGGGCCGTCCTCGCGGACCAGGAAGCCCTCGAGTCCGGCGAGCCCCGCCCGCATCGCCGGGTGGTCGATCGGATAGCCGTGCAGGTGCAGCGCGAGCAGCGAGTAGACCCACGGCGGCTGGATCCCACCCCAGGACCCGTCCGCCTCCTGGCGCTGCAGGATCCACAGCAGAGCCCGGCGGGTGGCCATCCGCCGCAGCGGGCGGACCGGACGGCGCGCGTACCGGTGCAGGAACCGGTCCAGGTAGCCGAACGCCCTGGCCCAGCCCCGCTCGGCATCCCGACCGGGCAGGACCGCGGCTGCCGGGCCGCCGGCTGCCGATCCGGCGCGCAACTCGTCGATGCCGAAGGGCAGCGGCCGCTGCGGCCTGGCGGTGGCCACCAGCGTCAACGGCACGATCGTCTGCCGGGCCCAGCAGGCCCAGTCGTAGATGTTCAGCGGCACGAACTTCGGCAGCAGGATCAGCTCGGGCGGCAGGCAGGGCAACTCGTCCCAGGACTGCAGGTCGAACAGGGCCAGCCAGATCCGGGTGAACACCCGGCTGCGTTCGACGCCGCCCTGGCTGATCACGAAGTCAGCGGCGGCCCGCAGGTGCCGGGATCGCGCGGAATCACCGGCCAACCGGAGCGCCACCCAGGCCTCGACCGTGGTGGACAGATCGCCCGGCCCACCGGGAAAGGTCGCCCAGCTGCCGTCCTCACGCTGCTGGCTGCGGATCCAGCGTGCGGCCGGCTCGGTGTCCGCCTCGACCCGGATCCCGAGGAACTCGCGCAGCAGCAGGTCCTCCGCGTCCATGGTCACGTTCGTGGCCAGCTCGCCCTTCCACCAGCCCTGGTCTGACTGGAGGTCGCGCAGGTGCGCGATCGCCGCCTCGGCCGCGGATCGCACCGTCGACATCTCACACCTCCCGTTCGACGCAGAAGCGGGCGAGGGCCGCCAGTTCCTCGCGGGGCCCGTCGGGGACACCCGCGCGGACGAGTTCCTCCATGGCCAGGTCGATCCGCCGGCTCGCCTCGGCGCGCACCCAGGCGCGTGCACCCGCCGCGTCGAGAATGTCCGCGATCTCGCGCAGCCGCCGCTCGTCGTCCGCGCCGTCAGCGCGCAACCACGCGGCGATCGACCGGGCGTGGCCGTCCCGGCCGGACAGCACGTAGGCCACCGGCAGCGACTTCTTGCGCGAGCGCAGGTCGGAGTACACCGGCTTGCCGGTCAGCTGCGGGTCACCCCAGATGTCGAGCAGGTCGTCGAGCAGCTGGAACGCCATCCCGAGGTGGCGGCCGAAGCCCTCCAGCCCGGCGACCAGCCGCGGGTCGGCGCCTGCCAGCACGGCACCGATACTGCTGCTGGCCGCGAGCAGCGCGCCGGTCTTGCCCGCGGTCATCCGCTCGCACTCGTCCAGCTCCACCCGCGCCCTGCGCTCCAGCTCCAGATCCTCCGCCTGGCCGCGCAGCAGTTCCGCGACCGCGCGCTGGAGCAGGGAGGCGGCCCGGGCAGACCGCGGCGCGGGCCCGCGCAAGCGCCCGGATGTACCCGCCGTGCGGCCACCGGGCACGCCGTCCAGCAGGACCTGGGTGGCCAGGGAGAGCATGGCGTCACCGGCGAGGACCGCGCCGGACACGCCCCAGACGGCCCACACCGCCGGGCGGTGGCGCCGTTCCAGATCACCGTCCATGACGTCGTCGTGGACCAGCGAGAAGTTGTGCACCAGTTCGACGGCCACGGCTCCGGGAACGCCGACCGACGGGTCCGCACCGGCAGCCTGCGCGGACAGCAGCGCGAGCGCGGGGCGCAGGGCCTTACCGCTGCTGCCGGAGCGCGGCCGGCCGTCGACCTCGGTCCAGCCGAGGTGGTAGGAGCAGATCCGCCGGTTGGCCAGGTCCATGGTGTCCACGGCGGCCCGCAGCGCGGGCTCGGTCAGTGCCCGGCAGCGGTCCAGCGTGCTCAGCGCCGGCGAGGTCATGGTCATGCGGACACCCCCGGAAGAGGCGATGGTGTGGCACCGAACCTGCGGCTGCCGCGGGTGAGGGCGGGCGCGCCGAGCTCCTGCACAGCGGCGGTTGCGGCGGCCTGCCCGCTGCGCACCGCACCCTCCATCGTGTCCGGCCACCCGGTGTCCGTCCACGCGCCGGCGAGGTACAGCCCGGGCAGCGCGGTCCGCGTGGCGTGACGCCAGGCGGCCGTTCCCGGCGCGGGCAGGAACGTGGCGGCCGGCTCCCTGGTGGCGAACCGGTCCAGCAGCCTGGCATTGCGCGCCGCAGGGAGGAGTTCCGCCAAGGCGCTGACGATCCGCTCGCAGATCACCCGGGTGGGCAGTATGGCTAGGTCTGCCGCCGCGGACAGCGACACCGCGAGGTACTGACCGCTGGTCAAGGCCGACGGCTCCGTGCGGTCGAACACCCACTGCACCGGCGACCCGATGGCCGCCAGCAGCGGTTGCTCCATCACCACGCGGTCGTAGACGAGGTGCACGTTGACGATCGGCGCGTCCGTCAGGTGTGACGACCACCCCGGCGACAGGCCCGCGCCCGGTGGAAGGATCCGCTCCGCCGCCGCCGGCGGCACGGCCACCACGACAGCCTCTGCCGACAGCGATCCCGCAGCCGGGTCACCTTCCGCGAGCCGCACCGTCCAGGCCTGCCCGTCCGGCGAGACCGCGAGAGCCTTCGCCGTGCGCACCTCGACGCCGCTGTCCTGCAGGCGCTCCAGCGCCGCCTGCCCGTGCAGTCGCCCCAGCGGGACCCGCGCCCAGCCGAGATCCGCGGCCCGCGGATCGGTGAGCAAGCCGACCTGGAACACGGTCGCGGCCAGGGCGAGCGAACTGCGGTCCGACGGCGCGTTCAGGGTGGCCACGTTGACCAGGTCCCAGATCGCCTCGATCGCCTGCCGGTCCTGACCGTGCGCGCCGAGCCAGTTCCCGAAGGACTGCTCGTCCGTCCGCGGATCGCCGGGATCCACGCGCCGCAGGGCAACTACCGCCCGGGCCATGGCGATCCGGCGGCGAGGTGACAGCAGCGAGTACCGCGACAGGGCTGCCAACAGGTGCAGCGGCGCGGGCCCCCGGGTCCGGTAGATGCGGGCGGGCCGCGGACGTCCGGGCGCCACCACGGGGATGTCCAGGCGTGGCTGGAGCCGGACGTCAGAGCGGGTGCCGAGCCGGTCGAGCAGCCCCAGATACGCTGTGCAGCACCGCATGAAGACGTGCTGGCCGGTGTCCACCTCCAAGCCGCCACGACGGAACGAGGCGGTCCTGCCCCCCAGCCGCGGCCGCGCCTCGATCAGCACGACCTCGAGCCCTGCGTCCCGGCAGGCGAGCGCGGCGGCAATGCCCGCAAGCCCACCTCCGACGACGACCACCCGCTGACGCCGGGGCCGGCTCACCGCACGGGACCGTGCCACCCCGGTTGCGCTCACGACGCCGCCCTGCGGGCCGGTGACCCCGCGGGCATCGCTGAACGGCGGATCAGTGCTCGTACCGCCACCTGTCCTTTCTCCCTGCCGGACAGCGACATCCGCCGGTCGTAGACCAGCTCGGGGTTGGCCCCGATCTGCTCCAGCAGGCGGGCGTAGATGCCGGCCATGGCTGCGCAGCACGCGGCGCTGCGTCGATCGAGCAACGGGAGCAGCTCCAGGCCACGCCGCAGCCAGCCCTCCGCCACCCCTACCCGGTACCGGATCAGCTCGGCGAGGCGATCCTCCCGATCCAGAAGTACACCCTGGCTCCCCAGCCGCAAGTCGATGCGGAATCGGTCCAGATCCTCGGCAGGCAGGTACACCCGGCCGGACAGCAGGTCCTCGCGGATGTCCCGCAGAATGTTGATCTGCTGCAACGCGATCCCGAGGGTGTCGGCGAGCCGCTGGGCCCGCGCAGGCTCCGTGGTCGCGCCCGGCCCGCCGAAGATCGACACGCACAGGCGGCCGATCGACCCGGCCACGCAGCGGCAGTACTCGACCAGCTCGTCGAAGGACTGGTACCGCCTGCCCTCGACGTCCATCCGGACCCCGTCGACAAGTTCGTGGAAGGCGTTCAGCGGGATCGGGAAGTGCTCCGCCGCGTCGCAGACCGCCAGCACGATGGTCTCCAGCGATGGTTGCGACGGATCGACGGCGTCGCTGGAGACCATCGGGCCGACCGACTTGCCGTCCAGCGTGGCGAGCACCACGTCGAGGGCCTCGAGCTTGACCTGTTCGGGCAGGCCGCCGTCGCCGATGTCGTCGATCCTGCGGGCCAGGGCGTATACGGCGCTCATCGCCCGCCGCTTGGGCGCAGGCAGCAGCCGGATGCCGTAGAAGAAGTTCCGCGCCTGGGTGCGGGTGATGGTCTCGCACGCGGCGTAGGCCGAACGCTGGGCCGCCGCGGACGTGATGGTCATGGTGGCCTCCGCTTCGTCCAGATCCGCACCGCATGCCGGATGACGTCCCGCCGGCGGGGACGGGGCGTGCAGCGCAGAACGTCCCACCCGGCGCGGCCCACCGCGTCGGCGGCGGCGTGCCCACCGGCCAGGTATCCGGTCACGGCCGGGCGGGCCCAGCCGTGGAGCATCCGGGTCAGCTCCTCGCCGGAGGCCAGCAGCTCCCGCGCCCGCTCGACCTCGAACGCGACCAGCTCCCGCAGCGCCGGCGGCGTCGCCCCCAGGCGGAAGTCGGCCTCCCGGACACCGAACCGCTGCTGGTCCTCCTCCGGCAGGTAGAGCCGGCCGCGCCGGAGGTCCTCCCCCACGTCCTGGCAGTGCTCGATGATCTGCAGCCCGGTGCAGATCCGGTCGGACGGCGCCGCCGTC
Organism: uncultured Actinomycetota bacterium; assembly: GCA_963740575.1. GTDB lineage: Bacteria > Actinomycetota > Actinomycetes > Actinomycetales > Kineosporiaceae > CAVUET01. The sequence continues at coordinate 323,222 of CAVUET010000007.1, read as the reverse complement.
CGACCGGTGAGCTGGCCGAACACGGCCAGGACGATCCGGCCCACCGGCTCTGCGGACAGCCGGCAGTAGGCGAGCAGATCTGCGTACGTCGGGTACCGGGTGACCACCTGGTCCTGCAGGTTCGCCTGCACCAGCCGGTCGAAGGGCTCCACCGTGAGCTTTCGGGCCCGAACGGTCGGGACCAGTGCGGCCAGCACGCCGTGGGCGGGAGGGTCGTCGCTCCACACCCGCAACAGCTCCGTGCGGAACCGTTGCAGGGCGGTGGTTCGCGCCACGGCCGTCGTCCGGCCGTCGAGTCTCTCGTCACCCAGATCGTCGATCACGCGGACCACGTCGTACACGGCCCGCAGGTCGCGGCGGAGATCACGCGGGAGCGGGCGCAGCGCGACGGGGAAGTTCTCGCCTGCCTCCAGCCCCTCCAGTCGCGGGTCACGGGCCGTGCGCGCCCCGCCCCGCGCGCCCATTCGCGCGCGGCCCCGCGCGGGGTCGGATCGCTGTGGGGACGCCACGGCGTCCCCGCGTGGAGGCGGGCGCACCTGTCCAGGATGTCCCGTTCCCGCTTGGCCACTATGCTCACAGATGCGTGAAGACAAACACCCCAAATTGTGACGAGCGAACAACGATGGGGTCATCGGACTCATGCGGGATGACACAACCGGCTTCGTGGACAGGCTCAGCACACGGCTGCTCGACCAGATGCCTGAACTCCTGGAAGACGTCCGGCAGGAGCTGTCCAGGAGTTCCCCTGACTACGCCGCCTTTCTCGCGACCGGCCGTGACGATGTGGTGACGGTGGTCCGAGCTGCGATACACGAGCTCATCGTTGCTGCCCAGCGGCGGATCGACGACGACGGCGACGGCGACGGACCGGTGATCGACGGTTCCGCGGACCTGTTCGAGGCCATCGGCGAGATCCATGCCCGCAGCGGGGAGGACCTGGCCCGCCTGCTCACCGCGTACCACACCGGGGCGAGGGTCGCCTGGCGGCGGCTGTCCGCAGTGAGCCTCGAACTCGACCTGCCACCCCGGGCGATCGCCGAGCTCGCCGAGGTGCTGTTCCTGTTCGTGGATCAGCTCTCGATGGCGTCCGTCCGAGGGTACGTCCGCGAGCAGTCCGAGCTGATGGCCGAGCGCGGCCGCCAGCGCGAGGAGCTGGCCGCCATGCTGCTCAGCGACCGCTGCGACAGCCTCGCCCTCACCTCCGCGGCGCGGCGGGCCCGCTGGCAGCTGCCCGCCAGGGCGAGCGTGATCCTCGTGCACACCGCTGACGAGGCGAGCGCCCGGCACGTGGCCCGCCTCGACGGCCTCACCCTGAGCACGGTGCGCGAGGACTGGATGGCCATGATCTGGCCGGATCGACCCGAGCTGGCCTCCCGCCGCCGCAAGGAGACCCTGCTGCGGGGGGCTCGCGCTGTCGTCGGTCGTTCCGTACCGATCGATCAGCTGCCGGCCAGCCTGCGGGTGGCGATGACCGGCGCCCGGCTGCGCGGCCGGGGCCTGCCCGGCGACGGGCTGGTCTTCGTCGAGGACCATCTCGACGTCATCATCGTGAACAGCGATCCGCAGTCCATCCAGGTGTTCCGCGAGCAGTGCCTGGCTCCACTGGACGGACTCCCACAAGAGACCAGGGACCGGCTGGTCGAAACGCTGCGATCGTGGCTGCGGCACATGGGCGACCGCAGGGCCATGGCGGCCGAGCTGCACATCCATCCACAGACCGTCCGCTACCGGTTCTCCCAGCTTCGGGCGTTCTTCGGCGATCGGCTGGACGATCCCGAGTCGCGGATCCAGCTCACCGTTGCGCTTCTGCCTCACGCAGTGGAGCGCGCCGTCGCGTCGCCGGAGCCGGTCGCGGAGGCGTCCGGCTGAGCTGATCGATCGCCCGCGCCCAGTTCGGCGAGGACGTCGCGCATCGCCCGGATCAGTTCCTGCGCGGTCAATCCGGGGACGTCGGCGACCGCCGCGGAGATGCACAGGGTCCCGTTCCAGCCGATCGCGCCGACCGCGAAGGCAGTCCCCGGCGCGACCGGCAGCAGCGGGAACGCGTGCCGGATCGGATGCCCGGCGAAGTCCAGTGGCAGGTCGGGGCCGGGCATGTTGGAGACGATGCCGAGGAACAGGCGGCGGCCGTACACCGTTCTGGCGAACCACCGGTGCGCCGGTTCCGGCAGCGCGCGGGCCAGCCGGGCCGTGACGAAACGCGAGGCGAGGGCGCGGCTGCCGCTGGACAGCGGGCGGGCCGCCCTGGACACCAGCGACAGCCGCTGCCGGTCCGGCATCGGCCGCGTCGGCAGCTTGACCATGACCGCTGCGGTGACGTTGCCCTCCGGCCCGATGCCAGGCCGGCGCACCGTCAACGGCACCGTGACCCGCACCGTCGGGGGCATGCCCTCGGGGCCGATCCGCGCCAGCCCACCGGCCACGGCGAACAGGAGCAGGTCCGTGACCCGGACGCCGGCAGCGCGTGCGATGGCCTGCACCCGGCTCAACGGCAGGTCGAGGCGGGCGAAGCTGCGTCGTGCCGGCCCATCGCCGTGCAGGCTTCGAGGGTCCGGCTCCCGAACCTGTGGCCATCGCATCGGCGCACCGTCGGTGGCGAGCTGCGCCAGTCCGAGAGCGGTTCCGGCCCAGCGACGCACCGGTCCGGACCTGGCCCGCGGCGACTGCCTGGGGCCGGCGGCGTGAGCGGCTCCCGATGCCGGCTCATACGAGCCGGGTTCCCCGCAGTCAAGCAGCCGCAAGGCCTGCGCGATCGTGCCGATGCCGTCGGCGATCACGTGGTGCACCAGCAGGACAACGGCTGCGTGCCGCCGCGCGGCACCGTGCACGAGGACGAGGCGCCACATCGGGCGGTCCTGCGGCAGGGGTCTCCCGGCCAGGTCGGCGACCACCCGGTCCAGCCCCTGCTCGAAGCGACGGTCCTCATCAATCCCGTCGTCCACGTCAATCCCGTGGTGCATCCCGTCGTGCATCCCGTCGTGCATCCCGTCGTCCATCGCGTCACCGGTCGCGTCGCCGGGCCCGGCCGCACCCCCTGGCGCCGGCCTGCCGAGCTCCACCTGGGTGACGTGCCAGTTCCAGTCCAGCTCCGGATGATCCACCCAGCGGCGCCGACGCCACCTCGAGCCCGGGTCCGCGACCCGCTGACGGAACCGGGGCAGGTCGCCGATCCGCTGCTGGACCAGCGCGATCACCTCTGCGGCTGTGGGCAGGGCGCGGCCCGGCCGGATCTGCAGCGTCACCACGCCGCCCACCTGGTGCGGGTAGGCGCCGGACTCCACCTGCAGGAAGAATCCGTCCGCGCCGGCCACGGGAGCCGCCCTCGCGGCCGCACCGGCCGGCGGCAGCACGAGCGCGCAGGGCAGCACCAACGCGACGGCTCCGAACGCGTCCACGAGGTAGTGGTTGCCGGTGGCCAGGATGACCCAGGTGGTGACCAGGACGTGCAGCGCGCTGAGGGCCTGCGTCGCACGACGGCCCGAGATCCTGGCCAGCACCGCGCTGACCCACACGGCCCAGCTCAGGTGCAGTGACGGCATGGCGGCGAGCTGGTTGGCCGAGGAGACCAGCGGAGTGCCCCAGGATCCCCAGGTGTTCCCCTGTGCAACGGTGTCGACGAAGCCGGAGGCCCCGAGCAGTCTGGGCGGCGTGACCGGGTACAGCACGAAGCAGGCGAAGGCCACGAGGTTCAGCAGGACGAAGGACGTCCGCGCCGCCGGGTAGAGCTGCGGCCTGCGGACGTAGAGCCAGAACAGCAGGCCGAACGCGGCGAGCACGTAGGTGGTGGCGTACTCGTAGTCGGCCAGCACCCTGATCACCGCGTGCCGGGCCAGCCAGCCGTTCAGCGACACCTCGATGTCGAGGTGAAGGGTGTGCTCCAGGTCCAGCAGCTGCCGGCCGTGCCTGTCGGCCGCTCCCCGGTCCGAATCCGCGTTCGCCGCCACCCATAGGTAGACCACGAACGTCGCCAGGCCGATCGCGAGCTCTCTGATCAATCCTGGGCGGGCAGTCAGCACAGGCCCCGTCCGGGCAGCTGCCGTCGTGTCGAGCCCGCGGTTCGCGCCTCCAGTCATATGCCCCCAAACATTCTGACCTCATGTGCGGCGACTGATGCCTGCGACCGATGCCCTGCGACCGATCCGCAGGTGCCAGGATGATGGACGACGTGGCGGATGCTCCAAGGGTTTCCGCGACCCGTGACCGTCATCGGAACACAACAACCAGGCGTACGCGAGTTCGACCACTGGTGCGCGGGTTGCCGGCGGACGGGGACGTGGGCGCCGGTGCGCGGGCAGCTACGGCGCCCGCTGGGTGCGCGAGGAGTGGACCCGGCCCAGCTCACTGCGGCGGCTGCTCGACCGGCTCCGCGAGCCGCTCGCGTCCGCTGTCTGATCGCCGTCGGGGTCGTCGCCGTCACCGCGCAGCAGCGGCGAGCGCGGGAGCACGATCAGGCCGGCCACGAACGGCAGGGGGGCCAGCAGCATCACCGCGAACCGGCCACCGTCCGCGGGCAGGGGCTCGGCGAAACCGATCACCGCGATCACCGTGCCGACCAGCGGATTGGCGATCACGCTGGCCGTGGTGGCCGCGGGCAGGCGCCCGGAGGCGAAGGCCGCCTGCTGAAGGGTCACGCCGACCACGGACACGACGGCGATCGAGTAGCCCGGCCAGTCCAGCGCCGTCCTCACCACGCCGCCGGTGGCGAGCTCCTGGCCGGTCATCTTGACCAGCGAAGCGTTGCACGCGAAGGCACACCCGGCGCCGAGCGCGAGCAAGGTCGCTCTCGGGGCGCCCCGCAGCCGGATCGCGGTGATGGTCAGCAGCACCACCACGGTGGCGATGACGGCCAGCAGGAGCAGGATCCGGCCGCGCTGCGGCGTTCCGGTGTTCAGCGGCCCGCGGGCCCACAGGAACGCGCCCAACCCGATGCAGACGGACGCCGCAGCGAGCAGATCTCGGCTGCTGGGGCGTTCCGGGCGGCCAACCGTGGCCAGCGGCAGCGTGAAGAGCAGCGTGGTCACCTGCAGGGCCTGAACCACCGCTACCGAGCCCAGGTACAGCCCGAAACCCTGCACGAGGTAAGCCACCGTGCCCACGGCCCAGCCCGCGACCCACTCCCGATCCCGGACCATCCGGCCGGCCACCCCACGGGCCGCCGACAGCCGGTCGCCGGGCCTGCCGGAGGGCTCGCGACCGGCCCTGCGGCGAGCCCGCTGGGCGGCCCGCTGCTCGAGGAAGTCGGAGATCGCATAGAGAAAGGCCGCCGCCAGCGCGACGAGGACGACGACCAGCACTCTTACCAGTAGAGCGACTGCACGAGCAGTGTCAAGCCGAGGCGCACGCCGACCGTCTCGTTCCGCTGCGCACGACCCCCACCCGGTCCGTGCCTGGCGGGTAACGTCGGAGCGGGGCCACCGGCGTGGCCGGGAGCGGAGGGTGCCAGGTGGAGCTCACCGAGCGGGACGCGTTGCGGCTGCGGATGGCCGGCCTGCTGCTGACCCCGGCGCAGATCGGCACGGGTTCCGACGGCACGGGTTCCGACGGCACGGGCTCCGGCGGGGCGCGGGACGTGGCCGCCGTCGTGCAGTGGTTCGGCGCGATGCAGGCCCAGGATCTCGCCAGCGGCCTGTGGTCCCTCGGCGTCCGGCTGCCGAAGTTCACCCGGCGCGACGTCGAGCAGGCGCTCGAGCGGGGTGAGGCACTGCGCACCTGGCCGATGCGGGGGACGATCCATCTGGTGCCGCCGCGGGACGCGCACTGGATGCTCGACGTGATGGGATCACGGGCCCTGGCCGGAGCGGCCCGGCGCCGAGAGTTCCTCGGCCTGGACGAGGCGGTCGCCGATCGCGCGGTGGACGTGCTCGGCGAGGCACTGGCCGGCCCGGGCCGGATGACCAGGGCGCAGTGCGTCCAGGCCCTGACCCAGGCCGGGATCAGCGCGACGGGCAACTACGCCTACCACCTGCTCTGGTACGCCAGTCAGCGCGGGGTGACCTGTATCGGACCGAACGACGGGTCGGAGCAGACCTTCGTGCTGCTGGACGCCTGGGCGCCGGATCCCGTTCGCCCGGAACGGGACGAGGCATTGGCGATGATCGCCACCCGATACTTCCGCAGCCACGGCCCGACCACGGCGCGGGACCTGGCCGGCTGGACCGGCCTGCCGATGGCCGACGTCAAGCGCGGCATCGCCGGGGCCGGGGACACGCTCGCGTCCGTCACCGTGGACGGCCGGCAGATGTACCTCGGGGCCGAGATCCTCGACCTGGCCGCCGGTGTGGGTGCACAGCCGTCCGGGCTGTTGGCGCTGCCGGGCTTCGACGAGTACCTGCTCGGCTACAAGGACCGTTCCTGGATGGTGGAGCCGGCTCACCTGAACGCGATCGTCCCCGGCGGCAACGGGGTGTTCCAGGCGACGATCGTTCGGGACGGCCGGGTCGTGGGGATCTGGAAGCGCACGATCGGCAAGGCCCGGGTGACCGTGAACGCCGTGCCCCTGGTGCGGCTGGGCGCCCGCGAGCGGGCCGGGATCGAGCGCGCGTTCGGCGCCTACGCACGCTACCTCGCCATGCCGCACACCGTGTCCTGGGCCGAGAGGTAGCCGGGTGCGGGTGCGCCGGCCGCTCAGTCGCGGTCCTGCCAGGTGCAGACGCAGACCTCGTTGCCCTCGGCGTCGGCGAGCACCCAGAACGAGCGTGCCTGCGCCTCGCTGACCAGCACACCGCTTGCCTCCAGTGCGGCCTTCACCCGAGCCTGTGCCTCGTCATGGCTGACGGTGATGTCGAGATGGATCCGGTTGCGCTGCGGACGCGGGGCGTCCATCTGCTGGAACCAGACGGCCGGCAGCTGCCCGGCCGGATCGACGATCGCGTCGGTCGGGCCGTGGTGCTGCCCTTCGTCGGTGTAGGCCAGGACGGCTTTCCAGAACGGCCGGATCGCGGGGATGTCCAGCGCATCGATGGCGATCTCGAGCATCTGCACGGGCCGCTCGCGCTCGAAGCTGGTCGCCCCGCCGGGCTCGATCCCGTCGGCCGCCAGCGCGCCGGTGATCAACCGGGCCAACTCGGTGTCCCGGACGGTGATCGCCGCGATCAGCCGGGTCTGCAGCGACAGCTCGACGCGGTCCGGGCGCAGGTCGACCCGTAGGTGGTCGTCGGCCCGCCCGGCACAGGCTCCGACTGCGAGCTCACCCACCCGCACCGCCCGCGACAGGGAGGCGACCCGGACCGAGGTGCTCAGGGTGCCCAGCAGGTAGCGCCAGCCGAGCCCCTCCACCGCGTTCGAGGCCTCGGTCCGGGACAGCCGTCGCGGGCTCATGCCCGGCCCCAGGCCAGATCGATCAGCCGGCTGAGAATGCGTTCACCGTCGGCCCGCAGGCCGTTGCGCTCGTACTCGTTGGTCAGCCAGGGCACCAGGCCGCGGACCTGGCCCGCGGTCTGCATCGAGTAGTCGCTGTCCACGTACATGTCCTCCAGGTAGACCGCCGCGGCGGCAGGAACCTCGTTCTCCGCCAGGACCTCCGGGTCGTACAACCGCGGCCAGTGCTCAGCAGCCAGTTCGTGCGCGGCTTCAGCCAGCGGCGCCAGGGCGCCGTAGTCCTCGAACATCCACCCGTACACATGTTCGCCGGTCAGCAGGGTCTCGTCCTGGGCGTACTCCTGCGGCTGGACCCGCTCGGCGGACCAGCCGGTGACGAACCCGTCGGCGTAGCAGGCCTCGTGCAGCAACGCGTAGATCGGATTGCGGGCGAACGGCATCGGTTGGGCCACGTCGTGCAGGAACGCCGGGGAGTCGAACGGCAGCTCCAGCAGGTAGTGCAACCGCTCGGCGCCGTCGCTCATGCCGAGGGCATCGCCGTGCTGGCGGAACCGCCGCCAGGTCAGCAGGTCACCGTCCGGCAGCACGATCTTGCCGTTCTGCACCGCGTCATGCAGCCGGCGCACGCGGTCCCGGTCGCCGGGGTAGCGACGGTAGAAGCGGAGGTTCCGTTCCAGGGTCCGCCGGAAGGTGCGCCGGTAGATCTCGTCCGGCTGCACGCCCACCGGTGGCAGCCCACCGGTGAAGTAGGCAGCGGCGAGCCCGTCCGGTGCCAGGCTGAGGTAGGACCATACGCAGAAGCCCCCGAATGACTGGCCGAGCACGCTCCAGCGCTGGACGCCCAGAACCTGCCGGATCCACTCCGCGTCCCGCACGATCGCGTCGGCGCGGAAGTGCCGCAGGTACTCGACCTGCTGGGCCACCGAGAGTCCGGGCAGGGCGCCCACCGGAGTGGACCGGCCGGTACCCCGCTGATCGAGCATCAGGATCCTGTGCTCGCGCAGCGCCACGTCCAGCCAGGCCGCGGACGAGGGGTGCCGGGTCGGGCGGACCGCCTCGTGGCCGGGCCCACCCTGCAGGAACACCAGGAAGGGCCGGTCCCGCCCGTCAGGGTCGGCGACCTCCCGGGCGAAGATCGTGATCCTCTCGCCCTCGGGTCGCGCGTGATCGAGTGGGACGTCGAACTCGTGCTCGACGAGCACCAGGCCTGGCGTGCGCACAGTGACCGTCATGCGGCCAGTCTCCCCCCGCCCCCCGGCCGGCCGCAGCCCTGCGGGTGGCGAAGGCCGTCCCGAGCAGGATCAGTCCGGCGGCTGCACCGGCCGGCAGCATGATCCACGCCGATGCGCCCACGATCGGGGGCAGCACTCCTACCGTGGCGGCGCCGACGCCGGCCACGACGGCGGGCAGGGCCCCGGCGAGCTCGCGCCCCAGGGCCACGGTCAGGTTCGCTGCAAGCGCGACCGCGGCGGCCAGCAGCGCAGCCAGGGTCACGAGACCCGCATGGGTGGTCAACGCCCCGGCGCTGTCCCGTGCGGCCAGCGCCGCATAGCCGCACGCACCGCACACCGCGGTCGCGAACCAGGCTGCCTCGCGGCCGACTGCCGCAGCGCCGCGGCCGCGGGCCTGACGCAGCCGACCGGCGAGATCGGCCCACAGCCAGGCGAACAGCGCCGCCGCCGCGATCACGAATCCGGCGTGCCAGACGCCGGGCAGGTCGAGCTGGTGCGGCCGGGGCAGGGTCCAGTCCAGATCCGGTTCCGGGTCGAGCAGCGAGCCGGCGATCACGAGCGTGCCCGCGACGCCTCCCGCCGCCGAGGCCAACCTGAGCGGCCATCGCCGCCGCAGCAAGGGCAGTCCGTCAGCCAGCCGTCTGAGCGCGAAGGCCTGGATCGGCAGGTACAGGCCGTCGCCCCAGGTTGCGCTGGGGAAGTCCGGCCACCCCGGCAGCCGGCTGTCGTAGCTGCCGAGCCACCAGAACAACGCCATGGCGGCGAACCCGCAGCCGAAGACCGCGACCGCGCAGGCGATCGCACGGCGGAACCGGTCACGGATGGCCACCCGCGCACCCCCGTTGCGTGATGTCTGCTGGGACGGCCCCTCCCCTGCCCGCGCAGGCCGCCGCGGAAACCCGGAAATGTCAGTCCAGCGCGGCCATCCTGCGCACCTGGCCGTCCAGGTAGTGCGCGAACACGGCGCTCGGCCGTTCGCCCCCGGCGAGCTCGGTGATGTGCGCCAGCGCGGCGTCCATCTGGTGGTGGACGTCCAGCTGCGCGAGCCCGCGCCGGCAGGCCCAGCGGCCATCATCCTGCTCGATGATCCGGAAGTAGAGCCTGGCCGCATTCATGGGTCCGATGCTGCGTATCCGGGCCGCGGGAGCGATTAGGACCAAAGTCCTGCCCAGCCACCAGCGTGCCGGTCATCGCCAGGCGTTCAGGACCGCCCCTGACGTGCCGACCCACCCTGTGGTGAGTAAGGACCGCATAGCCAGGGATCTGCCAGGCGGGCGCCCCCGAGTCGGGCGACGTCTGTCGGTGCTGCACTTCCTGGTGGCGATCGCGGTCCTGCCCACCCTGGCCCTGCCCCTGCTCGCGGGGCAACTGGCCCTGGAGCGGCAGCGCGATGCCGCTGCCGCGGGGCGGATCGAGCGCGAACTCCTCGCGATCCGCGATCTGGACCGGCTCCGCACGGCGATCAGCCAGGAGGTCACCGCGGGATCACTGGCCCTGACCGCCGGGCAGTTGCGCATCCCGGTGGCCCTGTTCAGCGGCCAGTTGAACCTGTCGACGAGCTCCCCGACCCAGGCCAAGACGGAAACCGACGCGGAACTGACCCGGCTGACCGGACGGCCGGACCTGTCCGGCACGCTCTCCGCCGTGCGGACCGAGCTAACCCGGGTGCGTGCGCTGGTGGATTCTGCCATGGCTTCCGGCAGCGTCGGTCTGGCGGACCTGCCGGAGATCAGCCTCGCCTACGCCGGGCTGGGCGACCGGGTATCGGAGGCCGAGAAGCGGATCGCCCAGGAGGTCGCCTCGGGTAGCGCGGGCATGACCAGCCCCGAGCTGTTGCGGGCCGCCAGCGCCCTGCAGGAGATCGCCCCGATCGTGGTCAGCGGCTCGCGGCGAGTCGCCCTCTACTACGTGGCCATGCTGGCGCCGACGGCCGACTGGCCCGACCTGGTGCGGCGGCTGCAGGTGGAGGACGCCGACTACCGCCGCCGCACCGCTGAGCTCAGCACCGTGCTGACCACGCCGCTGGCCCGGACCTGGACGGCCATGGAGAAGGACGCCGGGTTCACGACCTTCGACGCTGCGGTGGCCACGGCACGCCCCTCGGCGCTGATCTCGGTGATCCGGCAGGCGCACGGCTCGATCAGCGGGATCGACATCGGCAAGGCGATGTCGCTGCTGCCGGTGGCGCAGGCCGGCACCCACGTGCTGAAGGGGCTGAGCGACTACCTGGAAGAGGCCGTCACCGGTGCGGTCGCTATCGCCCGCGCCGACGCCGACGACGCGCGCCGGCGCGCAGCGATCTCACTGTCCTTCACCGCGGCCGTTCTGCTCGGAACGGTCGTCGCGCTGGTCCTCATCGGCGGGCTGCTGCGCGAGCGGCTGCGCGAGCTGGCACTCGGCGCACAGCGGCTCAGTGCCGGGCACCTGGAGGCGATCCCGGTCCGCGGCCCGCACGAGCTGGCGTCCACCAGCGAGGCGATCAACGCCGCAGTGGCGAGCCTGCGCGCGGTGGAGGCCAAAGCGGAACTGCTGGCCTCCGGCGACCTCAGTTCGCCGGAACTGGAGCGGCAGGTGCCTGGACCGCTCGGCGCGGCCGTGCACGCCTCGGTGGCGCGGATCGTGGCGGCCGTCCGTGATCGCGAGCGGCTCCAACGCGAGCTGGCCCACCAGGCCAGCCACGACGGGCTCACCGAGCTGGCCAACCGGGCGGAGCTCGACCGGGCCCTGGAACGGGCCCTGGCGCGGGCCCGCCGGAACGGCACCTGCGTATCAGCCCTGTTCCTCGACCTGGATGACTTCAAGGCGTGCAACGACCGCCTCGGTCACGCCGCCGGTGACCACGTCCTGCGCGCGGTGGCGGACCGGCTGCGGTCGTCCGTCCGGGGAGGGGACCTGGTCGGCCGCTGGGGCGGGGACGAGTTCGTCGTCGTCGTCGAGACCGCCCAGACCGAGCCGGAGCTGATCGACCTGGGCGAGCGGTTGGTGGCCGAGCTCGCCCGCCCGATCGAATACCACGGGCAACTGGTGCAGGTCGGCGCCAGCGCCGGGCTGAGCACCAGCGAGGCGGGGCGGGTCGGCGCCGACCAGCTGCTGTCCGAGGCGGACACGGCCGCGTACCGCGCCAAGGCCGCGGGCGGCAACGTCCTGGTCAGCTACGACACCCAGTTGCGCAGTCGGGCCGAGGCCCGGCGCGAGTTGCACGCCGGGGTCGCCGACGCGTTGCGGCAGGGCGACCTCGTGCTGCACTACCAGCCGGTGGTCGACCTGGCCACGTCTCGGCTGCGCGGGTTCGAGGCGCTGCTGCGCTGGGACCGCCCGGGCACCGGCCTGGTCCTGCCGGCGGACTTCCTGCCCGCCGTGGAGGGCACCGAGCTGATCGTCGAGATCGGCCGCTGGGTTCTGGACACGGCCGCCCGTGAGCTGGTCGGGTGGTCGGAGCAGGAACCCCTGGGCGAGCTGGAGATCTCGGTCAACCTGTCCGGGTACCACGTGCTGCAGGCGTGCGTCGTGGACGATGTCCGCGCCGCCCTGGAAGGCTCCGGGCTGGCCGCCAACCGCCTGATCGTGGAGATCACCGAGACCGTCCCGATCGACAGCCCCCAGGCAGTCGATCACCTCAGGCAGCTCTCCGGGCTGGGCATCCGACTGGCGTTGGACGACTTCGGCGCCGGTGGCACCTCCATCAGCCAGCTGCTGCGTCTGCCGATCAGCATCGTCAAGCTGGACCGCAGCCTGGTGGCCGGCCTGGCCCGCGCCCCACAGGTGCAGGGGGCGCGCCCGATCGCGCACCTGATGATCGAGATGGCGCACAGGCTGGGACTGTCGGTCGTGGCCGAGGGAGTCGAGCACCGGGACTGGCTGGCGGCGCTGACCGGAGCGATGGCGGGCGGCCCTTCGGGGGACGTGTGCGATCAGGGCCAGGGCTTCTTCTTCTCCCACCCGCTGCCGGCTCCGCAGGCGCGCGCCTGGGCGCTGGCCAGGCTGCCTCAGCCGACCGCCTGACTCGATTGCGGGAATCCGGTTCGCGGACCGGATACCGGTGGCACCATCGAGCAGGCCTGACCGGTCGAACCCTGCGGCTTACCTGCGCACCGAGGTCAACGCCGACCCCGGCGTGCTGCGCGTGCACGGGGTGAACCTCAGCCTCGGCTGCGAATGGAAGCCCGATCACTACGCGGCCGGTCAGTCACCGCTGTGCCAGGCCCTGAACCAGCTGGTGGCATCCGGGGTGGTGGCCGTGGTCTCGGCGGGCAACTACGGCGCCCGGACCGCCCTCGGCGACGCGGCCAACACCTCATCGATCATGGGGTCGATCACCGAGCCGGCCCACGCCGAGGACTGCATCGCCGTGGGCTCGACCCATCGCGAGGCCCGCACGCCTTCGGCGTCACCTGGACCGCGGGCAAGGGGCCGACGCTGGACGGGCGGATGAAGCCCGATGTGGTCGCGCCCGGCGAGTGGATCGCCTCGGCGGCCACCGGCGAGATCCGCGCGACCTCCGGGCTGAACCAGGACCCGCAGGGTCCGGCCATGCCGAACCTGCTCACCTATGCCGAGCAGTCGGGCACGTCGATGGCGGCCCCCCATGTTTCCGGTGTGATCGCGGCGTTCCTGTCCGCCAGGCCCGAGTTCATCGGCCGGCCGCGCGAGGTCAAGTCCCGGCTGGTCGGCAGCGCCACGGACCTCGGACGGGAGCGGTACGCCCAGGGGGCCGGCCTGGTGGACCTGATGCGCATGCTCTCGGACGTCTGAGGAAAGGCGGCACCCATGGACCACCTGCATACCGGAGAGCCGGTGTGGAGCCTGACCTTCGACGACAAGGGCCGGCTGACGGCGCCGGACGAGGCGCAGGTCCTCGCCGAGGTGGCCGGCGAGGGGGTCGCGGACCTCTTCGTGTTCAGCCACGGCTGGGGCACCTCGCAGGGCGGCGCCCAGTCCCTCTACGACGCGATGTTCCCGCTGATCCGCAACGCCGCCACCGGGTTGCCCGGCCTCGGCTCGGTGGGCTTCGTCGGGATCTTCTGGCCCTCGCTGTGGTTCCCGCCGACCCAGGCCACCCCCGCGACCGCGGCCGGTTCGACCCAGGCAGACGCCGGCGCCGCGCTGGACCTCGATGCCGGCACCTCCGCGCTGTCCGGGGCGGAGATCGCCGACTCGCTGCGACCTGGATTCGCCGATCCGGATCAGGCCGACACCATCACCCGGATCGGCAGGCTTATCGACGAGGGCGAGGCGTCCATCGGCTCCGGCGAGCCGGACGAGGTCAAGCAGCAGCGCCTGCTCGACCTCCAGGAGGCCCTCTCGTCCCTGCTCCCGCCCGCGCCCGACGGCGAGTTCGAGGACTCCGGCGAGACAGCGCTGCTGCTGGCGCCCGATCCGGTCGCGGCCTACCGAGGTGCCGCCGAGGCATTCGGCAGCGCCCCGCCGGGTTCCTCCACGCAGGCCGTCGGGGACTGGTTCGCCAGGGCGATCAACGGGGTCAAGGACGCCACCCGGGTGTTCTCGTACACGGTGATGAAGGCCAGGGCGGGCGACATCGGCCGAGGCGGTCTGGGGCCGGTCCTCCAGGCCCTGCACGAGCGGTCCTCCACCATTCGGGTCCACCTGATCGGTCACAGCTTCGGGGCCCGGCTGGTCTCGTTCGCCCTCGCCGGGATCAGCTCGGCCGACGCCAGCCCGGTCGCGTCGCTGCTGCTGCTGCAAGGTGCCTTCTCGCACTGGTCCTTCGCCCACGCGCAGGACAACCCGTTCGGCAGCCCGGGGGCGCTCAACGGCGTCGCGGACCGGGTGCACGGGCCGCTGGTCGCCACCTTCACCCCGTTCGACTGGGCTGTGGGCGTCTGGTACCCGAGGGCGTCCTTCATGGCGCGGCAGGACCAGTCGGCCGCGGTCGCCGGCCGCTGGGGCGCCATGGGCTCGGACGGGTTCCAGGCCGTCGCGCCGTTCGCCGGGCTGACCATGCCGGCGGCAGGCGGCACGGACTACTCGTTCGACCCCGGCGCCTTCCACGGTGTCGATGCGTCGGACGTCATCAACGACGTCGTGGGACAGTCGTTCGCAGGGGCGCACTCGGACATCCGCAAGCCGGCCGTGGCCGAGTTGGCCGCCGCCGCAGCGGCCGCGCACGCCTAGAACTCGGCTGCCCGCGAGCACGGGCTCTACCCTGCCCTGGTGCACAAGGGCCGCCTGGAGGCGTTCAGCGACGCCGTCATCGCCATCGTCCTGACGATCATGGTGCTGGAACTGCGGGTCCCGCACGGGACCGGCTGGTCCGAGCTGGGCAGGGACAGCCTGGTGCGGGTGTTCCTCGCCTACGTGCTGAGCTTCGTCAACCTGGGGATCTACTGGAACAACCACCACCACCTGCTGCAGTCCGCGACCAGGGTCACCGGTGGGGTGCTGTGGGCGAACCTGCACCTGCTGTTCTGGCTCTCGCTCTTCCCGTTCGCCACCGGCTGGCTGGGAGAGAACGAGGTCGCCGAAACCGGCCACCATCCTGTATGGCGTCGTGCTGCTGCTTGCCGGGGTGGCCTACTACATCCTGCAGAGCGTGATGGTGCGGGTCGAGGGCAGGGACTCCAGGCTGGCTGCCGCTCTCGGCCGCGACCTGAAGGGCAAGGCCTCCCCGATCATCTACGCCGTGGGGATCGCGCTGGCCCTGGTCCACCCGTGGCCCGCACTCGCGCTGTATGTGCTGGTCGCGCTGATGTGGCTGATCCCGGATCGGCGGCTGGAGCGGTTCGAGCAGTCCGCCGACACGGATCCCTGAGCTGGTGGGTGCCTGCCGCCGGAGGCAGGATGGACTCTCGCGGAAGCAGGCGACGCAGGAGGCCTTGACCCGGGGGCGAGTACGACAGGCTTATGACCGGAGCTGACGGCGACACAGGATCGGGCGGGACCGAACGAATTCGGGTGGACCTGGCCGGCGTCCCGGAGACCCTGCTCTGGACGCTCTACTACCGTGCCCGGGAGGCCGCGGCGCCCCGTCCCGTGCTGCGCGATCCGCTTGCGGTCCAGCTGGTCGAGCGGATCGACTACCCGTTCGCCGAGCGCCTGGGACGGGGTACCCGCCGGGCCCAGTGGCAGGGCCTGCGGTCCAGGACCTTCGACGATCGCATCCGTCTGTTCCTCGCCCGGCGCCCGGGCGGGACCGTGGTCGCCCTCGGCGAGGGGCTGGAGACGCAGTTCTGGCGGGTCGACGACGGTCGCGTGCGCTGGATGGGAGTGGACCTGCCCGAGGTGACGCAGTTGCGCCGGCAGATCCTGCCCGCCCACCCGCGGCACCGCCAGGTGGAGGGCTCCGCGCTCAGCGGGTCCTGGATGGACGAGGTCGAGCCCTCACCAGGGATCCTCATCACCGCGCAGGGGCTGCTGATGTACCTCGCCCGCAAGCAGGTCCACGACCTGCTGATCCGCTGCGCCCGCAGATTCCCCGGGGCCGAACTCGCCTTCGACGGGGTGCCGCGCTGGACCAGCCGGGTCACCACCCGGATCGCCGACCGCCCCCCGCAGGCATCGGCCCGGGCCATGACCCCGCCGCCGATGCCCTGGGCGATGGACAGCCGGGAGGGCGCAGTCCTGTCGGCACTGCCCGGCATCGCAGGGGTTTCCCGGCTGCACCCCCCGCGCGGCCGCGGCCCGCTCTACGGCTATGCGCTGCCGGTCCTGGATCGGATCCCGGTCGCCCGCTCGCAGGTACTGTCCATCTGGTCCGTGCGCTTCGCCTGAGGCTGATCGCTGGGCGATCAGCCGGCCGTTCCTGCTGTCAGGCGGGCGGCCCCTCGCCGAGCGTCACGCTCGCCCTCTGAGACCGGCCACCGCTGTCGACCCAGCCCACGGCGACCCGATCGCCGGGATGCCTGGTGCTGATCACCGCACCGAGTGAGGAGGCCGAGTCGATCACCCGCCCGTCGACGGAGGTGATCACGTCACCGGCGACCAGTCCGGCCCGCTCGGCCGCGCCCCCGCTGACCACATCGCGCACGAACGCGCCGGGCTGCGAGGCTGCGCCACCAGGCTGGCCGGTCCCCTCACCGTCCCCGTCGCCGCCGCCGTTGGTTCCGAGCAGGACGCCGAGGAAGGCCGTGGCGCCGATGTGCACGCGGTCCGAGGCCTGCCCGGACTCGATCTGGTGGACCACCGACAACGCGGTCGAGATCGGGATCGCGTACCCACGGCCGCTCGCACCCTGGAAGGTCATCCCCGCCGACGCCGCGGTGTCCACGCCGATCACCTTGCCGGACGCGTCCGCCAGCGGGCCGCCGGAGTCACCGGGCTGTACGTTCGCGTCCACCTCGATCAGCCCGGACAACCTCTCGCTCACACCGGTCACCTCGTCGGCCGCCGTGATGGCCTGGTTCAGCGCGGTGATCGCACCGGCCGCGCTGGTCGGCGTCCCGCCGGCCCCACCCGCGTTCCCGATCGCCACCACTGCCTGCCCCACCCGCAGCGACGTGGAGTCCCCGATCGCCGCGGTCTTCAGCCCTGAGGCGCCGCGCAGCTGCACCACCGCCAGGTCGTCCTGGACGTCGTAGCCGGCGACCGTCCCGACGTAGGTCCGGCCGTTCCCGACGTCGGTGACCCGGATGTCGGTGGCGCCGTTGATCACGTGGTTGTTGGTGAGTACCTCGCCGGACGCGGTGAGCACGATGCCGGTGCCGGCACCGCTGGCGTTCTGGAAGGCGAAGGTCGAGGTGATGGTCACCACCGCGGGATTGACCGCGGCCGACACCGCGGCGACGTCCGCCGCCGAGGCGCCGGTCCCTTTTCCAGATCCGTCGCCGACACCGACGGCCGTTCTCTCGCCCGAGCCGCCGCGCCCATCCGCAGCACGCAGTGACGACCAGGTCAGCCACCCCGCACCCGTGATCACCGCTATCGCGACCGCCAGCGCGCAGAGGATCGCCAGCGCCGAGACCATCCGCCCACCGCGCGGTGGCGGCGGTGGCGGCGGTGGCGTGGGCTGCTGGAACCCCCAGGCAGCCCACGGGTCGCTGTCGTACTCGATCGGTGCCCGCACCGGGGGGCCGGGCCACTCCCGGCCCGGCTCGTACTGACCGCTCACGCCGCCCACCCCTCCGGTGGTGCCCTCGACATGACCGAGCCGCATCTGTCAGGTGCACCCCTGCGTCGCCACCACCACCAGTGAACGACCTGTTCCGACTTTGGGCAGCACGAGTTGTGAACTGCCTGGGTGGCAGATGCGTGCACGCCGTGTGGCTGCGGCCCTTCCCGGTTAGCCGGGCCGGTTCTGGGTAGCACCCGGCCAGCGGGAACGGCGGGCGGCAGCTCGGATGCCAGCGTGCCGAACGGTGCGAAGGAGGCCTGCGATGATGTGGCGGCGGCACCTTCAGGGGCAGCGATCCGCCCTGCGCGAGCTGGCGGAGCAACTCCGCCGCGAGGATCCCGACCTGGCGGACCTGCTGGCCAACGGCCTGCGCACCGATCGGGCCATCCGGGGGTCGGGGCCTGGCGCGCAGTGGTTCCTCGCGGCCGGGGGCGTGCTGTTGTTCCTGGCCGGCGCCTACCTGAGCATCGCGTCGTCCGCCTTCCTCGGAGCCGGGATGATCGCGTTCGCGGTCGTCCGGTACGTCCGGCACATGCACCGGGACACAGGGTCCGGCCTGCCCGATTCGCAGGCCCGCAGTACCGAATGAGGCCGATCGCGCGAGCCGGAGCTGGCGCGGGAGCGCCGGTCCAGGCGTCGCGCCGGTAGTGCCCGGGCAGGAGCCGCGGTGCTGGGACATGATGCTGGGACACTGCACGAGGAGGGTGTCATGAGCATCCGCGAGACTCTGACCAGCCAAGAACGGCTGGCCGATCTGAGCCTTGACCAGCTCAGACAGCTGGTGGGCCTGGTCGAGTACGACCCCGCCGGGGACCCGTTCCCGGTGAGCGGCTGGGACGCCGTCGTCTGGGTGGTGGGCAACGCGACCCAGGCAGCCGGCTACTTCCAGTCCACCTTCGGGATGGAACTGGTGGCCTATTCGGGCCCCTCGACCGGGAACCGGGACCACCACGCCTATGTCCTGCGCAGCGGTGCGGTCCGGTTCGTGCTCACGGGCGGCGTCGATCCGGCCAGCCCGTTGCTCGACCACCACCGCAGGCACGGCGACGGGATCGTCGACATCGCGCTGGAGGTACCGGACGTCGACCGGTGCATCGCGCATGCCCGCCGCGAGGGGGCCACCGTCCTGCAGGAGCCGAACGACCTGGTCGATGAGCACGGAACGGTCCGGACGGCGGCCATCGCCACCTACGGCGACACCCGGCACACGCTGGTGGACCGGTCCCGCTACACCGGCCCGTATCTGCCCGGCTACGTCAACAAGACGTCCGGGCACCGCCGCCGGACCGGCGCTCCACGGCGGCTCTTCCAGGCCCTCGACCACGTGGTGGGCAACGTCGAGCTCGGCCGGATGAACGACTGGGTGGATTACTACAACCGGGTGTTCGGCTTCACGAACATGGCCGAGTTCATCGGCGACGACATCTCGACGCAGTACTCCGCCCTGATGAGCAAGGTCGTGGCCAACGGCAACCACCGGGTCAAGTTCCCGCTCAACGAGCCCGCGCCCGGCCGCAGGCGCTCGCAGATCGATGAGTACCTCTACTTCTACGCCGGCCCCGGCGCCCAGCACCTCGCGCTCGCGACGAACGACATCCTGGCCACGGTGGATGCCCTCCGCGACGAGGGCGTCCAGTTCCTGACCGCCCCGGACAGCTACTACACCGACCCGCAGCTACGGGCCAGGATCGGCAGCGTGCGCGTCCCGATCGAGGAGTTGCAGCGGCGAGGCATCCTCGTCGACCGGGACGAGGACGGCTACCTGCTGCAGATCTTCACCCAGCCCCTGGGGGACCGGCCGACCGTCTTCTTCGAGTTCATCGAGCGACACGGTTCGCTCGGCTTCGGCAAGGGCAACTTCCGGGCGCTGTTCGAGGCGCTGGAACGCGAACAGGCTCTGCGCGGCAACCTCTGACGCCCGCGGGTTGGTGGCCGGCCCGGCGACGGGCCGGCCACCACGCGCTGTCAGCTGTGCTGCGGCTGGGCGATGTTGACCATCCAGGAGACGCCGTAGGCGTCCATGCACATGCCGAACTCGTCACCCCATACCTGCTTCTCCAGGGGCATCATCGTGGTCCCCCCGGCGGAGAGCTTGTCCCAGTAACCGCGCAGGGCCTCCGCGTCGTCCCCGCTGAGGCTGATCGAGCAGCCCGTCATCGGGCGGTATTCCATCTCGCTCGTGACGTCCGCACCCATGATCGCGTAGCCTGCGTCCGTCTCGAGCATTCCGTGCATGATCCGGCCGGCGTCCGGAGAGTCGGCGCCGCCGTACTCGGCGAACGTACTGAGGTTCAACGTGCCGCCGAACACGCTGGCATAGAACTCCATTGCCTGGCGGGCGTTTCCGTTGAAGCTGAGGTAGGGGTTCAGCCGAGATGCCATGGTCTTCTCCTCCAGCGGTATGCGGTGGACGGGGACCCTTCGTGGACCGCGCCCCGGCTCTGCCGAACGTACCATCGGCCGCGTCCGCCGCCCATGGCTCCCACGGCGGGATCGTTCCGCCACGAACGCCCGGGCGTGTCGGCACGTCCGACTCGCCCGTCAGGGCCGCAGCCGGACCACCTGCGGGTCGTGGTCACTGGCCTGGTCGGCGTACTCGGCGTTCACGTGCACGACCTGGTACTGAACCGTTCCGGCTCCCGGGGTCACCAGGATGTGGTCGAGCACCTGCGAGACTCCGTTGAACACGTAGGTGTACCGCTGGTCCACCGGCAGCGTGGAGATCAGGTCGGTCAGGATCGCCGGGCCGGTGCCGTCCGCGGTGCCCGTGCGGAGCGCGGTCACGGCCGGGCTGAACTGGTAGTCGTTCAGATCGCCGAGCACGACGACGTCGGCGTGGGAGTCGATGGACAGGATGCGCTGGACGAAGTCGTGCACCACCTGGGCCTGCCCGGCACGCTGCACCGCCGACGACTGGTCCGGGAACTGGAACCGGCCGTCCGCGCTCTGGTCGCCGCCCTTGGAGTCGAAGTGGTTGGCGATCACGAAGACCCGCTGGCCGCGGAAGCTGAACAAGCCGACCAGCGGCTTGCGGCTGTCCGACCAGACCGGGTTGGTGGGATCGATCCGCCCCGGCGACAGGGTCACCGTGGGCCTGCCGCGGCTGGACACCACCCGGGTGCCGGTGGTCGAGCGGTCGACCGTCGCGGACCCGGCGTCGGTGAACGAGACCCGGGCGGGGTTGAACAGGAAGACAACCCGGATGTTGCCACCCGGCTGGCCGCCGTCCGCGTCGTTGACCGGATCCACCTCGCGCGAGGAGTACTGCGGGCCGCCCGCCGCGACGATTGCCGCGGTCAGCCTGCCGATGGTCTGGTCGGAAGCGACGGTCCCGTCGTCGGCCGCCCCGGTGTTGTCCTGCACCTCCTCCAGAGCGACCACGTCCGGCGCGGCCAAGTTGGTCACGATGCCCTGCGCCAGCCGCTGTGTACTTGGCGTCCGGGTCGCCGGGCGCGAGGTTCTCCACGTTGTAGGTGGCCACGGCCAGTTGGCGGGTCTGCTGGGCGGTGGCCACCACCCGCGGCAGGTTGCCCGGCTGAACTGTGCCGAGCTGGGTCGCGACGATCTCGAACCCACCGAAACGGCTGTAGTCGATCGGGCCGACGGTGGCGCCGCCGAGGACGTCGCCCACGTCGACGCCCGGGTTGCTGCCGTCGGCCGGGACGACCTCGACCCGCCCGGACGGGATGGCGTTCTCCGCCAGCAGTTCCGTGCCGCCGCGATAGGTCCTGGCCTGGTCCGGCTTGGTGGTGATGAACTGCTCGCCGAAGCTGTTCGACGGGCCGACGACCCGGGCGTCGTCCACCTCGACCCGCATCCCCTCGACCGACTCCCAGAAGTCCAGGGCCGAGCGGGACGGGGTGAGCGTGGTCGGCTCGATGTTGCCGCCGCCCAGATCAGGGGCGTAGGTGTCGGGGACCGTGCTGGGAGCGATCGCCAGCGGGGCCGGCAGCGCGTTGCCGTGCGAGACCACGACGGCCGTCGGCGCGGTGATCTCGGTGATCGACAGGTTGCTCGTGGTCGCGGTCGTCTCACCGCTGCCGAGGGGGTAGAAGTCCCGCACCGTGCCGCGACACGAGCACGGAATCGCCCACCGCGACACCGGGCGAGGAGGTGAAGACGAAGACACCCTCGCTGCTTGCGGGGTCGGCGTCCGGGCTCGGGTCCTGGATCCAGTAGCCCCGGGTGCCGGTGGTCCGGATCCCGGTCACGATCCCGGGCACGTTGCTGACCGCCTGGCCGTCCTGCGGCGACTTCCAGCCGGCGCCCTGCAGGTCGTGGATGCGCAGCGGACCGGGCTCGGGAGTCCCGCCGCTGCCGGCGTTCGCCGCGCCGGGGGTGGGCGCCGCAGCGGTGAAGTCGGCGGCATTGTCGTCGGTGTCCGGGCCGTCGCCGCGCTGCACCGAGGTCGTCGCGCTGGTGGCGGGCGCGTCGCCGCCCTCCCGCACCACGGCAGTGCCGTAGCCGACGAGGTCCACGATCGAGGTGTCGGCGGCGCAGTCGGTGACGGTCTTGCAGGTCAGCGCGGTGGTGCTGTTGACGAGCGCGACAGTCCCGGAGGTGCCGGACATGGTGATCGAGCCGGTCGCCTGCGGGGTGGGCAGGTCCTGGGTGCCACCCGCCCCCGCCGCTTCAGCGATCAGGTACTGCGCGTCCGGGCTGATCGACCCGGTCAGCGGGGTCACCGCCCACGCGCTGCTCGCGGTGGGGGCCGCGGGCAGGTACTGCACCGACCAGCCGTCCACGCTGGCAGCGCTCGTGCCTCGGGTGGCCAGCTCGATGAAGTCGTTCCTCAGGGTGGCCCCTGAGTTGCCACCACCGCCGTAGACCTCGCTGAGGACCGCACCGACGGAGGCCGCCTGGGTGCTCGTGGCACCGATCAGCGCGGCGGAGATGGTGATCATCGGGACGAGGCCGGCGATCAGCCGGACACGTCTGGGAACGGCAACGGAACGGGCGTGCACGGCATCCTCCGGATCGACGGGTCCGCTGGCAGACCGTGCGGGCACGGCGACCAGATCGTTCCGCGCCGGCACGGACAAGAGGTGACTATTCCGGATACATCGGCCGAGCGGAACGTTAAACGCGCGCCGCCTGGCGCTCAGCGCAGCGGACGCGGCACGAATTCGGTGGTCGTATTGCCCACATAGACCTGGCGCGGACGGTAGATCCGGGTCGTCGGGTCGTCGTGGATCTCCTTCCAGTTGGCGATCCAGCCCGGCATCCGGCCGATCGCGAACATGACCGTGAACATGTTGAGCGGGACGCCGATCGCCCGCAGGATCATCCCGCTGTAGAAGTCGACGTTCGGGTAGAGCTTGCGCTCGATGAAGTAGGGATCGTTGAGGGCGACCTGCTCGAGCTCGCCCGCGATCTCCAGCAGCGGATCGCTGACGTGCAGCTCCTCCAGCAGGCGGTCGGCCGCCCGCTTGAGGATCTGCGAGCGCGGGTCGAAGTTGCGGTACACCCGGTGGCCGAAGCCCATCAGCTTCAGCCGGGTGTCCTTGTCCTTGACCCGGCGGACGTACTCCGAGATCGGCATCCCCGACTGGCGCAGGTGCTCGAGCATCTCGATCACCGCGGTGTTCGCGCCACCGTGCAGCGGGCCCCAGAGCGCGCAGACGCCGGCGGCGCAGCTGGCGAACACGTTGGCCTGGCTGGAGGCGACCATCCGGACGGTGCTGGTCGAGCAGTTCTGCTCGTGATCGGCATGCAGCAGCAGGAACAGGTTGAGCGCCCGGGCCACCGCGGGGCTCGGCACGTAGTCCTTGTACGGCAGCGAGAACATCATGTGCAGGAAGTTCTCGCAGTACTTCAGGTCGTAGCGCGGGTAGACCAGCGGCTCACCGACCGACGACTTGTGGCTGGCCGCCGCGATGGTGCGGACCTTCGACATCAACCGCCCGGCGGCCTGCTCGAGCGCGGCGTCGTCGCTGATCTCGCCGGGTGGCTCGTGCAGGCTGACCGCGTTGATCATCGCGGACAGGATCGCCATCGGATGGGCGTTCGACGGGAACGCGTCGAAGTGCTTGCGCATGTTGTGGTGCAGCATCGAGTTCTCGGTGAGGATGTCGCTGAACCGGTCCCGGTCCGCCTGGGTGGGCAAACGACCGAAGATCACCAGCCAGGCGGTCTCCACGAAGGAGCTGTGCTCGGCAAGATCCTCGATCGCTACGCCCCGATAGCGCAGAATGCCCTTCTCGCCGTCGATATAGGTGACGGCGGACGTGCACGAGCCGGTGTTCGCGTAGCCGTCGTCGAGCGTGATGTACCCCGTGTCAGCCCGCAGCCGCCGGATGTCGATGGCCATCTCGTGCTCGCTGCCCTCGACCACCGGGAGGTCGTGCCAGGCCCCGTCGAGCTCGATCCGGCAGTTGTGAGTCATCTGGTCGGCTCCTTAGTCGAAGGCTGTCGCGATGATGATGATGACCACGCTATTCAGGTCAGGGCGCCAGGGGAATCCGTTCAAGCGTGCCGCCGGGACAGCCGATGCTCACAGCGGAGGACGACAGCTCTGGGGTTGGGATCCGATGACGACTTGGTGGAAGCACGAGGCGGCGAACGAGGCGGTCCCACGCCAGATGGGGACTGCCCGGTTGCTGCGGGAGTTCCTCACCGCCGCTCCCGGCGTGGTCATCCTGATGGACGAGAACGGCCAGTTGGTCTTCCGCAGCCGGGGAGCCATGCTCGGCCTGGAGGCGATGCGCTCCCAGTACGGCGACAGCACGGTCGACACGCTGCGGGAACGGATCAGTGCGATGGCCCGCCGGCACGAGGACTGGGTCGAGGAGCAGATGGTCATACCCAGCCCGCACGGCAGCGTGGTGTTCCTGTTCCAGATGGCCCGGCTGACGCACGGGTGCGCCTTCAGCTACACCGACCTGTCGACCCAGCAGCGCGCCGCGGATGCCGTGGCCACGCTGGCCGGTCAGCTGCGCGAATCCGGGCAGGCCCTCGCCGGGCTCGGTACCGAACTCGCCGGCGGCGCCGAGCAGGCGTCGTCGCAGACCGGCCTGGTGGCCGGCGGCGCCTCCGAGATGTCGTCGACGATCACCGAGATCGCCACCTTCGCCACCGAGGCAGCCGACCAGGCCAGGGCGGTGGCCGAGTCGACCCGGCAGGCCACCGACACGATGGAGCGGCTGCGCACCGCGAGCGAGGAGATCGGCAACATCGTCCGCATGATCAGCATGATCGCCGATCAGACGAAGCTGCTGGCCCTCAACGCGACCATCGAGGCGGCCCGCGCGGGACACAGCGGCCGCGGATTCGGCGTCGTCGCCGACGAGGTCAAGGGCCTGGCGGGGCGCACGGCCGATGCCACCAGCCAGGTCACCGGGATGATCTCCGCCGTGCAGGACGAGGCCAGCGGGGCGACCGCGGCGATCCAGCAGATCGACCAGCTGATCGACTCCGTCGTGGATCGGCAGACCACCATCGCCGCCGCGATGGAGGAGCAGAGCGTGACGGCCGCCGAGGTGTCCGCGGCGATCGAGGCGGTGGCCCGCGCGCTGGAGCTGACGTCCACGCACGCGGAGTCGATCCGGTCGGCGGCGAGCGCCGTCGACAGTCACGCCCAGGAGCTCAGCGAGATCGTCAACCACTGAGCTCGGAGCCGGCCCAGGCGCTCGGGCTCACTCCAGGGCGGCGTAGGCCGCGGCCTGGATGTCGCGGTGGACCTGGGTCGGGACGGGCGTGTCGAACATCCGCTGGGTCAGGACGATCACGACAAGGTCATGGTTCGGATCCACCAGGAACGAGGTACCGAGGCCGCCGTCCCAGCCGTAGGCGCCGCTGGTGCGGACAGCCATGCAGAACCCCCAGGACTGCTCCTGGAAGAAGCCCGGCCCGAGTCCACCGTGCGCCTTCTGCCCGGCGGTCAACTGGTCCCTCGTCATGGCGCGCACGGCATCCGCGGATACCACCGAGCGGCCGTGCTCGAGCAGCATCCGGGCGAAGGCGTGCAGGTCGTCGACCGTGGAGACGAGCCCGGCCGCGGCGTCCCCGAAGGCCGGTCGCCGGCTCCAGTCCCCGTCCGGGCCGTCCCAGGCGACCAGTCCCTCGGGGCCCTTCCGGTACGCGGTGACCAGTCGGCTCCCGTCGGCGGACCAGAACGAGGTGTCACCCATCCCGAGCGGCTCGAACAGCCTGCTGCGCATTACCTCGATCAGCGGTTGGCCGGCGGCCCGGGCCATCAGGACCCCGAGCACCTGGGCGCCGGTGTTGTACAGCCAGCGCTCGCCGGGCTGGGCCAGCAGCGGCAGGCTGCCCAGGTTCGCGATCCAGGTGTCCGGGTCGGGCGGCACCCGCGGCTCCGGCGGCCCGATCGTGTTCAGACGCAAGGAGTCTGCGGCCTGCACGACCGGCCAGGGGGTCGAGGTCGTGAACATCTCCATGACCAATCCGAAGCCGAAGGTGAAGGTGAGCAGGTCCCGCGCGGTGATGGCCCGATGAGCGTGGACCGTGTCGTCCAACGGCCCGTCCATGCGGCGCAGCACGCGCGGGTCGGCCAGTTCGGGCAGCCAATGGCCTACCGGCTCGTCGAGGTCGATCAGACCGTCGTCGACCAGAGCCATGGTGGCGGCGCCCGTGATCGGCTTGGTCGTCGAGGAGATCCGGAAGACCGCATCCCGGGTCATCGGGGGCCCGCCGATCGTCGCCGAACCCAGCACCTCGACGTGCACCTGGCTGCCCCGGGCCACCAGCGCGACCAGGCCCGGCACGAGCGCGTCCCCCACGTGCGACGACGCCACCACGTGCAACCGCTGCAACCCGGCCGCGCTCAGACGCGCACCCATGAAGCCACCTCCCGGATCGGGCGTCAGCCGCGGTGCTGGGCCGCCGCCGCCCTCGGCACCTGGCCGCCACGCTTCCCCAGGTCCGGCCCTCGGGCAACCCGGGCTCGGGGAGCCTGCTCAGCGACCGTGCGTCCGGGCTACGTCCGCCAGGATCTGCGCGCGATGCTGCGCGGCGGGCAGTGAGTGCTCCTGCATCCAGGCCGCGGTCAGCACCGCGTCCCGGTCCCCCGAGCCCTCGCCTCGGAGCCCGCCGATGATGCCCTCGACGTCGGCCGGCAGCTTGTTCTGGCTCATCTTGGCCTTCGCCTCCACCCTGGTCAGCTGCACCTCGATGCCGACGATGGCGCGCAGCTGACGCTCCAGGTACCCGGCGGGGACCGCATCCAGCGAGTACTCGGCCTCGTGCCGGGCCACCAGCCTGCGCACCGCAGCGTCGGTCCAGGCCGCGTCGTCATGCGCGATCAGCCGGCCGTAGGCGTGCACGGTCAGGTAGTTCCAGGTCGGGACCACCTGACCGTGTTCTGCCAGGGACGGGAGCCAGCGCGGCGACACGTAGTGCTGGGCGCCGTGCACGATCACCATCGCCTCACCGATCACCGGGTCGCACCACTGCCGGTTGTTGCGTGCGACGTGTGCGATCAGGGCGCCGTGGGCACCCGCGTCCGGATCGAGCGCGAACGGGAGGAAGGTGGCGGCCAGCCCGTGCTCGTGCGCTGTGATCAGGTCCGCGGCACCGACGCCGGCGAGCAGCTCGAGGGCCTGGGTGTGGGTCATGGCGAAGTGATTGGCGACGTACATGTCGTCATGCTCCCAGCCCGGTGATCCCGGTTCGCCGGGTCGAACCGCCCCCGTCCGGGTTAGCGTGCTCGCCGATGAGGCTGTTCGTCGCCCTGTGGCCGCCACCGGAGGCCATCGCGGAACTCGCAGCGGAGGTCGCCCGCGTGCGTCCGGCCGGAGCGGGGCTGCGCTGGTCGGATGCCGATCACTGGCACCTGACCCTGGCGTTCCTCGGGGAGGTGACCGACGACCAGCGCGTGCAGCTCGAGCAGCGGCTGGCACGGGCCGCCGCCCGGCACGAGCCGCTGATCCTGCACCTGGCAGGGGCGGGACGTTTCGGCGCCCGGGTGCTGTTCACCCGGGTCCAGGGCGACCGGGACAGCCTGCGCCGGCTGGCCGGCTCGGCCGCGGCCGCCGCCCGGCGCAGCGGCCTGGACCTGCCCAACCGGCCCTACCGTCCGCACCTGACCCTGGCCCGGTCGCGGACCGAGGCCGACCTGCGCCCCGCGGTCGAGGCGCTGGAGGGCTTTCTGGGCACCGAGTGGACGGCCGGCGTGCTGCACCTGGTGCACAGCCAGCTCGGCGCCGGGCCGGGTCGGGGCTCGAGCTACCGGACGATCGCGTCCTGGTCGCTCGGCCGCACCCTCTGACCCCGAGCGTCCATCCCGACCGTGAGGTCCGGAACGGTCTCGAGGTGGATCCCGGCGCATGGGGGTGGGCCGTCCGCAGCCGGCCTACTGCGCCAGGAGGACCCCCGAATGCGCCGTCAGGATGATGCGCCCACCACCCTGCCCGGGGGAGCCTGGGCCGGGTTCCGTACGTTTGGTTCCACAGGACTCGGGTCAGGGGGATCCGCCGGACGGGTGAGGAGCTTCGCCGGTCATGCATGTCGAGAGCATCTTCGGCGCCATTGGGCGCTTCGCAGTCCGATTCCGCTGGCTCGTCATCGTGGCCTGGATCGCCGCGGCGATCGGCGCCGTGACCCAGCTACCGGCGCTGTCCAGCGTCACGCAGGGGGACAACGGCAAGTTCCTCCCGGACAGCGCGCCCAGCCAGCACGCGGTCAACCTGTCGGCGCCCTTCGGCACCGCCAACCTGTTCCCGATCCCGGTCGTGCTCTCCCGGGAAGACGGGACGCTGACCCCGGCCGACGTGAACGCGGTGACGCAGCTGGAGGCCCGGCTGAAGACCGTGCCCCACGTGGCCAAGACCCTGGACGCCGGGAGATCGGACGACGGGCACGGCTACCAGGTGCTGGCCCTGGTGCAGGCCGGTGGCGGCTCGGACCAGGAGGTCACGGACCTGGTCAAGAACCTCCGCGCAGCGATCGCCGATGCCGGCCTACCGTCCGGGCTGAACGGGCATCTGGCCGGCGCTGTCGCCATCCAGGTCGACCAGCAGACCGCCTCGGGGAACCAGGGCAACCAGCTGGAGCTGGTGTCCGCCCTGTTCATCATCGTCCTGCTGATGCTCATCTTCCGCTCACTCAGCCTGAGCCTGATCACCCTCGCCCCGGCGTTCATCTCGGTGATGATCTCCGGGCCCCTGGTGGCCGAGGCGGCGCGGCACGGCCTGCAGGTCTCGCCCATCGCCCAGTTCCTGCTGATCGTGCTGGTCCTCGGCGCGGGCACGGACTACGGGCTCTTCCTGGTGTTCCGGGTTCGGGAGGAGCTGCGGAACCGGCAGCACGACGAAGTGGGCTCGTACTTTCCGGGCTCGACCCGCCTGGCCGGCAGCGTGCTGCGGGACGTGATCCACCCGCGAGAGGCAGCGCGCGAGTCGATCGTCTACTCGGTGACCAAGGTGGGCGAGTCGATCGCGGCCTCCGCGGGCACGGTGATCATCGCGATGTTCACCCTGCTGCTGGCCAGCTTCCCGTTCTACGCCGATCTCGGCCTGCCGTTCGCGATCGCCATCGCGGTCACCCTGCTGGCCGGGCTGACCCTGCTGCCGGCCGTTCTGTCGCTGCGGCTGTCTGTACTCGCCGTCAAGCGCGCTGTGTTCCAGGCCGCCTTCCACCGGCCGAAGCTCATTCCGTGGAGCATCCAGGGTCGCGGCGGGTTCGGGGTGTGGGGCCGGGTCGCGGGGCGGATCGTGCGGTTCCCGCTCCCCACGCTGGTCGCCGGTGTCGTGCTGTTCGGCGCCCTGTCCGTGGCCGTGCTGGGCTACAAGTCCGGAGGCTTCGGCGGTAACACCACCGCGCCCGCGGGCAGCGACTCGGCAGCCGGCCAGGCGGCCATGGTGAAGCACTTCCCGCAGTCGTCGGACAACCCGACCGGGCTGATCTTCACCTTCAAGACGCCGATCTGGGACGACCCCGCACCGATCGCCGCGGCGACCAACCAGTTGCAGCAGAACCGGTTGTTCACCGAGGTGTCCGGTCCGCTCAACCCGGCCGGAGCGCCGCTGGCCGCCGCGAGCTACACCGAGTTGCACGCCAAGCTCGGCCCGGCCGCGGCCCTGCCACCGGTGCAGCCTGCTGGCGACAGCACACCAGCGGGGCTGTACCAGCAGTACCGCGCCACCTCGAACTACGTCAGCCCGGACGGTCGCACGGTGCAGTTCAGCACCGGCCTCGCGGCCGGGAGCCCGGCCGATACTCCGGCCATGAACGCGGTACCGGACATCCGCAAGGCGACCACCGCCCTGGCCGCCTCGATCGGGGCGAGCGACTCCGGCGTGGGCGGTGAAGCACCGGCCCTGTACGACATCAGCAACATCTCCGGCAACGACCTGGTCAAGATCGTCCCGATCGCAATCCTGGCGATCGGCCTCCTGCTGGCCCTGGTACTGCGCAGCCTGGTGGCGCCGCTGTACCTGATCGCCTCGGTCGGGATCTCCTACCTGGCCGCCCTCGGTCTTGCCGTGCTGATCTTCATCCAGATCGGCGGCAGCGGCGGCCTGGTCTTCTTCATGCCGTTCCTGATGTTCATCTTCCTGCTGGCACTCGGCGAGGACTACAACATCCTGATGATGACCCGGATCCGGGAGGAGGCCCAGAACTACCCGCTGACGGAGGCGGTGGCGCGCGCACTGCGCACCACCGGGACCACGATCACCTCGGCCGGGCTCGTGCTGGCCGGCACCTTCGTGGTCCTGACGGTCGTCGCGGGCAGCGGGTCGGGCGGCGAGCAGGTGCGCAACATCGGGCTCGGGCTGACCCTGGGCATCCTGATGGACACCTTCCTGGTGCGGACGCTGCTCGTGCCGTCGACGGTGATCCTGCTGGGTCGGTGGAACTGGTGGCCGTCCCGGATGAGCCGGGCCGAGGCGCAAGCGCCACCCACGGCACCCGCCACGCTCGAGGCGGAGCCCTCCGGCCGGCCCTAGCTGCGCCGGCTCGGTTCAGGCGGCGGGTGCGGGCCCGGTGCTGTCCCGCACGACGAGTTCCGTCGGCAGCACGAGGTGGACGGCACATTGCTCGTCGCCGGGCCCCTCTCCGCCTGGTCGGTCGGTGGCCAGCAGGGCGGTGAGTGCGGCGGCGGCCGCCCGACCCTTGGCGAGCACGTCCTGCCGCACGGTGGTCAGGCTGGGGGTCGCCCGCGCGGCCAGCGGGGCATCGTCGAAGCCGACGACGGACAGGTCCTCGGGCACGCGCAGGCCGCGCTCCCGGGCGACGCTGACCACCCCGAGCGCGATCACGTCCGAGAAGCAGAGGATCGCCGTCGGTGGATCCGCCACGTCCAGCAGTTGCCGGGCGGCGTCGCCGGTGGCCTGCGGGGCGTACGGCGGCTGGACCACGACCGTCGGGCGGATCCCGGCCGCGTCGAGCTCGTCCAGCCAGCCCTGCAGGCGCTCGTGCGCCGCGTGACCGCCCGGCGTCGAGACCGGCTCGGGAATGAGCCCGTGGGGGCCGACGGCACTGGACGAGACGATGCCGATCCGCCGGTGGCCGAGCTCGACGAGGTGCCGGGCTCCCGCCCGCGCACCGGCACGGTCGTCGATGTTGATGCTCGGCATGCCCTCGACGGGAGCATCAGGACGCCGAAGCACAGCGTGTAGGCGGTGACCACCCAGGTCAGGGCGTCCCGACCGAGGTTCAGCCCGGTGGCGATCACCGGCAGCGCGACGTTCACGACGGTCACGTCGAGGATGACCATGAACTGGGCCGGCACAGCACCACGAGCAGCCACCAGCGCCGGCGCACGGGCGCGGCGGTCTCGGCTTCGCGATGCGGCGCGACGGAACCGCATCGGCGAGCTGGACAAAGATTGCGGCCACCAGCGCTGATCAGCGCATCTTCGTCAATCTCGCCGCCAGGCCGGCCCGGGCATCACACATCAGCCGTAAGGGGTCGACCGTTGACTAGATCGACACGGGCTCGGCGGGTTCGAGGTGCAACGGCAGCCGGATGGTGAACCGCGCGCCCTGACCCGGCGCCGACTCCACCTCCAGCCGGCCACCGTGCTTGTCCACGACCACCGCCCGGGCGAGGCTCAACCCCTGTCCCGTGCCCTTGCCGACTCCCTTTGTGGTGAAGAACGGCTCGAACACCCGGCGGCGGACGGATTCCGGCATTCCCGGGCCGTCATCGGCGACCGTGATCACCATGCAGTCCGCCTCGCGCCGAGTGGCCAGCTTGATCAGGCCGAGCTCGAGGTCGCCCCCTTCGGAACGCTGCTCCGCCAGGGCCTGCGCGGCGTTGACCAGCAGGTTGAGGATCACCTGCTTCAGCTCGCCCGCGTAGCACGGCACCAGACCGGCCTCAGGATCAAGGTCCAGCTGGATCCTCGCCACGTACTTCCACTCGTTGCGGGTGAGATGCACAGTCGTCTCGAGCGCCTTGTTGATGTCCGTGTCGGCCAGTTCGCTGCCGGGGTGGGAGTAGTCCTTCATGGCCCGAACGATCCGGGTCAGGCTGGTCAGGCCCTCCTGGGACTCGGTCAGCGCGCTCGGGATGTCCTCGGCCAGGAACTCCAGGTCCAGCTGGCCGACCAGCTCCGCGAGGGCGCGGTGCCCCTGATCGCAATCCGGCCCACCCGGCCCCAGCGTGCGGCTCAGCTCCTCGATCATGCGGGCCGTCTTGATCATGCCGGTGGTGGCATCGGCCAGGAACGCCGTGTTGGCCGCGATGTACTGCACCGGCGTGTTGATCTCGTGGGCGATGCCCGCTGCGAGCTGGCCGATGGACTCCAGCCGGTTGGCCTGGGCCAGTTGGCGCTCCAGCTCCTGGACCTGGGTCACGTCGGCAGCGACCCCGAGGATCCCGCGGCTGCCGTCCGCGACGTGGCCGAGCGGCAGCACGCTGAGCAGGAGCACGCGGCTGCACCCCGTGTCGTCCGGCAGAGTCACCTGCCGGTCGACGGCCGGCTCGCCTAACGTCAGGACGGCTTGCTCCAGCTCGTCCAGGATCTCGGCGAAGCCGGAGCTCGGATCCACCTCGGACTCCGTCCGTCCGCGCAACGCGTCGAGGTCCGCGTGGCCGCGGAAGGTCAGATAAGCGGCATTGGCGTCGACATACCGTCGCTGGTCGTCCTTCCAGAACACCATCTGCGGAACGGCGGCGATCACACTGGACAGCAGCTCCGTCTCCCGGGTGAGCGCCTGCGCGAGCGACTCGGCTCGGGCGCGGGCGCCCTCCAGCCGGTCCTGGGCCCTGCGCGGCGCCGTGATGTCCCGGACCATGCCCACCAGGTTCGTGATCACGCCGTCATCGATCACGGCCCGCACCTGGACATCCGCCCAGAAGAGGTGACCGTCGGCGCGCTGCAGGCAGAACTCGCCGCCCACCGGCTCCCCACGCAGGGCGCGCTCGAGGAAGCGCGGGAACTCGCCGGACTCCACGTCGGGCCCTGCTGCCAGGTCCGACGAGAACCGCCCGACCGTCCGCTCGGCAGGGCATCCGGTGAGCGCGGCGAAGCTGTCGTTGACCCACTCGACCCTGCCCTGCGGGTCGACGATGATGACTGCGCTCGGCTCGACCCGCGCAACGGTGGCCAGCCGCTTCGTGTGGTCGACCGACCCGGTGAGCTGGTCCTCCAGCGCCTTCCGCTCGGTGATGTCCAGCCCCTGGACCAGGACCTCGGTGACCTCTCCGGCCGTGCCGGGCAGGGCCCGGACGCTGAGGTCCACCCACACGACCGAGCCGTCCGGACGCCAGTAGCGCGTCTCGAAACAGACCGTGTCGACCACGCCGGTGACCACATCACGCAGCGCGGCCTGAGTGCGGTCCAGGTCGTCAGGGTCGGTCAGCGCCGCGAACGAGGACCCCAGCAGTTCCTCGCGCGATCGCCCGAGCAACTGCGCGAAGGCAGGGTTGATGCGCAGGGCGCAACCCTCACGATCGGCGATCACCAGGGCGACGGAGGCCAGCTCGAAGACGTCCACGCGATCCGCGTCCGACACCTCGGCCGCAGGATCGGCGGTACTCGCCTCAGCACGCGCGGCGGCTTCGCTCTGCACCCCGTCGAGGAGGGTGCCGGCGTGCGCGCCCTTGAGGACGTCCCCGTCCGCGTCCAGCACCTGCCTCCTCCAGTCCCCTACCCGACGTCGTCGCCCTGGATATCGGCCGATGAGGTGCTCCGGATAAGGGCACCGACCAGGTGACATCGCAGCGCCCGGCTCCGATCCGGATCCGGACGGCGACACGGGCCGCGCCGCGCTCAGCGCCGGACCCTGACCACCACCGTTCCGGCTGCCTTGTCGTGCCAGCCCTGGTTGCGACCGCTGGAGTCGAACACCGGCGACAGGTATACGAAGAACTCCCCGACCAGGCAGACCAGGACGCCGAGCAGCGGGATGAGTGATCGGGTGATGGCCGGTCCCCTGCCGGGGACCCCGCCGTCCGCCAGCCGGACCACGCGCAGGCGCATGATCTGCTTCCCCAGCGTGGCGCCGCGGGTGGCGATCAGGAAGGGTTCGTAGCCCAGGACGATGCCCAGCGCGAGCAGTCGCAGCAGGGTGCTCACCGAGCCCGAGCCGCTGGTGAAACGCCGCCGGACCGGGTCGTAGTGCGGGCTCGTGGTGGCATCGATGACGGCGTTCAGCACGCCGAGGGGGATCAGCGCAGCGATCACGATGCCGGCGTCCATCAGGCGGGCGAGCAGTCGGGAGCCCAGATCGGCGACCGGTGGCCCGTAACCCGCCGGGCCGTATCCGACGGCGCCGTAGCCGGGCGGCCCCTGGGCTGCCTGCGACACGGGCTGTCCGGGTGCCGAGGCGGGGCCGGGCGGCTCGTCGATCACGCTCTGACCTGGTTGCGGCATCCGCGCGCCGCAGGCACTGCAGAACCGGGCGCTCTCGTCGCCGGCCGCGCCACACACCGGGCAGGTCACGGACATCCTTCGCCCTCCTTGCGCCCCGGCGGCCGGCTACATCATCCCGCGACGGGTGTGCCTCGAGGCAGCCGGCCTGCCACCTGATGCGGGCAGGCCGAGCGTCACACGCCGGTCAGCCGCCGACGTAGGGCACGGTGAGCCAGCAGGACGTGGACGCGCCGGGCACCGTCGACTGGTGCTGAGCGGGGGCTCTTTCGGCCTGCCCGAATCATGACGGCAGGATGTTCACCGCGCGCGCGATCACGAGCACTCCGGTGGCCAGTGAGATCGTGGATTGCAGCATCATCGCCAACTTCGACCAGCGGGAGAAAGGCAGCGTGTCGGTCGGGCTGAAGGCGGTGGCATTGGTGAAGGCCACGTAGAGGTAGTCCACGAAGGTCGGTTCCCAGCCCGGATCGGTCAGTTCCGGAGCGGTCATCTCCGGGAACAGGAAGTCCGGCTTCGACATGGACGCCATGGCCCGGGCCGCCGGGCCGCCGCGATCGAGCTCCCAGTACCAGAGGCCGAACACGATCACGTTGGTGATCCAGATGTTGCCGGCCGTCACGAGCAGCGACACCGCATCCGAGCCCTGGCTGCCGCTCACGATCTCAGCGATCAGGCGCACGGCGGACCAGCCGTTCGCCAGGCTCGCCGTCGCGGCCAGCAGTAGGCCGAGGCTGCGCAGCATCGGCGAGCGCCGGCTCATCCGGCGCGGATTGGAGATCATCAGCACGAGGCCCAGCGCCGCTTCGATGCCCGGCAGCAGCCACTTCCCGGTCATCGTCAGGTGATCAGGAAGGGAGACCTGCAGGGCGATCATGCCGGCGACCACGACGCTGACCGGCCAGCGCAGCTCCCCCGCCGACACCCGACGCCAGGCGGGGACGCCGCGGGTCATCTCGCGCGCGACACCCGCTCCGGTGACCACGGCGGCGCGCTCGGCCGCGGACAGCAACGGCTCCAGGCGCTGCTCCAGGCGGCTCAGCGCCTCGCGGACCTGGTGGTCGTGTGCATGGATCTCGAGCTGCTGCGCCGGCTTCTGCCCGCCCGCCTCCGGATCGTTCACCCGCACAGCCTGCATGATCATCCGGCGTGGACCAAAGTCAGCACGCCGTCAGGACGCGGCCACCACGGTCCCGATGAAGGCGACCCCACGACGGTGGCGACCAGGGTGAGCCGACTCGGATGACGGCTGTGCGCCTCGGGCAGGATGTCGCCGGTCGCGAGGTAGAGCAGGAAGCCCGCGAAGAACGCGAGGTACAGCCCCAGCACCCGGTCCGGGAGCGAGAAGAACAGCGTCGACAGGGCACCGAGCACCGGGGCGGCGGCGTCCACCGCCAGCATGATCCTGGCCCGCCGGGCCTCGTTGCCGTGCCGCAGCATCAGCGTCACGGTGTTCAGGCCGTCGGCGAAGTCATGGGCGATCACCGCCAGCGCCACCGCGACACCCAGGCCCGAGCCGACCTTGAACGCCAGCCCGATGCCCACCCCGTCCAGGAAGGAGTGACCCGCCAGTGCCGCCGCGGAGACCAGGCCGAGCTGGGGCTGGTGCTGGTGCGGCCCGTACTCCTGCTCGTGGCCACGGTGCATCGCCAGCGATCGCTCGACCATGTGCAGCAGGAGGAAACCCACCATGAACGGGAAGGCGATGGTGGGCAGGTTCCAGGTGGTGCCGCCCCCGAACAGCCCGATCACCTCGGGTGCGAGGTCGAAGGCGACCAGGCCGAGCATCACTCCTGCGGCGAAGCCGAGGATCAGATGCAGCCGATCCCGGTGGCGCAGCGCGACCAGACCGCCGAAGGTCGTGGACAGCACCGTGAGCAGGGACAGCAGGACAGCCATGTCACGGGGAACCAATCGAGAATCGTTCTCATTCCGTGCGGATGAGCGATCCTACCCGTGACGTCTGCGTACGGTGTGTACCCGTACCGTGTTCAGTGAGCCCGGTACGCCCGGCGGCGATCCGGCGACCACGACGACCCGTTCCCCCGGCTGGCACAGGCCGCTGGTCACCAGGTGCTCGTCCACCGCGTCGACCATGGCATCGGTCGTGCTGACCGGGCCGACATAGCAGGGCTCCACCCCCCAGCTGAGGGCCAGCTGCGAGCGGACCCGCAGGTCGGGCGTGAAGGCGAGCAGCGGGATCCGGGATCGCAGCCGCGACATCCGGCGGGCCGAGTCCCCGCTCTGGGTGAAGGCGGCGAGGTAGCGCACCTCGAGCAACTCACCGACCGTGGCCGCGGCGAAGGTGATCGCCCCGCCCTTGGTGGACGGGCGGGTGCCCAGCGGCGGGATCCGGTCCAGACCCTGGTCCTCGGTCGTCTCGATGATCCGGGCCATCGTCCGGACCGCCTCCAGCGGGTAACGCCCGACGCTGGTCTCCCCGGAGAGCATGATCGCGTCCGCGCCGTCCAGCACCGCGTTCGCGCAGTCCGACGCCTCGGCGCGGGTCGGCCTGGGCTGGGTCATCATCGACTCCAGCACCTGGGTCGCCACGATCACCGGCTTGGCCGCCCGCCGGGCCAGCTCGACGGCGCGCTTCTGCACCATCGGCACCTGCTCCAGCGGCAGCTCCACCCCGAGGTCCCCGCGGGCCACCATGATCCCGTCGAAGGCCCGGACGATCTCCTCCACGTCGTGCACCGCCTGGGGCTTCTCCAGCTTCGCCAGGACCGGTACGTGCACGCCCTCCTCGTCCATGATCTTGCGGACGTTCACCGCGTCGGCCGCGGACCGGACGAAGGACAGGGCGACAAGGTCAGCCCCGATCCGCAGGGCCCAGCGCAGGTCGTCCTCGTCCTTGGCGGACATGGCCGGGACGCTCACGGCGACGCCGGGCAGGTTGAGGCCCTTGTGATCAGAGACGGTGCCGCCCACCTCCACCCGGGTGCGCACCCGGGTGGCGTCGACGCCGGTGACGCGCAGCAGCACCTTGCCGTCATCCACCAGGATGCTGTCCCCGGCCGAGCAGTCCCGCGGCAGTTCGGCGTGCGTGGTCGAGCAGCATCTGCCGTCGCCTGCGACGTCCTCGGTGGTGATCGTGAACTCGGCGCCGTCGGTCAAGGCGACCGGCCCGGTCGCGAACCGTCCGAGCCGGATCTTCGGGCCCTGCAGATCGGCGAGCACGCCGACGGCGCGGCCGGTCTCGGCACTGGCCTGGCGCACGCTGCGGTACCGGCGCTCGTGCTCGGCGTGCGAACCGTGGCTGAGGTTCAGCCGGGCCACATCCATGCCCGCTTCGACCAGGTCGCGGATCCGCTCGTCGACGGCAGGACCGAGGGTGCAGACGATCTTCGCGCGGCGCACGTGGCCACGGTATGCCGTCCGG
Organism: uncultured Actinomycetota bacterium; assembly: GCA_963740575.1. Lineage (GTDB taxonomy): Bacteria > Actinomycetota > Actinomycetes > Actinomycetales > Kineosporiaceae > CAVUET01. The sequence goes on along the minus strand of CAVUET010000007.1, from coordinate 285,444 downwards.
GCAAGCCCCCTCGGCCCCTAGGTCCCGGTGCTCCGGGCGTGATCGGGAGGACCCCGATGCGCCCGCGCCGCGGGCCCGGCACCACAATGGGACGGGCATCCGCCCCGGCCGGCCGCCGGGGCCTGGCGCCGCCACGCCCGGTAGACCACGAGGAGCCGCCGTGCCCGTGAACATCCCCAGGGCCCTGCCCGCGCGACGGACCCTGGAGTCGGAGAACGTCTTCGTGATGTCGGAGACGCGGGCCGGCCATCAGGACATCCGGCCGCTGCGGATCGCGATCGTCAACCTGATGCCGACCAAGGTCCACACCGAGACGCAGCTGCTGCGCCTGCTCGGGAACACGCCACTCCAGGTGCAGATCACGTTGCTGCACATGGGTACACACGAGTCACGCAACACCACCCGCGAGCATCTGGAGACGTTCTACGCCACCTTCGACCAGGTCCGGGACCGCAAGTTCGACGGACTGGTGATCACCGGCGCACCCGTGGAACTACTGCCCTTCGAGGAGGTGGACTACTGGCCCGAGCTGTGCGAGCTGATGGACTGGAGCACAGAGCACGTGTTCTCCACGCTGCACGTCTGCTGGGGCGCCCAGGCCGGGCTCTACCGCCACCACGGGGTGAAGAAGTACCCCCTCGGGGAGAAGATGTTCGGCGTCTTCCCCCACCAGGTACTGGACCCGCGGGCCCACATCCTGCGTGGCTTCGACGAGGTGTTCCCGGCGCCGCACTCGCGGCACACCGAGATCCGCGCCGACGACGTCCGCGCGACCGACGGCCTGCGGTTGCTCGCGGAGTCGGATCAGGCCGGTGTCTACCTCGTGGCCAGCCAGGACGGACGGCAGCTGTACGTGACCGGGCACCCCGAGTACGAGCGGGACACCCTGAAGTCGGAGTACGACCGGGACGTGGCCAAGGGGCTGCCGATCTCGGTGCCGCGCAACTACTTCCCCGATGACGACCCGAACCGGCCGCCGCAGGTGACCTGGCGCTCGCACGCCTTCCTGCTCTACGCGAACTGGCTGAACTACTGCGTGTACCAGCGCACCCCGTACGACCTGCAGGCGATCCCGGCCGAGCAGCCGCTCGACGAGGAGTGACGCCCCACGGCAGCATCGGCGTGCGGCCGGCCGGGCCACCGGCCGCACGGCCACAACCTCTCCCGTGGCTGCGGCGTCGGTATCCCGTGACGCTGGTGGACTGGCGCAACGTCGAGGTGGGCGGACTAGGCGAGGGCGCCGGTTCTACCTGACCGAGCTGCTGTCCCAACCCGACCTGGACGGCGGCTACGGGCCGTTCGCCGTCGGCCTGTCGGCCTTCTCACCCACCCTGTCCGGGTTCGCCGGAGGCCCCGGCCAACTCGGCCTGCACGGCACCGACCAGCCCCACCTGGTCGGCACCGACGTCAGCCACGGCTGCCTACGCGTCACCAACCCAGTGATCGTCCACCTCGCCCACGTGCTGCCCCTGGGCACCCCGGTCGAGATCACCCACTGACCGCCGCGCCCCCACCATCGGCCCGGATCAAATGGCTGGAGTCGTTGTGCAGCACCAGGTTCCAACCATCCGGACGTCGCCGCCACAGGCTGAGCGCGGCATGGTCGATCACGTAGTCCGTGGCGCCGGCACGCGGATCCGTTGCGCCGGAGAGCAACGCACCGGCCAGCCCGGCCGTCTTGCCGTGAGCCACCACGACGACCCGCCTGCCGGGATGCGCCGTCAGCAGCGCTCGGATCGCCGCAAGCACCCGGTCGGCATACCGGTTCCAGGTCTCCGCGCCGGGCGCGATCGGGCGGTCCGGGTCATGCGCCGGCGGCCCGCCGAAGCCGTTCGTGACGCCCTCCCAGGGCTGACCGTCGGCCGCGCCGAACTCCTGCCCGCGCAACTGCTTGGAGACGGTGACCGGCAGCCCCAGCCGGGCGCCGATGACCGTGGCGCTCTGGCGGACCCGCAGTCGTGGCGTGCAGACCAGAACGTCGAACGGCAGCTCGCCGGACAGGGCCGCGAGCCGGTCGGCCAGCCGGGCGGACTGCTCCCGGCCGCGATCGCTCAGGCCTCGGCACCCGTTCTCACCGCCGATCACACCGGCCGCGTTGCATCTGCCCTCGCCGTGCCGGGCCAGGACCAGCTCGCGGGCGGCCGGTGGCATCCCTCAGCCGCTCCGGCGGAGCACGGCCCACAGGCCCCAGCCCGCGCGGGCCGTGACGGCCGACCAGGAACGGCCGGGATCGGCCGCCTCGAGCGTGGAGAGCACGACCTCGATCGGCACGTGGTGCGGCGCGTCGGCGCCGAGCGCGTTCGACCACACCACGACGCCGTCACCGGCCAGCACCCGGACCACTTCGGCGGCGAACAGCGGCACGTCGGCCAGGATCACGGCGACCGCGGGCCCGTCCGCGACCGGCAGGCGCGCGGCGTCAGCCAGGACCGTTGCCGGTGCCGGGGAGCGGCGCAGCATCGCCCAGGTCAGGTCCAGGCAGGCCACCCGCGGCCAGATCGGCGTCAGCAGGGGTGTGAGCAGCCCCGTCCCGGAGCCGACCTCGAGGCACAGCCCGGGCGGCAGCGGCCCACCGCGGGCCAGGGCGTCGGCGAGCGGGACCGAACGGTAGCCGCCCCGCTCGCCGTCCCAGGTCCGCGCCAGCTCGGTGTACCGCTGGGTCGTCTCCTGAGCCTGCTCGGCGGACCAGGTCCAGGGTTGCAGCGCGAGCCGGAGGGACCGCTGTTGCACCTCGCGGGCCTCCGGGCGCACGGGCTTGTCCGGCGGCGCCGGGATCACCTGCGGCAGTGATCGGAGCACTCCTCGATCGTCGCACGGGGTGGGCCGCCGAGCCCGTCCGCGGGCCCGCGCGCAGGCCCGCGGACGGGCTCGTGCGCCCGGCTCGTCCACTGCGCGCGTCCACGCGGTTCGGTGGCAGGGCTGCGGCGTGGGCGGTAGGCCAACCGGGCGGACTACCCCCGGGCAGGACTTTGGTCCCGGGTAAGGGTGCGGGGGCGGCGACGACACCCGGGGGGTCCGGGTGGGGTCCTCACCGACGGGGATCCGGCGTTCGGCGTACTGCCGACCCGGGGAAGGACTGCTCCCGATGACCTCCAGGCCGACCCATTCGCTGCGCGGGACGGGTAACACCCGTGATGGCTTCCGGCAGGACCTGCTGGACAACCTGTACTACCAGCGCGGCACCACGATCGAGTCGGCGAGCACCCACGACGCATACCAGAGCCTGGCCGTGACCATTCGGGACCGCCTGGTCCAGCGCCGGACCCGGACCGCGGCGGCCCATTACGAGGCCAACCCGCGGTTCGTCTACTACCTGTCCGCCGAGTACCTGCTCGGCCGGCAGTTGGAGCAGAACGTGCTCTACACCGGCACCGAGGAGTTGGCCCGCAAGGCGTTCACCGACCTGGGTCTGGTCTACGAGCCCGCGCAGGCGCTGGATGTCGAGCCCGGGCTCGGCAACGGCGGGCTGGGGCGGCTGGCCGCCTGCCTGCTCGATTCGATGGCCACCCTGGACATCCCGGCCGTCGGCTACGGGATCCGCTACGACTTCGGCATCTTCAAGCAGGCCTTCGAGCACGGCTGGCAGCACGAACTGCCCGACGACTGGACGTTCTACGGCAACCCCTGGGAGTTCCCCGCCCCGGATGACGCCGTGGTGGTCAACTTCTACGGTCGGACCGAGCGGGTCGACGGCGACCCCACCGGCTTGCGCGGCCGGTGGATCGACACCGACATGGCGCTCGGCGAGCCGACCCACATGCTCGTGCCGGGATTCGGGACCGAGACGGTGAACATCGTCCGACTCTGGCGGGCCCGCGCCGCCAAACGCTCGTTCGACCTGGCCCGATTCGGTGCAGGCCAGTACGCCGAGGCGGTGGAGGAGATCGTTCGGACCGAGAACATCAGCAAGGTGCTCTACCCGGACGACAGCACCGAGACCGGCCGTGAGCTGCGGCTGAAGCAGCAGTACTTCATGGTCGCCTGCTCGCTGCGGGACATCATCCGCCGGTTCCAGTTCCGCAACAGCGACTGGGACGCCTTCCCCGACAAGGTCGTCATCCAGCTCAACGACACCCACCCGGTGCTGGCGATCACCGAGCTGATGCGGTTGCTGGTGGACGAGCACAGCTTGGACTGGGGGCACGCCTGGTCGATCACCCAGCGGACCTTCGCCTACACCTGTCACACCCTGCTGCCGGAGGCCCTGGAGACCTGGCCGGTGTGGATGTTCTCCCGGCTGCTGCCCCGGCACATGGAGATCGTCTACGCGCTGAACGAATCGTTCATGACCGGTCTGCGGCAGCAGTTCCCCGATGACCAGGAGCGGCTGGCCAGGATGTCGCTGATCGAGGAGGGCCCGGAACCACGGATCCGGATGGCCAACCTCGCCGTGGCCGGCAGCTACGCCGTCAACGGCGTCGCGGAGCTGCACTCTCGGTTGCTCGCCGAGACCACACTGCGCGACTTCGCCGAGCTCTGGCCGGAGAAGTTCCACAACGTCACCAACGGGGTCACGCCGCGCCGGTTCGTCCGGCTGGCCAACCCGAGGCTCTCGGCGCTGATCAGCGCCCGGCTGGGCAGCCAGCGCTGGCTGACCGACGCCGATCTGCTGCGGGGGCTCGAGCCGCTGGCGGACGACCCTGCGTTCCGGGCCCGCTGGCGCAGCGTCAAGCGGATGAACAAGGTCGACCTGGCCGCCCGGGTCAGCGAGCTGACGGGGGTGGCGATGGCCCCGGACGCCCTGTGCGACGTGATGATCAAGCGCGTGCACGAGTACAAGCGGCAGCTGCTCAAGCTGCTGCACGTGATCACCATGTACCAGCGGATCCTGGCCAACCCCCAGCTGGACGTGGTGCCGCGGACCGTGATCTTCGCCGGCAAGGCGGCACCCAGCTATCGGGCTGCCAAGCTGATCATCAAGCTGATCAACTCGGTCGCCGAGGTCGTCAACGCGGACCCGGTGGTGGCCCGGCGGCTGACGGTGTCGTTCCTGCCCGACTACAACGTCTCGCTGGCCGAGCTGATCGTGCCGGCCGCCGACCTGTCCGAGCAGATCTCGCTGGCCGGCAAGGAGGCGTCCGGGACCGGCAACATCAAGCTGGCCATGAACGGCGCCCTCACCGTCGGCACCCTGGACGGGGCGAACATCGAGATCCGCGAGCAGGTCGGTGCGGAGAACTTCTTCCTGTTCGGGATGACCGCGGACGAGGCGGTGGCGCGCCGGGCGGCCGGATACGCCCCGCGCGAGATCTGCGAGGGCGACCCGGAGCTCGCGGCGGCGATCGACGCGATCGCCTCGGGCCGGTTCTCCAGCGGCGACCGCGAGCTGTTCGCACCGGTGCTGGAGTCGATCCTCGGCTGGGACGAGTACCTGACGATGGCCGACTACCGGGCCTACATCGACTGCCAGGACGCGCTGGAGCAGGTCTGGACGGACCGAGACCGGTGGAGCCGGATGTCCATCCTGAACACCGCGCGGTGCGGGTTCTTCTCCTCCGACCGGACCATCCAGGACTACTGCCGCCAGATCTGGAAGGTCGACCCGGTGCTGGTCGGACGGACGATGATCGAGGACACCGACACCGACACCGACACCCTCACCGACACCGAGTAGGCGGCTGGACATCAGGGCCGGAGCAGGCCGATTCCGGCGTGGTAGGAGGCGTCGGCGGCTGACGGCCTGGGGTGGGGCTCGTTCTCGGCGCGCCAGCGGGCCCCGGAGGCGATCCCGGGCGGAACCAGCTCGAACCCGTCGTGGGCAGAGATGATCGACATTGCCGCGTAAGCCTTTCCTGCTGATCTGTCGGCGGTGATAACGGCGGCCGGCTCCGAATGAGGCATTGATCACACGCCGGGCGGCCGTCACCATGGGCGTGGGGCGTGGGGGCAGGCGCGGGATCATCGGGCCCCACGGATGCCGCCCGTCCACGTCCGGGAGGGGAGCAGGCATGTCTGCCCAACCGGCGATTCAGGCTCGTGGCCTGCGCAAGTCCTACCGGGGAAGGCCCGCGCTGGCCGGCCTCGACCTGACCGTGGAAGCCGGCGTCGTGCTCGGCTTCCTCGGGCCGAACGGAGCGGGGAAGACCACCGCGATCCGCATCCTGTCCACCGTGCTGGAGCCGGACGGGGGCGAGTTCACCGTCGCCGGGGTGGGTCCGGACCGTCCGGCCGAGCTCCGGCGCCGGATCGGCGTGCTGCCCGAGAGCGCCGGCTACCCGGCGGGCCAGACCGGGATCCAGTGGCTGGCCTACCACGCCGAACTGTTCGGGGCGTCACGATCGCGCTCGGTCGAGATCGCGCGGAGGCTGGCGGGCGAGGTGGGCCTGGAGGAGCGCGCGGACACCCTGATCGCCGGCTACAGCCGTGGCATGCGCCAGCGCCTGGGGATCGCCAGGGCCCTGGTCAACGATCCCGCGGTGGTCTTCCTGGACGAGCCGACCCTCGGCCTGGACCCGATCGGGCAGGCGCAGGTGCTCGACCTCGTGTCCCGGATCGCCGGCCGGGACGGGGTCACCGTGGTGCTGAGCACCCATGTGCTCAGCGACGTGGAGCGCGCCTGCGACCGGGTGCTGATCCTGGACCGCGGCCGCACGGTGGCTGAGGGGAACCTCGCCGAGGTCACCCGCCGAGCCCGGGACCCGCGCAGCGCGACGGTGATGGTGCCCCTCGGGCATGGGCAGCGGGCGATCGCGGCCCTGCGGGCCGGCGGGGTGGTGGCCGAGGTGGAGCCGGTTCCCGGGCCGGAGGAGCAGGTGCGGCTCGAGCTGCCCGACGAGGGCACGCAGCCGCCGGCGACCCGGGTGATCCGGCTCCTGCTCGACGCCGACGTGACGGTGCTGGGCTTCGCCCTGGCCGGCGGGCGGCTCAGCGACGCGTTCCTCGCGATCACCGGATCGGGTGATCCCCACCAGCGACGGGAGGCGGCGTCCTGATGAGCTTCACGACGGCGGAGGCCGGCAGTCCCGCCGGCCCGGTGACGGCGCGGGCGGACCACGGCTCGGCACGTTCCGGCGGGACCTGGCTGACCGTGACCCGGCGCGAGCTGGCTGACCTGTGGTTGAGCGGCCGCGGTCCGGTGCTGTTGCTGGCCTACTCGCTGCTGGTCAGCACCACCACGTACCTGGTCGCCACCAACCGGGCGCTGAACTTCCTCGAGCAGCGCGAGGCGGTCAGCCTGACCCTGCAGCTGGCGATCGCGTTCGGCGGGCTGCTCGTCCTGCTCGGCGCGTCGGACGCGGTCAGCGGGGAACGGGAGCGGGGAACGCTGGAGAGCCTGCTGCTGACCCCCGCCCCGCGGCACGGGCTGGTCACCGGGAAGGGCCTCGCGGCGCTGTCGCTGTGGGTCGCGGCCTGGGTGGTGAGCACGCCGTACCTGGTCTACCTGGGTGTCGGCGTCGGCGTGCTGTGGACGGCCCTGGTCATCGGCCTGGTGGTCGGCGGCCTGCTGGCGCTCGGCCTGGCCGGGTTCGGGCTGCTGGTCAGCCTGCTCAGCCGGTCCAACCGGCTCAGCCTCACCGTGGCCCTGTTCAGCCTGCTGGCGCTGTACGCGCCGACGCAGATGCCCACCTCGGTGCAGAACGGCTGGATCGGTGAGGCCCTGCTGCGGGTGGATCCGTTCACGGCTGCCCTGCACTACGTCAGCGCGGTGCTGGTCTCCGGGCATGGGGCGCTCGTCGAGGTGGGCTGGCTGCTCGGGCCGCTGGTCGGCGCGGTACTGGCCTGGGCGGCCGTCTGGGCCAGGTCCGGTCGGATCGAGCTGCTGCCGGGAGGCAGGGCATGAACCGGCGGTGGGCGGCGAGCCGGGCCCTGCCCGCTCTGCTGGCAGGGCTCCTGGTGACGGCGCTGGCCGCGGGGCCGGCGGCCGGCGCGGGGCCGACCAGCGGGCCGGCGGTGCAGGTACGGCTGGACCGCGACGCGCAGGCCACTCGGATCGGCGGCCGGTTCGCCGTCCGGACCACCGTCGTCAACGCCGGGGACGCCCCGCTGTCCGGCCTGATCGCGCACCTCAACGTGCTGAGCACCGATCCGGCGGTCTACGTCGACCCGGAGGACTGGTCCACGGCCCGCACGACCTACCTCCCGCCGCTGGCGGCGCACGGCTCCGCCCGCCTCAACTGGAACGTCCAGGCGGTCAACGACGGGCACTTCGTGGTCTACGTGGCGGTCACCGCCGGCCGGCCGGGCAGCCCGGTCCTGGCCAGCGGGCCGCTGCGGGTCACGGTGACGCGGCAGGCGTCGCTGGACCCAGCCGGCGCTCTGCCGGTCGTCATCGCCGTGCCGGTGGTGCTGCTGGTGCTGCTGCTGATCGGCCGGCGACGCCGGTTGCGGCTGCGCTGATCCGCGGGCAGGGGCGGGCCCGGGATCAGCTCCCCGGCGCCACGTCCGGAGCCAGCCGCCCGCCCGGCTGGATCAGCCCGTTCTCGTAGGCGAACACGACGAGCTGGACCCGATCGGTGAGCTGGAGCTTGCCGAGCAGGTGCCCGATGTGCGTCTTCACGCTGCTGGGTGCCACGTGCAGGGAGTTGGCGATCTCGGCATTGCTGAGGCCCCGGCAGGCCAGCCGGAGCACGGCCAGCTCACGATTGGTCAGCCCGGCGAGCTGATCGCCCGTCCTGGTCGCGGCCGCCGGCAGGAAGCGCGCGTACCGGTCGAGCAGCCTGCGCGTGACCGACGGCGCCAGCAGCGCCTCACCGGCCGCGATCACCCGGACGGCGCGCACCACCTCCTCGGCCGAGGCGTCCTTGATCAGAAACCCGCTGGCGCCCGCGCGGAGCGCCTCGAGGATGTACTCGTCCAGGTCGAAGGTGGTGATCATGAGTACCCGCGGCGGATCACCGTCCAGACGGCCGAGCAACTGCCGGGTGGCCTCGACCCCGTCCATCACCGGCATCCGGATGTCGAGCATCACGACGTCCGGCTTGAGCCGGGTCGCGAGCAGGACCGCCTGCCGCCCGTCGGCGGCCTCGGCGACCACCCCGATGTCCGGCTCCTGCTCGAGGCAGGTCCGCAGTGCGGCGCGCATCAGCGGCTGATCATCGGCGATCAGCACCCGGATGGTCATCCCGGCTCATCCCCCAGAGGTATCTCCGCCGCCACCTCGAACCCCCCGCCGGTTCCCGGGCCCACGGCCAACCGGCCGCCGAGCAGTGCCACCCGCTGGTGCATCCCGACCAGCCCCCGCCCTCCGGCCGAGAACCGGGCGGCGTCACCCCCGCCCTTTCCGTCGTCGCTGATCCGCAGCCGCAACTGGTCCTCGGCGTAGTCGACCAGCACCTGAACCCGTGCCGGACCGGCGTGCTTGACCGCGTTGGTCAGCGCCTCCTGCACGATCCGGTAGCCATTCACCTCGACGGCGACCGGCAGATGCCGGACCCGGCCCTGGACGGTGAGCGTCACCGGCACCCCGGCTCGGTGCACGTGTGCCAGCAGCGCCGGCAGGCTCGCCAGGACCGGCATCGGCCCGCGCTCCTGCCCGTCCGGCCCCGGTTCGGGTTGCAGCACGTCCAGCATCCGGCGCATCTCGACCAGCGCCTCGCGACCGATCGTCTCGATCGACCGCAGTGTCGCGGGGCCCTGTTCCGGCTGCCTGGGCAGGATCCGCCCGACCGAGGTGGCCTGGGCGACGATCAGGCTGACGTGGTGGGCGACGATGTCGTGCAACTCGCGGGCGATCCGGGCCCGCTCCTGCTCGACCGCCAGCCGGGTGCTGGTCTCCTGCTCGCGGGACAGCCGGACCGCCCGCTCCTCGATCAGCTCGGTCCGGACCCGCGCGAGCTGCATGCCGTAGCCGAGTCCCCAGGCGGCCAGGACGGACAGCACGTAGCTGAGGAACTGGTCATCGGTGATCGGGCTCTGCCGGGTCAGCGCCAGCGCGATCACCCCGCCGATCAGCACCAAGCAGACCCCGAGGGACGGCAGGAATGCCCAGGCAAGCGCCACCGCATTGAGCGCTATCAGCGGAGCGTAGGGAATTGGTGGCGGTGCGTATCCGAAATCGTGGTAGACGAAGAACGAAACGCTGGTCACCGCAAGAACTGTCAGCGGCGCTCTGCGCCGCCAGACCAGAACCGCGGCGCCGATGACGAGCAGGGTGACCCCGATCAGGTCGGGCGTCCGGAAACGGATACTCCCGCCGTCTTCGGTCTGGACCACCAGGGCCAGACGGCCGACCAGGCTGTCCAGCGCCACGATCGTGACCAGAAGTGCGAGCAGGGCGTCGACCAGAAGCGGATTCAGCCGGGGCAGGCGGGCGCCGTACCGGGATTCGACCGGTAAGTACTGTCCAGTCAAGCGCTGTACTGATGACGCGCTCTGTTCAGCGATCCGGTGTACTAAGGACGCGCCCCGCCCCGCACTGCGTGCCGTCGACGCGGCGCCGAGCCCGGCGATCCGCACGCGCGACGAAACCCCTTGTCTCGAGCGGCTTTTGCGAGCTAGGTGCCCTTCCGCGAAACCAGAGGCAGCGCGAAGCGCCCTCGGTCCCCACCCCCCGGACCACCGGACGCCCCGCTGTGAGGGGAGAGCACCACCCCCGAGAGGATGCTCCCTTTCCCCCGCAGGTACCGATTCCCCTGAGCTGCGAACGAGGGGGAATGCATTCGCGCGGTGGACGACCAACGCAAACCACCCCTCCTAGCCTTGCAGGTCCAAGGGTATTCACGAAGCGAGCCGATCGGGGAGGTTTCGCGCCTCTTAGATGGCCCGCGACGTCGGGAAGTCACCGGTTCGCACCCGGGACAACCCGCCAGGCCCTTGCCGCTCCGGGTGCAGGGGGTGCCCGGAACACCTGCCATGTCGAGTTCGGGGGTGGGTCATTGTGCGCTGGCTCGTGCGTTCGGGACTGAGATTCGGCCGGGTCATCGTGGCCCTGGCCATCGCTCTGCCGTTCTTCGCCTACGCGGGGCTGCAGCACGCCCGGGTGGACGTGTACCCGGAGTTCGCCCCACCGACGGTGCAGATCCAGGCCGAGGCGCTCGGCCTGTCCGCGGCCGAGGTGGAGCAGTTGATCACCGTGCCGCTGGAGCAGGACCTGCTCAACGGCGTCCCCTGGCTGGACCACCTGCACTCGCGGTCCGAACCCGGACTGTCCGCGATCGACCTGGTGTTCGACCCGGGCACCGACATCTACGCCGCCCGGCAGATGGTGCAGGAGCGGCTGACCCAGGCCTACGTGCTGCCCGCCGTCGGCAGCCCGCCGGTGATGATCGAGCCGCTGGCCTCGACCGGGCGGGTCGCCATGATCGGCCTGAGCTCGTCGTCGGTGTCGATGATCGACATGTCCGTCCTGGCCAGGTGGAAGATCCGGCCCAAGCTGATGGGCATCCCCGGTGTGGCCAACGTGGCCATCTTCGGCCAGCGTGACCGGCAGCTCCAGGTGCAGGTGGACCCGGCCGAGCTGAACCGCAGGAAGATCTCGCTGACCCAGGTGATCGAGACCGCGGGCAATGCGCTGTGGGTCTCCCCGCTGACCTTCGTCGAGGCCTCGACGCCCGGCACCGGCGGCTTCGTGGAATCGCCGAACCAGCGGCTGTCGATCCAGCACGTGCTGCCGATCAGCAGCCCGAGCGAGCTGGCCGCCGTCCCGGTACAGGACGCGCCGACCGGCACCCTGCGCCTCGGTGACGTAGCCAAGGTGGTGCAGGACCACCAGCCGCTGATCGGCGACGCGGCGATCGCGGACACCCCGAGCGTCGTGATGGTGGTGCAGAAGTTCCCCGGCGCGGACACCCTGGAGGTCAGCCGCGCCGTCGACGACGCCATGCGTGACATGGCGCCGGGCCTGGGCGGGATCACCGTGGACACCTCGGTGTACCGCCCGGCCGGGTTCCTGAACTCGTGGCTGCACAACACCGGCCTGGCGGTGCTGATCGGGTTCGTCCTGCTGATCGGGCTGGTGCTGTGGGCGTTCTCGTCCTGGCGGGCGGCCGTGGTGGCCCTGGTCACCGTGCCCGCGTCGCTGCTCGCCGCCGCCTACGTGATCCACCTGCGTGGCGGCACGATCACCACGATCACCCTGCTCGCCCTGGGCGCCGCGCTCGCCCTGGTGATCGACGACGGGGTCTCGGACGTCGACCTGATCCGGCGGCGGTTGCGCGAGCGGCACGGCGCCGAGGACGGGCTCCGGGCCCGGACCGTCGTGGAGGCCTGCCTGGAGTCGCGCGGCGCGCTGATGTTCGCGACCCTCGCGATCCTGGTGGCCACCGTCCCGCTGCTCATGCTCAGCACCCTGACCACGACGTTCACGCGGCCACTGGTGTTCACCTACGCCCTGGCGCTGGTGGCCTCGACGCTGGTCGCCCTCCTGCTCACCCCGACCCTGGCACTGGCCCTGCTGTCGGACAGCCCGCAGACTCGGGTGCCGCCGGCCCGCCGCGTGCTGGAACGGGCGGTGGACTGGGCCGCGCCGAGGATCCTGCATCGCCCGGGCCGGGCCTGGATCGCGGCCGCGGTGCTGGCCGTTGCCGGGCTGGCGATCATCCCGCAGCTCGGAGCACACCCGCTGCTGCCCACCTTGAAGGACCCCAACCTGCTGCTGCAGGTGCAGGCCGTCTCGGGGACGTCCCTGACCGAGATGGACCGGGTCACGGCGGCGATGACCCAGGAGCTGCGCGGCGTTTCCGGGGTCCGCGACGTCGGCGTGCACGTCGGCCGCGCGATCAGCTCCGACCAGGCGGTCGACGTGGACTCCGGCGAGATCTGGATCCGGCTCGCCGACGGCGCCGACTACGAGGCGACCCGGTCGGCGGTGCGCACCGTGGCCCGCGGTTACCCGGGCCTGGCCACCCAGCTCGTGACGTATCCCGGCGCGCAGGTCGCCGCAGCCACCACCGAGGACCGCAACGACCTCGTGGTGCGCGTCTACGGCTCGGACTTCACCACCTTGAACGCCAAGGCTCGCGAGGTGCTCTCGGCGATCGGCGGGATCGACGGGGTGCGCGGCGCCCACGTGATCCCGTTCACGCTCCGCCCGACGGTCCAGGTCCAGGTCGACCTGGCGGCCGCCCAGCGATACGGCCTGAGGCCCGGGGACGTGCGGCGGGACGCCACCACACTGGTCTCCCAGCTGATCGTGGGCAGCCTGTACGAGCAGGCGAAGGTGTTCGACGTCGTGGTGACCGGCACACCGTCGACCCGGGCCAGCCTGACCGGCGTGCAGGACCTGCTCATCGACACCCCGTCCAGCGGCAAGGTCCGGCTCGGAGACGTGGCGAAGGTGAGCCTGACGGCGCAGCCCGCCGTGATCACCCATGACCAGGTCTCGCGCAGCATCGACGTGGTGGCGTCGGTGAGCGGTCGGAGCGCGTCCGCGGTGTCGCACGACGTCTCGTCCGCCGTCGCCGCCGTGTCCATGCCACGCGAGTACCACGCACAGGTGCTCGGCAGCGCGACCGTGGCGCAGGCCGGCACCCGGCGGGTGCTGATCTACGCGGGGTCCGGGCTGGCCGTGATCTACCTGCTGCTGCAGGCCGCGCTGGGCAGCTGGCGGCGGGCGGCGATGCTGCTGGTGCTGCTGCCGCTGTCCGGTGTCGGCGGGGTGCTGGTGGCCCCGCTGGTCGGCGGCGTGCGCTCGGCCGGCGCCCTGGCAGCGCTGTTCGCGGTGTTCGCGCTGACCGTGCGCGGCGCGGTGGCGCTGGCCCGCAGGGTCGCCGTGCTGGAGGCGGAACCGGGCGGGCCGCCGGGTGACGCAGTGCTCAACGCGACCCGTGAGCGGGTGCTGCCGGTGCTGGTCGCCGCGCTCGGCACGGCGGTGATGCTGGTGCCCGTCGCCGTGCTCGGCGGTCGGCCGGGGCTGGAGCTGCTGCGCCCGTTCGCCGTCACCGCTCTCGGCGGACTGGTGACCTCGGTCCTGGTGGTCACCGTCGTCCTGCCCGCCCTGCTGCTGCAGGTGCGCAGCACCCGCGCGGCCCGGCCCAGAACGGACCCGGCGCCCGAGCCGGTGTCCATCTGACGGCGCGAACCGACTGAGGAGGGGTACGTCGATGAACGCCATCCAGCGCAACCGCACGGGAAACCTGCTTACCCGCAAGGGAATCCGGCTGCGGCTGCCGGCAGCGATCGGCGTGGCGGCCCTGGCTGCCGCGCTGCTGGCCGGCTGCGGCACGTCTGAGCCCGAGGCCGAGCCCGGACCGGTCACGCTCAGCCCGGTCGCCGGCACCGACCTCAAGCAGGTCACGCTGACCGAGGAGGCCGACCGCAGGATCGGGATCCGCACCGCCACCGTCAGCCAGACCGCGGTCGCCGTCGGCACTGCGAAACTGGCCACGCACAAGGTGATCCCGTACGCCGCGGTGGTCTACGACAGCGACGGCGCCACCTGGGCCTACACCATGAAGGCCCCGCGGACCTACCTGCGGGCATCGATCACGGTGACCACCATCCAGGGCGACGTGGCCGTGCTGGACGACGGCCCGGCTGTGGGTACGGCCGTCGTCATCATCGGCGCGCCGGAACTGCTCGGTGCCGAGGCCGAGATCAGCGGCGAGCAATGACCGGGTCGGCCCGTCCGGTTCCGGCGCCGCGGGAGCCGGGATCCGGTGGCGATGCGCGGCCTCGCACGCTGATGCGCTGGATCGTCTCGTCCAGCCTGCGGTTCAGGTTCCTGATCGTCGCCTCGGCGGTGGCGATGATGGTCTTCGGCGTGGCCTCACTGCCGTCGATGCGGGTGGACGTCTTCCCCGAGTTCGCCCCGCCCCGCGTGGTGATCCAGACCATCTGCCTGGGCCTGTCCACCTCTGACGTCGAACAGCTGGTCAGCGTCCCGCTCGAGCAGGCGCTGAACGGCGTTCCGGGGCTGGAGGACATGCGCTCCCGCTCGGTGCCGCAGCTGTCCTCGATCGAGCTGCTCTTCAGCCAGAAGACCGACCTGCTGCGGGCCCGGGAGCTGGTGCAGGAACGGCTGGCCACGGTGTCGAACACGCTGCCCACCTGGGCCGCGCCACCGGTGATGCTCGCGCCGGTATCCGCGACCGGGCGGGTGATGCACATCGGGATGACCTCGGACACGCAGTCCCTGGTCGCGATGTCGATGACCGCGTACTGGAAGGTCCGGGCCCGGCTGCTGCAGATCCCCGGGGTCGCCAACGTGGCGATCTGGAACGAGCGGCTGCAGATGATGACGGTCCAGGTCGAGCCGAAACGGATGCAGGCCAAGGGAGTCACCCTCGACCAGGTGATGGAGACGACCTCCGACTCGGTCGACTCCGGCCTGCTGCGGTTCTCCAACGGCCACGTGATCGGTACCGGCGGAGCGGTCACCACGCCCAACCAGCAGCTCACCGTGCAGCACGTGCTGCCCATCATCACCCCGGACAACCTGGCCGCCGTCCCGATCATCAGCGGCCCCGGCAAGGAGGTCCGGCTGGGCGACGTGGCGGTGGTGAAGGAGGACCACCAGCCGCTGTCCGGCGACGCCGTGGTGAACGGCAAGCCCGGCCTGCTGCTGGTGGTGGAGAAGCTGCCGTGGGCCAATACCCTGCAGCTCACCGGTCAGGTCGAGGACGCCATCCACGAGCTGCAGCCCGGGATGTCCGATGTCACCTTCGACACCAAGGTGTTCCAGCAGGCGAACTTCGTCCGGCTGGCGATCCGCAACCTGTCCCAGGCGCTGGTGCTGGGCTTCCTGCTGGTCGTGGTCATCCTGGCGCTGTTCCTGTTCGAGTGGCGGGTCGCCCTGATCAGCCTGCTGACCATCCCGCTGTCGCTGATGGCGGCGATGCTCGTGCTCTACTGGCGCGGCGCGACCATCAACACGATGACCCTGGCGGGGCTGGTGATCGCGCTGGGGGCGGTGGTGGACGACGCCATCATCGACGTCGAGAACATCCTGCGAAGACTCCGCCAGCACCGGTTGTCGGGCAGCGACAGGTCCGTCGCCGCAGTGGTGCTGGACGCCTCGCTCGAGGTCCGCAGCCCGATCGTCTACGCGACCCTGATCATCGTGGCGGCGGCCATCCCGGTGTTCCTGCTTCAGGGCCTGACCGGCGCGTTCTTCCGGCCGCTGGCGCTGTCCTACACGCTGGCCATCGTCGCCTCGATGGTCGTGGCACTCACCCTGACCCCGGCGCTCACCCTGATCCTGCTGCGCAAGGCCCGGGTCGAGCGGCGCGTCTCGCCGCTGGTCAGCTGGCTACAGGCGCGGTACAGCTCCCTGCTGATGCGGATCATCGGCCGGCCGCGGGCCGCCTACGTGGCAGTCGGCCTGGTCACGCTGCTCGGAGTGGGCGTGTTCCCGATGCTCGGCCAGTCCCTGTTCCCCGCGTTCAAGGAGCGGGATGTCCTGATGCACTGGGTGGCGGTGCCGAGCACGTCCGACGCCGAGACGGCGCGCACAACCACCGCCGTCAGCAAGGAGTTGATGGCCGTCCCCGGCGTGCGCAGCTTCGGGGCGCACATCGGCCAGGCGTTCCTCGGTGAGGAGGTCTTCGGGGTCAACTTCGGCGAGAACTGGATCAGCATGTCCCCGTCGGCTGACTACCAGTCGACCATCGACCAGGTGAACGCCATCGCTGAGAGCTATCCGGGCCTGTTCCGCGAGGTGCAGACCTACCTGGACGAGCGGATCGAGGAGGTGCTCACCGGCGGCAAGGAACCGATTGTGATCCGGGTCTACGGCGAGGATCTCAAGGTGTTGCGGGCCAAATCGGTCGAGATCGAGCACATCCTGGCCGGCATCGACGGGGTGGTCGACGCGCACACCGACATCTCGGCCGACACCCCGCAGGTGCAGGTCCGGGTGCGGCTGGCGCAGGCCGAACGGTACGGGCTCAAGCCGGGCGACGTCCGGCGGGCAGCGGCGACCCTGGTGGCCGGCGAGGAGGTCGGCGACATCTTCCGCAGCGGCAGGGCCTACGACACGGTGGTCTGGAGCACGCCATCCACCCGCAACAGCCTGACCGACATCGAGAACCTGCCGATCGACACGCCCTCGGGGCGGCACGTGCTGCTCAAGGACGTGGCCGACGTGACGCTCGAGCCCAACCCGAATTCGATCGAGCGCGAGGGTGACTCCCGCCGACTCGACGTCGGCGGCGGCGTGGCAGGGTCGGGACCTGGGCTCGGTGGTGCGGGAGCTGACCGACAAGCTGGAAACGGTCAAGTTCGACCGCGGCTACCACGCCGAGGTGCTCGGTGAGTACGCCGAGCGGCAGGCCGCCCAGAGCCGGCTGCTCAGCTCGGCGATCATCGCGGGGATCTGCATCCTGTTGCTGCTGCAGGCCTCGTTCCGCAGCTGGCGGCTGGCGATCTTCGTCTTCATCACGCTGCCGATGGCGTTGGTCGGCGGCGTGCTCGCGGCCTGGATCGGTGGCGGGATCATCTCACTCGGCTCCCTCGTCGGGTTCTTCACCGTGTTCGGCATCGCCGCACGCAACGGCATCCTGCTGATCAACCATTGCCAGCACCTCGAGCAGGTGGAGGGCGAACCGTTCGGCCCGGCCCTGGTGGTCAGGGGCGCGCGCGAGCGGCTGTCACCCATCCTGATGACCACGCTGGCCACCGGGCTCGCGCTGGTCCCCCTGGTCGTGCTGGGAGAGCGGCCCGGGCACGAGATCGAGCACCCGCTCGCCGTGGTGATCCTCGGTGGTCTGGTCACCTCCACCCTGCTCAACCTGTTCGTCCTGCCGTCGCTGTACCTCCGATTCGGTCGCCGTGCGACCGTGGCCGGAGCCCTTCCTGGAGGTGGTATCGATGCGTCGTGAACGCGTCCTTCGAGTCGCGGTGACGGGCGCGCTGGCGACGTTCCCGCTGGTCGTCACCGGCATGCCCGGGGCGGCCGCGAGTACCGGGCTGACCGTGCGGCCCGCCGGGGTCTCGGCGCCGCTCGTCGCTGCCGGGCAACAGATCCCGGCGTCACTGCGGGCGGGCACAGCGCCGGCCGGCCACGGGACCGGCCGCTTCCCGCATCCGACCAGGACCACGTCCCGGTATTTCCCGCTGCGTCCGGGCACGCAGTACGTCTACGACGGCACCGTGACCGACGCCGAGGGAAGCCACCCGCACCGGGTCATCTTCACCGTCACGGATCTGGTGAAGAAGGTCGGCGGGCACACGTCCCGGGTGATCTGGGACCGGGACATCAACGACGGCGAGCTGACCGAGGCCGAGCTGGCCTTCATGGCCCAGGACGCCCGCGGCAACGTCTGGACGATGGGTGAGTATCCCGAGGAGTACGAGAACGGCGAGTTCGCCGGGGCACCCAGCACCTGGATCTCCGGGGTGGCTGGCGCCACGGCCGGGATCCTGGTCCCCGGGCACCCGCGGGTCGGAAGCCCCGCGTTCGTCCAGGGCCGGGCGCCGGCGATCGACTTCTACGACGTGGGCCAGGTGAAGAAGGTCGGCCAGCGGGTCTGCGTCCCGGTGGGCTGTTTCTCGCACGTGCTGGTGGTCGACGAGTGGAGCCCTCTGGCACCCGAGGACGGCCACCAGCTGAAGTACTACGCGCCCAAGGTCGGGCTGATCCGGATCGATGCCACGGGCGGCGATTCGCGTGAGGTGCTCAGGCTGACCGCGATCCATCACCTCAACGCGCGCGGGATGGCCAGGGCCCGGGCCGCGGCGCTGCGACTGGACCGGCACGGCTACTCCGTGTCCGCGGTCTACCGGACGACCCCGCGCGCGTGGTTCCCCAGGCGGCGACACGGGCACTGACCGCCCGCAACCGCAGCACAGTCGTTCCGGCCGGGCCTTCGGGCCCGGCCGGAGCCGTCACCGGGAGCCGCGGGTGGTGCTGACACAGTTGCGACCGGCCGCCTTGGCCCCATACAGGTAGCTGTCCGCGCGGGCGATCAGCTGGTGGTCGGACTCCTCGTGGTCCCATTCGGCGACACCCACCGAGCAGGTGATGCCCGCAGGCATCAGCGCTCGCAACGCCTCGGCGACCACTCTCGCCCCCCAGACCGTGCAGTTCGGGAGCAGCACGGCGAACTCCTCGCCGCCCCAGCGGCAGAGCAGGTCACCGGGACGCAAGCGTGACTGCCAGGACTCGGCCACGGTGCGCAGCACCCGGTCCCCGGCGGTGTGGCCGTGGACGTCGTTGTACCGCTTGAAATGGTCGAGGTCGATCATCAGCAGGCAGATCGGGTGCCCCTCCCTGACCGCGCGCGGCAGCTCCCGGGCCAGGGTCAGCTCCCAGGCACGCCGGTTGGCGGCGCCGGTCAGCGGATCGCTCCCGGACAGGCGTTCGAGCTCCAGCAGCAGCGCTTCATGGGCCAGCGCCAGCGCGGTCTCGGTCGCGAGCAGGTCGAGCATGGCGGAGTTACCGCGAACGTCCGGGGCGGTCTCGGGGCAGGCGAGCAGCAGGACGCCAAGGCGCCGCCCGTCGTTCGTGATCGGGTAGCCGACACCCTGCCGTAGCCGCACGTCGCCGACCGCCTGCTCGGTGGCGGCCCGCTCGGACTCGATCCGCTGATCGCTCGCCCAGTCATCCACCCAGGCGGGCTGGCCGGAGTCGTGGCAGCCGGCCACCAGGGATGTGCCGCCGATCGGCAGCCGCATACCCAGCAGTGAGTCCGGGATGCTGCTCACGCAGACCAGATCGCCGTGGCCGTCCGGCTGGAACAGAGCCACCAGAGCGGCGTTCGCGATCCCCTGCGCAGCCCGGACGACGGCGAGCGGGCCATTCTCCCTGCGGAGCACGGCGCGGACGGCGAGAGCGACCCGCTCGGCGTCCTGACGCTGGCGGACCAGCGCCTGATGCGCCTCCTGGAGCGCGGTCAGGTCCTCGCTGTCTGCCTCCGGTAGCGCCCGGATCCCGCGGCGACGAACGCGCCATCGCCCCCCGGAGTCCCCACGAACCCCTGGTGCCACGCCTCTCTCCTCCCCCGAACGGCCGGCCACGCCGCCGGACGGTCGAACCCAGCATGTCACCGAGCACTGACTCCCGGCTCATCGAACCCCGCGGTCGCCACTGCTATCTGCAGGTAACTCACCCCGAACGGCAGGTGGTCGAACCGGCGAGTGCCGGTCGGCCGGAACCCGTACCCGCGATACCAGCGGTCCAAGCGCTCGTTCTCGGCGATGATGCCGATCCGGACCTGGACGGCGCCGGCCGCGGCCGCGGCCGCGAACGCGTGGTCCAGCAGGGCCCGGCCATACCCCCGGTGCCGGTGCCGCGGCGACACCGCGAGCCGTTCCAGCTCGAGCGCCCCAGCCGCGGACGAGGGCCGCAGCGACACGCAGCCGACGACTGACCCGTCGATCAGCAGCGCGAACAGCCGAGCACCGCGGGTGCCTTCGGCACGCAGCCGGACCAGGTCCCAGAACGCCGCGTTCGTCGGGGCGCTCCGCTCGGTGAAGCCGAACTCGTCCGCGACGGTGGCGAAGGCTGCCCGGATCACCTCCAGGCAGGCTCGCAGCCACTCCTCGTCGTCGCCGACCTCGACGAACTCCGTCACCGATGCACCCCTCGACCCGGCCCGGTGGCCCAGCGTGTCAGGACCGTCGGGCCACCCGTCCGGCGGATCAACCCCCGATGCTCCAGCCGTACGTGATCGTGCCGCCCGTCGTGGATTGGTCACCGTTGGTCGCCGTCACGTGCAGGGTGCCGTTGCCGGTTCCATAGGGGTACCCGTTGGGGCAGCTCGGAGCGTGCCAGCTCACCGACGCGGAGGTCTGCCAGATGGCGGTTGTCTGGTGGGACCAGGCCAGGCCCGACTGCGTGCCAGCGCCACCGGGCTGCGTGGAGCAGGTGCCGCTGAAGGACTCCCAGATCTCGGTCCGGTCCACGATTGACATGGAGGGCGCGTGGGCGGACACGTCGATCGCCGCACCGGAGCCCCGCGTGCCGAGGGATTCGGGGGCGCTCACCCCATTCGCCCGCAGGTAGTCGATCCGGGGTGGATCGAACCGGCAGTCGAACTGGACGATGTCGGTTGCCACCTTCAGCGGCGCCGGGGCGAAGGTGACGGTCACGGCCTGGTCCGCGAGCGCGGTGAAGGTGCAGGACTGGCGCCCACCAACCCCCCGGGCCAGCACGGAACCTCCCAGACGCCTGCCTGAACCCGGTCACCCCGACCACTCCCTACAGTGACGGACGCCGCCTCGCCGATGACGCATGCGTACGCGCGAGCAGACTCCACCGCGCCTGCCCGGTGGAGTCTGCTGCCATGTTCTGACGTTGCGGCCGGAGCGGCGTCTCCCGCGGCCGGCTCAGGCTTTCCGGGTACCCTTGCCTCCGGACGCCCGTCGCACCGCCGCCGCGACCTCACGGGTGCTGCCCGAGCTCTGGCCCCTGGCCCGGGCGTCGAACACGGCGAGCCGGCTCCGCCGGGCCCGGGACGGCAGCAGTGGCCGCGGATCGATGGGTCTGCGCCAGCGCAGTGTTCTGGACTGCCGAGCCAGAGCCCGCCGCAGCCGCCGCTCCAGTGTCCACGCGGCGACGGCGTCCGAGGGCTCCGGCGGCCACGGCGCGAAGGCCGCAGTGGACAGCAGCGGCGAGACCTCCCCGACCGGTGCCGCCACCTCGAACCCGACCCGGTCGGCGAGTTCGTCGGCGATCTCCGACGGTGTCGCGGACCGGGCTGGATGCAGCCCCGCCTCGGTCAACCGGTCGGTCATCTCCGCCCAGGCACCAGCCAGCCGCGCCGCCGGGCTGCCGGCGTGCCGGCGACGCCTGCGACGGATCACCTTCAGCAGCCAGATCACGGCCAGGCACAACACCAGCGCGACCACGAGCATCAGCAAACCCGACACGGCGCGGCGCCCGACCTCGCCGAGCGAGCCGGCGGCACTGCCGGCCAGGCCCTTGTCCACGTCGGTCTGCGGCGGCGGCACGATCT
Organism: uncultured Actinomycetota bacterium; assembly: GCA_963740575.1. GTDB lineage: Bacteria > Actinomycetota > Actinomycetes > Actinomycetales > Kineosporiaceae > CAVUET01. Next base: position 263,671 of record CAVUET010000007.1, on the reverse strand, counting down.
GCGGGCTGCGGGACGGGATCACGCCCGGCTGGCTGGTCGGCGGCGTCTTCGACTCGTTCTGGTTGGACACCACCGGGAACGCGACCCAGCCGACGCCGCTGAGGAGCGCCTCGGGCCAGGCATCCACGTCAGCTGTCGTCACCGTGAAGCTGCCGTCCGGAGCCAGGTGGGACAGCTTGTACCCCACCACGACCCGGACCGGGAGCCCTTCCGCCCGAGCGAGGATCGCGAACGTGCTGGCCCGCTGGGCGGCGAAGGTGGACTTGTACGGATCGACCGACTGCAGCATCGCCAGAGCCGCCGCGTAGGACTCCCCGGGCGGAGCCTGGATGCTGTACTTCGACACCGACTTGACGTAGCGCTGGAGCGCCACCAGCTTGCCGTAGGCGCTGGTCTTGCCGGAGGTGATCCGGTCGGCGTACCCGCGCAGGTCGTCCAGCACGTCGGTGATCGGCAGCGGCTGCGTGACGGCACCGCCGCCGGGCACCGCGTCGTCCAGCTTCGCGTTCTCGGCAGACGCGTCGGCGGAGATCACACCGCTCACTGCGTACTGCAGGCCGCTGGGATCCGCTGCGTCGCTGATCAGGGACGAGCTGGCCACACCGACGCCGATGCCGGCGCCGGTGATGTGCAGCGGCTCGCCGACCGTCGGCAGCCACCGCCCCTCCAGGCCGTCCACGGTCACCTCGAGACTGACCTGCGCCGGACGGTCGATCGCCATCGGCGGCTCGATCCGCGTCGACGGAGGCACGAACCGGTCGCCGGAGGCCCAGGTCACGCCGTCGAACCGGTCCAGCGTGGCCAGCCGCAACCGGTCCGGTACCGGGGCACCGGCCTCGACCCGGAGTCGCCCGGAGAACAGGCTCCTGGCCGGGTTCGTGGTCAGCTCCGGCTTCACCTCGCTGAGCGGGCTCAACCCGGACATCACCCGCGGCGACACGGTGCGGTGCTCGCGCAGGTCGTAGCGGTTCTTGCCCTCGACGAACGGGTTCAGCCAGGCGACGACCAGGGCGAGGGTGCAGATCAGCGCCAGCGCGGGGATGCCGAGCACGGCCCGGCTCAGCACCGCGCTGCGCACCATCGGCGTCTCGCCGATGGCGTCCCGCGTCTGCGGCGCGACCACTTCCTGCCGGCTGCCCGGCGCCTCAACGGCGATCGACTCGCCGGAGCGGAGGAAGGCCAGCAGCGCCGACAGCCCGACCAGGCCGGCCGTGACCTGCAGCCGGAACGCGTTCATCGGGGCGGTCAGCAGCAGCGCCATCACGAACACCGCGAACGGAGGCAGCATCGGCAGCAGCACCATTCGGGAACGCTGCACCAGGATCGTCGCCCCCACCGCGCCGATCCACGCCAGCAGGACCGGCAGGGCGAGCAGTTGCGGCGTCGGGTCCTGCGGCAGGCCCATGGTGAGCATGCGGTTCCAGCCGTGGCCGGCCGCATCCGCCAGGTCCCGCAACAGGTCCATCGAGGGCATGCCCGCGTTGGTGCGATGCGCGAAGACGCTGTAGAGCAGCACCGGCGCGGCACCGATCGCGGCCAGCAGCGCGACCAGCTCGCCGGGCAGGCGCGACCAGCCGAGGGTCGCGCCGGTGACCAGCCCGGCCGCGGCCGCGATCATCACCGGGCGCAGCCAGGAGGTGCCGGAGAAGTACGCCCCGAAGAACAGGTCCGCGTCCACCGCGAGGGCACCGGCCACGAGCAACTGGAACGCGGTGCGCAGGGAGCCGATCCTTCGCCTCCGCCGGCGGGGCCGTCGCTGCTCCTCGGCGTCCGGCTCCTCGGTACTGTCCGGGTCGAGGCCCCCGGCCACCGGCAGGGCTTCTCCGGCGCCGAACGACCCGGCCCGGTCGCGGCCGGACGGCTCGGACCAGAGCTGCTCGTCTGCCGGCGAGGCAGCCCAGTCGGAAGCCGGACCGAGGGGCGGAGCGCCGGGACCGGCCCCTGCTCCGGCCCCCGGTCCGTTCATGGCCGGCGCGAAGGCCCCACCGGAGCCGGCACTCGCCGGCGCGCCACCGGCACCCATCCAGACCGTCTCCTGCGCGCCGGCGGCGGGGACGGGCTCTAAGAACCACTCGGCGATGGAGCCGCCGTCGGCCGGCTGCCCATGTGCCGGAACGGATCGGTCCGGCTTGCCGTTCCTTCGCTTCCTCACGACGTCACCACGCCTGCCCACACCCGGGCGAAATCGGTGCTGGTGCGCACGTTGAAGGCGAGCACCCCGCGAAGGTTCGGTGCCGGACGGTTGAACTGCTCGCCGACCATCACCAGGGTGACCACGCCGAACCGCCTGCGGATCGCGCACAGCATCGTGGCCGAGCCGTGATCCACCTGGCCGGTGACCACCCCGAGCGAGACGCCGTCCTCCTCCGGCACGACACCGGTCAGAGCGGACAGCCCGGGGTCGTCGGCGCTCGGCTGTACCTCCGCCAGCAGGTCCAGGATCGGCCGCAGACCGCCTGCGGAGCCGGGGCAGCCGGCGGCCCGTCCGCCGGTGGTGCGGACCTCGAGCGGGAAGCCGCGTATGCCGGCCGCCGTCGCCTGCGAGGCGGCCACCCGGACCGCGTCCTCGAAGGAGTCACCGGAGTACGGCGCCAGCGACGTGTCCAGGATGATCAGCATCCGCGGGTGGCTCGGCACCACCTGATGACGAACCAGCAGCGTCCCGAGCCGGGCACTGGACCGCCAATGGATGAAGCGCCGGTCGTCGCCCGCGTGGTACTCGCGCAGGCTGTGGAAGGCCACGCCGCCGCGCGGGGAGTTGTCAGAGGTAACACCGTCGAGGTCGCGGTTGCGCCCCCAGGGCAACGGAGCCACGGCGTGCACCTGCGGGTGCACCCACAGCGTGGTCTGCGAGGTGTACGACTGGGTGACCCGCATCAGCCGCAACGGGTCGGCGTGCCCGATGGTCAGCGGGCCGACGGTGAAGACGCCCCGGCGGTCCGTCGGCAACCGGTACCGCACCGAGGTCGAACCGCGCCCGGACAGCGACGGCACGGCCACCAGCACCTTGCGGTCGGCGATCGCCTCGGTGGCGATGATCGGCGGGCTCGGCCGGCTGGCCTCGTTCACGATGTTGAGGATCGCGTGCGCCGGCTCGCCGGCCCTGACCCGCTCCGGTTCGATCCGCCTGGTGGCGGTCACATCCGGCCGCAGGAACATCCAGGCCGCCGCGACCAGCAGGGCCAGCAGGCAGGCAACACCGACCGCCAGCACCTCCGGGTAGTCCAGCATCGCCCCGGCGGCCAGCAGCAGGACGGCAAGGACGGCGACGGCCCGCCCGGTCTCCGTCAGCACGGTGACCTCACACCGGTGAGCGCTCGATCGGCACCGGAACCGCGGCCAGCACGGACTCCACCAGCGACAGCGCGGTGGCGCCCTGCAGCTCGGCCTCGGGCGTCAGGATCATCCGGTGTGCCAGCACCGGCGCCGCCAGCGCCTTGACATCCTCGACGATCACGAACGGGCGGCCCCGGGTTACGGCCATGCCCTGAGTGGCCTGGGCCAGCGCGACCGAGCCACGGGGGCTGACCCCGAGCCGGACCTGTGGCAGCGTCCGGGTGGCCTGGGCGATGGTGACGATGTAGTCCTTGATCGCGGGGGCGATGTGCACGCGGCGGACGATGTCGATCATCCGCTCCAGGTCGGCGGTGCCGAGCACGGGTGTCAGCACCGTCTCGCGCCGGCCTGTGGTGCGCTGGGTCAGCACCTCCGTCTCGGCCTCGTGCGACGGATAGCCCATCGAGCACTTGGCCATGAACCGGTCGACCTGCGCCTCGGGCAGGATGTACGTGCCCTGGTGGTCCACCGGATTCTGGGTGGCGATCACCATGAACGGGCGCGGCACCGCGCAGGGCCGGCCGTCCACCGTGACCTGGCGCTCCTCCATCACCTCGAGCAGAGCCGACTGGGTCTTCGGCGAGGCACGGTTGATCTCGTCGCCGAGCACCACGTTCGCGAAGACAGGGCCCTCGTGGAACTCGAACCGGCCAGTGCCCTGGTGGTAGACGGAGGTGCCGGTGATGTCCGCTGGCAGCAGGTCCGGGGTGAACTGCACCCGGGCCTGGCGGGCGTCGCAGGAGCCGGAGATCGCCTTCGCCAGCAACGTCTTGGCCACGCCCGGGACGTCCTCGATCAGCAGGTGGCCCTCGGAGATCAGGCACAGGATGGCAAGCCTGATCACCGGTTCCTTGCCTTTCACCGCCCGTCCGACGTTCGCCACCAGGCTCTCGTAGCGGTCTACCAGCCAGGCGACCTCTGCCGCGTTCGCTGCCGACGCCATTCCGTCCACGGGACCGGGTTCCCCGACGACGGACGTGGTCCACCCATCCATGGGCTGTTCCCCTTGTTTTCGCACATGTGCCTGCCCGGCAGCACCGTAGGCGGCCCCGGTCCGTGGCGGACAGATGCCCGGCCCAGCTATGACCGAAGGTGAAGCCGACCGGGCAGAGCGTCCCCCGGCGCAGGTGAGTTCCCCCTCACCTGGGTGGGCGACGCCCCGACCTGGTCCGGCCGCGTAGGGTTGGCCTTGACTTGGCGGTGCCCGGCCGCAGGTCGTTGCTGACCGATCGATGCCGCCGGACCACCGCGTGAGGGGAGGCGCCGTTGTACGCCCTCGGGGTCGATCTCGGCACCACCTGGACAGCGGCCGCCACCTACCGGGACGGCCTGGCGCAGTCCATCCCGCTCGGTGACCGGGCTCATGCCATTCCGTCGGTCGTCCTCGTCGAGGACGACGGCACCCTCCTGGTCGGCGAGGCGGCGGCCCTCCGCGCCGCCACCGCCCCGCAACGGGTCGCGGCCGAGTTCAAGCGCCGTTTCGGCGACGACGTGGGTTTCCTGCTGGCCGGCCATGAGGTCACGGCCCGCGAACTGGTCACCGCGCTGCTCGCCGGGGTGCTGCGGGTGGTCACCGACCGGGAGGGCGAGGCGCCGGAGCAGCTCGTGGTCACGGCACCGGCGACCTGGCGGGACTACCGGGTCCGGCTGTTGGCCGAAGCGGCCGCTGACGCCGGAGTCAGCCCGGACCGGCTGACCATCCTGCCGGAGCCCGCGGCCGCGGCGGTCCACTACGCCAGCCGCAGGCCGCTGCGCCCGGGCACCACCATCGGCATCTACGACCTGGGCGGCGGAACCTTCGACGCCAGCCTGCTCCGCAAGACCGAGTCCGGCTTCGAGATCCTCGGTCAGGCGGCCGGTACCGAGGCGGTCGGCGGTCTCGATGTCGACGACGCCGTGGTACGCCGGGTCGCAGCCTGCCTCGAGCCGGCATGGACGGCGCTGGACCGTTCCGACCCGCAGGTCCGCGCCGGCCTGGCCATGCTGCGGGCGTCGGCGGTGCAGGCCAAGGAATCACTGTCCAGCTCCCGCAGCGCCATCATTCCCGTGGTATTGCCCGATCTGGTCGCCGAGGTGTCGATCACCCGCGATCAGCTCGAGCAGGACGTGGAACCGTTGGTGCAGGCCACCATCGAGGTGTTCCGGGGCGCGGTGGCCGACGCCGGGCTGACCATCGCGGAGCTGGACGCCGTTCTGCTCGTCGGCGGTGCCAGCCGTATGCCGATCGTGCAGCGGATGATGGCCGCGGATATCGGCATCCCGATCACCATCGACGAGCACCCGAAGTACGCGGTCTGCCTGGGCGCGGCCATCTCGGCCGGGTCCCGGCTGCCCGGACCGGCCACGGCGCCCCCTGTGCCCGAACCGGTTCCGCTGCCTCCGCCGCCGGAGCCGGACAGCGCCCGGGTCACCGTCGACCTCGCGGCCAGCGGCCTGTGGGACGCGGCGGCACCGCTGCAGCCGGCCGTGACCGCGACACCGCAGAGGGTGGTCAGCCCTGAGCCGTTGGTGATGCGGATCGGTCCGGACTCCGGCTACCGGAGGGCTGGGTTGCGAGCCGCCGCAACGGTTGTGGCGGTCATCACTGCCATCAGCGTGTTGACGGCCGCCCTCATCTACCTGTTCCCGAAGTAGCGCATTCCGCGGACGCGGCCGCGATTCACGTGTGAGCAGGCCCAAGGGGTAGCTTTTCGGCGCACGGCGATCAGAGCCGCGGACGGGGCCGTAGAGTGCACCTGACCGGCGGCCGGTGCGGATCGCCTGTCGGGGTGGGTCGCGGAGGTGGTCGGGGTGTCGATGGGCGTCTCGCTCTCACCGAGCCTGGTGGAACTGGGTCCCGGTGAGCGGGTTCAGCTTGCGGTGCAGATAGCCAACACCTCGGCGGTGACCGAGCACTACGCCGTCCGTGTGGTCGGCCTGCCGCGTGGCGTCACGGTCCAGGACCCGCCGCTGTGCAAGCTCAATCCGAACGAGACCGCCACCGTGCACGTCACGGTTTCGGTGCCGCAGGAACATCCGCCGCAGGCGATGCGACTCGTGGCCGGCGTTCTGGTCAGCTCGCCGTACCGGCAGGACGCCCGGCGGGCCGAAGAGCTCCGGCTGGAGATCAAGGCCGCACCGGCTGTCACGCTGGACATGCAGCCGCCCGAGACCACGGCACGCCGCCGGAGCCAGTTCGACGTGACCGTGTCCAACACCGGGAACACCCCGCTGGATCTGGAGCTGGACGGTCGCCAGTTGCAGCCCGGGGTCAAGCTCACCCTGGTGCCGGCCCGGGTCAGGCTTCAGCCGGAGAGTTCCGCCGTGGTAAGGGCGCACGCCAAGTCCCGGATGCGCTGGGGTGGTTCCGAGCTGCGTCACCCGGTGCGGGTCACCGTCAAGGACCAGAAGGTGCAGGCCGAGGCCTCAGCCACGATGACCCAGCGGCCGCTGATCCCGGGCGGTCTGGGCCGCATGGTCGGCGCAGCGCTCGGCGTGATGGCGATGGTCATGATGGTCGGCTACGCCGGGAAGATGATCGCGGACAAGATCCCGCGCAACTCGGCCAACGGGAACGCGAATGCGGGGCAGGTCACCACGGCGCCGCAGGGCGGCATCTCGGCGCCGGCCACCACAGCCCCGACGTCACCCCCGCCGGCCTCGCCCTCGGCCCCACCCACCAGCACCAGCCCGACCGCCCCCGGCGTCAGGCAGATCGACTTCTCCGTGCCGCCCGCGGGAGCCAATGTCAGCAAGGGATTCGTCGTCCTGCAGCCGGGCGCCTACCCCGGTGTGACCATCTCGGCGCAGCCGGACAGCACCCGCGCCGCGTGCGCGACCGGGGGCAGCGCGTTGTGGGTCAACGCGAAGACCACGTCGCAGACGCCGCAGCGCTTCGTGGCCCCCGGGCACATGGACGTGACCGGCCAGAACGTGCAGTGCCAGGACACCGCCCTGCAGATCGACTTCGCCGCGCCCGCCTCGACGGTCAGTATCCGCTTGCTGGCCATGGCCAAGACCGCGGACAGCACCGCCGCGTCCTCCAGTGCCACGCCGTCCGCGACTGCCGCCGCCCAGCCGGTACCCGGCCAGCTCGTGTACCTGCTGGTCGCCACGGACACCAACGACGGCCGCCACGAAGCCAGGGTGCTGGCCAGCGCGGACCAGCCCGCCCCGCAGGGGTTCGCCGAGCCGGGCGTCTCGTTCAAGTCCGTCACCATCTCGCCGCTGACGATCGGCTCCGGCACCTACGTGGCCGTCACCAGCATCGCCCTGGGCTGAGCCATCCGGCCCGGGCGTCATCCCAGCGCGATGAAGGAGACCTCCGAGACGGCGACGTCCCGCCAGTGATTGCCCGGGTAGACCGAGAGCACCTGCAGCCGAACGGTTCTGGTCCGGCCGAGGTCCTGGCTCAGGGTCTGCCACGGCTGCTCGTCCTTCAGGTTCCAGGTCCACTGCCCCGCGTCGGTGATCACCCGGACGCTGCGGATCCTGGCGTTGGCCAGGTACAGGTCCGGCACCTTCGAGCGCGGCGCGGTCTTCTGATACCCGTTCAGCAGGCTGATCCCGCGCAGGTCGACCGGCGCGGCGAAGGCGTAGGTGAGCGTGGCGGCGGAGCCCGGCTGCTCCCCGTTGCTGTTCCAGGCCGTGTCCGCACGCCCGTCGAGCGTGTTCCGGGCCCGGTAGTTGACCACGCCGTCGGTCTTCTGCGTGCTCGACGCCACCACCGAGATCAGGTTCGGGTTCACCCGGACCGTGTGCCCGACGGTGGCGGTCGCGGCCGGCGGCTTCCGCTGCTGCACCCGCTGACCGCCCCGCAGCATCAGCCAGACGCAGGTGCTCAGACCGGCCACCACGACCCCCAGCACGATCAGCGCGATCAGGGCCCGGCGATTGCCGTTGCGCGGCTCGGGCGGCAGCGGTGGCGGTTCGGTCGGAGCCGGGGCCGGGGCGCGCAACAACGCCGCGCAGCGCTCGCACCGGATCCGGCTGATGGGGTTGGTGTGCCGGCACTGCGGGCACATCGCGCCGCTGGGCAGCGGCGGTGCCGGTGCGGTCCCCTGCGGGGGCGGCGGCTGCGCCAACCGGTCCATCAGCACCGGATCGGGACCGCCGACATGATCGGGCTTGCGCCACGGCCCCCGTGGTGCCGTGGCGGGCCGCCCGGCTCCCCGCTGCACGATCAGCGGGAAGTCACACCCCGGGCACCGGTAGGTCCCGGCCGGGGACACCCGTTGGCAGTCCGGGCAGACCACCGTCGGCGATGCGCCACCGTGCGGGTAGTCCCAGCCCGGGTTACTCGTGACCGGCATCGTCGCCCCCGTCCGACTTCGCCAGCGGCTCCAAAGCCGTTGCGGGGCCTTCGATCCGTAGCTCGGCCACAGCACCCGCGGGTAGCTCGTCGGCGATGAACGCGCGCAGCTGCGCCGTCGTCAGCCCTCCGGTGTGCTCCAGGTGCACGATCACCTTCGGGTTCTGCGGCGGCACCTGGTCGGAGGAGACGTACACCCCGCCGCTGTCGAGGACCCGCACCCGGCTGCCGGTGAGCGCGCCGAGCAGGCCCTCCAGCCCGCGCTGGGTGCCGCGCCAGGCGAGCAGCCTGCCGACCGCGCGGATCACCTCGCGCCGGCGGTCCAGATCCTCGGACGGGTCCATCGCGAGCCCCAGCCAGGACCCCAGGTAGGCCAGCATCCCGGGATCGCTCATGGCCGGATCCAGGTGGTGCTCGATGCTGTCGATCGCCACCTGGATGCCGCCGGCGAGTTCCTCGATGATGCCCACGAGCGCGGAGACGACCGGGTCGGCGGCCATCACCGCCGGCAGATACCCGAGCAGGAAGCGACGACCGCCCGCCGGCCCCGGCCCCGTGGCGGCCGGCCGCCGGGCGGCCGCAGGCTCGATCACACCGGTCATTCGACCACCAGTACCCGATGCTCGCAGGAGGCGAGAAGGGTGCCTTCGACGAGGCGGACCACGTTGCCCAGCGGGGTCTCCAGGACCCGCCGGGTGCCAGGGGGCTTGGCCAGGTCAGCCGAGAAGAGGACGACGTCCTCGACACCCTGCACGCCGACCACGGACGCGAGCAGGCCGAACACCTCACCGATGTTGAGATCGCGCAGGAACGGCCAGCCGCTGCCGTCGGGGCCGCCCACGACCGGGTTGATGTAGCGGTACAGGGCGCTCTCGGCATTGGCCCGGACCGTCTCCGGGCGCATGCCGGTCGCGCCGCGGACCCGTGCCGCGACGCTGATCCCGAGGTAGGACGGCCTGTCCACGAGCACCCGCGAGGTAAGCACCCGGCGCGGCTCGAGGTAGTCCGCGATCCGCTGCTCCATCTCCTTGGGCAGGCCGAGGTTGGCCAGCTCGAGAGCCTCGGGCGACAGGTGGATCCTGGGCACCACCAGGACCCTGATCGGGTCACCGGTCGACTGCGGGGCGATGCACCGGGCCCGGGCCACGCTCCGGTCCGCGGCGAGCGTGTGCCGCTCGAAGTCCGCCGGTGTCACCGCCCGTTGACCGCCGCGCAGCTCGAGTGGTCCGCGCAGCTTGGCGTTCTCGATGCTCTCGGCATCCACCCCGCCGACCGCCGGGTCGATGTTGTACACCCGCTCCACCGAGGGGATCGAGCTGCGCAGGGCGGTCAGCGTGTAGGCACCGACGTTGCCGCGGCCCCCGCCGCCGTAGCGGTAGCCGGTGACCCAGATCTGGGCGTCCGGAGATGGCACCGCTCCGTGTTGGATGATGGTGCCGTCGCGGCCGCGGACCTGCGGGCCGAACCTGATCTCGCCGGTGGCGCCGGCCCAGGTGTACACCCGCTCGTCCTCGCCCACCTCGGCGAAGTCGGCGACCTCTGACCACTCCTGCCACTGCTGGGGAGCCTCGCGGTCGTAGCGCGGCAGCAGCACCCGAATGTGCTCGCCCGGCCGGCGGGCCAGCACCGGTGCCCGCCGGACCTGGAACTCCTGCGCCGGCTCGCCGGTGCTGCGGCCGAGGTGCTCGGCCGGTGCCATCTCGGCGTGGTGGGCGTGGGTCGCGCCGCCGAGCCCGGTCACCGTGATCGAGTCCAGCTGAGGGGAGATGTCGTAGGTCGGCTGATCCGGCTCGTGGCTCATCAGCCGGCAGCGCAACCACCAGCCCCGGGTCGCACTGACCGGCAACGGCTCGTGCCGGTCCGGCACCAGGAGCGTCACGGTGCCGGACACGTTGAAGCCGCCGCTGCTGTCGGACAGCAGCCGGACCGGGATCCACTCCTTGCCGTCCCAGGCCTGCCATTCCCGCGGCGGACGGCGCGGGTCGATGCCCGCACCCTCGGCCGACGTCGTCACGTCGATCCGGATCAGGTTCCCGGCCAAGCAGGCGGAGAACCCGAGGTAGAGGGCGTCGCCGGGCAGCAGTGTGGGGAAGCAGGCGATCCTGCGCCCATCGATGCGCAGATCGTCCCAGGCATCGGTGAACGCCCCCTCGCAGGTGCGCACCAGGCAGGACACCATGGCCGGACGGACGAGGGTGAGGTCCCGCTCGGTGACGAAGACGATCGGCGTATCCACGCTGTCTTCGGTGGCCACCTGAGTGCCGGCTGCGATCAGGATCCGGTCGGTGGTGGGTGCCGCGAGCTCGAACACCTCGAGGGTGCGGGCGGGCGTGGCGGAGTACAGCTCGATGCCGACCAGTTCGAGGAATTTCACGTACAGCCGGTCCGGCACCTGGTTCAGCCGGTAGATGGTCAGCTCGGTGAGCCAGGCGAACAGTTCGAGCAGGGCGATGCCCGGGTCGGAGGGGTTGTGATCGGTCCACTGCGGGCAGAACCGGGGGATCAGCCGCCGGGCCTCGTCGACCAGGTCGTCGAAGCGGCGGTCGTCCAGCGAGGGAGCGGGCAAGGTCATGGTTCGGGCTCCTCGCCGGGCGTGATGTAGAAGGGGAAGACGAGATTGCGAAAGTCGTTGCTGGCCAGCGGCCGATAGCTGACGTAGATCTCGATCAGCCCGTGCTGGGGGTCCACCGCGCTGGTCACCGTACCGAGCTCGATCCGGGGCTCCCACATGGTCAGCGCCTCGTGCGCGGCATACTCCACCGCGCCGATGGTGTTGGCGTCCAGCGGATCGAACACGTGGTCCCAGATCGCGCAGCCGAAGTCGGGTTGCATCACCCGCTCACCGATCCGGGTGGACAGGATCATCCGGATCGAGGCATCGATCTTGGCGTACCCGCTGACCAGACGGACGCCACCGGCGGCAGTGATCCCGCAGGGAAACGCCCACCCGGTGCCGATGAAGTCCGGGACGGTCATCCGATCACCACGGTCGGCGAACCGGTCGTGATCACGCAGGTAGGCGCGTCCTGCGGGTTGTTGCACGTCTTCACCGAGTCACCCACCCGAGCGATCGGACGCCCGTTCACGGTCACGAACGGTGGCTCAGGGCCTGGCTGCACGACGCCCGTGTTGTGCGGTGGTACGGCGAACGACACGCCTGGCGGCGTTGGCAGGTGCGGAGGTTCGTTGACCGCGACGCTGCCGACCGTAGCCACCGGGAAGCCGTCGATCAGCACGCTGTTGTCGACATTGAGCTTGATCTTCCCGTCGAACTTGTGCGGCAGCGCACGGATCACGTGCCCGCTCACGTCAATCACGTCGTGCAGATCGACGCCCACCACTTGATCGCCGAATCGAGCGACGTACGGCATCAGGGCTCCTTCCTGGTCAATGGTCGGGACCGGCGTCAACGCCGGTCAGCCCTTCTTGAGCACGATCTGCTGCCCGGACAGGGTCAGCACGCCCTTCGCGCTGACCTGGACCAACCCACCGGTCAGGGAGAGGGACTGCTCACCATTCACCTCGACCTGCTTGGCGCTGATCCGCAGCTGCATCTCACCGGTCAGGCTGGTGGCGTCCCGCTTCAGGGTGAGTTGCGTCCCGGCTGAGTCGCCGAGGGCGATCACGATCGTGCTGTCCGGAGCGTCGGTCAGCTCGATCCGGTGCCCCTTACCGGTCTGCAGCACCCGGACCTTGGTGGTCCCGCCGTCCCCGGCGTCGCGGGAGGGCGGCGGTGTCCGCATGCTCCACACCCCGCCCAGCACCACCGGCTGGTTGACGTTGCCGTTCTTGAAGCCGACCAGCACCTGGTCGCCCTTCTCCGGCAGCCACTGCGCTCCCCTGGACTTGCCGGCCCCGGCCGACACCACCTCCGCCCAGGGGCTTTCGTGTTTGCTGCCCAGGTTGGGCAGGGTCACCTTCACCCGGCCCAGCCGGTCGGCGTCCTTGTTGGTGGTCACCGTGCCGACCACGAGCCGCGTTCCGAGACCGCCGCCACCACCACCGGCGCCACCGCCGGCGATCGCGCCACCGATGGCGGGTGCGGCCGCGGGATGCAGCAGACCCACTACGTCCAGCGGATCCTTCCCACCGCTGGTGAACCTGGTGACGTAGCCCTCGCCCGGCGTCAGCACGTGGGTCACGTCCGTGAGCTGGTACGACCCGGCCAGCTGGGTGCCCACGCCCTCGACCCTGACCTTCGCACCGGCGGTGAGTCGCGGGTCGCCGCTCACCTCGCCGGTCATCACCACCTCGGCTCCGCAGGCGCGGTTCATCAGCGATTCCGCCGCTGCCGCGGCTTCCTCCTGGGTGTAGGCCCCGTGCAGGGTGGCATTGCGGACCACCCGGCCGAAAGCCTGCTGAGCCTGGGCGGCCATCTGCCCGGCTGCCGGGGCTGTGGTGCCGCGCTCGACCTCTTCCGACGACCCGGTGATCGGCCGCTGCGCGGTGCTGTCGTAGCCGCGCACGATCATCTGGTCGCAGCGATCGGCCGAGGAGAACCGGACGCCGAACCTGGTCAGATTGCCGCCGTAGGTGAGGGTCGGAGGCTCCCCGGTCACCGAGGGCCGGCGAGCGTAGTGCAGGGTCTTGCCACTCACCCAGAAGTCCACCCCCTCCAGGTCGGCCAGCTCGCGCAGGAAGTCGTAGTCACTCTGACCCGCCTGGAGCAGGGAGGCGTGCTTTGCGCCGCCGGAGGCGACCTCGGCATCCAAACCGTGCCGACGGGCGATGTCCTGCACGATGTCCGCGCCGGTCATCTTGGCGAAGTCCTGGGACGGTGGCACCGACCGGGTCAGTCGGTGGGTGCGGTCGTAGCCGCTGACCACCAGCTCGTGCGGGAGCGGCCCCCCGCCGTTGTCCACCCGGTTCCGGATCCACACCTGGACGATGTCGCCCTCGATCACCGGGATCGGATCGTGCTCGGCGCGGAAGCCGATCTTCACGGCCATCCCGGTCAGGAACGACCCCTTGTCGAACACCTCGAAGTCGTGGTCGTCCAGGGTGAACTCGAACCGATCGGCCAAGAGCACCGATTGTTCCACTTCGACCCGCAACAGGCGGTCGGTGAGGCTCTTGTCCAGCCCCTTGCCGTCCAGCTCGATGCTGACGGTGTCCAGCCGCCGCTCGTCAGCCATGGTCGATGCCGATCACTGGGTCGACCGTTCCGGCCCGGCAGACAGATCGGGGTGATGCACATCCGAATACAGCTCATCCGCAGGCTTGCCGGCCCGCGGGCTACCCGCGGGGATGTACTCCCCGGTCTCATAGTCGACCTTGAGTGGCGGCCTCGAGGCCAAGTGCTCGGCGATTCCCCTTTGTATGTCGCTTTGTGCGGGCCCGCTGGGTGACGGCCCTCCTACGGGCAGCCTGAGATCAGCCGGGGCGTTCTTCCTCCAGTCGCGTTGCGTAAGAGCGCCTTTCGCGTCCCCGGCAGCGGGGATGCCCTCCGACCGGATGGCGCCGGTCAGGGAGCCCGGCTTCGCGCCGGACGGGGAGGCGGACGTGGCCGGCTCGGCATCGTCGCTGAACTGCTTCAGGGAGAGATCGACCTTGGCCCGCAGCGGGGTGCCGTCGCGGGCGAACAGCGTGTACTGCACCTTCACCGACTCGACGACGAACTTGACGTTGAGGGTCCGGGTCTTGCCCCAGCGCAGCCGCACCCAGGGCGGCCGTCCCGATGCCTTGGACCGATCGTAGACGGGCAGCTTCTTGTCCACCTTGACCAGCTTCAGCAAGAGCTCGGTCAGACCGAGCACGCTCTGGTCCGACATCCACTTGGTGGAGACCGCGAGCGGCGTACCCGGATTACCCACGACGTCGTCCAGAGTCATGCTCAACTGCAGCGAAGCCGGCTGCCCGCTCTGGAATCGCAGGTTGGGCGCGTTTCGCCCCTTGGCGTCGTTCGGGACCCACGTGACGCTCTTGTTGATGGCCAGCTGGGCAGGGTTGAACTGGAAGGGGATGGCGCCCCCGCCCTCGATCTCCAGGGTCGCCTTGACGGCCATCTGCGGCGTGCCGCCGACCGTGGTCGCCCCGGCCACCTGCAAGATGGACGCGCCCGCCTGGTGCAGATCGCCGGCAATGCCCACGGCTTGGTCGATGTGCCCGGCCACGTCCCCGTCGACCGAACTCGCCACGCCGCCCGCGATCGAGGCGCCCCTCAGCGCCGTTGCGGTGGGGTCGCCCTGGCCCACGAAGTCGGCCATCGTGTCACCTTCCCATCAGCTGTACCGGAGGCCGCGACGCTCACAGAGCTCGCGGATCTGGTCGGCGAGGGTGACCGGGGTCGACACCACCGACGGCGCAGCCGCGGCCGGTGATCCCGCCCCCGGACTCGCCGCCACCGGGACCTGACCGCCCCCAGACGCCCCGCCCGCCGGCGATGCCTCGAAGGCATTCGCGGTGCCCGACGTGGAGGTGGTCTCGGGGCGAGCCGAGCCGAACGGCGAGGTGACCAGACTCACCGCCGCCTCGGCCCGCCCCTGCTCTCCGGAACCGGGCGGGGAGCCGCCCGCTGTTCCGGAGCTCCCGCCGGGCCCCGCGAACCCAGACGGGCCGGCGACGGGAAGTGTGGCGACCAGTTCCGCGCTGACGGCACGCCGCTCGTCCTCGCTCTGTGAGCCGCTCGTCGTCACCAGCTTGAATCGAGGACGCCCCAGCGGTTGACGCAGGTGCGCGAGCTCATGCGCGACGACCGGGTCGTGGCTGCTGGCGGGTGCCGACGCCAGGTGCACCACATCACCCGAGCTGGCGCCGCGGGCGCCGACCGAGCGCAGTGCGGCACGGGTGGACGGGCCCGAGGTGAACCGGGGCGCGGACCGGCCGGACACCGCACTGGCCCACGGGCGCAGAGCGGTCGGGAAGAGCTGAGGCGTCTCCAGCGGCCGGGCCCGCACGACCGCTTGCCAGCGCGCGGCCGGGGCGGTGGGCAGCTCGTCGACAGGGTCGGGCTGGGAGAACGACGCGGCGCCGGCCGGCCCCGGTGCGGGTGCGGGAGCGGGTGCGGGTGCGGGCAGATCGAACCCGCGCCGGGCACCGGCTCCAGCCGCGGGCGCCCCAGGAGCGGCGGATCCGCCCGGCCTGGGAACGCTGGGCCGGCTGCCGTACCCGAGCAGGCGATGCCAGCGAGCACGGGCGATGCCGGGCACGGTGCCACCGGGCGCCGCGACGCCGCCGGTACCCGCCACGACGGGCACCGAGCCAGCCGCGGATCGTCGCGTCACCGCCGGCCACGCCAGCCCGGTGGACGGTTGCCAGGAGGTGATCGGTGACTGCGCCGGCGGGCCGATCCGGACCGTGCCTGGCCCGGCTTCGGGTGCGACCCCGGCCGGGGTGGCACCCGCTCCGGCTACCAGCAGATCTCCGACCGACACCGGGCCGGACACCTGAGGCCCGTCGACCGGCGGCGAGACCAGTTGGGCTCGAGGGGAGATCAGGGGCTCGCCCGCTCGCTGGACGATCCCTCGCGGCACCGGGAGTGGGGCGCGGCCCAGCGGCCGGGGGCTGCGCAGGCCGGGGGCCCGGCCCAGTGCTGCCGGGCGTCCGATCCGGTGACGGGGCTGTATCAGAGCCTCGGCCGGCCTGGAACCGGCCTCGTTCGGAGGCTGCAGAGTGGAGGGGGCCGTCCGCCGCTGCAGTTCGGTCGGGCGGGCCGCCAGCCGCCGATGCCGGCTGAGCAGGAGCTGGAACAGCCACCGCCCGATCGGTGGCCTCATCGCGAGGTCGCCGACGCTGTGGCCAGCGGCCCCGGCCGCCACGGTTAGCCCGGGAGGGGCGACTCGGGCCAGGCCGCGACGGCCGGGGGGTAGGAGGGACCGCACTGCGGCGAGGACGCGCGGCATCAGCCGGGCCTGGCCGGTGCGGCCCGCCCGGTCACTGGATGCTGAGCCCATGGTGAACCAGCTCGACCGACTCCAGGGCGATGTCCCGCCCCTTGGCAGACATGGTGGGACCGGTCCACTTGACCGGGTACGCCTCGTGCAGCACCCAGGTGCGGATCGGTACGTACAGCGCGTTGACCACGGAGATGGCCGCCTCCCGGCGGATGACCTTGCCCTTCATCTGTTCACCGGCACACGTGGTCATCCACTCGAACAGTTCGTTCCCGGCCGTTACCCCGCGGGTGAGGGTCACGTTGCTCCACCTCAGGGCCTTCGGCAAGCGGTGCACGAATTCGTTCTGCCCGCCCTCTACCAGCTCTTCCGTGTCCACGGTCGCGCTGAGACCGTTGACCTCGCTGAACGCGCCGACGGTGTCCACCCCGTCCAGCCGGAGCAGGAAGTGGCCGGTGAAGAAGGGGTTGTCGTTGGCGCCGATCCGGCGGATCGTGGAGAGCAGCCGATCGAGCCCTGGGACGCCCGTGTTGGGCGACATCCCACCGAAGCCGGGCGTCCCGGGGAAGCCCACCGGGGGCTTGAACGATGCCGGGTACCACGGCTGCGTGGGGTACGGGTAGGGGTACATATCAGAATCAGGCCTAGACACCTCGCACTCCCTCCCATGCGCGCTCGTTGAGCGCGGCAACCTCGTGCAGCAGCCGGATCCGGTCTCCGTGTTCGAGCATCAGTAGCCGATCCAGGTCCCAGTGGAAGTGGTAGGCCAGGTAGGAGACCTCCCGCCACAACTCGTCATGGTCGTAGTGGCCTAATCCGAGCCCCCGGAGCCCGGGGGGAAAGGGGAACCTGGCTCGAGGGTGTCGAGGACGGCCGGGTCCTGGAAGTTGATCACCCGATAGAAGTCCTGCAGGAAGGAGAAGTCCCCCACGAACAGGTCCTCGATCACCTTCGTGGTCACGTGCTGCATGGTGCCCAGCTGGGTGACCACCCGGGCCAGCACGATGACCGTGGAGTAGGCCTCGTTGTCCTTGACCCTCGGGTCACGCAGCGGCTCGAGCTCGTCCGCCGCCGTGGCCAGCCGCATGGTGCCCTGCTGGTGCAGGACGCCATGCGCGTCCACGAAACCCTTGGGCAGGGTGAACGGGTACTCGGTCTTCAGGCTCATGCCCTGACCAGGCCCTCGTGGCAGATGGTGAGCTTCTCGCAGGCCACCTCGTTGGCGCCGGCGTCGAAGTCAGCCCCGGAGTACTTCGACGGCCAGCCGTTCTCGAAGTTCCAGCGCGCGACTTCCTTGTGGTTGGAGTCCATGATGACGATGGACCCGTGCCGCCGGGCCTTGTCGATGCTGCCGTCGATGACCTGCTTGCGCCACTCCCACAGCCGGCGGTCAGTGGTGATCCTGCCCTCCAGCTGGATGTCCGTCCATTTCATGGCGCCGGGCATCTTCCGGATCATCATCCGGCCGTCCCGGGTCGTCTCCTTGAACTCGACGACCTCGGTCTCGGACTCGACCCCCGAACACTTGCGGAAGGACGCGAGCTGGACACTGTCGACCTCCAGGCAGAACGAGAAGGTACCGACCAGATCGGGCATGTTCCTGTTTCCCCTCACTCGCTGAAGGCCGGCTCACTCAACGGTGGCCGAACCGCCTTGCCATTGGCTGATACGGAAGATGACGAACTCGGCGGGCTTCACCGGGCAGATGCCGACCTCGACGATGAGCTTCCCCTCGTCGACGCTGTCCGGCGGGTTGTTCGTCTCGTCGCACTTGACGTAGAACGCCTGCTCCGGGGTCGCGCCCACCAGGGCCCCCTGCCGCCACAGGCCGCGCAGGAAGGCGTTGATGGTGCGCTTGACCCGCTGCCACAGGTCGAAGTCGTTGGGCTCGAACACCGCCCACTGTGTACCGAGCCGGATGGACTCCTCGACGAACATGAACAACCGCCGCACCGGCACGTAGCGCCAGGCCGGATCGGCTCTGGTGGCAAGGGTTCGAGCACCCCAGACCCGCAGCCCGCCGGACCCGAACGACCTGATGCAGTTCACGCCCTCGGGGTTGAGCAGGTCCTGCTCGCCGGTGGTGATATCTGTTTCCAGCCTGACGATGCCGCGGACGACCTCGTTCGCGGGGGCTTTCCAGACGCCGCGGGTGGCGTCGGTGCGGGCCCAGATGCCGGCGATGTGGCCGGACGGCGGCACGACGGCGAACATGTCCGCGGCCGTGGCGCCGGACTTGGCCAGCGGGTTGGTCACCACCAGGTGCGGGTAGTAGGCCGCGCCGTAGGCGGAGCTGCGGGCCAGCTGCGAGCGCCATTCCATGGCTTGCATCGCGTTCATCCCGGGAGGCGCGTCCAGGATCGCCATCCTGGTCCGGCTGGCCTCGCACCAGTCGACCAGCTTGCCCTGCACGGCCAGGTAGGTGTCCATGTTGAAGGTGCCGTCGGCGTTGGTCGCCACCGTGATCAGGTCGGGGATGGCCACCATGGTGACCTCCTCGGCGATGGCCAACCCCTGGTAGCCGGTCCGCTCGAGGACAGAGCCCTCCAACTCGGTCGGGCCCACCACGACCGCCTTGGACGGTGTGGCCTGCAACGCGTAGCTGCCCACGGCCGGCAGCCGGTCCAGTGCGGACATCCCGGTGGCCGGGCGGGTACTCAGCTTGATCCGGGGCGACGTCACCACGCGCTCGGCGTTGCGCACCCCGCGACCGAGGGTCAGTCCGGGGTACTCCTCCTGCTGGGTCCCGTCCTCGAACACCCTGAGCGTGAACTCAGGCGGCGGCGCCTGCCCTTCCTCGGTCGGCAGCGGGTGCTCGATCACCACCTGCAGGTCACGCCCGCTTTCGATGGCCTCGATCTGCAGCGACTCGATCTCGCTGTGCGCGACGGTCGGGATGCTTGCCCGGGCCGCCTCGATGGCGGCCGCGCCGCCGGGGATCCGAACGATGAATGCCTTGGTCCCACCGTTGGCGAAGAAGCCGTTCACGGCGTGCGGCAGCATGGCGCCCTCGGCGTAGCTGCCATAGACGCGCTCGTACTGCTCCCAGCTGGTCACCAGCTGGGGCCGGATCCCGTCAGGGTCCCGGGGGTCGCCGTAGTCGGGGTTGTACGTCTTGGTGAAGCCGACGAAGGCCGCCACGGCAGTGCCCACCCCCTCGATGGGCATGGAGCCGCTGGGCACCTCCTCGATGTAGACCCCTGGGGCTCCGTAACTGGCAGCCATCGTTCTCCTCAGATGCGCGGCGAGTGGTCGTCGTCCGGGCCCGCCGCTAGGCCTGGACGACCGTGGTCAAGGTGCCTTCTTCCAGTTCGCTCTCGTAGAACTCGCCGCGGTGGAACGGCGGATAGACCCGCATCAGCGGCTCCACGGTCGAGCAGGCGACAACCTGCACGGCCGGGAAATCGCGGGTGATCTCCTGGATCAGCTCCGCTGTGCCGGGTCGGTCGAGATCGAGGATGACGACGGCGGGCATGGCGTGGACCAGTTCGTCCATCACCGCGTCGTCGGGGGTGCTCATGACGGTTAGGTCCGTCTTGCCCAGGATGTCGTCGAATCCGGCGCGCAGCATCGCACCGAAATCGCCCACGAGCACCTTGCGCATCACGGCACTCCTTCCCACCCGCAGACGCTAGGCCGGGGAGGGCCGGCGGCGGCAGAGCCGTAAGGGCAGCCCTCCGGGCAGAGGGGCGCCGGTCAGGCCGGCGGGCTCGGGTCGGCCGGCTCCGGTGATGGCGGCCAGTCGCTCTGCACCGCCCGCCAGGTGCCGTCCGGCAGGATCAGCGCCGGCCCGTACGGCGTCATCATCAGCTCGCCCGGTTCGCCCTCGGCCGCCTGGCCGCCGACGACAACGCTGTCCAGCGCGGAACCGGCCGCGGCGTCGCGGACCGCGATCCGGTACTGCTGCACCGGTGGCGGCAGCGGCCAGCGCGGCACCGCGTCCACAGTCGCCGTGATGACCAGGTCGAGCCCAGGCTTGAGCTGGCCGCCCAGCGCCGACCAGAAGTCCGCGGTGTCCTTGCCCTCGGGCATGGCCACCTGGATGTCGGGCAGCGGGTGGACCGACGCGTACGGGCCGCGCAGGTACTGCGGATCCAGGCACGGCGCCAGCAGCAGCGCGTGCAGCACGGAGCCCAGCAGCGAATGCTCGTCCCGGACCTCCGAGGTCCAGGCGGTGATCAGGTAGCGCAGGTCCATCCGGGGCAGCGGTGGCCGGCGCACCTTCCGCCCGTTGCTGTCCACATACGTCTTCAGGCCGCCCTCGCGCTCGTCCAGGTTGCGCCGCAGGTCCCACAGGAACAGGTTCAGCGTCGGCCCGGTGACACGGGCGCCCCAGTCCTTGTCCGGAGCCTCGAAGGAGATATCCACGTCCCGCTCCGACAGCGGTACCTCGGCCCGCAGGAAGGCCTCGAGCGACTCATCGAGTAGGTGCAGCATCTGGCTCCCCTGTCGGCTGATCCGTCACGGCAGCGTCGCATCCGTGCCGACGTCCTTGGTGACGAGCTCGAAGTAACGGTCGAACTCGATCTCGGTGCGGAGGCGGCCGAGCTTCTGGAACTCACGTTTCATGGACAGCGCGACCCGCTCCATCGTGATCGGCCCGCGCTCGGCGGCGGCCAGGAAGGCGGCACCCAGAGCGGCGTTGCGGATCACGCCACCGGTCACCTTGAACTGCCGGGCCAGGAAGTCCAGGTCGAGCGCGGCGACCGGCGCGCCCGGCGGGAAGGCCAAGGCCCAGATGGCCTTGCGTTCCGGCTCGTCCGGCACGCTGAACTCCACCGCCACGCTGATCCGCCGCAGGAACGCCTGGTCGATGTTCTTCTGCAGGTTGGTGGCCAGGACCACCAGGCCGTCGTAGGTCTCCAGGCGCTGCAGCAGGTAGGCGACCTCGATGTTGGCGTACCGGTCGTGCGCGTCGCTGACCTCGGACCGCTTGCCGAACAGGGCGTCCGCCTCGTCGAAGAACAGCACCACGTCGCCGGCCGCGGCCGCGCTCGAAGATGCGTTCCAGGTTCTTCTCGGTCTCGCCGATGTACTTGCTCACCACCGCGGACAGGTCGATCTTGTACAGGTCGAGGCCGAGCTCGCCGGCGACCACCTCGGCGGCCAGGGTCTTGCCGGTGCCGGACGGCGCCGGCGAACAGCGCGACCACGCCGCTGGACGGCACCGGCGTGAACCCCCAGACGGCGTAGACGGTCTGCCGCAACCGGTGCCGGGCAGAGAGCTCCCGCAGCTGCCGGAGCTGGTCGGCCGGAAGTACCAGGTCGGACCAGGACCGGCGGGGCCGGACCCGGACGGCCAGCCCTTCCAGATGCCCGCCGGCCAGCCTGCGCACCGCGTCGTCCAGCCGCGTGGCGTCGCCGCCCGAGGCGGCCGCGACCAGGCGGAGCTGATCCCGGGTCATCCGTAGCCCGGTGTCGGCGACGCCGAGCCGGGCCATCCAGTCGGCGGCGTCCGCCGTGCCGTCCTCCACCCGTTGCTCGGACAAAGCGACGGTCGGGCAGGCACTCCAGCGGCAGCTCGCGCGGCGAGGACACCACCCAGGTCAGGTGTGTCGCCCGTTCCAGGGTCCGCCGGGCCACGGCGTCCAGGGCGGCGTCCGGCTCGAGCACAACTGCCGCGCCGGTCAGGCATGCTTCCCGCAGCAGGGCGGCCCAGGCCGCGTCGTTCGCTGGCGGTGCGGTTGCCAGCAGGGGCAGCCACGGGTAGCGGGCCCGGACCAGCTGCCGCCGGCTCTCCCGGTCCGCGCCGTGCACGAGCAGCAGCGGCACCGGCGGCTGCTCGGGATCGCGCCGGTAGCCGGGCTCGGCCGGTTCGAGCAGCCTGGCATCGGTGGGCAGCCCCGGATCGGGCGAGCGGTCGCCCCGGATCGCCCACGCGACCCTGGGCGGCAGACCGCTCATCCGGATCGCCCACGGCCCGGTCTCGTCCAGCGCGATCAGTGCGGCGCGGCGCAGCGGGGCGGTCTCGGCCATCGCGCAGTCGCCGTCCGCGGGGCCGAAGATGCGCCGCAGTGTCGCCAGGGTCAACCGCGGCAGGTTCACGCTGTCCTGGATGTAGGCCACCACCCGCTGCCGCTGAGGGTTCAGCTCGACGGCGGCGACCAGTGCCAGCACCTCGAGGTCGCGCTGGTTCAGGTCAGCCTTGCGGGCGGCCCGGGCCAGCGGCTCGTCCGACTCATCCAGCCAGCGATACAGCTGCTGGCGGGCCACCGAGAGGGCATCGGCGAAGGCGTCACGGACCGGCGCCGCGGTTTCCGGCAGCGGACCGTCCAGGCCCGGCAGCGAGCGCAACAGGCCGTCCAAGTCCTCGTTGGCGACGTACAGGCCGGCGAAGTCGCGCGGCGGAACACCCGAGACGATCCGGCACAGGGCTGCCTCGCGATGCAGGAGTACGTCGGCGAAGACCTCCCAGGCAGGTGTCACGCAGAAGGCCTAGATCACGCCGGCGCGGGTGGCCAGGGCAACAGCCTGAGCGCGGGTCCGGCAGTTCAGCTTGGTCAGCACGTCATGCACGACGTTCTTCACCGTGCGCTCGGAATAGCACAGGCCGGCCGCGATGCCGCGGGTGTCCTCGCCCTCCGCCAGCATCCGCAGCACGTCGCGCTCACGGGTGCTCAACGAGCCCGGCGCGGTGACGGACAGCTGTGCGGCCCGGGCCAGCAGGCGCGGCAGCACGTCGCGGGGAAGGGTGGTGCGGCCCTGCTGCACCGCGCGGACCGTTCCCACCAGGAGTTCGGGAGTCAGGTCGTCGCGCATCAGGATGGCGGCCACGCCGCCCTCGACCATCTCGTGCAAGCGGTCCTCGGTGGGCGCCGACACGACGGAGACCAGTTGCGCGGTGCGGCCGCGGAACAGTTGCAGGGCAGTGCGCAGCCCCGATCCGCCGGCGTCGAAGATGAGGATCTCGACCCGCGCCGGGTCAGGGGTGGGCTCGAGGCCCTTGCTCTCGCCGAGAACCGGAACCTTGTCCCCGAGCAGGGCGGACACCATGCCCCGCCGGACCACCGCATGCGGCTCGTCCACCCAGACCCCGTGGTCAGGGGACCTGGTCTCCAGGTGAACACGCTCCGTCGGAAGGCGCAGCTCACGCATCTCGAACCCCCGAACCGCTCCAGGCGCACCACAAACCGGATGCGGACCATCCGGCCCTGCGGTGCGCACTGTGATCTTGTTGAGCAGGACAGCGGTGGACGCGAAGTCATGATAGGAACCGGGCCCGAAAGCACCTAGCATTCACCTGCCCGAATTGGGGTTTTTTGTGGCTTTGTGCTGAGACCCCTTACGCACTGTGAGGAACGTCTCTGCACGAAAGGGAAGCCAAACGGTCTTAATGGGCAGTCGGACGTACATCCGGTCGCTCTACGTGACGGAAGAGGGTCGCCACAGGCGATCTCACTGACTTACTGTCTTTGCCCATGGCCAGATACTCGGCTGAGCAGATCTATGCCTTCGCGCTGGCCGCCGGCTTCGACCCGGACAGCGCCACGACGATGACTGCCATCGCGCTCGCCGAGTCAGGCGGTCGGAACACCGCCCATGCCACCGTTGGTGAGGATTCCCGAGGCCTCTGGCAGATCAACGCGAGGGCTCACCCGGATCTGGCCGCGCAGTACGACCTCTATGACCCGGTACAGAACGCCAGGGCCGCCTACCAGGTCTCCCATGGCGGTGCCGACATCTCGCCCTGGACCACCACGCACGGCGGAAACCGGGCCACCTACGTCCGATTCCGCAGCGACGCCCAGGCGGCCGCCGCGGCGCACGGGCAGCGGGACGGTCTGGGGGTCTGGGACGGCACCGACGGATACGGTCACCCGATCAGCGCGGGGCACACCGGCGCGGACTGGTCCGCCGGAAGCGGCGCGGCCAACACGGACGTCGGCGGGACCGTGATCGGGCCGCAAGGCGTGGCCGTGGCCGCGCTGCCCGCGCAGGACACGCATGGCGTCGCGGTCGCCGCGATGCCGGAGGCAACGGTGGTCGAGGCCGCCGCGTCCGGCACCGTCGAGACCGCCGTCGCCGCCGTCACCGCCGCCGGGACCGTGCCGGGCGAGTCCGGCGAGGGCGTGCTGGACTCCTTCGTCGACCATGCCCTCTCCCAGCAGGGCGACCCGTACATCTACGGCGCGACCGTCTCGCTGTCGGACCCCGATCCGAGCGCCTTCGACTGCTCCGAGCTGACCCGCTGGGCGGCCAGCCAGGCGGGCGCGCACCTGCCGGACGGCGCCTGGCCGCAATACCTGTACCTGAAGCAGCACAACTCGGTGATGTCTGTCGAGCAGGCCCTTCACACCCGCGGCGCGCTGCTGTTCCGGTTCAGTGACCTGAACAGCGGCGGCTCACCCACGCACGCCCACGTGGCGATCAGCCTGGGCGACGGCCGCACCATCGAGGCTCGCGGGCGGGCCTACGGGGTGGGCAGTTTCCAGGGCAACGGCCGATTCACGGTGGCCGGGATGATCCCCGGCCTGACCACCGGCACCGGCGCGGGTGCGGCGGTCGCCGGGCCGGCCGTGGAGCCCACGGGCGACGGGTACAGCGGCAGCCAGGCGACGGCAGTGCACGGCGGGGCGTTGATCGACACCGACCACGACGGCCTGGCCGACTCGGTGGAGCAGCACCTGGGGACCGACCCGTACGGCGCGGACACCGACCACGACGGTCTCAGCGACGCGTTCGAGATGCTCTACGGGCACTCCAACCCACTCCAGGCCACCACTGACCCGGCAGCCATAGACGTTGCCCTGCAAGGCATCGGGCTCGGCACCGTGGCGGTGGCTGGGACCGGCGCTTCGGCTGGGGACGCGGATCCGACGCACATCGGCGCGGACCCTGGCGACGGGCACACCGACGTGGCCTCGACCGATGTGCCGACGCACACGGCGATCGCGATCCTCACCGGCATCCCGCACCCGTCCTGGGACCCGCTCACGGACCACCCGGGCACCGCCCACGGCCCGGCCTCGGAGGCGCACGCGACCAGTTCCGGTCTGGTGATGGGCGGCGTGATCCATCCGAGCGACTCGGCCGATCAGCTCGGCGGCGGTCACCTCGGCGGGGGTGATGCCCATGCGGTCTGAACCGTCCGGCGTCGCCGGGCTACTGGAAACCGTTGCGGGCCAGGCACGCGGCCTCGGTCGCGATGACCTGGCCGACGTCTTGTCCCGCACCGAGCGTGATCTCGATGATGCCCCGTTTCCCGTGGTCGTGATCGGTGAGCACGGCAAGGGTCGCAGCGCGCTGGTGAACGCTCTGGTGGGGGTTCCGGTCTGCGGTGTCTCCGCGCTGCAGAGCACCGCGGTGCCGACCATCGTCTGCCACGGGGACAAGCCCGAGGCCGCACTGGTCCGGCACGGCTCGCACGGCGAGCCGATCCCGCTGGCCGCCGGGGCCCGGCACGCGCTCACCGGCGTCGACCAGGCCGGCCACCCGATCTCGGCCGTCGAGGTGCACCTGCCTCGCGAACTACTGCGCAAGGGCCTGGTGCTGGTCGACACCCCGGGCATCGGCGGCGGGTTTGCCGGGGCCTCGGCGGCAGCCACGCTGCGCGGCGTCACCCATTCGGCCGCAATGCTTTTCGTCACCGACGCGGCACAGGAACTTACGGCACCGGAGCTCGACCTGCTACGCCGGGCGATGGACGCGTGCAGCACGGCCGCGCTCGTGGTGACCAAGATCGACCTGTACCCGCAATGGCGTCAGATCGTCGCGCTGGACACCGCGATGGTGCACGAGTTCGCGCCCGGCCTGCCGGTGATCCCGGTATCGGCGACCCTTCGTGAACTGGCACTTGCCACCTTCGACCCCTCGCTGGAGGCGGAGTGCGGCTACTCGGTGCTGGTGTCGCTGCTGACCGGACCCCTTCGCGCACGGCGGCAGGCGATCCAGGCGCGCGAGGCGGCGGAGTCCGCGGTTGAGGTCCTGCACGAGCTGTCCGACCAGCTGCTGGCCGAGCGCGGGCCGCTCGCGGATCCCGGCCACGAGAACGACTACCTGGCCACGCTGGAGGGCGAAGTGGCCAGATCCGAACGATTGATCCACGCGGCGACCGAGTGGCGCGAGCTGCTCGCGGACGAGATCCGGGGGATGCGGCGGGCCGTGACGGCCGACCTCACCCGAACCGCGCGGGAGCTGGAACAGACTGCCACGCAACGGATCGAGATCAGCGACCCGGGCCGCAACTGGGGCGACTTCCAGGCCTGGGTGCAGGGCCAGGCCAACAAGTCGCTCACCCTGCACCACGAGTCCCTGCTCCGCCGGGTGGACGCGGTCATCGCCAGCATGTCGTCCGCACTCGGCGACCAGCAGCAGCCGCCGGGAACCGAGGCGTTGCGCGGCAAGCCCACGTCGAACTCTCCGGATCGGCTGACGATCCGGCCAATGTCGGCACTGGAGTTCGGCATGCATGCCGCCCGGGGCCTGTCGCTGAGCGGATACATCAGCTTCGTGGCCGGGACCATCGTCTACTCGGTCGGGATCGTCTCCAGCGCGACGCTGGTCGCGCTGCCGCTCACCGGCCTGCTGGGCGCGACCTTCGCCGGGCGTGCTGTCGCCGGTGCCCGTGAGGCGCAGCAGAAGGCCGCCCGGGCCGAGGCGCTGAACGCCACCCGGACCTGGCTGGCCCGCCTGGTGGCCGACACCGCGCGCAGCGACGAGGAGCTCCAGGACCTCGTGTACCGCAACCTGAGGGATCACTTCGGCCAGGTCGCGACCCGCTGCCACGGGGATGCCCAGGCCCGTTTCGGCCGCAGCCGGGTCCGCGTCCAGGCTCGAGGGTTCGAGCCGTCAGACCCGGCTGACCGAGGTGGACGCCCGGCTGGTGTCGCTGCAGAGCTTCGAGCAGAACGTGCGGGCCGCGTTGACGCAGCACGACGAGCTGGTGACACCCGCCGCGACCGGCGAGCCGGTCGCGGCGGCGGGTGCGGTCGGCCCCGGTGGGGCGGATCCGGGGGTGGCTCGGTGAACGGCTATACCTTCACCTCGGGAAGCGCGGTGCGCGGGCTGCTCAGCGACGCCGAGCACGTCTACGCCGGCACGGAGTGGGCGCCCCGGTTCGCTGCCGCGCGCGACGACCTCGATGGGCCGCTGCGGGTGGCCATCGGCGGCCCGGTCAGCGCGGGAAAGTCCACCTTGCTGAACGCCCTGATCGGGGCCCGGGTGGCGCCGACCGACGCGGGCGAGTGCACCCGGATCCTGACCTGGTACGGGCACGGGGAGGTCGAGCGCGCCTGGGGTGTGCCGCTGGAGGACCCCTGCGGCCGGGTCGAGCTCGGCGTTGCCTGGGAGCAGGGCCGGCTTCAGGTCTACCTCGGGGACCGGCACGCCGAGGACTGGCTGCGAGTCCACGTCGAGCTGCCCACACCCGCCCTGGAGGGCCTGGTGCTGGTAGACACGCCCGGCATGTCGTCCAGCACGGTCAGCCTCGGCGCGCGGTCGCGCGGCTTCATGACCGGCCGCGGAACGGACAACGTGCCGCCTCCGGACGCGATCGTCTACCTGATGCGCCGGTTGCACGCCAACGACGTCGACTTCCTCGAGGCGTTCCGGGACCCGCAGGCCCGCGGCGTCCCGCCGGTGAACGCGCTGGCCGTGCTGTCCCGCGCGGACGAGATCGGCGGCGGCCGGACGGACGCGATGGCACTCGCGGCCGAGGTCTCGGCGTGCTACGCGAGGGATGCCCGGGTCCGTTCGCTGGCTCTGACCGTGGTCCCGGTCGCCGGGTTGATAGCCGAGGCGGCGGCCACCCTCCAGCCGCGGGAGTACACCGAGCTGGCGGCACTCGCGGCCCTGCCCGAACCGGTGACTGCTTCGCTGCTGCTGTCCGCCGAGCGGTTCTGCGCGCCGCGGAAGTACGTGCCGGTGCCCGCGGAGCGGCGCCGGGAGTTGGCGCTGCGACTGGGCATGGTCGGACTGCGCTGGTCCCTGGACCTGATCCGCACCGGCCGCGGCCGGGACCCTGACCGGCTGGCGGTCGCGCTGGCGCACGTCAGCGGCCTGCCTGCGGTGCAGGCGATGCTGCGCGGCCAGATCACCGGCCGCCGCGAGGTGCTCAAGACCGATGCCGCGCTACGACTGCTGCAGCGCGCGACGTCAGAGGCACCAGTGGCCGGCTGCAACGCCCTGCTGGATCGGGCGGAGCAGGTGCGGGTCTGCGTGAATGGTTTCGACGAGGTGCGGCTGCTGGCCGACCTCCGGCTCGGCGTGATCGGCGTGGACGAGCGGGCCCAGCAACGGATGGAACGGCTGCTCGGCGTCGAGGGAGCCGCGCTGCAAGCTCGGCTCGGGCTGTCCCTGGACGCCCCGGCCGACGACGTGCTCAAGGCGCTGCTGACCGAGCACGCCTACTGGCAGATCGCGCAGCTCGATCCGCTCAGCACCCGGCAGAAGATCCGAGCAGCCAGTGTCCTGCAGCGCACCTGCGAGGGCCTGCGCGACCGGTTCCTCGCCGACGCCTGAGGCCCCCGACGGTTACCGTTCAGGGGGTTGCTGCTGGTACCAGGGGAAGCACCCCTCGCCATACTGCCGGTGCGGGTCGTGGCTGGCGTTGTCCTGCACCCAGTGGTTCAGCACCCGGGTCCTGGTGCGGCTGCCGAATCCGACGAACGCGGTGTCCTTCCACAGGCCCTTCCACGAGGACTTTATCTTCGCCCCGCCCCAGCTCCAGGTGGTCACCTCGGCGGTGGTGTGCATGACCACCGCGTCCGCCTGGATCCGCTTCTCGAGCTGGTCGAGGTTGGACGGCGCGATCAGGTGGGTGTCGATCTCGATGTCCTCCGTCGGGTGTACGAGGGACACCACCGGGAGCTCGTACGCCCCGTGCGACACGAACGGCTCGGCGGTACGGGTGTAGACCCGCCTTCCGACCCTGGTGAAGACGGCGTCGAAGGCCGCCCGGTTGGCCGGGTTGCGCAGGTCGAGAATGACGTAGTCGATGCCCTTGATGCCCTTCTCCCGCGAGACGTTGGCCCACACCCCGCCCGGTTCGATCAGCCGCCCGCCCGCCCACGGGGCGCCCTCGATCTCACCGCCCTCGGCCTGCAGGTCGTACCGCTCTCCGTAGAAGCGGAGGGCCAGCGGCTGATCCGTCTCGTCGAAGATCACCTCGTACTTGCTCACCCGGGTCCAGCCCTCGGAATGGCGCAGAGCACCGGTGACACTCCACTTGAGGCCCCTTTCCAGGGTGGCGCTGTACTTGCCCTCTCCCTTGCCGTTCTTGCCGTTGGGGCGGTCCTGCTCCAGCCCCATCGCGGATCGGCTGGTGAGGTCTCCGGACAGGGATCCCAGCGGCCCCCAGCCGAACCCGGCGCTACCCCGCGCGGCGAGCCCCGTCTCATCGATGTCCGACGTCCCGTCCGGCACGAGGTCCTGCGGGGAGTTGATCGGGTTGAGGCCGTGCACCATGGCCGCGAACCCGACCAGCTTCTGGTACAGGGCCTCGGCCTCCGCCTGGTCGGTGAAGAACCGACCCACCTGCCGCGACTGGTTGTACAGCAGGTTCTCCTCCGCCCAACGGGTTGGTGGGAGATCCCGCAGCACGTCACCCATGGTCCTCTTGCGGGCCTTCCCCAACATCCGCTCGATCGTGTTCCGGGGCCCGAAACCCATCTCCTGCCCGAACTGCATCGTGCGGCCGGACACCACCTTGGCCGACCCGTCTCCGAAGCGGAGGAGGGCGACCGCGTAACCCTCGGAGATCTTGGCGTACCTGATCCCTTCGACACCCGCGGTCAACGTGCTGGACTCCGCCACGCACTTCGGCATGGACATCTGGGGCAGTCGTGCGAGCTGGCTGTTGGGCGCCTGGTTCGCGGTCGCGGCCGCCACCTCGGCTGGTACGACCGGCTGCTCGTGCGGGAAGGTGAAGTCCGGCCGAAGCAGATCGGGCACGTCCGGGAGCGGCGATCCGGCGGCGGATGCCTCGGGCCGGGGACCGAGCACACCGGCCATCGCCATGTTGCTGATCCCTGCCGGTGGAGGTGGCATCAGCTCCGCCGCCGTGGCCACGAGCTCGTAGGCCTCGGCCCGCAATTTCTCGTTCCAGGACGGCTCGGCCACGGGAGCCGACTGCCCCTCGCCCCGGCGCTGCCGCTCGCCGCCCATCGCGACCACCTCACCCCCGTAGGCGGGCGCTTCACCCACCGTGGCTCCACGGCGCGCAGCCACTCGGGGCGCACCACGAACCCTCCCGGCACCGTACCGTCCGCATGATCGGCGCTCAATGCTCCGGCGGGCTGCGGTGGCCAGCAGGGTCTTCACAGCCCGGGTGCGGCGGAAACACTGCCCGGGCGGCTGCCCGTTCGGGAACCTTCGAACTGGGGACCTCCCGGAGCGCAGCGCCGCATTGAGGTAACGAGTGGTTAACGGCGGGGGATCGGCGGGTGAACGGGTTCGGTCTAGACTGGCACCGTCCACCCGAAGATCCCGGTCGTCCGGAGCTACAGCCGTGCCGCAGACCCCTTGGCCGGCGACCCTCCGCTGGTGCGGGTCGCCCACGCAGTGCGCCATCGCCGCAGTGCTCGCTGCGCTGGGCCCTGCCTCCACGCAGTACCGACTGGTGGCCCGGTCCCACAGGCTCTCCGAGCTGACCTACCTGGACACCGCGGACCGCAGGCTGGACCGCAACGGCCTGACGCTCAGCCATCACCGCAACGGCGGCGCCGGGCGGCTCGTGCTCAGCGATGCCCGGGGTCAGCAGGCCAGCATGAGCCTTGCCGCCGCGCCGGTCTGGCCGGCCCGGGCGGAGCAGCTGCCCGACGGTCCGGTCCGGGACGCGCTCGGCCCGGCGATCTGGATCCGGGCGGTGGCTCCGGTGGCCAGCGCGCGCAGCGACTCCCGAGCCGTCTCGGTGCTGGATCAACAGGGAACCACCGTGGCCAGGCTGGAGTGGCTCGAGGTCTCGGTGTCCGGGCCGGAGCCGGTACCGCCGGTCTCGGGGGTCAGGGTCCGCCCGGTGGACGGCCACGGCGGTGACGCGCAGGCCGTGATCAGCTCCCTGCTCGACAACGGCGGCTTCGAGCCGGCAGGCGGCAGCCTCGACCGGGAGGTGCTGGACGGCGTCCGCACGCCGTCGCCACGGCCGGACCCGATCACGCCCGGGCAGCGAGCCGACCTGGCGGTGGCCGGTGCACTGCTCGGCTTCGCAGCCGAGATCACGGCCAACCTGGACGGCACCATCGAGGATGTCGACACCGAGTTCCTGCACGAGTTGCGGGTTGCGGTGCGGCGCAGCCGGTCCCTGGTCAAGCAGGCCAGGAAGGTGCTGCCCGCCGACCTGGCGGACCGGTACGCGCCGGAGCTGAAATGGCTCGGCGATCTGACCACGCCGACCCGGGACCTGGACGTGTACCTGCTCGAGCTGGACGAGCTGGGCCAGCGGTTGCAGGCGGGGCAGCCGGCCGATCTCGAACCGTTCGGTGAGCACCTGCGCCGGCAGCGACGGGCGGCACGACGGGCCCTCGTCCGTGGCCTTCGTTCGCGGAGGTTCAGCCAGCTCATCTCCGGGTGGCAGGCAGAGCTGGAGAGCGTCCTCCGGCCGACCGGCCAGGAGCCGGGCGGCGGGGTCGGGGACACCCCGGAGCAGACGGCTGCGGCCGGGGGCGGGCGGGTTCCGGCCGCGGCGGACTTGGCGGCGGAGCGGATCGCCCGCCTGGATCGCAAGGTCCGGCGGCTGGCGCGAGTGATCACCCCGGAGTCGCCGTCGGAGTCGGTGCACGCACTGCGCAAGCGCTGCAAGGAGCTGCGCTACGTACTGGAGGTCTTCCGCCCGCTGTGCGACCCGGACGCCTTCCGGCGGGTGCTCAAGGAGCTCAAGCAGGTGCAGGACGTGCTCGGAGCGTTCCAGGACGGCGAGGTGCAGAGCGCGGCCCTGCGCGTCTTCGCCCAGCAGATGCTCGATGGCGGCCCGGTGCCCGCCACCGCGCTGCTGGCCCTGGGCGAGCTGTCCGGGTTCTTCGCCGAGCAGCAGCGCGCGGCTCGGGTCGAGCTCACCGCCCGGCTGCAGCGATTCGCCTCCACCCGCCGGATCACGGGTCTACTCGACCGCGCCGCCTGACTCGACCGCGCCGCCTGACTCGACCGCTTCCGCCTGAGAGCGCGTCTTGACTCAGACCGCTGCCGTCACGGCCCGGCGACCTCGTCGCCGGTCATCGATGGCATCGCGGAGGACAGAGCGCGCAGCCTGACCATCTCGGCGGCCAGCGCCCGGTCCGGCACGCTGCTGGCGGTGAACAGATCCACGACGGGCGTCCCGTCCACGGCCGACCAGATGCCGATCACCCGGCCCCGCTGCAGCACCACCAGGGCGATCCAGCCGGCCGCCCGGCTGACGTCGCCGCGCTGCTCGGGCGGCACGATCCGAGGGTCACTCGTGCCCGGGCCAGCAGGTACTGGTCGAACGCCGGCAGCAGGCGGACGCCGTCGACAGGCGCGGCGGCTTCGAGGCCCTCCAGGTCCCGCACCAGGGCGTGCGCCGCGGTGCCCTGGACGTCCACGATCGCTGCCCGGTCGCCCAGGTCGGCGAACCATCGCCGCAACCTGGACCTCGGCGTCGTTCCCCGGGACAGCCACTGGTCGAACACCTCGGGCGTGGCCGGGCCGTGGGCGCCGAGGTACGCGGTCAGGCTCTGGACTGCGGCGGTGTCCGGATCCGGCAGCCCCGGTCCAACCGGGCGACCAGGCGTCCGGGCGGACGAAGGTGATCCGGTTGCCCTGCGCCCGGCCCTGGCAGATCAGCCCCTGCCAGACCAGTGGCTTGAGGACGGCGCTCCAGCCCGAGCGGACCTGATCGCCGAGCGCCTGATCGCCGGTGTGCTGCACGATCGCGCTGACCAGCTCGTCCCGGGTCAGGTCGGCGCCGTCGGCCAGCGCAGCCGTGACCGCCTCGCTGAGCATGGCCGCCTGATCGACGGTGATGAAGTGCCGCTGCCAGGTCGGGTGCTCCCAGGAACGCGCCGCGGCGAGCAGGGACAGCTAGGCACCGGCGTCCTCGACGGGGGTAGCAGGTGCGGCGTGCCGCGCACTCACACCTGCTGGCCTGGGACAGCTTGCAGGACGCAGCATCCTCCGAGCCCAGGGCTCGTCCTGGAGATCCGGGTCAGAGTGCTCAGAGTGCTCAGGGTGCTGGGTCAGGCCGAGGCTTCGGACAATCCCCGCGCGGGGGCCGGCGGGGCCGGCTCGTCCCGGCCGTACCGCCCCACGAACCGGCGCAGGATGGTCGGCGGGTGGGTGACGCTGCTGGCCCGGGCCCTGGTCTTGAGCTCGTCGGCCTGATCCGGCTCGAAGTAGCCGGCGTGCCGGTAGACCTCGATCCGGGTGCAGATGCCCTCCACGTCCAGCTCGGGATGGAACTGGGTGGCGTAGACGTTTTCTCCGACCCGGAAGGCCTGCACCGGGCAGCTGGGCGATCCGGCCAGCAGGGTGGCGTGGTCGGGCAATTGGCTGACCGCCTCCCTATGCCCGACAAAGGCCTCGAAGGTGACCGGGAGATCGCGCAGCAGCGGGTCGCGACGGCCATCGGCGGTCAGCGTGATCGGGACCGCACCCACCGGCTCGGAGTACCGCCGGTCCACCACCGCGCCCTGGTGGCCACCCACCGTGCCGATCCCGTAGCAGGCACCGAGGAAGGGGTAGTCCGCCTCGATCACCCGGTCCAGCAGGGCGCTCAGATCGGCCTCGACCCGGTGCTGCACCGCGGACTTCCTCTCCGGTGGATCGCTGACGTTGAACGGCCCGCCGCCGAGCAGGATCCCGGACCAGTCGGCCAGGTCGACATCGCCGAGCGGCCGCTGCTCGAGCCGCACCCGGTGCAGGTCGCGCTCGTCCAACCCGGCGAAGGCGAGGAAGGATGCGTACTCGTTGTCGGCGGCCACGTCCTCGGCTCGGGTGGCCAGCAGCAGGAACGGCTTCACGGGGGCAACCTTAAGGCGCTCGGTCGGGTGAACGGGCCGGCCGGCCCGGGCGCGCCCAGCTGGGAGCCGGGCGTGCGTTCACTATGAGCACGCCGGGCCGCGTCGCCACCGGTGGCACCGGCAGGCGATGATGAGGCATGGCCGCTGAGCGGATCCGCACCAGTCACCCGGAGCACGCGTCGTGAGCACCCCCGTCGAGGGCGGCCGACCGCTGCTGCGCATCCGGCTGTTCGGCTTCCCCGTTCACCTGGACCTCTCCTTCGTTCTGATCATGGCTTTCCTGGGCTACGGCTCGGCGGCCTCCTCCCAGTACTACTCGTTGGGCACCTTCATGGCGGTGTGGCTGCTGATCACACCGTTCGCCGTGCTGGTGCACGAGCTCGGGCATGCCATCGTGGCGCGGGCGGTCGGCGCCCGGCCGCAGATCGCGCTGGCGGGCTTCGGCGGGGTGACCACCTTCGTCCCGCCCCGGCCGCTGTCCCGGGCCTGGTCGCTGGCGATCTCACTGGCCGGACCCATGGTGGGGCTGCTCGTCGGGCTGGTGCTGATCGTGGTGCGCAGTCTGGTCGGGACCTCGATCCAGCCCTACAGCTGGCAGGACCTGGCACTCGCGATCGGGATCTTCACCTGCATCGCCTGGAGCGTGCTGAACCTGCTGCCGGTACTGCCGCTGGACGGTGGCCAGGCGATGCGCGAGCTGCTTCCGGGCGCGCCCGAGGTCCGGGCCAGGCGGGCGGCCGTGGTCTCGGTGGTGACCGCGATCGCCGCCGCGGTGGCCTGCTTCCTCGTCCTCCAGCAGCCGTTCGTTGCGCTGTTCATGGCGTTCTTCGCGGTCAGCAACATCGTCAGCCTGCGCCAGGATTCGGCGGCCACCGGCGAGCGGCAGTCGGCGGCGACGCCCGAGCAGGCGGTGGTCGCGCTGCTGTGGCAGGGGCAGATCGTCCAGGCGCGGCAGTACCTCGAGAATCTGCCGGAGGGCGCGCCCGTGGATCTCGCCGTGCACGGCGCCGTCCTGGCCCTCACCGGCGACCGCCAGCAGGGCTACGCGCTGCTGGCGCAGGAGGTTCAGCGCCGCCCGGGCGACGCCAACGCTGTCGCGCTGCTGTTGCTGGCACAGGTTCTCGGGCACGACTGGGACGCGGTGCTCGCCAGCCTGCAGGGGCCGCTGGGCGCCAGCGTGCCGCACGCCGTGGTGGAGCGGGCCATCGCCGAGGCACAGGGCGCCGGGCGCCAGGACGTCGCCGGCCGGCTCACCCTGCTGGCCGCCGGACGTTCCAGCAGCTGAGGTGGAGGGCATGGCGTTCAGCCTGGAGGGGGACCTGGTTCAGCTGCGGGATCTGACCGAGCGAGACGTCGCCGGACTCCAAGCCGTCCTGGACCATGACGAGGTTGCCGGCTGGCTGTCGCTCGGCACCGGCCGGGAGGCGGCCCAGGCACTGATCCGGGCCGCGCTCGCCGCAGCGGACGCCGTGCCACGCACCGACTATCACCTGGCCGTCACCACCGCTCACGACCCGGACGAGGTGATCGGCTTCGCCCGGCTAACCCTGGGCGGAACCCTCGCGGGCGACCTGGAGTTCGCCATCCACCCCGATCACCAGGGCCGCGGCTACGCCCTGGACGCCGTCCACACGCTGCTCGACCACGGCTTCGACGATCTCCACCTGCACCGGATCTCCGCGGTCGCCCGGCGGGACAACGTCGCGGCGCTGAAACTGCTCAAGGGGCTCGGCTTCTCACCGGAGGGCAGGCTGCGCGAACACGTTCTTGCGGCGGGCGCCTGGCACGACAGCATCCTGTCCTCCCTGCTGGCGCACGAGCGGTCGATGACCGCGCGGCTGGCGCGGGGCTGACCGGCTGCCGATCGTCAGGACCTAGGCCAGGCGCGGGGTCCGGCCTCGTTGGGACAGGTTGGAGGCGGGCGGCGCCGCCATCCGGTGACGCCCCAGCCGGGCGTCTTCGTCCGGTTCTCGAGCGGAACAGGACGGCGGCGATGAGCGACACGGCACAGACGCCGATGAGCGCCACCGCGCACCTGGACGCGGTGCGGCAGTACTACGGGCTGATCTTCGCCGGGAGCTCGGACCTGCAGTCCGGTGCCTGCACCTGCGCCGAGCCGGAACTGCCCCGCCACCGCGAGATCCTGGCCACGATCGCGCCGGAGATCCGGGACCGCTCGTACGGCTGCGGCTCACCGATCCCCGCGGACCTGGACGGCCTGACCGTGCTCGACCTCGGCTGCGGCACCGGCCGCGACGCCTACCTGCTGTCCGGCCTGGTCGGCCCGTCCGGCCGGGTGATCGGCGTGGACATGACCGAGCAGCCGCTGGAGCTCGCCCGGCGGCACCAGGCCGAGCAGGCCCGAACGTTCGGCCACGAACGGAGCAACATCGAGTTCCTGCAGGGGTACATCGAAGACCTGACGAGCCTCGGCATCGCGGACGACAGCGTGGACGTCGTCGTCTCCAACTGCGTGATCAACCTGTCGCCATGCAAGCAGGATGTCTTCGGCGAGATCTTCCGGGTGCTCAAGCCCGGCGGCGAGCTGCTCTTCTCCGACGTGTTCGCCAGCCGCCGGGTCCCGGACCGCCTGCGGATGGACCCGGTGCTGCTCGGTGAGTGCTTGGGCGGGGCGATGTACATCGAGGACTTCCGCCGGCTGCTGCTCGGCCTGGGCTGCCCGGACCATCGAGTGGTCACCCGGACGCCGAGCACGATCGACAATCCCGAGATCGAGGCCGTGCTCGGGATGATCGACTTCTCCTCGCTGCAGATCAGAGCGTTCAAACTGACCGGCCTGGAAGACATCTGCGAGGACTACGGCCAGGTCGCCACCTACCTCGGCACCATCGCGGACCACCCGCACAGCTTCGCCCTCGATGACCATCACGTGTTCGAGACGGGCCGGCCGATGCTGGTCTGCGGCAACACCGCCGCGATGGTCGCCGATACCCGGTACGGGCGGCACTTCCGGGTCAGCGGCGACCGCAGCGTGCACTACGGGCCGTTCGACTGCAGCCCGGCACCGGCCGGCGCCGCGACTCCCGCCGCCGGCCAGAACTGCGCCGGCGGCGCCTGCTGCTGACCGTGCCGCCCCGACCCTCGCAACCTCTGGTATGTGATCGGGGTATCGGGGCGACTCGATAGCCCGATCACATACCAGAGGTCGGCGGGGAGTGGCAGAGGTCGGCGGTGAGCGGCAGATCAACCGGTCCCGGGTTCGTCGCTGGCGTCGCGCCCGGCGAGGTAGCTGAGCAAGTCGGGATCCGACGAGGTGACCCGGGCCATCTCCTCGCCCGCGTCGCAGGTCAGCAGCGCGACCTGCACGCCGGAGCCGGAACGGGTCAGCACCCGCCACAGCCCGCCGCTGTCCTCCCAGCGCCGCACCACGGCCAGCGGCTGCTCGGCGGCGTGCGCGTCGTTCGCTGTCATCGGTTCCTCGCCTCCTGCGGTCAGCGCCCGACCTTCTCCCAGCCGCGACGTGGCTGCCGGGCACCGGGCAGGTCCCGTGTCGCGCGGCGGCGGTAGACGATGTAGGGCCGGAACAGGTAGGCAACCGGCGCGCTGAACGCGTGCACCAGCCGGGTGAACGGCCAGCAGGCGAACAGCAGCATGCCGATCAGCGTGTGCAGCTGGAAGGCAACCCCCGCGCGGGACATCGCCGTGATGTCCGGGTGCAGCCAGAACAGCGAACGGAACCAGGGCGAGACCGTCAGCCGGTAGTTGTGCTCCTCGCCCCCCGCCGCCCCGAGCAGCGTGGTGGCCAGTCCGGCAATGATCGCGGCCACCAGGACGACGTACATCGCCTTGTCGTTGCGGGTGGTCGCGGCGAACACCGGGCCGGTGGTCCGCCGCCGGTAGACCAGGATCCCGACCCCGATGAGGGTGCACACCCCGGCCACGCCGCCGAGGGCCACGGCCTGGACGTGGTAGAGCTCCTGGCTGACCCCGACCGTATCGGTCCACTGCTTCGGGACGACCAGCCCGATGATGTGCCCGATCAGCACGACCAGGATGCCGAAGTGGAACAGCGGGCTGCCCAGGCGCAGCAGGCGCGACTCGTACAGCTGGGACGACCGGGTGGTCCAGCCGAACTGGTCGTAGCGCCAGCGCCAGATCGTGCCGGTGACCAGGACGGCCACCACGACGTAGGGCAGGGCACCCCACAGGAGGATGTCGGTCAGGCTCATCGCGTCGCTCCGAAGGGCTCGAGGCCGACGTTCTCGACCGGCGGTCCGGTGCGGGCCAGCGCGCGGGCCGCGGCCTCGTCCGCAGGGGACGGCCCCGGCAGCAGCGCGCAGACCGCCTGAACCGGTGCCGCGTAAGGGCTTTCGAGATCCGTCAGGCCGAGCCGGAGCAGTTCCAGCCCGGCCCGGTGCTCCTGCAGGATCTCCAGTCCGGCCGCCAGATCACCGAGGGCGGCGAACTCGAGCACGACCGGGAGGTAGTCCGGCAGTTCGGTGCCCAACAACTGCGCGCCGTGCTCCCGGTACACGGCCTTGAGCCGGGCCAGGGACAGCCCACGGCGACGGGTCTCGCCGTCGGTCCACCAGGTCAGGTAGAGGCAGGCCCGGCGCTTGCGGTCCAGGACGGACACGTAGTGCTGCTCGAGCACCTGCGGATCGGTCCCATCGACGTGCTCGAGGAATCCGAGGAGCAGCTCCCGGGGGCGCCCGCGGGACAGCTGCGTCACGGCCTCCCGGACCGTGGGCAGCGCCGCGCGCATCCGGGCGTCCGGGTAGCCCAGCAGAAGGGACGCAGCCTGCAGCACCACGGCGTGCTCGGCGGGCCCGGTCATCGCCCGTCAGCCCTGTCGCTGTCGCCGTCGCCGTCGCCGTCGCCGTCGCCGTCGCCGTCGCCGTCGCGATCACCGCTGCCGGGGCGGGTGACCGGCGGATCCGGGAACAGTCCCGGTGGCGGAGCGCCCTTGCCGTCCCAGTTGAGCAGGTTCACCCGGGCCCGCGGCCGGCCGGGGTCGGTGACCTGCGTCGCCGTCTGCCGCTGCCGCAGGGCGTGGAACGTCTCAACGGACACCGGCACCGGGCGGCCGGACGCCTCGCCGAACGGGCCGGAGTCGAGCATCCCCGGGCCACCGTCGAAGTCGAGGCTGCAGGCGGTCTCCTCCAGCTGGTGTCCGAGCTCGACGTACGCCGACGGGATCACGTACCGCTCCTCGTACTTGGCGATCGCGAGCAGCCGGTACATCTGCGTGACCTGGCTGCCGGTCATCCCCACGGCCGCGGCGATGCTCTCGTCCACCGGCTCGCCGAGGGTGATCCGGCGCATGTAGGAGCGCATCGCCGCCAGCCGCCGCAGCACCGCGGTGACCGGCTCGACCTCGCCTGCGGTGAACAGTCCGGCCAGGTACGCCACCGGGATCCGCAGGGTCTCGATGGCGCCGAACAGGTTGTCCACGTCCTCGCCGTCATGGCCGGTGTCGCGCAGGGCATCCGAGACCGGCGACAGGGGCGGGATGTACCAGACCATCGGCAGGGTGCGGAACTCCGGGTGCAGCGGCAGCGCCACCCGGTAGGTCTTCGCCAGCGCGTAGATCGGCGAGCGCTGGGCGGCGCTGATCCAGTCCGCGCTGATCCCCTGTGCCCGGGCGGCGGCGACCACCTCGGGATCGTCCGGGTCCAGCATGAGATCCAGCTGAGCCGGGTAGAGGTCCTTCTCGTCCCGGACCGAGGCGGCCGCCGTGACCCGGTCGGCGTCGTAGAACACGAGTCCGATGTAGCGCAGCCGCCCGACGCAGGTCTCGCTGCACACCGTCGGCAGCCCGACCTCGACCCGCGGGTAGCAGAAGGTGCACTTCTCCGCCTTGCCGGTGCGGTGGTTGAAGTAGACCTTCTTGTACGGGCATCCGGTGACGCACATCCGCCAGCCACGGCAGCGGTCCTGGTCGACCAGGACGATGCCGTCCTCGGAGCGCTTGTACATCGCGCCGGACGGGCAGGACGCCACGCACGCGGGGTTGAGGCAGTGCTCGCAGATCCGCGGCAGGTAGAACATGAAGGAGCGCTCGTACTCGAACTTCACCGTGTCGCTGGCCTGCTTGCGGACCTGCTCGACGATCGGGTCGAGGTGGCCCTGCTCGGTGGCGCCACCGAGATCGTCGTCCCAGTTGGCGCTCCAGGTGATGTTCACCGGCTTGCCGGTCAGCAACGAGGTCGGCCGGGCGACCGGGAAGTCGTCGCCCAGCGGCGCCGAGGTGAGGTTCTCGTAGTCGTAGGTCCAGGGCTCGTAGTAGTCCTTGATGGTGGGCAGGACCGGGTTGGAGAAGATCGTCAGCAGCTTGCGGGCCCGGCCTCCAGCGGTCAGGGTGAGCCGGCCACGACGGTTCAGCCGCCAGCCGCCACGCCAGCGCTCCTGATCCTGGTATCGCCGCGGATACCCCTGCCCCGGGCGGGTCTCCACGTTGTTGAACCAGACGTACTCGACCCCGGACCGGTTGGTCCAGGCCTGCTTGCAGGTGACCGAGCAGGTGTGGCAGCCGATGCACTTGTCGAGGTTCATCACCATCGCGAGCTGGGCCATGACCTTCATCAGTAGGTCACCTCCTGGCTGCGGCGGCGGATCACGGTGACCTCGTCGCGCTGGTTGCCGGTCGGGCCGAGGTAGTTGAAGGCAAAGGACAGCTGTGCGTAGCCGCCGATCAGGTGCGTCGGCTTGACCAGCACCCTGGTCAGCGAGTTGTGAATCCCGCCGCGCCGGCCGCTGGCCTGCGCGATCGGCACGTTCACCACCCGTTCCTGCGCGTGGTACACGAACACCATCCCTGGCGGGAGGCGATGGCTGACGATGGCGCGGACCACCAGCACCCCGTTGCGGTTGACCGCCTCCACCCAGTCGTTGTCGGCCACGTCGATCGCTGCGGCATCCTGCGGGCTCATCCACACCGTCGGGCCACCCCGGGACAGCGACAGCATGAGCAGGTTGTCCTGGTACTCCGAGTGGATGGACCACTTCGAGTGCGGTGTCAGGTAACGAACACTCACCTGCCTGCCGCCGTCCGGGCCCAGCGCCGGCTCGCCGAAGAGGGCCTGCATGTCCAGGGGCGGGCGGTAGATCGGCAACTGCTCCCCGAACTCGGCCATCCAGTCGTGGTCGAGGTAGGTGTGCATCCGGCCAGTCAGGGTGTGCCAGGGCTTGCCGCGCTCGACGTTGATGGTGAACGGC
The DNA here is from genome assembly GCA_963740575.1 of uncultured Actinomycetota bacterium. GTDB lineage: Bacteria > Actinomycetota > Actinomycetes > Actinomycetales > Kineosporiaceae > CAVUET01. The sequence continues at coordinate 222,125 of CAVUET010000007.1, read as the reverse complement.
GCGTACCGGCGTCCCCCCGTCTCGCTGCCCGACCACTCCGGGCTGGTGATCACCGGGACCGGGCGGGCCTGGGTGTCGGCGAAGGTGATCCGCTTCTCCTCGCTGCCCTCGGCCAGGTCGGCCAGCCGGCAGCCGGTGCGTTCCTCCAGGCGCTGGAAACCTTGCACGGCAAGGCGTCCGTTCGTGGTGCCGGACAGCGCCAGGATGGCCTCGGCCATCTTGGCGTCGCTGTCCAGGGCCGGACGGCCGTCACCCGCCCCGCCGAGCATGACGCCGTTCTTCGAGGCCAGCCAGGCCACCTCGGCGTCCGAGTTCACGGTGATCGCCTTGGTGGTCAGCCCCAGCCGCTCGGCCAGCGGGCCGAGGCTTGCCAGCTGGTCGGCCACTGCTGCGTAGTCCCGCTCCACCACGACGAAGTTCGGCATCGTTCGGCCCGGAACGGCTGGCACCTCGCCGCGGCGCCAGTCCCGGACCCGGCCGCCGGGCTGCGCCGTCTCGCCCGGGGTGTCGTGCTGCAGGGGGGTCGCCACCAGGTCGCGCCGGACACCGAGATGGGTGGCCGCGAGCTGGCTGAACCGCCGGGCGATGCCGTGGAAGGCGTCGAAGTCCGAGCGCGCCTCCCACGGCGGGTCGATCGCCGGGGTGAAGGCGTGCACGAACGGGTGCATGTCCGTCGAGGACAGGTCATGCTTCTCGTACCAGGTGGCGGCCGGCAGCACGATGTCGGACAGCAGCGTGGAGCTGGTCATCCGGAAGTCCAATGACACCAGCAGATCGAGCTTGCCCTCAGGCGCGTGCTCGCGCCAGACCACGTCTCTCGGGCGCCGGTCCGGCGGGGTCTCGTCCGCGCGCAGGCTGGCGTGGGTGCCGAGCAGGTGCCGCAGGAAGTACTCGTTGCCCTTGGACGACGAGCCGAGCAGGTTGGCCCGCCACAGCGTCAGCACCCTCGGCCAGTTCTCCGGGGCGTCCGGATCCTCTGCGGCCCAGCGCAGCCGGCCCGCCTGCAGCTCGCTGACGACGTGCGCCCCGACGGTGTCGGCCGCACCCGCGGCCACCGCCGCCTGCGCGGACTCGGCCAGCTGCAAGGGGTTCGCGTCGAAGGTGGGGTAGGACGGCATCCAGCCCAGCCGGGCCGAGGTCGCGATCGTGTCCGCGGTGTGCATCCCCGCCAGGTGCCCGTCGGCCAGCGGCGAGGTGAGCGCGTCGGCGCGGTAACCGTCGTAGCGCCACTGGTCGGTGTGCGTGTACCAGAACGCGGTGCCGATCATCTGCCGTGGCGGCCGGACCCAGTCCAGCGCCATCGCCATCGTCGCGTGCCCGGTCAGCGGCCGGCACTTCTCCTGACCGACGTAGTGCGCCCAACCGCCGCCGTTGCGCCCCATCGAGCCGGTGAACAGCAAAAGGGACAGGATCGCCCGGTAGGTCGCGTCGCCGTGGAACCACTGGCAGACACCGGCACCCATGATGATCATCGTTCTGCCGCCGGAGGCCTCAGCGTTGCGGGCCATCTCCCGGGCCACTTGCGCGCAGCGGTCCGCCGGGACGGACGTGATCGCCTGCTGCCAGGCGGGCGTGTACGGCGCCGAGGCGTCGTCGTAGCCGGACGGCCAGGTGCCGGGCAGGCCGGTGCGGTGCACGCCGTAGTTGGCCAGCACCAGATCGAACACGGTGGTGACCAGCCGCCCGGCGACCCGCCGGGCCGGAACCCCGCGGTGCAGCACCTCGCCGTTCCCGTCCTGCCCGGCGCGGTCGAAACGGGGCAGCAGCACCTCGACGTTCTGGGTGGCCGGGGAGGTGGCCGGGGAGGCGGCCGGGGAGGCGGCCCTGCGGGCGGCCGGTGAGGCAGTGTCGAGCATGGTCAGCTGCGGGGCGACGCCAGCCAGGTCCAGGTTCCAGCGGCCGATGCCCGACTCGGTGTACCGGAAGCCCATCGAGCCGTTCGGCACCACCGGATCGCCGCTGCGCCCGTCGATCAGGACCGTCTTGAAGTCCGCGCCCTCGCCGGTGTCGCCGAGGTCAGCCGCGCTGAGGAACTTGCCCGGCAGGTAGGTACCGTCCCGCTCCTCCAGAGTGACCAGGAACGGCAGGTCGGTGTAGCGCCGGGCGTAGTCGAGGAAGAACTCGGTCCGCCGATCGACCAGGAACTCCTTGAGGATCACGTGCCCCATCGCCATGGCCAGCGCCCCGTCGGTGCCGGGCTGGGCCGGCAGCCACTCGTCCGCGAACTTCGTGTTGTCCGCGTAGTCCGGGGAGATGGTCACCACCTTCTGGCCCTTGTACCGCGCCTCGGCCATCCAGTGCGCGTCCGGGGTCCGGGTCACCGGAACGTTCGACCCCCACATCAGCAGGTAGGCGGCGTTCCACCAGTCCCCCGACTCGGGTACGTCGGTCTGGTCGCCGAAGACCTGCGGGCTGGCCACCGGGAGGTCGGCGTACCAGTCGTAGAACGAGGTCATCACCCCGCCGAGCAGTTCGACGAATCGGGCCCCGACCGCGTGCGACACCATCGACATCGCCGGGATCGGGGAGAAGCCCGCGACCCGGTCCGGCCCGTGCTCCCTGATCGTGTGCACGTGCGCGGCGGCGATCATCTCGATCGCCTCGTCCCACGACACCCGCACGTGCCCGCCCTTGCCCCGGGCCTGCTGGTAGCTGCGCCGCCGCTGCGGATCACCCACCACGTCGGCCCAGGCCGCGACCGGGTCGCCGAGCCGCGCCTTCGCCTCGCGGTAGAGCTCGACCAGGACGCCACGGGCGTACGGGTAGCGCACCCGCGTCGGCGAGTACGTGTACCAGGAGAACGCGGCGCCGCGAGGGCAGCCGCGGGGCTCGTACTCCGGGGAATCCGGGCCGACCGACGGGTAGTCGGTCTGCTGGCTCTCCCAGGTGATGATGCCGTCCTTGACGTACACCTTCCACGAGCACGAGCCGGTGCAGTTCACGCCGTGGGTCGAGCGCACCACCTTGTCGTGGCTCCAGCGGTCACGGTAGAAGACATCCCCCTCACGGCCGCCGGTGCGCTCCACCAGGCGCAGGTCGGCCGAGGTCTCACCGTCCCGGCGAAGGAAGCGGCCCATCCGCAGCAGCGCCTCCGCGGCCGATCCGTCCAATCCAGCAACGGGCTTCGTGTCGGTCATCCGATGCCTCTCCCTCGAAGCGCCGAACTGCGCGGCGACGTGCAGCGTCCCGCTGCGGACCGCCTAGCTTGTCCCGTCCGGCATTGTCCCGTCCTACTCCCGCGCCCGGTGCGAGGCATCCGCAGCCGCGGTCCCGACCTGTTCGCGGACCGCCTCTACGGCGGCCCACTGCGTCGGCCCGAGCACGGCGAGCGCCGCCGGGAACACCCCGTCCTGCTCGGCCAGGATGTGTTCGCGCAGCGACCGCAGCGTCACCACCAGCCGGGGACCCCAGTCATTCGGTGGCGGACCGTCGGGATCCCCCAGCGCGGCACGCTCGGGCTCCAGCAGGACCGCCTCGATCTCGCGGTGCTGCCACAGCAACCGCCGGACGTGATCCGGGAACTCGTCGGCCAGCGCGGGGAACAGGCCCTGCTCCTCCACGACGGTGTGCGGGCCGAGCACGGCGGCGATCCGGCGGGCGTGAGCGGCGGCCGCGACCAGGTCGCCGGAGCTGACCGCAGCGCCGGCCCGGCCGATAAGGTCCACCACGTCGTCGTGCTCGGCCGTCAGCCGCGAGATCGACTCCAGCGCCTGGCATCCGCAGTACTCGCACACGGCGTGCTCAGGCCGCTCGCAGTCGGGCGCCGCGGACCACGGTGACGGTGAAGCCCGCCGCGCAGACCGCCGTCGCGGACAGCAGCGCCAGCCCGAGGCCGTAGTCCGCGTAGTGGCCGTAGATGCTGCCGAGCAGCAGTGGAGGCACGAAGCCACCCAGACCGCCGGCCGCGCCGACGATGCCGGTCACCGAGCCCACCGTCCCGGCCGGGGCGCGCTGGGCGACCAGCGCGAACACCCCGCCGCTGCCGGCCCCCAGGGCCGCCGCCATGGTCAGGAACGCCGCCGTGCCGACGGGCACCAGCCCAGGCGTCACGACCTGCACGGCGGCGCCGGCAGCCACCACGGTGAACACGCCGCCGAGCACCGGCACGGGCCCGAACCGGTCGGACAGCCAACCGCCCACCGGGCGCATCAGCACCGCCACCAGGACGAAGCCGGCCATCCGGTTCGCAGCGTCCGCCTGGGTCAGCTTGTAGGCGGTCTTGAGGAACGTGGGCAGGTAGACCGAGAAGGCGACGTAGCCGCCGAACGCCAGCGCGTACAACGCGGACGCCTCCCAGGTCAGCCGCAGGCGGCCGGTGGCGGCCAGCCGCGAGGCCAGCGAGGCGGTCGGGGGGACCCGGCCCGGGGCGTCCCGCAGCACCAGCGCGGCCACGATGCCGTAGCAGGCCAGCACGGCGGCCGTGAGCAGGAACGGCGCCTGGATGCCGTGCGCCTTGGCGAGCTTGACCGTGGTCAGCGCACTGATCGCGGTGCCACCCATCCCCGCGCCGAACACACCGATCGCGGCACCTCGGCGGTGCGGCGGGAACCAGGCGTTGACGAACGGGACACCGACCGCGAACGCCGTGCCCGCGACGCCGAGGAAGAACCCGCCGATCAGCAGCAACCCGAGGGAGGAGTGCCCGACCAGGGCGATGAACAGCACCGGGATGACCGTGGTGAAGGACACCAGCGGGAACATCACCCGGCCGCCGTACCGGTCGGTCAGGGCGCCGACCGGGATCCGGCCGAGCGAGCCCACCAGCACCGGCACCGCCACAAGTAACGCTTGTTGGAAGGACGACAGGTGCAGGCTGTCCTTGAACCGCGGGCCGAGCGGGCTGATCAGCGCCCAGGCCCAGAAGTTCAGGGCGAACCCGAGTGTGGCCAGGGTGAGCATCGTGGTCCGGCGGGTCGCCGTCACGGTGGCGCTCGGTGGCTGCAGCGTCATCGTCATCTGGCGCCTCCTACGGCGTCGGGGGCCACGGTCGGTCCGTGATCAGGTCGGGGCGGGTGCGGGTTCCGCCGGCGGGTTCGGGAACCGGTCGCCGGGGCGAATGCGGTGCGAGCGGCACGGATCGTTACCAGGCACGGTCCGCTGCCATCCAGGACCGGGATCACCCGGACCCTGGCCGCCGCGCCGAGGCGTTCGAGCGCGCCCCGGACGAAGCCGAGGTGAAGCCCGCAGATGACGTCTGCCCGCTCCGCGGCCAGTTCCAGGAACGGGCAGTGGTGCAGCTCGATGGTGCTGGCGCCGCCAGGCATCAGCCGGGGCTCGAACCCGTTGTCGTCCAGCAGCTCCATGATCCGGTCGACGGCTGAGGCCAGTCCGCCGGAGGAATCACCGCCGGTGTCGGCGTCGAGCTGCCGGGAAGCCCAGCGGCGACCGGCCTCGACCGATGCCGCGGGGTCCCGGGACAACTCGGCGGCCAGCAGACCCGCCAGCAGCCGGTAGGCCGAGGCACCGTCCACCGCCTCGGCCGGACGCGCCAGGTAGAGCAGGGGCGGGCGCCCGGGGCGGCTGCGCGCCTCGGTTGCCACCCGCACCAGGCCCTCGGCGACGAGGTGGTCGAGGTGGAAGCGCGCCGACGTCATGGACAGCCCGACCAGCTCGGCGATCTCCTCGCCTCGCATACCCCGGCCCGCCCCTCGCAACGCCTGCAGCACCCTGGCGCGACTCTCGCCCACCGGAGGGCGCTGAGGTCGGGACATGACTCGAATTTTCACTAGTGGACTGGTTTTAATGTCGGGACTTCGGTCCCGGCCGGCCCACGTCAGACCCGGGTGAGCTGGAGCCGCCAGGCGTCCGGGCCCTGCTCGAGGTAGCGGACCTGGAGCGCGCCGCCCACGCGCTCGGACAGCTGCTCCAGCAGAGGCACTGGGTTGTGCGGGGCCGTCAGGATGAGCGATCCGCCGGCCGGCACGCCCTCGAAGGCGCCGATGATCGCGGCATGCCGTACGGCGTGCGGGATGGTCCGGGCGTCCAGCTCCGGGATCCCCTCGTCGGCGTGGCCGCAACTGCACCCGCCCGTCGCGGGCGCGTCGGCGCCGGCCGGGGCGTCGTGGCTCAGGTCGTGGCTCAGGTCGTGGCTCACTGGTTCTCCTGTCCGGGAGCCGGCTCGTGCCGGCGTGCCCAGGTGATGTCCTGCCCTGCTGATGTCCTGCCCTGGTGGCTCCTGCCGGACATTTTACACAGTCATCGCCGTAAAAAATGTGAGGTCACTGACACGGGCCCGATCCACCGTGGGTACTTTGTACACTGGTCGGCGTGGAAAACCCGACGCGGCTGGGCCCGTTCGCAGCACGGGGCAGCGATGGGTTGCCGTCACTGTCCCCGCAGCGCGCGATCGTGCTGGAGGCGCTGCAGCGCGGGGACACGGCGATCACCGCTGCCGCGCTGGCGGATGAACTCGGGCTGCACGTGAACACGGTCCGGGAGCACCTGGACGCCCTGGTCGAGCGCGGGCTGGCGGCCCGTGAGCGCGGCCCCGTGGCCGGGCGCGGCCGCCCTGCGTGGACCTACTCCCCCGCTGCCCAGCACGAGCCGGACCCGAGGGTGCGTGAGTACGCCGGCCTGGCCATCGCGCTGGCCGGGCACATCGAGCGGACCAGCGCCGACCCCGTCGAGGATGCGCTGGCCGCCGGGCGCGCCTGGGGCCTGGAGGTGGCCGCCGGCCAGCCGAAACCGGGTTCGGCGGTGGCAGCCCGCCGCCGGGTGGTCGACCTGCTGGACCGGATGGGCTTCCAGCCCGAGGCCGATGAGCGCGCCCTCCGGCTGTCCCTGCACCGCTGTCCGCTGCTGGACGCGGCCACCCGCAGCCCGGGCGTGATCTGCTCGGTACACCTCGGCATGGCCCGCGGTGTCCTCGAAGCACTCGGCGCGGACACGCTGCACACGCGACTGGATCCGTTCGCCGAGCCCGGCGCGTGCCGCCTCGTGCTGGCGGGGGCGCGGTCCGCGCCGGGCAGCGCGCGCCCGCCCGAATCGCGCACAAATGGCCGCTGAGAGCACATTTCTGGTCACCTCTTGTGATTTGTACACAACATGCCGTAGAAAAGAGGTGGATCCCCGTCCCCAATCGCGGACCCGCACCGCCGGCATCACCGGTCGGCGCGGGTGTCCCATCACGCCCGCCCCATCCTCGCGGAGCCGTTGTGAGGCGCCGGGCATGTCGCGCATGCCCCCGATCCGCACAGGACCGTCAACACCGGCACGATCCGAGATCCGAGGAGCCCCCATGACCCGGCTGACGCAGTCCCGGACCCTCACCGCCATCCACGGTCACCATGCCCAGCTCGCGGCGTCCGTCGATCGCGGGGTCCGGAAACTGCACGAGGCCACCGAGGGTCGCGGGGACGTCGGCTCGGCGCGGGATGCGCTGTCCCGGGTCCTGCAGGACGAGGTCTTCCCGCACGCCGTCGCCGAGGAGCGCACGCTCTACGCGGCCGCTGCCGGGCGCGAGCGCACCACGCTGCTGATCAGCGCCATGGTCGAGGAGCACCGGCGGATACTCGCGCTCGGTGCCGAGCTGTCCCGCGCCCGGACGGCCATGGCCGCCGCGGGCTTCGCGACCGCGGTGCAGGCGATGCTGGAGACGCACCTGGCCGCGGAGAACGACGTGCTGCTGCCCGCCCTCGTGCAGGAGGGGGTCGACCTGGAGGTCCTGCTCGCCGGGATGCACGAGATCCTCGCCGAACCCGCGACCCGGGACGCGGCAGGGATGCTCGAGCCCACCGTGCTGGCCTGCGGGTACGGCGGGCGCGCCTGCGCCCCGTGAGCCAGCCATTCACCGGTACGGTCCCGCCGGCAGGGTCGGGCGGCGGGCCGTCACAGCAGCGATCCGGACACCACTCCCGCCCCGTGCACGGGCCTGCCCGGGCCTGGACCCGGCGGATGCTCCCGCCGCAGCACGGCGCCTGGGCGATGCTGCTGCTGCCGTACACGATCGGCGTGATCCGCGCGGGCTGGACCTGGGTGCAGGTGCCGCTGCTGGTGGCCTGGCTGTCGGGCTACCTGCTGTCGTACTTCGCCCTGCTCGCGATCAAGACCGGGCGATTCAGGCGCTACCGCGTGCAGTTCGCGGTCTACGGGGCGGTCGCGGCGGCCGGCGGGCTCACGGCGCTGGTGGCCCGGCCCTGGCTGGCCGTGATGGCGCCGGCCCTGGTCGCGCTGCTCGGCGTGAACGCCTGGTACGCGCGGCAACGGCGCGATCGGGCCCTGGCCAGCGGGCTGGCCTCGGTGCTGCAGAGCTGCCTGCTGGTCCCGCTGACGGCGATCGCCGCCGGGATCCCACCGGCCCGAACGATCGATGTCTTCGCCGGGGTCCTGCTCTACTTCACCGGGACGCTGCTCTACGTGAAGACCATGATCCGGGAGCGGGACGACCCCAGGTACCTGCGTGCCTCGATCGGCTTCCATGCGCTCGCCGTGCCGGTCGCGGCGCTGGCCTGGCTGCCGCTGGCCGCACCCTTCGGCTGGTTCCTCGCCCGCGCGCTGCTGCTGCCGCGAAAGACGTTGACCCCCAAGCAGGTCGGCCTGATCGAGGTGGCGGGCTCCGTCGCGCTGGGCGTCCTGCTCGCGGTGCCGCACTGAACCTGCCGAGCAGCTCGGGCGGCGCCACTACGCTGGGCTGAGCACCCGGCCGGGCCGGATGCGGGAGGGCACGGGCATGGCCACGGGTAACCCCGTCTTGCAGTCCTACCTCGACGAGATCGATCCCGTCGCGCATCAGGCGGTGACCGCGCTCGACGCGGCCGTACGCGCCGCGCATCCGGACTTCGACGTGGCCGTCAAGTACCACCTGCTGATGTACGCCCTCGGCCGTGACTGGCGGACCTGGGTCTGCGCGGTCGGCGCCTCGAAGAAGACCGTCGGGCTGCGGTTCCTCTACGGCGTCATGCTGGACGACCCGCTGCACGTCCTGCGGGCGGGCAGCTCGGTGTTGATGACCTGGGATCTCGACGTCGAGGCACCGATCGACGCCGATGCGGTTGGACAGTACGTCCGCCAGGCGATGCGACGGTACGCGGACTACAAGGCGAACGCGTCGCAGATCCTGGCGGACAGCCAGGACGCGGCCGCCCGCGCCGGTCGCCGCCTGTCCCGCTAGTCCTGTCCCGCTAGTCCTGTCCCGCTAGTCCTGTCCCGCTAGTCCTGTCCCGCTAGTCCTGTCCCGCTAGTCCTGGTCGAGCTCCTGGGCCAGGGCACGGGCGTGCTGAACCAGCGCCTGGATCGCGTCCAGCCGCTCGGAGCCCACCTGCTCGGCCAGCGCCGCTGTGTGCTCGGCGAGGTCCCGCACCAGATCCGCGATCTCGGCCAGGGTCTCGTCCTGCCGGCCGATCGTGATCTTCGAGAACGGGAAGGCGACCGTGATCCGCGGGTTGCCGCTGCTCACCCGGGTCGGCCGGGGCGCGGTGAGGCTCGAAGCGGGCGGGGACGGCTCGGGTGTCGACACCATGCCCGCAGCCTCTCCGCAACCAGGTGGCGGTGCCAGAGCCGAACGTCCGGTCAGGCGCTGGCGATCGGCTCGAGGAACTCCAGCCGGTTGCCGTGCGGGTCCTCGCTGCAGAACCGGCGCATCCCCGGGTAGTCGTCGTCGTACTGCACCGGCGCCGCGTCACGCAACCGGACGGCCCAGGCATCCAGGTCGGCGACCAGCAGCCCGGGGTGCGCCTTGTGGGCCGGCCGGAAGTCCGGCTCCACCCCACGGTGCAGCTCGATCCCCGGACCGGCGAACCAGCAGCCGCCGCGGGCCGCCAGCGTCACGGCTCTGGCCACCTCGGTCAGTCCCAGCACGCCCGCGTAGAACGCCCGCGAGGCGTCCTCGCTGCCCGGCGGGCAGCCCAGTTGGACGTGATGGATCCCGGCGTGCTCACAGCTCCCGCCGTTGCGCCGTGTACCGGCTGGGGGTGTCCCCGGTGTTGACCGTCTCCCGTGGCTCGAACAGCAGCACCTCCGCGCCGTCAGGGGACACCGGCTGGTGGGCCACCCCGCGGGGGACCACGAAGATCTGCCCGGGCGCCAGGTCCACGTCGCCCTCGTCCATCCTGATCGTCAGCCGGCCGGACAGGACGAGGAACAACTCGTCCGTCTCGGGATGGCTGTGTCTGGTGAACTCGCCGTGGGTCTTCACGACGCGGACGTCGTAATCGTTCATCATCGTCACCGTGATCGGTGACCACGGCTCGTGCAGGGTGGACAGGGCAGCAGAGAGGTCGACGGCTCCACGGACAGCTTCAGGCATGTGTCGATCCTCGCTGCTCGGCGGCGGTTCGGCATGCGCGCGGCCGCGGGTCTGCCGCAGGCTCGCAGCATGACCGGCAGCGCGAGCGGCGGGAGCGGCGGTTCCGACTCACGAAGCGAATCTGTGCCGGCCGCGACGACCGAGCGGGTGCCGATCGCGACCATCGCGCGGGAGTGGACCCGGATCGGCTGCATCGGATTCGGTGGCCCGCCCGCGCACATCAGGCTGCTGCGCGACCTGTGCGTGACCCGCCGGCGCTGGCTCACCGAGGACGAGTTCGAGGACGGCATCGCCGCCTGCAACCTGCTGCCCGGACCGGCCTCGACCCAGCTCGCGATCCTGTCCGGCTGGCGACTGCGCGGCCGGCTCGGCGCGGTTGTGGCGGGGACCTGCTTCATCGTCCCCGGGCTGGTCCTGATCCTGGGTCTGGCGGCGCTGTTCCTGACCGGAACGCCACCGCGCTGGGTTCAGGGCACCGCCAACGGGGCCGGTGCAGCGGTGCCCGCGGTCGCGCTCAGCGCCGCGCTGGAGCTGATCCCGGCCAGCCGGCGGCGGAGCTGGAACCGGGCCCGCTGGCTCGGGTTCTTCCTGGTCGGCGCCGCCTCGGCGGTCCTGGTCGGGCCGTTCCTCGTGCTGGTGCTGCTGGTCTGCGGGCTGATCGAGATCGCCGTGCGCCGCGCCACCGCGCGCCGGGATCGCCTGCGCGGGGTTCCCGGCCCGGCCGGCGGTGGCGCGAGATCACTGGCCACCGTCCCGATGCTGGCCAAGCTGGCGGGATCGGCGTCGGGGTTCGGCGCCCTGGGCGGGTTGGCCTGGGTCGCGCTCAAGGTCGGCGGTCTGTCGTACGGCGGTGGATTCGTGATCATTCCGCTGATGCAGTCCGACGCCGTCGGCCACTACCACTGGATGACGGCGGCGGAGTTCCTCAACGCGGTCGCGCTCGGCCAGATCACTCCGGGGCCGGTGGTGCAGACGGTTGCCGTGGTCGGCTACGCGGCCGCCGGGATTCCCGCCGCGCTGATGGCCGCGGCGATCGCGTTCGCCCCGTCGTTCCTGTTCGTCCTGCTCGGCGCGGCGCATTTCGACCGGATCCGTCGCAGCCGGCTGGCGCAGGGGTTCCTGGCCGGAGCGGGGCCGGCGGTGATCGGGGCGATCGCCGGCTCGGCGCTGCCCCTGAGCCGGGCGCTCAGCCTGCCCTGGCAGTTCGGCGTCCTGGCCGGCGCGGCGGTCTGGATGCTGCTGCTGCGGCGCGGGGCTGTCCCGGCACTGCTGATGGCCGGCGGGGTCGGCGCGATCGCCGCGCTGACCGGAGCGCCGATCGCGCACTGAGGCGGTGCCGGATCCGCCGGACCCCGCTGCCGCCATCGTGCCGGCGTCACCAGATCCGGGCGCGAGGATCCCCGACCGGCACGATCTCCTTGCCGAGCGGCGCGATCGCCACCGCGGCCAGCTTGATGTTCGCGATGCCCAGCGGGATGCCGATCACGGTCAGGCACAGCGCCACGCCCGTGATGACGTGGCCGATCGCGATCCAGACCCCGGCCAGCAGGAACCACAGCACGTTGCCGATGGCCGAGCCGAGCCCGGCGCCGGGCTTGGCCACGACGGTCCGCCCGAAGGGCCAGAGCACGAACGCTGCGAGCCGGAACGCCGCGATGCCGAACGGGATCGTGACGATCAGGACGATCATGACCAGCCCGGCGAGGGCATAGCCCACCGCGAGCCAGAAGCCCGCCAGGACCAGCCAGAGGAGGTTGAGCACGGTACGCATGACTCCATCCTCCGACCTCGCCGAGACGCCGGGCAGCCCGGCCAGCCCCCGTGATCAGTCCGTCTGCCAGCGATAGTGCACCTCGGGACGGCCCGGCCGGCCGTGCAGGTTGGAACGGCTCGCCTGGCCGCTCTCCACCAGGTGCTCGAGGTAGCGGCGCGCGGTCACCCGGGACATCCCGCACAGCTGGGCGACCGCCGCCGCGGCCAGCCCGGAGCCCGCCGCGCGCAGCGCCCGGACCACCTGCTCGAGGCTGTCCTCGCTCAGGCCGACCGGCAGGTAGCCGTGATCGACCCCGCGCAGGGCGGCCAGCGCCCGGTCCAGCTGGAGCTGGCCGCTGACCTGCTCTGAGCTGCTGACCTGAGCGCGGTACTCGGCATAGCGCTCCAGCTTGACCCGCAGGGTGGCGAAGGTGAACGGCTTGAGCAGGTACTGCACCACGCCACGGGAGACCGCCGCACGCACTGCGGCCAGGTCCCGGGCCGACGTGACCACCATGACGTCCACGCTGAGTCCGCCCGCCTGCAGGATCCGGCACAGCTCGAGGCCGTGCAGGTCGGGCAGATTGAGGTCGAGCAGGACGAGGTCGACGGGTGTGGTCGCCAGGAAGCGCAGCGCATCCCGCGCCGCGTGCACGACCCCGGCCACGGCGAACCCCGGCACCCGCTCGAGGTAGGCCCGGTGCGCCTGCGCGGCCACCTCCTCGTCCTCGACCACCAGCACCTGGATCACGACGCACCGCCCGAGGGTTCAGCAGGCACCGGCTCGGCCGCGCGCACCGTCTCGCCGGCGCCCACCGGGAGCCGGACGGTGAACACGGCGCCTGCGAGCCCGCTGTCGCTGCGACTCAGCTCGAGCCGCCCGCCGTGCCGGCGCACCAACTGGTCCACCAGAGCCAGCCCGATGCCGCGCCCGTGCGCCCCGGCCGCGGGCTTCGTGGTCCAGCCGCGCCGGAAGGCGTCCCGCGCGACCTCCTCGCCCAGACCGGGCCCGGAGTCGGCCACCCGGACCAGCAACTCGCCGTCCGCGGTGCGGACCGTGAGCCGGACCCGGCGCGGCGGCGGGCCGTCCAAGGCCGCGTCGATGGCGTTGTCCAGCAGGTTGCCGACCAGCGTGACCAGGTCCCGCGCCGGGATGGGCAGCCCCGGCACGCAGCTGTCCGGCGATACCTCCAGCTCGACTCCGCGCTCGGCGGCCTGCGCCGTCTTGCCCAGCAGCAGGGCGGCCAGCACGGGTTCCTCGACCGCCGCGACCACCCGGTCGATCAGCTCCTGGGACTGGCGCAGATCCTCGGTGGCCAGCTGCACGGCCTCCTCCGTCCGTCCCAGCTCGATCAGGCTGACCAGGGTGTGCAGCCTGTTCGCGCCCTCGTGCGCCTGGGCCCGCAGGGAGTCGGCCAGGGCCCGGGTCAGGTCCAGCTCGCCGGTGAGCGACACCAGCTCGGTCCGGTCCCGTAGCACGGCTACCGCGCCGAGCAGATGGCCGTCCCAGCGGGCTGGAAGCTGGGTGACCACCAGCACCCGGTCCCCGGCCAGGTGCAGCTCGTCCCGCACCTGCGCGCCGGACGCGTACAAGTCCCGCAGGGCGTCCGGCAGGTCCAGCGCCGTGACCCGCTGCCCCGCGGGGTCACAGTCCAGCTCGAGCAGGCGGCGGGCCTCGTCGTTGGCCAGTTGCACGACGCCGTCCCGATCGACCAGCAGCAGGCCCTCGCGGACGCTGTGCAGTACCGCGTCGTAGTACTCGTACATGCGGGTGAGCTCGGCCTGGCCGAGCCCGTGCGTCTGCCGCCGCAGCCTCCGGCTGACCAGCAGCACCCCGAGGAACGCCACGGCCAGCGCCAGCCCGACGAGGAGTCCGAGCACCGGCAGCCGGCCCGCCAGCTGGTGCCCGATCGCCTTCGTCGTGATCCCCACCGAGACCAGCGCGATCACGCGATGGTCGGCGCCGAAGACCGGGGCCACCGTGCGCACCGACTGCCCGAGGCTGCCGCCGTGCACCTCGGTCAGGGTGTGGCCCGCCACCGCCGGCGCGATCGTGCCGACGTACGGCTTGCCGATCAGCGCCGGGTTGGGGTGGCTGTACCTGGTCCGGTCCGGCGCCATGATCACGACGAAGCCGACACCGGTGGCCAGCCGCACCTGCTCCGCGTACGGCTGCAACCCCGCCGCCGGGTTCGCGGTGGCGACCTCCTGCCGGACGTACGGGGACGCGGCGATCGACAGGGCCAGGACGGTGACCCGGTCGCGGGCGGAGGCGGCGGTCTCCCGGCGGACCTCCAGCACCACGGCGGCGGCGCCCACCCCGATCACGAGCACCAGCAGTGCGCTTTGCAGCAGCAGCAGTTGGCGCGCGAGCGACCACCGTCGGACTCCCACCCGGACAGTGTCGCCACCCGGCGCTGTTCCGGCTGCCCCTGAGGCCCGCCAGTTCCCGCACCGGTCGCGAACTCAACGAACACAACCGCGACACGGCTGCCCCCGCAATCGCACAGTCGGCGCAACCCGCCGACCAGGAGACGGCCGACCGGGACCTGCCAGCCGGACTTGAGGAGGAGCCGATGGCCAGCACGCGCAATCCCGCACCACCGCTGACCGACCGTCCCGCACCGCGTGGTCGCCGGGACCGCACCCACTGGCTGTACCTGGCCGTGTTGTTCGCCGTTCTCGCGGGCATCCTGGTCGGGCTGGTCGCACCGGGGTTCGCCGCCCAGCTCAAGCCGCTCGGGACCGCGTTCGTCAGCCTGATCAAGATGATGATCAGCCCCGTCATCTTCGTCACCGTCGTGCTCGGCATCGGCTCGGTCCGGTCCGCGGCGCGGGTCGGGCGCCTCGGCGGGCTGGCGCTGGGCTACTTCCTGGTGATGTCCACGGTGGCGCTCGCCATCGGGCTCGTGGTCGGCAACCTGCTGCACGCCGGGTCGGGGCTGACCCTGACCAAGGCGGCCACCGGGACCGCGCACGGCCTGGCCTCGGGGCAGGGCTCGACCACGGACTTCCTGCTCGGGATCATCCCGACCTCGCTGCTGTCGGCGTTCACCGAGGGCTCGGTGCTGCAGACCCTACTGGTCGCGCTGCTGGTGGGGTTCGCGCTGCAGGCGCTGGGTCGCAGCGCGCAGCCGATCCTGACCGGCGTGGCGCACCTGCAGCGGCTGGTGTTCAAGGTCCTGACGATCGTGATGTGGGCGGCCCCGATCGGCGCCTTCGGGGCGATGGCCGCCGTGGTGGGCACGTCCGGGTTGGACGCCCTGAAGAGTCTCGCCGTGCTGATGGGCGGGTTCTACCTGACCTGCGCCCTGTTCGTCTTCCTGGTGCTCGGCTCGCTGCTGCGGCTGGTGACGGGGCTCTCGCTGCTGGCGCTGCTGCGCTACCTGGCCCGGGAGTTCCTGCTGATCGTGTCCACGTCGTCCTCGGAGTCGGCGCTGCCCCGGCTGATCGCCAAGCTCGAGCACCTCGGGGTGAGTCAGCAGGTGGTCGGCATCACCGTTCCTACCGGGTACTCGTTCAACCTGGACGGCACCGCGATCTACATGACCATGGCCTCGCTGTTCGTGGCGAACGCGTTGGGCAAGCCGCTCAGCATCGGCGCCCAGGTCTCCCTGCTGCTGTTCATGATGATCGCGTCCAAGGGGGCCGCCGGGGTCAGCGGCTCGGGCATGGCCGTGCTGGCAAGCGGCCTGCAGTCGCACCGGCCCGACCTGGTCGACGGCGTCGGGCTGATCGTCGGGATCGACCGGTTCATGTCCGAGGCCCGGGCTGTGACGAACTTCGCCGGGAACGCGGTCGCCTCGGTGGTGATCGGCTCGTGGCTCGGTGAGTTCGACCGCGAGCAGGCCGCGCGGGTGCTCTCCGGCCGCGCGCCGTTCGACGAGGTCACCATGCTGGACGATCCGCCCACCCAGACCGCCCAGCCGGCCCAGCCCACCCAGCCCGCCCAGCCCACCCAGACCGCGCAGCCGGCCCAGACCGCGCAGCCGGTAGCGCCGACGGCTGCGGTCCCCGTCTCCGGTTGAGCGAGCACGCCGGGCCGGCCGGGTGCGATCCTGTCCCGATGTGGCAGGTCCGCCCGGCACGGCCCGGCGATGCGGACGCCATCGGCGAGGTGCACGTCCGCAGCTGGCAGCACGCGTATCGGGGCGTCATCCCGGACACCGTCCTGGACGCCCTCGACCCCGTCCGCCGGGCCGGCCTCTGGCTGCGGATCATGTCCCAGCCGGACGCCGGCCAGCACCTTCTGGTCGTGGCGGACGGTTCCCGGATCGTGGGCTTCGCCTCCGCCGGGCCACCGCGGGACGACGACCTGCTGGACGGCCGGCACCTCGAGCTCTACGCGATCTACACCGATCCCCAGGTCTGGCGCCACGGAGCCGGCGCGGCCCTGATGCTCGCCCTGCTGGCCGAGGTGCCGGCCGGCAGCGCCGTCAGCCTCTGGGTGCTGGCTGCCAATCCCCGCGCCCGCGCCTTCTACGCGTCGTTCGGCTTCGCGCCGGACGGCGTGACCCGCTGGGACACCTTCGACGGGCGACAGGTCGAGGAGTTGCGCTACCGCCGGCCGCAGTCGGCGGAACCGGTGGGACGGGAAGGGCCGATCGCCCCGCACCGCGGCTACTGAACGTAGTTGCAGCGTCCCGATTGTGACACTGAGTCCTGTGGACACGCTCACGAGTCGTGGCCACAGGCCACTCGATCGGGGTAGCGTCACATCCCGTCCGTGACAACCCGATCATCCAGGGGCCGACCGACCGCGGGAGGAGGCTCGCCGAGATGACCCACGTCGGGAAACACCGGGGGCGACGACCGCTGCTGCTGCGCCCAGCCGTGATCGCCGGAAGCGCGGCTGCCATCGCCGTCGTTTCGACGGCTGGCGTGGTGGCCCGACAGGTGATCGAGGACTCCCCCGCCGGGCTGCACGCGATCCCCGCCATCAGCGGCCAGACACGGACCGATACGAGCCCGACCGGCTCGCCCGCAGGCTCGCTCACGCTGCTGCCGTCCACGGGCACGACCACCGCCACGCCCGGCGGCACGTCGACACAGGGGGCGCCGCTCTGGACCGGGGGCACCAGCCGCCGCGGCGGCTCCTCGAGCGGTTCAGGATCCTCGAGCCCGACCACGAGTTCGTCCACGGCCCGCCCGCCCACCGCCCCGGCCACGACGACCCGGGCCGCTCCCACGACGCCTCCGCCGTCGTCGGCCCCGCCATCGACGAGCCCGCCTGCGCCGCCCACCCCGCCCGACACGCCGACGGCCACCCCGACCACGACCCCGGCAACCGAATCCGTCACTCCGACGCCGAGTGACACGTCCACCGACCCAACGCCGTCCGGCTCGCCGGCGGACACCTGACCGTATGGCTCAACACTCATCGC
Organism: uncultured Actinomycetota bacterium; assembly: GCA_963740575.1. Classification (GTDB taxonomy): domain Bacteria; phylum Actinomycetota; class Actinomycetes; order Actinomycetales; family Kineosporiaceae; genus CAVUET01. The sequence continues at coordinate 204,746 of CAVUET010000007.1, read as the reverse complement.
CGAAGAAGCGCCGCAGCGCCCTCCTGGGGGTGCTGCTGGTCAGCGCCCTGGTGCCCCTGCTGATCGTGGCCGTGCTCACCGTGTCGGGGCGCTGGCCCCTGATCGGCCGTGGCCAGGCGCCCGCCGTCGAGACGATCGCCTCCGGCGCACATGATGCAGTGGGCGCGGGTCGGGTCAGGACGCCGTTGCCGTCGCTGGCATCCTCCGCCGCCGGCCCGTCCAGCACACGGCCGGTGTCCCCGTCCCGCACGGTGCAGTCGAGCAGGAGCTCGACCCGACCGCCGAGCAGCACAACCGCCACGCCGTCCGGGCTCAGCGCGCAGGCCGCGGAGGTGCTCCGGCTGACCAACCAGAACCGCGCCGAGCACGGATGCACGGCGCTGCGCGTGGACAGCCGCCTGGTGACGGCCGCCCAGGGCCACGCGAACGACATGGTGACCCGGCACTACTTCGACCACGTCTCACCGGACGGGACCAGCGCGACCGACCGGGCCAAGGCAGCCGGATACCCCGGTGGGGTCGGCGAGAACATCGCGGTCGGCTACCCGAGCGCTGCGGCGGTGATGACCGGCTGGATGGCCTCGACGGGCCACCGGGCAAACATCCTCAACTGCTCGTACACCGTGATCGGCATCGGGTACAACGCCGGTACCGTGCAGGCACGCTGGGGGCCGGGCGCCTGGGTACAGGTGTTCGGTGCGCTCTGACCCGCCCGCGTCCCCGCGAGTGGGACGGCTCAGTGCGCTGGGACGCCACAGCGGCGGTCCCAGTGTCCTGGCCAGTTCATGCGGAGAGCGCCGACCCCACCGGGGACAGCGCTCTCCGGTCCGTTCTGACTGCGTGAGCGGGGCTGTCAGCCCTCGTCGACGCGCTGCTGGGGGATGCCCGCGAGAAGAGCCCTGACCTCGGACTCCCGGTAACGTCGGTGGCCGCCCAACGTGCGTATCGAGGAGAGCTTTCCGGCTTTGGCCCAGCGCGTGACCGTCTTGGGGTCGACGCGGAACAGGGCCGCGACCTCGGCCGGCGTAAGCAGCGGCTCGGCGTCGGGCGAACGGGTGGTCATGTCATCCTCCAGGAACGGGGCGGATGCCCCGACTAGGGACATCGTGCCCTGTCGAAGGGCTTGGGGGGAACAATTCCGACGGATGATCCCCCATAGGGAGGAGCGTCCAGGCTCCGCCGGAGTACAGCTGGTGATTGAGTATCGACTGAAGGTTGATCTCTGGGCCGCCGACACGCCATCAGGACCGACGTGAGATCGTCAGCAGGCGCTCTGACCTGCGCGTGAGCCGCTTGTGCGCGGCCGCCACGCCGGAAGGATCGCCGTCGGCGAGGCACTCCAGACCGAGCAGGACGTCCTCGACGCCGTCCTCGCCGTCCACCAGGGCGGCCACCGGGCGGGCGTCCAGCTCGAGCCAGGAGCGCGGGTGGAAGGACTCCAGCCAGCGGGCCACGAGCTCCACCTCGGTGGTCAGCTCCGAGGTCGGCCCCGTGGCCGCCGCGCCACCCAGATCCCCGGTCAGCTCCGGCGCGGGTTCCGACGACGGGCCCGGCCTCCGGTCGGGTCCCGCCCCGGCTGTGAGCCCGGCACCCGGCTCCGCGCGGCTCCTGGCCAGCCGCAGCGTGCGCAGCGCACGAGCTGCCCGAGCCCTGGCCCGGGCCATCTGGACGAGGTAGTAGCCCGGCTGCCCCGGCCGGTCCGAGGGTGCCGCCAGCAGCAGCCATGCCACCGGCAGATTCCAGGCCCGGATCAGGGAACGGTTGGGCCCCGTCTCCCCGGCCGGTTCCGGCAGCGGGCACAGCAGCGCGAGGTTGCCCACCCGGAGCACCCGGACGTGCCCGTTCGGGCCTGGCGGTCCGGCACCGTGGACCAGCTGCAACCAGGACTGCCGGCGCTCGGCCTCCTCCGCCCTGGCCGTGGCGTCGTCCCGCGCGAGCCACCGCTCCCAGCGGGCGAGCGACTCCGCGGGGAAGGCGTCGACCGGCTCGAAGACCCGCAACGAGGTCGCCGGAACGGCCGGCGGCAGCACGCGCGAGGTCACGTCTGCCATCGTCACATCGTCCGGCTCCGGCTGCTGCCCGGGAGGGTCTGCGCCCTGCCCCCGACCCTGCCCCCGCCGGGACGAACGGTCGCCTCCGGTCGGGCTGCCCGCGCCTCTTGTCGGGGCGTGCCGGCCTGGCCGATGACTAGTCTCGGTGCCCTGGGGCGATCCCCCGTCCGACCCGCAGCCCGACCCCAGCTGACCCGGCAGGGGAAGGGCGCCTTCCGATGGAGCGAGCATGACCAACCTGGTGACAGAACAGCTCTGGCACAGCGGCCACGAGCAGGTGGTCTTCTGCCAGGACCGGCCGACCGGCCTCCGCGCGATCATCGCGCTCTACTCCACAGCCCTCGGCCCGGGGCTGGGTGGAACGCGGTTCCGGCCCTACCCGAGCACCGCGGCCGCACTGGCCGACGTGCTGGACCTCTCCCGCGCGATGGCGTACAAGAACGCGCTGGCCGGCCTCGACCACGGTGGCGGCAAGGCGGTGATCATCGGGGACCCGGCCAAGGACAAGTCCGAGCCCCTGCTGCGCGCCTACGGCCGCTTCGTCGAGTCGCTCGCCGGTCGCTACGTCACGGCATGTGACGTCGGCACCTACGTCCAGGACATGGACATGATCGCCCGGGAGAGCCGCTGGGTCACCGGGCGCAGCGAGTCCGAGGGAGGCGCGGGCGACTCGTCCGTACTCACCGCGCTCGGCGTCTTCCAGGGGATGCGGGCGGGCGCGCTGATCCGCTGGGGCAGCGCCGGCCTGACCGGGCGCCTGGTCGGCGTCTCGGGAGTCGGCAAGGTGGGGCGCCACCTGGTGCCCCTGTTGCTCGGGGACGGGGCTCAGGTCGTGATCGCCGACGTGGACGACACCGCCGTCCGGCGGGTGCTCGCGCAGTTCCCCGACGTCCGGGCGGTCACCACCGACGCCCTGCTGCTCGAACCGCTGGCGGTGTACGCGCCGTGCGCGCTCGGCGGGGCGCTGACCAAGGAGATCGCGGCGGCCAGGCCGGCCGAGCTGATCTGCGGCGGTGCGAACAACCAGCTCGCGGATCCCGAGGTCGGGCACCTGCTGGCGTCCCTGGACGTGCTCTACTGCCCCGACTTCTGTGTCAATGCCGGCGGCGTGATCCAGGTCGCGGACGAGCTGCACGGCTTCTCGTTCGAGCGGGCCCGGGCGCGGGCGGAGCGCATCTACGACACCACCCTCGCGGTGCTCCGGACCGCGGCTGAGACCGGTGTCACACCGGGTGAAGCCGCCGACCACCTGGCCGAGCGGCGGATGTCGGAAGTTGGTTCCCTCGGCCGGATTCGGCTCGGCGGACCCGCATAGGCCGGTGACCTGGGGTGTCGTCACAAGCGGTAGCGAGGGGCAACCGGATTCACCCGTTTGCCCCTCGCCCGCTGAGGACCATCGGGATGCCGGACGACCCGCCGACGTTGTACCGTTACGGTCACGAGATACTGATGAGCACTCCGGGGCCCCGCCACGGGCGCCTGCCCCGGTTCTACCCATGAGGGGGTCGACGCCATGGGGCGCGGCCGTCAGAAGGCCAAGCAGACGAAGGTCGCCCGGCAGCTGAAGTACTACAGCCCGGAGACCGACTACAACGCCCTCCAACGGGAGCTCGCGACGGGCGGCGGCAACGGCCACGGGCGTGAGGCTGCGCTTGACGACGCCGAGGACAGCGACGAAGCCGGCGATGAGGTCGAGGAGGACGAGGACGACGAGTACGCGGACTGGCCCGCCCGGGGTACCGGGCGCTGATCGGCCTCGCGCCTCGCTGCCATCACATCACCCGACCGCCTGACATCGCGCCGCCCCGGGGCGGCGCGATCACTTTGCCCCAGTCCCGCCGGTCAGGCGGGGTGGGAGCCGACCAGGCGGACGGCGCCGGCGTCCACACCCTTGGCACCGTGCACCACATCAGCGGCTCCCAGTTCTGATACGTCGCCGGTCTCGACCGTGCCCAGGATCCAGGCGGGGACGCCGCGCCCGGCGAGCCGCTCGACGGCCGCCGACGCGCTGCCGGGGTCGGTCACGGCAACCATGCCGACCCCGAGGTTGAGGGTCCGCTCGAGGTCCGGCCGGGGGACATCGCCGAGCCGGGCGATCAGCTCGAAGATCGGCGCCGGGCGCCAGGTGCCGCGGTCGACCACGGCGATCAGGCCCTTGGGAAGCACTCGGGCCAGGTTGGCGGCAAGGCCGCCGCCGGTCACGTGCGACAGCGCGTGCAGCCCAGGCCCGAGCACGGCGGCCAGGTCGATGATGTCGGCCGCGTAGACCCGCGTCGGGGCGAGCAGTTCCTCGCCGACGGCGTGTCCGAGCTCGTCCACCTGCCGGTCCAGCGACCAGCCGGCCACGTCCAGCACCCGCCGCACCAGTGAGTACCCGTTCGAGTGCAGCCCGGACGACGCGAGAGCCACCACGGCGTCACCGGCACGGACCCGGTCGGCGCCGAGCACGGCGTCCGCCTCCACCACGCCGGTCGCGGCCCCGGCGAGGTCGTACTCGTCCGGCGCGAGCAGCCCGGGGTGCTCGGCCGTCTCGCCGCCGACCAGCGCGCAGCCCGCCTGCTCGCAGGCGCGGGCGATGCCGCCGACGATGGTCGCGATCCGTTCGGGAACCACCTGCCCGCAGGCGATGTAGTCGGTCATGAACAACGGGCGGGCACCGCAGACGACGATGTCGTCCACGACCATGCCGACCAGGTCGAACCCGATGGTGTCGTGCCGGTCCAGCGCCCGGGCGATCGCGACCTTGGTGCCGACCCCGTCGGTCGAGGTGGCCAGCAGCGGCCGGCGGAGTCCGTGCAGCGCCGAGACGTCGTAGAGCCCGGCGAACCCGCCGAGCCCGCCGAGTACCTCCGGGCCGTGGGTACGCAGGACGGCGGTGCGCATCAGGGCGATGGCCCGGTCACCAGCCTCGACATCGACGCCGGATCCGGCGTACGTCACGCGGGCTGACGGGGCATCCGGCACCCAGGAAGCCTACCGACTGCCGAGCGCAGCGCCGGACGCCCGGTAACGCGGCCATGGGGTGGAGCGGTCGAGTCGATGGCGTCAGGGCCGGCTGAGGGCGTCCGCCGCGCCGCCGGCGACGCCGGTCGTGACCCCTTCGGCGTCGCGCAGGATGGCGGCCGCCGGATCGTCGAGCCGGTCGAAGGGCAGGGTCGGCTGCTCGAGGATGTGTTTGCCGAGCGGGCCGCCGTCCGGCAGGGGCACGGGGTAGTGGCCGGTGAAGCAGGCCATGCACAGGCGCTCCCGCGGTTGCCGGGTGGCCCGGACCATGCCGTCCAGGGAGATGTACCCCAGGCTGTCCGCGCCGATGCTGCCCCGTACCTCGTCCACCGTCAGCCCGGTGGCCAGCAGCTCGGCCCGGGTGGCGAAGTCGATGCCGTAGAAGCACGGCCACATCACCGGAGCGCTGGAGATCCGGACGTGCACCTCGGCGGCGCCCGCCTCGCGCAGCATGCGGACCAGCGCCCGCTGGGTGTTGCCGCGCACGATGGAGTCGTCCACGACCACCAGCCGCCGGCCGCGGATCACCTCGCGCAGCGGGTTCAGCTTGAGCCGGATGCCGAGCTGCCGGATCGTCTGGCTCGGCTGGATGAAGGTCCGGCCGACGTAGGCGTTCTTGACCAGTCCCTGCCCGTACGGGATGCCCGATTGCTGGGCGTACCCGATCGCCGCAGGCGTGCCCGACTCGGGCACGGGGATGACCAGATCGGCCTCGACGGGGTGCTCGAGCGCCAGCTGCCGGCCCATCTCGACCCGGGAGTCGTGCACGACCCTGCCGGCGATGGTCGTGTCCGGCCGGGCCAGGTAGACGTACTCGAAGACGCACCCGGTAGGCGTCGCCGGAGCGAACCGGCTGCTGCGCAACCCCTCGGCGTCGATCACGACCAGCTCGCCCGGCTCGACCTCGCGGACCACGGACGCGCCGACGATGTCCAGCGCGGCCGTCTCGCTGGCCACCACCCATCCCCGGTCCAGCCGGCCCAGCACCAGCGGGTGGATTCCGTGCGCGTCACGGGCGGCGTAGAGCGTGTGCTCGTCCATGAAGACGAGGCAGAACGCGCCGCGCAGGTGCGGGAGCACCTCGAGTGCGGTCGCCTCCAGGGTCCGGTCCGGGTCTCCGGACAGCAGCGCCGTGATCAGAGCCGTGTCGGTGGTGTTGCCGCGGGCCAGCTCGCCGCCGACGGCCTCCCCGTACCGCTCGGAGACGAGATCCCGCAGCTCGAGGGTGTTGGTCAGGTTTCCGTTGTGCCCCAGCGCAACCGTGCCGGCCGCCGTGGCGCCGAGCGTGGGCTGCGCGTTCTGCCAGGTCGATCCGCCGGTGGTGGAGTAGCGGCAGTGGCCGACGGCGATGTGCCCCTTGAGCGCGGTCAGGGCCGTCTCGTCGAAGACCTGCGCGACCAGGCCCATGTCCTTGTTGACCAGGATCCGCCGGCCGTCGCTGACGGCGATGCCGGCTGCCTCCTGGCCGCGATGCTGTAGCGCGTACAGGCCGAAGTACGCCAGCTTGGCTACTTCCTCGCCAGGAGCCCACAGCCCGAGTACGCCGCAGGCGTCCTGGGGACCCTTCTCGCCGGGCAGAACCTCGTGCGAGAGCCGTCCGTCGCCGCGCGCCACGTGCCGTAGTCTCGCACAGCCCTCGACGCCCGGCTCAGCTGATGCCCGGTTCAGCTGATGCCCGGTTCAGCTGATGCCCGGTTCAGCTGATGCCCGGTTCAGCTGATGCCCGGTTCAGCTGATGCCCGGTTCAGCCGCGACGCTCCAGCAGCAGGGCGACTCCTGCCCCCACCAGACCGCCGATCAGTGCCAGCCCGAGCACGAGGTAGACCATCGTGGCCGACGTCGAGACTCCCGAGGGCGGACGCGTGCCGGCGAGGACGGCGCCCGCGATCATCCCCAGCACGATGCCCGACAGGGTGAAGGCTCGGTAGCGGGGCGCGCGCCTGATCCGGACCTGCTGAGGCGCCGCTGATCCCTCGGACTCGTCAGGGCCCATGCCGGGCTCGACCGTGGACTCGCGCTGTGGCCCCTGCTCCGATCGATCCTCACCCACGAGGCACGACAGTAGCCCGAACGCCGAGGGTGGTCGCCCTCGGCGGAAGGCGGTTGGCGCGGCTCAGGACGGCAGCAGCGGCAACCAGGCGGTCAGGTCGGCCCTCTCGCCGCTGGCTCGCAGCCTGCCGCTGGACTGCGCCTGCTCCCAGCTCGTCCGGCCGGTGACCAGGCGCAACCAGGTGCCGGGGTCGGTCTCGACCACGCTGGGCGGTATGCCGCGGGTGTGCCGGGCGCCGGCGATGCACTGGGTGACGCCGAACGGCGGCACGCGAACCTCGGTGCTCGCGCCGGGCGCCCGCGCCGACAGTTCCTCCAGGGACCAGCGAACGGCGCTGGCGAGCACGTCGCGAGGCGCCTCGTCCGGCCCGGCCAGCCAGGAACGGACAGCCTCGCGGCCATCCTCGGGATCGATCCTGCGGCGCGGCGGCATGTCCACATCGTCCCACCGCGGGCAGTGCCGCTCAGTTACGGGGTTGCGGCGGCGATTCACCTCGCGATGCCGGTCCCGCTGCAGCGCCGGGCATGGTCTGGAGCTCGATAACGTTGTCCGGATCTTGTCGAAGCATCGCCGGTCGGCCAGGTCATGACGCTGTCGTGCACAACCCCGCAGGCCAACGCGTCGCCTCCGCCGCCGACCGCCTGGCGGCCTGGCACATGGGCAGCGGCGTTACGCAGTCGTGACCGTCGCGTTTCCGGCGCTGCATTGACGTGCGCACAAACGAGCGCCTATACAGGGCGGACAACGTTGTCCGGCAGAGGACCGGCGGCGGGGTGTGTGGAGAGGACACAGGCATGGACACAGCTGACGGCACGACGAGGCGGAGCTCCGGGACCCGCCGATGGATGATCGCAACCACCGGCCTGGCGGTCGCATCCCTGGCGCTGGCGGCGTGCGGTTCGTCGTCGTCCGGCTCGGGGAGCTCGGGCTCCGGCAAGGTCGGCGTCTCGCTCATCCTGAAGACCCTGACGAACCCGTACTTCGTCTCGATGGAGAAGGACGCCAAGACCGAGGCGGCAAAGGACAACGTCGACCTCACGGTCGCGGCGGGCAAGTCCGACGGCGACACCCAGACCCAGATCAGCGCGATCGACAACGCGATCTCGCGCGGGGACAAGGGAATCCTGATCACCATCAACGGGGACGCGGTCAACACCGAACTCGCCAAGGCCAAGAAGGCCGGGCTGTTCGTGATCGCTCTCGACACGGTGCCCACCCCGCCGAGCACGGTCGACATCACCTACGGCACCGACAACGAGGAAGCGGGCAAGCTGATCGGCCAGTACACCGCCGCCAAACTCGCCGGTGGCAAGGCCGTGATCGCCATGCTCGACCTGTTCAACAACCAGGTCGTCTCGGTCGACACCTCCCGTGACCACGGATTCCTCGAGGGCATGGGCATCGACCCGGGCAGCAAGACCGAGAACGGCAAGGAAGCCAAGACCGGCAAGTACACCGGCGGCAAGGGCGGCGACTACGTGATCGCCTGCCACCAGCCCACCCAGGGCGCGATCCCCGGCGGCAAGACGGCGATGGAGAACTGTCTGTCGGCCAACCCGGATATCAATGTCGTCTACACGATCAACGAGCCCGCGGCCGACGGCGCCCACCAGGCGCTGGTGGCGGGCGGCAAGAAGGACGCCACGATCGTGACCATCGACGGCAGCTGCAACTACGTCAACGGCCTGCTCAAGGACGGCACCATCGCCGCCGACTCGGCGCAGTACCCCGGCAAGATGGCCAGCGTCGGCGTCAAGACCATCGCTGACCTGGCCCGGGGTGGCGCCAAGCCGACCCTGCCGGCCGGGCAGGACTTCATCAACACCGGAACCAAGCTGATCACGGCCAACCCGATCACCGGGGTGGACAGCCAGACGCCCGCCGACGCGGCCACCGCGTGCTGGGGCAGCTGAGCACTAACCGCGGCTGATCTCCCGCCGGTGCGTGCCCACTGGGCGCGCACCGGCGGTGACGCCACACTCCTTCTGGGAGAATCATGCTCCTTCCGGGAGAGGGGATACTGATGACCTACGTACTCGAAGAACCCGGCACCGCCGAGGAACTCCTCGGCCCCAGGGACACCGCCGGACGCCGAGTGCACAGCGTTCTGCACCGAATGCCCGCGCTGAGCCCGTTGATCGTCCTGATCCTGGCCGGCGTCGTCTTCGGCCTGGCGAACGACCGGTTCATGCGACCGGAGAACCTGTCCATCGTGCTGCAGCAGTCAGCCGTGGTCGGCGCACTCGCGGTGGGCCAGACCCTGATCATCCTGACCGCCGGGATCGACCTGTCCATCGGCATGGCCATGGTGCTGTCCATGATGGTGATGGTGAAGCTGTTCTCCAGCAATGGGATCCCCGGGCCGATCACGCTGCTGATCGGGCTGGTGGTGGCAGTGGCGACCGGGGCGGCGAACGGTCTGCTGGTGGCCAGGATCAAGCTGCCGCCCTTCATCGTCACCCTGGGCACGCTGAGCATCTTCACCGCGATGGGCCTGATCTACGCCCAGGGCCAGACCATCTCGCTGAACCCGAACACGTTCCTGACCTGGACCGGCGACACCATCTCGATCGGCCGGTTCGATCTGACCATCGGCGTGATCATGATGCTGCTGCTCTACGCGGTGTTCGCCTACGTGCTGCGGCAGACGGCGTGGGGCCGGCATCTGTACGCGACCGGTGATGACCCGGAGGCGGCCCGGCTGGCCGGCATCCGGACCAACCGGGTGTTGCTCAGCGCCTACGTGATCGCCGGGCTGGTGGTCGGGATCGCGGCCTGGATCCAGGTCGGCCGGATCAACGGCGCGGACCCGAATGCGGGCGGCAACCTCGGCCTGGAGAGCATCACCGCCGTGGTGATCGGCGGCACCAGCCTGTTCGGCGGTCGCGGCGCCGTGGTCGGCTCGCTGATCGGCGCCCTGATCGTCCGGGTCTTCACCAACGGCCTGGCCCTGATCGGGGTCGATCCGAACTACCAGGTGTTCACCGTCGGCGTCCTGGTCATCGTGGCCGTCGCGGCCGACCAGTGGATCCGGAGCGTGAAGTCATGACCTCCGCATCGACTTCGCCCTCCGCGTCGAGCCAGCCGGTCCTGCAGGCCCGTGGCCTGATCAAGACGTTCGGACACGTGGTCGGGCTGGCCGGGGTGGACCTCGACCTGTACCCCGGCGAGGTGCTGGCCATTATCGGCGACAACGGCGCCGGGAAGTCCACGCTGATCAAGTGCCTGTCCGGGGCGATGATCGCGGATACCGGCACGATCATGGTGAACGGCCAACAGGTCAACTTCCGCAACACCCAGGACGCGCGCGCCGCCGGCATCGAGACGGTCTACCAGACCCTCGCCGTCGCGCCGGCCCTGGACATCGCGAGCAACCTGTTCCTGGCCCGCGAGCAGCGCCGGCCCGGGGTGCTCGGCTCCGTCTTCCGGATGCTCGACACCGGCGGGATGAAGCGGCAGGCCAAGCAGCACATCGACGACCTGGGCATCAGCACCCTGCAGAACATCAACCAGGCGGTCGAGACGCTGTCCGGTGGCCAGCGGCAGGCGGTGGCCGTGGCCCGTGCGGCGGCGTTCGGCAGCAAGGTGGCGATCCTGGACGAGCCGACCGCTGCGCTCGGCGTGCGCGAGACCGGCCAGGTGCTCGGGCTGATCCGGGACCTGCGCGAGCGCGGCCTCGGCATCATCCTGATCAGCCACAACATGCCGAACGTGTTCGAGGTGGCCGACCGGATCCTCATCCAGCGGTTGGGACGGAGCGCGGGAGTGATCACGCCCGACTCGCACACCCCGGCCGAGGCGGTCGCCATCATGACCGGCGCGGCCACGCTGGACGGGACCCGCGGTGGATCCGCAGTCACTCCGGACGCTCAGCGGTGAGGGCTTGAGCGTCAAGGGAGACGAGGTGCCGACCCAGCCGCAGCTCGGGCGCGGCGGGTCGGCGCCCCGGGCGCAGGAGCTGCGGCGGCGGCGCCCGACGATGCGGGACGTCGCCGCTGCGGCCGGGGTCAGCCTGAAGACCGTCTCCCGGGTCGTGAACGCCGAGCCCGGCGTCTCGCCCGTCCTGGTGGAGCGGGTCCGGCGGGCGATCGAGGAGCTCGACTTCCAGCCGAACGCGGGCGCGAGCAGCCTGCGCCGGACCGGCGGCAAGACCGGCTCGGTCGGCCTGCTGCTGGAGGACGTCGCCAACCCGTACTCCTCGGCCCTGCACCGGGCGATCGAGGACGTCGCGGTGCCGCGCGGGGTGATGGTGTTCTCGGCCAGCCTGGACGAGGACCCTGAGCGGGAGCGCCGCCTGACCCGGGCCTTCACCGGGCGCCGCGCCGATGGACTGATCCTGGTGCCGGCCAGCGACGATCAGAGCTACCTCGCCAACGAGCTGCGGTCCGGGATGGCGATCGTCTGCGTGGACCGGGAATGCCACGGCCTGCCCGTGGACTCGGTCGTCGCGACGAACACGTCCGGCTCGGCCGAGGGCGTGCGGCACCTCGCCGGGTTCGGCCACCGGCGAATAGCGTTCCTCGGTGACCGGCGGACGATCAGCACCGCCCGGCAACGGTTCCAGGGATACCTGGACGGCCTGGCGGCACTGGGTATCACGGTCGACCCCGCGCTGATCGTGCACGACCTGCGCGGGGTCTCCATCGCGGACGGCGCCACCACGACGCTGCTGACCCGCCCGAACCCGCCGACCGCGTTGTTCACCGCCCAGAACCTCATCACCATCGGCGCGATCCGCTCCCTGCGGCGGCTCGGGCTCGAGCGCACGGTGGCGCTGGTGGGTTTCGACGACTTCCCACTGGCCGACCTCGTCGACCCCGGCGTCACCGTGGTGGCCCAGGACGCCACGGCGATCGGGCGACTCGCCGCGACCGTCCTGTTCAGCCGGCTCGCGGGTGACACCAGTCCGGCAGCCACGCATGTCGTGCCGACCACCCTGATCCGCCGCGGTTCCGGCGAGTTCCCCGCCCCCCGCTGAGCTCGCACGTCACCCTCGCCCGCCGCAACCTCGCCCGCCGCACCCTCGCCCGCCGCAACCTCGCCCGCCGCAACCTCGCCCGCCGCAACCTCGCCCGCCGCAACCTCTGGTATGCAATCCGGGTGTGGGCCGAGCGTGATACCCCGATCTCGTACCAGAGGACGGTTTCGGGGGTTTTCGGCCATCCGGCGAGCCAGCAGGATGAAGGTCATGAGGCTGCTCGCGCGAGTGTTCGTCAGGACGTTCTGCCTGAACCTGACCGCCCTGACCCTGACCGCCCTGACCCTGACCGCGTGCGTGACGCCGAGCCAGGGCCCGGGCGCGGGCACGACGGCGCGGTCGTCGGCGCGGAACACCCCTGCTCCGGGCGGCTCGTCGGGACGGACGCCGACGCCCCACGGCTCCGGGTCGGGTGCGACGGGCTCCGGCTCAGGTCGCACCAAGTACGGGTTCTACACCACGGCACCGGACCTCACCGCCCGCAGCCGGACCCGAACCCTGCGAGCGATCAGCCGGCATGCGGACGCCCTCCTGCTGCAGCCGGAGGTGCCGTGGGTACAGTTCCTCTCCGCACCGGACGGGCGGTCGGCGGTGATCGACGGCCTGCGCGCGACCGTCGGCCAGGCCCGGCGCGCGGGTCTGGAGCCGATCTTCGTCATCGATCCGCTGAAGGGAATGGACCGCACCCGGTTCGCGACGCTTCCGGCGGGGCTCGGCAGCGCCGACTTCGGGACGCCTCAACTGCGGCGGGCGTATGGCAACTTCGCCGTCCGGATCAGCCGCGAGTTCCATCCGCGGTACCTCGGCCTCGGTGCGGAGATCAACACCTATGCAGCGGCCCACCCGGCCGACTTCCCCAACTTCGTGAGCCTGTACCGGGAGACCTACGCAGCGGTCAAGGCTGAGTCACCGAGTACCAAGGTCTTCGTCAGCTTCCAGTGGGAGGGGCCTCAACGGCCTCGATTTCCGCGCGCGCCAGGCGCATCCGACCCGGCGGCTCGACTGGGCGCCAGTCGATGCCTTCGGAACGGATCTCGACCTGCTGGCGATCTCCACGTATCCCTATTTCGTCTACGGCTCCGCAGCCCAGATCCCGGCCGACTACTACACGCCGCTGACAGCCCGTTCCGGCAGACCGCTGGCCATCAGTGAGAGCGGCTGGCCCAGCCGGCCGGCGGACCGGTTCCCCGGGTCACCTGCGGACCAGGCCCGCTTCCTGCGCACGGTGCATGCGCAGCTCGGCCGCCGCCTGACGTTCTGGGTCAACCTGGTGATCGACGACCTCGACGTGCCGGCGTTCGACCGCTGCCTCGTCGCGCACCGGCTGCCCGCGCAGGGTGACACCCTGAGGCTGTTCGCGACCCTCGGCCTGCGCACCCGGGACGGCACGCCGAAGCCGGCCCTCAGCGTGTGGGACCGGCTACGGACGCAGTGAGCCGAGCGCTGCTGCGGGTGGATCAGGGCACTGTGACGCCGGTGATGGTGACCGGGTTGTGGGCGAGCGGGTTGAGCTCGTCCGCCTGGGACACGGTGCTGGGTGTCAGCACGTCCACCGCCTTCGGGACCGTGGTGGGATCGACCGCGCAGATCGGGCTGGTCCCGCCGGGCTGGCAGACCCCGAAGGTGAAGTCCGCCGGAGTTGCGGCGAAACCCCGGGCCTGGTCCGGGCTGAACCCGTCCTGCCCCGTCAGCACGACGCTGAACGTCCACCCGCTGGCCGGCGTCCCGCCGAGCGCGCTCTTGGACACGGTGAAGGTGATGAACCGGGTCACCGCCGTCGCTCTGATCTGCACGCTGCCGACGGTCGCGCCGGAGGCGTTGATGAAGCGCTGGCCGAAGCCCTGCACCTCGATCAAGCGGTCCCAGGCCGAGCCGGCCGCGATCTGGTAGTTCCGGCCGGGGAAGGACGCCGCGGTGGAGCTGCTGGTGGCTGCCGGGTTTCGGACGTAGACGTCGACCAGCTGGGCGCCGAGCGGGCTGCCGAAGGTCGGGCTCAGGTCGCGGGTCTGGACCCGGAAGGTGACCGCGTCCGGACCGCTGTCGTAGACCTGGAACTGCTGCAGGTCATAGGCGCCGGGGTGGAAGTCGGGCGCGGTCGGGTAGGCGTAGGTGCCGGGCCCGTTGTCGTCAACGTCCGGGTCTGCCGCCTGGAAGACCAGCGTCCCCGGCACCACGTCGAAGACGACGGTCCGCTGGGCGTACCCGGTGGAGCCGTCCGGCGCGGTGGAGGCCACCGTGAGGGTGTCCGTGCCCGCAGGCACGGTCAGGGTGAGCGAGAACGAACCGTCGCTGCCGGCGGTCGTCGTGCCCGTGGTGGCGGCACCGTCGATGTCGACGTTCACGGCGTCCACGTCGATGGTGGCGCCGGGTGCCGCGGTGCCGGTCACCGTCGCGGTCCCGTTCACGGCGCTGCCGTCGGCCGGCCCGGTCAGGGTCAGCGGGCTGCTGCCCTGGGTGTGGGTGATGTACCGGGCCACGGTGTCCGCGGGACGGTCGTTCAGCCGGCCGGACCGCAGGTCGCCCGCCAGCCGCACGTACGACGCCGCGGACCAGGTCAGCGGGGACGCGCTGCCGGTCGCCCCGCCGTCGCTGAACCCGATCGAGGCGCACTCCGGCTGGGTGCCGAACGGCGACGCGGCGAGGTTCGGGTCCTCCCAGACCTGTTCGGGGACCAGCCCCACTCCGGACGCGCCACCAGCCATGCCGGCCAGCAGACCCGTTGCGCCCGAACGGTCACCGCCGTCGATCGAGTGCTCGGCCCGCTCGGCGGCGAGCGCCGGCCACAGGTGACCGCTGCCGTGGTTCTGGGCCTGCGCGCCGCACACCCCGGCCCACGGCTTGCCCTGGACGGCGCAGTCGGTCGGGTCGCCGGTGTTGCAGTCGCCGTACCCGTCCTCGGTACCCGGGGTGGTCGTGCCGTAGCGGTAGAACCCGTCGCCGGTACTCGTGGTCCGGCGGATCACCGAATCCACGACGGACAGCGAGTTCGCCACGTCCGCGTCGCTCGCGGGCAGGATGCCGAGCCGGGGCAGCTCGAGGAATCCGGCGTCGATCACCGAGCGCTGGTCGGCGTCCGGTCCGCCGTTGCCGAGGTTGTAGGTGAAGGCGGAGTTCGGATCGCCGTTCTTGGACAACCGGATGAAGTACGGGGCGCTGCTCAGCGGCCCTGTGCTGGTCACCGTCCAGCCCTTGATACTGCGCTGGAAATGGTCGGCGGTGGCCCGGTAGACGCGCGCCCCGGCGGGGTCGCCATTCTTCTCGGCGATCGCCCCCGCGGCGACCAGGCCGGCGATCTCGGCGGCGATGGTGGACGGCGAGAACCCGCTCTGCTCCTCCCACCGTTCGGAACCGAAGGACGGGCCGTGTGCCACGGCGAAGTCGGCCGCCCGCTTGAGGTGGGCGGTGTAGAACGCCTTGTCGGTCAGCCCGACGATGCGGGCCATCAGGATCGGGTAGGTCACCTCGTCCAGCTGGGTCCCGAACGAGTCCGGCGCGGTCTTGCCGTTGGGCAGCGAGTTGCGGGGCATCGACCCGTCGGCCTGCTGCTGGCGCTCGAACAGGAAGCGCACCGTGTCCCTCGCTGTGGCCAGATCCCCGTCGGCGACCAAGCCGGTGAAGGTCTCGTACAGGTCGCGGGCGAAGACCTCGCGGTAGGAGCCGAAGTAGGTCAGCGCCGGATCTCCGGCGGCCACCGCCTGCCCCCACGGGCTGGCCATCGAGGCAGCGACCGCACCGGGGAAGGTCTTGTCCTCGCTGGCCTTCAGCACGTTGGCCGAGACCCAGTAGGCGCGGTCGGTCGCCGCGCGGCCGGTCGCCGGCCTGTGCAGGCGGGCGTCGTAGTGGCGCCAGCCCTTGGCGTAGCTCGCCGAGGTGGCGGCGAACGACCGGCCGGCGCTGGCACCCGCGGTGGACACGGCGCTCGCCTGAGTGGCGCCGAAGCCGACAGCGAGGGTGAACGTGTTGCTACGGCGCAGGTCCACCTGCGCGGTCTGTACGACGTTGCCATGCGGCGCGCCGGCGTACATCGGGGACAGCGCGTGTCCGGCGTCCAGCTCGGTCAGGCCGTCGCTGGCGGTGCCCGCGTACCCGCTACTGGCGGCCAGGAACCCTCGGTCGGCCCGCAGCGCGGCGTAGACAGGCTGCGCGTAGTCACGGTTCGCGGCGATCGTCTGGGTGTTCACGTCCGAGGCGACCGGCACCGGAGACCCGGTGGAGGTGTCGATCACGGCGTCGTCAGCGCCCGCGTTCTGGGTCGTCGCGTCGCCGCCGCCGCCGTTGCCGTTGACGGTCGGGTCGAACCGGACGAACAGCTGGAGGTGATCGCGGGAGCTGGTCGGGCGCAGGGTCGAGCGCATCACCACGCCGGCCCGGGCCGGATCGGTCAGGTAGTCGGTGGTGATCGTGTAGCGCCCGTTGCGTGCGATGCTGGTGACCCGGCAGGACATGCCGCTGGAGTCCAGCGCGCGCACCGTGTACGTGGTGTCCCGGGTCTGCAGGTCGGTGAAGCTCCGGCCGTCGGTGACGATGTACTGCAGGGTCTCGACGTTGGTGTTGTCGATCGTCGGGTAGTACACGTCGGACAGGACGCCGTTCGCGACCGTGAACCAGACCTTCGAGGTCCGGTTGCGCGCGGTGCCCAGGCAGTCCTTGCGGGCCAGGTCGAAGTGGGACATCACGCCCGGAGCCCCCGGCGGCTGGATGGCGGGAGCCCCGGACGTGACGACCGACGCCGATGACGGCCCGGCCACGGCGATCACGATCGTTGCCGCCGCCGCCAGGACGCCCGTCCTGCGCGAGAGGCGTACCTTCCGACGTGCAGGAACCGACGAGCCAGACATTGGCGACCTCCCCGACGTCACCCGCAGCCGTAGCGTCATCACCCGGCGTAGGAGAACGCCACCCCACATGGGGCTGTTTGTCAAGGTCTGGCGTGATCGTCCGGGCGTGGGCGGCATGCCCGTCTGACATGCGCTTTGCCAGCTGTTGGTACTAATCATGAACCGATGCGGCTAACGTCCTGCTCGCCGGCGCCCGTGCCGGTGACGGGGACACCGCGGGAGGCTGATCGTGATGAGGCTGATCGTGATGAGGCTGATCGTGAAGAGGCCGGGCAGGATCACGGCGGTTTCGACGGCGGCGGCCCTGGCCGCCGCGAGCCTGGCAGCGCTCGGCACCGCGGGACCCGCGCTCGCCGCGACCCCGGCCGGCGGCACGGGCGGGGCGACGGGCGGTGGCGACTGCAGGCTGGGCAAGGGGATCACCCATGTGATCGGCCTGCAGTTCGACAACGTGCACCTGACCCGGGACAACCCGAACATCCCCAGCGACCTCGAGCAGATGCCGCACCTGCTGAACTTCCTGCGCGGCAACGGCACCGTGCTGGCCAACGACCACGACGTCCTGGTTCACACGGCCACGAACGTGATCGCCGCGCAGACCGGGCTGTACCCCGACCGCAACGGGATCACCCAGTCCAACAGCTACCGCTACTTCGCCCCGGACGGGTCGACGCACCCCGGGGTCTCGTTCGCGTACTGGACCGCCCCGCTGTTCGACCCCAGCACGAGCACGCCGAGCGACACGAACTACAACCTGATCTACTCCGCCGACCGCGCGGCGAACCCCACCGGTGCCAACGTGAACGTGCCCGCACCCTGGGTCCCGTTCACCCGGGCCGGTTGTGACGTCGGTGAGGTAGCGGTCGGCAACACGGTGCTGGAGAACACGGCGATCGACATCCCGACCGTGTTCGGGCCGGACTCACCGCAAGCGGCCGAGGTCGCCGCGAACCCGGGCCAGGCGTTCGCCGACACCGTCGGACTGGCGGTGCATTGCGCCCGCACGTCCAGCACCTGCACCGGCGGAGAGCCCGACCTGCTGCCCGGCGAGCCGGGCGGCTACACCGGCTATACCGGGCTGTTCGGCAGCGCGCAGCTCCAGCCGGTGATCCACCCGTCCGGGCCGGTGACCAGCCTGTCCGGAGCCGTCATCACGGACTCCGCAGGCCGCGTGGGATTCCCCGGATTCGACGGGATGACGCCGGACAACGCGCTCGCGTATGTCGCGGACATGCAGGAGCGCGGCATCACCGTCACCAACGCGTACCTGTCCGACGCGCATACCTTCCACGGCACCGGTGGCGGCGACCTCGGTCCCGGAGACGCCCGATACGTGGCCCAGCTCACGTCCTACGACGACGCCTTCGCGACGTTCCTCGACCGGCTCGCCGCGGACGGGATCACGCCCGCCAACACGCTCTTCTCCGTCACCACCGACGAGGGCGACCACTTCGTCGGCAGCCAGCCCAGCCCGGCCGGGTGCGACGGCGTGACCACGCCGTGCACGTACTCGGCACAGGGCGAGATCAACGTCAACCTGCCCGGACTGCTCAACGCAGAGACCGCGAACACCACGCCGTTCACCATGCACTCCGACCCGGCGCCGACCATCTATGTGACCGGCAATCCGGGCCGGACCGACCCGGTCGTGCGGCAGCTCGAGCGGGACCTGTCCGGGCTGACGTACACCAGCCCGCTGACCGGGCAGACCACCACGCTGGCGCACTACCTGGCTGACCCGGTCGAGGAGAAGATCCTGCACTACGTCTCCGCCGACCCTGCCCGGACCCCGACGATGACCATGTTCGCCGGGGAGAACGAGTTCGTGTTCGGCGGGTCCACCAACTGCGGGACGTCCTGCGTGAGCGAGCCGCCCGCCTTCGCCTGGAACCATGGTGGGATCGAGGCGGACATGACCGGGATCTGGCTCGGGCTCGTCGGGCCCGGCGTCCGTCACCTCGGCGTCGACACCAGCACCTGGTCCGACCAGACGGACCTGCGGCCGACGGTGCTGTCCCTGGCCGGGCTGCGGGACGACTACCCGGTGGACGGGCGGGTGCTGACCGAGGACCTGACCCGCAGCGCCGTTCCGGCGGGCCTGCGCTCGGGCGACCTGGTGACGCTGGGAGCCGTCTACAAGCAGCTGCTGGCCGGGCCCGGCCAGTTCGGGATCGACACGCTGACCGCGTCGACCCGGGCGCTGTCGAGCACGGACGAGAGCCTGTACGCCTCGATCGAGGGCCGGCTGCAGGCGATGGGATCCTCCCGGGACGCGCTCACCGCCCAGATGCGGCAGGTCCTGCTCGGTGCGGCGTTCGGGCACCAGCGGCCCGCCCCCGGCGCCGTCCGGCGGCTGATCGGGCAGGGCCGGGGGTTGCTCGCCGCCGCGCACGCCCTGGCCCGGCGGTGAGTAGCCGGATCTGACCACCGCAGTCTGCCGGAATCCGATGACCTGACCGGGCCTGCCGAGCTGTCCGGATTTCGGCAATGGTCGTAGATTCGTGCTCGACGTTTTCACCTGGTTGGGGGCGCAGCGATGTGCCGAGAGAAGTCCGTCCGGCTGCCCGCAGAACCCGGCAGCGCACCGCTGGCCCGGGGGTTTGCCCGACGGACCCTGGCAGCGTGGGTGGCGGGGGGTCGCACGGCCCCGGGGGACGCGCCGCCGCCCGGCCAGGACTGCGATGACGAGTTGCTGGAGAACATCCCGCTGCTGGTCACGGAGCTGGTCACGAACGCGGTGCGGCACAGCGGCGCCCCCATCGTGGTGACCCTGGCGGCGCACGCCGACCGCTTCCGGATCAGCGTGTGGGATTCCGATGCGAGCCGCCTGCCGCGCGTCATCGACGGCGCGACCGCCGAGGCGGTGCACTCCGGGCAGTCACCCGCCGGCTCGGGACACGGCATGGTCGTGATCTCGGCGCTGACCACCACCTGGGGCGCCGACCCCGCACCGGGCGGCAAGACCGTCTGGTGCGAGCTCAGCCTGCCGGCCGGGTCCCGGCTCGCGGACCCGGAGTGCCACCTCGCCGGGCAGCGGCACGGGCACGCCGCGCGGGCCTGAGGTCCGAGGCCGCCGCCCGGTTCAGAGCCGCCCGCCGGCGGTGTCGCCCGAGAGCCGCTGCGAGGCCCAGATCGGCAGCAGGGAGGCCACCACGAGGGTCGCCGCCACCACGTTGACCACGGGCGCCTGATTGGGACGGAACAGGTTGGCGAAGATCCACAGCGGCAGCGTCTCCAGGCCTGGGGAGGTGGTGAACGTCGTCACCACCACCTCGTCGAAGCTCAACGCGAACGCGAGCAGCGCGCCGGCCAGCAACGCGGACCGCAACTGCGGGAAGGTGACGTGGGCGAAGGTCTGGAAGGTGTCGGCGCCGAGGTCCATCGACGCCTCCTCCATCGTCGTGCCGGTCCGCCTCAGCCGGGCCAGCACGTTGTTGTAGACCACGACGATGCAGAACGTGGCGTGCCCGACGATCACGGAGAAGTAACCGAGCGAGATCCCGCCGGCCGTGAAGGCGGAGTTGAGCGCGATACCGGTGACGATGCCGGGCAGCGCGATCGGCAGGATGACCAGGAAGCTCACCGCGTCCCGGCCGAACCAGCGGTAGCGCTGCACCCCGAAGGCGGCCATCGTGCCGAGCACGAGGGCGATCGCGGTCGCGCCGAGCCCGACCTTCACGCTGGTGAGCAGCGCGGTCCGGGCACCGACGTTCGCCGCAGTCCGCGACCACCACTCGACGGTGAACCCCGAGGGCGGCCAGCCGAACGTCCTCGAGCTGTTGAACGAGTTGATCAGCACGACCAGGAGCGGCACGTAGATCACGGCCAGGCCGACGACCGTTGCCACCCGCAGCGCGATCCGCGCCCGCCTCGACAGCGTCATCCGTCCTCTCTCACGGGTTGTCCGGTGCTCACAGGTTGTCCAGGGCGCCGGTGCGCCGCACCAGGGCCAGGTAGATCACGATCACCAGCACCGGGAAGAACGCGGCTGCCGCGGCGAACGGCAGGTTGCTGGCGACGCCGATGTTGTCGTAGATGACGTTCGCGTACAGCTGGGTGCTGCCGCCGACGATCTTCACGGCGATGTAGTCCCCGAGCGACAGCGAGAAGGTGAAGATCGACCCGGCCACCAGCGCGGGGAACGCCAGCGGCAGAACGATCGACCGGACGGTTCGTCCGGGCGGCGCGCCGAGATCCGCGGACGCCTCGAGCAGCGAGTCGGGCAGCCGCTGAAGGCCCGCGTAGAGCGGAAGGATCATGTACGGCAGCCAGAGGTAGGCCAGGGTCACGGTGGTGCCGGCGACGCCGAAACCCGGGCCGCGCAGGCCGATCGGGCCGAGGGCCCAGTTGATCACCCCGTCGTCGGCCAGCATCGATCGCCACGCGTACGCCTTGACCAGGTAGCTGGCCCACAGCGGGGTGAGCACCGCGGCGACCATCACCCGTTGCACCCGCGCAGAGGCCACCTTGGCCATGTAGAGCGCCATCGGCATCGCGATGACCGCGTCGATCACCGTGACGGCGACGGCGACGCCCAGGCTGCGCAGGGCGACGGTGCGGTAGACGCTCTCCGTCAGCAGGGTGTGCAGGTTGTCCAGGCTGGGGACGCGGATCAGGTTGCCGGTGAACGAGTTCACGCTCCAGAACGCGGTCGCGAACATCACCGCGAGGGAGCCGAGGTAGGCCACCACGAGCCAGAGCATCGGCGCCGAGAGCAGCCCGGCGAGCCGCACCCGGGGATGGCGGTGGAGGAAGGCGGACGTCCGGGCGACCGCCGGCGGCCGTCGGCCGCCGGCGGTCAACCCGGGCGCGTCAGTCATGCCGTGACATCAGCCCTTGATCTGGGTCCACGCCTGGGTCCAGGCGGCGTAGTCCTTGCAGGTGTTGCCGCGGGCGTCCCCGCAGTAGGTGGTCGGCGTGGTCCAGTAGGAGATGCGCGCGGCGTAGGCGGGGTCGAGTGCGTGGTACGTGCCGCAGAAGGACTTGTCGCTGGTGTGGTCGCAGGCCAGCGTCTGCGCCGGGGCCTCGCCGAACCACTCGGCCACCTGGGAGTTCACGGTCGGCGAGGTGATCCAGTCCATCCACTTGTACATGCACGTCGGGTGCGCCGCCTTGGACGAGACCATCCAGGTGTCGGACCATCCGGTCGCGCCCTCGGTCGGAACCGACGTCTGCACGGCGACCTTCTTGTCGGCGTTGATGAGGTTCGCGTTCACCTGCCAGGCCGTGCCGATCACCGAGTTGCCGGCCTCGAACGAGTTGACCTCCTTGGTGTAGTCGGCCCAGTACTCACCCACGATCGAGCGCTGGGTCTTCAGCAGGTCGACCGCCGCGGTGAACTGCTTGCCGTCCAGCTCGTAGGGGTTGCTGATCTTCAACTCAGGCTTGGTGGCCTTGAGGTAGAGCGCCGCGTCCGCGATGTAGATCGGCGAGTCGTACGCGGTCACCTTGCCCTTGTAGGGGCTGCCCGCGTCGAACACGCTGCCCCACGACGTCGGCGGCGTGGTCACCACCTTCGGGTTCCACATCAGCACGTTGGCGCCCCAGCCGTGCGGGATCCCGTACATCTGCCCGTTCACGGAGTTCCACTGGCGGTCCTTGAGGAACGACGCGATGGTCGAGTAGTTCGGCACCAGGGCGGTGTTGACCGGGGCCACGTTGCCGCCGTAGATCAGCCGCAGGGTGGCGTCCCCGGACGCCGAGACGCCGTCGTACTGGCCGGTCTTCATCAGCGTCACCATCTCGTCGGAGGTGTTGCCGATCTTGACGTTGACCTTGCAGCCGGTCTGCTTCTCGAACGGGGTCACCCAGTCCACGGTCTTGTCGTTGGAGCCGTTCTCGGCGTAGCCGGCCCAGGCGATGATGTTCAGCTGTCCCTCCGGCGTGCCGAGGGTGTTCAGCATCGCCACCTTGGGCGGAGCCGCCGGCGTGCCGGCGGCTCCGGACGCCCCGCTGCTGCCGGACCCGCAGCCGGCCAGTGTCAGCGCGCCCGCGGCGATGGCGGCGGTGGACGCTCGCGCGAACAGTCGCATCGTGTTCCCCTCTCTGGCAGGGCTGGTGGTCGAAAGTCGGAGTTGAAGGGTCAGAGTTGAAGGGTCAGAGTCGACGGGTCAGAGTTGAAGGGTCGGGGTCGAAGGGTCGGGCTAGCCGGCGGTCAGCTCGAAGGTGTTCTCACGCCTCCAGATCAGCCGGACCCGGCGCCCCCGCATCAGGGCCACATCGGACGAGGACGCCTGCAGGTTCTGCTGCATCGCGACGAGCTCGTCACCGGCATCGAGGGTGACGACGAGGCGGGTGCTCGCGCCCGCGTACACGACCTCGCGCACGATGCCGTCCGCGGCCACCTCGGCGCTGCCGACCTCGGCGTCCGGGTCGGCCACGCGCAACTTCTCCGGCCGGACGCTGAACACGCCCTCACGCCCGAGCAGGGCCCTGGATGCCTTCTCGTGCAACAGGTTCGATGTCCCGACGAAGCCCGCCACGAAGGGCGTCCGGGGGCGCTCGTAGACCTCGGCGGGGCTGCCCACCTGCTCGATCCGGCCGGCGTTGAAGACCGCCACCCGGTCGGACATGGTCAGCGCCTCCTCCTGGTCGTGGGTCACGAACAGGAAGGTGATGCCGACGTCGCGCTGGATCGCCTTGAGCTCGACCTGCATCTGCTCGCGCAGCTTGAGGTCCAGCGCGCCCAGCGGCTCGTCCAGCAGCAGCACCCGCGGCCGGTTCACCAGGGCCCGGGCCAGGGCCACGCGCTGCCGCTGCCCGCCCGACAGCTGGGACGGCCGGCGTATCTCGAAACCGCCGAGCTGGACCGACTCCAGGGCCTCGACCGCCCTGCGTCGCCGGTCGGCGCGGCCGACCCCCTTGACCCGCAGACCGTACGCGACGTTCTCCAGGACGGACATGTGCGGGAAGAGCGCGTAGTCCTGGAAGACGGTGTTGACGTCGCGCAGGAACGGTGGCACCCGGGTCACGTCGGTACCGCCGAGCCGCACCGAGCCCTCGGTCGGCTGCTCGAACCCGGCGATCAGCCGCAGTACCGTCGTCTTGCCGGAGCCTGACGGGCCGAGCATGGCGAAGAACTCGCCGTCCGCGACGTCGAGGTCCACCCCGTCGACGGCGCGGACCGCGTGAGCGCCGGTCCCGAACGACTTCCGCAGGCCGACCAGGGTGACGGCGGGCGGCTCTGTGTCCTGCACGGCCGTCACCTCTCTCCCCGCAGCGGATCTGCACGCCGGTGGGCGCGATCTAATCAGATTCCGTTGCGGTTCACCTCTCAGGCAGCCGAATCCGTTCCCCAACCGTTAGGACCCTCATGATCTTCGGGGCAAACCCGGACAGGTCCTGGCGGCCTGGGGCTGAAGCGCACGCAACGCAGTCACACCGGGGGCGGCCGGCGGCGTGTCCGCGCGTGCCGCTCCCGGCGAGACTGCGGACGGTGCGCCCGCGCTCGGGCCCGAGCCGCCGGGCCCGGGCGCGGGCAACTGATCAGCCGGCCCAGATCTTGGCGTAGATGTCGCGGTAACCGGAGGCCGGATCGAAGACGTCCCCGGACGGGACGTTCTGCTTGGTGACCAGCCCGGGCTTGGCCACGAAGCCGGAGGCCGGCTGCCCGGCCAGGGCCCGGTTCAGCTCGTCGACCAGCTGCCAGCCCTGCAGGTACAGCGGCTCGGCGACCGTCGCCGTCTGGTAATCCACGTCGCGGATCCGCTGGAACTCGGCCGCGTCACCGTCCCCGGCGGCGATCGCCTTCGGTGGGCCGGCGGCCGGCTTGCCGGCATCCTTGAGCGCCGACCGGGACCCGCCGAAGTAGTTGCCGTTGATGGCCAGCAGGTAGGTCAGCTTGTCGCCGTACTTCTGCAGCAGGCTGGCGATCAGTGCGGGCATCCGGGAGTCCGCCTCGGCGATCGGGGAGTCGTCGTACTCCAGCACCGAGCAGCCGGGGCAGCGCTGGATCTCGACCTTGATCGCGTTCGCCTTGTCCACGGCGATCTGGTATTGGCTGTCGGTGAAGATCGCGACCCCGGCGGCGCCGTTCGAGTCGGCGATGGCGTAGTCGGCAGCCATCCGGGAGACCTCGAGCGGGTCGGTGGTCACATTGGTGAACAGGCCGGCGGCAGCGTCGGGGCCGGGTGTCGCGCCGGCATGCCAGCCGACCACGGGGATCTTCAGCGCCGCCGCCTGCTTGATGGTGGCGGCCTGCTCGGTGGCGTCGAAGCCGCCGAGGATGATCCCGGCGGGCTTCATCGCCAGCGCCTGGTTCAGTGCGGCGGTGCGACCCTGCGCGCTGGCCTTGCCGTCCAGAACGGTGACCTTCCAACCGATCTTCGCAGCGGCCTGCTTGACCCCGACGCTGACCGCGTTCACGCCGCCGTTGGTCAGGTCCGCCGCCACGTAGACGATGGTGGAGCCCGGCTTCTGCGCCGCTGGCCCGGTCGACGGCGGGGTGAACCCGGCGGTCGCCGACAGGCTGTCCTGGACCAGCTTCTTGGCGTCCGCGAGGATCTGCGCCGCGTTCCCGGCTGCGGCGGACGTGCTCGGCGTGCCGGCCGTGCTGGCCGAGGTGCCGCCGCCGACCGACGCGCTGCCACATCCGGTGGCAAGGGCGCCGACGGCCCCGCTCGGCCTGACGGCGCGCCGACGCCCAGGACACCAGCCCGCCGCGGCCCGGGAAACCCAGTGCCAGGGCGACGTTCTCGGTCACCGTCATCCAGTCGATCAGGCCGAGGTCCTGGTGGATGAACGAGATCCGATCCCGGCCGTGCGGGGAGTCCAGGTCCTGCCCCTCGAGCAGCAACTGCCCGCCGTCGCGGCGGTACACCCCGGCGAGCATCTTGATCAGCGTGGACTTGCCGGCGCCGTTCTCCCCGAGCAGGGCCACGATCCGGCCGGCCTGGACCTGGAAGGACACACCGTCCACGACGCGGTTGCCGTAGAACGACTTCGCCACGTCGCGCACCTCGAGCAGCGCGGTCATGCCAGCACCGCCCCGGGTCGGGCCGGTCCCGGCGCGACGGCCGGGGACCCGGGGATGGGCGTCAGCGCGGGGCGGCCCGCGAGCACGGCGGCGAGGTTGTCCGCGGCACGCTCGACCATGGCGGCACGGGTCGCCTCGGTGGCCGATCCGACGTGCGGCAGCAGCACCAGCCGTGGCTCGTTCAGCAGCGGGTCGGCGGGGTCGGTGCGCGGCTCGCGCTCCATCACGTCCATGCCTGCGGAGTGGATCTGCCCGTCGCGCAGGGCATCCAGCAGGGCGGCCTCGTCCACGACACCGCCGCGCGAGGTGTTCACCAGGGTGGCCGTCGGCTTCATGCGGGCCAGAACGTCCGGGCCGATCAGCCCGCGGGTCTGCGGGTTCAGCGGCACGTGCACGCTCAGCACGTCGGAGCTGGACACCAGCTCGTCGAAACCCACCGCCGTGGACTGCTGGTCAGAACCGGGATGGCCGGGATCGCAGTGCTGGACGGCCATCCCGAAGCCCCGGGCCCGGCGGGCCACCGCCTGGCCGATCTGGCCGTAGCCGAGCAGCCCGAGCCGCGCGCCGTGCACGTCCAGGCCGAGCAGGTCGCCCATCCGGAAGGTGGTCCACCCGCCGGAGTGCAGCGTCTGAGCCGCCATCCGCAGCCTGCGCCGCGCCATCAGGATCAGCGCGACGGCCAGGTCGGCCGTGGTCTCGGCGAGCACCGACGGGGTGTGCGTGACGACCACGCCGTGGGCGGCGGCCGCGGCCAGATCGACCGCGTCGTAGCCCATCGAGGCCAGGGCCACGACCCGCAACTGCGGCCCGGCGGCGGTCAGCAGGGCGTCGTCGATCCGGTCCGTGCCGAGGGCCAGCACGCCGGAGCAGCCGCGGACGAGGTCGCGCAGGGCTGCGCCGTCCGGCGGCGAGTCGCAGGTCCACGATCGGACCTCGGCGACGGTGGCGAGCCGCCCGACGACGTCGCCGGGAAGGTCGCTGCGGGTGACGGCGACCCAGGGCCGGCCCGCGTCACGTGCTGCGCCGTGCGGGAGAGTCATGAACGGCTCCGTTCGGGATTTGGGACTACGTTCACTGTGTGGGCCACGCCTGGGCGTCGTGCAGACGGGGTGCGGGTCGGCGGCTACCGGATCGGGGTGCGGGCGTTCGGGTCGGGCTACAGGGACGAGATGGTGGCCAGGCGCTCGGCGAGCTGGGTCAGGTCACGGACCAGCGATGAGCGCAGATCCGGGCTGACCCGGGCGGTCAACAGGGTGGTGCTGACGGCGGTCGGCGGGTCGAGCCGTCCGGGCAGGGCCACCCCGAAACAGGTGACCCCCTCGGTGTTCTGGTCGTCGTCGATGGAGTAGCCGCGGGCGCGGGTCGCAGCCAGATCGGCCCGCAGCCCGTCCAGGGTGCGGTGCGAGCGCGGGGTGAGGATCGGCAGGTCGCCGAGCTGGGAAAGCCAGCCGTCGAGCCGGTCGGGCGGGAGCGCGGCGAGCATGGCCTTGCCGAGGGAGGTCGCCACGGCGGGCAGCCGGCGCCCGACGTCGCTGGCCAGCCGCACCGGCTGGGTGCCGTCGTGCCGGGCCAGGTAGAGCACGTCCGGCCCGTCCAGCACCGCCAGCAGCAGCGTCTCCTGGTGGCCGGCGGGCAGGTCGGCGGTGAGCCGTCGGAACTCGGCGATCAGGTCGGTCCCGGACAGGAAGCCCTGACCCAGCTCGACCACCTTGTAGCCGAGCGCCCAGCGGGTGTCCGTGCGCCGGACCATGCCGCTGCCCTCCAGCGCCGCGCACAGGTTCGCCACCGTCGACTTGGCCAGGTCCAGGCGCCGAGCCAGCTCGGTCAGGGTGAGCGGCTGGGAGTTGCGGGCAAGCTCTTCCAGCAGCGCCACGGCGCGGGTGACGGCCGGAGCGGGCGAATCGACCGAGCGGTACGAGCGGGCTTCGGGCATGGCGGTCATCGTGTCGCACTCCCGAAGGTCTCTGGATCAGGACGGGTGACATCGGGTGCCGTGAAGTCGAGCAGCACCTTGCCGGAGCGGGCCGGGTCGGCCGCGAGCGCGAACGCGTCCTGGACCTGGCTGACGGGCAGCACGTGAGTCACCACCGGATCGGTGACCCAGCCGTCGGCGAGCGCGGCGAGCACCTCGGCCAGCTCGCCGTCGAACCGGAACGACCCGACGAGCTCCAGCTCCCGGCTGACCACGACGGCCCCGGGCACCGGGGAGTCCCCGGGTGGCTGCAGCCCGAGTGCCACCACCCTGCCTCCGCGCCGGGTGGCCCGCACGCAGTCGCGCAGCGCCGGCGGCGCCCCGGAGGACTCGATCGCGACGTCCACCTCGAACCCGGCGACCGGATCTGACAGCAGGGCAGCCAGTTCCGGCGACGACAGAGCGCTGTCCGCGCCGACCTGCCGCGCGATCTCGAGCGGTTCGGGGAGCAGGTCGCAGGCGATGATCCGCCCCGCCCCGGCCCGGCGCAGCGCGGCCACCACGAGCGACCCGATCGGGCCCGCGCCGGTGACCAGGACCGTACGGCCCCGAACGTCCCCGGCCCGGGCGGCGGCGTGCCAGGCCACCGAGGCGGGCTCGGCGATCGCGGCGCGGCGCAGGGCCAGTCCGTCCGGAAGCGGCAGCGCCTGCTCGGCCGGGACGACGACGAGGTCCGCGAAACCGCCTTGCACGTGCGGCATCCGGGCCGCGCTGCCCAGGTAGCGGGTGTCCCGACAGACGGTGCGCCGGCCGGACCGGCATTCCGGGCAGTGGCCGCACGGCGTGGCCGGGTGCACCGCGACCGGCGTCCCGGGCTGGGGGCCGCCGGTCCCCGGACCGAGCCGGTGCACCGTGCCGACCACCTCGTGGCCGAGCACCATCGGCTCCCGCAGGGCGAAGTCGCCGACCCGGCCGTGCCGCCAGTAGTGCAGGTCCGAGCCGCAGATCCCGCCGTACCGGATCCGGATCGCGACCTCGCCTCGGCCGGGCTCGGGTGACGGCCGCCGTTGCAGCCGCAGGTCGCCGGCCGCGTGCACCACCACCGCGCGGTTCATTCAGACCACCGCCGACATTCCGCCGTCCACGTAGACGACCTGGCCGTTGACGAAGTCGGACGCCGCGGAGGCCAGCCACAGCAGCGTGCCGACGAGTTCCTCCGGGCGGCTCCAGCGCCCGGCAGGGGTCCGGCCGCGCACCCAGGCGTCGAAGGCGGGATCCCCGACCAGGGCCGCGGTCAGCTCGGTGTCCACGTAGCCGGGGGCGATCGCGTTGACCTGCAGGCCGGACCGGGCCCACTCGGCGCACATCGTTCGGGTCAGCATGACCAGGCCGCCCTTGCTCGCGGCGTACGGCGCGATCCCGGGCCGGGCCAGGCTGGCTTGCACCGAGGCGATGTTGACGATCTTCCCGTGGCCGCGAGCGAGCATGGCCCGGGCCACGGCGCGTCCGACCAGGAACGGGCCGGTCAGGTTCGCCTCGAGCACGCGGCGCCAGTCGATCACGTCCAGGTCGAGCATCGGCACGCGGTGCTGGACACCGGCGTTGTTCACCAGCACCCCGATCGGCCCGACCCGGTGCTCGACGTCGGCCACGGCGCCCTCGACCGCGTCCGGATCCGTGACATCGAAGCAGGCCGCCTCGACCCGGTTGCCGGAGTCCGCGGCGAGCTTGGCCCGCGAGGCCTCCAACGTCGCGCCGTCCCGGGCGTTCAGCACCACGAGGGCCCCGGCCTGCGCCAGCCCGGCGGCCAGCGCCGCGCCGATGCCGCGACTGCTGCCGGTGACCAGGGCGACGGTGCCGGAGACGTCGAAGCGGTCCATGCCGCTCACCGGGGCACCTGCGACGAGCCTGATCCCGGCGGCGTGGCGGCCGTGGACGCTGGGCCGACGGTGGCCAGCAGGCTGATCAGGGCCGAGTGGTCGATCCCGGGATCGGTGGCCGCCAGTCGGTTCACCTGCCCGGCGGTCGCGTCCAGGGCGGGCACCGGGATGCCGGCCCGCGCGGCCAGACCCTGCACGATCCGAACGTCCTTGGCGAGCAGGCCGATGCTGCCGCCCGGGGTGAAGTCCCGGGCCAGCATCCGGGCACCCTGAAGGTGCAGGATGCGGGACGCCGCGTATCCGCCGAGCAGCGCCTCGCGGACCAGTGCCGGGTCCAGTCCCTGACCGGCCGCGAGCGAGAGCGCCTCGGCGACCGCCTCCAGGGTGCAGGCCACGATCAACTGGTTGGCCGCCTTGGCGATCTGACCCGCTCCGCTGCCGCCGCAGTGCACGACCCGCCCGGCGAGGGCGCTGAGGACCGGTTCGGCCACCTGCAGCGCCTCGGCGTCACCGCCGACCATGACGGACAGGGTGCCGTCACGGACCCCGGTCGGGCCGCCGCTGACGGGGGCATCAAGCTGCCGGTGTCCGGCCGCGGCCAGCCGCTCGGCCAGGGCGCGGGTGTCGGCGGGGTCGCAGGTGCTGGTGTCGACCAGCAGCAGGTGCCGCCCGGGCGGGATCCCGTCCAGCAGGCCGCCCGGTCCGGTCGCGACCGCTGCCACCTCAGGCCCGGACGGCAGGCTGGTCAGCACCAGCAGCTCGGTGGCCGGATCGGCCTCCAGCGTGGCCAGTTGCGCGGTCACGGCGGCCGGGCCGGGCAGGACCGTGACACCTTCGGTCCCCTCGAGCCCGTCCCGCGAGGTCGCCGAGCGACTGGTCGCGATCACCGGGATGCCCGACCCCGCAAGGCGGCGGGCCATCGCCGACCCCATCACGCCCAGCCCCACCAGGCCCACCGCCCGCGTCACGGGGCACCGCCCGGGACGAGGTCGGCGGGCGACGCGCCGCGGGTGCGGGTGGCCAGCCGGTACAGGCCGGTCGTCGCGGCGATGTAGACCGTGCTGCGGTCCGGGCCGCCGAAACACAGGTTGCCGACCAACTCGGGCACCGGGATCCGCCCGAGCCGGGTCCCGTCCGGCGCGTACACCTGCACCGAGTCCGCGCTGGAGGTCCACACGTTGCCGTGCACGTCCACCCGGAAGCCGTCGGCGACGCCCGGCGACACGACGGCGAAGGCCCGTCCGTTCTTGCAGCGCCGGCCGTCCAGGACGTCGTAGACCCGGATGTGGTGGTTGCCCGTGCCGTCGCGGCGCAGTGCCCCAGACGTATCTGCCACATAGAGCAGGGACTCGTCCGGTGAGAAGGCCAGACCGTTCGGCTCCTCGAGATCCAGCACGACGGGGGTCAGCTCGCCGGTGTCCGGGTCGAGGCGGAACACCCAGCAGTCGCCGTACTCGCGTTCGCCCGGGTAGCCCTCCTGCGGCTGGATGATTCCGTACGGCGGGTCGGTGAACCAGATGCTGCCGTCCGACTTCACCACCACGTCGTTCGGTGAGTTCAGGCGGGCCTGCTGCCAGTGGTCGACCAGGACCGCAGTGCGCCCGTCCGGCTCGGTGCGCTCGACCGCACGGCGGCCGTGCGAGCAGGTCACGATGCGACCCTGCAGGTCGAGGGTGCGGCCGTTGGCGAACTCAACGCCGGTGCGCTCGACCGACTGCCGCCCGGTGGCGGCGTCCCAGCGCAGGATCCGGTTACCCGGGATGTCCGACCACAGCACGGCATCCGCGCCCGGCAGGTACAGCGGGCCCTCGGACCAGGTGGCACCGCCGGCCAGGTGCTGGACGGTCACGTCGGCGTCGACCAGGTCGAGCAGCCGCGGGTCGTCCACGATCGGCAGCAGACCGGTTGCCGGACCGGTTGCCGGGTTCGTCGGGTTCATCGCCGGATCACCCCTCGCTCGTCGCTGCCGGGAGCAGGCCACGGTCGCAGAAGCCCATCAGGGCGGCGTTGTCCTCGCCACCCAGGCCCTGACCGTCCAGCCACCGGTTCAGCTCGGCCACCAGCGAGGTCACCGGCAACGCCAGGCCCATCGAGCGGGCGTGCGCGCTGGCGGTGTCGAGATCCTTGACCATGTTCGCGATCCGCCCGGTCGGGGTCAGGTCGCCGGTGGCGAACTTGGTGAAGAACTCCTGCAGCAGTGCGGAATCCGCGCGACCGCCGCTCAGCGCTGCGAGCACGCGGTCAGGCTCCAGTCCCTCGGCCCGGACCATCGCGGCGGCCTCGGCCAGGGCGCTGAACCCGGCGCCGACGAGAACCTGGTTGACGAGCTTGACCAGCTGGCCCGTGCCGACCGGGCCGAGGTGGGTGATCCGCGTGGCAAGCTGCTGCAGGACGGTCCGGGCCAGCTCGACGTCCTCGGGCCGTCCACCGACCATCAGGGTGAGCGAGCCGGCCGCCGCCGCCGGGGCGCCGCCGGACAGCGGGGCGTCCACCCAGCGGATCCCCGCCCGGGCCGACTCTGCCGCGACGGCGCGGGTGCTGGCCGGATCGATGCTCGACATGTCGATGACGAGCACGCCCGGGTCGCGGTCGGAGGTCGAGGCCGGGCCGGAGCCCAGGCCCTGCGGGCCGAGCACGACCTCGCGGACGATGTCAGCGGTGTTCAGCGAGAGGATCACGGTGCCGCAGCGGCGGGCCAGCTCGGCCGGTGACCGGGCAGCCGAGGCACCCCGCGCGATCAGGTCTGCGCGCGCCTGGTCGCGGACGTCGTAGCCGACCAGCTCGACGCCGACGTCCAGCAGCCGCCCGGCGATGGCCGATCCCATCACCCCGAGCCCGACGAGGCCCACGGCGTCTGCCACCTGGCACCTCCTGCGGCTGTGGTTCGGATCCGGCTGGCTGTTCCAAATACTGAACGGAATCCCACATGTGGAACTGGCGATACTCTAACCAGTCGTCCGGCATGAGGGAAGGGGCGAGTCCATGCACGATCGCGGTGCCCAGCCCGTTGCCGATCGGGTTGCCGATCGGGTTGCCGATCGGGTTGCCGATCGGGTTGCCGATCGGGTTGCCGATCAGGTTGCCGATCAGGTTGCCGATCGCGTTGCCGATCCCGGGGCCGATCCTCTGCCCGGACGGCCGGTCGTGGTGCTCGGGCTGATGGGCGCGGGCAAGACCACCCTCGCCGGCGCTCTGGCCCGGCGCTGGGACCGCCCGCTGCGGGACTCCGACGTGGACCTCGATGCCCGGTTCGGGCTCACCGCTGCTCAGCTCGCAGCCGAACGGGGGGGGCGGACGGGCTGCACGATCTCGAGGCGGACCAGCTCGCCGACGCGCTCGCGGCCGAGCCGGCCGCGGTGATCGCCGCCGCGGCGAGCGTGGTCGAGCGGGAGCCGTGCCGGGACGCGCTGCGGACCGCCGCCGTGGTCTGGCTGGACGTGCCGATCGAGCAACTCGTTGCCCGCCAGGCGATCGGCGGGCACCGGCCCGCCTACCAGGCGGACCTGGCGGCGATGCTGGGCGAGATGGACGCGGTCCGGCGGCCGTGGTTCGAGGCCGTGGCGGACGTCGTACTGCACCCTGCCGAAGTCACTGGCGCCGACCCTGTTGCCGACCCTGTTGCCGAGCCTGCGGAGCAGCTGCGGTCACTCGTCGACGAGGTCGAGCGCCTGCTGCTCGAGTGCGGGCAGTTCTGACCAGGACGCGCCGGCGCGCCGCTGCAGAACTGCCCGCACTCAGGAGGTGAGTCGACTCAGGAGGTGAGTCGACTCAGGAGGTGAGTCGACTCAGGAGGTGAGTCGACTCTGTCAGTGCTCGAACGTGGCGGGCAGGGTTGCCTCGTGGGCGGCGCGCACCTCGTCCAGCGGGACGCGGAACAGGCCCTCCACGCTCAGCTCCGGGTCGTCGATGGTGATGCCGAGGCGGACCAGCGGGAGGCCGTGCAGCACGCACAACTGCGCCAGCCGGTCCTGATCGCCCTGCTGCACCGCGACGAGCGCCCGCGACGCCGACTCCGACCACAGCGCCTCGAACGGGGACAGCCCGTCCCGGGCGCACGCCTGGTCGAGGTACACCCGCACGCCGACGCCGTAGCGCAGCGACGCCTCGGCCAGCGCCTGCGCCAGGCCCCCGTCGGACAGGTCGCGCGCGGCGACCAGCGTGCCGTCGGCGGCCCCGGCCAGGAGCACCTCGGCGAGAGCCCGCTCCCCGGCCAGGTCCACCGTCGGCGGCTGACCGCCGAGGTGGCCGTGCTCGGCCCAGGCCCATTCCGAGCCGGCCAGCTCGTCCCGGGTCACGCCGAGCAGGAACACCGGGCATCCGACGGTGCGCCAGCCGGACGGGACCCGCTCGGCCACGTCCTCGATCACCCCGAGCACGCCGGCCACGGTGGTCGGGTGGATGGCGACGTCTCCGGTCTGGTTGTAGAAGCTCACGTTCCCGCCGGTGACGGGGATGCCCAGCTCGCGGCAACCGTCCGCCAGGCCGCTGACCGCCTGCTCGAACTGCCACATCACGCCGGGGTCCTCGGGCGAGCCGAAGTTGAGACAGTCGGTGACGGCCAGCGGTCGGGCGCCCGCGGCGGCGACGTTCCGGTACGCCTCGGCCAGCGCCAGAATGGCGCCACGGTATGGGTCGAGCGCGCCGAACCGCCCGGCCGAGTCGGTGGCCAGGGCGACACCGAGCCCGCTGGACTCGTCCACGCGGATCACGCCCGCCCCGTCCGGCATCGCCAGCGCGGTGTTGCCGAGCACGTAACGGTCGTACTGGTCGGTCACCCAGGCCCGGCTGCACAGGTTGGCCGAACCCACCATCCGCAGCAGCAGAGCCCGCAGCTGCTCACCTGACTCCGGGCGCGGCAACCGGTCCGGCGCGTCCGCCTGCCGGGCGTCCAGCGAGGCCGGGCGGGTCATCGGCCGGTTGTACACCGGCCCCTCGTGCGCAACCGTTCGGGGCGGAACGTCCACGACCGTCTCGCCGTGCCAGCGGACCACCAGCCGCCCGCCCGCCGTGACCGTGCCAAGCACCGTCGCCTCGACGTCCCACTTCCGCGTCACGGCGAGGAAGGCGTCCAGGTCGGCCGGTCGGACGACGGCCATCATCCGCTCCTGCGACTCGCTCATCAGGATCTCTTCCGGATGCAGCGTCGGGTCGCGCAGCGGCACCAGGTCGAGGTCGACGAGCATCCCGCCGTCACCGTTGCTGGCCAGCTCGGAGAAGGCGCAGGACAGCCCGGCGGCGCCGAGGTCCTGGATCCCGGTCACCACCCCGCCGGCGAACAGTTCCAGGCAGCACTCGATCAGCACCTTCTCGGCGAACGGGTCGCCGACCTGGACGCTGGGCCGCTTCGTCGGGCCGCCTTCGTCGAAGGTCTGGCTGGCCAGCACGGAGGCGCCGCCGATCCCGTCACCCCCGGTGCGGGCGCCGAACAGGACCACGAGGTTGCCCTCACCGGAGGCGTTCGCGAGGTGGATGTCGCTGTGCCGCAACGTGCCCAGGCAGAGCGCGTTGACCAGCGGGTTGCCCTGGTAGCACGGATCGAAGACGACCTCACCGCCGATGTTCGGCAGGCCGAGGCAGTTGCCGTAGCCGCCGATCCCGGCGACGATCCCGGGCAGCACCCGGGCGGTGTCCGGGTGGTCCAGGGCGCCGAACCGCAGTGGATCCATCACGGCGACCGGGCGTGCGCCCATCGACATGATGTCCCGGACGATGCCACCGACGCCCGTCGCCGCGCCCTGGTAGGGCTCGACGTAGGACGGGTGGTTGTGGCTCTCGATCTTGAACGTGACGGCCCAGCCGCTGCCGATGTCCACCACGCCCGCGTTCTCACCGATGCCGACCAGCAGCCGGGAACGCATCTCGTCGGTGGTCTTCTCGCCGAACTGGCGCAGATGCACCTTGCTCGACTTGTAGGAGCAGTGCTCGCTCCACATCACCGAGTACATGGCCAGCTCGCACGAGGTCGGCCGGCGGCCGAGGATCTCCCGGATCCGAGCGTACTCGTCCTCGGCCAGGCCGAGTTCCTTCCACGGCTGCGGGACGTCCGGGGTCGTCGCCGCGCGCTCGACGGTGTCGGTTCCAGGGTCGGTTCCGGTCGGGCCAGGGTCGGTTCCGGTCGGGCCAGGGTCGGTTCCGGTCACGCAGGGGCCCCCTCACCGATGATCGCGGCGAGCGCCGAGGTGAAGAACCTCAGCCCGTCGGTGCCGCCCCACTGCCCGGAACCGTCGCGATCCGGGCCGAAGAGCGGATCGACGGCGTGCTCGGGGTGCGGCATCAGCCCGACCACCGTGCCGGAGGCGTTGCTGACCCCGGCGATGTCGCGGTACGACCCGTTCGGGTTGCCCTCGAGGTAGCGGGCCACCACCCGGCCCTCATCCTCGAGCCGGTCCAGGGCCGCGCGGTCCGCCACGTAGCCACCCTCGCCGTTCTTCAGCGGCACGACGATCTCCTCGCCGACGGTGTAGCCACCGGTCCACACCGTGGAGGTGCGCTCGATCCGCAGCCGCTGGTCGCGGCAGACGAACTTGCGCGCCTCATTGCGGACCAGGGCCCCCGGTAGCAGGTGCGACTCGCAGAGCACCTGGAACCCGTTGCAGATCCCGAGCACCGGCAGGCCGGGGGTGGACGCCTCCGGCGGGCCGGCGAGCCGGACGATCTCGCGCATCACCGGGGCGAACCGGGCGATCGCGCCGCAGCGCAGGTAGTCCCCGTAGGAGAAACCGCCGGGCAGGACGACCGCGTCGACGCCGTGCAGGTCCTCGTCCCCGTGCCAGAGCCGGACCGGCTCGCCGCCGGCGATCCGCACCGCGCGGGCGGCGTCGGTGTCGTCAAGGCTGCCGGGGAAGGTGACGACGCCGATCCTCATGCGTCCGCCTCGGCGACGACCCGGACCACGTCCTCGATCACCGGGTTGGACAGCAGGGTCTCGGCGGCCTGGCGGACCCGGCGGAGCACCTCGTCGGTGACCTCGCCGTCCACCTCGAGCTCGAACCGCTTGCCTTGGCGGGCACCGGTGAATTCGCTGAACCCGAGCCGGGCCAGGGCGCCGGCGACGGCCTTGCCCTGCGGGTCGAGGATCTCCGGCTTCGGCATGACGTCGACCACGACGCGTCCCATGGCGGTTGGGCTCCCGATCGTGAGGTGGCGGGGCGGCACCAGCCTAGAGGCCGTCGAGGGGGCCGCCTGCGGCCGGTGGCAACGGTCGCCGCGAGGAGCGGGACGTGGTTGGGTTGAGCCGTGCAGATCACCCACATCGGCCACTCCTGCATGCTCGTCGAGGCAGCGGGCGCGAGGCTGCTGATCGACCCGGGCACGTTGAGCCACGGGTTCGAGGAACTGACCGACCTGGACGGCATCCTGGTCACCCACCAGCACATCGACCACCTGGACTCCGAGCGGCTGCCGGCCCTGCTCGAGGCGAACGACGGCACCCTCCTGGCCGCCGAGCCGGAGACCGCCGCCGAGCTACGCAAGGTCGGGATCGAGGCCGCGCCACTGCACGCCGGTGACGTGCTGCCGATCGGGGACCTGACCGTGGCCGCCGTCGGCGGCCGGCACGCCGTGATCCACGAGGACATCCCGCGGATCGGCAACGTCGGGCTGGTCGTGCGCGCCGAGGGTGAGCCGACCCTCTACCACCCGGGCGACGCGATCGACACGGTCCCCGGTGACGACGTCGCTCCGGGCGGGGTCGACGTGCTCGGGCTGCCGCTGGCCGCGCCCTGGTCGGCGCTGAAGGAGACGGTCGAGTTCCTGCGCGCGGTGTCTCCGGGCACCTGGTTCCCGATCCACGACGCGCTGCTGTCGCCCCCGGGGCGCGGCGTGTTCCTGCGGGTCGGGTCGGGCCTCGCGCCGGAGACGGCGAAGTTGAGGGACCTCGCGGGGGCAGGGCCGAGCGCGTTCTGACGGGTCTGACGGGGCCCACCCGCTTGACGGACGTGTGGGCCTACGGGCTGCGGGCTTTGAGCTGCGGGCTACGGGCTGCGCGTGATCAAGGCCACGCGTTTCGGGTTGTTCCTGGCATTCCTCAGGGTTCGGAATTGTCGGACCTGATGCCTAGCGTGATCTTCGCGGGGGACATCACGGCGGAAGGTCGGCGCGGGGATGGGCCGAGGTTGCCATGCTGGGGAGCCGTCCGCCGGCGACCCCGGACAGGGATCAGCTGCTCGTGCTGCTGACGCCGGTGATCCCGGAGTGCACGACGTGCTCGCCGGGCTGGACCCGCTCCGTCGCGGGCTGGACCTGCTGACCGCAGCCAGGGCCTGGTCGCTGTCAGATGCACAGGTACGGGATGCCGTGCTGGCCGCCGGCGGCGTGGCGGCGCGACTCGAGGCGGCACGGCTGGCGCTGCTGCGAGAGCTGGACGGGCGGCCTGAAGGAGTTCCCGGGGCTCGGGCCGGGCAGGCGGTGACGACGTTGCTGATCGAGGCGGCCCGGGTCTCACCGGGGCAGGCCCGCCGCGACGTCGCCGCGGCCCGGGCGGTGGATCCCGATGACGGACCGCTGGCCTCGCTGGGCAGGGCCCTGGCAGCCGGTCAGGTGTCGCGCACACATGTCGACGTCGCGATCCGGGCGCTGGACCGGATCCCGTCCCGGCTACTGGCCCGGATCGGCCACGACGGCGTGAGCGGCGCCGCACGGATCGACGGATTCCTGGCAGAGCAGTCCCTCCGGTTCTCCCCTGCGAACACCGAGCGGCTGGCTCGTCACCTGCTGGCGGTCCTCGCCCCGGATCAGACCGATCGCTACGACCCCGACGCGTTGCAGCGTCGCGGGCTGTCCTGCGCCACGGACGCCACCGGGATGTTGGTGGGCAGGTTCCAACTCGACCCTGCGGGTGGGGCAGTGGTCAAGGCGGCACTGGAGGCGTTGGCGCGCCCAGAGCCGGCCGGCGCCGCGCTGACCGAGGATGTGCATCGGGTCCCGGTCATCGACGATCGCAGCCGACCGCAGAGATACGCCGACGCGCTGGTCAGCATGGCCGGTGCGGCCCTGGGCACCGACCCTGCGGATGGTGCAGCCGCGCAGAGGCATTCCAGTTCCGCAGACGGCTCTCGCTCCGCAGACGGCTCCCGTTCCGCCCGCGTGCTGATCGTCGCGTCGATCGAACAACTCGCCGCGGTGCGTCCAGCGAGCGGTCACGACGGTCGGGTCAGCCCGGCGGGTTCGGCAGAGTGCCTGCAGGCCGGCGCCCTGGCCAAGGGAGCGCTCGCCCGGCTGAGCTGTGACGCAGTCCTGCAACGGGTTCTGCTGGCCCCGTCCGGCGCGTTCTTGTCGCTGGGCCGCAGCACCCGAACAGTGAGTCGCACGCAGCGGCTGGCCCTGATCGCCCGTGACCGCGGCTGCGTCATCGCCGGATGCACCGCTGCGGTCGAGGCCTGCGAGGCCCACCACGTCCGCCACTGGCGTGACGGCGGTCGGTCCGATCCGGCGAACCTGGCTCTGACGTGTACCAGGCACCACTCCGCCGTCCACGCCGGCATCTGGTCCCTGGAGATGCGGAACGGCGTTCCATGGGCGATCCCCCCACCGTGGGTGGATCGCAACCGCCGGCCTCTCCGTCACGACGTGCACGCCGTCCTCGAGCAGGCCCGCGAAACAGGACGGCAACTGCGCCTCGACGACCCCGGTTGACCGGATCGACTCGCAGGAACGGGATCGACGCGGGTCAGG
The DNA here is from genome assembly GCA_963740575.1 of uncultured Actinomycetota bacterium. Taxonomy (GTDB): domain Bacteria; phylum Actinomycetota; class Actinomycetes; order Actinomycetales; family Kineosporiaceae; genus CAVUET01. The sequence goes on along the minus strand of CAVUET010000007.1, from coordinate 165,388 downwards.
AGCCGAGCCGGTCGGCAAACACGATCTCGATCGGCTCGATGCTGCCTGCGAGCGGGAAGGCGAAGGCCCGTGAGTAGAAGTACAGCTCGGCAGTGATCGCCCGGACGATGTTCTCGGCCCGGCGGAAGCCGTGCTGCTCACCCTCGAAGAGGAGGTAGGCATGCGGGATCTCCTTGCGGCGCAAGGCATCCACGATCAGCTCGGCCTGAGCGGGCGGGACCACGGCGTCCTCGCTGCCCTGCAACACGATCAGCGGCCGGTCGAACCCGTCAACGTGGCTGAGCGGCGAGCGCTCCCGGTACACGTCTTCGGCCGCGGGGTACGGCCCGACCAGCCGGTCCAGGTAACGCGACTCGAACTTGTGCGTGTCCCGAGCAAGGGCGCCCAGGTCGGCGACGCCGAAGTGACTCGCCCCGGCGGCGAAGACGTCCCTGGTCGCCAGTGCCGCCAGCGTGGTGAAGCCGCCCGCCGAGCCACCACGGATCGCCAGCCGCTTCGGATCCGCCAGGCCCTGTTCGGCGAGCCAGGTAGCGGCCGCGCAGGCGTCGTCCACATCCACGATCCCCCATGCGCCGTCAAGCTCGCGGCGATACGGGCGGCCGTAGCCGGAGCTGCCGCCGTAGTCGACGTCGGCGACGGCGAAGCCGCGGCTGGTCCAGAACTGCGTGGCGGGCCAGAACGACGCGTGCGCAGCGGCGGTCGGGCCACCGTGGATCATGACCAGCAGCGGCGGCAGCTCACCCTCGGGCGCGGACGCCGAGGCGCTCGCCGGCGGGTAGTACAGCGCGTGCGCGGTCCGACCCCCGCTGCTGGGGAAGCTCACCCGCCGCGGCCGGGACAACCCAGCCGGGTCCAGGTGCAGGTCCCGCGGTGGGCAGAGCACTCCGGCCGGTCCGGTCTCACCGGCAGAGCCGATCGGGAAGTCGACCACAGCCTCTTCCACCGCTGCCCGGGACGCGATCGCCACCAGGCGCTGCCCGTCCACGCGCAGGGCGGTCAGCGCAGTGACCGGCTCACCGCCGAGCGACGGACCGGCGTCCGTGGCCGGACCGCCCGGCGGGACCGAGACGAGGTGCGCGCCGTCGGGCGCCTGGTAGGTGAGCCACACCGTGCCGGACGCGTCGATCACGTAGTCGCTGTCCGCGAAGACCCACGCGGGGCCGCCGACCTCGACCGGTTGCGGGTCCACGGCGACCAGGACCGGTGCGCCCTGATCATCCGGGGACTGATCATCCGGGGACTGCCCGTCCAGACCTTCGACCCGGTAGACGTTCCACCACTGCGACCGGTCGGAGATCACGTAGAGCGAGCCGTCCGGGCCCCACTGTGGCTGGATCAGCGACTCCTCAGGCGCGCCGGCCAACCGCAGCACGCCGGTCAGCGACATCTGCGCGCCGCCGCCCCGCAGCTCGCCGACCCACAGGGAGGTGGTGTCCCACGGCATGTCCGGGTGATCCCAGGCGATCCACGCCAGCCGGTCGCCCGCGGGACTGATCCGTGGCGCCGCCACGAAGTCGGGCCCGCCGACCAGGACCGTGGGCTCCGGGACGCCACCACCCGGCTCCGCGTGGGCGGGCAGCGCCACGAGCTCGTTGCGCACCAGCGTGACGTCCTCGGCGCCGTCCGGCCCCGGCGCGGGATGCCATTCGCGGACGCAGATCACAGTGCGACCGTCCGGCGTGACCCGCCCGTCGGCGTACCGCAACCCGTGCGCGTGGGCCGGCTCGGGCGTGAGCGGGAGTGGCTCCGGGCTGCCTGTGCCGGGCGGGTCCAGCCGATACAGCCGCTGATCGGCCCACGAGGTCGCGAAGACCGTTCCGCCGTGGACCCACCAGGCGCCACCGCCGTACTCGTGCACCCGGGTCCGGACGTTCCACCCGTCCGGGAACAGGTCTCGGGTCCTGCCGTCCGGCTCCCGGCGGACGATCTGTGTCCGCCCGCCCTCGGCCGGGCGTCGCTGGGACCACCAGGTCACCCCACCCTCGGCCCAGGTGTCGGTCGGGTTGGCCGCACCGGCGACGAGCAGGTCCGCGGAGATCGGCGAGGGCCAGGAGCCGTACGGCAGCGGTGGCAGCGTGCGGTCGGGCGTGGAGGCGGGCGTGGAGGCCGGCGTGGAGGCGGTCATGACTCGTCAGGCTAGGGCGTCTCCCGCGAGGCGGCAGCCGCGATGTCACGGCGGTGGTGCGAGCCCGCCAGCTCGATCCGCTCGACCGCCCGGTAGGCGACCGCGCGGGCCTGCGCCAGATCAGGGCCGGTGCCGACCACTGAGAGCACCCGGCCGCCGGCGCTGACCACCTGGCCCTGATCGTCCCGGCGGGTTCCGGCGTGCAACACCCACGCGCCGTCCACCCCGCCCGCCGCCGTCAGGCCGCGGATCGGATCGCCGGTCCTGGGCGTCCCGGGATAGCCCTGTGCCGCAACGACAACCGTGACCGCAGCCTGGTCGCGCCAGCGCAGCGGGGGCAGCTGGTCCAGCCGGCCCTGCGCGGCCGCGTGCAGCAGCCCGGTCAGGGGGCTGGCCAGCCGGGCCAGTACGACCTGCGTCTCGGGGTCGCCGAAGCGGGCGTTGAACTCGACCACCTTGAGCCCGCGCGAGGTCAGCGCGAGTCCGCAGTACAGCACCCCGGCGAACGGCGTACCCCGCGCCGCCATCTCGTCGACGGTGGGCTGCGCGACCCGGGCCACCACGTCGGCGACGAGGTCGGGCGGTGCCCAGGGCAGCGGCGAGTATGCGCCCATGCCGCCGGTGTTCAGGCCGGTGTCGCCGTCCCCGACCCGCTTGAAGTCCTGGGCGGGGGCCAGCGGCAGCACGGTCTGCCCGTCGGTGATGCAGAACAGCGACACCTCGGGACCGTCCAGGTACTCCTCGACCACCACGCAACCGCTGGGCCGGGTCAGGCAGGTGGCCGCGTGCGCGAGCGCGGCCTCCCGGTCGGAGGTGACCACGACGCCCTTGCCGGCCGCGAGCCCGTCGTCCTTGACCACGTGCGGCGGGCCGAATGCGGCCAGCGCCTCGGCCACCTCGTCCAGTTCGGTGCACACGTGCGCCATCGCGGTCGGGACGCCGGCGGCCGCCATCACTTGCTTGGCGAACGTCTTGCTGCCCTCGAGGCGGGCAGCCGCCGCGGACGGCCCGAAACAAGCGATCCCCTTGGCCCGTACGGCATCCGCCGCTCCGGCCACGAGCGGCATCTCGGGGCCGATCACCACCAGGTCGGCGCCGAGGCCGACCGCGAGATCGGCGACCGCCTGCGGGTCCTGAGCCTGGACGGGGACGCACTCGGCCAGATCCGCGATCCCGGCGTTGCCCGGCGCGCAGACGATCCCGTCCACCTCGAAGTCGGCGGCCAGGGCGCGGACGAGGGCGTGCTCGCGGGCACCGGAACCGATCACCAGGATCTGCACGGGACCACGCTAGTGGTGCGTCCACGGGCGACGCCGCCCTGGCGCCGCGTTCGGGGTGGATCAGCCTCCAGGACCGTCCGGCGCCAGCCCGGCGCCGGTCAGGTGGGCCTCGAGCCGCTGCAGGTCGAGCATCGCCGTCGTCGTGGACGAGCCGAGCATGTCGCCCAGCCCGGCCAGGAAGCCGGCCGGCTCAGCCTTCAGCCAGAGCGAGACCCTGGTGTGCCGGGCGTCCACGGGCTGCAGCCGGAAGACGCCCGAGAAGGCAGGCCCTGCCAGGGCCTTCCAGGCGATCCGGTGCTCCCGGGGACGGGCCACGACCGCGACCTGCACCTCGCGCGTCCTGGACCCGCTGCGCACCCGGAATAGGTAGCGCTCGAACGATGTCTTGGTGACCTCCTCGAGCCCGACGAGGAACCGCGACCACTCTTCGACCTGGCGGAGCTTCGCCTCGACCTCCGCCGCGGGCATGCTGACAACTGCGGACGCTTCCTGGTGAGTCATCGTGGCCTCCTTTACCGCACGGACCACAGTCCGACAACTCCAGGGGGTGCAGGCACCACGCTACGTCGCGCAGACCACATCGGCTCGGGGACGATCGTCCGATGACACCGCGAATTCCGGGCTCAGGGCGCCGAACCGGGCTTACCCGGTCTGCCGGGCCAGCCGGACGTGCCGGTCTTGCCGAGGCCGCCGGGCCGGCCTGGCCTGTCGCCGCGGTCAGGGTCCGGCTGTCCGGTGGCGTGACCCGCTGCCGGATCTCGTCCTGGTCGATCGTGCAGAGCGCGCTGGCCGGGGCGATCGGTTGGGAGTTCGCCGTCCGGGTGCTGCACCACAGGTCGCCGTTCTTCGCGGCCGTCGCGGCGATCGTCTGCCTCGGCACCTCGAACCTGAATCGGCTGCGCCGGGTCGGAGAGCTGGCAGCCGGGGTGACCGTCGGGGTCGGACTGGCCGACCTGCTGATCCGGGGGATCGGCCGGGGCGGCTGGCAGATCGCCCTTGTGGTCGCGCTGACCATGACCGTCGCCCTGCTCCTGGACGGCGGCACGCTGATCGTCAACCAGGCGGCGCTGCAGGCGGTCTTCGTCACCGTTCTGCCGCCGCCGGCCGGGGGCTACGTCACCCGCTGGCTGGACGCCTTGTGCGGGGGCGCCGTGGCGCTGGTGGTGGCCTTCCTGCTGCCCGCCGACCCACGGGTCGCGCTGCGCCGGGAGTCAGCACAGGTGATCGGCGCGATCGCGGACGCCATCCGGGCTGCCACGACTGCGGCGCGGGCTCGCGACCCCGAGGCCGCGGCGGAGGCGCTCGAGGTGGCCCGCGCGACCCAGCCAGCCGTGGACCGCTGGAGTGACGCCGTCCGCGCGGGATGGGAGATCAGCCGGTTGTCGCCGCTGCGGCGCTCGGCGCGGCCGGAACTGGTCGGCCACCGCCGTGGCGTGGTCGCGGTCGACCGGGCCATCCGGAACACCCGGGTCGGGTTGCGCCGGCTGGCCGCGGCCGCCGAGGACGCCGCGGCCGGTGGCGAGCCGCTGCCGGAGCCGGTGATCGGCATCCTGGACGACCTGGCCGGGGCGTTCCACACGGTGCCCGGGGCGCTACGGGACCCGGACGGCGAGGGCGGGCGGCGCACGCTGGCGGCGCTGCGCGAGCTGTCCGCGCAGCTGGACCCCGACCGGTTGCAGGCGCGCACGCTGTCCTCGACCGTCGTGGTGGCGCAGGTGCGCTCCGCCGTGGTGGACCTGCTGCAGGTCCCGGGCATGGCGATCGACGACGCCCGGGGGCTGCTGCCGCGCTGAGCCGGGTGGGCCCGCTGAGCCGGGCGAGCCACCTGAGTCGGGTGGGCTACAAGCCGGCTTCGACCTCGCCGAGGGCCTCGTCGAGCAGGGCGATCCCGTAACGGGCCTCGTCGTCGGTGATGTTCAGCGCCGGGACCACATGCGTCCGGCTGCCGTTGACGAACGGCAGCAGCCCGCGCTTTCGGCAGGCGGCACCCAGGGCCGCCATCGGCGCGTTCGCCTCGCCGGCGGCGTTGAACGGCACCAGCGGCTCCCGGGTCTGCCGGTCCCGAACGAGCTCGAGGGCCCAGAATGCGCCCACGCCGCGGACCTCACCGACGATCGGGTGCCGGTCGGCCAGCGCGGCGAGCTCGGGGCCGAAGACCTCGCGCCCCAGCCGGTCCGCGTTCTCGACGATGCCCTCGTCGGTCATCGCGGTGATCGTCGCGACGGCTGCGGCGCAGGCCAGCGGATGGCCCGAGTAGGTCAGCCCGCCGGGGAAGACCCGCTCGGCGAAGGTGGCGTAGATCGGCCGGGAGATCAGCACCCCACCGAGCGGCACGTAGCCGGAGTTCACCCCCTTGGCGAAGGTGACCAGGTCGGGCTGTGCCGCCGCACCCGCCCCGGAACCGCCGTCGAGCCCGCCGTCACGCCCGCCCAGCTCGCAGGCGAACCAGCGTCCGGCCCGGCCGAAGCCCGACATCACCTCGTCCGCGATCCAGACGATCCCGTACCGGTCGCAGATCTCGCGGACCCCGCGCAGGTAGCCCGCCGGGGGCACCATGATCCCGGCGGTTCCCGGGATCGACTCCAGCACGACCGCCGCGATCGTCGCCGGGCCCTCGAGCTGGATCAGCTGCTCCAGGTGGGCCAGGGCGCGCTCGCACTCCTCCTCCTCGGTGCGGGCGTGGAAGACCGAGCGGTACAGGAACGGGCCGAAGAAGTGCACGACACCCTCGGCGCCGTAGTCGTTCGGCCAGCGGCGGGGATCACCGGTCAGGTTGATCGCGGTCGTCGTGTTGCCGTGGTAGCTGCGGTAGCGGGCCAGCACCTTGCGCCGGCCGGTGTGCAGCCGCGCCATCCGGACCGCGTTCTCGATCGCGTCGGCACCGCCGTTGGTGAAGAACACGTGGCTGAAGTCAGCACCCGGAGCGCGCTCGACGATCAGCCGGGCGGCCTCCGAGCGCGCGGCGTTGGCGTGCTGCGGGGCCACCGTGACCAGCTGGGCTGCCTGCTCCTGGATCGCGGCGATCACCCGGGGATGACCGAGCCCGATGTTGGTGAAGACGAGCTGGCTGGAGAGGTCGAGGTAGGTCATGCCGTCCCCGTCCCAGACCCAGGACCCCTGCCCACCGGTCAGCACCAGCGGCTTCAACGCAGCCTGGGCGGACCAGGAGTGGAAGACGTGAGCCCGGTCCAGCTCGAACGTGCGCGCCGCCCCCGCCGGATCGGGCGCCGGGCTCGGCCTGGTGGCCGGCACCGCCGGGCTCGGCCTGCTGGCCGGCACCGCGGGATCGGACGGGGTGACGCTCGGCGAGGGCTGCGAACTGGTGCTGGTCATGGCGCCAGCCTAGGCCGCGCCCCGGGGCTCGCCGGTTGACACAGTGTCAGGCATCTGGCCCGCGCACCGACGTCGGCGCACATGGTGCGCCGCCCACGCCGCTGCCGTTCAGGCCGCGACGGCCCGCACCGCCCTCGCAGGGATGGGGCGATGCGGGCCGCCGGCCGTGGGGTCAGCAGCTGGACTTGTAGATGTACTTGCTGACGTCGGGCTGGGTCATGTTGTCCTTGGTGACGACGATCGACTCGGTCTGGATGGTGGCCGTCACGGGCTTGCCCGCCAGGGCGTTGAGCGCCTGCTCGACACCCTGCTGACCGATCGCGTACGGCTCCTGGGCGACCAGCGCCTGCACGTCCCCGGCCTCGAGCTGCTTGATCTGGTCCGGCCCCGCGTCGAAGCCGACCACCTTGACCTGGCCGGACTTCCCGGCGGTCTTGACGCCGGTCGCGACGCCCTGGGCGGTGAACAGGTTGGTGGCGAAGACGCCTTCCAGGTCGGGGTTCTTGGCCAGCGCGGCCGAGATCTCCTGGGCGGCGGTCGAGGCCTGGTCATGCGAGTACAGGGTGTCGCTGACCAGGGTGTAGCCGAGCGTCGCGGCCTTGGTCTTGAAGCCGGCCACCCGGGCGTCGACGCTGGATACACCCGGGTCGGTGGAGATGACCAGCACCTTGGACCCGGACTTCAGGCCGAGGGCCTGCAGGGCGTCCGCGGCCTTCTGCCCGCCGAGGTTGTTGTCCGTCGCGATCCGGGAGACCCCGACCGAGGTGTCGGTGACGATCGTGTCGACGAGGACCACCTTGGTCCCGGCGGTCTGGATCCGCTTCAGCGGTGGTGCGGACGCGGTCACGTCGTTCGGGGCCACCAGAAGCGCGTCCGGCTTGGCCGCCGCCACCGCGTCCAGCATCGGGTTCTGCAGGGTCGCGTCGAACTTGTCCGGACCCTGGACGCTGAGCTTGGCACCCGCCGCCGTGGCCGCTGCCTGAGCGCCGCACTGCATCGAGACGTAGAACGGGTCCCCCTTCACCCCGACCATCAGGGTGATCTTCTTGCCGCCGGATGCGCCGGAGGCACTGGTGCCACCGCCGCTCGAGCCGCCGCCGCACGCCGCGAGGACGAGCGCGACGACGGAGACCGCCGACGCACCGATGAGCCGTCTGGTCTTCACGTGATCTCCTTCATTCCTAAGGGTTCCTGCCGAACCGGGAAGCGAGGTGGGACAGAGAGGGTCGGGCCTGGCGGACCTGCCCGAGGACGCGCGCCCGGGCTCAGCGTCTGCTGCGGGAGCGGCGGCGGAGCTGATCGAGCCAGACGGTGACGATCAGCACGACGCCGACCGCGACCATCTGCCAGTACTGCTGCAGGCCGAGGATGATGAACCCGTTCTGCAGCACCGCCGGGATCCAGACCCCGACGAGGGTTCCGAAGATGTTCGCCACGCCGCCGAACAGGCTGGTGCCGCCGAGCGCCACCGCGGTGATTGCCTGCAGGTTGTCCGTCGTGTGCCCGCCGACCGACGTGGTCGAGAAGTACGCCACCGAGAGGTACCCGGCGAAACCACTCGCCAGCCCGCCCAGCACGTAGACCTTGAGCAGATGCCGCTGCACCTTGATGCCGACCCGGCGGGCGGCCTCCTCGCTGCTGCCGATCGCCAGGGTGTGCCGGCCGAAGACCGAGAAGTGCAGGCCGACGAACCCGACGACGACCACCAGCAACGCGATCACGATCAGGTTCGGGATCTTCGGGATCAGCTCGCCGGTGGCCACCGGGTTGAGGGCGTAGGTCGCCTCGTTGACACCCTTCTGCATCAGCAACGCCACACCCAGCCCGCCGCCGAGCGAGCCCAGCGTGGCCAGCATCGGCGGGATCCCCATGTAGCCGACGGTGAACCCGTTCACCAGACCGATCAGCAGCCCGGCCACGAGCGCCGCCAGCAGGGCCACCAGCATGTACCAGACCTTGCTCTGGTTGGCCTGCAGGTCGTAGGCGGTCCCGGAGCCGACGTGGATCATGTGCAACGCCTTCACCGAGAAGACCTCGCCGAGGATGATCCCGGACGGGATGGACAGGTCGATCCCGGCAGTGGCGATGACGAACGTGGTGCCGACGCTGACCACGGTGAGGATCGCGACGTTCTGTGCCAGTTGGGTGAAGTTCGACTTGGTGCCGAACTGGCCGGGCGCGGAGACCGCGAAGACGACCATCACCGCGACCAGGAAGACGAACGTGATCACCACGGGAGTGGTGGCCAGCCGCCGCCACCACGGGACGCCCGGGCCGATGTCGGCGGTGTCCGCCGCGACCTCGGCCTCGAGCAGCCGATTGGCGTTCTCGCTGCGGGTGCTCATGACATCGCCTCGTTCGTGTACGCCTCGTTCGTGTAAGCACCGGAGATGGCCGCGATCAGCCTGTCGACGGTGAGGTCGTCCTCGCCGACACGGAACCGCGCCACCCGGGCGCCGAGGCGCATCACCTCGATGCGGTCGGCGATCTCGAGCACCTCGGGGAGGTTGTGCGAGATGTAGACCACTGCCAGGCCCCGGTCCCGCACGCTGCGGATCAGATCGAGCACCTTCGCGGTCTGGATCACCCCGAGCGCGGCGGTCGGCTCGTCCAGCAGGATCACGTGCTGGGCCCACATCGCCGCCCGGGCGATGGCCACCGACTGCCGCTGACCACCGGAGAACGACGCCACCGGAACCTTGAGGTCCTGGATCAGCCCTACGCCGAGTTCGGCGAACCGCGAGGCGGTCCGGCGGCGCATCTCCGCCTGGTCGTGCAGCACCCGGAAGCGCCTGATCTCTCTGCCCAGGAACACGTTCGCGGCGGCGTCCAGGTCGGGCGCGAGAGCCAGGTCCTGGTACACCGTCTCGATCCCGAGCCGGTTGGCCGCGACCGGGTCGGGCAGCGTGACCTCGCGGCCGTCCACCCGGATCGTGCCCTCGTCCGGCTGGATCGCCCCGGCCAGGCACTTGATCAGGGTGGACTTGCCGGCCCCGTTGTCCCCGACCAGGGCCGTGACCTGACCGGGGTAGGCCTCGAAGGAGGCACCGCGCAGGGCCCGCACCTGGCCGAAGTTCTTCACCAGTTTCTCGACCGCGACCGCCGGTGCGGTCGCGGTCACCGGGGTGCCCGGCCCGGGGGTGTCCGGCTTGGGGGTGTCCGGCCCGGGGGTGTCCGGCGGAGGAGATGCTGCCGCTGTCATGACCGGGCCCCGGCGGCGACGTCGCGCCAGCAGCGGCCGTGCCGCGCCAGCACCTCGATCAGGCCGGACAACCGCGGCACGGAGACCTCCCGCAGGAAGCGGCGCCGCTCGTCGCCGTCGTGATCAACGGCCTCCTTCCAGATCGACCGGCCGGCGATGATGCCGCTGGCGCCCTCGTCCAGCGCGATCCGGCAGCGGTCGACGAAGTCCTGGTAGCCGACGCCGGCGGACAGCAGCGCCCACGGCACGTCGCCGAGGGCCTCGGTGACCCGGCGGCAGCCTTCGGCGCTGCCCGGCCACTCCAGCTTGAGCAGGTCCGGGCCGAGCGTGGCCAGCCGGGTCGCGGACAGGATGACCGCCTCGTCCTTCTGCTCCGGCGAGGGCTTGACGCCGGGGGCGAAGGTGATCAGAGGCTCGATCACGGACGGGATCCCGGTCGCCCGGCAGTCCTGCACCACGGCGGCGACGGCGTCCATCGCCTCGGTCGCGAGGTCCGGCTCGCCCGGACGGGCAAGGCGGTCCGGCTGCCAGTAGACGAGGAACTTCATGGCGTCGCCGGTGTTCGCGCGGACCCAGGCGGCGTTCCGCTCGGCATCGACCACGGTGCGCTGCTCACCGTTCCAGGTCTGCTTGCTCGCCGGCTCCGCCGCGATCAGCAGGCCGACGCCGGGCGGCAGCGCTCCTGCCGCGCGGACCGCGCCCACGCCGTACTCGTTGTCCAGCAGCACCCCGGTGGACAGGGGCGCGAGAGCGCTGACCACGTCGACCTTGAAGGCCTTCAGGTCCGCATCGGTGGCGGTGCGCCCGGCGCCCTCGAGCATCCGGCGCAGGGTGGCGCGCTGGTCCATCGCCAGCACGGCGAACCTGCCGCGCTCATCGGCGATGGCGTCCAGTCCGGTGGATGTCATCAGGGAACCTCTCCTTTGGTTGACGTCACGGGTGGCCGTGCCGGCTCATCTGCTGCGGGGGCGGGTCATCTGTTCCGAGGCGGGTCAGCTGCTGCCGGGCAGGGCGTGAACGGGCCCCATGGCGGGGGCGGCACGCCGGGTTCGGCCGGCAGCAACCCGGCCGCGACGCCGGCGAGGTAGGCGGCCCCGGCGGCGCCCGCCTCGGTGCCGGTCGCGGTCAGCAGTCCGGGGAACTGGTTCCTCTTGGCAGCCAGCACCGCGGGGTTCGCCAGCCAACCCCCGGTGGCGATCACCCTGCGGTGCCGGCCGATCAGGTCGGCCACCCGCTGCACGCCCGGCGAGCCGGCGGCCACCACCGCCGCGACGGTCGCGGCCCAGACCGCGGCCGGGCCCGCCGCGGCCGACTCGCCCGAGCGCAGGGTCAGCCGCACGCCCTCGGGGACCAGTTCGGCCAGCACGGCGGAGGTGCCGAGCTCGGCGACCGCGTCGAGGCCGATCCGGGCGCGCGCGTCGCGGTCCGACAGGCCGAGCGCGGCAGCCACCCGCTCGAGCACGAAGCCGGTCCTCAGCCCGTGCAGCACGCACCAGTGGCCGTCCAGCACGGTCCGTCCGGTGGTGATGCCCGCCGCGGCGAGCCTGCCCACGACGGAACGCTCCAGCGGGTGGGAGGTGAACCGGAGCAGCGCTTCGGCCGTGCCCAGGGAGTCCAGCAGGGTGCCGTCGGCCGCGGCGCCCATCGCCAGCGCCGCGGTCTGGTGGTCGTGACCGGCGACCGTGAGCACGGCGCCGACCAGCACCTCGGGCACGCCGTCGCCACCGGCGAGGCCGACCGCGTCACCGGCGATCACCAGCTCGCCGAGCAGGTCCGCGCCGAGCAGGTCCCGGGCCGCGTCCCAGCGCTGCCCGGTGACCACGTCGAACAGGCCGGTCCGGCTGGCCAGGGACAGCTCGCTGACGGCCGGGCCGCCGAGGCAGCGCACCGCCCATTCGGGCACGGACGAGAACTCGCGCGCCGCGGCGGTGGCCGGGATCGTCCGGCGCTGCCGCAGCAGCTTCGGAAGCGACGGCTGGGCGTCCAGCCGCATCCCGGTCGCGGACTGGAACTCGCTCTCCCCCAAGGCATCCCGGACGACGTCGACGTCGGCCCGCTGGTCGTGCCAGGCCGGGATCGGCGCCAGCGGCTCGCCCTGCGGCCCGGTCAGCACGCCTGATTCGCCCATCCCGGTGGCACCGATGGCCACGATCCGGCCCGAGGTCGCCTGCACCGCACGCTGCCCGGCCTGGCCCGAGACGCCGAGCAGGATCTCGCGCAGCTCGAGGGCGTCGAGTTCGGAGCCGCCGGCCACCGTGCGCCACGGGGTCGGCGTCGCGGCCGCAGCCACCTCACGACCGTCCAGGTGGTGCACGACGGCCTTGATCCGGGTCGTGCCGAGGTCGATGCCGAGCAGCAGATCCGGCTCCGGCGGGCACGCGCCCGGGTCGCGGCTGACCGTCATGGCTGCTCCCCCGACTTCGGCGGCCGCTGCAGGACCGGCTGCGCGGGGCGCTGGAACTGGGTCGGGCGCTGGAAGAGCGTCGGGTGCTGGAAGAGCGGCGGCAGCACGATGTCGCGGGGCTCGACGTCCAAGCCGTCCAGGCGTTCCAGGGTCATCCGCGCGGCCACCCTGCCCATCCGGACCGGGTCGGACTCCACCACCAGTTGGGGCTGGATGACGAGCAGGTCGGGATCCGAGACGTCATCGAAGACGGCGATGCTGATCACGACACCCGCCTCGAGCATGGCGCGGATCGCTCCGCGGCCGCCGACGTTCTGGCCGGAGAAGACCGCGGTCGGGGGGTCGGGCAGAGCGAGCATCTCGCGCACGGCGTTCTGCGCCCCGGCGATGTCACGGCAGTCCAGCGCGGCCAGTTGCGGGTCGGGCTGGACTCCCGCACCGGCCAGCGCCTGCAGGTAGCCGCGGTGGCGCTCCTGCAGGGTCCATAGCCGGGCGTCGTTGCCGAGCGCGGCGATCCGCCGATGCCCGCCGTCGAGGAGTTCCTGCACGGCGGCCCGGGCGCCCTCGACGTTGTCCACGGTCACGGTGTCGACCGCGACGCCGTGCAGCGGGCGGTCCACGGACACCACGACCAGGCCGTGGTCGATCTCGCGCTGCAGGTACGGCACCTCGCCGGGCGCCGGCAGCAGGACCAGGGCGTCCACCCGGCGCTCGACCAGGGTCCGGACCAGGGCGCGCTGCCGGAGCGCGTCGTCACCGTGACTTGCCGAGATCAGTTGCAGCGAGCGGGGTGCGAGCACGGTCTCGACCGCACCGGCCAGGGCCGCGACGAACGGGTCCGAGACGCTGGAGATCACCAGGCCGACCGTGGCGCTGGTCGTCCGCGAGGCGAGCGACCTGGCCAGGTGGTTGGGGCGGAAGCCCAGCTCGCGGGCAGCCTCCTCGACCCGGTGGGCGGTGGCCGCGGCGACGCCGTACTCGCCGTTCAGGGCGCGGGAGGCCGTCTTCAGGCTCACGCCCGCCTTGGCGGCGACATGCGCGAGGGTGGGCCTGCCCCGCTCGGTCATGACCGCTCCCAGGTCAGCGTCGCCTGCAGGGCGCGGTACACCTCGGGGTCGACGGCCCCGGCGAGCGGCATGGCCACCGACGCGGCGCCGGTCGCCACCGCCCGGACCGCTGCGGTGCGCAGGTCCTCGCCCGCCTCCAGCCCGACGGCGAGCCCGGCGGTGAAGGCGTCGCCGGCGCCGATCGGATTCACCTCGGTGACGACGGGGGCGGCGATCCAGAACGCGGCGCCGTCACCGTCCACGCCGGCGGCACCGTGCCGGCCGGCGGTGACCAGGGCCGCCCCGGCACCCGCCGAGACCAGCGCCCGGGCGGCCGCGACGGCGTCGCCGCGCACGTCCAGCCCGTCCGGCTCGACCGACTCCTCGCCGCCGTGACCGAGTGCCAGGCGTGCCTCGGCCAGGTTCGGGGTGACCAGGTCGGGCCGGGCCTGCAGGGCCACCGCCAGGGAGGGACCGGCGGTGTCGAGGATGGTCGGGACGCCGTGGGAGCGGATCGCGCTGACCAGGTCGCAGTAGAGCCGGTCGTCGGCCGCGGGGGGCAGGCTGCCGGACAGCACCGCGATCCGGTGCCCGGGGGCCTCCTGGGCGGCCGCGGCGACCAGCGCGGCACGGTCGCCGGTGGACAGCGTCGGGCCGGGCTCGTTCAGCACCGTGGCCCGCAGGTCGTCCTCGAGGATGATGATCGCCGTCCGGATCTCGCCGGAGGTCGCCACCCGGCGGACGTCGTGGCCCTCGTGGTCGAGCAGGTCGCCCGCGTACCGCCCGAGCACTCCGGGCAGGTTGGCGACCAGCCGGGCCCGGACCCCGTGGGACTGGGACGCCCGGCACACGTTCACGGCCTTGCCACCGGCGGTCATCTCCGCGGATCTCGGGCGCTGGACCTGGCCCGGCACCAGACGGGCCATCCGCAGCGTCCGGTCCAGGGTGAGGTTCGCGCCGACGACGAGCACGGCACTCCTTCGGTTCGTGACCGCCCGGCGGGCACGACATCCGACCGGGCCGTTCCGGTGACGCGGCAGCTGCCCCGAAGAGCATCGGTGTAGTTTCGACAGCGCTGTCTGACAGCGCTGTCGGAAGACTAGACGCGGTCGCGGCGCAGGACAAGAAGGAGAGCGAGGTTGGGCTCCGATCGCGGCCGCTTCGTTATCTTCGCGGCCCGGGTGCGCCGGCGGGTCAGCCGGGGCGGCGGGTCAGCCGGATCATCCCGTCGACGTCCTGCAGGGCCCGGCCGTCGGTGGGACTGAGCCGGGCGGGGTGGACCTGCTGCGGCAGCAGGTTCAGGCGCTGGCGCAGCCGGTCCAGATCGATCCTGGGACGGTGGGTCGCCCCGGGGCAGCGGCCGGCGGCCGCCGCCAGCCAGTGCCGCGGCCCCGCCAGTGTCAGGTCGACCACGGTGCGGTACCCGCCGAGCGCGAGCAGCGTGAGCTCCCCGGCCCAGTCGGGCCCGTCCAGCGTCTGCCAGGTGAACCGGTGCCGGCTGGCATGCCAGCGCACCCGCAGCACCGTGTCCCGGCGGGACCAGCCCTGGCGCAGCGTCACCTGGTAGCGGTTGTGGCCGCAGTTGTGCACCGACTCGAGCTCGCCGAGGAATCCGGTCCACGCCGGGACGTCCCACAGTTGCGACTCGACCACGGGCAGCGGCTGGCCCACCTCGACCCTGGCACTCGGCATCACCCTGCGCCCCTCTCGCAAGACGGTCCCCGCACGCAGGCGGACGGGCCGGCCCGGCCTGGTTCGCCGGCGGCCACGAGGATGGTGTCGGCCGATCACCGGGTGCGGCTTTACCCCCGGCCGCTTTTACCCCCCGGCCGCCGCATCACACCTGTACGGGGTATGGGTCACGGCAGCCCCGAGAGCAGGTCCCCGTCGCGGCTGATCCGTTCCAGGACCTCGCCGTGGTCGAGCTGGCGCAGCCCGCCGGGCCCGGACCCCTCGAGCTCCTGCCAGGACCTCGGCGCCGCGACGGTCGGCCGCTCGCGACCGCGCATCGAGTACGGCGTGATGGTCGTCTTGGCGGCGTTGTTCTGGCTCCAGTCGAGCAGCACCTTGCCCGGGCGCAGCGCCCTGGTCATCCGGGACACCACCAGCCGCGGGCGCTCACGCTCCAACCGCTCGGCCAGCGCCCGGGCGTATCCGCTGAGCGCGTCGGCGTCCTGACCCTCGCTGACCGCGGCGTACAGCTGCATGCCGAGGCCGCCACTGGTCACCGGGACGCAGTCCAGCCCGTCCTCGGCGAGCAGGTCCCGGACCGCCAGGGCCACCTCGACGCACTCCGGCAGCCCCGCCGGCGCGCCGGGATCGAGGTCGATGACCAGCCGGTTCGGCAGCCCGGCGGACCCCTCGTCGACGGTCCACTGCGGGACGTGCAGCTCCAGCGCGGCCAGGTTGGCCGCCCAGACCAGCCCCGCCAGGTCGTCGATCAGCGGGTAGCGGATCGTCTCGCGGTCGTGCCCGGAGCCCGGCACCGGCAGGGTCACCCGGCGAAGCCAGTCCGGCGTCCCGACGGGCAGGTTCTTCTCGAAGAACGGCTGTCCCGAGACCCCGTCGGGCCAGCGTTTGCGGGTCACCGGCCGATCGCGCAGGTGCGGCAGCAGCACGGGCGCGGCCGTCGTGTAATAGCTGAGGACCTCGGCCTTCGTGGTGCCGGTCGCCGGGTAGAGCACCTTGTCCAGGTTGCTCAGCACCAGCCTCCGGCCGCCCACCTGTACCGCCTGCTGGGACGCCTGCCGAGCCTGCGCTGCCATCCCCCAAGGGTGCCGGGCTACTCGTCGTGCACGCGAGTCGGATCGACGTCGGACCGGACGCCGCGGAACACCGGCTCGCGCAGCCGGCCGCCCTCCGTCCGGCCCTTGTAGCGGACCTCGACCACGACCTCGGGCCGGACCCAGACGGCGCCGGAGGAGTCCGTCCGGGGCAGCGGCATCCCGAACGGCTGCTGGTCGGCCCGCAGCGGCTCGAGCAGCTCGCGCAGCACCGGCTCGGCCGCGCCGGCCAGCCCGCTGCCGACCCGGCCGGCGTAGCGGAGCACCTCGACCCCGGACGCGTCGGCGTCCCACACGCCCAGCAGCAGGGCCCCGATCCGCCCGGAGGTGTTGGACTCCGGGCGCCAGCCGCCGACCACGCAGGCCTGCACCCGCCGGTGCGCCAGTTTGACCCAGTCGCTGGACCGGACGCCCGGCTGGTACCGGGCCCCGCGGCGCTTGGCCACGACGCCCTCCAGGCCCTGCTCACGGGTCGCGGTGAGCAGCGCGTCGCGGTCGTCGTAGACCGGCGACAGCTGCCAGCCGCGGCGTGGAAGGGCAAGGCGTTCGAGCGCGTCCCGGCGCTCCTGCCAGGACCGTGACATCAGCTCGACGCCGTAGATGCGCAGCAGGTCGAAGACCATGTACGAGGCCGGGGAGGAGATCGCCAGGGCCCGGGCCCGGCGTGGGTCACGCACGTGCATCCGGTCGGCGAGCGCGGCGAAGCTGGGCAGGCCGTGGCGGAGCACGACGACCTCACCGTCGAGCAGTGAATCCGGGTGTCCGGGGCCGACCTCGGCCAGCTCGGGGAAGGCCGTGGTCACGTCGTTGCCGGTCCGGCTGGCCATCCTTACCTGGGAGCCGCGCAGATCGGCCAGCACCCGCATGCCGTCCCATTTGATCTCGTACGCCCAGGCATTGGCATCGGACGAGATGCCGTGCCGGGCGTCGGCGGGGATGGCGAGCATGGGGTGCACACCCCCATGCTGCCCGGATTTGCCCGCTGTGAACGCGGTCCAAACGCCCCTGCATCGCGCATCACATCCCGGCGGTGCCCGGCTCGTCCGGGAGATGCTCCCGGGCCCAGAGCGCCGCCGAGGTCCGATCCTGCACCCCGATCCGCCGGAAGACGTTGCCCAGGTGCACTTTCACGGTGCGCTCGGCGATTCCGAGAGCGCGCCCGATCTGCTTGTTCGGCAGCCCGCGGGCCACCAGCCGCAACACTTCACGCTCGCGCCGGCTGAGCTGCTCCGCGGGCGAGGCGACCCCGTCCGCGAGCAGGGCGCGGGCCACCCGGGGATCCAGCGGGGACTCCTTCCGCGCCGCCGCCCGGATGCCCGCCAGCAGTTCGGCCGGCGGGGTGTCCTTGAGCAGGTAGCCGATCGCCCCGGCGGCGAGCGCGTCCCGGACCCGACTGCGCTCGGAGAACGAGGTGAGCACGAGCACCTGAACGTGCGGGCGCTCGGCCAGTAACAGCCGGGTGGCGGTCACCCCGTCCATGCCCGGCATGGACAGGTCCATCAGCACGACGTCCGGGTCGCGCGCGCGGGCCAGGTCGAGGGACTCGGCGCCGTCGGCGGCCTGGCCGACCACGTCCAGGTCCGGGCTGGCCTCCAGCAGGGCGGCGATCCCGGCCCGGATCAGCGCGTGGTCGTCCACGATCAGGACCCGGATCCGCTCCGGATCCCGCGCCGCGGGCTCCTCGTGACGCTCGCTCATCGAACCGGGACCTCCAGCCTCCAGTGGGTGCCGCGACCGGCGGCGGACCAGACCTCCAGGGTCCCGTTCACCTCGGCCGCGACGTCGGCGAGCAGGCGCAGGCCGAAGTGGCCCTCGACCGGGGCATCCAGAGCCGCCCGGGCGTCGAAGCCGACCCCGTCGTCGGTGATCTCCAGGCGGACGAACCCGCCGCCCAGCCCGCGGTCGCCCTCGCCCTCGTCCATGGCGTCGTAGCCCAGCCGGACCGTGACCGCCGACGCGGCGGCGTGCCGGACCACGTTGCGCAGGCACTCCTGCGCCACCCGGAACACCGCAGCCTCGATCGGCGCCGGCAGGTCGGGCGGCTGGTCGAGATCCAGGGTGACCTGCACGCCACGCCCGCGGACCGGGACGGCGAGATCGGCCAGCGCCGCGGCCAGCCCGGCCGAGCGCAACGATGGCGGGTAGATGTCGACGAGCAGCGAGCGGAGCCCGCCGATGCTGGCCCGCACCGTCCCGGCCACCTGGTCGAGCCGGTCGGCTTCGCCGGCGTCACCCGTGGCCCGGGCCCGGTCCGCGGCACCGGCCACCGCGAAGGCGCTGGCGGCCAGATCCTGGACGACGCCGTCGTGCAGGGTGGCGGCGATCCGCCGGCGCTCGTCCTCCGAGGAGGACACGGCCTGGTTGAGCACCTCGAGGCGCTGCCGTTGGGCACGCCGGACCCGGGACACCAGCGCCCACGTCAGCGGGGCCTGGGCGAGCAGGAGCAGGAGCAGGCTGCTCACCGTGATCCCTGCGAATCCGCGCCAGAGAGCGGTGCTGCGGGACAGCACCGCGTCGTAGCGCGAGTAGGTCTCGAACAGCAGGATCTGCCCGCCGGGGGTCCACACCGGCCGGTAGACCTCGAGCAACTTGCCGTAGGGGCGCTCGAACCGGTTCTCCGGCTTGGTCAGATCGCTGATCTCGGCCCGCACCCGCGGCGCCCGGAGCACATCCAGGGCGTCGGTGCCGAGCGGGAACTGCTGGCCGATCAGGCGCTTCTCGTCCGAGTAGACGATCCGGCCCTGCGGGGTCCAGATCTTCACCCGGACGACGGGCCCGACGATCAGCCGGGACCGGACCACGGTGTCCAGCTTCGCGGTCGCCGCCGCGGCCACCGGAGGCTGGGCGGAGGCCAGGTTGTCGGCCAGGGCCGGCTCGACGACGGCATGGGCGAGCACGTCGGTCAGCTGCAGGGCGTCGTTGACCGCCTCACGCTCGGCGGCGCGGCGGGCGGCGATCGTGCCCGCCACCGCGACGGCGAGGAACACCGCCAGGGAGGTCACGATGACTCCCGACACCACCCGCCGCCATGAGGTTCCGGCCGATGGCCGGGCGGCGGGCCAGCCGCCGGCCAGGCCGACCCAGGCCCCCTTCGCGTCGGTCGGGGCGGGTTCGGGGCCTTCGGGGACTGGGTCGTGCCCGGCGTGAACGGTCGGGTCGGGATGCACGGTCGGGGCGGGATGCACGGTCGGGGCGGGGCGAACGGTCAGGTTCGCCTTCGACAATGCGGCGCCGGGCACGCGAACCGGGAGCGGCAGGGTCTGGGGCTCCTGACCGGGGCTCTCGTCCATGTCGCTCCCTTCGGTTCGCGTCACCGGATCCGTGTCGTTGTCGGTTGATACGTATGGCCGGTGCTGCCCGGCTCAGTTGCCGCCGCCGTGCCGGCCGCCGTGGTCGTCGCCGGGCTCGGCGTGGGTGGTGGCACCGCCGTGGTCGTCCCCGGGTTCGGCGTGGCGGGTGACACCGCCGCGGTCGTCCCCGGGTTCGGCGCTCCTTCCGCCGCGGTCATCGCCCGGCTCGGCATGCCGGGTCCGCACGCTGGACGGCGACAGATCCGGCCCGAGCGTGGAGCGCACCTGCGCCGGGGCGACCGGCACGCTCTGACTCATCGACGGGTTGGAGGCCAGGCCGATACCCGCGGGCACGAGAGCGGCCAGACCGGCGGCTGCGGACAGAAGCACGATGCGGATCATGAGGACCTCCAGCTGTTCCGATGTGGTCCTCCATTTCTCGATCATCTCAGGTAGCAACCGCCATCAGACCTCGGTACTAGTACCAACACCCGACTGCCCACGCCCCGCCCCCGCCGTGACGTGACCCCGGGCCCCACCCGCGCCACCGGCCGGGTCGCCTGGGCGGGGCACAACGGCCGCCTCGGGAGTGGCGCGGGGACAGTTGACGGTTCATGCTGCCGGAAAGGTCCACGGCGCGACCGCCCCTTCCCCAGCGGGGCACGCCGAGGATCCGGGAGGGAGGCTCGGGTGCGGGCCATCTGGAAGGGCGCGGTCTCGTTCGGCCTGGTCAACGTCCCGGTCCGGGTCTTCGCGGCCACTCAGGAGCATGACATCCGGTTCCACCAGGTGCACCAGGCCGACGGGGGCCGGATCCGGATGAGGCGGACCTGCAGCGTCTGCGGCGAGGAGGTCGCGTACGACCAGCTCGCCAAGGGGTACGAGTCCCCGGACGGGCGCCTGGTCGTGCTCACCGACGAGGACTTCGGCAACCTGCCGCTGGTCACCGGCCACGAGATCGACGTGGTCGAGTTCGTGCCCGGCAGCCAGGTCGACCCGATCATGTTCGGGCGGACCTACTACCTGGAGCCCGAGGCACGGGCCGCCAAGCCCTACGCACTACTGCGCGAGGCGCTGGCCAGCACCGAGCGGATGGCCGTGGTCAAGGTGGCCCTGCGGCAGCGGGAGTCGCTCGCGGTGCTGAGGGTCCGGGACCGGGTGATCGTGCTGCAGACGCTGCTGTGGCCGGACGAGGTGCGCGAGCCCGAGTTCGACATCCTCGCCGAGGAGGTGGACCTGCGGCCGCAGGAGCTGGCCATGGCGCAGTCGCTGGTCGAGAGCCTGGCCACCGACTTCGCCCCAGATGCGTTCGAGGACGACTACGCCAAGGCGGTCAGCGCGCTCGTCGAGGCGAAGCTGGAGGGCGCCGAACCCGTTCCCCAGGCGGTCGTCGAGGAGGGTGCCGGGGAGGTCGTGGACCTGCTCACCGCGCTCCAGCGCAGCGTCGAGCAGGCTCGCTCGGCACGCGGCGAGCCCATGGCCGCCCAGCCGTCGGACGAGGCGGCGGACGAGGCGACCGGGTCAGCGGCGAAACCCGGGCGGGGCAAGGGTTCCGCCGCGGGGCGGGCCTCCGCGGCGAAGTCGGCGCCGGCCGCCAAGAAGGCGCCTGCCAAGAAGACGGTCGCGAAGAAGACGGTCGCGAAGAAGGCCGCTCCGAAGCGGGAGGCCGGCAAGAAGGCGGCTCCGAGAGGCAAGACCGCGTAGACCTCGATTGACTGGGATCGGACCGTCAACGAGGACGCGAGGAGTCGCCGGCGTGACCGCATCCGATTGGACCAGCCAGGAGCGCGGTCTCGGCGAGTACGCCGAGGTCAACGGCATCAGGCTCTACTTCGAGACGCACGAGGCCGGGCGACCGATGATCCTGCTGCACGGCGGGCTCGGATCGGGCGAGATGTTCGGCCCCGTGCTGCCCGCGCTGACGCAGGGGCATCAGGTCATCGCCGTGGACCTGCAGGGGCACGGCCGGACCGCCGACATCGATCGGCCGATCGACATCCGGCTGATGGCCGACGACATCGCGGCTCTGATCGGCCATCTCGGCCTCGACCGGCCCGATGTGGTGGGCTACTCGCTCGGCGGCGGGGTAGCGCTGCAGACCGCCGTCCGGCACCCGGCGAAGGTCGGCCGGCTGGTGGTGGCCTCGGCGGGGATCCGCAGGGAGGCGACCTACCCGGAGATCCTGGTGCAGCAGGGGCAGATGAACGCGGCCGCCGCCGAATTCATGAAGGACACCCCGATGTACCAGCTCTACCAACGGGTGGCGCCGCGCCCCGAGGACTTCCCCCGGCTGCTGGACAAGATGGGCTCGGCGATGGCCCAACCCTTCGACTTCAGCGAGGACGTGCGCGGCCTGCAGGTGCCGACGATGATCGTCGCCGCCGACGCGGACATGGTGCCGCCGAGTCACTTCGCCGAGGTCTTCGCCCTGCTCGGCGGCGGGCGGCGCGACGCAGGCTGGATGGGAGAGGACCGCCCGGAGGGCGGGCACGCGCTGGCGATCCTGCCCGGGCTGACCCACTACAACCTCTTCGCCTCACCGCTGTTCGCGGCCGTCACCCTCGCCTTCCTCGACCAACCGGCGTAGTGCCCGAAACGCCTGTTCCTCAAGGGAGCAGGCTGTGCCGGACGATCGTGGCGTCCCGGTCGGCGCCGACGCTGACCGCGGAGATCCGCGCGCCGGACATCTCCTCGAGCGCGAGCACGTACTGCTGGGCGGCCTTCGGCAGCTCCTCGAAGCTGCGCACGGATGAGACGTTCTCGGCCCAGCCGTCCAGGTACTCGTACACCGGACGGGCGTGGTGGAAGTCGGTCTGCGTCATCGGCATCTCGTCGTGCCGCACGCCGTCCACCTCGTAGGCCACGCAGATCGGGACCCGTTCCAGGCCGGTCAGCACGTCCAGCTTGGTCAGCACCAGATCGGTGAACCCGTTGATCCGGGACGCATACCGCGCCACCACGGCGTCGTACCAGCCGCACCGGCGCGGACGGCCCGTGGTCGTCCCGTACTCGCGCCCGGCCGCGCGCAACCACTCGCCGTCGGCGTCCAGCAACTCGGTCGGGAACGGCCCCTCGCCGACCCGGGTCACGTACGCCTTGGCCACGCCGACCACCCGGTCGATCCGTCGCGGCGGGACGCCGGACCCCGTGCAGGCCCCGCCCGCGGTCGCGTTCGAGGACGTCACGAAGGGATAGCTGCCATGGTCGACGTCGAGCATGGTGGCCTGGCCGCCCTCGAACAGAACCGTCCGGCCGGCGTCCAGCGCCCGGACCAGTTCCAGCCCGGTGTCGCGGACGATCGGCCGGATCCGCTCGACGTAGGACAGCAGCTCCTCGACCACCTCGTCCACGGTGATGGCCCGGCGGTTGTACACCTTGACCAGCAGGTGGTTCTTCTGGTCCAGGGCGCCGGCGACCTTCTGCCGCAGGATGTGCTCGTCGAACAGGTCCTGGATCCGCAGCCCGACCCGGTTCATCTTGTCCGCGTAGGTCGGGCCGATGCCTCGGCCCGTGGTGCCGAGCCTGCGGTTGCCGAGGAACCGCTCGGTGACCTTGTCGATCACCCGGTTGTACGGCGCGATGATGTGCGCGTCCGCCGAGATGACCAGCCGCGAGCAGTCCACGCCGCGCTCGGTCAGCGCCTCGAGCTCGACGAAGAGCACGGACAGGTCGACGACGACGCCGTTGCCGATCACCGGTGTGCACCCTGGGGTGAGGATCCCGGACGGGAGCAGGTGCAGCGCGTACCGCTCCCCGTTCACCACCACCGTGTGCCCGGCGTTGTTGCCGCCGTTGTACTTCACGACGTAGTCGACATCGGCGCCGAGGGCGTCGGCGGCCTTGCCCTTGCCCTCGTCGCCCCACTGCGCACCGACGATCACGATCGCGGGCATAGCGCCACCTCCCTGGCCGGGCCGGCATCCTGGCCGGGCCGGCACCCTGTGGCACCAGCGAGGGTATCCCAAGGCCTGCCCGTCCCCCGGAGTCGAAGTACGGCGAGTGACCTCATGATTACCGATCCGCGTGTTCCGAGACCAAGGTCCCGGAACGGCGCGCCACTGTGACGGGACGCGCTGCCAACCGACCGTGAATCGCGGCCGCGATCTCCGGTTGTGATCTTTGCCAGGGGGCAACTCGGGCATAGCGTGCCTGCCCTGGCGCCTCAAGGGGAAGCGCCTGGCGTCACGTCTCGGGGGAACCTATGCCCGACACGACTCTTCCTACCCATCAACCTGCCGACCGCCACGGCGGCCGGTCGCCGGTGCGACGCCGCGCTCGGCTGGCGGTGACCGCCGTCGCGACGGCCTGCCTCGCGGCTGCCGGTCTGACCGCCGCCGGAGGCGGTGCGCTGGCGGCCAGGCCGCACCAGGCCGCACCGTCCCGGACCAGGTCGGTCGCCACCATCACGCTGGTCACCGGCGACCGGGTCCGGGTCGTCACCCGGGCCGACGGGCACCAGGACGCCACCCTGGTCCCGGACCAGACGGACCGCCGGCCGGGCGGTTACACGCTGCGCAAGGGCGAGGACGTCTACATCGTCCCGTTCGAGGCGCTGCCGTACCTGCGCGCGGGCAGGCTCGACCCGGCGCTGTTCGATGTCACCCGGCTGCTGGCCGACGGGTTCGGCGACCAGCACGCACGTGCCCTGCGGCTGTTGATCACCGCGCCGAGCAGCCCGCTGACCACGTCGGCGAAGTCCGCGTCGACGACCCCGGCTGCCCCTCCCAACAGCACCCCGACCGCGCGGGTGCCCAGCCTCGGGCTGACCGGGGTCACGGTCGACAAGGCCAGGGCCCGTGCGTTCTGGGACGGCATCGACGCGGCCGCGCCGACGGCCGGTGCGGCCACCTCGGCCCGGGCCTCAGCGGCGGCGAGCGCCGCCGACCCGCAGTTCGGGCACGGCGTCGGCAAGCTGTGGCTGGACCGCAAGGTGCGGGCGTCGCTGGACCGTTCGGTCCCGCAGATCGGCGCGCCGGCCGCCTACGCGAAGGGCTTCGACGGCAAGGGCACCACGGTCGGCATCGTCGACACCGGGATCGACAACGAGAACGTCGACCTGGCGGGCAAGGTCACCGCGGAGAAGAACTTCACCGCGGAGGACTCCACGGACGACCTGTTCGGCCACGGCACGCACGTCGCCTCGATCGTCGCCGGTTCCGGCGCGCGGTCGGCCGGGAAGTACGTGGGCGTCGCTCCGGGCGCCAGGCTGCTCGACGCGCGGGTGCTCGACAGCAGTGGCAGCGGGGACGAGTCCGGCGTGATGGCCGGGATGGAGTGGGCCGCCCAGCAGGGTGCCCAGGTCATCAACATGAGCCTCGGCGGCTGGCCGACCGACGGCACCGATCCGATGTCCCAGGCCGTCAACACCTTCACCGCGCAGTACGGCTCGCTGTTCGTGATCGCGGCCGGCAACTCCGGCGCCGATGAGACGGTGAACACCCCCGGTGCGGCCGACGCCGCGCTGACCGTGGGCGCGGTCGACCGCGACGACGTCCTGGCGGACTTCTCCAGCCGCGGGCCACGAGTGGGCGACGGTGCGATCAAGCCCGAGATCACTGCGCCCGGCGTCGAGATCGTCGCTGCGCAGGCCGACGGCACCGAGCTCGGCCCCGTGGTCGCTCCGGGCTACGTGGCCCTGTCCGGGACCTCGATGGCCACCCCGCACGTCGCGGGGGCCGCGGCACTCCTGGTGCAGCAGAACCCGACCTGGACCCCGGCCCAGCTCAAGGCCGACCTCGTCGCCACCGCCAAGCCGTCGGCCGCCACCCCGGTCTGGCACCAGGGCGTCGGGCGGGTGGACGTCGCGTCCGCCATCGCCACCAACGGGTTCGCGGTGGACTCCGGCACGCTCAACCTCGGCTTCTTCGCCTGGCCGCAGGGCAAGCACCCGGTGGTGACCAAGAAGGTCACCTACACCAACCACGGCTCGGCGGCGACCACGGTGTCGCTGGCCGCGACGGTGACGAACGACGAGGGCACTGCCGTGCCGGGCGCGGCCCTGTCGTTCAGCCCGGCGAGCCTCGACCTCGCGGCCGGGGCGAGCGGTTCGGTCACGGTCACGCTCGACCCGAGCAAGGCCGGGGTGGGCCGCTGGGGCGGCCTGCTCATGGCCACCACGACCGGCGGGGTCACGCTGCGCACCGCGGTCGGGTTCATCAACGAGACCGAGCACTACAACGTCACCGTCGAGGTGCTGGACCGGGCCGGGCAGCCGATCACGGAGCCCGACGTGCAGCTGTTCAACCCGCAGACCGGGGTGTACGTGAGCAGTTGGGATCTGCCCGATCCGAGCCGGCCGGTGTTCCGGATCGAGCCCGGGGTCTGGTCGGTGAGCTCGGTGAGCTTCGCCGGCACGATGACCGCCCCTGAGGCAACCCTGGCACTGCGGCCCGAGATCACGATCAAGGGTGAGGCCACCGTGACCCTCGACGGGCGCACGGCCCGGCTCGCCGGGCTGTCGGTGACCGACCGCGGCGTGACGTCGGCCGCCTCGAGCATCGGCTACCTGCGGTCGGGCGACAGCGGCGCCGCCGGTGTCGGGCTGTCGACTTTCAGCGAGATCGCCTACTACGTCACCCCGACCGCCGCGGTGAAGACCGGCACGCTCACCTTCAGCCTGTTCGGCACGCTGCGGGTGCCGGAGCTGACGGCGCGACTGGTCGCGCCGTCCACCACCCTGCACGCGATGTCGATGTGGTCGGACGACCGGCTCGACGGCAAGCGCACCCTGCCGGTGGTCGCTGCGAGCGGCAAGGTCTCCGGGGCGGTAGCCCTGTTGCCGATGGACGGCGAAAGCTCGATCGACGACGAGGTGACCTCGCTCGCCAAGGCCGGGGCGACCGCCGTCCTGGCGTACGACGCGAACCCGGACGCCTTCGGCTGGCTGGACGCCAAGCCGGCCATCCCGGTGATCTGGGTTCCGACGGACGAGGGCACGGCGATCAAGGACCTGCTCGGGAAGGGGTCGGTCAAGGTCGAGCTGGTGGGTCAGTACTACACGCCGCGGATCTATGACCTGTCGAAGGAGTGGCAGGGCCGGATCCCGGGGCGGGCCACCGCCCGCTACGCGCAGGCCGACCTGGCCCGGATCGACGAGAGCTACCGCAGCCAGGGCGGCCCCGGGACGGCGTCCGAGGTGCAGTTCCCGTTCAGCGAGCTCGGCGGCTGGTTCATCTCCCTCCCGGTCAAGGTGAGCTCCGGTCGCACCACCTACCTGTCGCCTGACAGCCCCTGGGACCAGATGCTCGACTACGGCTCCTACCTCGACCCGGAGCTGGGTTTCGCGCTGCCGGTGGTCGAGTGGGAGCAGCCGTACACCCAGTACACGGCCGGCAACCGGGCCCGGGTGACCTGGCTCGAGCAGGTGGTCCGTCCGGCCCAGCCGGCCTCCGACCTGTTCGGGCTGACCGGCCGGTCCGGTGACGACGTGGGCGCCTACCTGTCGCCGTGGACCGACGGCGCCGGGCGGGTGAGCTGGCTGTGGATGAGCGACAACGGCTCCTGGCAGCTCAGCGCGGGTGGCAGGACGGTGGCCGAAGGGAACGGCTCGCAGGTGAACGCGACGCTGCCGGCAGGCCGGCAGCGGTACACCCTCGACTACACCAACCGGATGGTGGCCGATCCGACCTGGCGGCGCTCGACCAGCACCCACACCACGTGGACCTTCCCGTCGGCGCACGTGGATCCGCAGTCCTCGCAGCCGTTGCCGCTGCTGAGCATCGACGCGGCGCTGCCGCTCGACCGCACGAACACGGCCAGGGCCGCCGCGTCCATGACCTTCCCGGTCAGCGGCCGGATGCCGGCCGGGGTCGAACCGGTCACGGTGACCTCGCTGGCGGTCGAGATCTCGGCGGACGGCGGGTACACCTGGACGCCGGCCGGCAAGGTCACCCGGGCCGACCGGGACACCTTCACCGTGACGCTGACCAATCCAGCCACCGCCGGCGATGTCGCGCTCCGGGTCACGGCCAAGGCCAAGGGCGGGATCTCGGTCCAGCAGGAGGTGATGGCCGCGTACGCCGTGCGGTGACGGCACGGTGTGACGGCACGGTGTGCCGGCGCCTGCTTCCGGCCTGACCAGATGGGCGGGTGGCCCGCGGTTGCCTCGGCGGCCGCGGGCCATCGCTCGTTCTTTCAGGGCCGCCCGGGCCAGACCTGGTCGACCGCCGCGGGGTCGCACTCGGCCAGGAACTGGGCGCAGCGCTGCGGCTCGCCGTCCTCGCCGATCGCCTGCGCGGCCCGGCCCAGCGCCGCCAGGCAGCGCAGGAAGCCGCGGTTGGGCCGGTGCGACCACGGCACCGGACCCTGGCCCCGCCAGCCGGAGCGGCGCAGGGCATCCAGGCCGCGGTGATACCCCACCCGGGCGTAGGCGTACGCCTCGATGGTGCCGCCACCGGACAGCGCGTCCTCGGCCAACACGGCCCAGGGCAGGCTCATCGCCGGGTGCCGCGCCGCCACGTCAGCCGGTGCGACTCCACCCGCCAGGGCGTCGTCCGCCGCGCAGTCGTCCGGTAGCAGGGTGGGCGGGATGCCGCCGAGCAGGTTCTCGTGGGTGGTCACCGGCCCATCCTGCCGCCCGCGAGACAGGTCGGCCGGGCGGGACGTGGTGTCCCGCCCGGCCGACCGGGCCGTCAGGTGGTTCAGCTGATCCGGGTCCCGGCGGAGCGCAGGTCCTGGCAGGCCCGCACCACGCGGGCGGTCAGGCCGGCTTCGGCGGACTTGCCCCAGCCGCGCGGGTCGTAGGCCTTCTTGTTGCCGACCTCGCCGTCCACCTTGAGCACGCCGTCGTAGTTCTTGAACATGTGGTCGGCCACCGGCCGGGTGAAGGCGTACTGGGTGTCGGTGTCGACGTTCATCTTGATCACGCCGTAGTCGACCGCGTCCGAGATCTCGGAGGGCAGCGAGCCGGAGCCGCCGTGGAAGACCAGGTCGAACGGCTTGTCCTTGCCGTACTTCGCGCCGACCGCGACCTGTACCTCCTTGAGGATCTCGGGGCGCAGCTTGACGTTGCCCGGCTTGTAGACGCCGTGCACGTTGCCGAACGTCAGGGCCGCCATGTACCGGCCCTTCTCGCCGAGACCGAGCGCCTCTACGGTGGCCATGCAGTCCTCCACCGTGGTGTACAGCTTCTCGTTGATCTCGCCGACGACGCCGTCCTCCTCGCCGCCGACGACGCCGATCTCGACCTCGAGGATGATCCTCGCGGCCGCGGTCAGCGCGAGCAGCTCCTGGGCGATCTGCAGGTTCTCCGGCAGCGCCACGGCCGAGCCGTCCCACATGTGCGACTGGAACAGCGGCTCCTCGCCGCGCCCGACCCGCTCGGCGCTGATCGCCAGCAGCGGCCGGACGAAGCCGTCCAGCTTGTTCTTGGGGCAGTGGTCGGTGTGCAGCGCGATGTTCACGCCGTAGTTCTTGGCGACCTCGTGCGCGTACGCGGCCAGCGCCACCGAGCCGGTGACCATGTTCTTGACCGTGGGGCCGGACAGGTACTCGGCGCCGCCGGTGGACACCTGCACGATGCCGTCACTCTCGGCCTCGGCGAAGCCGCGGATCGCGGCGTTCAGCGTCTGGGACGAGGTCACGTTGATGGCCGGGTAGGCGAAGGCCCCCGCCTTCGCCCGGTCCAGCATCTCGGCGTAGACCTCTGGGGTTGCGATGGGCATTCCTGGCTCCTGTGCTCGTCGTCCGTCGTGACGGGATCCGCACGGCGGTTCGGTGGACGGACCTGGGCACCGGACGTGCGACCCGGCGCCCCTACGCTGCGCCGGTGCAGCGTGACCAACCTCGATCCTTCCACGAGTGACGCTGCGCACGGTGACCGATGGTCCCGGCTCGTCAGCCAGTCCCGGCTCGTCAGCCGGTGACGCCGCCGATCAGCGCGCCCACGACGTAGGTGACCGCCGCCGCGAGACCACCGACGATCAGCTGCCGCATCCCCGAGCGCAGCATCGAGCGCCCGTTCAGCAGCCCCATCCCGGCGCCGATGGCGAGCATCGCCACCCCGGCCACGATCACCGCCGCCACCAGCGCGGCCGTGCCGCTGCCGATCAGGTACGGCAGCACGACGAGAACCGCGCCCACGGCGAACGCCAACAGGCTCGCTCCGGCCGCGCGCCAGGGTGAGCCGAGCGCGTCCGGGTCGAGGCCGAGCTCCTCGCGGGCGAGCGTGTTCAGCGCGACGTCATGGTCGGACATGATCTTCTCGGCGACCTCGCGGGCCTGATCCTTACTCAGCCCCTTGGCCCGGTAGAGCAGCACCAGCTCCTCGAGCTCCTCCTCGGGCTTGTCCCGCAGCTCGCTGGCCTCGAGCGAGAGCTCCCGCTCGAACATCTCGCGCTGGCCGGACATCGAGACGTACTCGCCGGCCGCCATCGAGAACGAGCCCGCCAGCAGCCCGGCCACCCCGGCCAGCAGCACGGTGTGCCGGGAGGACCCCGAGCCCGCGAAGCCCATCACCAGGGCCGTGTTCGACACCAGGCCGTCGCTGATCCCGAAGATGCCGGCCCGCACCGCTCCGGACCGGTCGCCGCGGTGCCAGCCCTCTCGACCGCTGATGGCCTGCTGCGGGGTGGGCCAGCCGGACGCGGGACCCGAGGCGGTCGCAGCCGCGTCGCCGGAGCCCAGCGCGGCCAGCGCCCGGGCGTGACCCCGCTCGTCGTCGGCCATCCCTGGGGCGGCGTCCGGGTCGATGTCGTAGCTCCCGGCGTCCTGCTGCTCGGCCCGCTCGATCACCTTGAGCACCGCAGTCGGCGAGACCCAGCGCGCGGTCAGCCCGAGCAGCCGGGTGCGCAGCGTGGAACTCCCGGCCGAGGGGATGGCCACCCCGGCGTCGGCCAACTGGGCCTC
This sequence comes from uncultured Actinomycetota bacterium, assembly GCA_963740575.1. Classification (GTDB taxonomy): domain Bacteria; phylum Actinomycetota; class Actinomycetes; order Actinomycetales; family Kineosporiaceae; genus CAVUET01. The sequence continues at coordinate 135,080 of CAVUET010000007.1, read as the reverse complement.
CCAGTGCGCGGCGTGCTTGCGCTCGACCGCGGCCAGCTCGCGCAGGATCTCGGCCCGTTCCCCGGTCTCGGCCGCGGCGATCCGCTCGTACAGGTCCGCCGCCGAGCGCTCCGCCGTGAGCATCTCGCGCCAGTGCTTGACCGTCTTGGAGTCCGGGGCCGCCGAACGGGGCGCCGATCCGGTCACGCCATCGGTGCGCTCGCTCACTGTTCCTCCACGCTGCCGTCGGGCAGGCCGAGCGGCCTGCCGGTCACTCTGTCATCCGGTCCGCTGTTGCCAGGATCGGCGGGGGCGTTCTGGCTCGTCGGGCGCTCGGATCCGGCCACTCGGGTCGGCCGGGTGATCCGCACCCGCTCGGCGGGGCGTCGCGCCGGTCCGGCCGCTGCCTCGCCCGCGACGGCCTCGTCGCCGGGTCGCTCCGCTGCGCTGCGGGCGGCCAGCAGCAGCTGCACCACCTGCGGCAACGTGCGTCCAGGGGCGTAGCTTTCCGGATCGAGCGTGGAGTGCAGCACGTAGCCGTCACCGGCCGCGACGATCAGGGCGGCCATCGGCTCCGGCTCGACCCAGGATGCGACGTAGCCTGCGTCCCGCAACTGGCCGATGCTCGTCGCCAGCGCCGAGCGGAGCTCGGCGAGCAGGGCGACGATCTGCTCGCGCACCGTCTCGTTCCGCGGTGCGGCGGCGAGCGCCTCGAGGTAGGCCGGCACGTGGTCCCGGGCCCGCTCCAGCCCGTCCTGGAGGGCGCTCACCGCGCCGAGCAGGTGCCCGAGGGGGTCGTCCTCGACGCCGGTCAGGGCCGCCCGGGCCGGCTCCACCCAGCGCCGGACCGCGTACACCAGGGCCTGCGCCACGAGCTCGTCCTTCGAGCCGAAGTGGTACGTGATCGCCTGCAGGTTCACCCCCGCGGCCGCCGCGATCTGCCGGGACGTCGCCCGCGCCACCCCGTGCGTGCCCAGCACGTCGAGCGTGGCCTCGAGCAGGCGCACGCGGGTCCCCTCTTGACCTTCATTCATACGTACGTATGATTGCTCGTGCACGGGCCCTCAGCGGGGTCGGCGGGCGGGAAGGGGAACCGGTCATGAGCCAGATCGACCTGGTGACGGGGGCGTTCGGATACTCCGGAACCTATCTCAGGCGCCGCCTCGAGCAGACCGGCCGGACCGTACGCTCGCTCACCGATCACCCCGGCAGCCGGATCGACCGCCAGATCCATCAGGCCTCGCCGATCGAGTCGTTCCGATACGGGTTCGACGATCCCGCGGTGATGAAGGCCGCGTTCGACGGCGTGACGACCTTCTACAACACATACTGGGTCCGGTACCCCCGGGCCGGCGCCAGCCACGAGCAGGCGGTCGAGAACACAGCTGTCCTGCTGGCGGCGGCCCGGCGGGCCGGGGTCGAGCGGATCGTGCAGATCAGCGTCAGCAACCCCGACCCGGACTCGTTCTACGGCTACTACCGGGGTAAGGCCGCGGTCGAGAGCCTGGTCCGGGACTGCGGGATCCCGTACGCGATCGTCCGGCCGGGCGTGATCTTCGGCGGCGACTGCGGCCACGAGGACATCCTGCTGAACAACATCGCCTGGCTGATCCGCCGGTTCCGGGTGTTCGCCATCCCGGGCGACGGGACGTACCGGCTGCGGCCCGTCCACGTCCAGGACCTGGCTGACCTGTGCGTCGGGCTGGGCGCCGGGCGGGCTGACACCGTGGTGGACGCGATCGGCCCGGAGTGGTTCACGTTCGAGGGTCTGGTGCGGGCGATCGCCGCGGCGATCGGGGTCCGGGTGCTGCCGGTGCACCTGCCTGCAGGGGCTGTCTCGCTGCTGCTGCGCGGGCTCGCGCTGCTGACCCGCGACGACGTGCTGACCCGGGACGAGCTGGCCGGGCTGATGGCCGAGCTGGTGATGGTCGAGGGCGAGCCGACCTGCCCGACCCGGCTGACGGACTACCTGCGCGAGAACGCCGGGCAGATCGGGCGGCGGTATCACTCGGAGCTGGCCCGGCGGCGCTGAGCTGGGCTCGCAGGGGCGGGGCCCGGACCGGGGTTCCGTCGACCGCACCGAACGTCGTCACGATGAGCGTCCGGACGGCGTGTTGCCGCGCGTCGCGTCTGATCTGACTGCGGACGGTGCGCTCTGTCATCAGAGGCGCGGGGGCGCCTGGCCGGGCTCAGGCCCGGGCGGCGGCCAGGCAGATCCGCAGGCCGTCCCGGATGTGCCGGTCGAGCAGGTCGACGGCACGCTCGCTGTCCCGGGCCAGGACGGCGTCCAGGATCGCCCGGTGGTCGCCCCGGTCGCTCGCGTCGTGCACCAGGGCGAGGAAGGCCAGCCGCAGCTCGCCGGCCACGGTGTCGAAGGCGCGGGCCAGTCGCGGGCTTCCCGGCGCCAGCACGAGCGCGCGGTGGAACTCCAGGTCGGCGTCCAGCTCCGGGACGCTGTAGCTCGAGCCGTCCGTGCCGGCCTCGGCCCGCTCGCGGTCGGCCACGGCGCGGACCAGCGGCTCGACCGGGGCGTCGTCGTCGATCAGCCGGCGCAGCGCCTCGACCTCCAGGAGCCGGCGCAATCCGAAGAGGTCGCGGACGTCCGCCCTGGTCAGCTCGCGGACCCGGGCGCTGCGGTGCGCCTCCTGGCTGACCAGGCCCGCGGCGGCCAGGTCGCGCAGCGCCTCGCGGACCGTGTGCCGGCTGGCGCCGTAGCGCGCCACCAGCTCGGTCTCGCGCAGCGGGCTGCCGACCGGAAGCTCGGTCGCGAAGATCCGGGTCCGCAGGTCCCGCGCGATCCGGCCGGCGGCCGAGTCGCCCGGCCCGGGCTCCTGGGCGTCCTGGACATCCTGGGCGATCACAGCACCCAGCATAACCAGATCCGGCTACAGAACTTGCATATCGCTCTACGATCCATGATTCTTGTGCTACAAGCTCGCTGACTACGCCGCCACGGATGGTCACTTCGGGATGAACGGGATGAGGAGATCAGGGTGACGCTCACCGTCCGGCCGCAGGTGCTGCATCTGGCCGACACCTTCACCATCGCGCGCTCGTCCAGCGACCTCGAGGAGGTCTGCGTCGCCACCCTGACCAGGGACGGGATTACCGGCTACGGCGAGGGCGCGCCGGTGGACTACTGGGGCGAGTCGGCGGGCTCGATGATCGCGGCGATCGAGGCCGACGGCGCGGCGCTGATCGGCGCCGACCCGCTGGCGCTGGACGCGGCCTGCCGACGGCTGCGCGGCTGGGACGGGCCGCAGGGCGCCAAGATGGCCCTGGACGGTGCGCTGCACGACTGGTTCGGCAAGCGCTGCGGGCTTCCGCTGTGGCGGATGTTCGGCCTCGAACCACTGACCCCGCAGACCAGCTACACGATCGGCCTCGCGGACCTGGACGAGACCGTGGACCGGGTCCGGCACCATCCCGGTTTCGGCGTCTACAAGGTCAAGGTCGGCGGCGGGGTCGACGACGGGGCGGACCTGCAGAGGCTGGAGGCGATCCGGGCCACCACCCCGGTCCGGCTGCGGATCGACGGCAACGAGGGCTGGACCCTGGATATGGCGCGGGAGCTGACCCCGCGGCTGATCGAGCTCGGGGTGGAGTTCGTCGAGCAGCCGTTCCCGGCGTCCGACCTGGACAGCTACCACGCCTACCGGGCGCTGCCGGTGCGGCTGCCCGTGCTGATCGACGAGGGCTGCAAGGACCTGTCCAGCGTCGCCCCGATCGCCGGCTACGCGGACGGCATCGTGATCAAGCTGGCCAAGTGCGGCGGGATCCGCGAGGCGCACCGGATGATCCACGCGGCCCGGGCGCTCGGGCTGCAGGTGATGCTCGGCTGCATGATCGAGTCCCAGCTGGGCATCAGCCAGGCCGCGCAGCTTGCGCCGCTGGTCGATCACGTCGACCTGGACGGCCACCTGCTGATCAGGGACACACCGTTCACCGGGCTCGGGCTGGACGACGGGCGGCTGCTGCTGTCCGATGCGGACGGGCTCGGCGTCCGGCCCGCGCCCGCTCCCGGCACAGGGGACACGGGAGGCACAGGGGACACGGGAGGCACAGGGGACACGGGAGGCACAGGGGACACGGGAGGCACGGGAAGGGAGTCGGCGTGAGGGACCGGACCCAGCGGCTGGCGGTGCTGACCGGCGGGCTGCTGGACGACCTGCACGCCAAGACCGGGCACGGCGTGCTGCGCTACGGCCCGCGTGAGGTGGCCTGCGTGGTGGACGAGGTGCACGCCGGTCGTCGCGCCGTCGACGTCGTGCCGTTCTGCGAGCGCGACGTGCCGGTGGTGGCCGGGGTCCGGGAGGCGGCCGAGCTCGGGGCGACCGTGCTGCTGGTGGGCGTCGCGCCGTCCGGCGGGAAGCTGACCCCGGCCTGGCGGGCGGCGCTGCTCGAGGCGATCGAGCTCGGCCTGGACATCGAGGCCGGGCTGCACACCACGCTCGCGGACGACCCGGAACTCGCGGCGGCCGCGCGGGCCCGCGGGGTCGAGGTCCGCGACCTGCGGGCCACCCCGTCCGACCTGGACGTGCCGCTCGGCCCGCAACACCGCAGCGCAGCGCGGGTGGTGCACTCGGTCGGCACTGACTGCGCGATCGGCAAGATGAGCGTCACCCTGGAGCTGGACCGGCTGGCCCGCCGGCGCGGCCTGGCGTCCGTGTTCGTGGCCACCGGGCAGACCGGGATCGCGATCTCCGGCTGGGGGATGGCGGTCGATCACGTGATCTCGGACTACGTGGCCGGCGCGGCCGAGCGGCTGGTGCGGGACGGCGCCACCCGCGGCGACCTGCTCTGGGTCGAGGGCCAGGGCTCGCTGTTCCACCCGGCGTACTCGGGGGTCACCCTCGGGCTGCTGCACGGCTCCGCGCCGGACCTGCTGATCCTCTGCCACAAGGCGTGCTCGACCAGCATCGACGGTTATCCGGCGACCCCGATTCCGGCGCTGCCCGCGGCGGTGCAGGCGTACCAGGACGCGGTCGCGTGGGTGCGCCCGGCGCCGGTCGCTGCGATCGGGCTGAACACCGCCGGGCTGTCCGAGCCGCAGGCCCGGGCCGCGATCGCGGCGGCCGAGGCGGAGACCGGGCTGGTCACGGACGACGCGGTCAGGTTCGGCCCCGACCGCCTGTTAGCCGCGGCGCTGGCCGGCCTCACCACACTGCCGACCAAGAGGTAGGCGAGGTCACCCGGCCGGCGGGCCATTGCCACATCCCACCCTCCGCCCCGTCCCCGCCTCCGCCATGGTGCCGCCCACCGGAGTGGCCCGCAGGGTGACGTGCAACTGCCCGGGGGGGGTGCCTGTCAGGGTGTATGTGGCAGTGACCGTCTGGCTGCCGGCGCTGGTGAAGGTCAACGTCCCGTCCGACGGTGAGAACGGCGCTTCCGATGACCAGTGGTAGTTCACCGTGCCTGCCGCGTCCGAGTGGATGGTGGCCTGCGCCGTCAACTCCACCGGGCAGGCCGTGGTGACCGGCGGTTGCGTCACCGTCAGTCCCGAGATCGTCACGGTCGGGATGACCGGTGGGATCGCTTCGAAGGTGACGCCGATGGTCCTGGTCGCGTCCAGGGCGGGGATGGTGCAGGTGGCGTCGCCCGCAGTGCAGTGGCCGTCGCCGGACCAGGAGGCGACCCGATCACCGGCAGCCGGGCTGGCGGTCAGGCTGACCGACGCACCCACGGGCACCTGCATGGTGCACGGCCCGGTGCAGTGGGTGGGCTCGGCCTGGCTACTGCTGGCGCTCAGGGAGCCGCCGCTGCCGCCGGTAGGCGCGGAAACGGTCAGCGTGAGCTTGGGGGGCTCGGTCCGGGTGAAGGTGATCGCCAGGGTCTTGCCATCGGCGTCCATCCGCACCACGCAGGAACCCGCCCCGGCGGCGCAGGCGGTGGCGCCGCTGCCGGACCACTCACCCACCTGGTAGCCGTCAGCGGGATGCGCGGTGACGGTGAGACTGCTGTCCGGGGCCGCCTGCACCACGCAGTCCTGGGGGCAGGTCCTCTGGGCTCCGTCCACGGTCGCGCTGACCGTGCCGTTGCTCGACGGGGTCACCGTCAGGCTGTAGGTCGACGGCTGCGACTCGGTGGGGGCGGGGACGGGGACGCTGCCGCTCCCGCCGGCGCTGGCGGTCACGGTCACCCACCGGCTCGCGGTGAAGGCTCTGCCCCCGGTGCTGGTCGCGGTGGCGAACACTCGGTAGCGGCCAGGCGCGGCCCACGCGTGGGTCAACGCCGCCTGGCCGGACGCGGTGGCACCGTCACCGAAGGACCACGCCGCCCGCGCCACCGCACCGCCGCCGACCAGCCGGGCGGCCAGCCCGACCTGCTGGCCGGCCACCGGCGTCGCGGTGGACAGCACGATCGACAACCCCGACACCACCGCGCCGCTCGACCGCTGCGCGGGCGGCGCGGGCGGCGCGGGCGGCGGGACGGGCTTGGCCGACGTTCCACCGGCAACCGCCCTGTCGCGGTACTTGATGATCGGCGAGCTCGACCCGTCCATCCGGATCACCCCGGCCCGCTGCGAGGTCGGGTCGTTGTAGAACACGACATCATCGCGGGCCACCAGCTCCAGCGCGTCCGACCCGCCACCCGGGAGCCGGATCGTGGCGATGACCGAGCCGCCGGCGACTTCCACCACGTACACCGTGCCGGTGGCCAGCTCCGGCACGAAGACGCGACCGGATGACACCACCGGGACGCCGAACCGAGCCGGTCCTCCGGTCAGCAGCACCGGCCGGGCCTGCCCGGTCAGCGTCCGGACCAGCACCAGCGAACCGCGGTCGTTCACCGCGACCGCGAGCAGGCCGTCCGTGCGGAACCCCGCCACCTCCTGCCGCGCGATGCCGGCCTCCAGCCCGATCCGCGAGGATTCCGTGCCACGCCGCGGATCCAGAGTGATGGCCACCGACTGGGCGGCGTCCAGCACCGTCGGGCGCCCGTCAACCAACACCAGCGAGGAACCCGGCGATGCCACCGGCACCGGGCCGTGCCCGCCGACACCGTCCAGCCAGGACACCGCACCGGTGCCCGGATCCAGCAGCCACAGCCGCCCACTGTCATCCACGAGCGAGGTCCTGCGATCCACTCCGGACGGAACAGTCGCGGCTGCCGATCGCGCCGCCAGCGTCTTCGGGTCAAGGGATACGGCGACGCCCGCCGCGCTGTCCACGGCCCAGACCGCGTCGCCGCCGGTCAGCACCGACAGGCCGGAGGAGGCGCCCGGCAACGGAGCCACCCTCGGGCCCGCCGAGAGCGTGGCCGCCGAGACCCGGCGCATCGTGCCCGAGACCCGGTCCACCACCAGGGCATCCGCGCCAACCGGGACCACCTGCAGCCGCGACCCCGCGTTCGCCACCGGCACCTGCCCCATCACCTGGGCGGCCGACCCGTCCAACCGGGCCAACTGCCCGACCGCCGAGGACGCCAACCAGGCCTGCCGGGTGAACCCCGAAACCGCCGCCGGCGCGTAGCCCGCGCCCAGCAACCCCAGCACCAGCACCACGCTCAACCCGCCGACCACCGCGGCGCCCGGCATCACCCGCCGCAACCCAGCTCGGATCCGCCGACCGTTGCCCCGCTCGAACCCGGTCACCGCGACCACTCCCGTCCCGGCCGCGGCGCTCGGTGACGAGGGACCCGGGAATCCGGGCGTACACGCTCATCACCGCAGGCCACCACGGCGTGCCAGCACAGTAGGACCGCCCTTTTCCGGACAACAAGGCATGGTGCGCCCGCCTGCCCCAAGAGGCAGACAAGCGCCCGACCGTGACAGCCAGATGGCGGCCCGACCACTGGCTCGGTCGATCCGCTGGGCACTTGGTTGTGCTACCGGCCGGGCGACGTGGGCACCGGCCATAACCCGCTCGCGGCTCCCGAGCCGGTGGTGGCGAAGGTGGTGGTCTGCGTACTCCCAATCGAGCAACCCCGGCGTGAGGGGCACGATGCGAACCTGACGGCGTCGCCATCCACGACGTAGACGGGATCGGCCGGTTGGCCATCGACCTGGGTGTCGACGCTGATCACCGGCGCCGTGGTGTCGGTGCACTTGCAGGTGTAGGTGGTTGTCCTGGCCGGCGCGCTGGCCGAGCCGAGCGCGGCGCTGATGGCGACGCTGCCCCGCCCAGCGGTGGTGGCGTGGATCTGTCCGGTGACGGTGTGGGTGCGTGGGTGCCGGCGCCGGTCGCGGCGATCGGGCTGAACACCGCTGCCGGCCGGGCCCCGCAGCGGCTCCGGCTCACCGGCGCGATCCCGATTGCGATCCATCCCCGTGCTCGCTCCCCTGCCGATCACGACCCCGGCTGATTCTGGCCGGGGTCCTCGCCGGCCCGCCACCGGCAACCTCTGGTGGGTAAGGGTGGCCAAACGCCAGGCGGAGGCCGCCATTTCACGCCAGAGGTTGGCCAACGGACGGGCTAGCGGACGGGGCAGCGGGCGGGCGGGCGACGACGCGGCCGTCCCGGAGATCCACCACCTCGTCGGCCAGCCCGATCAGGGCCGGGTCGTGGGTGGCCACCACCGCGGTCAGGCCCTGCGCGTGCACCAGGTCGCGGATCAGGTCCATCACCGCCCGCCCGGTGTGCGAGTCCAGCTGGCCGGTCGGCTCGTCCGCGATCAGCAGTCCGGGCGGTTGGCCAGGGCGCGGGCGATGGCGACCCGCTGCTGCTGGCCGCCGGACAGCTCGTGCGGGCGCTGCGCGGCGTGCTCGGCCAGCCCGACCAGGTCGAGCAGCTCGGCGACCCGCCGCGTCGCGCTCGGCCGGGGCGGCTGGCGACCAGCCGCAGCGGCACGCCGACGTTCTCGGCGGCGGTCAGGATCGGCACCAGCCCGAAGGTCTGGAACACGTACGCCGACCCGGTGGCGGCGCAGCTCGACCAGGTCCCGCTCCGGCAGCCGGGACATCTCCTCGTCGCCGAGGTGCACGGTGCCCGAGGTCGGCCGGTCCAGGCCGGCGAGCAGGTTGAGCAGCGTGGTCTTGCCGGACCCGGACCGCCCCGGACCACCAGCAGCGAGCCGGGCTCGACGTCGAGGTCCACCCCGCCCAGGGCGGTCACCTCGCGCTGCCCGGACCCGAAGCGGCGGACCAGCCCGCGGGCCCGCAGCAGCGGTCTGCCCGGCCGCCCGCCGAGCCGGCTCAGTCATCGATGTCATCGATCCCGGCCCCCCGGTCCCACCGGCTCGCCCCCGGCTTCCCGGCCCCGGCTCGTCCCGTCCGGTCCCCCCGGCTTCCCCGGCTCCCGGCTCCCGCGTCCGTCCGGGTCGCGCCCCGGTCGCGTCCCCGATCCGGCCAGACCCCGACGTGGTCGGGCTCCAGCGCCAGCCGCACCCGGTCGCCGCAGCGCCAGCGCCGCGACGAACTCGCCGGGCAGCTGCACCCGGCCGACCCGGTCCAGCACGGCGTACTCCTCGGCCACCACCGTCTCCGCCGCCGCTCGTCCACCTCGGTGCGGCGCAGCACCTCGCTGGCCGTCCGGCCGTCCCGGATCGCGACCGTCCGGTCGACCTGCTCGCTGACCAGCGGGTCGTGGGTGACCACCAGCGACGGTCACGCCGAGTTCGCGGTTGACGGCCCGGATCGCGCCGAACACCTCGGCCGAGGTGGCCTCGTCCAGCTCGCCGGTCGGCTCGTCGGCGAGCAGCACCGTCCGGCTCGTTCGCCAGCGCCACGGCGAGCGCGACCCGCTGCTGCTCGCCGCCGGACATCTCGCCGGGACGGCGGTCCGCGCAGTGCGCCACGCCGAGCAGGTGGAGCAGCTCGCCGACCTGCTCCGGCGCGTCGGCGGCGACCGGCACCGGCGATCAGCAGCGGCAGGGCCACGTTCTCCGCCGCGGTCAGGTACGGCAGCAGGTTGCGGGAGGTCTGCTGCCAGACGAACCCGACGGTGTGCCGCTGATAGCGCACCCGCTCACGACCGGCCATCGCGCTGCAGGTCCAGACCGGCGACCAGGGCCCGGCCGGCGGTCGGCGTGTCGAGCCCGGACAGGATCGACAGCAGCGTCGACTTCCCGGAGCCGGACGCCCCGACCACCGCGACGAACTCGCCGTCCGCCATGAGCAGGTCGAGGCCCTGCAGCGCCTGCACCTCGACGTCCGCCGTCCGGAAGATCCGGACCAGGCCCTCGCAGACGACCGCGCCCGAGACCACACCCGACACCACACCCGGGGTCGGGCCGGTCCCGGCCGGCGTCCCCGGGCCGGGCCGATCGGGCCGGCGTCCGGCCCCGTCCAGCCGGTGCCTGGGCAGGGTCGCGTCCGGTCTCATCGGGCTCATCCCCCCTCTGCCAGCCGCGCCGCCGCGGCCGGTGACACGGTACGACCCGCCGCTACGGCGAGCAGAGCCATCACGGCGACCAGGCAGCCCGTCGCCAGGACGATCAGGGCGACCAGTCCGAGCGGCACGCTGACGGACGGCGGCAGCACCGCGCCGGTCAGCGGGCGCAGGTCGGCTGCGGGCAGCAGCGTCGCGCCGAGCGCCAGCCCGCAGACGGGACCCGCCAGCAGCGCGGCGACCGACGGCGGCACCACCTCGAAGCCCACCAGGGCGCCGGCCTGCCCGGTGGACAGCCCGAGGGCCCGCAGGTGGGCCAGGAACCGCGACCGGCGCCGCGACCCGGCGAGCAGGCTCAGCATCACCGCCGCGCCGGTGAAACCCGCGCCGAGTCCGAATGCCAGCGGCATGCCGGTGCTGACCGCGGCCACCATCGGCGCGGTGGTCGCCTGGCGCGCCACACCGTCGGGCGTGTCGGCGGTGACGATGTCCCCGACCGCCGACTCCAGCCGGGCCTGGGACGGCATCCGCCCGGGATCGACCCTGGCCAGGAGGCTCTGCGAGGACAGCACCAGCCCGGTGGCGGCGCGCAGCGCGGGCAGCGACACGAGCAGCCAGGGGCCGTCCTGCGGCGCAGCGGGCATGCCGGCCAGGACGGCGACCACGCGGGCCCGGACCGGATAGAGGGTGACCCGCAGGGTCAGCTCGTCCCCGACCCGAGCCATCCCCCGAGACGCCACCACCGGGACCCGTCCGCTGCCGGCGCCGGCCAGCAGCGCGGCGGTCTCGGGCGGCAGCCCGCCGGTCAGGTCACGCTGCACCTCGGACAGCGCGACGGGGTCCGCGGCCAGCACGGTCGCGTCCCGTTCGGCCGCGCTCGGCAGGACGCTGACCGACGCGCCGTCCACCTCGGTCAGTGGCGTGACCCGCTGGAGGCCCGGCAGCCGCGCCACCGCGGTGGCCTGCGCCGCGTCCAGTCCGAACCCGCGCACCCGCAGGTCGGCGCCGACGGACTGGACGGCGGCCTGCGCAGCTCCGGTGCGCAGCGTCGCCCCGACCTGCGCGGCCAGCACGGCGGTGGACAGTGCCAGCACCACCCCGGCCAGCCCGAGCGGCCCGAGCGCCGCGTCCCGTCCGGCCCGGGCCAGCCCGAGGAAGGCGACCACGCCTCGCCGGGCCGCAGCCCGCCGGGCGGTCCAGGCCAGCACCGGAGCCAGCAGCCTCCCGGCGAGCACCGCCCCGGCCAGGGCCACCAGGGCCGGTGCAGCCAGGATCAGCGGGTCGATCCCGCCGGCACCGGAGCCCGCCTGGGCGCCGGGGACGGGCGCCGGCGCCGGGGACGCGGCCACCGTCAACCCACGCCGGTGCAGCGCCAGCACGGCGGCGGCGGCCAGCAGGACGAGCAACACCTCCATCGGTCCCCGGCCGGACGCCGACCAGGCCACGCTCCGCGCCCCGCGCCAGGCCCGCACGGCCGCCGGAGGGCGGGCCCCGCCGGGCGCCGCCACGGCCGATCCACCGTTCCCGCCCGCCGCGCGTGCGGGTGCGATCCGGCGCCGCACCGCTGCCGCGCGGCCCGAGCGCCTGCGGCGGGGCCGGGGTGACCACAGCAGCGGGATCGCCGCCGCGGGCAGCACCACGGCCGGGGCGAGCGCCGCGAGCACGGCCAGCACCGGCCCGCCCACGGGCCCGATGCGCCCAGGGACGGCGAGGGCCGCCAGCACGCCCAGGGCGGCGCCGCAGGCGCCGATCAGCAACCCCTCCGCGAACAGCTGCCCGAGCGCCTGGACCAGCGACGTCCCCCGTGCGGCCGCGAGCGCCAGCCCGGCGGCCCGGCGGTCCAGCAGCAGCCGGAAGGTGAGCAGCAGGACCACCAGGGCGACCGCGAGCACGCTGGCCAGGAACACCAGGGCGAGCGCCCGCACCGGAGCCTGCTGGCGCTCGTACTGCTCCAGCGCCGCGATGGTCCCGGTGGACAGCTGCGCGAACTGGCCGCCGGTCCGGTCGGGGATTCCCACCGGCTGGGACTGGGCGGCGCGCAGCCGCCCGATCAGCGCCTGGACCGATCCGGAGCTGATCAGATCCGGGCGCAGCGGCAGCCGGACCGTCACGACCGTCGGCGCCGTGGCCAGCTCACCCTGCAGCACCGGCAGGGAGGCGGCCGGGGCGAGGGCCGTCCCGGTCCAGATCTCACCGATGTTCTGATCCAGCTTCAGGCTGCCGTGCAGCAACGCGGGCTGCGGCGCCCAGAACGGGTCGGCCGGGTCCAGCGCGCGGTAGGTGCCGACCAGGTGCAGCCGCAGCGGCGGGATCAGGTCGTTCGGCCCCGCCGCGATCTCGAACAGGTCGCCGACCCGCAGCCGCATCGAAGCGGCCGGTTCGGCGGCCATCGCCACCTCGATCGTGGCCGGGACCTGCGGGATGAACCCTGCCCGCCGGCCCGGCGGCGGCCGGCCGGGAACCGCGTCACGGGGGGCCCGGCCCGCGACGTAGCGCACCCGCTCTGGCCAGCCGGACCCCACCTGCAGCCGGAACAGGTCCACCGGGCCGGGACGTGGGCGCTGCTCCAGGCCGAGGACCGGCGTGCTGAGCGACCAGGTCGGCTGCCCGGCGGCCGGGCCGACGATCCGGCCGGGGCCGCCCCGCATCTGGGTGAGCAGGTCGTCGTAGGGGGCTGCCGGCCGGGAGGCCGGGCCGCTGACCGGCTGGCTGCTCACCGACCCGGTCAGATCCCGCTGCCCCGGGCCGACGGCCTGCACGGCCGCTCGCACGGCGTCCCGCTGGACGGCGTCGATCCGGCGCAGTGCGCCGAGGGTCAGCCCGGTGCTCACCGCTACCAGCAGCACCGCGACGGCCACCGCCCAGCGGTTGGCGAGCAGGCGGCGCAGCACCATCCGGGTGGTCAGCAGGCGGGGTAGCACCATCCGGGTGGCGCGCGGGCGGGGCGCGGCGGGGGTCATCGGACCTGCGTCCTCAGCGCAGCGGTGGTGTCGATCCGGCCCGCCGCCCCGGCCCGGACCGCTGCCGTCCCGGCCACGACGGCGACCAGGGACAGCAGCACGCCGAGCGCCGCCGGGACCGACCAGGACGGGACCAGCCCCGGCGCGATCACCAGTGCGGGCAACACGGGCCCGGCGAGCACCGGGACCAGCAGCCGCGCCAGCGCCCAGCCCGCGGCGGCCCCGGCGATGCCGGCCACCCCACCGATCACCAGCCGCTCGGTGATCACCAGCGCGCGCAGCTGGCCGCCACTGACACCCAGTGCTCGCAGCACCGCGAGCTCGCCCCGGCGCCGGCCTGCGGCGACCACCTCGCCGAGTCCGGCGGCGGCCGCCGCCACCAGGCCGATGGCCGCCGTGGTGAGCAGCAGCAGCCGCCGCAGCCCGGCCGGTTCGGCCTGGGCCAGGAACCGGGCGACCAGCTGCGCTCGGGTGGTCACCGTGATGCCCGGGACGTCGGCCCGGTCGGCCGCGGATCCGGCCGACAGCGCGGCAGCGGCCGCCGCGCGCACCGCAGCCGGGTCCGGCTCGGCGGACGAACGCCCCTCGCCGACCACCCACCACTCGTCGGCCACCGGGATGTCGCCGCCGGAGGCGAGGTCGAGCGAGGCCAGCGACGCCCGGTTCACGATCACGCCCGGCAACGGCCCTGCTCCGGAACTCCCTGCCCCGGAGCTGCCTGCCCCGGAGCTGCCCGCCCCGGAACTCCCAGCCCCGGAACTCCCTGGCGCCCCCGGGCCGGACAGCCCGTCCGGGTCCAGCCCCGGCACCTGGTCGACGACGGCGACCACGGTCAGCGGCACGGTGTGGTCGCCGAAGTCGAGCACGACGGACCGGCCGGCCCCGGCGGCGGCCCGGACCCGCCGGTCGATGATCGCGGGCACCGAGAGCAGGCCGTCCCCGACCACCAGGCGGATCGCGGCACCGCTCGCGTCCTGAGGCGAGAGCAGGGCGTACGCGGTCACGTCAAACCCCGCCCCAGACCCCGACCCAGACCCCGACCCAGGCCCAGGCCCCGACCCAGGCCCGATCCGGGCGTCCGGCTGGCCGCGACCCTGCCCAGCCAGCCGCCAGCGGGACACCGGCACCGGCCGCGAGCCCTGCGGCCCCGCGACGGAGACAGCCAGGTCCGCCTGCACCGCGGCGTACCCGTCCTGGGTTGCCGTCTCGGCCAGCTCCACACCGACCAGGTTCCGCGCCGCCGCCGGGCGCGGAGCGGCCAGCACTCGGGTCCGCCCGTCGGGCGGCACCGCGCCCAGCGAGATCCGCAGCGGCACCCCGTCCTCGCCCGCGACCAGGAGCGACACGTTCAGTGGCTGGTCGGGCGCGGGCAGCGGTGCCTCACCTGGCTGGTCGGCCGGGGCGGCGAGCCTGACCCCGACGGTGAGGCGGTCACCGGCGGGCATCGGCTGGGACGCGGGGCGGGCCCCGGCCAACGCGGCCGCGTCATGGCTGCTGATCCCGGCGCCACCGGCCGGTACCGTTCCGGCTGCCAGCCGGCCCGCATCGAGCGCGAGCACCGTGATTCCGGTCCCGCCGACCTGCGCCGATCCGCGAGAGACCGGCATCGCGACCGCCACTCCCGCAACCCCGGCCAGCTCCCCGGCCACGGCCGCCCGGCCCGCAGAGCCCGCCGGGGCGCCGGGTTGGCGGGGGGCGCGGACCAGCACCTGCGTGCCGAGCGCGGTCGCCGCCTGGGCCCGCTCCCGGTCCTGCACCGTGACCGCCGCGCTCAGCGTGCAGACCGCCGCCGCAGCGGCCGCCGCCAGCACCACCACCGGGGCCATCGGGCGCGCGCCACGACGGGACGCCTGCCAGCCGAGCAGGGCCGGTACCGCCCGCCGTCGGAGGCTGAGCAGCGACAGCGGGCGGCACGCGGCCCGCAGCAGGGCCACCACCACGACCCCTGCTGCGAGCAGGGCGACCGGGACGGCCAGCACCACGATCGGATCGGTCCCACCGGAGGGCAGCAGCGCGCCCGATGCGCCGGCCCGGCGCAGCTGCCAGGCGGCCAGCACCCCGGGGACCAGCAGCAGGACGGCCGCCAGCACCGGACGCCGTGCTCCGCCTGCCCCGTCCGGCTCTGCCCCGTCCAGCCCCGCCCCGTCCAGCCCGGACTCCCCCGCCCGCCCGCCGGTCCCACGGCCGGCGCCCTGACGCCAGGCCCGCATCAGGACGAGGTCGGTGACCAGGAGCACCGCGAGCCCCGCCAGGACGGCCGCTCCCGCGGCGACCAGGCCGGTCCGGACGAGCATCGCGCGGACGAGGATCACGTCACCCGAGCCCGGGCCGGGGCCAGCCGGCCCGGTCAGCCGGACCACCGCCACCGCGGCGGCCGCCGCCGGGACGGCCGCGAGCAGCCCGAGCATCGCCGCCTCGGCCAGGACCCAGCCGGCCCGGCCGGTCCCGCCCAGGCCGCGCGCCCGCAGCAGCAGCGCCTCGGCCGCCCGCAGGTCCGCGAGCAGGATGCCCGCGAGCAGGCAGCAGGCAGCGGCGAGCACGGCCAGCACGGCGAGCAGGGATGCGGTCGCGGCCCGCGCCTGCCTGGCGCTGCGGACCTGGCCGGCCAGCACCGCGGCCAGGTCGCCGTCCACCGTCGCCTGCGCGCCGCCCGCGGTCGGCACGTCCACCAGCGCGCCCGGCAGGGCTCCGACCCGCCCGGCCAGGGCCTCCAGGGAACCCGTGGCGACCCGCTCCAGATCGGGTGCCGCCCGCCACTGGGACTGCCAGCGGACCGGGATCGCGGCCATGGCCGCCTCGGGCAGCAGCAGCGGGCCGTACACCCCGGCCCGCTGCGTGCCGGTGACCTCGAGCGGGTCGGCGAACCAGAACGGATCGGCGCGGTCGGCCGCGCGCCAGAGCCCGACCACCAGCACGGCCGGAGGGACCGAGCTCGACCGGTCGGTCGCGGCCAGGGTGAGCCGGTCGCCGGGACGGATGCCGAGCACCGCAGCGGCGTCCGCCTGCAGGGCGGCCTGGAACGGGGAGCTGCCGGTCGAGCTGCCGGACGGCCAGCGACCGGAGACCAGACGGGAGTGCTTCGGCAGGTCCGGGGCCACCCAGGGCACCAGCCGGGCTCCGTCGCGGGGCAGTCGGCGAGCCCCGCCCGCCAGGGGCAGCAGGTCACTGCCGGCGCTGGACCAGACCGTCGCGCCGGTCCCGGCCAGTGCCCGGGCGAGCGCGGACCTGACCAGCCGGTCCTGACGGGCCACCTGCCCGGGATCCCGCCGCACCGTGACCTCGACGGTGCGCTGCTGCGCCCCCGCGCCCCGCAGCGCGGCCAGGACCGCCTGCTGTCCGGTGGCCGTCCCGGCGCCGTCGACCACCCCGATCAGCGCGGCGACCAGCACCACCATCCCCGCCACGGCCAGCTGCACGCCGGGTGCCCGCCGGGCCCGGCGCCACGGCAGCCAGGCGCGACGCGCGCCGCTCACACCGCAGCCGGACGACCGGCCGCCCGGAGGGTGCCGCCGCCACCACCTCGAACCCGGCCGCGAGGAAGGTGGACAGCGCGCCGTGGTACAGCCGGGACGTGGTGACCTTCGGCGCCGCGGCCACGTCCACCGGGTAGGCCTCGACCACCCGCGCACCGCGGTCACGGGCCAGGTCGACCGCGCCCGCCAGCAGGACCGAGCTGAGCCCCCGGCCGCGCGCCGGGGCCCGGACCACGAAGCAGGTCACCGCCCAGACGTCCGGGTCCGCCAGGTCGGACGCCGGGTTCGGCGCCGGGTCCGATGCCGAATCCGACCCGGGGTCCACCGGCACGGCTCTGCGCAGGACCGTCGAGACCTGCAGCCGCGGGTAGGCCGGACGGGGTGCCACGGCGCACCAGCCCGCGGGCTCACCATCCAGGTAGGCCAGCACGCCGGGGGGCGGCGCGCCGCCGTCCCGGGCCTCGTCCAGCTGGGCGGCGAGCGCGGTCCGGCGCTGCTCGACGGTGGCGGCGTTCCACTGCGCGTTCGGTTGCCGGAACCACTGGCACCAGCACCGGGACTGGTCGCCCCGGGCACTGAGGACGGCCACCAGATCGTCCCAGCGCTCGGCGGTGGCCGGCTCGACCCTGATCGGCGTCACTCCGGGAACCTAGCGGCTCGTCCTGACGAGTTCAGCTCGTCAGGTTGTGGCGTGCGCCCTGATCCAGGCGTGCATGGCGATCGCGGCGGCCGCGCCCGCGTTGATCGAGCGGGTGGAGCCGTACTGGCGGATCGACAGCACCGCCGCGCAGGCCTCGCGGGCGGCCTCCGACAGGCCCGGGCCCTCCTGGCCGAACAGCAGAATGCAGTCGCGCGGCAGCGGGAACTGCTCGAGCGCGACGGCGCCGGGCAGGTTGTCCACGCCGAGCAGCGGCAGTCCCGCGCCGCCGTCCCCGCGCGGCGCGCCGGCTGCCCAGCCCGCCAGCGCGGCGACGTCCGGGTGATGGTGCACCGGCAGGTAGCGGTCGGTGACCATCGCCCCGCGCCGGTTCCAGCGGCGATGCCCGACGATGTGCACGCCCGCCGCGTTGAACGCATTCGCGGTCCGCACCACCGAGCCGATGTTGAAGTCGTGCGCCCAGTTCTCCACCGCGACGTGGAAGGGGTGGCGCCGGGTGTCCAGGTCGGCCCGGATGGCGGCCACGCTCCAGTACCGGTAGCGGTCGACGACGTTGCGCCGGTCACCGTCGCGTAGCAG
This sequence comes from uncultured Actinomycetota bacterium, assembly GCA_963740575.1. Taxonomy (GTDB): domain Bacteria; phylum Actinomycetota; class Actinomycetes; order Actinomycetales; family Kineosporiaceae; genus CAVUET01. Next base: position 117,163 of record CAVUET010000007.1, on the reverse strand, counting down.
GTCCGGGTCGTAGCGGGGGTCGTCCGGCCAGGGCCCCGGCCACGGCCCGACCCCGACGTCCTCGGTGGACGCGAGCGCACCCGTGCCGTCCATGGGTGCGAGCCTACGAGCGCGCTCGCCCCGCTCAGTGCGGGTGCGCGGCGACCAGCTCCGTGTCGACCCCGATCGGCCCCGACTTGGCGGCACCGTCGGGCGATCCGACGGGCCCGTCCCGCCCGGGCAGCGGCTCGGCGAAGAACCGCGCGTTGTCGGCGTCGTGCGCGGCCTGCTCGGCGGGCAGGCGGTCGGCCCGGAAGATCGCGTCCCGGGGGCACTCCGGCACGCAGGCACCGCAGCCGATGCACTCGACCGGGTGGATGTACATCTTGCGGGCGCCCAGGTAGATGCAGTCGACCGGACACACCTCGACGCACGAGGCGTCCAGGGCGTCGATGCAGGCGTCGGTGATGACGTAGCGCACGGCGTGCTCCCTCGTCGGACGTGCTCTGTCGCCGGACGTGCTCTGTCGCTACACGTGACCGGCGCGGAGGGGCAGCCGAGGGCGCATCCGATGCCGGCAGCCCTCCCTGGCCTGCGCTGACCCTGCCGTTCATCCTGGCCGCCCGGATGAAGATCACGTCCGGGACCATGGTCCACACGCGCGCCGGCGTTGACCGGGCGTCGAGCCGCCGCCCGTAGGCTGTCCGGGTGACGTATGCCGCCCTGGGCCTCGGCCACGCGCTCGCGCTCGGACCCGCCCACACGCTCGGACCCGCCCACACGCTCGGACCCGCCCACACGCTCGGACCGTCCTGGCTCGACGCGCAGACCATGCTGGACAGGTTCGGCACCTGGGCGCTGCTCGGCGCCGCGCTCGTGATCTTCGCCGAGTGCGGGCTGCTGCTGGGCTTCTTCCTGCCGGGTGACTCGCTGCTGTTCACGGTGGGCCTGCTGGTCGGCACCGGTGACATCCACCAGCCGCTGTGGCTGGCCTGCCTGGTGCTGACCGTGGCCGCGTTCATCGGCAACGTCGTCGGCTACGAGATCGGGCGGGCCACCGGGCCGAGGATCTTCCGCCGCGACGACTCCCGGCTGTTCAAGCGCGAGTACGTGGACAAGACGGTCGCGTTCTTCGACAGGTACGGCTCGCGGGCGATCGTCCTGGCCCGGTTCGTGCCGATCGTGCGGACGTTCATCACGGTCGTGGCCGGGGTCGGGCGGATGGACCGCCGCCGGTACTTCACCTTCAGCGGGATCGGCGCCCTGCTGTGGGCCTGCGGCGTGACCGTGCTGGGCCGGATGCTCGGGTCGTTCGCCTTCGTCCGCAACCAGATCGAGCTGATCCTGGTCCTGGTCGTGGCGCTGTCGCTGATACCGATCGGGATCGAGTGGATGCGCCACCGCAACCAGCGCCGCCGGGAGCACGCCCCGGTCTAGGCCCCGGCAGCCGACTCGCGGGTGTCACCCGTCCGGACTGCCCGCGTTGACGCCCGCCGCAGCCTCGCGCCGGGCCGGCCGGCGGCGCGCCAGGGCGAGGTCGACGACGGACAGCGCCAGCGCGGCCAGCACGAAGACGATCGCGATCAGCAGCCCGTTGCCCAGCGCCGACCCGTACCCCGGGCCACCGGACGTCGACGGCCCACCGGACGTCGACGGCGGCCCGTGCAGCGAGGCGAAGAACACCGCGCCGACCAGCGCCGTCCCGACCGCTGCGCCGATCCGCTGCGAGGTCTGCAGCACCCCGGCCGCCGTCGCCCCGCCGCGGACGTCCACCTCGGCCAGGGACAGGACCTGGTTGGGGGTGATCACCCCGCCGCTGCCGATCCCGGCCAGCAGCAGCGCGGGGGCCAGCACGAGCGCGGCCCGGCCAGGGGTCGCGGAGCGGCCGGCCACCTCCACCGAGACGATCCCGATCGCGAACAGGGCCAGCGCTGCGGTGACCAGCCGGCGGCCGAGCCTGGGCACCAGCCGCCCGCTGATCGACGCGGCCAGGGCTGAGCCCACCGCGTAGGGCGTCACCGACAGCCCGGACTGCAGTGCCGAGTAACCCATCCCCCGCTGGAAGTACAGCGCCAGGACGAGCGGCAGGCCGGTCATCCCGCAGAAGTAGAGCAGCGCGACCAGGACGCCCACCAGGTAGCTCGGCACCTGGAACAGGGACAGGTCGATCAGAGGCTGCCCGCCGCGCGCCAGCAGCCGTCGCTCCCAACCGAAGAAGCAGCCGATCAGGGCGAGCGCGGGCAGGACGAGCAGCGCCAGTCGGGCGTCCCGGATCGCGTCGTACTCGACCGCGGGCAGCAGGATGAGCAGGACGGCCAGCCCGAGCATCCCCGCGCCGGCCAGGTCGAGCTGCAGGCGGGTCCCGGCCGGGCGGGCCGGGGGTGGGCCCGGGCCGGGCAGCCAGCGCCGGCCGAGCACCAGCGCGGCGATGCCGATCGGGATGTTGAGGAAGAAGACCAGCCGCCAGCCGTCGTGCGGGCCGCCGAGCGCGATCACCGCGCCGCCGACCACGGGGCCGAACGCGGTCCCGGCTCCGACCGTCGTGCCGATCGCCCCGAACGCCCGGGCCCGTGACCGGCCCGAGAACAGCTGCTGCACCAGGCCGGCCACCTGCGGGTTGATCACCCCGCCGGCCAGCCCCTGGAGGAACCGTCCCACCAGCAGCAGGCCGGGGTTCGGGGCCAGGCCGACCAGGGCGCTGGTCACCACGAACCCGGCCACCCCGGCGAGGAACACCGTCCGGCGGCCGCGGTCGTCGCCCAGCCGCCCGGCCAGCACCGGCACCAGCCCGAAGGCGAGGACGTACCCGGAGACCACCCACTGCAGCTGGGAGGGACCCGCGCCGGTGCCGAGCCCGATCGACGGCAGCGCGACGTTCACCACGCTGACATCGAGCAGTGTCATGAACAGCGCCACGAGGCAGACCGACAGGGCCCGCCACGGCCGGGTCACCGGATCGCCCGAGGCAGGATCGGGACCACCGCGGACGCGCACCAGCCCATCCTCACCGCAGCCTGTCCAGCGGGCACAGCGGGGAGGTATGCGCTGTCGTACGCTGCCGACGTGAGCCAAGCCACAAGCTCCGGCTGGCCCGGGCGGCGGTGATGTCGGAGTGGCTCAGCTCCCTGACCGACCTGCAGGCGATGACCGCCGGAGCGGTCTACGCCGTGGTGTTCATGCTCGTCTTCGTCGAGTCGGGGCTGCTGGTCGGGTTCTTCCTGCCGGGTGACTCGGTCCTGTTCACCGCCGGGCTGCTGGCCGCGACGCCGGGCTCGCGGCTGTCCTTCCCGCTGCTCACCGCGGGTGTGGTCGTCGCGGCGGTGACCGGTGACGCGACCGGGTACTGGACCGGTCGGCGATTCGGTCGGCCGTGGCTGGTCCGCCGCGCCGGGCGCGGTCTGCGCCGGGTCGAGCAGGCCGAGCGGTTCTACCAGCGGTTCGGCTGGTCCGCGATCGTGGTGGCCCGATTCATCCCGTGGGTGCGGACCTTCACGCCGATCGTGGCCGGGGTGGCGCGGATGGCCTACCCACGGTTCCTGTCCGCGAACGTGGTGGGCGCGCTGTCCTGGGGCGCCGGGCTGGTGTTGCTCGGCTACATCGGGCACCGGTCGGAGCCGGTGCGCTGGGCCACCTACGCCGTCGCCTGCACCGCGATCCTGGCCTCGATCCTGGTGCCGCTGGTCAGCTGGAGGCGGGCTCGTCGGTCGGCACCGGTTCGCTAGCCGGCTGCGCCTCGGGCAGGTCGAATCCGTCAGGGGCTCGAGACCCCTCTGGGACCTGGAACGGTTCGGGCGGGGTGACGCCCAGGACCCGTGCCAGCACCCGGCGCGGCCGCGACCCGGCCCGCCGCTCCAGCTCCCGCCGGTGCAGGTTGTACAGCCGGCCGGCGCCGATCACCCGCTGTCGGATGCCCTCCAGCTCATCCCGCAGCGCGCCGAAGCCATCCTCCGCGTCCCGGTCCGCACCCGTGCCGACCTGCGCGAACAGCCGATCCAGCGCCGCGACGAGGTCCGCCTCGGCGGCCGCCCGCCGGGCGATCGGCAGCTGCGGGATCCGGGCGGCGTCCCGGGCCTGCTGGACCTGCGCCACGGCCGTTCCAGCCTGGCCACCGGCGGGGTCGCAGATCGCGATCAGGTCCGGGATCAGCTCCTGGCGGCGCTGCAGCTCCGAGGCCACCTGCCGCCAGGACGCCTGCACCAGGGCCCGCAGCCGGAGCAGGCCGCTCCCGGCACCGGCCGCCCAGGTCAGCCCGGCCATGACGAGCAGGACGAGCACCGTGCCGAACGCGATCACGTCATCAGCCCCCGATCCGCAGCGCGCCGGTCAGGTGGAGCCCGGCTGCCGGTCCAGCCCGACGTCGGCCAGCCCGACGTCGGCCAGCCCGAGCGCGTACCGGTAGGGCAGTCCGGCGGCCTCGACCGCCTCGCGCGCCCCGGTGTCCCGGTCCATGATCACCGCAACCCCGACCACGTCGGCGCCCACCTCCCGGAGCGCCTCGACCGCGGTCAGGACCGACCCGCCCGTGGTCGAGGTGTCCTCGACCGCGACCACCCGCCGCCCGGCGACGTCCGGGCCCTCGATCCGGCGCTGCAGCCCGTGCGCCTTGCCCTGCTTGCGGACCACGAACGCGTCCACCCGCCGCCCCGACCGTGCGGCCGCGTGCAGCATCGCCACCGCGACGGGGTCGGCGCCCATGGTCAAGCCCCCCGCCGCCTCGAACTCCCAGCCGTCCACCAGGTCCAGCATCACGGCGCCGATCAGCGGCGCTGCGTGGCCGTCCAGGGTCACCCGGCGCAGGTCGACGTAGTAGTCGGCCTCGAGGCCGCTGGCCAGCCGGACTCGGCCCGGGACGACCGCGAGCTCCCGGACCACCCGGGCCAGGGCCAGGCGGCGACCCTGTGCATCGTCCGGAATCGTCTCGGGCACGGCGACTGCGGGTCCGGGAACGTCCATGACCGTCAGGTTAGGCCACGGGTTCCGCGACACGTCCTCTGGTATGGAATCGGGGTATCGCGTGGTCCCGATACCCCGATTGCATACCAGATGTTCATGCCGCGCCGTTGGCGCCCTTGGGTGGGTGAAACTGGGGGCGCGTCTCCCGTTGACGTCGTTCCTGTGTGGTACCTGGTGAGTCCGGATACCAGATTGACGCTGGAGCCCGCCCGGTAGGTGCCCCGGGTTGCTGCCGTAGAGCGCGTGTCTCAGAGTCTTGATCTTCACGGGCTCCCGGGAGGCGCTGGTCAGCGGTGACGACGAAGGCGGGTGAGTGGTGTGGAGATCGTGCTTGAGCGGGTGGCGGGCATCGATGTCGGGAAGAAGGAGATCGCGGTCACCGTCCGGGCCCCCGGCGGCGGCCCGGGCGCCGCGCGGGTGGAGACCACCCGGAAGTTCAAGACGTTCTACCCGGTGCTGGCGGTGATGACGGCCTGGCTGGCCGAGCAGGGTGTCACGCACGTGGTGATGGAGTCCACGGGGATCTATTGGCGGCCGGTGTTCCACGCCCTGTGCGAGGGCGAGGTCGACTTCGAGGTCCTGCTGGTCAACGCCGCGCATGTCAAGACCGTCCCGGGCCGTAAGACGGACGTGAAGGACAGTCAGTGGCTGGCCCAGTTGCTGGAGGTCGGCCTGCTGCGGGGCAGTTTCATCCCGCCCAAGGAGATCGCCGCGATCCGGGAGATCACCCGGTACCGCAAGAAGCTCATCCAGTCCCGCACCAGTGAGTTGCAGCGGTTGGGCAAGGTGTTGCAGGACGCCGGGGTGAAGATCGACTCGGTGGCCTCCAGCCTTTCCACCAAGTCCGCCCGGGACATGATCGAGGCGCTGATCGGCGGCCAGCGGGACCCGCGGGTGCTGGCCGATCTGGCCCGGGGGGTGATGCGCAGCAAGATCCCGGACCTGTCGATGGCGCTGGCCGGCCGGTTCGGTGACCACCACGCGGTGCTGGCCCGGCTGCACCTGGACATGATCGACCATCTGGAGCAGATGATCGCCCGGCTGGACGGTCAGGTGGAGGCGATGACAGTCCCTTTCTGCGCGCAGATCCAGGGCCTGTGCACGATCCCGGGGATCGCTGAGCGCACCGCCCAGGTCATCATCAGCGAGATCGGGGTGGACATGTCCCGGTTCCCGACCGCAGCGCACCTGGCGTCCTGGGCCGGGTTGTGTCCGGGCAACAACGAGTCGGCCGGCAAGCACCACAGCACCCGTACCCGCAAGGGCAACCGGGAGATCCGCACCGCGCTGGTCGAGGCAGCCTGGGCGACCGCCCGCACCAACACCTACCTCGGGGCGAAGTTCCGCCGCCTACACCGCCGGTTCGGCCAGAAGAACGGCGGCAAGGCCGCCGTCGCCATCGCCCACGACCTGATCATCATCGCCTGGCACGTCCTGCACGACGGCGTCGCCTTCTACGACCTCGGCCCGGACTACTACACCCGCCCCGACACCCCCGCCCACCACCACCGCAAGGACTACCTCGTGCGGGAACTGCAGGCCCTCGGCTACACCATCCAGATCAACACCCCAGCAGCCTGAACAAACCAAACAACCGATCCCGGCTACGCTGCGCTCCGCCGGGAGCCTCCGGCCTGCCCGCTCACCATTCAGTTACGTCTCAGAGGACGGCCGGCCGGGGGGTGGTCGGACGGCAGCGGGTTGCGGGGCGCGGGCAGCTCGCGCGGCAGCCCGTCCAGGTAGGCGGGCAGCGCCGCGGGCTCCAGCGGCCGGGCGAACAGGTACCCCTGGGCCAGCGCGCAGCCCATCCCGACCAGGGCCTGCTGCGCCGCACGCTCGGTGACCCCCTCGGCGACCACCTCGAGGCCGAGGTTGCGGCCGAGGTCGACGATGGACCGGACGATGGCCAGGTCACGGTCGCTGGTCAGCATCCCGAGCACGAAGTCCTTGTCGATCTTCAGCTGGTCCACCGGCAGCCGGCTGAGGTACGACAGCGACGAGTAGCCGGTGCCGAAGTCGTCCACGGCCAGGTGCACGCCCATCGCCCGCAGCCGGTCCAGGGTGGGCCCGACCCGGCGCAGGTCGGCGATCACGCCGCGCTCGGTGAGCTCCAGGCAGAGCATCCCGGGCGGCACGCCGTACCGCCGCAGCGCCTGGTCCACGTGCTCCGGCAGCGAGGGCTCGACCAGCCAGCGGGCGGCCAGGTTGACCGCGACCCGGATGCGGCGCCCGTCCTGCTGCCAGTCCCGGCACAGTGCCAGCCCCCGGTCGAGGATCCGCTCGGACAGTGCGAGCACCTGCCCGGACCGCTCCGCGGCCGAGAACAGCGCCTCGGGCGCGATCTCGCCGAACACGGGGTGGCGCCAGCGGGCGAGCACCTCGACCGAGTGCAACCGGCCGCTGGTCAGCTCGACGATCGGCTGGACGGCGATCTCGATCTCGTCGTGGTCGATGGCGTCCCGCAGGTCCGTGGCCAGGGTCAGGGTCATCGCGGGCTCGACCAGGTCGTCGGAGAACAGCCGCATCCCGCCGGTGGCGCCCTTGGCGGCGTACATCGCGATGTCGGCGTTGCGCATCAGGTCCGAGCCGCTGAGGCCGTGCTGGGGCCCGAGCGCGATCCCGAGCGAGCCGGTGATCCGCAGCCGGGACCCGGCCACCGCGACCGGCTCGTCGAAGACCGCGAGCAGCCGGCCGGCCAGCGCGGCGGCGGCGGACGGCGTGACCGCGGACGTGGTCAGCACGGCGAACTCGTCCCCGCCGAGCCGGGCCACGGTGGCCAGCCCGGACGCCGCCACGGCCAGCCGCTCGGAGAGCACCCGGAGCAGGTCGTCACCGGCCTGGTGGCCGAGGGTGTCGTTGATGGACTTGAACCCGTCAAAGTCGATCAGCATCGTGGCGCAGGGCACGGCGCCGGACGCGGCGTCCTGGGCGGCAGTGTCGAGCAGTTCGCGGAAGCTCAGCCTGTTCGGCAGCCCGGTCAGCTCGTCGTGGCGGGCCTCGTGGTGCAGCCGGTCGATCAGCTGCCCGTTGCGCAGCGCCACCCCCGCGTGGTTGGCGACCGTCTCCAGCAGTCGCGCCTCGTCCAGGCCGAAACCGCGGCGCCGCTCGCGCCGGTCCCCGACCAGGAGGTGTCCGGCGCTGCCGGTGGCCACCCGCAGCGGGACCACGAGGGCCCCGCGCAGGCCCCGGACGGCGAGGAACTCACGGTCCATTGCCCGGACGGGACGGATCAGCCCGAACAGCTCGCGCCCGCCCGCGGGGACCGGCGCCGCGACCGGGGTCCGAGTCTGGCCGTTGGGACTCCGGCCACCGGGACTGCGGGCACCGGGATTCTGGCCGTCGGGACTCTGGCCGTCGGGACTCTGGCCGTCGGGGCTCTGGCCCGCCACCATCGTCCAGCGCTGCAGCGGGCCACCCGGAACGGCCGCCAGGGTCAGCTCGGCGTAGTCCGCGTGCAGCAGGGACAGCGAACGACCCAGCACCAGCCCGATCACGTCCGACCACCCCGACGTGGCCGCGAGCGCGTCGGACAGGTCGTACAGCCGCTCCAGGCTGGCCTGCCGGGCAGCCAGCGAGGCGAACACCTGGTGCACGATCAGCGCGGCGGAGCCGGTGACGCCCAGGGTCAGGGCCGCCCGGCCGTCCGCGGACGCCAGCACCGAGACCAGCCCCGCCCAGGCGCAGCCCACTGCGATCACCGCTGCCGTGGACAGTTGCCGAGCGAATGCCTCGGCCCCGGTGGACCCGCCGGTCGAGATGCTGGTCGAGACGCCGGTCGAGATGCTGGTCGAGACGCCGGTCGAGACGCCGGGCTCGCACGGCAGGACGGCGCCGAGGGCTGCCTCGACCAGCCCGCCCACGAGCACCGCCACGGTCACGGCGAGCGCCGCGGCGATCGCCCCGCGCGCGGTCGCGCCGTCCGGGGCGTTGAGCAGCACGGCTCCGGAGGCGCTGCCGAGCGGGGTGACGCCGAGCGTCACGGCGAACAGCGCCGCGCTCACCCCCGTCCCGGCCACGGCCACACCGGTGTCCAGCGCGGCCCGGACCACGTCCCGTCGCCGGTAGGCCGTCGTGACCAGCACGGTCGCCAGCAACCGCGCCGCCAGCAGGTGCAGTGGTGCCGCCAGGAACAGCCCGACGGCCAGGGTGACCCCGGTCAGGGGGATCTCGATCGCCACCGAACCGGCCCGGCCGCGCAGCCGGACCGGGCAGCTCAGGGACACCGCGAAGAGCCCGGCCAGCACCCACCACGGCAGGTCGACGAAGCCGGACATCCCGCTCGGCCGCGGATGCGCCGCAGCCAGCAGGCCCAACCCGGCCAGCAGCACCGACACCAGCGCCGCAGCAGCCTCGTTCCGGATCAGGTCCCGGCGGGGACGGTCCGGACTCCGTTGCCGGGTCGCGGGCGGTGGGCGGCGCATGGCTGCGGTGCTCCCTGGGCCGTGGGTCGGATCGGCATCTCCATTCGAGCGCAGACAGCTATTCCTTCGTCACTGTGCGCGGATGAATCCACCCGACCGGCATCGGCGGCACCCGTTCGCAGCAGCGCCGCGGAGCAAGGCCCGGCACCAGCGGTGGCCCGGATGCCACCCGCCCGCCCCGGACGGTCCAGCCCAGGTCACGCCGGCGGGGCTGGGTCACCCGCCCCGCCGCTGCGCGCGACGGCCGAACGCCGCGCCGCCCGCCGGGCGCCGACCAGCTCGACGGCCCGCAACGGCAGGTGCCGCAGCACCATCACGGCGGCCTTGTAGCGGCGGCTCGGGATGCTCACCGCCCGGCCCCGCCGGACGTCGGCGAGGCAGTCGGCGACCAGCCGATCGGCGTCCAGCCAGGCCCAGCGCGGCAGGTAGGACATGTTCAGCCCGGCGCGGTCGTGGAACTCGGTCCGGACGTAACCCGGGCAGAGCGAGGTCGACGTCACCCCGGTCCCGGCCAGCTGCGGGGCCAGCGAGCTGGTGAACACGTGCGCCCAGGACTTCGCCGCGGAGTACGTCCCGCTCGGCGTGAACGCCGCGACGGACGCCACCGTGATGATCGCCCCACGGCCGCGCGCGACCATGCCCGGGACGACAGCCCCGGTCAGCACCAGCACGGCCCGGACCATGACGTCGAGCAGCCGCTCCTCGAAGGCGAGGTCGCCGGCCAGGAACGGTTCGCCGGAACCGAAGCCGGCGTTGCTGACCAGGATGTCGACCGGGCGCTCGGTGTCCCGCAGCCGGGTCGCGACCCGCTCCAGCTGCTCGCGGTCGGCCAGGTCGGCGGCCAGCACCTCGACCTCGACGCCGTGCCGGTCCCGCAGCGCCTGCGCCACCGAGCCGAGCCGGTTGGCGTCCCGGGCCACCAGCACCAGGTCACGGCCCTGCGCGGCCAGCTGCCGGGCGAAGGCGTTGCCGATCCCGGCCGTCGCGCCGGTGATGAGCGCTGTGCTCACGGTCCCTCCCGCATCGCTGGGGTGAAGCGCTGGGTCGCAGTGCTGGGTCGCGGCAGCCTAGTCCCGACGCCGGGTACCCTCACCGCCGTGCGGTTGGCGACGTGGAACGTGAACTCCATCAGGGCTCGGGTCGATCGGGTGCTGGACTGGTTGCAGCGCAGCGAGGTCGACGTCCTGGCCATGCAGGAGACCAAGTGCCGCGAGGACCAGTTCCCGTACCTGCTGTTCGAGGCCGCCGGGTACGAGGTGGCGCATCTGGGCGGCTCGCAGTGGAACGGCGTCGCGATCGCGTCCCGGGTCGGGCTGGACGCGGTGGAGACCGGGTTCCCCGGGATGCCCGGCTGGGGTGACCCGCCCGCGGCCGAGTCACGCGCGCTGGCCGCCACCTGCGCGGGCGTGCAGGTGTGGAGCCTGTACGTGCCGAACGGGCGGGACCTGGCGGACCCGCACCTGGCGTACAAGCTCGACTGGCTGGCCCGGCTGCGGGACGCCGGCACGGCCTGGCTGACGGCCGACCCGCACGCGCAGGTGGCCCTGGTCGGGGACTGGAACGTGGCGCCCCGGGACGAGGACGTCTGGGACATGGCCGCCTTCGAGAACAGCACGCACACCTCGCCGGCCGAGCGGGTGGCCTTCGAGGCGGTGGTGGACGCGGGATTCGCCGATGTGGTCCGCCCGCACGCACCCGGCCCCGGCGTCTACACCTACTGGGACTACACCCAACTGCGCTTCCCCCGGCGCGAGGGCATGCGGATCGACTTCATCCTGGCCTCACCGGCGCTGGCGGCGCGGGTGAGCGGCGCCGTGATCGACCGCGAGGCGCGCAAGGGCAAGGGGGCCTCGGACCATGCACCGGTCTGGGTGGACCTGGGCTGATGATCGATCCGGTGACGGCCTGCGCGCTGGCCGATGCGCGGTTCCACGAGCTCGGCTACGCGGCCCTGGGCATACCGGTGCATCAGCGGGACGGCGTCTGGTGGGTCCGCCGGCCCGGGCCGCCGTTCTTCCTCGCCGCCGGCACGCTCGAGCCCTCGGCCGACAGCGACGCGGTGCACGCGGCGGTGGCCGCCGAGCCCGCCGTGACCAGCGTCCGGGACTGCTGGGCGACGCTCGATCTGACCCCCGCGGGGTTCACCGCGGAGGTTGACGACCCGTGGATGGTGCGCCCGACGGGACCGATCGAGGTGCCGGCCGTCCCGGGACTGGACATCCGCCGGGCGGACACCCCCGAGGAGGTGCTCGTCTTCGAGCGGACGGCGGTCAGCGGCACCGGCGATCGGGCGCCGCGCGGGCACCGGGACGGCGCGCTGCACCCGGGCGGGCCGACCGCCGGCACCGCCGACCTGCACCTGTTCACCGGTCGGCTGGGCGGGCGCCCGGTGGCCACCGCGCTCGCCGCCGTGCATCCGGACGTCGTGATGATCGGCGCGGTCCGGACCCATCCGGCCGTTCGCGGCCGCGGCATCGGGTCCGCGCTGACGGCCGCCGCGGTGGCGGTCGCCCCCGATCGCCCGGCGGCCCTCGGCGCGCGACCGCTGGGCGTCCCGGTGTACCGGCGCCTCGGTTTCAGCGAGTGCGGCCGGGCGCTGCTGTGGCGGCGCCCCGGCTGACACGGCGGTCTCCGGCCGACCCCGGGGTCACCCGTTCGGCGGAATACCTGCCGGTCCGCAGGCGGGGGGTCACGCCGAGCGGGCACCATCGTGGCTGATGAGCCGGGGGATGCAGCCGCGATCGTGCCAGGGAGGGCGGGTATGGAGCTGATCCAGCGCCAGACCGTGGAGGACTTCGACGTCGAGACCCTGTGGGGCCTGTACCGCCGGGCATTCCCGCGTCGACGGCGGCTGACCGTTCAGCCGCACGCCCTTCCTCGCGAGGACTTCGAGGCGCTGCTGTACGACCCGCGGGTGACCAAGCTGCTGCTGCTCGACAGGGCCGGCGCCGACCGCGTGGTCGGCCTGGCCACGCTGACCGACGATCCGCTCGCCATGCCCGGCGCCACCCAGTCGATGCTCGAGGACCGCTGGCCCGAGCAGGCGGCGGACCAGCGGATGTGGTTCGTGGGCTTCCTCGTCGTGGACCCCGACTACCACCACACCGGGGCACCCACCCACCTGGTGGGCGGGATCTGGGCCCGCGCGGCCGCGCGTGGCGGGGTCGTCACCGTGGACACGGCCCGCTTCAACGACACCACCGTCCGGCTCGCGTCCGCCCTGTTCCACCAGGCGCGCTCGTTCTCGCCGCGCACGACGCTGCAGCGGGTGGACGGCAACGGGCTGTGGGCCTACGAGTTCCCCGAGCCCGTCCTGGCCTGAGCGCGTCCGCGCGCCGGGCACAGTCCCCCAGTCCCGGCCCTCGTGCCGCGCGCTTTGCGCTGCGATCGACAACGAAACAGCCTCGTCGGAACGACGCACGCGCGCTGCCCTCGCGCTCTGCCATCACCATCGCGCGCAGAGCGGCTCTGCCATCGAAAACGCGCGCACAGCGGCTCTGCCATCGAAAACGCGGGCACAGCGGCTCTGCCATCGAAAACGCGGGCACGCGCGGTGCTGAGCGGGACGGCACAGCGGGACGGCACGCACGCGACAACGATCGCAGCGCAAAGCGTCGAGCGCGGGCCACCTCGTCGGCCGCCCACGGGGTCACCAGCAAGGGCGCGTCACCGCGGCTGGGCGTATGACCCGGCCGGGACGGAGCCGAGCGGCACCGGTTCCAGGTCGAGGATCGCGTCCGCCGCGTCCACCAGGACCGGGTCATGGCTGGCCACCACCACGGCGGCACCCCCGGACGCCGCGCGGCGCAGCACCCCGGCGAGCTGCTCGGCCGATGACTCGTCCAGCTGCGAGCTGGGCTCGTCCAGCACGACCAGCGCGGGTCGCACGGCCAGCGCCCGGGCCACCGCGACCCGCTGCCGCTCACCTCCGGACAGCAGCCGGACCTCACGCCGGGCCAGAGCGGCCAGCCCGAGTTCCTCGACCAGGCCGCGATCCCCGTCGGGGTCGGGCGGCAGCGCCCGCACCGCGCGGGCGAGTTCCAGGTTGACCAGCACGGTAGACGTCTCGGCCAGGTGCACGTCCTGACCGACCACCGCCGCGACCCGCCCGCGCAGCCGGGCCCGGCCGGACCGGTCCAGCCCGTTCAGCGGCTGCCCGGCGAGCGCGACCTCACCGGAGTCCGGGCTGTCCAGCCCGGTCAGGATCCGCAGCAGCGTGCTCTTGCCGGCGCCCGAGCGGCCCCGGATCACGAGCACCTGGCCGGGCATCACGTCGAGGTCCAGCCCGGACAGCACGGTGCGATCGCCGTACCTCCGCGACACCCCCACCAGCTGCGCCACCGGGACGCCCGGCGTCACCCCCCGTTGGGGCTCGACCCGGTCCAGCCGGTCCGGCTCGGGACACGCCACCGCGCCAGGGCCGTCACCGGGCGGGCGGAGCACGATCGCGTTCCCGTCCAGACGCGCGGTGACCGCGTCGCCGGCGCCACTGGCCCGCCGCAGCGGCTCCGGCAGCCGGAGCCAGCCGCGATCGTCCACCACCAGCAGCTCGTCCGGGCCCGCCTCGCCCGACGGCACCGGCTGCCAGGTCTCACTCAGCCGGCCGTCCCGGATCCGGACCACCCGGTCGGCGACCCGCGCGGCGCTGCGGTCGTGGCTGACCAGCACCAGCGCGGCCCCGACGGCGAGCACCGCCTCGGCCAGCGCGTCGTAGACCTCCAGCGCCGAGCGCGCGTCCAGCTCCCCGCTCGGCTCGTCGGCCAGGACGAGCTGCGGCCGGTGCGCGAGCGCCGCGCAGAGCGCGACCCGCTGCGCCTCCCCGCCGGACAGCTGCCCCGGACGGCGAACCGCCAGGTGCCGCACGCCGAGCCGGTCCAGCAGCTCCGTTCCCCGTTCGCGGGCATCGCCGGTCGGGATCCCCGCCAGGCGCTGCTGCAGCGCGACGTTGTCCAGCACGTCCAGTTCCGGTCGCAGCATCCGGGCCGGGTGCTGGTCGATCCAGCCGATCCGGGTACTGCGCCAGCGGGCCAGCCCGGCCGGTCCGGCCGCGGCCGGGTCGAGCCCGGCGACCAGGGCGTGCCCGGCGGAGAGCCGCTGCTCCCCGGACAGGACCCGCAGCAGGGTCGTCTTCCCGGAACCGTTCGGCCCGTGCACGAGGACCCGCTCGCCCGCCATCACGGCCAGCGTCAACCCGCGCAGGGCGGCGACCGCGCCGTCCGGCACCGGGTGCAGGCAGAAGGCGTCCCGGACGTCCACGACAGTGTTGGATTGTTCGCTCGGGCGGGAGCCCTCGGTGGCGGCTTCTTCCCTCGTCTGCGTCGACGCCTCCGGCGCGACACCTCCTCGGTCCAGACGCCGCCGGGCCCCCTTCTCGCTCACCGGGGGACCCCCAGGTCCCGGACCGGCAGCGGCTCTCGCAGCGAGGACCAGGCCACTGCCCCGGCCAGGACGAGCGCTCCGGCGAGCCCGGCCAGCACGGCGAGCGCACCCCAGCCGAAGCCGATCCCGGACACCAGTGGCGGCTGCGGGTTCGTCGCGGTCGCCGTGACAGCGACCAGCCGCGCCGTCACCCGGGACAGCAGCACGCCCGCGAGCACCCCCGCAGGGACCGCCGGCACCGCCACCGCGACCGCCCGCCACCACAGCGCCTGTCGCAGCACGCCCGGCGGGACCCCGTCCGCCTCCCAGGCGTAGGCGGCCGCCGCGTCATCGTGCCGCTCGGTCACCACTAGCAGCACCATCGCAGCAGCCGCCACCAGGAGCGTGATCAGGGCGCCCGCCGCGAGCAGTCCGGCCGCTGCCCGGGCCACCGGATCGGCCCGTAGCGCGCCGGCGATCACGGCCTGCTGCTGCACGGCCAGCCGGTCGAACGGCGGCCGCGACAACGCCGCGGCCAGGGCCTGATCGGCTCGGGCCTGATCGGCTCGGGCCTGATCGGCACGGGCCTGATCGGGGCCGGGCCGGGCCGAGAGCCACAGCTCGTCGGCCTGGCCGCTGCCCGCCTGCCCCAGGTCCTCCAACCGCGCGACGGCCGCACGGTCGGCGACCGCGAACCGGCCCTGCGTGGTCGGGAACCGCGCCAGCACGCCGACCACCCGGGCCCGCACCGGCGCGCTGTCCAGGGTCAGTGTGACCACCCCGCCGGACGCGGCCGCGGCGGTCGCCGGGTCGGCGAGGATCGGCAGCGCCACGTCCGTGCCGGGCCCGCCCGGCCGGGCCTGCAGGGTGACCGAACCCTGGGTCAGCCGGTAGCCGAGGCGGGCACTGTCCCCGGGCCCCGCGACGGTCAGCCCCTGCGCCGCCCAGCCCTGCCAGGGCGAGGCGAGCGGGCCGCCGTCCACGCTGATCGCACCGAGATTGATCGTGCCGACCGGGACCGCGAGATCGAACTTCCCCTCGCCGAGCGCGTGCAGGCGGCGGCTCTCCTGATCGGACGCCTGGGCCACGGTGAGTGCCACCAGATGCAGGGGCGCCGGGGACCCGGACGCGGTGCGCAGCGCCGGCAGCGTGCCCTCCAGCGTGGCCGGACGGCTGCCCGAGGGCGGCCGGACCGCCAGCGGGACGCCCTCCTCCCGCCCGTCCGGGGCCTGCACGTAGGCCGTGACCGCCACCGAGACCGTGGAGCCCGGCGTGGACACGGTCAGCGTGCGCCCCGCGGGCAGCGCCAGGCCCGCCGGCAGCTGCACCGACAGGGCCCGCGCCGACCCAGCGGGATCGCTGCCGCCGGTCACCGCGGACCAGCGCGAGATCGAGGTCAGCCCGGACGGGTCGATCCCGAGCAGCTGCACCGGCTCGCCCTGCTGGGCGCTGACCCGCAGGGACGCGGCGGCCCGCAGCACCGGGTAGGCGGTGGTCCCCGGGGCCAGTCGGGCCAGCAGGTCGGGCGGCAGGACGTCGAGCGGCTGTTCCAGGGTGCGGCCGACCTGCACCCGGGCGTCCGTCGGAGCCTGGTAGGCGGCCTGGTCGGCGGCCCCCCGGGTCAGGGTGGCCCGGTAGGCGCCCGCGAACACCGCCGCCGCGACCGCCGCGGTGAGCAGCGCCGCGGTGGCCACCGGGCGCAGCGGCCGCCCGCCCGCACCGGCCAGCCCGAGCCGCGCCCCGATGGCGCGGCGGGGCAGCCAGCGCAGCCCGAGCTGGGTCAGCAGCGGCCAGGCCCGGGCCAGGAGCAGGCCGGACGCGATCAGCACCAGCACCGGAAGGACCACCACGAGCGGATCCGAGGTGCCGCCGCTGCCCCCCGCCTGCGCGGACACCCCGCCCCGCCCGGCGAGCAGCCCGGCCACCGCCAGGCAGGCCAGCGCCGCCGCATCGGTGGCCCGCCACACGCCCGCAGGAGCCGTCCCGGCGGGCCCGGCGGGCAGCATCAGCGTGGCCGCCAGCAGCAGGCCCGCGACCAGCGCCAGCCCGGCCACCGCGGGCAGCCCGGCCGCGGTGGCGCCGGCGGCGGTCGCGCCGAGCGGCAGCCCGGCCCTGGCTGCCAGCACCGCCGCGACCACTGCCGCCAGCGCCAGGCCCGCGGCCGTCCCCGCCAGCACCGCGAGCCCCACCTCCCCGCCGACCAGCCCGGTCACCTGCCGCCGGGTGACGCCCCGGCGCCGCAGCGCGCCCAGGAACGCCTCGTGGTCGCGGCGCAGCGCGGCGCCGCCGACCACGGCGGTCCCGAGCAGTAGCACCGAGGTGGTGCCGCCGAGTACGCCGAACCGCTGCGCCGAGACCTGCGCCCGCGAGTTCTCCTGCTGCAGCACGTCGTCCGGGATGGTCAGCACCAGTCCCGGGGTGGCACGCCACAGGTCGTCGGCGACCTGCGCGCCGGTGCCGATCCAACCGTCCACGCCGAGGCGGTGCACCAGGCGCAGGTCGAACGGAGCGGTCCAGCCGTAGCTGCGGCCGAACACCTCCAGTGCCCTGTTCGCCGCGGCAGCCCGGACCCCGTCCGCGAGCAGCACCGCCTTGCCCTGCCCGGGATCGAACGTGCCGGTCAGCAGCAGCGGGTCGGTGCGGACCACCCGCCCGACGATGACCAGCCCGAGCTCGGGTTCGAGGTCCGGTGTCGCGACCGCGTCGGCCCCCTGCAGCTGGACGACCTCGCAACGGGTCGGCGTGCACGAGGTCGGCATCCGGCCGGACGCCAGCCGGACGGCGCGGGGCAGGTCATCGGCGGCGCCCAGGACGAAGCCGGCCCCGCGGGCGTCGTTGATCTCCCGGAAGATCAGCTGCCGGTGCACCTGCCTGGAGGTCAGCCGGGGCAGCGCGCCCCGGACGGTGCCGTCCATCCGGGCCAGTTCCGCCGGATCGGGCAACCCGTTGTACGAGACGATCACGCTCCGCTCGCCCGCCGGCAGCGCGGCCAGCCCCTGGCTCAGCGCCGCGTCGGCGGTCACCGTGGTCACCGCCCGGGCGAGCACCGGCAGCACGGTCGCCAGCGCCAGGCCGGCGACGACCAGCAGCCAGCGCGGCCCGGCGTGCCGCGCCCGTGCCACGATCAGCGTGGTCACCGCGCTGTTGGGCACGCCCTTGCACCTCCGGTGGACGGGAGCTAACCGGTAGGCTAGCAGTTGCTGGTTAGCTTGCGCTGTGCCGAGTTGTGCCTGAGGAGCCCGATGTCCTGGCGGCTGGTGGAGGGAGTCCCGCTGCCGGATCCGGTCGGCGGGCATCCGGCGCTGGACTTCTGCAACACCCGGGCGGGCTGGGGCAGCGCCACGCCCAAGGAGTACCTGACCGGGACCCAGGCGCTGGCGCTCTGGGTGCGCGAGGCCGGACTGCTGGACGCCGCGCCGGAGCCGTCCGACGGCGCTGCCCTGGCCAGGGCCATCCGGCTGCGAGAGGCCCTCTACCGCGCTGCGCTCGGCACGGCCACGCCCGCCGCGTGGACCGTGCTCTCCCGGGAAGCCGCGGGCGCCCGGACGGTGCTGGGCCTCGCGCCAGATCGGGCGGGGCGCGGCGCGACCTGGCGGCCTCACCCGACCGGCGCCGCCGCAGCAACTGACCCATCCGGAGACCTGCTCGTCGCCGTGATCGCCCTGGCCGCCGAGGACCTGGTCACATCGCCGCTGGTCGAGGTGGTCGCGGCCTGCCCGGGGGACGGGTGCGGCTGGCTGTTCGCCGACCCCCGGCGACGGCGCAGGTGGTGCTCGATGGCGGTCTGCGGCAACCGGGCCAAGGCCCGCCGGCACGCCCTCCGGCAGTCAGCTCCGGGGCAGTCAGCTCCGGGGCAGTCAGCTCCGGGGCAGTCAGCTCCGGGGCATTCAGCTCCGGGGCAGTCAGCTCAGGCCGGCAGTGAGAGCACGTCGACGTCCGGGCCGTCCGTCCGGTCCGGGTCCTCCCGCTCCGGCACCGCCATCCAGCCGGTGACCCACTCCGGCAGCTCGGTCGGCACCATCGGCTCGGCGAACAGGTAACCCTGGCCGAGGGTGCAGCCGAAGTCCGACAGCACGGTGGCGGTGCGCGCGTCGCTGACGCCCTCCGCCACGACGGCCACCCCGAGGTTGTGCCCGAGGTCGATGATCGACCGGACGATGGCCTCGTTCCTCGGGTCGAACCGCAGCCGCTGGACGAAGCTCTTGTCGATCTTCACCTGGTCCGGGGACAGCCAGTTCATGTACGTCATCGACGAGTACCCGGTGCCGAAGTCGTCCACGGCCAGGCAGACGCCGAACTCCCGTAGCCGGTTGAGCACGGCCAGGGCCCGGTCCGGGCTGGTGATCACGCCGGTCTCGGTCAGCTCCAGGCAGAGCAGCCGGCCGGGCAGGCCGTGCAGACGCAGGGCACGCTCGACGGTGCCGGGCAGCTCGGGGTCGCTCAGCAGCCGTGCGGCCAGGTTCACGGCGACCTGCACCTCGAGCCCGGCGTCCAGCCACTCCCGGCAGGCCGCCAGCGCCTGGTTGATGACCACCTCGGTGAGCTCGCCGACCAGCCCACCGCGCTCAGCCGCGTCCACGAAGATCTCCGGGTTGATCAGGCCCAGCGCGGGGTGCCGCCACCGGGCCAGTGCCTCGACCGAGTGCAACCGTCCGGAGGTCAGGTCCACCAGCGGCTGAACGGCGATGGTCAGGTCGCCGCGGGCCAGGGCCAGCCGCAGATCGGCGGCCAGCGACAGCGGCGCGTCCACGGACTCGGTGAGCTCACGCGAGTAGACCCGCAACCCGCCGGCCTCGGCCTTCGCCGCATACATGGCGATGTCGGCGTTGCGCAGCAACTGGTCGGCGGTCAGCCCGTCGCGGGGACCGAGCGCGAGCCCGAGCGACCCTGTCAGCCGGACCTGCTCGCCGTCCACGGTGAAGGGCGCGTGCACGCCGTCGAGCAGCCGCCGGGCCAGCTCGACCACCTCCTGCTCGTCGGGGACCCCCCGCACCAGGACGGCGAACTCGTCCCCGCCGAGCCGGCTGATCAGCAGCCCGGAACCGGCCAGCCGGGACATCCGGCGGCCGACCTCGGCGAGCACCTGATCGCCGGCCAGGTGGCCGAGCGAGTCGTTCACCGTCTTGAACCCGTCCAGATCGAGCACGCCGATCGCGCACGCGGCCATCCCGCCCGCCGCCCCGGCGACGGCCTCGACCGCGCGGGCCCGGAACTCGGTCCGGTTGGGCAGGCCCGTCAGCGCGTCGTGCAGGGAGTCGTGGTGCAGCCGCTCCAGCGCGTGTGCGTGCCGCAGCGCGATCGTCGCCTGGTTGGCGATCGTGGTGATCCGCTGCACGTCCCGGACCCGCAGCGCCCGGCTGCCGACACCGGCCGGCTGGCCGACCACGAGCGCGGCGAGCAGCCCGTCCCCGACCGGCAGCGGGATGACCGCCGCCTCGCGCAGCAGCCGGCCGGCCAGCAGGCGATCCCCGGCGGCGTCCTGCCCGGGGGAGATCATCCGGCGCGGGAATGCCAGCAGGATCTCGACCTCGGCCAGGTCCACGCTGGTGGTCGCCAGGCCTCCCTCCGGCCAGGTCCGCCAGCCACGTCCGGCCCGGGCTCCACGGCGGGCGACGACCACCTCGGCGTGCCCGGCGTCGACGATCTGCGGGCAGTTGGCCACCACCGCGCGGGCCACCGCCTCGATCCCGGCGGCGTCCCGCAGGCCGATGCTCAGCTGCAGCATGCCGTCCGCCAGCGGGCCCCCGCCGGTGCGGGCGGGCCGCAGCCGGTAGCCGAGTACGAGCAGCGCGCCGGCCGCGGTGGCGGTCAGCGTCCCGGGCGGGCCGAAGCGCACGGCCAGCGCGACGAGGACCCCCGGCAGCACCGATACAACCAGCCCGAGCGCGCGGCCGCAGCCGACCGCGATCCGCGTCCCGATCCGCGCCCCGATCCGGTAGCGGGTCCGCCCGCTGCGCAGGCCCGGGCCGAACGGGCCCGCGACCCCGGCGACCGCGAGGGCTGCCGCGCCGATCAGCGCGGCGGCTCCGAGCGCGACCGACGCCGCGACCCAGCCCCGGACCGACGCCGTGCCCTGCCCGGACGAGACGAGCCAGAAGGTGCTCGCGGCCACCACCACGGCAGCACCGCCGGCGGCCAGGTCGAGCGCCGCGTCCCGCCAGGCCCGCCGCCGGACCACGGCCACGGCGAGCGCGGACCCGGCGCACCGGGCGGCCAGCAGCCAGGCCGGGTCCAGGCAGAACAGCCCGACCAGCAGCGGCATCGCACCCAGCCGCAGACTGACCATCCGATGGCCCAGCGGGACCCGGATCACCCCGACCTCGGCGGCCGCGAACAGCAGCGCCAGGACCCACCAGCCGGCGTTGAGCACCTCGGCAGTCAGATCGGGGGCGGGCAGCAGCACCGCGACGGGAAAGAGCAGGAAGAGCGCCACGGTGACCGTGGTCATCCGGGTAGCAGGGCCCAGCCCGTCGATCCGGGCGCGGACCCGCAGGCGGATCGAACGCGCTGTGACAGCCCCCGGTGCTGAGGCAGGCAGGCTGGTCACGTCGAGATGATCGCGTGACCGGCGAGTCACTGTCAGGTGTTTCCGATGATTCTGTGTGAACTCGCCCAAACGTCCGAGCCGGTAGCCCCATCATTCGGCTACGCAGTGTGATCCCGAGTTTGCCAATCGATACCAGGTCGCGTCGAGCGGACACGCCGCAGCCGGACGGGAGAGGATGCACAGACCCCGGTTTGGGTTGGCACGGCTGGGGTTGGCATCGAGGTGGGGTGGTATCCCATGGCCGGCGAGATCGTGCTGGTGTTCGTGTTCATCGTCCTGGGCGGCGGGTTCGCGGCGGCAGAGATCGCCCTGGTCTCGCTGCGCCCCGGGCAGGTGTCGCGGCTGGCGTCGACCGACAAGCGCGGAGCCGCCGTACATCGGCTCCTGCAGCAGCCGAACCGGTTCCTGTCCGCCGGCCAGATCGGGGTCACCCTGGCCGGCTTCCTGTCGTCGGCGGTCGGCGCGGTGACGTTCGCCCACCCGCTGTCCGTCCAGCTGCACCGGCTCGGGCTGCCGCCCGGTGCCGCGGACACCCTGTCCGTCCTGCTGGTGACCGTCGTGGTCGCCTACGTCTCGCTGGTCATCGGCGAGCTGGCGCCCAAGCGGATGGGCCTGCAGCACGCCGAGGCGATCGCCCTCTTCGCGGCCGGCCCGCTGGACGCCATCGCCCGCGGCACCCGGCCGGTGATCTGGCTGCTGGGAGTCAGCAGCGACCTGGTGGTACGGCTCGCAGGCGGTGACCCGCGCAAGGGCCGCTCGGTGATGAGCGAGGAGGAGCTTCGCGACATCGTCGCCACCAACGAGCACCTCAGCCGGGACGAGCGCCGGGTGATCGCGCAGGTGATGGACGCCGGCGAGCGGCCGGTCCGGGAGATCATGATCCCCCGGCTGGACGTGAGCGCGCTGCAGGTGAACCTGACCGTGGCGCAGGCCCTGGAGGCCGTGCGGGGCAAGCCGTTCTCGCGCTACCCGGTGGTGGACGGCGGGCTGGACGACGCGGTTGGCTTCATCCACGTCCGGGACCTGTACTCCAGGCCGTCCGAGGTCGGGCCCGACACCCCGCTGCGGACCCTGGTCCGGCCGATGATGCGGATCCCGGACAGTCGCCGGGCCCTGCCCGCGCTGGCGGAGATGCGCCGGGCCGGCTCGCACCTGGCCCTGGTCGTGGACGAGTACGGCGGCGGGGCCGGGGTGATCGCCCTGGAGGACCTGCTCGAGGAGCTGGTGGGGGACATCACCGACGAGTTCGACCCGAGGCGGCAGGGCCAGCCCCAGGACGTGCCCGAGGTGGACGGCGTGACCCGCCCGCTGCCGTCCGAGCCGGTGGACGCCCAGCTGCGGCTGGAGGAGTTCGAGGAGGAGACCGGCGTCCAGCTTCCGGAGGGCCCGTACGACACGGCGGCCGGCTGGATGCTGCACACCCTCGGACGGATCCCGCGCGAGGGTGACCAGGCCAGATGCGCTGACATCGTGCTCACAGTCACCCAGATGAGGGCACGGCGGGTGGAACGGGTCCGGCTCGATCGGTCACCCGCGTCACAGTCCGGCCCCGCGGCGGTCGCAGGCCTCCCGCCACGGGCACCCGAACGCTAGTGTCAGCCGGCGTGTCGCAACCTCCGCCTGACCCGGACGAGGGTCATCCCGGCTGGGCCCGGCCCGGTAGCCCCCGGCCGGATCAGGGATCACCTGACCAGCCCCCGCCGGTGAGCCCGTACGCCTCACCGCAACCCATGGCGTCGCCGTACGCGGAGCCGCTGCCGCCCGGGCCGTACGGCGCGCCGCCGCAGGCCGGGCCGTACGCCCAGCCCTCGCAGCCGGGGTCGTACCCGCAGGCCGGCGGCGGCTATCCGGGCCAGTACGCCAGCCCGTACCCCGGCGAGCAGGCCGGCACCCCGTACCCGCCGAGCCCGTACCCGCCCGGCTCCTACGCCGCCGGGCCCTACCCGCTCGGCCCGCCTCCGCCCGGCTCGCAGCCGCGGCGCGGCTGGGACGGTATGGCGATCGCGGCCTTCGTGCTGTCCATCCCCGGCGTACTGCTGTTCTCGGTGATCCTCGCCATCGTCGCGCTGGTCCGGATCAGGCGGACCGGCAACCGCGGGCGAGGACTGGCCATCGCCGCGCTGGCGCTGTCCGCGGTGTGGGCGGTGATCGTGGTGCTGATCGTGGTGGCGGCCGTCCGGTCGACCCCGACGCGCACCCCGTCCGGAGCGGTCACGCAGCCGAGGCGGGTCAGCATCTCCGACGTGCGGACCGGCGACTGCATCGAGAAGTTCAGCGAGGGCCGGGTCTCGGACATCAAGGTCGTGCCCTGCACCTCGGCACACGCCGGCCAGGTGATCGGCTCGTTCAAGCTGGCCAACGGCAGCTACCCGGGTGAAGCGAAGATCGCCGCGCAGGCCGACTCGCGCTGCGCCGACCTGGTGCCCGCATCACTGGCCAATTCCAACCGCAAGGATCTCGGCATCGCCTACCTGTACCCGCAAGCGGCCAACTGGGCGCTCGGCGACCGGACCGTGCAGTGCATCGTGGTCAGCGACGGCGCCCCGCTGACCAGCCCCCTGCCGACCTGACAGCACGCGGGGTGGCGGTGCCACCCCGCGTGCTGGGTACGGCACGTCACGT
This sequence comes from uncultured Actinomycetota bacterium, assembly GCA_963740575.1. GTDB lineage: Bacteria > Actinomycetota > Actinomycetes > Actinomycetales > Kineosporiaceae > CAVUET01. Next base: position 93,283 of record CAVUET010000007.1, on the reverse strand, counting down.
GGGGTCACTGGTAGCACGAATCTGCACGGTGCGGACTGGGCGGGGTGTTCGCTCTCGATCCTTTGCTCTGCGATCGTTGTCGAATCACCAGCCGCAGGCCCGCGTGCCCCCACCCCACAGCCCCCGCCGCCGCACGACCGTTCGAGTCGATCGCTCCACGTCGACTGCTCCAGCCGACTTTGTCACCACCACGCGCAACCACGGCCGGCCCTGACCGGCAGGACACAGTGATGCGTTGTCGATCGCAGAGCAAACCACGCAGCACGACAACCCGACCAAGCGGAGGACCCGGCGGAGCGGCCTCGTGATCAGGCGGGCGTCACCGCGTCCGCCGACCGGGTCACGCTCAGGCCGCCGGGCGCCTCCGTCGCGTCGAGGGTGATGTCGACGGCCACCGTGTCGCCGTCCCGGATCTCGCCAGCGAGCAGCGCCTTCGCCAGCCGGTCGCCGATCTCGCGCTGCACCAGCCGGCGCAGTGGCCGTGCCCCGTAGGCCGGGTCGTAACCGGTGAGCGCCAGCCACTCCAGGGCCGCGTCACTGACCCGGAGCAGCAGCCTCCGGTCGGCCAGCCGCCGCGCCAGCAGCGCCACCTGCAGGTCCACGATCCGGGACAGCTCCTCCACGTTCAGCGCGTCGAAGATCACCACGTCGTCCAGCCGATTGAGGAACTCCGGCTTGAACGCGGTGTGCACGGCGGACAGCACGGCCTCGCGCTTGGCCTGGTCCGACAGGGTTGGGTCGACCAGGTACTGCGAGCCCAGGTTCGAGGTCAGCACGAGGATCGCCTGCCGGAAGTCGACGGTCCGGCCCTGACCGTCGGTCAGCCGACCGTCGTCGAGCACCTGGAGCAGGACGTCGAACACCTCCGGGTGGGCCTTCTCCACCTCGTCCAGCAGCACCACGCTGTACGGCCGGCGGCGGACCGCCTCGGTCAGCTGGCCGCCCTCCTCGTACCCGACGTAGCCGGGCGGGGCGCCGACCAGGCGGGCCACCGAGTGCTTCTCGCCGTACTCGCTCATGTCGATCCGGACCATCGCCCGCTCGTCGTCGAACAGGAAGTCCGCCAGGGCCTTGGCCAGCTCGGTCTTGCCGACGCCGGTCGGGCCGAGGAACAGGAACGAGCCGGTCGGGCGGTCCGGGTCGCTGATGCCCGCCCGGGCCCGGCGGACCGCGTCGGACACCGTGCGGACGGCGGCCTGCTGCCCGATCAGCCGCCTGCCGATGGACTCCTCCATCCGCAGCAGCTTCGCGGTCTCACCCTCCAGCAGCCGCCCGGCGGGAATCCCGGTCCAGGCGGCGACCACGTCCGCGACGTCGTCCGGGCCGACCTGGTCCTTCACCATGCTCGGCTGCGGAGCGGTCGCGGCACCGGTCGCGGCACCGGTCGCGGCACCCGTCGCGGCACCGGTCTCGGCGGCCTGGGCCGCGGCGAGCTCCTTCTCGATGGTCGGGATGTCGCCGTAGAGCAGCCGCGAGGCCGCCTCGAGGTCACCCTCGCGCTGTAGCCGCTCGGCCTGCCCGCGCAGGCTGTCCAGCCGCTCCTTCAGCTCACCGACCCGGTTCAGGCCGGCCTTCTCGGCCTCCCAGCGGGCGTTCAGCGCGTTCAGCTGCTCGGACCGGTCGGCCAGGTCGGCACGCAGCTTCTCCAGCCGGGCCTGGGACGCGGGGTCGCCCTCGCGGGCCAGCGCCATCTCCTCCATCTTCAGCCGGTCCACCTGCCGGCGCAGGGCGTCGATCTCCTCCGGCGAGGAGTCGATCTCCATCCGCAGCCGGGACGCCGCCTCGTCGACCAGGTCGATCGCCTTGTCCGGCAGCTGCCGCCCGGTGATGTACCGGTGCGACAGGGTCGCCGCCGCGACCAGCGCGGCGTCCGAGATCGTGACCTTGTGATGCGCCTCGTAGCGCTCCTTCAGCCCGCGCAGGATCCCCACGGTGTCCTCGACGCTCGGCTCGCCGACGTAGACCTGCTGGAAGCGCCGCTCCAGCGCGGCGTCCTTCTCGATGTGCTCGCGGTACTCGTCCAGCGTGGTCGCACCCACCATGCGCAGCTCGCCGCGGGCCAGCATCGGCTTGAGCATGTTGCCCGCGTCCATCGCGCCCTCGCCGGTCGCGCCGGCGCCGACCACGGTGTGCAACTCGTCGAGGAAGGTGACGACCTGGCCGTCGGAGTCCTTGATCTCGGCCAGTACGGCCTTCAGCCGCTCCTCGAACTCCCCGCGGTACTTCGCGCCCGCGACCATCGCGCCGAGGTCGAGCGCCACCAACCGCTTGCCGCGCAACGACTCCGGCACGTCACCGGCCACGATCCGCTGCGCCAGGCCTTCCACCACGGCGGTCTTGCCCACGCCGGGCTCACCGATCAGCACTGGGTTGTTCTTCGTTCGCCGGGAGAGCACCTGGATCACACGCCGGATCTCGGCGTCCCGGCCGATCACCGGGTCGAGCCGGCCGTCCCGGGCCGCGGCGGTCAGGTCCACGCCGTACTTCTCCAGCGCGTTGTAGGTGCCCTCGGGGTCGGGGCTGGTCACCCGGGAGCTGCCGCGCACGCCGGGCAGGGCGGCCATCAGTGCCTCACGGGTGGCGCCGGCGGCAGCCAGGGCGGCAGCCACCGAGCCGGGCCCCGCGGTCGGCGCGCCCTTGGCCGGTGCCAGGCCGATCAGCAGGTGCTCGGTCGAGACGTACTCGTCGGCCAGGTCACGGGCGACGTCACCGGCCGCGGACATCGCCTGATAGGTGGCGCGGCCGAGGTTGGGCGAGCTCACGGTCGAGCCGCTGGCCCGCGGCAGCGCCGCCAGCGCGCGCTCGGTGGCCGCGGTCAGCTCCCGGACGTCCGCGCCGACCGCGGCCAGCAGGGCGGGTGCGACCCCGTCCACCTGGGCCAGCAGCGCGGCCAGCAGGTGCGCCGGCTCGACCTGCGGGTGCCCGTCGGTGGCGGCGCTGCGAACGGCGGCTGCCATCGCTTCCTGGCTGCGCGTGGTGAGCTTGAGATCCATGGTCGAAGTGTCCTCCGGGTGATTCCGATCCTGTCCAGAGCAACGCGCAAAGAGTTGAGTCTCTTCCACTCAACTTGCATCGACGATCGCGGGCTGCGTCAGACTCGGGCCTCATCATCGACGCTTCGGGCCGGGGAGGCACAGGCGGATGGCCGGACTTGAGGGCATCGAGAGGTTCCAGGTCAGCCAGCGGCTGACCATGATGGTCAACCGGTACGAGATCCGGGCGGTCGGCCCGGACGGGGCGCCGGGCGAGCTGCTGGCGATGGCCCAGCAGAAGCGGATGGCCCTGCGCGAGCAGGTCACGTTCTTCGCGGACGAGGCCAGGACCGTCCCGGTGTTCGGGTTCAGGGCCCGGCAGCGGATGGACCTGGGCGCCACCTATGACGTGACGGACGCGGCCGGCCGGCCGATCGGCTGGTTCCGCAAGGACTTCGCCCGCTCGCTGCTGCGCTCCACCTGGCACCTCGGCGGCCCCGGCCTCGACGGCACCCCGATCGAGGCCACCGGGACCGAGAGGAACGCGTTCATCGCGGTGCTGCGCCGGCTGTGGGAGTTCGCGCCGCTCGACATCCCGCTGCCGTTCCTGTTCCACTTCGACTTCGCGGACGCCTCGGGCCAGGTGGTGCTCAGCTCGCAGCGCCGCCGGTCGCTGCGGGACCGGTACGACGTGACCGTGCCCGGCGGGCGGCTGGACGGCCGGGTCGCCGCCGCGATGGCCGTCGCCCTGGACGCCCTGCAGTCGCGTTAGCAGCGCCCTCACGTACCGACGCCCGGTGACCCTTGACCGACTCGTGGGTTCTCTCCGCTGTAGCTCCGCCAGTCGTTCGTCCCAACCTCGCCTGAAAGCGCTTTCGCGGCTCGATCGGCCGGGTTGTCACCCGGACGGCGTAAGGACCTAGGCCACGCGGGACCCGACATAACGGCTGGGACGCTGGTCGGCGAGCGGCTGGCACCCGCGCAGTCCACCGGTCCTGACGGGAGATCCGATCGTGCATGCGGCCCTGACCTTCCTCAGCCACCAACCCCTCGTCTTCCTCTTCCTGCTGTTCGCGCTCGGCTCGGCGCTCGGCGCGATCCGGATCCGGGACGTCCAGATCGGTCCCGCCGCGGTGCTGTTCACCGCGATCGGGCTGTCCGCCCTGGCCGCCTCGCAGGACGTCAACCTCGCCCTGCCGGAGGTCGTCGGCACGCTCGGGCTGGTGCTGTTCACCTACACCGTGGGCATCGGCTCCGGGCCGACGTTCTTCGCAACGCTGAGCAAGGGCTGGCGCCCGGTGCTGAGCCTGACGGCGGTCCTGGTCGCGGCCGCTCTCCTGACGGCGACCGTCGGGCGCGCGCTCGGGCTGACGCCGGGCACCATCGCGGGCACGTTCGCCGGAGCCCTGACCAACACCCCGGCGCTGGCCGCCGCCGCCGAGCGCTCGGGCGACCCTGCCGGCGCCACGGTCGGGTACTCCATCTCCTACCTGTTCGGCGTGCTGGGCATGCTGGTCGCGGCCGCCGTCGTGCTGCGCCGTCGCGGCCCTGATGACGGTGTCGCGCCGGCCCTGACCAACGCCACCATCCGGGTCGACCGCGCGGACCAGCCCCGGGTCCGCGACGTGGTCGAGGAGCACGACGGGGACATCGTGGTCTCCCGGCTGGCACATGGCGACGCCGCCCAGGTCCAGATCGCCAACGAGGACGAGGTGCTGGCCCCCGGCGACCTGATCACCGTCGTGGGGCAGGAGCAGACGGTGGACGCGGTGGCCCGCGGGCTCGGCCACCGATCCTCGCAGACCCTGAACACCAACGGTCCGCTGCTGGACTCGCGCCGGATCACGCTGTCCAGCCGGGCCCTGGCCGGCCGTCCGCTGGGCGACCTGGAGCTGAACGAGCGGTTCGGTGCCATTGTCAGCCGGGTCCGGCGGGGCGACGTCGACATGGTGGCGAGCGACGACATCGTCACCCAGCTCGGCGACCGGCTGCGGGTGATCTGCCCGGCGAACCGGCTGCGCGAGGCGGCGGCCTATCTGGGTGACTCCGAGCGCGTGATGTCCGACATCAACCCGATCGGGCTCGCCCTCGGGCTGACGCTGGGCGTGCTCCTGGGCACCGTGCCGGTGCCGGTTCCCGGCGGCGGGTTCGCGGTCGGGGCCGCCGCCGGAACGCTCCTGGTCGGGCTCGTGTTCGGCCGGCTCGGACGGGTCGGACCGCTGGTCACCGGCCTGTCCCGGACCGCGGCGTCCACACTGTCGACGTTCGGGATGCTGGCCTTCCTGGCCTTCGCAGGGTCCCGCGCCGGCGGCTCGTTCTCCACGGCGATCACGTCCGGAACCGGCTGGCGGGTGGCACTGACCGGCGCCCTGGCCACCGGCATGGCCGCGACGGCCATCGTGCTGATCGGCCGCTACCTGCACCGGATCGACCCCACCCGACTGGCCGGGATGGTGGCCGGGACGCAGACGCAGCCGGCCATCCTCGCGTTCGCCAACGAGCGGACGGCGTTCGACAACCGGGTGGCGCTCGGCTACGCCCTGGTCTACCCGGCCGCGATGATCGCCAAGATCCTGCTCGCGCAGGTGCTCGCCGGCTGACTCTCGCCGGAGGACTCTCGTCGGAGGACGACGCCGACGGCCCGGGCCGAGCCGTCCGGCTCGGCCCGGGCCGTCGGGTCAGTTTCGTCGCGACCGGTCAGAGGGGCGAGGCGCTGACCGCGGCGGTTCCGGCGCGCCGTTCCTGCCGGTACCGGCCGATCCCCGGCAGGAACGCGGCCGCCATGACGGCGACCGAGACGAGCACGGCCAGCGTGCCGACGGCTTTGGCGATCCCGGGGAAGACGTCGGTCACCGCCCGCAGCAGCAGCCCGAGGTTGACCAGCAGGACGACCGCGAGCACGATCCGTGCCCACAGTGCCCCGCGGGCGGCCAGCAGCGCGAAGAGCAGCACCAGCACGGCGATCACGATGCCGAGCGTGGCCCGGGCCTGCAGGGTCTGGTAGCCATCGTCGATGGCGGCGCCGACCAGCGCGGGCAGCGAGCCCGAGCCCAGCCCGAGGTCGGAGCGCAGGGCGTCCTCGATGGCCTGCCGTCCGCCGGCGAGCCCGAGACCCATCGCGAGCAGGGTCAGCACCGCGACCAGGACACCGCCCGACACGGCGAGCACGAGAGCGCGCGGGCGCTGGGCAGAGGTCGGCGCGAGCGCGCCGGAGTCGTTGTTCACTTCAGGCCCCTTCCGGTTCGATAGCGGCTGGACCGGCGGCCCCGTCGGGGTGGCCGGGTCCGCCGATCATGCGGGACCGAACGAATGGGCGGCATCGGGGCAATCCCCGCACGGGGGCCCCCACGAGGCCGCAGCCAGGCGAGCCCGCGTACCCGAAGCTGAGGATCCGGGTGGTCCAGGCCTGACGGCCGCGCCTATCGCCGCGGTTGGGGACGCCAGACCACGAGGGCGCCGGAGGACGGCGCCGAGGAGCGCTGCGGTCGGCGGCCGGGGCGCACCGCGACGATGTCGCCGGTGGGGTCGGCGGCGAACACGCGCTGCCCTGTGGCCAGCCGGGCCCGGGCCTCGGACAGCTCGTCGGACAGGCGGACGAGCTGCTCGCGCAGCCCGTCAACCTGCAGCTCCAGCTCGAGGATCCGCTTGATTCCGGCGAGGTTGACGCCCTCTTCCTGGGACAGCCGCTGCACCTCGCGCAGGACGGCGACGTCGCGGGCCGAGTAGCGGCGCCCGCGTCCCGCCGTCCGCCCGGGACTGACCAGCCCGAGCCGGTCGTACTGGCGCAGCGTCTGCGGGTGCATGCCGGCCAGCTGGGCGGCCACCGAGATCACGAAGACCGGCGTGCTGTCGTCCAGTTGCAGCTCGAGATCCACGATCCAGGCCGCCGACCTGGCGCCGGACCGGCCGGCGCGCGGCACGTCACCGGGCATCGCCGGCTCCGGCCGTGCCTCGCGCCCGCTGCATCAGCTCGGCGCGCGGATCCTCACCCCCGGTGTGCTCGGCGAAGGTCTCCAGCGCCGCCTTGGCCGCGGCATCCAGCTTCTGCGGGACCGCCACCTGCACGGTCACCAGGAGGTCGCCGGTGTGCTTGGCGGTGCGCACCCCGCGCCCGCGCACCCGCAGGGTCCGGCCGGACGGGGTCCCCGCCGGGACCTTGAGCCGGACCGTCGACCCGTCGAAGGTCGGCACCTCGATCTGGGCGCCGAGCGCCGCCTCGGGGAAGGTGATCGGCACGGTCAGCCGCAGGTCGTTGCCGTCCAGGCCGAAGACCGAGTCCGGGGCGACGTGCACGGTGACCACGAGGTCGCCGGATTCCGCCCCGGCGTCGCCAGGGCGGCCCTTGCCCCGAAGCCGGACCCTCTGCCCGTCCCGCACCCCGGCCGGCACCCGCGCGTTCACCGTCCTGGCGCCGGTGCGCGGATCGTCCACCCGGAGGCTGAGCTGCGCGCCCTCGACCGCCTGCCGGAAGGTCAGCGCGACCTCCGCGGACAGGTCGTCGCCGCGACGCGGCCCCCGCGGAGCGCGGAACCCCGCGCCCGGACCCGCTCCACCGGCCCCACCGGCACCGAAGATGCCGCCGAGCAGGTCCTCGAAGCCGGGCGGAACCCCGGCTCCCCCGCCCCCGGGTGGCGCCCCGGTGCGGGTGAACCGGACGTTGCCGCCGCCGCCCCCGAACAGGTTGCTGAAGACGTCCTCGAACCCGCCGGCGCCGCCGTTCGGACCGCCCGCGGTGAAGCGCGCGCCGCCGCGGGCCATCTGCCGGACCGCGTCGTACTGCTGCCGCTGGTCGGGGTGGGAGAGCACGGCGTACGCCTCGCCGATCTCCTTGAACCGCTTCTCCGCCGCGGTATCACCGGAGTTGGCGTCCGGGTGGTGCTTGCGCGCCAGCTTCCGGTACGCCTTCTTGACGTCGTCGGCCGACGCCTCGGCCGGGACGCCGAGCACGGCGTAGAAGTCCTTCTCGAACCAGTCCTGACCGGCCATCACGCGCTCACCTCCCCTCCGCCGTTTCGCCGCGCCGTCACGCCGGGTCTGCCACCGCGACCCTGGCCGGGCGCAGCACCCGCTCACCGATCTTGTACCCCGGCTGCAGCACCTGCACGACGGTGGTGTCCGTGGTGCCCTCGGCCAGTTCGGCCTCGGTGTGCATCAGCGCCTCGTGCACGGTCGGGTCGAAGGTCTCGCCCGGCTCGCCGTAGCGGGCCAGCCCGAACCGGGTCAGGGTCGTCTCGAGCTTGTCCGCGATCGCGGCGAACGGCCCGCTCTCCAGGTCGCCGTGCTGGCGCGCCAGGTGGACGTCGTCCAGCAGGGGCAGCAGCGACTCGAGCACCCCGGCGACGGCGAGGTCGCGGGCGACGTCGCGGTCCCGCTCGACCCGGCGCCGGTAGTTCACGTACTCGGCCTGCAACCGCTGCAGGTCGGCCAGCCGCTCCTCGGCGGCCGCCCGGGCCGCGGTCAGGTCGGCGGCGAGCTGGTCGGCCAGCCTGTCCTCGGCCGCCTCGTCGGGCGTCCGGGTGCCCGTGCCCGCGGCAGGGGCCGGTCCGGCAGCCGCGTAGGCCTGCCGGACCCGTCCCGTCTCGGGGTCCAGGCGCCGCCGGTCGTGGATCACCGGGCCGCGCGGTTCCTCGCCCGTGTCCGTACCGACCTCAGGGCCCGGGCCACCGGTGACCCGGTCACCCGTCGTGGCCTCGTCCATCACTTGCCCTCGTCGACGATCTCGGCGTCCACCACGTCGTCGTCACCGGAGGCCGGGCCGGACGATCCGGCGGACCCGCCCGCGCCGTCGGACGGCGCCTCCTCCTGCGAGGCCTGGGCGTACATCGCCGAGCCGAGCTCCTGGCTGGCCTTGGCCAGCGCCTCGTGCTTGGCCTTGACCTCGTTAGCGTCGGTGCCGGCGAGCGCCGTCTTCAGCTCGCCGATGGCCGACTTGACCTTGGTCTTGCCGTCCTCGGGCAGCTTGTCGTCGTTGTCGGCGAGGAACTTCTCGGTGGAGTAGACCAGCTGCTCCGCGGAGTTGCGGACCTCGGCCTCCTCGCGCCGCTTGCGGTCGTCCTCGGCGTGCGCCTCGGCCTCGCGGACCATCCGGTCGATCTCGTCCTTCGGCAGCGCGCTGCCGCCGGAGATGGTGATCGACTGCTCCTTGCCCGTGCCGCGGTCCTTGGCGGACACCTGCACGATGCCATTGGCGTCGATGTCGAAGGTGACCTCGACCTGCGGGATGCCGCGCGGGGCCGGGGCGATGCCGGTCAGCTCGAAGGTGCCCAGCGGCTTGTTGTCCCGGGCCAGCTCGCGCTCCCCCTGGAAGACCTGGATGAGCACGCTCGGCTGGTTGTCGTCCGCCGTCGTGAATACCTCGGACGCCTTGGTCGGGATCGCCGTGTTGCGCTGGATCAGCTTGGTCATGATCCCGCCCTTGGTCTCGATGCCGAGGCTGAGCGGGGTGACGTCGATGAGCAGCACGTCCTTGCGCTCACCCTTGAGCACGCCGGCCTGCAGGGCGGCGCCGACGGCGACGACCTCGTCCGGGTTGACGCCCTTGTTCGGCTCCTTGCCGCCGGTCAGCTCGCGGACCACGTCGGCCACGGCGGGCATCCGGGTCGAGCCGCCGACCATGACGATGTGATCGATCTGCGACAGCTGGACCCCGGCGTCCTTGATCACCGACCGGAACGGTCCCTTGGTGCGCTCGAGCAGGTCCGCGGTCATCTGCTGGAACTGCGCCCGGGTGAGCTTCTCGTCCAGGTGCACCGGGCCGTTCTCGGTCATCGACAGGTACTGCAGCGAGATCGAGGTGGCGGTGGAGCTGGACAGCTCCTTCTTCGCCTGCTCGGCGGCCTCGCGCAGCCGCTGCATCGCGATCTTGTCCTTGGACAGGTCTACGCCGGTGGTGTTCTTCACCGTGCTGATCAGGTGGTCGACGACCCGCTGGTCCCAGTCGTCGCCGCCCAGGTGGTTGTCGCCGGAGGTGGCGCGCACCTGGATGGTGGAGAACCCGTCCTCGTCCTTGCCGACCTCCAGCAGGGACACGTCGAAGGTGCCGCCGCCGAGGTCGAAGACGAGGATCAGCTCGTCCTCCTTGCCCTTGTCCAGGCCGTAGGCCAACGCGGCCGCGGTCGGCTCGTTGATGATCCGCAGCACGTTCAGGCCGGCGATCTCACCGGCCTCCTTGGTGGCCTGGCGCTGGTGGTCGTTGAAGTACGCGGGGACCGTGACGACGGCGTCCGTGACCGGCTCGCCGAGGTACTCCTCCGCGTCCCGCTTGAGCTTCTGCAGCACGCGCGCGGAGATCTCCTGCGCGGTGTAGTTCTTGCCGTCGATCTCGACACTCCAGTCGGTGCCCATGTGGCGCTTGACCGACCGGATGGTGCGCTCGACGTTGGTCACCGCCTGGCGCTTGGCCACCTCGCCGACCAGAGGCTCGCCGGACTTGGCGAAGGCCACCACGGACGGGGTCGTCCGCCCGCCCTCGGCGTTGGCGATGACGGTGGGCTCGCCACCCTCCAGGACGGCGACGACGGAGTTCGTCGTGCCGAGGTCGATGCCGACCGCTCGTGCCATGTCGTGGTCGTCCTTTCCAGACGCTCGATGAGGTTCCGTGCCGGCCCCGGTTCGGGACCTGACGTGAGTTGCCTGCGCTCAGGTTGTCGTCGGGCCGGTGTTCTTGTCAAACCGGCACTGACCAAATCTGAGCCTGTCAGACTCAACTTCGGCACTGAGTTGCCCATTCCCCGGCTGTGAAGCCCAGAAACCACCCGGACGGCGGACGCCCGCCGGGTCAGCGGCTGACGAGCTGGGACGGCGTCAGGGTCATCAGGTACGGGTGGGACACGGTGATCAGCTCATCGCCGACAGCTCGGCCCACCTGCTCGTACCGTCCCCCGCCGTCGAGCTCGAGCACGGTCATCGACGGCTCGTCCGGGTCGACCAGCCAGTACGCCGGAACCTTGCTCTCCTCGTAGACCCCCCGCTTGAGCAGCAGATCGACCGACCGCGTCCCGGGTGACAGCACCTCGACAACCTGGAGCGGAGGCGCGGCGATGTTCTTCTCGCCGACGTCCTGGACGCGGACCACCATCACGTCCGGCTCCAGCGAGCGCCGTCGCGTCGGCCGGTAGTCCAGCGGCGCGACGAACACCTCGGTGTCGTCGGTCATGGCGTCGTTCAGGAGCAGGAAGAGGCGGCCCACAGCGCGTTGATGCCGGGGCACCGGGGCGGGCGTCACCAGCAGCACCCCGTCGACCAGCTCGTAGCGCAGGCCGTCGGACGGCAACGCGTCGAGATCGTCGACCGTCCAGTCACCCGCACGCGGCATCACCGTCATGACGGCCATCGTGCACCTCGATCGTCGGGAACGGAATCGTCACCGAACCATGATCGTCACGCCGGGGCGAACCCTGCGCCCGTCATCCACAGCTCAGCCGGGCGAGCCGTCCAGCGCGCACGCCCGGGCGGGCTCACTCGTCCCAGTGATCGCCGACGTCGAAGTGCGGCCGGCCGGTCGAGCAGCTGCCGTAGATCGTGATCACCGAGGAGTTCCTGGTGAACACCGCCCGGATGGTGCTCGACGACTCGCGCTGCACCCGACCGGACCAGCCGTCCGCGGGCTGCGCGCTGTAGTCCGTCACCTGTGTCCCGGTGCACTCCAGCTCGAGGGTGCCGCCCTGGGTCGGCACCGAGCCGGTGATCGGCTGCGGCTGCGGCGGCGGTTGAGTCGACTGGGTGGACGGGCTCGGCAGGGGGCGGGAGCCGGTCGGCCCGTTCGGGGCAGCGGTCTGGCGGGCCGGTGGCGCGCTCGTCGAGGTCGCCGGGCCGGTAGGGGTCGCGCTCGTCGAGGGGCTGGCCGTCGCGGGTGTGGCGGGATCGACGGTGGCGCTCGGTGCGGGCGCCGCCTGGCCGGCGCCCGGCGGGTTCGCCGGCAGGCTCGTCAGGGTGACCTGGCGGCCGGCGGAGTCGATCGCGTACCAGGCGCCCCACGCCACGCCGCTGACGCAGCAGGCCCAGGCCACCACCCCGCCGGCTACCCGGGTCCCTCGCCTCATCATCGCCTCCAACCTTCGCACAGGCCCTGATCGTCACGCCCGGCATCGACGGCCCGGCCTCCTGGCTTGCGCCGTCCCGGCTCCCGTGGCGTACCTTCGCGGTCGTGGCCGTGATCCTGCTGGTGGAGGACGACGCCGGGATCCGCTCGGCACTGAGCCGGGCGCTGACCGAGCGCGGGCACGCCGTCACCTGGCAGCCCGCAGGACTGCCCGGGCTGCAGTCGGTCATCGACGACCGCCCGGACGTGGTCCTGCTCGACCTCGGACTGCCGGACGTCGACGGGCTGCAGATCCTGTCCATGCTCCGTTCGATCAGCGAGGTGCCGGTGATCGTGGTGACGGCCCGCGACGACGACGCCGAGGTGGTCAAGGCGCTGGACGCCGGCGCGGACGACTTCGTCGTCAAGCCGTTCGGGGCCGATCACCTGGACGCCCGGATCCGGGCCGTGCTGCGACGCAGCGGCGCCCAGCGGACCGAGGGGGCGATCACGGTCGGCGGTCTCGTGGTCGACCCCCGGACCCGCTCTGCCAGCCTGGACTCGCGGCCGCTGGAGCTGTCCCGCAAGGAGTTCGACCTGCTGCTCGCGCTCGCCCAGCGGGCCGGCGAGGTGGTCAGCAAGCGCGACCTGCTGGCCGAGGTCTGGCGGCAGCCGTACGGGGGCGGCGACCGCACCGTGGACGTGCACCTGTCCTGGCTGCGCCGCAAGCTCGGCGAGACCGCGGCCGAGCCGCGCTACCTGCACAGCGCCCGAGGGGTCGGTATCCGGCTGGCCGCGCCTGACGGTCGCTAGGGAGCGGCCCGGTGCGCCGGCGCCTGACCTTCCTGGTCGCGGCCACGACCTCAGCCGTTGTGCTGGCATTCCTGGTCCCCCTCGCCCTGCTCCTGCGCACCCTCGCCGAGGACCGGGCGATCAACTCGGCCCGGGTCGAGGCGCAGTCCCTCGGCAGCATCGCGATCAAGATCCCGGACCGGAACGTGCTGGACCGCTACCTGTCGTCCCAGGTCGGCGACCGGCCGACCGGGACCACGACGGTGGTGCTGCCGGACCACACCGTCTTCGGCCCCGCACCGGCGATCAACGACCCGTACCTGCTGGCCGCCCAGCAGGGGCAGTCGCAGACCCCGCGGATCGGCGGCCAGATCGTGCTCTACGTGCCGGTGATCGGCCAGTCCGGCACGGTCGTGGTCCGCACCGTCGTCCCCGAGCAGCAGCTGCACCAGGGAGTGGTCGGGGCCACCGTGACGCTCGGCGTCCTGGGCCTGCTGCTGCTCGTGGTCGCGGTGCTGGCTGCCGACCGGATGGCCCGGCGGGTCAGCGCGCCGATGCGCGAGGTGGCGCAGGCGGCGGACGCGCTGCGCGCCGGGGGGCTGGACACCCGCGTCCCCGAGCGAGGGCCGCCCGAGGTGGTGGCGATGGCCGGAGCCCTGAACCGGCTGGCCGGGCGGATCGAGCAACTGCTCGCCGCCGAACGTGACTCGGTGGCCGACCTGTCGCACCGGCTGCGCACCCCGGTGACCGCGCTGCGCCTGGACACCGAAGGCATCGCCGATCCCGAGCTGGCCGATCGGGTCCGCGACCACGTCGCCCAGCTGGAGCGGACCGTGGACGCCATCGTGCATGACGCCCGGCGCCCGACCCACGCCGGCGTGGTGGCCTCCTGCGACGTGGGTCGGGTGGTCCGGGATCGGGTGTCGTTCTGGTCCGCCCTGGCCGACGACCAGGCCCGGTGGTTGCGGCTGGGACTGCCGGACCGGCCGCTGCGGGCCCGGCTGCAGGCGTCCGACCTGGCGGACGTGGTGGACGTGCTGCTGGACAACGCGTTCGCGCACACCGACGAGGGGGTCCCGATCGAGGTCTGGGTGGTGCAGCGCGCCGACTCGATGATCGTGCTGTCGGTCGAGGACGGCGGGCCCGGGCTGCCTCCGGGCGACATCGTGTCCCGCGGGCGGTCCGGCGCCGGCTCGACCGGGATCGGGCTGGACATCGCCCGGCGAGCGGCGCTCGCCTCGGGGGGCAGCCTCGAGCTGGGCCGCTCCCGGCTCGGCGGCGCGCTCGTCCGCGTCCTGTTCGGCCCCGCGGACCGGTAGGCGGACCGGTAGGCGGACCGGCTTTCCGGGGGCGGGGCGGGGGGGCACGGCGTCCCCGCTCAGTCGTCGGAGCGGGTCGGCGACGGGGTGGGGGTGCGGGTCGAGGTGGACGTCGTGGTCGGGGGCCGGGGGCGGGTGGAGGTGGGCCGGGCCGTGGTGGGCGGGGGCGGCGCCGCGGTCCTGGTCGGCGCGGCGGTGACCACGGCCCGGCTCGAGGTGCTGCTCGACGTCGTGCCGGCGGGCAGGCCCAGCGCGGACGCCGCCGTGGTCGTGGACAGCGCGGTGGTGGCCGCCGGGCTCGGCGTGGCTGTCGGCGCTCCCGAGGTGTTCGGGTCGGCCGCGACGGGGTGCACCACCGGACCCTTGACCGAGGTCGGGCCGACGCTGCTCAGGCTCACGTACGACAGCCCGGCCAGGCAGACCCCGGCCGCCACCCCGGCGATCACTGCCAGGTTCGGACGTAACAACACGCGCACCTCCGGCGCAGGGGATTGATCCGCCCCCGCCACGTTCCCGCGGCGGGCGACCTGCCGAACCCTGGACGCGGGCGCGTCATGCCTGCCTCGTGACCAGGTCAAGGATCTGCAAAGAGCTCCGCGAAACGCCCGGTCAGGGCTTGATCCCCGGATTCAGGGAGCCGTCCGGGTGATCAGGCAACGGGTGCATTCCGTATCTTGACCTGGCCTTGACTCATCGCTGACTGGGCCTTCACGTGGTCGCCAAGATGCTTCCGCCATGAAGCGAGTGACTCCCAGCGACCGAGACCGGGCCATGCGCGTACTGTCCGTGCTCACCGGCAGCATCACGGCGGGTGCCCTGGCAGCAACCGGCGCAGCCACGGCCCTGGCCGCGCGGGAGACCCAGCAGCGGGACGCCCTGAAGGTCCAGGCGGCCGACGCGACCAGCCAGAACGCGGCGAAGCAGCCGGCGGCCAGCCCGACCGGCGTGGCCGGAGCCAGCTCCGCGAAGGCTCCGGCCAGCAGCACGCACGCCTACCGCTCGACCAGCGCCCCGACCAGCGCCGCGAGCAGGACCAGCGCCACCCACAGGGCGAGCACGGCGGCCGCGCGGACGACCACGACCGCCCGCCAGACCACGGTCAAGGCAGCCCCGAGCACCACGACCAGGGCGGCCCCCTCGACCAGCACCGGCACGCCCGCCCCGGTGAAGTCCAGCAGCTCCTGACCGTCCCACTCTGGCCACTCACTCTGGCCACTCACTCTGGCCACTCACTCTGGCCACTCACTCTGGCCACTCACTCTGGCCACTCACTCTGGCCACTCACTCTGGCCACTCACTCTGGCCACTCACCCCGCCCGCTCACCCCGCCCGCTCACCCCGCCAGCTCACCCCGCCAGCTCACCCCGCCAGCTCACCCCCGGCAGGCAGCGCAGCCCGCCACGGCCCCCGATTCCCGGCCCGATGGAAGGCGATGACCCTGGCCGCCACGACATCGCCGGCCACCGCGCCGGCGAGTTCCCCGCTGCGCACGCCCCGACCCGACCGCGACCGGTACGCAGGCACCTCGTGGCGCGCCCTCGGCACCTACGTCAACCTGGTGGTCGCCGATGCGTCCCTGCTGCCCGCGGCGCAGGCGCAGGCAGCCGAGCTCCTGGACGCCGTTGACCTGGCCTGCAGCCGGTTCCGGGTCGACTCCGAGCTGACCCGCGCCAACCGCGACGCGGGCCGCTGGGTCGAGGCCGGCCCGCTGCTCGTCGCAGCCGTCCGGGTGGCGCTGACCGCCGCCGAGGACTCCGGCGGCCTGGTCGACCCCACCCTCGGGCTGACCCTGGCGGCCGCCGGCTACGACCGCGACCTGGCCGAGGTGCTGGCCCGCGCCCCCGGCGCGTACGGTCCGTCGGCCCTTCCGGTGCTGCCGGTGCCGGACGCCTGGCGCGAGGTCGGGATCGACTCCGACGGCGGCGCGATCCGGGTCCCGGCCGGCACCGCGCTCGATCTCGGCGCCACCGGCAAGGCGTTCGCCGCCGACCTGGTCGCTGCCCGGGTTGGCGAGCGGGTGGGCTGCGACCTGATCATCAGCCTGGGCGGCGACGTCGCCGTCGGGGCGGTGGATCCGGACGCCGAACCGCACCCGTGGCGGGTCGAGATCAGCGAGCTGCCGACGGGCGAGGCGGACGAGACCGTGCTGCTGGAACGCGGCGGGATGGCGACCTCCGGCGTGCTGAGCCGGCGTTGGCGGCGCGGCGACGCGGTCGTGCACCACCTCATCGACCCGCGCACCGGCCGCCCGGTGCAGCACTGCTGGCGCACGGTCTCCGTGGCTGCGGACGACTGCGTCCGGGCGAACACCGCCAGCACGGCGTCGATCGTGATGGGCGAGCGCGCGCCCGAATGGCTCGCCGGGCGCGGCCTGGCGGCCCGCCTGGTATCCGCCGAGGGGGACGTCCTGCGGGTGGCCGGCTGGCCCGCGGAGGGTGAGCGATGACGGGACTGACGCACGGCCCGATGCTCTGGTACGCCAACCGCGGGACGGGCGTGGTGCTGCTCGCGCTGCTCACGCTCACCACGGCGATGGGCGTGATGTCGACCGCGCGGGCCGGCACCTCGCGCTGGCCCCGGTTCGCCACCCAGGCACTGCACCGCAACGTCTCGCTGCTGACCGCGTCCCTGCTGGCCGTGCACATCACCACCGCCGTGGTGGACAGCTACGTCGACATCCGCTGGTACGAGGCGTTCCTGCCCCGGGCCGGCGGGTACAAGGGCGTCTGGCTCTGGCTGGGGACGCTGGCCTGCGACCTGCTCCTGGCGATCGTGCTGACCAGCCTGGTCCGGCACCGGCTGACGCACCGGAACTGGCGTGGCATCCACCTGCTCGCGTACCTGTTCTGGGGCGTCGCCGTGCTGCACGGCGTCGGCATCGGTACCGACTCGGGCACTTCCTGGGGGGTCGGGGTGACGGTGGCCAGCGTCGGCGTGATCGCTGCCGTCGGGGTGATCCGCCTGGCGACGCTCAGCCACGAGCGGAGGCTCGCCGCATGACCGGCTACGTGATCGCCCCGGCCGGGTTCCAGTTCGACACCGCGGTCGTGGTCGGCCCCCGGCTGCTGGCCGGGGTCGGCCGCGGTCCGGGCCTCGCGGCGCACCGGCAGATGTGGCCGCAGCTGCCCCGGGTGAACGGCAAGCAACTGCTCGACCTGCTGCACCACACCGAGATCCGCGGCCGGGGCGGTGCCGGCTTCCCGTTCGCCCGCAAGGTGCAGACCGTGCTGGAGTCGGGCAAGCGCCGGGCCGTGGTGGTGAACTGCTCCGAGGGCGAGCCCGGCAGCGCCAAGGACTCCGCGCTGCTGACCACCGTCCCGCACCTGGTCCTGGACGGCGCCGAGCTGGCCGCCCGGACCCTCGGCGCCGCCCAGATCCATATGGTCGTCCCCGGGGAGCGGCCCGCGGTGCTGCCGGCGCTGCAGTCGGCGATCGCCGAGCGCGGGCCCGGGCTGGACTACGAGCTGTTCCAGACCACGGGCGGCTTCGTCGGTGGCCAGGCCCGCGCGGTGATCGAGTTGATCGAGGGCCGGGAGAACCTGCCCGTCACGGGCTGGCAGCCGGACGCGGTCAAGGGGCTGCGCGGGCGCCCGACGCTGCTGTCCAACGCAGAGACCTACGCCCAGCTCGCGGTGCTGGCCGCGATGGGCCCGGTCCGCTACGCCCAGGCGGGAACCGCGGACGAGCCGGGCACGACCCTGCTGACGGTGGCCGGGGACGGGCCGAACGCGGTGGTGCTGGAGGTCGAGCTCGGAACCCCGCTGGCCGACGTGCTGCGGCTGTGCGGCTACGACCCGGACTGCACCGTGCTGATGGGCGGCTATCACGGCGCCTGGCTGCCGCCGCACGAGGTGGCCACCCGGCGGTTGAGTCGGGCCGACCTGACCGATGCCGGGGCGGCGCTCGGGGCCGGCGTGGTGCTGCCGCTGGACCGCGGCTCCTGCCCCGTGGTGCTGACCGCGCGGATCGTGGAGTACCTCGCCGGCCAGAGCGCGCGACGCTGCGGGCCGTGCAAGAACGGCCTGCCGGCTCTCGCCCAGACCACCGCCGCGCTGGCCGACCATGGCCAGGCCTCGGCCACCCGGCGGATGATCGGGCTGGCGGACGTGGTCACCGGTCGCGGGGCCTGCGCCCACCCGGACGGCACGGTCCGGTTGGTCCGCTCGCTGCTGCGGGCCTTCCCGGACGAGGTGCGGGCGCACGAGAACCGGCAGTGCTGGGCGGCCGCGGGGGTGATGGTGCGATGAGCTACCCGAACGGCAACCGCGCCGCCAGGCGCCCGGCCGTTGGCCAACCGGCAGTACCCGGACCGGCAGTGCCCGGACCGGCGGAGACCACGGTGTTCGAGCCGGTCCGGGTCCCCCCGCCGCTGCGCCGGCGTGACCGGGACGCGGCAGCACCGCCGCGGGACGGCTGGTCCGTGGCGGCCCGCTCGGGGGGTCCGCCCTCGAGGCCCGCGCCCAGCGGCCCGAGGCTGCGCGTGGACTGGCCCAACTGCAAGGGCCACGGACTCTGCACCGAGCTGCTGCCCGAGGTGATCCGGCTGGACGAATGGGGCTTCCCGATCATCTCCGGCCAGGCGATCCCCGCCCACCTCGTGGACGATGCCCGGCGGGCCGTCAGCTCCTGCCCGACCCTCGCGCTGCGCCTGATCGAGCCCAGCTGACCCGGTCACCGGGAGCACGGGCGCGCCGAACGGGTGACCCTTCCGGGCCTGCCCGGCGGCGGCGCTGACCGGGCGACCCGTCACCGGTCGTGCCGACGCTGCTCCGTTCGGGCGCGCATGCGGCGATCGGGGGAATCTGCGCCCCGTGCTCGCGATGTCGGCCCCCGGCGACAGATCATGGTCACTCAAGGTCGTCAATGATGCACGGAAAGTGGAGGGTGCCATGTCGGACCGTCGGGGGAGCCGCTTGGGGCTCCGTGCCGCCCGGGCACCCTTGCTCGCAGCCGTGATCGCCGGCGCCGGCACCCTGGTGGCCGGACCCGCCACCGCCGCCATCATCAACTCCGAGTGCGGGGTCAGGGTGACGTCCCAGGCGTTCGCGGCCCTGGGTGGTGATACCAGCGAGTACTTCCCCATCCCGGACGGACGGTTCGAGAGCTACTTCACGACGTGGGCGTCGTACCGGGCGCAGGTGGTCCCCGGCAACGAGCCGTGGCGGGTCTCCGGAGCCACCGACGCCAACTCGCTGAGGATCAGCGCCGGGGGCATGACCACGTCCCCGATGTTCTGCACCGGGCGCAACGAGGACTCGATGCGGTTCTTCTACCGCGCTCCCGGCGTCTCAGGTTCCGCGCTGCACGTGACGATCACCGTCAGGACGGACGGCTTCACCTCTGCCCGGAGGGACTACGACATCGACGGCTCGACAGCGGGGTGGGCCGCATCGCCGCGGCTGTCCCTGCCCGACCTTCGCAGCATGGCGGGGACCGCGATGGTGCAGGTCACCTTCTCTGCCGGCGGCACCCCAGCCGCCTGGCAGATCGACGACGCCCTCGTCGACCCCTGGAAGCCGCTGTAAGACACGATCGGATGGACCGCCACGACTGCCCAGAGCGCCGGCGAGATGATCACTCCCGATGGAGGCGATCATCTCGACGGCGCGCTGTCGTCGGTCCGGCAGATCTCTGACGCGCGCGAGCGCGCCTCGGACCACGCGGGGCGCTGGGACCGGGCGTCGGTCATTCTGCTCGGCGCGGGATTCATCAGCGTCGCCGTCGCCTGCGCCCTGATCGGGAGCCGCCCCGGGGACACGTCCAGCCTCGTCGTGCTGCCGCTGATCGGGCTGTACGCGGTCGCCCATCGCACCGAGTTCGCCGGTACCGCGGGCAGCGCAGTGCCGACGCAGCCGGTGCTGGTCGCCCTCGTGCTGACCTGCCCGCCGGCGCTCGTGCCGCTCGCCGTGCTCTGCGGGCTGCAGCTCGCCGACGCCGCCGAACTGCGCCGCCCGCACCGGCTGCACGGCGTGCTGGCGCGCAGCATGGCGGGCTGGCACAGCCTGGCCCCGGTGGCGGTGATCTGGGCGGCGGCGCCGGGTGCACCGTCGCTGGGCCGGTGGCCGCTCTACCTCGGCGCCTTCGCCGCTCAGCTCGCGCTGGACGCCGCCGTCGGCTGCACCCGCGCACTGGCTCTGCGGGTGCCGGTGGTCCAGGTCGCCAGGTCGCTGCTGTGGACCTTCGCGATCGACGCGCTGCTGGCGCCGCTCGGGCTCTGCATCGTGGTGGCGGCGCATGGGTCGCCCTGGGGCCTGTGCGTGCTGGCCGTGCCGATCGGGCTGGTGTACCTGCTCGCCCGGGATCGGGTCCGCAACCTGGAGACGGCGGTCACCCTCGGCGCGGCCTTCGACTCCGTGCACGAGCAGGCCCGGGTCGATCCGCTCACCGGGCTGGCCAACCGGCGGGCCTGGGACGAGGAGCTCGCCCGGACCGGGCGCGGATCGGGCCGGACGGTCGTGCTGATGGCGGACATCGACGGGCTGAAGCAGGTCAACGACGCGCACGGGCATGACGCCGGCGACGATCTGATCCGTCGGGCCGGGGCCGTGCTGCGGGCGCTCGCCCCCGCCGAGGCTCTGGTCGCCCGGCTCGGGGGCGACGAGTTCGGCGTCCTGGTGTCGTCGGCCGAGTTGTCGACCGAGTTTGGGGAGGGCGGCGGGTCCGGGGAGGGCGGCGGGTCCGGGGAGGCCGGCGGGTCCGGGGAGGGCGGCGGGTCCGGGGAGTCGGGTGAGGTGCTGGTGCGGACGATCCGCGCCGCACTGGCCGGGCATGCCCCGGTGTACGGGACGACCTTGTCGTTCTCGCTCGGCTGGTCCGCGTGCCCGCCCGCGGCGGATGTGCTGGCCGCGGTACGACAGGCCGATGCGCTG
Organism: uncultured Actinomycetota bacterium; assembly: GCA_963740575.1. Lineage (GTDB taxonomy): Bacteria > Actinomycetota > Actinomycetes > Actinomycetales > Kineosporiaceae > CAVUET01. The sequence continues at coordinate 72,312 of CAVUET010000007.1, read as the reverse complement.
GCCCTCGCGGACAAGGTGTCCCGGCGCGCCGGCCGCGACTGAAGGTCAGCTCAGCAGCAGGTGCCAGCTGCCGGCGGCGACTCCCGCCGCGGTCGCCAGCACGGCGATCAGCACCCCGCCGAGCACGACGGCCGCGTCGGCCATCGTGAACCGGCTGGTCCGGGCCCAGGTCCGCGTCCCGCCGGCACCGAAGCCGCGGGCCTCCATCGCCGTGGCCAGGATGATCGCCCGCCGGATGGCCAGCACCAGCAGGGCGAACACCAGCCCGGGCACCGTCGACAGGCGCCCGATCAGGCTGCTGCCGCCCAGACCCCGGGCCCGGCGGGCCAGCACGAGCGCCTGCCACTCCTGCGCCATCACCCCGAACAGCCGCATCGCCGCCAGCCCCGAGAGCACGAACCGCGGCGGCAGGCGCAGCACCTGGGACAGCGCGTCCGCCAGGTCGGTCGGGTCCGTGGTGGCCAGCAGCACGACGCCGGGCAGCCCGATGGCCAGCACCCGCAGCGTGATCGCGACCCCCGCGGCGGCCGAGCCGCTGGTCACCGTCACCGGGCCCAGGCCGGCGACCAGGTGACCGCTGTCCACGCCGAACAGGGCGGTGGCGATCCCGGCCGGGACGCCGCCCGCGAGCACGATCCAGCCGCGCCGCCGCAGCATCCGCGGGGAGAGCCCGCACCAGGGCAGCGCGAGCACCTCGAGGGCCAGCGCGACGCCGGCGGTGACCGCGTCCACGGTGAGCACCAGGCCGAGCGACAGCGCGAGCGCCACGCCGAGCTTGGCCACCGGGTTGGCCCGGGCCAGCCGGGCCCGCGAGGAGGTCCTGGCCGCAGGCTCGACCACGTCCGACATCTCAGCCCACCGGCTCCGGTCGCACCGCGCCAGGCCCGGGCACCAGCCGGCTCGCAGCAGCCGGGCTCGCAACGGCCGGGCTCGCAACTGCAGGGCTCGAAGACTCGCCGCAGCCGGGCTCGAACCGACCGAACCGTTCGGAACCCCGTCGCGCAGCCGCAGCACCTGCCCGCCGAGAGCCTGGACCAGCGCCTCGTCGTGGGTGGCGGCGACGACCGCGGTCCCGGCGTCCAGCAACTCCCCGAGGAGTTCGGCGAGCTCGACCCAGGTGCGCTGGTCCTGGCCGAAGGTGGGCTCGTCCAGCACCACCACCCGCGGCCGGGTGGCCAGCGCCGTCGCGACCGACAGCCGCCTCTGCTCGCCCCCGGACAGGGTGTGCGGGTGGGCCCGGGCCAGCCCGGCCAGCCGGAGCCGGTCCAGCAGCTCGCCGACCCGGCCGCGTGCCTCCGCCTCGGACAGCCCCACCCGGCGCGGCCCGACCGCGAGCTCAGCCACGACGGTGGAGGCGACGAACTGGTGCTGCGGTTCCTGGAACACGGTGCCGATCCGGGTCACCAGCTGCCGTGGCCGCCAGCGGTGCGGCGTCGGCCCGGCGCCCGCGGCCAGTGCGGTCCCCGCGCGCACCTCGCCCGCCGCCGGCGGCACCAGCCCGCCCAGGGCCAGGACCAGGGTGGACTTGCCCGAGCCGTTCGGCCCGACGATGCAGCGGGCGCGGCCGGCGACGAGGTCGAGATCGACCCCGCGGACGGTCGCGCGCACGGCCCGGTCCCTCCGCCCGGACCGCTGGCCTCCGGGATGGCTGACGGCCACCCCGCGCAGGGTCAGCAGCACCTCGTCCCGGGACCCGAACAACTGATCACCCCGGCTCGCGGCGGCCGGGGCAGCGGCGGCCGGGGCAGCGGCGGCCGGGGCAGCGGCGGCCGGGGCAGTGGCGGCCGGGGCAGCGGCGGCCGGGGCAGCGGCGGCGCCACCACCTGGCCGCCCACCTGGCCGCCCGGCGAGCCGCCCGGCGAGCCGCCCGGCGAGCCGCCCGACGGGCAGCCCGGGACCGCGGCCGGGAACCCAGACGCCGGCGGCGGCGAGCTGATCGCCCTGCACGGCGAACACCGACGCCGCCGGACCGTCGGCCCGCAGCCCTCCACCGGGCTCGAGCACCACGACCCGGTCCATCAGGTCCAGCCACGGCGCGACCCGGTGCTCGACCAGCACGCAGGTCGCCCCGGTCGCGGCCAGCACCGCGGCGACCTGCCGGCGCAGCAGCGCGGCCCCGTCCGGATCGAGCATCGCGGTCGGCTCGTCCAGCAGCAGCAGCCCCGGCCGGAGCGCGAGCACCCCGGCCAGGGCCAGTCGCTGTCGCTCGCCGCCGGACAGCCGTGAGGTCGGGTGCGCCAGCCCGTACGGAAACGCCACACCGCGCAGCGCGGCCTCCACCCGGGGCCAGATCTCGCCGGCAGGGACCGCGTGGTTCTCCAGCCCGAAGGCGACGTCGTCCCCGCACCGGGCGAGCACGGTCTGGGCCAGGGGGTCCTGCAGCAGCAACCCGGTGCGGGCGGCACCGGATCGGACGGCCGTGGCCCGGGCCTGCCGGGCGGGAGTCCCGTCCAGCAGCAGCTCACCGTCCTGCTCGCCGTTGCCGTCGCCCTCGCCGCCGCCCCCCGCGCCGCCGGCCTGCAGCAGCCCGGCCATCCCGGCGAGCAGCGTCGATTTGCCGGATCCGCTCGCGCCGAGCAGCATCACCCGCTCCCCCGGCGCGACCTCGAGGTCCAGCCCGCGCAGCGCCCAGGCCCGCCGGGTGGCGTGCCGCCAGCCCCAGCCGCGCGCTGAGATCCCGACCGGCATCACTCAGACCCGCTCCGCCGCGCGCCCGGACGCCAGCGGCCCGAGCGCCCCGGCCGTGGCCAGCGCGCGGGTGAGCGCCCAGGCGCCGACCCCGGCGATCACCGCACCGGAGACCACCGCCAGCCCGACGTAGGCCGCCTTGTAGCCCGACGAGAACGCCGGGTAGTACACGAACGAGTCCATCAGACCGACGGTCACGCCCGCCCCGGCCCCGGCGAGCATCGCCCCGGTCAGGCCCCAGGCCCGGTAGAGCAGGACGGCCAGGACGACCTCGGCGCCGAGGCCCTCGAGGAACCCGTACCAGACCGTCGAGAAGCCCCACTGGTTGCCGAGCAGGGCCTCCAGGATCGCGGCGACCAACTCGGTGTACACCGCGGCGCCCGGACGCCGGACGACCAGCCCACCGAGCACGCCGGGCACCAGCCACAGGCCGGCCAGGACCGCGGACAGCGGCGGGTAGAAGTCCAGCGGCTTGGTCAGCGGGGTCCAGATCGACGCGACGCCCCAGAAGAAGAAGCCGCCGGCCACGCCGAGGGTCGCGGCGACCACGATCTCCGTCACCGACCAGGACCATCGGGTGGCCACCGCGGCGGAGATCAGAGTGATCCCCGCGAATGCGACCAGCAGCGCCGCGGGCACGGTCAGCGTGGACAGTTCGGTGCCGAACACCGAGACCGAGGACGGCAGCCCGAGGGCCCAGACAGCGATGCCGAGGATCACGCTGATCCCGATCCCGACGAGCTGAGGCGAGCCCAGCCGGGAGGTGGACGGGTCCGACGTGGTGGACGTGTAACGGGTGGTGCTCATCGGTCCTCCCGAAGTCCTCAGGAGGGGAACCGACCCGTGCCGCCCGGCGCCGCCCCCGGCCGGGGATCCCCGGCGCGATCGCGGATCCGGCAGGCCCGGATTGGCTGAGGCGGCCCGACTCCCTTCGCCGGCATGACCCGGATCAGGTTCGAGGGTCTGCGGTTGCCCGCACTCTCAGCGCCCCTGTGGCGCTCCCCTGTCGCAGTCCCGACGCTACACCTGCACGCCTGCTGTCGCCCAGGGTGCGACAGCCCCTGCCACTTGCCCGCCCTCGGCCAGTTACACCTCGAATGCCGATCCAGGACGCTGATCCGGGGCGTTCGAGCGGCTCCCGAGGTGTAGCGCAGCGCTCGGAGTGTAACTGAACCTCGCCGGGCGGGGCTGCGGGTGAGAGCCTGGGGCAATGCTCCGGATGATGCGCGAGCCGCAGACAGGTCGTCCCGCGCGCGGGACCCGGCTGTTGGTCGTGCTGGTCCTGGCGGCCCTGGTCGGGGGCAGCGCGCCGGTACTGGTGCTGGTGGCCCGCTGGCTGTTCACCCTGGTCTGACTCGGGTACACCTGACGGGTGCGACAGAAGCGGGCCGGGAAACGGGACGTGGCGCAGGACGAGACGCAGGACGAGACGCGGAAGAGGGGCGGCAGGGTGGGCGCGCTGGCGTGGAGGGTGCTCGGCACCGGGTCCGCGGTGCTGGCGGCGACGCTGGCCGAGCGCGGGGTGCGGGCCGTCTGGCGGGCGACCACCGGGAACGAGCCGCCGGACGCCCCGGAGGATCCGGACACCAACTGGCGCGAGGCCGTGATCTGGGCCCTGCTCTCGGGCGCCGCGGTCGGTCTGGCCCGGCTGGCCGCGACCCGCCGCGCGGCGGCGTACTACAAACAGTCGACGGGTACCTTGCCGAAGGCGCTGCAGCGGGACTGATCACGCTTGGTCTCAGCGGATGTCCACCGGGACGGTGACCCGCGGCCGGCCGGCCTTCCAGACACCACAGACCAGCGGGACCCCCGGACGGTAGGCCAGGTGCACGTGCGACGGCGCGTCCAGCACGGCCAGGTCGGCCCTGGCGCCGGGGCGCAGAACGCCGATGTCGTTCCGCCGCAACGCCTTCGCGCCCCCGGCGGTCGCCGCGTGCACCGCCTCGGCGGGCGTCATCCGCATCTCCCGGACGGCCAGCGCGATGCACAGCGGCATCGAGGTCGTGTACGACGAGCCCGGGTTGCAGTCGGTGGCCAGCGCGACCGTGACGCCCGCGTCCAGCAGGCGCCGGGCGTCCGGATACGGCGAGCGGGTGGAGAACTCTGCGCCCGGCAGCAGGGTCGCGACCACGGACGCGTCCCGCAGGGCGTCGACGTCCGCGCCGTTCAGGTGGGTGCAGTGGTCCGCGGACGCGGCGTGCATCTCGGCGGCGAGCTGCACGCCCGGGCCCGGGCCCAGCTGGTTGGCGTGCACCCGGGGGGTCAGCCCGGCGGCCGTCCCGGCGCGCAGCACGGCCCGTGAGGCATCGGCGTCGAAGACACCGCGCTCGCAGAACACGTCCACCCACCGCGCGTGCGAGGCGCAGGCCCGCAGCATCGGACCGGTGATCAGCTCGAGGTAGGCGCCCGGGTCGGCGGCGAACTCGGGCGGCACGACGTGGGCGCCGAGGTAGGTCGTCTCGGGCGTGAGCGTCGCCGCGACGGCCAGCGAGCGGGCCTCGTCCCGGGCGGTCAGCCCGTAGCCGGACTTGATCTCGACCGTGGTCGTGCCCTGCCGGGCCATCTCGTCGACCAGCCGGGCCGCCGTCGCGAGCAGTTGCTCGTCGGTCGCGGCCCGGGTCGCAGCGACCGTGGTGCGGATCCCGCCCGCGGCGTACGGCGTCCCGGCCATCCGGGCGGCGAACTCCTGCGCCCGGTCGCCGGCGAAGACCAGGTGCGCGTGCGAGTCGACGAAGCCGGGCAGGACGGCGCGACCGCCGAGCTCGACGGCGCGATCCGCGGCGGGCGCGGCCGACGCGGGGCCGAGCCAGGAGATCCGCCCGGCCTCGAGCACGAGCGCAGCGTCCGGGACCAGCCCGAGCGGCCCGGGCCCGGCCAGCGGGTCGTTGGTCACCAGCTCGGCGATCCCGGTGATCAGCGTCGAGGGCACGGCGTCACGGTAACGCCCCGGCCGCAGGCGCCCGCCGGGCCCGCACGGACAGCAGCCGCGCGCCGGTCTCGTGCAGGACCTCGCGCAGGAACCCGTCGCCGAGCCCGCGCTCGGCCCGGGCCCAGCCGATCACCGCCGCGAGCTGCTCGGCGTACGGGTACGGGATGTTCGGGAAGTCGGTGCCGAGCACGATCCGATCCCGGATCGGGACCAGCCGCTGCGGCCAGTCCCGCGGCAGCGGCGCGAACGCCTCGGTGAACGCGGTGCCGACCATCGTCGTGTCCAGGTGCACCCGCGGGTAGGCGCGGGCGAGGTCGAGGGCGCCCGCGTAGTCGGGCAGCCCGGCGTGCGCCAGCACCGCGGTCAGGCGAGGGTGCCGCCGCAGGACCTCGGCGAAGACGGCCAGGCCGGTGAAACGTCCCGGGATCGGGCCGTTGCCGCAGTGCACCACCACCGGCACCCCGGCCTGGGCGAGCATCCCCCAGGCTCCGTCCAGCAGCGGGTCGCGCGGGTCGAAGCCGCCCACCTGGACGTGCACCTTCACGCACCGCGCGCCACGCTCGAGCGCCGAGGCGAGGTACTCCTGCACGTCCGCCTCGGGATACATGGTCGCGGTGGCGACCGCCTCGGGTACCCGGGCGGCGAATTCGGCGAGCCAGCGGTTCAGCCAGGACGCCATCCCGCCGCGATGGGCATAGGCGAGCGGCGCGAACCGCTCCACGCCGAAACCGAGCAGCGCCGCGAGCCGATCCTGTTCGGAGCCGCGATAGACGATCGGCCACGGCCGCCCGTAGTGCTCGGCGGCGCCGTCGAAGTAGGCCCAGACCTTCTGGTGCACAGGGTCGGGCATGAAGTGGACGTGCAGGTCGACCAGCCCGCGTCCGGGCGGCAGCGCCTCGGCGACGGCGTCCACGATCCAGCGCGGCATCACCCCGTCCGCGCCGTCATCGCTCGAGCGCGGCGACTCCCCGTCGGTCAGCACGGTCCCAGCATCGATGCGCCGCCCGGCGGTCGCACCCCGTCCGGTCGCCCGATAGCGTCCTGAACCGTGGCCATCACTCCCGATACCAAGGACTGGACCTGGGTTCTGGACCGGCGCTGCCCCGAGTGCGGGCTGGACGCGGGCCGGGTCGACCCGGGCGAGGTCCCGGCGATGTTGCGCGCCAACGCGGCCGCCTGGCAGTCCGTGCTGACCGGCGCCGAGGACCCGCGGCCCCGACCGCGCGAGGACGTGTGGTCCCCGCTCGAGTACGGCTGCCACGTCCGGGACGTGTTCCGGATCTTCGACCAGCGGCTGGCGCTGATGCTCGGGACGGACGATCCGCTGTTCCCGAACTGGGACCAGGACGCCACCGCCGTCGCCGACCGCTACGAGGAGCAGGATCCGGCCACCGTCGCGGCCGAACTCCTGGACGCCGCGCAGACTCTCGCCGGACGGTTCGACAGCGTGACCGGTTCCGACTGGGATCGCACCGGATCGCGCAGCGACGGGGCGCGTTTCACGGTGACCTCGTTCGCCCGCTACTTCATCCACGATCCGGTGCACCACCTGCACGACGTCGTGACCGGAGCCGGCCCGGAGCCACCGGTCACGTCGAGTTGATCTAGATTCACGCGTTGTCGATCTTCTTCGGCGCGCTGCCCGTCGGCGGACCGCCCGGTGGTTCCACGAGGCAGAATGGCCCGAGTGACCATCGACGAAGGGGCCCGGCGGCCCCGTCCCTTGGCGCAGGCCATGCGGGACGGCACCGTGGTGCTCGACGGGGGACTGTCAACGGAACTCGAGCGCGCGGGGCATGACCTGTCCGGCGATCTGTGGTCGGCGATCCTGCTGCGTGAGGATCCGGGCGCCGTGGTCGCGGCGCATGTCGCGTTCTTCGAGGCCGGCGCCCAGGTCGCCACGACCGCGAGCTACCAGGCCTCGTTCGAGGGCTTCGCGGCGGTGGGCGTACCCCGCGACGAGGCAGCCGCGCTGATCCGCCGCTCCGTGGCGCTCGGCCGCGAGGCCGCCGCCCGCGCCGGGCGCGAGGGCGATGCCTGGGTGGCGGCGTCGGTCGGTCCGTACGGAGCCACCCTGGCCGGCGGCGACGAGTACACCGGCGCCTACGTCGACCCGGACTGGCCCGGCCGCACCGGCGGCGGCCTGTCCGTGGGCGATCTGCGCGGGTTCCACCGGCAGCGGCTGGCCGCGCTCGCCGAGGCCGGGCCGGACGTGCTGGCCTGCGAGACCCTGCCCGCCAGTGCCGAGGTGGAGGCGCTGGTTGCCGAGGTGTCCGAGCTCGGCGTGCCGGCCTGGATCTCACTGACCACCGTGACCGGCGGCGACGGGATGGTCCGGACCCGGCGCGGCGAGGACGCGGCGGACGCGTTCGCGCTGGCCCGCGGGGTGGACGAGATCATCGCCGTCGGGGTGAACTGCACCGACCCGGCGGGGATCGCGGCGGCCGTGGAGGTGGCCGCGGCGGCGAGCGGCAAGCCCGTCGTGGTTTACCCGAACAGCGGCGAGTCCTGGGACGCCCGGGCCCGAGGTTGGCTCGGCGAACCCGACTTCACCGACAGCGACGTGGCGGGCTGGGTGGCCTCCGGGGCGCGGTTGGTCGGCGGGTGCTGCCGGGTCGGGCCCGAGCAGGTGGCCGTCATCGCCCGCGCCCTGACCGCAGCAACTTCCGCTGTCCCGAGCCGCAGCTGATCAGTTCAGCCGGGTCAGCCAGTCCAGGTCCACGCGGACCGACAGCGGCGTGAGCAGGTCCAGAACGCCATGTCCGTCAGCGACGAGTTCGTAGTCCCCATCGACCAGAACGTAGGCGGTCATGGTCACCACAGGGGGATCAAGGTCGATCAGCCAGTAGCCCGGGATCCCGGCGCCGGCGTACTCGACCAACTTCGTAACTCGGTCGGTGGTCTTCGTCCCGGGCGAGCAGATCTCGACAGCGACGTGCACATCGGAGGCGGCGACCCGAGACGGGTTGGCCGCCGCGAGGGCGGACGGCACCACGATGACGTCGGGCACCCGCACGGTGGCCGGGTCGCCGACCTTCGGGTCGCCGGCGACGATGACAACCTCGACGTCTCCGACGGCGACGAGTCCGTCGGGCAGCTGTTCACCCAGTGTGGTCGCCAACCGGATCATGGCGAGCTGGTGCAGCAGGGCAGGACGCGGCGCCACCAGGAGCACTCCCTCGACAAGCTCGAACCGTCGAGTTGCGTCCTGTGGAAGGGCTTCCCAGTCGGCGAGCGTCAGCAGATGGTCCGGCCACGACATCACCACGGGCCGACGCCTCCCTCCCTCGGGGTCCGACGACGTCTCAGAGACGTCCTCCGACACACCCACGACGGGCGCCGCCAGCCTACCCGCCCGCTCGGCCTGCCTCGTCAGCCGCGTTCGCGACGCACGCGGCCGGGCAGGCCGCGCCAGATCCAGGGCAGGGACGCGGTCAGGGCCAGGCTGATCCCGCCGCCGACCGTGAACGGCACCCAGGGTCCGGCGGAGAACAGCCCGCCGGACGCCAACGCCGAGACCGCGATCGCGGCCGTCTGGACGCTGGCGAACAACCCCTGCGCGCGACCGATGGCCCCGGCCGGCGCGGCCTCGGCCAGCAGCGACTGCGCCGCCGGATAGGCGAACGCGACCCCGATCGACTCGACCGCGCCGAGCCCGACCAGCCAGCGCACGTCACCCACCCACGGGTATCCGACGGCGAAGCCGATCGACACGAGCATGGCCGCGACCACGATCCAGCGCCGGTCGTGGTGGTCGGCGGCCCAGCCCGCCAGCGGGGCCACCAGCACGTACGGGATCGCGAACAGCGTCCAGGACAGCCCGACCTGCCACTGGGTCGCCCCCCGGCCGTCCAGCAGCAACGTCCAGCAGGATTCGTACACGCCGGTCAGCAGCCCGCCGACGACCGCGGCGATCACCACCCCCGCCAGCACCCGGGCCGGACGCCCGGCGCGCGGCAGCCGGACCGCCGGGGAGGAGGCAGGCCCGGCCGGCTGCGCCGTCAGCAGCCGGGACAGCAGCACCGGGATCCCGGCCAGCAGGGACGCGGCCGAGGCGATCACGAAGAGCTGACCCATCCGCCCGACGCCGAACCAGCTGCCCAGCATCGGCCCGATCGCGATCCCCGCCAGCTCGCTGCCGTACACCGCGGACACCGCACGCCCCCGGACGTGCGCCGGTACCGCCCGGGTGACCAGCGCGAGCATCGCCACCTGGGCCGCGCCGGCGCTCGCCCCCTGGCCGGCGCGCAGCACGACATAGCCGATGCCGCCCAGACCGAGCAGGAAGCCGGCGCTCGCCACCGCGTAGCCGACCAGGCCGAACAGCAGGACGGTGCGATGCCCGATCCGGTCGCCGACCCGCCCTGCGACCAGCTGCGCCGCCACCCCGGCGGCGAAGAAGGCGGCCATCACCGCGCCGACCATCCCGTCCGAGCTGCCCTGGCGACGCAGGAACAGCGGCAGCAGTGGCAGCACCGCGCTGGAGCCGATCCACTGCAGGAACGTGGCGACGGCGAGCGCGCCGATCAGGGCGAGGTACGGGCGCCGGGACGGCTCGCTCCGCAGCGGGCTGCGGGGTTCGGCCAGCCGCGGTTCGACGGCGGTCACCGGACGTCCCGCGACGGTGTGGCCAGCCGTTCCAGCTCGGCCCGGACCTGATCGCGCAGCTGCGGGCCGAGATCGGCGAACCCGAGCAGCTCGCACAGCCACAGTCCGTCCGCCGCCAGCCGGATCACGGTCGCGCGGGCGGCGTCGATCCCGTCGGTCTCGATCCGCTGCTGCCAGCCGGCGAACGCCGTGCGCAACGGGTCGAGCAGCTGCGGCTCCGAGGAGATCGCGGCCACCACGGCGGCGCCGATCTGCTCGGTGCGCCGCTCGTCCTCACCCTGCGGCTGGGCGAAGCACTCCCGGACATAGGCGCGGGAGAACGATCCCGGCCCGGTCTCGGCCAGGTACGCCGCCAGGCCCGCGTCGAACTGCTCGGCCAGCCGGGACACCATCGCCGAGACCAGCGCGGCCCGCGTCCGGAAGTGGTACAGCACGCCGCCCTTGCTCAGCCCGGCGCGGGCGGCCGCCTTCTCCAGCGTCAGGTTCGCGACGCCGTCGGTCAGCACGACGTCCTCGGCCGCCTCCAGGATCCGATCCCGGGTCGAGCTACGGCCGGCCGGCTTGGTCGAATTCATGGGACAACTATACCGTCCGGACGGTACAGCCCCTGAGGGTTCAGCGACGCGAGGCGCGAGTTACTCACGGCTCGGCCTCGAGTGCGGGCACTTCGATCACGCGACACCGGCGGGTCGGTGTCTCAACTGCCCGCACTCGTTGGCGCACCGGGGCGGACGCAGGTCAGGCGTCTCCCCAGGCGGCGGAGACGGCGTGCTGCAGCCGGGCAGGCACGGAACAGCCGTCCGCCTCGAGCAGCAGGTGCCGCCCGCCACTGACCACGGTCCGGCCGGAGACGATCAGGGTGTCGACGTCCCCGGCGGCGGCCACCAGCAGCACCTCGGCCGGCAGCGCGCCCGCGGTGCGCACGGTGTCCAGCCGGACGGCGACCAGGTCCGCGGGTGCTCCCACCTCTATCCGGCCCGCCTCGGGCCAGCCGAGCGCCGCGTGCCCGGCCGGGCCGAGCGCCTCGACCAGGGCCGGGACGCTGAACCGGCCGCGCCGCCCGGACTGCACCCGCTCGTTCATCTCCAGGGCGCGGCTCTCGGCCAGCATGTCGACCAGCACCTGCTGGTCGGTGCCCAGCGCGATCGGGCTGCCCGCGTCGGCGAGGTCGCGGGCCGGACCGATGCCGTCACCGAGATCCCGCTCGGTCGTCGGGCAGATGCAGACGGTCGTCCGGGATTCGCCGAGCAGGGCCAGATCCTTGCTGGTCAGGTGGGTGGCGTGCACGGCCGTGGTGGCCTCGCCGAGGACCCCGTGCTCGGACAGCAACTGGGTCGGGGTCATGCCGTAGGCGTTCAGGCAGGCGTGGTTCTCGGCCGGCTGCTCGGACAGGTGGACGTGCAGCGGCCGGGGCTCCCCGTCCTCCCCCACGGCCGCCTCGACCACCACGTCGAGGGCGTCGGCGGGCACTGCCCGGACCGAGTGCACCGCACCGGCCACCCGGAAGCCGTCGTCGTCGCACATCATGCTGACCCTGTCCGCCCAGCTCTCCACGTCGCCGTCGTCGAACCGGCGCTGGACGCCCTCCAGACGCACGTCGATGCCGCCGGTCAGGTAGCAGGTGTCGAGCAGGGTGAGCCGGATCCCGGCGGCGCGGGCGGCCTCCCGGACGGCCTCGCCCATCGCGTTCGGGTCGCCGTACCGCGCGCCGCCAGGGCCGTGGTGCAGGTAGTGGAACTCGCCAACGCAGCTGATCCCGGCCAGCGCCATCTCGGCGTACACGGCGGTGGCCAGCTCGCGGTAGGTGCCCGGATCGAGCCGGTCGGCGAGCGCGTACATCCGGTCGCGCCAGGTCCAGAAGGTGCCGGTGATGCCGTGCGTCCGCCCGCGCAGCGCCCGGTGGAAGGCGTGCGAGTGCGTGTTCGCGAAGCCCGGCAGGACCAGGCCGGGCAGTCGTTCGTCGCCGGGCTCGGGGTCGGCGCCGGGCAGGACCGCGGCGATCCTCCCGTCGCCGGCGGCCTCGACCCGGACCCGCTGCTGGGGCCCTCCGCCGAGCCAGGCGTACTCGCACCACCAGGACGTCACGGGGGTGATCCTCGCATCGTCGCGCCGCTGAGGTCCGCCAGGACGGCGGCCAGCGCGTCGACCCCGGCCCGGACGTCGTCCGGCTCGGCGTGCTCTCCGGGCGCGTGGGACACCCCGGTCGGGTTCCGGACGAAGAGCATCGCCGTGGGGATCCCGGCCCCGGCGAGGATCCCGGCGTCGTGCCCGGCGCCAGTGGCCAGCCCCGGTACCCGGCTGTGGTCCAGCCCCGCGGCCGCGACCCAGGCGATCCGCGCGGTCAGGTCGGGCTCGAACCGGGTGACGCCGGTCCAGGACTCCTCGACCGCCTCGAAGCCCGCCGTGGCGAGCTCGGCCAGCAAGGCGCGCACCTGCTCGGGGGTATCGGCCCGGGCGTCCAGCCAGGCCCGGACCCGGGACGGGATCGCGTTCACGGCGTTCGGCCGCACGTCCACCTTGCCGACCGTGGCGACCGCGTCATGCAGCCCGGCCGCCTCGCGGGCCGCCAGGATCAGCGCCGCCAGCCGGAGCATCGGGTCATCCCGGTCGGCCAGCTGCGTGGTCCCGGCGTGGTCTGCCCGGCCCGGCAGGTCGATCCGCCACCGACCGTGCGGCCGGATCATGGTGGCCACTCCGACCGGGGCGTCCAGCTCGACGAGCCCGCGCCCCTGCTCGACGTGCAGCTCGACGAAGCAGCCGACCCGGGCGATCAGCCGAGGGTCCGGCCCGGCCGCCCCGGGGTCGAGCCCGGCGCAGGTCATCGCCTCGGCGTAGGTCACCGCGTCGCCGTCGCGCAGGGCCAGCACCCGGGCCGGCTCGACGGCGCCGGTCAGCAGCCGTGATCCGGAGCAGGCCAGCCCGAACCGGGCCCCCTCCTCGTCCACGAATCGGACCACGCCCAGCGGCCGGGCCGGTTTCGCACCCTGGGCCCGCAGCCGGTCCACCGCCGCGAGCGCGCTCACCACGCCGAGCGGCCCGTCGAAGGCTCCCCCGTCCGGGACGGAGTCCAGGTGGCTGCCGGTGACCACGCCCGGCTCGGCGTCGGGGTCGCCCCACCAGGCCCACTGGTTGCCGCAGCGGTCGGTCTGCACGTCCAGGCCGCGCTCGGCGCAGGCGGCGGTGAACCAGTCGCCGAGCTCGGCGTCCTCGGCGGTGAAGGCGAATCGCCGGTAGCCACCGCTGACCGGGTCCCTGCCGATCGCGGCGATCTGCTCCAGCAGGGCGTTCGCGGAGCCTGCGGCGGGCCCCGACCCGGTCACGGCTGCTCGCGCATCGGCACCCGGACCCCCCGGTCCTGCGCCACCTCGCCGGCCCGCTCGTACCCGGCGTCCACGTGCCGGATCACGCCCATCGCCGGGTCGTTGGTCAGCACGCGCTCGAGCTTGGCCGCGGCCAGCGGGGTGCCGTCGGCGACGCTGACCTGTCCGGCGTGGATGGACCGGCCGATGCCGACCCCGCCGCCGTGGTGGATGGACACCCAGGTCGCCCCGGACGACGCCGCGACCAGGCCGTTCAGCAGCGGCCAGTCGGCGATCGCGTCGGAGCCGTCCAGCATGGCCTCGGTCTCGCGGTAGGGCGAGGCCACCGATCCGCAGTCCAGGTGGTCGCGGCCGATCACGATTGGCGCGCTGATCGTGCCGGACGCGACCAGCTCGTTGAACCGCAGCCCGGCGCGGTCCCGCTCGCCGTAGCCGAGCCAGCAGATCCGGGCCGGCATGCCCTGGAATGCGACCCGCTGCTGGGCGGCGCGGATCCAGCGGTGCAGGTGGTCGTCGTCGGGGAACAGGTCGAGGACAGCGGCGTCGGTGACCGCGATGTCCTTCGGGTCGCCGGACAGCGCGGCCCAGCGGAACGGGCCCTTGCCCTCGCAGAACAGCGGCCGGATATACGCCGGTACGAATCCGGGGAACTCGAACGCCCTCGCGTAACCGCCCTGCCGCGCCTCGTCCCGGATCGAATTGCCGTAGTCGAACACCTCCGCACCGGCATCCATGAACCCGACCATGGCCTCGACGTGCCTGGCCATCGACGCGCGTGCGCGCCGGGTGAACTCCTCGGGTTTGGCCTCGGCATAGGAATGCCATTCCGCGAGGTCGACGCCCTCCGGCAGGTAGGACAGAGGATCGTGGGCCGAGGTCTGGTCGGTCACCACGTCGACCGCGACCCCTCGGCGCAGCAGCTCCGGCAGCACCTCGGCGCAGTTGCCCACCAATCCGACCGACAGCGCACGGCGTTCGGCCTTCGCCGCCAACGCCCGCGCCACCGCGTCATCCAGGTCCTGCGCGATCTCGTCCAGGTACCGGGTCGCAACCCGCCGCTGCAGTCTCTGCGGATCGACGTCGACGACCAGCGCGACCCCGCCGTTCAGGGTCACCGCGAGCGGCTGCGCGCCGCCCATCCCGCCGCAGCCGCCGGTCAGGGTCAGGGTGCCGGCGAGGGTGCCGCCGAACCGCTTGGCGGCGATCGCGGCGAAGGTCTCGTAGGTGCCCTGCAGGATGCCCTGGGTGCCGATGTAGATCCACGACCCGGCGGTCATCTGCCCGTACATGGTCAGGCCGAGGTGCTCCAGCCGGCGGAACTCGGGCCAGGTGGCCCAGTCCCCGACCAGGTTCGAGTTGGCGATCAGGACGCGCGGGGCCCACTCGTGGGTGCGCATCACGCCGACCGGGCGGCCGGACTGGACGAGCAGCGTCTCGTCGCCCTCGAGCGTGGTCAGGGTCCGGACGATCGCGTCGTAGCTGGCCCAGTCGCGCGCGGCCTTGCCGGTGCCGCCGTAGACGACGAGGTCCTGCGGGCGCTCGGCCACGTCAGGGTCGAGGTTGTTCATCAGCATCCGCAGCGGCGCCTCGGTCTGCCACGACCGCGCCGTCAGCACCGTGCCCCGCGGCGCCCGCACCTGCCGGGGAGTGGATTCGGTCTGCCAGGTCATGCCTCCAGGGCACACCTGTTCGGCGGAGGTTACCAGCCCGAGATCCGCGGGTTGTGTCTCGGATGCCAGACTCCCGTCTCGGTTCGTCAGAAGCGTGACCGAGACTCTTTGGATGACGAGCCTGTAGCGAGCAGGTGCCCGGGTGGTGGTCCGGCAACGCGGGCGTTGCTGGGCGTGGTGGTGCGGGTGGTTGTGACAAGGGTGTCGCTATCACGTCAGTTCTGTCACAACCCCGGGCACAGCCACGGCGCCGCACGAGACCGGTCGACAGCAGTAACTGTCGACCACTGGGTGAACGCAGCCGGTGTGCCGGCGGGCTGAGTCGGACTCCACGACAGGCTCTCAGAGCACGTTTGGAACTCCGCTGCGACTGGAACTCCGCTGCGACGCTGCGCGGCGCCCGGACGGCGCCTGCTCGCTATCGGCGGAGTTACCAAACGCCCCTCTTAGGGACCATGGTCGGAGCGGTGAACGGCATCGACTGGGTGGCCGGACCACCCGCGCTCGTCGCGCTCACGAACACCGTGCCTTCCATGAACGTCGCCTGGCCGTCTTGCAGCGGCGGCATGGGTACCACCCATGACCCGCTGACGCTTCCCGAACCGGCGGTCGCCACAGTGGCGCTCTGCGTGCTCCCGTTCGTGCATCCACCGTCCCGGCAGATGACCACGTAGTACTCCACCCAGATCCTGCTTGCCGTAACGGGGCTCTCTGGGTCACTGGCCGTGACGGTGACAGCGATCGTGTCGCCCCCTAGGACCTCGATCGGCTCGGCCGGCCGGGTGCTGACGCTGAGCACGGGTCGCGTGGTATCCGTGCACTTGCCGGAGTAGCTCGTGGTCGCCACCGGTGCGGAGGCCGAGCCGATACTGGCGCTGATGCCGACGGTGCCCGACCCGACGGTGGTGGCGTGGATCTGGCCGGTGACGGTCCGGCTGCCAGCCCGGGTGAAGGTCACGGTTCCGGTCCCGGGGGTTGCTCCGGTCCAGGTGTAGGAGATGGTGCCGGGGGCGTCGGCGGTGAGGGTGGCGCTGACGGCGACGTCGGACGGGCAGGCCGGGGCGCCGGCGGCGACTGTGGGCGCGCTCACCGTCAGGTGCGCCTGGGTGAAGGTGACCGTGGCGGTGGAGTCGCTGCTGGGGGTGGTGGTGCAGGTGGACGAGGCAGGGTCACAGCCGGTAAGTCCCCAGTCGGTGACCCGGTAGGACTCGTCCGCGGGGGCGGCAGTCAGGGTGACCGGGGCTCCCGCCGGGACCGGGAGCACGCAGCCGCTGGTGCAGTCGGTGGCCGCGGCGGTGCCGACCTGCGCGCTCAGGCGCCCGCCGGTGCTCGCGGCCAGGGTCAGGGTGTGGCCGGCCGGCGGGACTGCGGCGAAGGTGACGGTGACGGCCCGATCCGCGGTGGCGGTGAACGAGCACGTGGTCGCGGTGGCTGGGCAGGCCGCCGCGCCCCAGCTGCTCAACCGGTAGCCGCTGGCCGCGGCGGCGGTCAGGTCGACCCGAACCGGCGTCCTGACGGTGAACGTGCAGGGGCTGGCGGTGCAGTCCCGCGACTGGCCCGCGACCACGGCGCGGACACTGCCGCCGCCACCATCGGTGACGGTCACGGTGTGGGTCGCGCCTTCCGGCGTTCCACCACCCCCGCCGCTGCCGGTCGCGGGCGGCCTGCCGGTCACGGTCACCCAGCGCGTCGCGGACAGGGTCCTGCCGGTCGCGGTGGTGGCGGTGACGAAGATGCGGTAGCGGCCCGGGGTAGCCCAGGCATGGGTCACCCCGACCGGCCCGGTCACCGTCGCGCCGTCCCCGAACGACCACTGCGCCCGTGCGGGTAAGCCGGCACCAGCCACCCGCACCGCCAGCCCGACCTGCTGGCCCGCGACGGGCATCGCCGTCGACAGCACGATGGACAACCCCGACGCCACCACGTCCGAGTCGTTCGGCCTGGGCGAGGGCTTCGGCGTGTTCGGGCGCGGGGAGGCCTGGCTCGGCTTGGACGGTCCGCCATCGCTGCGGTACTTGCTGATCGGGGTCGACGATCCGTCCTGGCGGATCACCCCGGCCCGCTGAGACGCGGGATCGTTGTAGAACACCACGTCGTCCTGGCTGACCAGTTCCAGCGAGGCCGCGCCGCCGCCGGGAATCCGTTCAGTCGTCACCAGAGAGCCCTGCGAGGCGTCCACCACGTACACGGTGCCCGTGATCAAGTCCGGCACGAACACCCGACCCGCTGACACCACCGGGGCGCCCAGCCGGACCGGCGAACTGGACAACGGCACCGACCGGACGTCGCCGTGTCGCGGCCGGACCAGGACCAGCGATGCCCGATCGCTCGCCGCCACGGCGAGCAGGTCCTGGCGCGACCCCACGACCTGCGGCTGCTGCGTGACATCAGCCTCCAGGCCGACCCGTGACACGATGGCGCCGCGCTGCGGGTCCAGTGCCAGGACAACCCCGTGCCCGGCATCCACCACCATCGGGCGACCATCGACCAGCGTCAGCGACGATCCCGCTGAGGCCACCGGCACGGGGCCGTGCCGACGCATGCCGTCCAACCACGACACCGCGCCGGTGCCCGGGTCCAGGAGCCACAGCCGCCCGTCATCGGCGACGACCGCGGTCCTGCGGTCCACGCCGGCCGGAACCGTGAAGGTGGTCGAACCGGCAGCCAGGGTCTTCGGGTCCAGGCGCGCGGCGACCCCTGACGCGCTGTCCACGGCCCAGACCGCGCCGCCGCCGGTCAGCACGGACAGGCCGGACGAGGCCTTCGGCAACGGGGCCACCCGCGGACCTGCGGCGAGCGTGGCTGCCGACACCCGGCGCACCGTGCCAGAAGCCCGGTCCACCACCAGCGCGTCCTTACCGACCGGGGCGACCTGCAGACCGGACCCTGCGCCCGCGACCGGCACCCGGGCCATCACATCCGCGGACGAGCCGTCCAGCCGGGCCACCTGCCCGACCGCCGACGACTCCAACCACACCTGCCGCGAGAATCCCGACACCGCGGCGGGCGCGTACCCGGCGCCCAGCAATCCCAGCACCAAGACCGTGCTCAACCCGGCAGTCAACACCACACCCGGCATCGCCCGCCGCAACGCCGTACGCATCCGCCGCGAACCCCTGGTACCGGCCACCCCGACCTCTCCCATCCTGTCCGGTCAACGCCACTGGGCGGACCCGGGACCCCAGGCGACAGGCTCAGCGCAGCACGTCACCGCGGTGTGGCAGCACTGTAAGACCGCTCCGTCCGGGCAACAAGACATGATCAACTGGACTGCCCCAACGGGCAGCCAGGGCGGCGGCAGGTCGGCCGGCTCAGAGCCTGTATCGGATGTCCGGCCAGGCTCTCAGGCCAGCTCGCCGACCACGCCCTGGACGGCTGCCAGCACGGCGCCGGATCGCACCAGCCCCGCCACGGCCTCGATCTCGGGCGCGAGATGCCGGTCCGGACCGGGCCCGGCGACGCCCGCACCGTCGAGCAGCGCCAGCACGGCAGCCGTCGCCGGGGCAGGCTCCAGCGGGCGCCGAAGCTGCAGCCCCCGGGCCGCGGTCAGGACCTCGATCGCCAGCACCGAGGTCAGCCCGTCCAACCCCCGGCGCAGCTTGCGCGCCGCGTGCCAGCCCATCGAGACGTGGTCCTCCTGCATCGCCGAAGACGGGATCGAGTCCACCGAGGCCGGAGCCGCGAGCCGCTTCAGCTCCGCGACCAGCCCGGCCGCGGTGTACTGGGCGATCATCAGGCCCGAGTCGACCCCGGCGTCCTGGGCCAGGAACGGCGGCAGCCCGTGGTTGCGGGCCACGTCCAGGAACCGGTCGGTACGCCGCTCGCTCATGCTCGCCACGTCGGCGGCGGCGATGGCCAGGAAGTCGAGCACGTAGCCGAGCGGGGCCCCGTGGAAGTTTCCGTTCGACTCCACCTGGCCGTCGAGGGTGACCACGGGGTTGTCGATCGCGGCAGCCAGTTCCCGGGCCGCGACGGCGGCCGCGTGCGCCGCGGTGTCCCGGGCGGCACCGTGCACCTGCGGGGCGCAGCGCAGCGAGTAGGCGTCCTGGACCCGGGTGCAGTCGGGGGTCCGATGGCTGGCCATCACGCCGGACCCGGCCAGGACGGCGCGCAGGTTGGCCGCGCTGGCCGCCTGCCCCGGATGCGGCCGCAGCGCCATCAGTTCGGCGGCGAACACGCGGTCGGTGCCGAGCAGGGCCTCGACCGACATCGCAGCGGCCACGTCCGCGGTCCGCAGCAGCCGGTCCAGGTCGTGCAGGGCGAGGATCAGCATGCCGAGCATGCCGTCAGTGCCGTTGATCAGGGCCAGGCCCTCCTTGGCGGCCAGCGTGACCGGCGCGAGCCCGGCGTCCGCCAGTGCCTCCGCGGCGGGGAGCCGCTGCCCGACGACGTCGCGGACCTCACCCTCACCGATCAGGGCCAGCGCGACCGCCGCGAGCGGTGCCAGGTCGCCGGAACAGCCGAGCGAGCCGTACTCGTGCACGACCGGGGTGATCCCCGCGTTCAGCAGGGCCGCGTAGGCCTGCGCGGTGGACTCCCGGACCCCGGTCCGCCCCGTCGCCAGGGTGTGCAACCGGAGCAGCATCAAGGCGCGGACGACCTCCGCCTCGACCTCGGGGCCGGTTCCCGCCGCATGCGAGCGGACCAGGCCGCGCTGCAGCCGCTCGCGGTCGGCCACGTCGATGTGCCGGGTCGCCAGGGCGCCGAAACCGGTCGAGACGCCGTAGACCGGTCGGTCCGCCGCGGCCAGCCGCTCGACCGCGGCCCGGGAGGCACGGATCGCCTCCAGGGCCTGGGCGGACAGCCGGACAGCGGCCCCGTGCCGCGCCACGGCGACCACGTCGGACGGCGTCGGCGCCGCCGGGCCGAGCTCGACCGCGACCGGGATCCGGGCCCGGGAGTGGGGGTTCGGGCCGCCGGGTTCGGTCAGCAGGGTCACCTGATTAGGGCACACCCTGTGGCCACCGGTTACCAGCCCGCCGACCGGGTGAAGTGTCTCGAATCCCAGACCGGCCGTCGGCGGATCCCGCCCGGGCCGGCGTCGTACCCTTCAGCGCATGGAGGTCATGGGGGACGACGATCGGGACGAAGGCCTGCGCAACGGCGACCGGACCCGAGTGCCGGCGGAGCCGCTGGCCGAGATCGACCTCGGCAGCACCGACGCGAGCGGGATTCAGGTGCCGGACGAGGCCGAGGCCGGCGAGGGGCTGGCGCGCAAGGCCTGGTCCGCCGCGACGGCCGGTGAGTCACTCGCCATCTGCGGCCTGACGCTCGGGCTGGTCACCCTGTTCGGCGGCTACGGCGGCCCCGTGACGATGCTGATGAGCGACTACAGCAACTACGGCCCCCGCAAGCAGATGCATCAGTACGGCATCGTGCTCGCGGTCGGCGCCACGATCAGCCTGCTGGTCTCGCTGGCCAGCGTGTACCGGCTGCGATCGGATGCACCGGGTTGGGCCAGGTCCGTGGCCGGGGCCGGGATCGGCCTGGCGGGGATCCTGGTCCTGCTCACCGCCGCGGTGCTGTGGCGGGCCAGCAACGCGCCGATCACCTTCGGCTCTTAGGCCCCGGGTTCGGGCTGTGAGCGCCCCGACGGAGCGTCACACTTCCCCCGACCGCCGCACCGGCTGATCGAGAGGGATGGTCATGGCCCGCACGTCCAGCACCGAACACCACCCGGCCGTCGAGGCGCACCTGGCCCGCCGCGCCGAGGACGTCCAGATCCGGATCGCGGACGCGATCACCCACTTCGCCGGCTCGATGGCCTTCGTCTATGCGCACGTGGTCGTCTTCGCGATCTGGATGCTGGCGTTCGAGCGCAGCCCCTGGCCGACCCTCACCCTGGTGGTCTCGCTCGAGGCGATCTTCCTGTCCACGTTCGTGATGATCGGGCAGAACCGGCAGGCGTCCTTCCAGCAGGCCAAGGCCGACCACGACTTCGTGGCCCAGGAGCAGGAGCTGCACGAGAACACCGACCTGACCAAGGCGATCCACGAGCTCACCCAGCAGATCCACTCCATCGTGACTGCACAGGGTCCGGGCAGGCAATCGGGTGCGGGCGCTACGGCGTCAGGGCGTGGCTGAGCACCTCGCGGGCCGCGTCCGGATCGCCGGTCAGCTCCAGGCCGGGGGCGTCCGGCGGCAGCCGCTTCCAGAGTGCCAGCAGCAGTGACTCGGCCGGACCGGACAGGGTCGCCGCGGCGGTCGGGTCCGGCCCCGTCACGGTGGCGCCGCTGCCCGTGCCGTCCCCGGCGAGCGTCCAGCACAGCTCGCGGCCGGTGACCGCGACCGCGTCGGTCGGGATCAGGGCGAGCGACCGGGTCAGCGCCGGGGTCCGGCCGAGGCGCACCTGGCGGGGGAAGAACATCCCGACCACCTCGTCCACTCCGTCCAGGGCCAGGACGGGCTCCAGCGGGACGACGGCGCCCTGCGACTCCTGCGCGTCCCGGGTGTGCACGGCCGTCTCCTGCGCCTGGCGGCGGAACCAGAACCGGGTGGTGTGCGGCCGCGGGCCGAACGCCCAGCAGGCCTGATCCGGCCCGGCTGCGCGGAGCACGGCGAGCAGGCCGTCGGCGCAGTCGCGGTACCAGGCCTGCAGCTCGGCCCGCTGCACGGGGTGCGGCACCTCCTCGGTGTCGGGGTGGCCCTCGACGATGGCGCCGACGACCCAGCGGTGCACGTTGCCCAGGTGGTCGGCGAGGTCGGCCAGGTCCCAGCCCGGGCAGCCCGGCACCGGCGCCGACAGGTCACCGCCGCCGACCGTCCGGGCGAAGGTGTCGCAGCTGCTGACCAGGTAGGCGAGCGAGCTGGCAGGATCCAACGGCGTCCACGGCTCCGGCACGGGGCCGACCCTAGCCGAGGAGGAGTCGTGGCCAGCCGGGTCCCTGCCGCGGAGCACGCCCTGGCCATGCTGCGCCACCTGGCCCGACAGGCGGGCCCGATCCCGGCGGCGGCGATCGCCCGCGACGTCGGACTGCCCCGCTCGACCACGTACCACCTGCTCGCGGTGCTGGTGGAGCAGGGATTCGTGGTGCATCTGCCCGAGGAGCACCGGTACGGCGTCGGGGTGGCCGCGTTCGAGCTGGGCTCGGCGTACTCCCGCCAGGCGCCGCTGACCCGGCTGGCCCGTCCGGTGCTGGCACGGCTGGTCGACCGGGTGGGCCAGTCCGGGCACCTCGCCGTGCTGCACGGTCGCGAGGTGCTGTACCTGGTCGAGGAGCGCGCGCCGGGCAGGCCGTCCCTGGTCACCGACGTCGGGGTGCGGCTGCCCGCGCAGCTGACCGCCAGCGGCCGGGCCCTGCTCGCGGACCTGCCGCCGGCCCAGGTCCGGGCACTGTTCCCCGACCTGGCCGCCTTCACCCGCCGGACGGGCGCCGGGCCGGCGAGCCTGACCGAGTTGCGCCGCGTGCTGGCCGACGTCCGGCGGCGCGGCTACGCCACCGAGGACGGCGAGGTGACGCCCGGCTTCGCCTCCGTCGCGGCGGCCGCGCACGACCACACCGGGCATCCGGTGGCGGGCATCGCGATCACGTTCTCCGGGCCCTCGCCCGGTGTCCAGGTGGTCGAGGCCGCCGAGCTGGTGGAGGCGGTCCAGGCGGCAGCGGCGGAGCTGACCCGCCGGGTCGGCGGACGGGTCGGCGGACGGGTCGGCGGACGGGTCGGCGGACGGGTCGGCGGACGGGTCGGCGGACGGGTCGGCGGACGGGTCGGCGGCGGGACCGGGCCGGGCTGAGTCGCGATGTCGTGGCGGTGGCGATGTGCGCTGCCCCGCCGCGTGGGGCAGTGCACATCGCGCGGAACACACCACCTCGTCCGGTGCGCGCGTTGGCAGACTTCGCCGTACGGAGTCGACGCCTCGCCTGGATACCGTCTCCCCCAAGGGGTCGTCGAGGGGCCGTCGAGGGGAGGGCAAGGGCGTGGCAGCCGGGAGCACGATGATCCGCGCGGTGCTGCTCGGGCCGCCCCGGGACGCGACCGTGCTCGCCGCCTTCCCAGGCGTCGCCTACCTGCGGCTCGAGCCCGGCGACCCGGACGTGGTGGCCCTGCTGGCCCGGGACGCCGTCCGGCTGCCGATCGGCCTGGCGATCGAGGACGCGGCGGTGCGGCGGCCCTTCGCGCAGCTGCGGCCCGGCGACCCGGCCACCGTCGGTGGTGGCGGCATCCAGGCGGGCGGCCAGGCGTGGCGGGTGCTGCGCTGGTGGGACCCGGTCGTGCCCAGGCTCGACTCGCCGGCATGCCCGGGCGGTTCGGTGTCGGCGCCGGCGCTGCCCGCAGTCGCGGTGCCGGACACCTCGTTGCTCGCCCCCGCCCGACTGCTCGCCCGGGCCCTGGACAGCTCCCGCCTCGACCCGGACGCGGTCGACCGGGCGGTGCTCGGGCTCGTCGGGCTCGGGCCGGGCCTGACGCCCGCGGGTGACGACCTGCTCTGCGGGGCACTCGCCGCGCTGGCGGCGGCCGGGCCCCGAGACACCGTCGCGGTGCTGGCTGCGGCCGCGGCCCGGCACGCCGCCCGGACCACGCCGATCTCGGCCGCGCTGCTGCGCTGTGCCTGCTCCGGGGCCGCGATCCCGCAGCTCGCCGAGCTGCTGACCGCGCTGCGACGGTCCGGGACGGCCGAACGGCTGGCCCGGGCCCGCGCGTCGCTGTCCACCGTCGGGCACAGCACCGGTAACGCCCTGGCAGCCGGGGCGCTGATCGCGCTCGGCGCCAGGACCGCTGGATCGGAGGCAGCATGACTGCGCCAGGCGAACCCGTGGAGCTGATCGACGTCCGGTCCGGCAGCTACCACGACTCCGTGACGCTCATGCAGGTCAGCGCGGCGCTGGCCGGGCTCGACGGGGTGCAGGCCGGGCAGGTCGCGATGGGTACCGAGCTCAACCTCGGCCTGCTCATCGGGATGGGCTTCGCGGTCCCGGCCGGCACCGGCCCGAGCGATCTCGTGCTCGCGATCCGGGCGTCCGACCCCGCC
Source organism: uncultured Actinomycetota bacterium (assembly GCA_963740575.1). Classification (GTDB taxonomy): domain Bacteria; phylum Actinomycetota; class Actinomycetes; order Actinomycetales; family Kineosporiaceae; genus CAVUET01. Next base: position 48,129 of record CAVUET010000007.1, on the reverse strand, counting down.
GCGCTGGAGTCGGCCCGCACGGCCGCGGCTGACCTGCTCGGCTCGCACGGCGGCGGCGGCGGCGGGACGGGCGGTGCAGCGGGCGCCGGGCCGTCCGTCCGGCCCCGGACCACCGGCTCGGCGGCCCGTTCGGTCGAGGCGACCCTGGCGCTCATCTCGGTGCCCGGGCCGCACGCGTTCACCGAGGCGATGGACGCCCTGGACGCCGGGCTGGACGTGATGGTGTTCAGCGACAACGTCCCGGTGGAGCAGGAGGTCCGGCTCAAGGATGCCGCGGCCCGGGCCGGGCGGCTGGTGATGGGGCCGGACTGCGGCACCGCGGTGATCCGCGGCGTCGGGCTCGGCTTCGCGAACGTGATCCGGCCCGGGCCGATCGGCCTGGTCGCGGCGTCCGGGACGGGCGCCCAGCAGCTGATCAGCCTGCTCGACGGCGCGGGCGCCGGGGTCCGGCACTGCCTCGGCGTCGGCGGGCGTGACCTTTCCGCCGAGGTCGGCGGGCGCTCCACCCGGCAGGCGCTGGCCCTGCTCGACGGCGATCCCGGCGTCGAGCTGATCGTGCTGGTCTCCAAGCCGCCGGCCGCCGAGGTGGAGGCGGCGATCCGCGAGTTCGCCGCCGGGCTGGTCACGCCGGTCCAGTTCGCCCTGCTCGGCCCGGCAGCCCCCGACCTGACCGAGGCCGCAGCGTCCGCGGTCCGTGCCGCCGGGCTGCCCTGGACCGAGCCCCGATCGTGGCCCGCCACCCAGCCCGCCGCAGAGCCCGCCGCCGCCGAGCCCGTCCGGGCGGAGCGCACCGGCAGCCGCCGATGGCTGCGCGGAGGCTTCGCGGGGGGAACGCTGTGCGACGAGGCCATGCTGATCGCCACCCAGCGGCTCGGCCCGATCGCGTCCAACATCCCGCTGCCCGGCGCTCCGCGACTGTCCGGCCTCAGCGCAGATGTGACCGGCCACGCGATGATCGACTTCGGTGACGACGAGCTGACCCGTGGCCGCCCGCATCCGATGATCGACGGCGCACTGCGGGCCGGCTGGCTGATCGACCAGGCCGCGCAGCCCGATGTCGGCGTCCTGCTGCTGGACGTCGTGCTCGGTCACGGCGCGCACCCCGATCCGGCAGCCGAGCTCGCGCCGGCGATCGGTCGGGCGCACGAGGCCGCCGCCGCGGCGGGGCACGGGCTGGACGTGGTGGTCTCGCTGTGCGGCACGTCCGGAGACCCGCAGGGGCTGGACCGCCAGGCGCAGTCGCTCGCGGCCGCCGGAGCCTGGGTGTACCTGTCCAACGCGGCGGCGACCCGGCGCACGCTGGACCTGCTGGGAGCCGACCATGAGTGACCTGCTGAGCGGCGAACCGGTGGTGATCACCGCTGGGGTGTCCCTGTTCGACCAGGCGCTGGCGGCGCAGGCCGTCCAGACAGTGCCGGTCGAGTGGCGCCCGCCGGACGGCGACCCGAGTCTGATCGCCGACCTGGCCCGGGTGATGGCCGACCCGCGCCGCCCGGACGCCAATGCCACCGCGGTCGGCCGGCTGATCGCCGCCGGCGCCCGGCTGGTCGACGTCCGCCCGGCACACCAGGCCCTGGCCCTGGAACCGGGCACCTTCCTGCACGCAGGGCCTCCGCTGACCTGGGACCGCGCGTCGGGGCCGATGCGCGGCGCGCTGCAGGGCGCGATGGTCTACGAGGGCCTGGCGGCCACGCCGGACGAGGCCGAAGCGGCGCTCGCCACTTCGGCGGGCCCGGCCGGTTCCGGCGCGCCGATCACGCTGGACTCCTGCCACCACCACCGCGCGGTCGGACCAATGGCCGGGGTGATCTCCCCCTCGATGTGGCTGTTCGAGCTCGAGGATCCGATGGGCGGCGGCCGGGCATGGTGCTCGCTGAACGAGGGACTGGGCAAGGTGCTGCGCTACGGCGCGTACTCGGCCGAGGTGATCGACCGGCTGCGCTGGATGGGCGACGTGCTCGGACCGCTGCTGCAGCACGCGGTCCGGACCGTCCGGGACGACGCCGGGCCGATCGATGTGAAGGCGATCATCGCGCAGATGCTGCAGATGGGCGACGAGGGGCACAACCGCAACCGCGCCGGGACCCTGATGCTGCTGCGCGAGCTGCTGCCGGCCATGATCCGGGCGTCCGAGCGGATGCCCGGCGTCACCGCCTCGGACGTGGCCCGCGCGGCCGGGTTCGTCGCCGGCAACGACCACTTCTTCCTCAACCTGGTGATGCCCGCCTGCAAGCTGGCCACCGACGCGGCCCGCGGCGTCCCCGGGTCGACTGTGGTCGTGGCCATGGCCCGGAACGGCACCGACTTCGGCATCCAGGTCTCCGGGACCGGCGACCGCTGGTTCACCGGGCCGGCCGGCACCCCCGAGGGCCTGTTCCTGGCCGGGTTCGGCCCGGACGACGCCAACCCCGACATCGGCGACTCCGCGATCACCGAGACCGCCGGGATCGGCGGCTTCGCGATGGCCGCGGCCCCGGCCATCGTCCGCTTCGTCGGCGGCGACGTGCCGTTCGCGCTGGCCACCACCCGGCGGATGTACGAGATCACGGTGGCGGAGAACCCGGCGTACGCCATCCCGGTGCTGGAGTTCCGCGGGACGCCCGCCGGGATCGACGTCACGGCCGTGCTGCGGACCGGGATCCTGCCGCAGATCAACACCGGCATGGCCGGGCGGATCGCCGGCGTCGGGCAGGTCGGCGCCGGCCTGGTGACGCCCCCGATCGAGGTGTTCCCGGCGGCGCTGCACGCGCTGGCGGAGGCCGCACCGCCGCTGTGAGCGCCGAAGCCCCGGCGGGAGGGCTGCCCCCGGCACGGCCCTGCGCGCTACCGTCTCGCGTATGTCCACACCTGCCAACCGGGCGGGCCCCGCACCTCAGGAGTTGCCAGTCGCCGGCAGCTCCGGCCCGGGCCGGTCGAACCGGGCGTCACCCGGGCTGAGCGTCGCGGAGGTCCTGCAGGCGTCCGTGCTGCGTGGCTCGACGGTGCTGGCCGGGGCGTCCGGCCTGGACCGGCCGGTCGAGCGCCTGAACGTGATGGAGGTGCCCGACATCCTGCCCTGGGTCAAGCCCCGGGAGCTGCTGCTCACCACCGGCTACCCACTACGGGACGACCCTGCGGCGCTGGCCTCACTGGTGGCGGACCTGGACGAGCGCGGGCTGGCCGCGCTCGGGGTCAAGCTCGGCCGCTACCTGCACGCGCTGCCGCCCTCGATGCTCGCCGAGGCCGATCGGCGTGGCTTCCCGGTGATCCGGCTGCCGGACGGGGTCGCGTTCGACGACATCCTCGAGCAGGTGCTGACCGACCTGCTCAACCGGCAGGCGTCCGCGCTGTCCCGATCCGACGAGGTGCACCGCGGCGCTGGTCCAGATCGTGCTGGACGGCGGCGGGCTGCCCGAGGTCGCGACCCGGCTGGTCACCCTGCTGGCCTCCGCGGTGGTGATCACCACCCCGGACGGGCGGGTGCTGGCCGACAGCGGCGAGACCGACGCCCTGGCCGCGGTGTACGGGTCCAGCTGCGTCGATCGCTCCGGGCGGCTGCGGACCGAGGCCGCCGCGCACGGGCTGGGCAGCGTCGACGGCCTGCCCGGCAACCGGATCATCGTGCCGATCGTGGCCGGGAGGGTCGACCACGGCCGGATCGCCGCGTTCTCGCTCCACGGCGCGCTGACCGAGGAGGACGTCATCGCCCTGGAGAGCGCCGCGACGGTGGCAGCCCTCGCGGTCACCAAGCAGCTCGCCGTCCGCGCGGTGGAGAGCAAGTACCGGGGCGACTTCCTGCGCGACCTGATCACCGGCGAGGTCGGCGCCCGACCAGCGCCGTCGACCCACTCGGCGTCGCTCGGCTGGGACGTCGGACCGGCCGGTCGATCGTCGTGGTCGCCGAACTCGATCCGCTGCCGCCGAGCGACGAGCAGCAGGCGGACGGCGCTCCCGCGATCGTGGCCCGCCCGCGCACTCGAGCGGTTCGCCGCGGCCTGGCAGTCGGTCGTCCGCCGCGCGCGACCGCCGCGCCCCGGTGGCCGGGTTCAACCGCGAGGTGGTCGCCGTGCGTCGGCGTGCCCGGCACGGGCGACCGTCGACCGGCTCGTCCGCGACCTGGTCCGCGAGGTCGCCGGCGACGGAGGCGGCGGTCGGCGGTCCTTCAGCACCGGGGTGAGCCGGGTAGCCGCGGTCACCGGCCGCGATCGCCGCCGCCTACGACCAGGCCCGGACCGCGGTCCGGGTCGGCCGCCAGCTGCAGGGACCGGGCGCGGTCGCGCACTTCGACGAGCTCGGCGTGTTCCGGCTGCTGTCCCTGGTCGAGGACCAGGCCGAGCTGCGGTCCTTCGCCGAGGAGGCGCTCGGCGATCTGGCCCGGCTGGACGACGACCGAGGCCGCCGACCTGCGCCGCACGCTGCGAGGTGCTGCTCGACACTCAACCTCAACGTGGCCGAGACCTCGCGGGCACTGCACTTCCACTACAACACCCTGCGCTACCGGATCACGCAAGCTGGAGCGGATGCTCGGGCCGTTCACCCGCGACCCGCACCTGCGGCTGACCCTGCACCTGGCCCTGCAGGTGCTGCGGATGCGCGGCTGATCGCGAGCGGGAGCCGGTCAGAGGTGCGGGAGTTCTCCCGCCGCACACCCGCGACCCAGCCTCGTCCGATCTGCACAATTACCCGCCAATCGAACTGTCGATACTCGCCAGTGCCGACCAGTAGCCCCGGCCCTAGTTTCGGGAGATCTCGACCTCCGCCGGCCAGGCCCTTCATGCAGGTTCGTTACTCAGGTCCGTCACGCGGCGCGCGCCGGCCACAGCCCACAGGAGGGGCCATGGCCTTCAGTTGGACGTTGCACGGGGACGGCAAGACGCTGGCGCCGGGTGAGGTCGTCCGGCCCGACGAGACGGCTCGCCTGGGGTCGCACGGTCGGCCTCGGCGCGCAGCACGTGGTGGCGATGTTCGGCGCGACGTTCGTCTTCCCCCTGGTGATGGGCCTGAACCCGCAACTGGCGATCATGATGAGCGGGCATCGCGACGATCTGTTTCCTGCTGATCGTGAACGGCAAGGTGCCGAGCTACCTCGGCACCAGCGCCTCGTTCGTCGGCGGCGTCGCCGCGATCCGGGCCCAGGGCGGCGACTCAGCGCCGACGTGACCGGCGCGATCCTGGTTGCCGGCGTCGTGCTGGCCCTGGTCGGGATGCTCATCCACTTCGCCGGGTCGCGGCGTCGTCTACGCGGTGCTCCCGCCCGCGGTCACCGGCGCGGTCGTGATGCTGATCGGGTTCAACCTCGCGCCGGTCGTGGCGACCATCTACTGGCCGCAGGACCAGTGGGTGGCGCTGCTGCGATGATCTTCGTGATCGTGGTCAGCTTGGCCTCACGGGGCTTCATCGGCCGGATCGCGATCTTCCTCGGCCTGATCTTCGGCTACCTGCTGTCCTGGGTCTGGGACAAGCTCGGCGGCATGGTCAATGGCCTCGACCCGAGCAATCCGGCGTCCGGCAAGTTCATCGACCACTACCGGGTCAGCTTCGACAGCCTCAAGGCGGCGGACTGGTTCGGCTTCCCGCACAAGACCGTGATCACCGGCGGCAAGGAGACCCTTGTCGGCTGGCACTTCCCGTCCTTCTCGATCACCTTCATCCTGCTCGTGCTGCCCGCCGTGATCGCGCTCGTCGCCGAGAACACCGGGCACGTGAAGGCGGTCGCCGAGATGACCGGCGCGGACCTGGACCCGGTGATGGGCCGGGCGATCGGCGCGGACGGTTTCGGCACCGCGCTGGCCTCGCTGTTCGGTGGCTCACCCACCACCACCTACGCCGAGAACATCGGGGTGATGGCGGCCACCCGGGTCTACTCGACCGCGGCGTACTACGTGGCCGCCGTGGTGGCCGTCCTGTTCGGCCTGTCGCCCAAGTTCGGCGCGCTGGTCTCGTCCACGCCGGGCGGCGTGCTGGGCGGGATCACCGTCATCCTCTACGGCATGATCGGCCTGCTCGGGGCGAAGATCTGGAGGGAGAACAACGTCGACTTCGGCAACCCGATCAACCTGGTCCCGCTGGCCGCCGGCATCATCATCGCGATCGGGAACACCAGCATCAAGGTGACCGACACCTGGACCCTCAGCGGGATCGCGCTCGGCACGATCGTCGCCGTGGCCGGGTAGCACCTGGCCCGGGTGCTCGCGCCGCAGCACCTGCGCGACGAGGCGGTCTCGGGGGCTGTCCTCGTGGTCGACGCCCCGCACGCCTACGAGGAGCCGAACCCCTACCCCGACGAGCAGCCCCGCAAGCCCTGACCCCGCCGGCTCTGCCCGCCGGCTCTGAACCGCGCTTACACCCGGGCCGCTGGTTTACACCTCGAATGCCGGGTATCAGGCCCGAATCCTGGGGCTGGCCCGGCATTCGGGGTGTATCGCAGCACCCGAGGTGTACGAGGGGCGCCCGCCGCCACGTCGGACGGCCCGGCGTCGGGCAGGATGTCGGGATGAGGAGGCGTCCGAGGTGAAGCCGTCGCCGTTCACCTATCACCGGCCGGGCAGCCTGGACGAGGCCCTGTCCCTGCTGGCCGGGCTCGGCACGCACGCGAAGGTGATGGCCGGCGGGCAGAGCCTGCTGCCGATCCTGTCCATGCGGCTGGCCGCTCCCGAGCACCTGATCGACCTGAACCGGCTGCACGAGCTCGACTATCTGCGCACCGGGCTGGACGGGGTCCACGTCGGGGCGCTGGCCCGGCACACCACGGTCGAGCTCGACGCGGCGGCGGCGGAGGTCCAGCCGCTGCTGCGGCAGGCGCTCACGCTGGTCGCGCACCCGACCATCCGCAACCGCGGCACGACGGTCGGATCGCTGGCGCACGCCGATCCCAGCGGTGAGCTGACCGCCGTGCTCGCGCTGACCGGCGGAGGGGTCACCCTGGCCGCCGACGGCGGGCAGCTCCGCACGGTCCCCGCCGCGGAGTTCTTCGTCGCCCCCCTGCAGTCCGCGATCGGTCCCACCGAGATCGCGGTGGAGGCGTTCTTCCCGGCCCTCCCAGCCGGAACCGGGACCGCGTTCGTCGAGGTGTCCCGGCGTAACGGCGACTACGCGGTCTGCGGGGTGGCCGCGGCCGTCACCGTCGACGACGGCAGGATCAGTTCCGCCCGGACGGGGTACATCTCGGTGGCGCCGACCCCAGTGGTGCTCGACCTGACCGAGGCCGCGCCCGACCCGCCGAGCGCCGACCGGGCCCGCTGGGACGGCGCCGGGCAGAAGGCCCAGGCCGCGCTGACCCCGGACTCCGACCTGCATGCCAGCGCCGAGTACCGCTCGCACCTGGTCCGCGTTCTGACCGGCCGGGCCCTGGCCGCGGCCACAGCGCGAGCCCTCGACACACGGCCCGACAACACACAGCCCGACAACACACAGCCCGCCGACGGACAGGAGGCCCGGTGACCGAGCAACTGCTGGACGTCAGCCTCACGGTCAACGGGACCCTGTACCGGGTCACCGTGCCCAGCCGCCGGCTGCTGTCCGACGCCCTGCGCCACGACCTGCGCCTGACCGGTACCCACGTTGGGTGCGAGCACGGGGTCTGCGGCGCCTGCACGGTGCTGCTGGACGGCGCCCCGGTCCGCTCCTGCCTGATGCTCGCGGCCGGCGCCGAGGGTCACCAGATCACCACCGTCGAGGGGCTCACCCCTAACGGCGGCGGGTTATCGGCGGTCCAGCAGGCGTTCCGCGAGACGCACGCCCTGCAGTGCGGCTTCTGCACGCCGGGCTTCCTGGCGACCGTGACCGCGTTCCTGCGCGACCACCCCCACCCGACGCGCGAGCAGGCCCGGGAGGCGATCGGCGGCAACCTCTGCCGGTGCACCGGCTACCAGAACATCGTCGAAGCCGTCCTCCGCGCCGCCGACCTGCTCGAGACCCGCGAGGTGCCCCAGTGAGCGAGAAGGCGTCGGCGAAGACCAGGGACCGCACGTTCGGCAGTCAGAACGAGCCCGACGCCGACGTGTCGCCGCGTGTCGCTGCCGTTGTGACTGCGGACGGTGCGGTTGGCCACCCGGTGACCCGGGCCGAGCCGGCTGGCGGGTCTTCGCTGATCGGGTCCCGGGTCGAGCGCCGCGAGGACCCCCGCCTGCTCACCGGCAAGGGCCGCTACCTGGACGACCTCGGCCACGACGCGCTCGCCGTCGCCTTCGTCCGCAGCCCGCACGCGCACGCCCGGATCACCGACATCGACCTGGCCGACGCGGTCGAGGTCGAGGGCCTGGTGGCCATCTACATCTGGGACGACCTGGCAGCCGCCGACGAGCGGGACGGCACCCGGGTGGCCGAACAGCTGCCGCTGCTGATCCCGCACCCGGCACTGACCCACCCCCGGACCGGCTACCCGCTGGCCCGCTCTGAGGTGAACCACGTCGGCGAGCCGATCGTCATGGTGGTGGCCCGCGACCGGTATCTCGCCGAGGACGCCGCCGATCGGATCAGGGTCGGTTACGAGACGCTCCGGCCCGTCGTCGGCGTGGCACAGGCCCGCCAGGCGCTGCGCCTGGTACACGAGGACGTGCCGGGCAACGTCTCCGCGCACCTCGTCCAGGAGGTCGGCGACGCCCGGGCCGCGATCGATGCCGCACCGCACGTCCTCGAGCTGGACCTCGACGTCGAGCGCAGCGCCTCGATGCCGCTGGAGGGCAGGGGAGTGCTGGCCCGCTGGGACTCCGACGAGGAGTCGCTGCGGATCTGGTCCTCGACCCAGACCTCGACCGGGGTGCGCGCCGCGGTGGCGGCCAGGCTGAACCTGCCGCTGGAGCGGGTGCACTGCACCGCCCCGGACGTCGGCGGCGGCTTCGGCGTGAAGATCATGCACCCCTGGCCGGAGGAGGTGCTGGTGCCCTGGGCGGCCCGGGCCCTGGGCCGTCCGGTCAAGTGGGTCGAGGACCGCCGCGAGCACTTCATCTCCAGCGCGCACGAGCGCCAGCAGGTGCAGCACGTCCGGGCCGGCTTCGACGGCGACGGCCGGCTGCTCGGGCTGGACGTGACCTTCTGGCACGACAACGGCGCCTACACGCCGTACGGGATCATCCTGCCGATCGTCACCTCGACCCAGCTGCTCGGCCCGTACAAGCCCGGCGCCTACCGGGTCGAGTTCTTCTCGCTGTACACGAACACCGTGACCGTGACCCCCTACCGCGGCGCCGGGCGGCCGCAGGGTGTGTTCGCCATGGAGCGGACCATGGACGCGATCGCGGAGACTCTCGGCCTGGACCGGGCCGCAGTGCGGGCGGTCAACTTCATCACCCCGGACGAGATGCCGTACGACCACCAGCTGACCTTCCAGGACGGGCGGCCGCTGATCTACGACTCCGGCGACTACCCCGCGCTGCTGGCCAAGCTCAAGGGCCTTGTCGACTGGGACGGCTTCGAGGCCTACCGGGCCGAGTCGCTCGCGCAGGGGCGCAGGGTGGGCATCGGGCTGGCCTGCTACGTCGAGGGCACCGGGGTCGGGCCGTACGAGGGCGCACACGTCCAGGTCGAGACCTCGGGGCGGGTCAACGTCGCGATCGGGCTGACCACCCAGGGGCAGGGGCACGAGACGGCCTTCGCGCAGGTGGTCGCGGACGTGCTCGGGGTGCCGCTGGACGACGTGCACGTGACCTCGGGCGACACCCGGCGGTTCGGCTACGCGGTGGGCACCTTCGCGTCCCGGGCCGCGGTGATGAGCGGGAACGCGGTCGCCGTGGCCGCCGGCAAGGTCCGGGAGAAGGCGCTGCAGATCGCGGCGGACGCGCTCGAGGCCGACCCGGGCGACCTGGAGATCGTCGACGGCGTGGTGCGGATCGCCGGGGCACCGAACAGCCGGATACCGCTGAAGACGGTCGCCGTGCTGTCCAACCCGCTGCGGTACGCCTTCGACGCCTCGTCCGCGGCCGCGACCCAGTTCGCCGGGTCCGGGTCGAGCAGCCGCCCGCCGGTACCCGAGGGCGAGGAGCCCGGGCTGGAGGCGACCGGCTACTACTCCCCCGTCCGCTCGACGTTCGCCGCCGGGATGCACGCCGTCGTGGTCGAGACCGACCCCGACACCGCCGAGATCCGGGTGCTGCGCTACTGCGTGGTGCACGACTGCGGGACGCTGGTCAACCCGATGATCGTGACCGGCCAGATCCACGGCGGGGTCGCGCAGGGCGTCGGCGGTGCGCTGTACGAGCGGATCGCCTACGACGAGTACGGCCAGCCGCAGAACGCCTCGTTCATGGATTTCCTGATGCCGTTCGCCACCGAGGTGCCCGAGGTGGAGACCGACCACCTCGAAACGCCGTCGCCGCTCAACCCGCTCGGCATCAAGGGTGCCGGTGAGGCAGGGGTGATCCCGGGCATGGCCGTGTTCGCCGCGGCGATCGAGGACGCGGAGGGCTTCTCCATCCGGCGGATGCCGATCTCCCCGTCCGAGCTGTACCACCTGAGGGCCGAGCACGGGGCCGGCCGCATCCCGTCCCTGTCACGCCGCGAGCCGCCTACGCCACGAGCCGTCACGCGGCGCGCCATCACGCAGGAGGGCCCGTCGATGAAGATCAAGGGGAACGCAACGCTGCACGCCGATCAGGCCCGGGTCTGGTCCGCGCTGAACGATCCGGCCGTGCTGGTCCGGACTATCCCGGGCTGCGAGCAGCTCGAGTCGATCTCGGCCGACCGGTACCGGATGACGATTACCGCCGGGGTGGCCGCGATCACCGGGACCTACCTCGGGGACGTCGAGCTGGCCGAGCCGCAGCCGCCGGACTCGTTCGTGCTGCGGGCATCCGGATCGGGTGTGCCGGGGACCGTCAGCGCCGATGTCCGGGTCACCCTGGCGGACAACGGGGACGGCACCACGCTGCTGAGCTACGACGCGGACGCCGTGGTCGGCGGCCCCGTCGGCGGGGTCGGGCAGCGGGTGCTGACCGGAGTGGCGCGCAAGACGGCCGGCGAGTTCTTCCTCGCCGTGGACGAGTTGCTCGCGACCGGCCCCGTGCTCGAGCTCGCGCCGCCGGGGGTCAACGGGCAGGCGCCCGCTCCCGTTTCCGGCGTCGCGCCCCAGCCCCAACCCCAACCCCAGCCCCTGCCCCAACCCCAGCCCACGCCGACGGCAGCCACGGCAGCCGAATCACGCCCCGCATCGACCGTCTACACCCGCCCCCCGGGTCCGGGCCCGGCCGCCCGTGCCTCGAACCGCCAGCAGCTCGCCGCGGTCCTGCTCGGCGCGCTGATCGCCCTGGTCGGGGTCTGGCTCGGCTGGCGGATCGCCCGCCGCAGCCACTGACCCGTCCAGGCCCGGGCCCCTTCGCGTCCAGCCCCGGGCCCCTTCGCGTCCAGCCCCGGGCCCCTTCGCGTCCGGCTCCGGGCTCCTTTGCGTCCGGCTCCGGGCCCTCGTGCCACGCGCGCTTTGCGGTGCTATCGATGTCGATAGCGCACTCGTCTCCGATGGCAGAGCCCCGCCTGGCAGCCGCGCCGCCCGCCATCGATGTCGATCGCAGAGCAAAGCGTCGCGATGGTACGCACCCGCCCCGGGCGGCCCCCGGCGACCTAGGCTGCTGTCATGCGCGCCTTCACCGCTGCCGCCGTCCAGCTCGCCCCGCTGCCCGGGCCGCTGAGCACGGAGTCGATCGCGGCCAACACCGTCCGCGGCGCCGAGTGGCTGCACCGCTGCGTGCGGGCCAGCGGCGCCGAGCTCGTCGTCCTGCCCGAGACCGCCTCGACCGGCTTCACCACCGGCCTGGACGCCGAGCAGCTCTGGGACCTGGTCAGCACGATCCCAGGCCCGGCCACCGAGCCGATCCAGGACGCCGCCCGCGACCTCGGCGTGCACGTCGTCTGGGGCTGCTACGCGCGCGGGCCCGGGCGCGGCGTCGTCTACAACACGGCCGTGCTGATCGGGCCCGGTGGTGACGTCCTCGGGGTGTACCGCAAGACCCACCCGTTCTGCACCGAGCTGCGCTCCCGCGGCGGCTGGGTCACCCCGGGTGACGAGGTCTGCGTGGTCGAGACGCCGCTCGGCCGGATCGGGATGATCATCTGCTTCGACGGCGACTACCCGGAGCTGAGTCGGATCACCACCGTCCGCGGCGCCGAGATCATCACCCGCCCGTCCGCGCTGCTGCGCTCTGCGGACATCTGGGAGCTGACCAACCGCGCCCGCGCCTACGACAATCACGTCTACGTCCTGGGTGCGAACGCCACCGGGAGCGACCCGGCCGGGGTGCACTACTTCGGCAACTCGATGATCGTCACCCCGACCGCGGACGTCGTCGCGCGGGCGTCTTCGCACGAGTGCTGGGTGGCGGCGCACCTGGACCCGTCGACCGCGCTGGCATCGCTGACGCAGGGCTCCAGCGTCCCCCAGGTGTTCGACCACCTCGCCGACCGCAACCTCGACCTGATCCGCCGGTACGCCGACGACCTGGCCGCTCCGGCCAAGACGCCCTTCCCGCACGGCTGAGCCCCGCGCTGAATCCTGAATCGGCTCTGTGAGCCGGCTCTGTGAACCCGGCTCACCCGGTCGGGCGATCAAGCCCCCGCCCGGAAGGGTCGATGCCGCGTACGAGGCGGTGGTACCAGCTTCGGGAGGAAGCGACGGACCCCGCCCTGACAGGGAGGGCGATCATGAACGTCAGCGGTGTGGGTGGGCCCACACCCGTTGTCGTCCCAGCCCCGGCACCCAAGGATCGGGTGCCGTCCGAGGCGGCACGGGATGCTGCGGCCAAGCAGCCGGCGAGCAAGGACGCCGCTGCCAAGGACGTCGCGCGGACGGACGCGGCGCGTCAAGCACGGCAGGAGCAGCCGAACGAGAGCGTGGCCCCGCTCAAGGGCCTGAGCATGCCGGAGATGTTCGTCCTGCTCGGCATGCATCCGGTCTCCCCGACGGAGGCAGCCAGGCTGGCCGAGCAAGAGGCCGGACAGAAGGTCGTCCGGACGTCGGCCTGAGGCACGGCCCCTCTCACAGCGGACCTGGCACAACGGGTCTGGCACAGCAGTCCGCCCAGGGGGGCCTGCGCCCTGCCGTCACAGCAGGCCTGCCCGCCGAGCCTGCACCTGAGCGCTGAAGACCGCCCTGCGCAGCAGGTCCCCGTGCTCGTCCGGGTCGTCGAATGCGATCCCCGTCTCGGCGAAGCCCCCCACCGGAGTCGTGGTCGGACGCGACCACACCACCTGGCCGGATGCGCGGACCAACCGGCCGGCCACCGCCAGTGCCACCGTGATGTCGGTGCCCGGCGGCAGAACCGGCCGCGGCAGCAGGCAGCGCAGCCCGCCCTCGCTCAGATCCACCATCGCGCCCGCCAGCCTCCGGTCCCCGACGTCGCCGGGCTCCGGGACGTCCGGGTCGAGGCTTGGAGGGCTGCCCGGCGCCGGCGCGGACACGGCGCCGGGCAGCTCGATCGTGACCGGCCCGGTCCAGGCGACCCGGACGTACCGGCGTCGCTGCACCCGCAGCGCGGGACCGGTGACCCGCAGCCGCCAGGCGCGCACCGCCGGACCGACCCGTTCCCGGCCCTCGAAGGCGGTCGGGAGCTCGTACAGCCCGACCGGCGTCGGCCAGGACACCCGGCACGCGGTGCCCGACTCGGGAACCTCGACGTCGCCGTCGTAGCGGGGCAGTGCCACCCAGAGCAGGTCCGCCCATCGGATCGGGCCGATCAGCCTGTCGCTGCCGAGGTCCTCCACCCGGCTGGGCACGTCCGCGACGAGCACCGGCCCGGACGGGTCATCCGACCGTCCGACCGTCAGCTTGACCAAGGTGTTCACGCCGGGCAGCACCGGGACGGGCGCCCGCTGCACGGAGGTGGCCGCACGGAACATGGGTCGCGCTGTCCTTCCGTGACGGCCGGCGCACCGGCGGATCGGCGACCGCACCCCCATGCGGGTTCGTCGATACCTTTCGGCATCCGGCGGGCCGATCTGAGCCGTCCGGCGACCCGAGTTCCCGACTGTCGGACCGCACTCGCATACTTGAAGGTCGCCGGACGCGGGTCACTGCGGACCGGCGCCACCGCGCGAGACCCTGCCCGGAAGGACGACGCACTGAGCAGCACCGACCTGCAGCGCGAGATCGCGGCCGAGCAGACCTACGTGGACCGGCTCTACCGCCACCTGGACACCCTCCGGGAGCGGGCCCGCCGCGCCCTCGACCAGGTCCGCAGGGCTCCGTTCGTGCCCACCCCCGGGGGCCGGACCGAGCGGGACGCGTTCGACGCGCTGCACACCGAGCGACTCCGCCAGCTCTCCGCGGTGGAGGAACGCCTCGCCTTCGGCCGGCTCGACCTGGGCGGCGGGCAGACCCGGTACGTCGGGCGGATCGGGCTGTCCGACGAGAACCAGTCGCAGCTGCTCGTGGACTGGCGCGCCCCGGCCGCGTCCGCGTTCTACCAGGCGACCGCCGCGGCACCCGATGGCGTGGTCCGCCGTCGCCACATCGCCCTGCGCGGGCGGTCGGTCACCGGCCTGGACGACGAGGTGCTGGACGGCGACGCGCTGGCCGCGGACGGCCGGGTGCTGTCCACCGTGACCGGCGAAGGCGCCCTGATGAGCGCGCTGACCGCCCACCGGACGGACCGGATGCGGGACATCGTCGCGACGCTGCAGGCGGAGCAGGACCGGATCGTCCGCGCCCCGCTGGACGGCGTCCTGGTGGTGCAGGGCGGCCCGGGCACCGGCAAGACCGCGGTCGCGCTGCACCGGGCGGCGTACCTGCTCTACACGCATCGGGACCGGATCTCCGGCAGCGGGGTGCTGATCGTCGGGCCCAGCGCCGTGTTCCTGCGCTACATCGAGCAGGTGCTGCCCAGCCTCGGCGAGACCGGGGTGGTGATGCTCACCCCCGGCCAGCTGATGCCCGGCCTGGACACCACGGCCGTCGACCGGGACGAGGTCGCCGTGCTCAAGGGCGACCTGCGGATGGCGAGCGTGATCCGGTCCGCGGTCCGGGCCCGGCAGCGGACCCTGCCCGGGCCGGTGCGCCTCGTCGTCGGTGGGGACGAGCTGGTGCTGCAGCCGCGGGTGGTCGCCGATGCCCGGGGCAGGGCACGGCAGACCGGCCGTCCGCACAACGAGGCCCGGTTGACCTTCGTCCGGCAGGTCCTGGCCGATCTCGCCGGCCAGCTGGCCGAGGCCCGCGGGGTCGAGACCGACGACGGCGAGCGCGAGGACCTGCTGGCCGAGCTGCGGGACACCCGCGCGGTCCGTCGCGAGGTGAACCTGCTCTGGATGCCGCTGACCGCACCCGGTCTGGTCGGTGACCTGCTGACCCGGCCGGACCGGCTGGCCGTCGCCGCCGACGGCACACTCACTCCCGCCGAGCAGGAGTTGCTGCACCGGGGGCGGGACCTGCCCTGGACCGTCTCCGACGTGCCGCTGCTGGACGAGGCCGCCGAGCTGATCGGCCCGGACGTGGCCGAGGCCGCTGCCGCCCGGGCGGCCGAGCGCACCGCGGCCGCCGAGCGTGCCGAAGCGGTCGCCTTCGCCCGGTCGGTGTTGCGGGAGTCCGGCGCCGCCGCCTCGATGATGACACCGGAGATGCTCGCCGACCGGTTCGCCGAGTCGGCGCCGGTCGGCAGCCTCGCGGAACGGGCCCGCACCGACCGCTCCTGGGCGTTCGGGCACGCGGTGATCGACGAGGCACAGGAGCTCTCTTCGATGCAGTGGCGGGCCATCGTCCGGCGGGTCCCGTCGAGGTCGCTGACGGTGGTCGGTGATGTCGCGCAGACCGGGTCGGCGGCCGGGACCGGCTCGTGGGCGGCCGCGCTGGAACCGCACGCGACCGGACGCTGGCGCGTCGAGGAGCTGACCGTGAACTACCGGACGCCGTCGGTCGTGATGGACCTGGCCACCGGGCTGCTGTCGGCGCACGGCATCGAGGTGACATCGCCGCGAGCCGCCCGCGAGGGGCAGTGGCCGCCGCTGGCGGTCCCGCTGCCGGGCGCTGACCCGGAGATCCTGGTGGGGGCGGCGCTCGCCGTGCTGGCCGCCGACGACGAGGCGCTCGGCGGCGGCCGTTTCGCCGTGATCGTGCCGCGCGCGTCATACCCGCAGGTGCGGGGTCAGTTCGCCACCGGCCTTGCCGATCACGCAGCCGGCGGCGACCTGACCGACCGGGTCGACATCCTCACGGTGGACTCGGTCAAGGGCCTCGAGTTCGACGCCGTGGTCGTGCTGGAGCCGGCCGCCGTCATGGCCGAGTCCCGGCGCGGGGTCAGCGACCTGTACGTGGCCCTGACCCGGCCGACCCAGCGGCTGACCCTGGTGCACAGCGCGGACCTGCCGCCGGGCCTTGACGCCGTCGCCGGGCTGAGCACCCTCCCCGCGAGCCTGGCCTGACCGGCTCCCGGACCGCCGCCTGACACCCAGAACATTACTTGACGGGCATATGCCCACTGGGACATGTTGTCTGGATGGACACCGTCTTCGCGGTGCTCGCCGAGCCGAACCGCCGCCGCATCCTCGACCTGCTCGCGGTCCGTGAGCGTCCGGTCGGGGAGCTCGCCGAGACCCTTGGGATGAACCAGCCGGCGATCTCCAAGCACCTGAAGATCCTCCGGGACGCCCGGCTGGTCACCGTCCGGGTCGACGCCCAGCGACGGCTGTACACGGTCGACTCCGAGCCGTTGCGTGAGGTCGACGACTGGCTGGCGCCCTACCGGGCCCGGTGGTCGCAGCGGCTGGACGACTGACGCCGACAGGACCGACGCCGGGCGCGCCCAGCACCCCCGTTACTCCCGGTGTGCCGCATTACGTCGCCAAAGCCGCTGCCGGGCCCCGATATCGGGCCGGCAACCGGCATTCGAGGTGCAAAGCGGGAGCTGGAGGGTACGTGGCGTGTCACCGGCCGAGGGCGTTCACGATCCCGGTGAAGGCCCCCGGCAGGGCGGAGGCTGCGGGCACCACGGCCCGGCGCAGGGCCGGGCGGCGGGAGGTAGCGAGCAGGGTCCCGGTCAGCCAGCGGTATCGCCGGGTGATCCGCCACCAGGCCTGCTCGTATGCCTCGGGACGCCCTGCGAGCAGGCAGCCGACCGCGGCACGCCCGCAAGCCAGGCCCAGGCTGAGCCCCTCGCCGGTCAGCGCGTCGACGTAGCCGGCCGCGTCGCCGACCAGCAGCACCCGGCCCGGACCCGGGCGGCTCGCCCGCTGGCGCAGCGGCCCGGCGCCGCGCACCGGGTCACCGCGACCGCTCCCCGAGCCGCCCGTCGAGCCGCCGTCGAGCCGCCCGAGCAGCCGCGGGAAGCGCTCGCCCAGCCGGTCGTCGGTCAGCCCGCGCGGCCCGAGCACGGCGACCCCGACCAGCTCCGTCGCCGACCGGCGTCACGTACGCCTCCGCATCCGCCGCCCAGTGCACCTCGACGAACTCGGTCCAGGGCGCGCATGCGCGTCGTGCCGCCGCAGCCCGAACCGGCGCCGGGACCCTCGGCGCGGTCCGGCTCGAGGCCGAGCACCCGCCGCACCGGCGAGTGCAGCCCGTCCGCGGCCACCAGCTAGCGCGCCCGCGGCCCGTCGCCGCCGGCGTCACCCGGTCGCGCGTCCTGCGTACCGCCGCCGACCCGGCGCGCTGCACGACGCGCACGCCGAGCGCTCGGCCCCGCGCGGCCAGCGCCGCGTGCAGCGTCGGTGCGGCGGACGCCGAGCCCGTCCCGTCGCCGGAACGGCGCGCCTCCGCGCGCGCGGCCGCGCGTCGAGGTAGCGGATCCCGGCGAGCGGCCGCCCGGCCGGGTCGACGCCGAGCCCGGCCAGGCGCGGCGACCGCCGCCGGCATCAGCCCCTCGCCGCAGGCCTTGTCGACCGGGACCGGCGCGCGGCTCGACGCACCTCGACGTCCAGCCCGGCGCGGGCGGCGTAGAGCGCCGTGGCGAGCCCGACCGGGCCGCCGCCGGCCACCGAGCAGGTCGATCCCGGCCACGCGCTCAGCCCGGCACCGAGCGCCGGACGCCGCGGGCCCAGCGCGGGCCGGCTCGCCGCGCAGCGCGGCGTTCTCCACCCGGATCCGGACGGCGAGCAGCACGGCGTTGAGCAGCGTGAACACCAGCGCGGTGACCCAGCGGCGTGCACCAGCGGCAGCGCGACGCCCTCGACGACCACGGCGACGTAGTTGGGGTGCCGCAGCCACGCGGTACGGCCCGCGCGCGACCAGCGGCAGCCCCGGCACGACGATCGACCCGGGTGTTCCACTGCGGCCCGAGCGTGCGCGATGCACCACCAGCGCAGCGCCTGCGCGGCGACGCACCACGGCGAGCATCGGCCAGCCCAGCGCGGGCAGGAACGGCCGGTCGCGCCACGACCGCCTCCACCAGCGCAGCCGACCAGCAGGCCCGGTGTGCAGCGCGACCATCAACGGGTAGTGGCCGCGCGCCGGTCTCGACCGCCGCCGCGCGCCAGGGCTCCAGCGCAGCGTTCGCGCCGGGCGACGACCAGCTCGGCGAGCCGCTCGACGCCGACCAGCGACGACCAGGACGTGAACAGGACGTCACGCGGACGTCACCACGGCTCACCAGTGCAGCAGCACCAGCTCGGAGCAGAAGCCCGGGCCCCATCGCGATCAGCAGCCCGGGGGTGCCCGGCGGCGGGCGGCCGCTCGGCCAGCGTGTCCGCGCAGGACGTGCAGCACCGACGCCGACGACAGGTTGCCGACCTCGGCCAGCGAGCGCCAGGTCAGCGCCAGCGCGTCGCTCGGGCAGGTCGAGCGCCTCGCTGCGACGGCCTCGATCACCTTGGGCCCGCCCGGGTGGCACACCCAGCCGCCGACGTCCGGCGCGGTCAGCCCGTGGTCGGCGAGGAACGCCGTCCACGTCGTCGCCGAGGTACTCGTCGCGACCACGTCGGCACACGGTCGCGTCGAGCACGATCCGGAACCCGGTGCCGCCGACGTCCCAGCCCATCACCCGCTCGGTGTCCGGGTAGAGCCGGCTGCGGGTGGCGACGCACCGGCGGGCCCGGCGGCAGCCCGGTCGCGCGGCGCCGGCGGCCGCCGACCACGACGACGGCGGCGGCGCCGTCGCCGAACAGGCCGCTGGCGACCAGGTTCGCCACCGAGTCGTCGTCGCGCTGGAAGGTCAGCGAGCACAGCTCGACCGACAGCAGCACCGCGACCTCGTCCGGGTGCCCGACGCAGGTAGTCGTGCAGCCGGGCGATGCCCGGCCGCGCCCGCGACGCAGCCGAGCCCGAACACCGGCAGCCGCTTCACGTCCGGCCGCAGCCCGAGCCGCCCGGCGAGCCGGGCGTCCAGGGACGGTGCGGCGACGCCGGTGACCGAGCGGTGACATCAGCAGGTCGACGTCGGCCGGCGGTCAGCCCGGCGGTCGTCCAGCGCCGCCGGCACCGCCTGCGCCGCCGAGGTCGCCGCCGACCTCGATGAACACGTCGTTGGCGGCGCCGAAGCCGCCGAGGTCGCGGTACTGCTCGCAGCGGCAGGGCCAGGTGCCGGCGGTCCACCCCGGCGGACGCGTGCAGCCGGTACAGCAGCGCCTCGTGCTCCCGCCTGGCTCCGGGCCGGCCGTTCGCGCCGAGCAGGAGATCCGCCAGTTCCGCGGTGATCTCCGGCTGTGGGTAGGCGTGCTGCGGGAGCGCGCCGGCCACGGCCGCGATGGTGGACATGCACCCTTCATACCCGTACGGGCGGCTCCCCCGCGCGCCCAAGCGGGGCCCGAGCCAGGCTCGGGCGGGGCTCGCTCGGCGGTTGGCAGGCCCGCGAGGGTGACGAGGATGTCGTGATCAGCGCCGAATGCCTGCGTCTTCGTCACCCTCGGCGGGCAGTGAGGGACCAAGGACCCACGGTCCCAGGCATACCCCTGGGAGTATGTACGTTGGTGCGGCGCAGGACGTGTCACAGCGGACGACGGATGGAGCGGATGATGAAGCTGGTCGTGGTGGGCGGGGTCGCCGGCGGGATGAGCTTCGCCGCCCGCGCGCGGAGGCTGGCCGAGCAGGCCGAGATCGTCGTGCTGGAACGTGACCCGTACGTGTCCTTCGCCAACTGCGGGCTGCCGTACCACCTCAGCGGCGAGATCCCGGACCGGCAGTCGCTGGTGCTGCAGACCCCGCAGTCGCTGGCCGCGTCGCTGAACCTCGACGTCCGGACCGGTCACGAGGTGCTGCGGATCGACCCCTACGCCAAGAACCTCACCGTCCGCGAGCGGGCCACCGGCCGCGAGTACACCGAGGGCTACGACACCCTCGTGCTGTCCACCGGCGCCGGCCCGATCGTGCCACCCCTGCCGGGCATGGACCTGCCGCAGGTGCGCGTCCTGCGCAACATCCCGGACGTCGACGCGCTGCAGGCCATGGTGGACGCCGGTGCCCGGCGCGCCGCCGTGATCGGCGCCGGGTTCATCGGGCTGGAGGTCGCCGAGGCACTGCGCCACCGCGGCCTCGACGTCACGGTGGTCGAGCTCGCCGAGCAGGTGCTCGCGCCGCTGGACCCTGAGCTGGCCCGCTCGGTGCAGAACGAACTGGAGCGGCACGGCGTGGACGTGCGGACCGGCATCTCCCTGACCGGCGTCCGGCCGGCAGCGCCCGGGCACGGCACGGCGGTCACCGTCGACCTCTCGGACGGCGCCGCGGTCCCCGCCGACCTGGTGCTGCTCGCAGTCGGCGTGCGGCCGGAGTCCGGGCTGGCCCGGGCCGCCGGCCTCGACCTCGACCCGCGCGGCGCGGTCCTGGTGGACGAGCACCTGCGCACCAGCGTCCCGTCGATCTACGCTGTCGGGGACGCGATCCAGGTCGTCGACGCCGTGACCGGCGCGCCCGCGCTGGTTCCGCTGGCGGGCCCGGCGAATCGGCAGGGACGCGCAGCGGCCGACCACCTGTTCGGCCGGTCGGGCCACCGCTCGCCGGTGCTCGCCACCGCGATCGTCCGCGTCTTCGACCTGGTCGCGGCGACCACGGGGCGCAGCGAGAAGGCGCTGCGCGCCGCCGGGATCGCCTATCACGCGGTGCACCTGCACCCCGGCCAGCACGCGGGCTACTACCCCGGTGCGACGTCCCTGCACCTGAAACTGCTGTTCGCGCCGGACGGCCGGGTGCTCGGCGCCCAGGCGACCGGTCGCGACGGGGTGGACAAGCGCATCGACGTGATCGCCACCGCCATCCGGGCCGGGATGACCGTGCACGACCTGGCCGATCTCGAGCTCGCCTACGCACCGCCGTTCGGGTCCGCGAAGGACCCGGTCAACATGGCCGGGTTCATGGCCGAGAACGTGCTCGCGGGCGACCTGGCCGTCTGGCACGCCGCCGACCTGGCCGAGCTGCCTGGCGGCGCCGTGCTGCTGGACGTCCGGGACGGCGCCGAGTACGCCCACCGGCACCTGCCCGGCGCGCTGCAGATCCCGCACACCGAGCTCCGCGAGCGGCTGGCCGAGGTGCCGGCAGGTGCCCCTGTCTACCTCTACTGCGCGTCCGGTTTCCGCTCCTACCTGGCGTCGCGGGTGCTGCGCCAGAACGGCTGGGACCGGGTGCTCTCGTTGTCCGGAGGGCTGCGCACCCTGCAGTTGGAGGCGCCCGGTCTCGCGCTGGAGACCGGCGCCGCCCGGCACCTGACCCCCACCAGCTGACGCGAGCGGGTCGGCGGGGTGCACCGTGCTCCCGGTGCCCCCGCCGACCGGAGTCCTACCGTGGCGCCGTGCCGATCGAGCGCCCCGGGGCTACCGGTGGGCGATGTCGATGACCAGGCGGGACGGGTGTGCCAGCCGGGTGACCCGGAACCCGGTCCGCTTGGTCAGACCGACCCCGAAGCTGAGCACCCACTCGAAGTCCCCGGCCTCGGAGACCTGCTTGATCGAGGGCCAGTGCGTCGTGATCGTGGTCGGGCCGGTGTAGGTCTTGCGCGGGATCCCGGGGCCGACCTGGTAGGCGTTGTCCGTGGTCGCCCCCTGGATCGCCACCCGCAGGAAGGCCGCGCCCTCGAGCGGGACAGCCTTGCCCGAGGGGTCCTCGTCAACGGTCTGGACGTATGCCACGGTGTAGCCGGCGACGGCCTGGTCGAACTGGAACACCAGCCGATCGAACAGGCCGTGGTTGGAGCTGCGGACGTCGACCAGGACCGCAGCCCGGCGCTGCGCGACCCCCGTCCAGGTCACGGCCGCGGTGCCCTTCGGGACGCTCTCCGGGGCGGTGGTCGGCGCGGCGGGCCCGGTCGCGGTGGGCGGCCCGCCGGAGGCGGTCCGGGTACTGGTCGGTGGGACCCAGGTTCCGCCGCCCGTCCCGGCCGCGGGGCTGCGCGTCTCGCCGCATGCACTCAGGGCGATCGCCACGACCATCAGGACGGTGGCCGAGCGCAGGACACCGACCCGTCGCCCCACGCCTCGTGCCACCGAGGTTGAACGGCCCTGTCCGTTCACCTGAGCCTCCTCGCTCACGCCCGGCCGAATCCTCTCTCATGAACTGTGCGGGTCACCCGGGACCCCTGGCCGGACTCTGGCCGGACGGGGGAACCTGCCTCTCGTCCGCCCCACAGGTTGGCAGAACTTGACGGCGAGGCCAGGCAGATCCGCCGGATTCAATGGCCAGATGGCGGCGAGTGAGAGCGACGGCCTGCCGGTCCCGGCCGACACCCGGCCGGCGGTCACGGCGGGCCGGATCCGGATCGGTGTCGACACGGGTGGAACCTTCACCGACGTGGTCGCCCTGGACGAGGCGTCCGGGACTCTGACCAGCACGAAGACACCGTCCACGCCGGACGATCCCTCCCGCGGGTTCATGGCCGGCATCGCGAAGGTCCTCGCGGCGATCGGCGCCGGCGGTGAGCAGGTCGCCGCGGTCACGCACGGCACCACGGTGGCCACGAACTACCTGCTCGAGAACCGCGTCACCCGGCTCGGGTTCATCACCACCGAAGGGTACGAGTTCATCCTCGAGATCGCCCGGCAGTCGGTCCCGGACGGGTACGGCAACAGCTACTTCTGGGTCAAACCGGAGCGGATCGTCCCGGCCGACCTGGTCTTCACCGTCGGCGGGCGGCTGGACGTGACCGGCGCCGAGCTCCGCCCGTTCGACCTCGACGGCGCGGTCCGGGTGGCGCGGGCGCTGCGCGAGCGCGGGGTCACCGCGGTCGGGGTCTGCTTCCTGCACTCGTACACCAACCCCGCGCACGAGGCGGCGATGCGGGACGTGCTCGCCCGCGAGCACCCTGACGCGGTGGTCTCGATCAGCAGCGAGGTGCTGCGCGAGTACCGCGAGTACGAGCGGAGCATGACCACGCTCGTGGACGCCGCCGTCAAGCCTCGGGTGGCGCGCTACGTGGCGACCATCGCCGAGCGGTTGCGCGAGTTGAGCGGCGTTGCGCCGGGCCCGAGCGGCGCCGTCCCGTTCACGATCATGAAGTCGAACGGCGGCGTGCTGTCGGCCGAGGAGATCGTGCACCAGCCGATCACCACGGTGCTGTCCGGCCCTGCGGCGGGCGCGCTGGGCGCGGGGTTGGTCGCCCGCACCGCGGGCTTCGACCGGGTGCTCACCCTGGACGGCGGCGGCACCTCGACGGATGTCTCGGTCGTCCTCGGCGGCGAGCCCACCATCACCACCGAGGGCTCGATCGGCGCCTACCCGAGCCGGATCCCGATGATCGACGTGGTGACGGTCGGCGCCGGTGGCGGGTCGATCGCCTGGATCTCCCCCGAGGGGACGCTCAAGGTCGGGCCGCGCAGCGCCGGCGCCGATCCCGGCCCGATCTGTTACCGCCAGGGCGGGGTCGAGCCGACCATCACCGACGCCCACCTCGTGCTCGGCCGGATCCCGCCGCACCTGCTCGGCGGCGAGATCCCGCTCGATGCCGACGCCGCCCGCGAGGGGCTGGCGGCGCTGGCCGGAAAGCTCGGGCTGTCCGTCGAGGCCTGCGCCCGGGGCATCCTGGAGATCTCCGCCTGGAACCAGGCGAACGCGCTGCGCCAGGTCAGCGTCCAGCGCGGGCTGGACGTGCGGGACTTCGTGATGACCACGTTCGGCGGCTCCGGCTCGCTGCTGGCCTGCCGGCTGGCCGACATCGTCGGGCTGGCCGGTGTCGTGGTCCCGCCGGACCCCGGGAACGTCTCGGCGTTCGGACTGCTCACGGTCGACGTGCGCACCGATCACGTGCAGACCGCCGTCCAGCCGCACGACCGGCTCGACCTGGCCAGGGTCGCCTCGGTGTACGCGGAGTTGGAGGAGCAGGCCACGCAGACCCTGGCCGTGGAGGGCTTCACCCCGGCCGAGCACCGGCTGATCCGCAGCGCCGACCTGCGCTATGCCGGGCAGGCCTACGAGGTGCGGGTCGAGGCGCCGTCCGGCCCCATCGAGGGCACGGTCGGGGGCAGGGTCGGGGGCACGGTCGAGGGCACGGTCGACGCCTCGTTCGCAGAGCAGGTCGTCGCGGCGTTCCACCAGGGCCACGAGCGGCTGTACGGGTACTCGTTCGCGGGACGGTCCGATCAGCGGGTGGAGTGGGTCAACCTGCGGGTGACCGGCGTCGGACCGATCCGCCGCCCGCAGCTGCGCGAGCACCCCGCCGGGGACGGCGACCCCGAGCGCGCCCGGACCGGGACCCGCCGGGTCGTCTTCGACGAGGTGCACGACGGGACGCCGGTGTACTGGCGCGAGCGGCTGCAGCCCGGCGATGTGCTCGCCGGCCCCGCCGTGATCGAGGAGTTCGGGTCCACGGTGCCCGTCCACCCCGGGTTCTCCGCGACGGTGGACGCCTACCGCAACCTCGTCCTGACCCGCGCCGCCCCCGGTTTGGCGCGGTGGCACACCGCGCCAAACAGTTTGGCGCGATGGCACACCGCGCCAGTCGAGGCGGCCCCGACAGCCGTCGACCCGATCCTGGTCGAGATCGTCGAGGGCACCCTGGCCAGCGTCGAGCGCGAGGTCGAGACGGCGATCGGCCGGACCTCGCGCAGCCCGATGATCCGGGACGCGCACGACTTCCGCGCCGGCATCCACGACCGCCTGCTGCGCAAGCTCACCGGCCGGTCGTACTCGGCCCTGGTGCACCCGGTGGCCCGGGACTTCCCGCTGGACACCATGCGCCCCGGTGACGTGTTCTTCCACAACGACGTGTACTCCTCCGAGGGCGGCATCGGGCACCTGCCCGACCTGTGCGTCACTGTCCCCGTCTTCCACCAGGGCAGCACAGCCGACGGCTCCGGTCCCGAGGTGGTCGCGTTCGTGCAGGCGTTCGGCCACCACGACGACATCGGCGGCGCCTGCCCCGGCTCGATGCCCAGCGGCGCGACGTCGGTGTTCGAGGAAGGCCTGATGGTGCCGCCGATCCGGCTGTGGGATCAGGGCGTTCCGAACCAGGCGGCGCTGCGGATCATGACCCGCAACTCCCGGATGCCGGAGTCTCTGGCCGCGGACCTGGACGCCGAGTGCTCGGCCTGCCTGATGGGCTCGCGCCGGCTGTCCGAGCTGTTCGACCGCTACGGGCGGCCCGCGATCGAGGCCTGCTTCCAGGCCATCCTCGACGCCACAACGCAGACCTACCAGCGCGAGATCCTGGCCAAGATCCCGGACGGGGTCTACGTCTGGGAGGACTACGCCGAGCACGACGGCGTCGAGCCGCCCCGGCTGCACGCCCAGCGGATCACCCTGACCAAGACCTCCACCGGCGGCCCGAGCGTTGGCGACCCCGGCGGCAGCACCGAGGGCGGCGGGCCGAAGCTGGTGATCGACTTCACCGGCACCTCGCCGCAGGCCAAGGGCCCGATCAACCACTGCGGCGACTACGCCGACGGCAACTTCCTGAAGAAGTGGCTCGCGCCGATCCTGCGCAACCTGGCCGACACCCCGGAGCGGATGGCCCAGCTGGACGTGAACGAGGGCGTCGTGCCGCTGATCGAGATGCGGTTCCCGCCCAAGGGGACGCTGCTCACGCCGGTGTTCCCGGCCCCGACGAACGCGCGGACGTTCGTCATCCTCCGCCTGCTCGGCGTGCTCGCCGGGGTGCTGGCCAAGGCCACCGGCGGCCGGATGCCCGCCGACCAGGAGACGATCCGCTACACCGGCGTGCACGGCCACGACGCGTCCGGCGCGTCGTACCTGATGCGCGAGGTGCTCGGCGGCGGATCCGGCGGACGCTGGTACGCCGACGGCGAGGACACGATCCACGTGGTCCCGGACTCGCGGAACATCCCGACCGAGTTCAGCGAGTCCCGGTTCCCGCTCCTGGTCGAGCGGCTGGGGCTCGCGGTGGACTCGGGCGGGCCCGGGCGCCATCGCGGCGGGCTCGGCTACGAGAAGCACATCCGGATGCTGCGGGACGCGTCGTTCATGTCGATCGCGGACCGCTCGATCCTGGCCTGCTGGGGGGTGAGCGGCGGCCTGGCCGGCCGGCCGTTCCAGGTCACCATCGACCCCGGCGGACCGAACGAGCGGGACGTCGACGCGCTGACCGACGCCGAGCCGGTGCGCGCCGGCGAGGTCATTCGGATCCGAACGACAGGGGGCGGCGGCTGGGGCGACCCGCTGGACCGCCCGTACGACGACGTCGAGCGGGACCTGCGCTGGGGCAAGGTCTCGGCGGCCGGAGCCGAACGGGACTACGGCGTGGTGCTCGCCGGCGCCGGGCCCGAGGTGGACGTCGCGGCCTCGGACGCCCGGCGGGCCCGGCTGCGCGCCGAGCGCCCGGCGGACCGCCCGTTCTTCGACCGCGGCCCCGGCTATCCCCGCCTGTCCGACGGCGCCACGTTCAGCCCCTACGACCGGCTCTGACCTCGGCTCGGGCCCGAGCGGGGCTCCTGCGCGACGCTTTGCTCTGCTATCGAAAGTGAGTGCAACGCCGGCGCGCACTCACTTTCGATGGCGCCGTAAACCATTTCGAGCGCAGCGTCGTCCTCGGCAGCGATGAGAGGAGTCCCCTAGCCGAGGCCTTCATCCAGGAGGCGTGGGTCGGGGTGAAGTGGACGGGGAGCCGTCGGTGGGCGTTCCGATGCCGAGGCCGGCAGCGGGCGGTGACCTGGCCGGTGGCGATGTTCAGCGCCGCGAACCAGGTCGTGGTCCCGCGCCGGATGTAGTCGATCCCCACCGCTGGAGGTGAACGAGGGCGTGACGCCGCGCGGAGTTGCGGTCAGGGACCGGTGCCGATGCTGAGGATCTGCCAGCTGCCCTGGGCCCGGCTTCGACCCACGATGAAGAAGCGGGTGTGCGGCCCGGAGGTCTCCGGTACCGATTCGGTGCGGAACGTGATGTCGTAGTCGACGGCGAACTCGATCAGGTCCCGGTAGAGCGGATACTGCGCCTCGATACCCGCGCCGCTGACCCCCGGCGGCATGGGCCGCACGCGAGCACTCGCCACGTTAGCCACCCAGTCCGTGAACTGCGGTATCGCCCCGACCAGGTCCTGCGGGTACTCCGGGGCCAGGTAGCCGTAGGCGGCCGCGGCATCGTGAGTGTTCACCGCGCTCAGGTAACCGGTCACGGCCTCCCGCGCCGATCGAGCGGGCCGCACCGTGGCCGTCGACCCGGTGGCTGTCGATGCACTGGCCATCGATGCCGTGGGGGCCACGGTCGACGTCGACCCACAGGACGTCAGCAGGACGACCGCTCCGGCCAGCGCACCAGCCCGAACAGTCGCCCTACCGGGCCGCATTCGCCGCGAACCGTCCATGCCCGGCCTCCAGGGCGCCCAGTCCGATCGCCGGTCGGTCCGGCACGTCGTGGACTCCTGACACCGATGCTCGGTTGCCCCGCCGCTCGACCTGCTCTGTGCCTTGAGTGAATCAGTCCAGCCTGATCGTGGTGATGCCGTAGGCCTGGTACGCCTGCGGTTGGGCGGTGACCACGGGCAGGCCCGCAAGCCATTCGGCAGTGGGCCGGGCGGCCTCGATGGCCTGGGCATCCCGCCAGTCAGCACCCGCGGCGATGAAGCGGCCGACACGGCCGGCGGCGGCGTACCCGAGGTCCACAACCTCGATCGCCTCCAACGCCCCAACATGGTCGGCCAGTGCCGGGCGCTGCGCGACCGCAGCCGCCAGGCACAGGGCCGGGGCGTAGACGTGCCGGCCGGCCCGCCCGTGCGCGCCCACGACCAGCCGGGACGCCAACTGGCTACCCGAGCCCAGAGCCACCAGCGCGGTGTGGTCGAAGACCACGGCGACGCCAGGCAAACCGAGATTCACCCCGCGAGCCGGCCACGACCAGTGCGCGGGTGCTGGGCGGCCTCCAACTGCTGCCACAACTGCTCCCCGGCTTCCACGTCATGGGCCTCGAAGCCGGGCACCAGATGTTGCGCGACGTAGGCGACGGCTGCCGCCTGTCGCACCGCCAGTTCCTCTCGGGTCGGCGTCGCCCGTGCCAGTTCGGCCACCAGGTCCCGGATCGTGCTCCCCTGCTGCGCGGCCAACACCGCAAGCCGGTCCCGCACCGCGGTGTCCACTTTGATCGTCGTGTCAGCCACCGGCGCAGTATACCGACGGAATACCGTTCTGTGTCTTCCTGCGAGTCCTGACGCCCGAGTCGCCAGCGTCAGGCCTGAGCAGGAGCCGGCGGCGCCGCGACCCGCGAGGTCGCGATCCCGAGCAGCGCGGCGATGGCCACACCGTCCAGCGCGTGCAGAGCGCCGAACCAGCCCCCGACACCGGTCCCGAGCCCGGCCAGCAACGGCTGCCCGATCACGGCCAGGGCCGCGGCGATGACGGTCAGGCGGGTTGCCGCGGACCCGACCCGCCCCACGAACGCCAGCACGGTCAGCACGATCAGTAGCAGTGCGACGGCGTAGCCGACGGTCGCGTGCGGGCTCCAGTAGGTGTCCTTGACGTCGCCGCCGTCCAGACCCTCGAACGCTCCCAACCCGGCCAGTCCGAACTGCACCGCGATCAGCGCGAGCGTGATCCGGCCGGTCAGCACGAACGCCTTGACCCCGCCCGGACGGACGTCGGTCGCAGTGGTGCCCGGCTGCGCATCCATGGATGCCTCCCCTGAGGTGGACTCCCCGCAGTCTCGCGCCCGCGTGCCGGGCCCGCATCCGCTCACGGACGCAGGGGAACGTACTTCCGGCGGAGCACGGCGAGACGCGGACCTCTCAGCGGGTCAGGAGATGCGACCGCGCAGGGCCGCGAACCGGGTGTCCTGCTCCAGGGTGGCCAGCTCGCCGCCGTGGGCGTGGGTGGCCGCCAGCCGGGTGAACTCGTCCGAGGCGTTGAGCAGCGCGAGCTGCAGCCGGGCGGCCTCCAGCGCGGCCGCCGCGACATCGGCCCGGTCCGGGACGCCCTCGCCCGCGGATCCGGCAGCCTCGGCCGCCGCGACCCGGGGCTGCGCGAGCATCGGCTCGGGTCCCACTCCGAAGGCCTTGACCGACCCGTCCGGGTGGAACGCCAGCCGCAGCGCCCGCTCGCCGAAGACGCCGGCCTGGGGGGCCAGCACGTCCAGCACGCTCGCCGCGTCCACCACGTCGATGTGCTGGGTCAGCGCGTCGTCCCGGACCCATTCCTCGGCCTCGCCGGCACCGGCGCCGGACGCCGCGCCGATGTCCTCGGGGGTGCGCCGGTAGGCGGCCACCGTGACCGGCCGCGAGCGGCGCAGCAGCAACTCGTCCACGCGGGCGTACGGTTCGGACCCGGACCCGGTGGCGGGCGGCCTGCTCCCGGCCTGGTCCGGGTCGCAGACCACGACCAGGACGCCGAACTGCTTGGCCATCCGGGCCCCGTCACCCTCGGGCAGCGGGATGTCGGCGGGCAGCCGGTCGGGCGGCGTCGGCTCGCCGCGGACCAGCGTCTGCTCCAGGTCGAGGTCCCAACCACCCACCCGGACGTCGAAGCCCTGCGCGGCGATCCACTCCCGGCGCAGCCGGTCGGCCGCCGCCAGCTCGCGCTCGACCACGACCAGGGCCTCGCCGAAGACCTCGACCTCGGCCGGCCCGTCGCTCATCCGCAGGCCGGCGAGGAACTGCTCGGCCCGGGCGGACAGGTCGGCGATCAGGGCCGCGGTGCGCGGGTGCGAGCGGTTGAACGCCACCCGGAGGGCGCCCTTCGCGGTCCAGCCGGACCGCTGCGCCACCACGGCGGGCTCCGCATCACGCTGTGCCGAACCCGGACCGGACAGGCTCGACCTGCCGGGACGGTCGCCGGCATCCTTCAGGGTGCTGCCCGTGTCCGGGCCGTGCGTGCCGATCGAGCCGATCAGCCCGTCCGGGGTGAGCTCGATGGCCAGCGACACCGATTCCAGCACGCCGGCATCCAGCGTCGTCGAGCACCGCGCGCCGCGGTCCGGGACGACCTGCGGGGTTACCCGGACGTCGATCCGTGGCTCCAGGTGCCCGCCGAGCTCGTCGAAGACCACGACATATCGGATCTGCGCCGACACCCCGATCTGAGTCTTCGGGAGGTAGTAGCGCAGCGGGACGAAGCTCGACATGGTCTTCCCAACCTCGGGTGGCGTGGTGCCCGGTGCGGGCCGGGTCAGGGAGTGGATCGGCACGCGCCGGCCCGCACTCAAGTCCCTCCTCTGTCCGCGCGTGATCACGCGCGCGGGCGAGGCGCCGGTGCCCGATCTCCGCGGCCAATAGCCGGCTTCGCTGGCCTGACCGGGTGATGACGGCTCAGGACCAGTCATTCCCCGCCCCCACCCGCCGATAGGTCACACCGAGGGGCCATGACGACCCCAGAGACTCTCATGGAGGAGAACCCAGATGAGCATGCTGAAGGTTTCGTCCGGCAAGCCTGTGCGCATTGCCGCCGCCCTCGGAGTGGCTGCTGCGGCTGTCGTGTCCCTGGCGACGTCGTCGTCGGCCGCGGCGTCGTACAAGGTGAGCCCGGCCACCGGCCCCACCGCCAGCACCACGACCGTCCTCACGGTGACCGGCACCGGCTTCAAGAGCGCGGCCGGCGTCACCCAGGTCGGTGTGGTCGACTTCAACACCACCTGCCCGGCGGCCGCGGCGGGCACGGCGGCGACCACGAAGTCCGTGGTGTCGGCCACCAAGCTCGTCGTCACCACGCCGTCGCTCGCCGACACCAACACCGCCGGTGTGCACAGCAAGAAGGCGTACAAGGTGTGCGTCTACAACCTCGGCGGGACCCTGCTGGGCTCCGGCACCTACACCGTCTACCCGGTCCCCGCCATCACCGCCGTCCTGTCGAACCTCTCCGGTCCGGCGTCCGGCGGCGGCACGGTGGTCATCACCGGTACCGGCTTCACCAAGGCCTCGGTGGTCAAGTTCGGCACCACCGTTGCGACCAAGCCGACCGTGGCCAGCGATGGCACCAGCATCACGGTGACCCCGCCGGCGCACGCAGCCGGCGCGATCGAGGTCTCGGTCACCACCGAGGGCGGAACCAACGACGCGACGGCCGCAGACGCCTTCGATGACTTCACCTACGTCGACGCCATCACCGTGTCGCCCACCACCGGTCCGAACGCCACCGCCACCACCATCACCCTGACGGGTGTCGGCTTCACCGCGTACGACTTCACCGCCGGCGCGAACAACGACGCCGTGATGTTCGTGCCCGGCGCCTACGCCAAGGCGGTGCACGGTGTCGGTGGTTCCGGGGCGGCCGCGCTGTGCACCAACATCCAGGTGGTCTCGGACACCGAACTGGTCTGCGACAGCCCCGCCGCAGTCAGCACCACCCCGCTGACCGTGACGATCGTCAACGACAAGGCCTTCAACGCGGCCGCGCCGACGACGACCGTGGTGTCCTCGTCCGCGACCTTCACCTTCGCGGCCTTCTGATCCGCCTGATCACAGCCGGACGAGCCGGCTGAGACGCGAACAGGAACGGCCCGGGCCCCGTGCCCGGGCCGTTCCGCGTCGTCCGGCGGGGACGGCTCACCACGGACGGCTCAAGGTGGCGCGGCGAGCGTCCGAGAACACCGCAGGTCGCCTCTGAGCGACCCGACATCCCTCGAGCTATCCCGCGGAGCCACCATGACCACGCAGCAGGACGTCCGGCAGGCGACGGGCGGGCCGGTCCACTCCCGACGTGCCGCGAATCGCAGCCCGTGGTGGCGGCGCCTCCGGTGGCCCCTGGCGGCCGTTCTCGCTCTGGGGATCGCCGGCGGGGTCGCCGCGGTGACGAACCAGCCCGGCGGCCACGGCAGGCCGACGGCGAGCACGGCACCAGTGACGGAGAAGCCGGCCACCCGGAAGCCGATCACGCTGCCGACCATCGTGGCCGGGCTCATCCCGGTCGCCGCGGCCGACGACTTCGGCCAGGAGGCGGCCTGGCGGGCCAAGGCGTCGGCCGCGGCCGGAGGATTCCCTGTGACGGGCCGGCAGTACGGCACGCTGAAGCGGCACCACACCATCCGGGTGGTCGCCGCGCGGGCTGACCTGACCGGCAAGCTCGAGCTGGCCTGGGCCGCCGACCAGGGCACCGGATACGGGGCGGTCCGCTGCACGCAGAACTTCGCCATCGGTGCCGGCGCGAAGCCCGCCGTCCGGCCGACGATGATGCTGTGCTGGCGCGCGTCCGGCACCTTCACCGCCTACGCCTTGATCGTCGACATCACCACCCGTCCCCTCGCCACCGACGGCGTCCGCGCCGTCCAGTCGGTGTGGGACGGCAACTGACCGCTCCCCCTCGCGAAGGCCCCTCGCGAAGGCCCCTCGCGAAGGCCTCGCGTCGAGATCGACGAAACGGCACGCATCGGAGCGGATCAGTGCCGGTCCGTCCATCTCGACGCGGGTCGCGGGCTGCCGGGCTGGCGGGCTGGCGGGCGGCGGATCCGGCGGCGCGAGTCGTCCACCGGTCGTTCGGGTGTTCCACGATCCACAGTGTCACTCAAGGGCCAGGATGCGGCCCCGTCAGGCGGACACCCTCAGTGCCATGCCAGCTCGGGCGAAGCCTGCCCTCCCGCCGTTCCGCGCCGGGCCGCTGGACCTACGGGCAGCCCTGACTGTCGAGTCACTCGGCCGCCTCCGCGGGCCCGCGTATCAGCGGTTGGCGCGCGGGGTGTACTGGCGCGCTGACGGCTGCGCCACCCATGGCCAGTGGATCGAGGCGTTCCGCTCCGTGCTCGGCCCCGAGGCCGTGCTGGCGGGCCGCAGCGCGGCATGGGTTCTCGGCGCGCAACTCGCCGGGCCGCAGGACCCGGTCGAGATCGTCCTCCCGGCCTCCGGGCTGGCCCGTTCCAGGCCCGGGTTACGGGTCCGCTGCGATGCCCTCCTACCGGGCGAGACCGTGGCAAGCCGTTTCGGCGCAACGGAAGTGCCGGTCACAAGTCCAGCCAGGACCGCGTTCGACCTGGCGCGGGTCCGTCCGCCGGGTCCAGCCTTGGCCTGGGTCGACGCTGTGCTGCGCGCGACCGGGATCCCCGCCGAACGGGTGTCCCGGGTGGCCGAGCGGCATCCTGGCGTCCGCGGGGTGCGTCAGGCCCGGATGCTGATCGCCGTGGCGGACGGGAGAGCCGAGTCACCCCGGGAGAGCCTGCTCCGCTGGTTGCTGGTCCAGGCCAGGCTCCCGCCGCCCGTGCCTCAGTACGTCATCCTGGACGCGAAGGGTGTGTTCGTCGCGCGTCTCGACCTGGCTTGGCCGGCCATGATGGTCGCCGCGGAGTACGACGGCGACCATCATCGGGACCGCGATCGGCACAGCCGGGATCTGCGGCGACACAACCGGTTGAGGGCGCTCGGGTGGCAGGTGGTCCAGGTGGACGCCGCCCAGCTTCGCCACCCCGAGGAGCTGATCGCGCAGTTACGCCACCTGCTCGCCGGTTGATCCGCCCGCCAGGCGCGCCTGTCCGGACCGTGAGATTGACGAATCGGTAGGCATGGCAGCGCATGACTGCCGGTTCGTCAATCTCGCGACGCTCGCACGCAGCCGCCCACGGGGCAAAACGAGGGCCGGGGCGGCCCCTTGTGGAGACCGCCCCGGCCCTTCCGTTACCGGCGATCAGGTGGTGGGATCCCTGCTGGGGCCCCGACCTGCCACCGTCGTGTTACCTGGTGCTCAACTGACGAACCCGGCCAGCTGGCTCTCCACGGAGGCGGAGACAGCACCGGTGCCGCCCAGGACCACGATCCGGGCCGGCTTGAGCCGGACCAGTTCGCTGGCGATCGACGTCGGGATGCTGTTCGGGTTGACCAGCAGCACCGGGCCGCCCAGCTTGCCGGCCGCCGCCGCACCCGACAGCGCGTCGGGGAACGCCGTACCGGTGGCCACGTACACCACGTCCACGTCGACGTCGAACGTCGCCGCGGAGATCGCCGCGCTGGTCGCGTAGCGGTCGCTACCCGACTGACGGGTCACCGTACCGGTGGTGTAGCTGTCCAGCTCGGTCGCCACCGCGGAGGACACCGCACCAGTACCGCCGAGGACCACGATCCGGCCAGGGTTCAGCCGGGTCAGCTCGGTCGCGACCACGGTCGGGATGCTGGTCGGGGTG
Source organism: uncultured Actinomycetota bacterium (assembly GCA_963740575.1). GTDB lineage: Bacteria > Actinomycetota > Actinomycetes > Actinomycetales > Kineosporiaceae > CAVUET01. The sequence continues at coordinate 13,853 of CAVUET010000007.1, read as the reverse complement.
ACCAGCAGCACCGGGCCGCCCAGCTTGCCGGCAGCCGCCGCACCCGACAGCGCGTCGGGGAACGCCGTACCGGTGGCCACGTACGCCACGTCCACGTCGGCGTCGAACGTCGCTGCGGAGATCGCCGCGCTGGTTGCGTAGCGGTCGCTACCCGACTGACGGGTCACCGTACCGGTGGTGTAGCTGTCCAGCTCGGTCGCCACCGCGGAGGACACCGCACCGGTGCCACCGAGGATGACGATGCTCTGCGGCTGCAGCCGGATGAGCTCCGTCTGGATCCAGGCCGGGATGCTGGTCGGCTGGACCAGCAGCACCGGGCCACCCAGCTTGGTCGCGGCGGCCGCACCCGACAGCGCGTCGGGGAACGAGGTGCCGGTCGCGATGTACGCCACGTCCACACCCGGGTCGAACGTCGCCGCGGAGATCACGGCGCTGGTCGCGTACCGGTCGGAACCGGAGAGCCGGCTCCCGCTGGCGGTGGTGACCGTGACGGTAGCGGCGTCCTGGTAGGCGCCGTCAGCCACGGTGAGGCCCGCGTCCGACCAAGCGTCGTCCGCGACCACGTCGGCGGCGGTCGCCCGTGCAGCGTCGCAGACACAGAGGCCGTGCCGGTCTTGCCGGAAGCCGAGTGAACGTGGTGGAGAACACGCCAGAGGCGTTGGTGGTCGGCGCGTTGTTCGCCACCGAGCCCAGCGTCGAGGTACCGGTGTTCAGGTCAACAGTCGTACCTGAGACGCCGTTGCCGAACGCGTCCTTCACGCTACCGGTGACCATCAGTGTCGATCCGGAGGTGCCGCCAGGTTCTCTCACCGTGACCTTGAACGGGTCGGCAGCCGGGTCACGGTCACCGTGCCGCTGGTGTGGTCGCCGATCCAGCGGTGAGGGTGATCGTCGCCGAGCCAACCTTGGTGAACACCACGTTGACCGACGCGCCGGACTGGTTACTGGCGACCTGGATCTGCCCGGGGTTGTTGGTCTTCGCGCTCAGCGTGGTCTGCAGATCGCCCGCGGAGTCAACGAAGTACACGCCGGCGGTACCGGTGAGCGTGAAGTCCGTGAACTTGAGCAGGTTCCCGCCGCTGTCCTTGACCGTGCCGACCAGGGCCAGCGGGTTCACGGTGGAGTGGTTGGACGAGTCCTCAGTGGGCCTGGCCTCGGGAAGGGCGTTCGCGTTGAGGGTGGCCAGCGCGGCCGTCGCCGGGGTGACCGAGCTGGCCCACACGAGGTCGCGGGCGGTGATGACTCCCGCCGGCGGTCCACCGGTAGCCGTCCGTGCGGGCAGCGATGTTGCTGGCGATGTCCGGCTACCTGTCGCTGAAGGTGCCGGCGCTGATGTCCACGTGTGGGTCCAGTCGTGGGCGCGCCGCCGCGAGCCTAGGTCCGGTCACGTTCAGCGCCGCCTGAGCCGCCGGTCGGGGTGAATGGCTGGAGGAAGTTGTCCTCCAGGGTCCGGTCACGTGGTGGTCCCGCCGACCGCGACCGGGCGTTCCCGGACGGTGGTGTCGAGCCGGCAACCGCCGTGGTGTAGGTGGCCGTCATGTGCACCGCGGCCTGGGCGTTGGAGTTCCCGTTCACCCGGTAGATGGCCCCGTTCACGGCCTTGGCGACCGGAACGGCGACGGTGACAGCGGCGTTGCCGCTGGCGTCGGTCACCGCCCAACCTCACCGTTGCTGGGCAGGGCAGCGCCGTTGACCGTCAGGTCAGCGCGGCCAGGCCACCGGCAGAGGTTGTCGAAGGTGAAATACACCGTCTTACCTGCCACCGGCGCCGGCGTCGCGCCGCGTCACAGCGTCGCGGTGTAGGTCACCGACGTGGTGCCGGACGGGCAATGACGTTGTTGGCAGCCGCTGTTGTACACGTTGGCGCTGTTGGCGACGTGTCGCAAGGGTGCGGATCCCGTTGTCGACCACGGTGGTGCTGCTTGCGGCCGACGGTGACCGTCGTGGTCCCGTCGTCCGCCTTCACGGCCGTGGCGACGCCCGCTGCCACGTCGGCCGCGTCGCTGGCGTCCGAGGAACCGGTGAACTTGGTGCCGTCGAAGGTCACCGCGGCGGCCGCCGCGGCGGCGTTGCCGGCGCTCGTGAACGTTGCTGTGGTCACCGCGGCGACCGCCTTGCCGAGCAGACCGACATGCGCTCGCGTCCCCGTCCCCGGATGTCCGTGGTGGTCAGGCCACCGGTGGTGGCAGCGGCATCGACGGCCCGGCCGATGTCGACCGTGGATGGCACGGTGACCGTCGGTGCCCAGTCATCGGCGGCGTAGCCCGAGGCGGACGCCGTGGCGTTCGTCGCGTCCTTGACCGTGACCGTGATGGTGGGCGTGGCCTGGTCGATGCCGCTGTCGAAGACACCGTTGTTGTTGTGGTCCTGGTAGAACCGGACGGTGTACGAACCCGGCACCGCCGAACTGATCCACAGGTCATCGGTGGCGGTTCCGGTCGACCCGGTGTCGATCACCTCGCCCACGTTCTTGGCGGCGAGGCCGGCCGTCGCCGCGGTGAGCGCCACGTTCGCGGCAGTCTTGCCGAACTTGATGGCCGGCGTACCGCTTAGCGCTGTGCCGGTGAGGACCTCGGCCCAAACCTTGTCGGCGGTGTTGCTGTAGCCACCGGGCTTCAGACCGTAGGCCGTGAGCGCGTCGGCGTCATCCGTTGCCGCGGGGTAGTCGAGGATCGTGATGTCACTGACGTTAGGGGTCAGGGTGAGAGCGGTGACGTCCGCTGAGGCCATGGTCGCGCCGACTGTCACCCCCGTCGCCACTACTGCTGCGCTCACGCCGAGGGCTATCAGAGCCCTGCGCGGTGGCAGATGCTTGAGTTGCATGGTGCTGGATTCCTTTCGTTCAAGTGACCCAGAGGCTTCCGGGACACCCCCCTGACCCTGCGGTGCTGGACTCAGTGCTGCGGTCGATGGAGGCCTGGTGGCTTCGTCTCCCGCCGGGGGGTTGCTCTCGCGCCGTCGGCACGAGCTGAGTGAGCCGGGCCCAGCCGGCCCGCTCCGCGTGGCGACCCTCCCTCCGCGGTACCTGCCCCGGGGTCCAGCCCGGGATCACTGACGTCGGTGACGGCACTCGCAGGACCGGGATCGGGAAGGCGGGAATCGCGGGCCGGGGGGCCGAGGGCGATCCGCGCATTCGCCGATCTTGGTTCTGGCGGGCACCTGGTGCTGCCGCCGCGCCCCCCGGCACGGGACTTTCTCATCTGTAACGCCAGTCAGACTGACATCACACGTAACGGGATCTATACGGTGCGTGAGCCTAGCATGACGCTCTGCGACGGCCCAGCACGTCTACTGATCGTCTGGATAGGCCCGGTTTCGACACGCGGCTAACTGTCCGAAATCGACCAGTTACTCTGTGTGTGCGATGGGTCACACGAGTATCGGGCCGGCGACGGCTGCCTAGGATCACGGTCATGAGCACGGTCATGAGCGCAGCCGGAACGGCTCCCCAGGACGGTCCGCTGTCGGGGTTCCTCGTGATCGACCTGACCCGGGCGCTGGCCGGACCGCACGCCGGGATGATGCTCGGCGACCTCGGGGCGCGGGTGATCAAGGTCGAGACGCCCGGCACCGGCGACGACACCCGGGGCTGGGGCCCGCCGTTCGTGACGCCGCCGGACCCGGAGCCTGACGCGGGCAACGCAGAACGAGACCCGGGCCCCGGGCCGGACCGCAGTCCACCTACTTCCTGTCCTGCAACCGCAACAAGGAGTCGATCACCCTCGACCTGAAGTCCTCCGACGGCCGACGAGGTGCTGACCCGGCTGGTCGCCCGCGCCGACGTGCTGCTGGAGAACTTCCGTCCCGGCGTGCTCGACCGGCTCGGCTTCCCGCTGCCGGTGCTGCACGAGCTCAACCCGCGCCTGGTCGTCCTCTCCATCACCGGGTTCGGCCACGACGGGCCGGAGGGCCAGCGGGCCGGCTACGACCAGATCGCCCAGGGCGAGGGCGGTCTGATGTCCCTGACCGGCACCGGCCCGGATGACCAGCAGCGGGTCGGCGTCCCGATCGCCGACCTGCTCGCCGGGATGTACGGCGCGTTCGGCGTGTTCGCCGCCCTGCTCGAGCGCGAGCGGACCGGCCACGGCCGGCTGGTGCGGACCAGCCTGCTGGCCGCGATCGTCGGCGTGCACGCCTTCCAGGGCACCCGGTACACCGTCGCCGGCGAGGTGCCCCGGCCGCAGGGCAACCACCACCCTTCGATCTGCCCCTACGGCCTGTTCCGCTGCCGGGACGGCGCGGTCCAGATCTCGATCGGCTCGCAGGGCCTGTGGCGCCGCTTCTGCGAGGGGTTCGGGCTCGACCCGGACGCGCCCGGACTGGCCACCAACGCCGATCGCGTGCGGAGCCGCGACCGCGTCATCGAGCTGATCGAGACGGCGTTCGCGGACCGGGACGCCCCGGACCTGCTGCCGGTGCTGGACGGGCTCGGCGTGCCGGCGGGCCAGGTGCGCACCCTGGACGAGGTCTACGGCTGGGAGCAGACCCGGTCGCAGGGATTGCTGGTCGAGGTGGACCATCCCCTGCTCGGCCCGCTGCAGCTGCCCGGCCCGCCGCTGCGGTTCTTCGCCGATCCGGAACCCGGTCCGGACGCCGTGTCCGACTCCGCGGATCAGCCGGTCGAGGTGACCCGGCGCGCGCACCTGGCCCCACCGCTGCTGGACCAGCACGGCCCGGCGATCCGGCGCTGGCTCGGCCTGCCCGACTGACAGCCCCGGCCTGACCCTCCCGCGACACCGTCACGCGACCACGAGCCCCGGCGACACCCTCACCCGGACGGGCGTTGTGTCGCCACCCCCGCGGTGATTACACATACGGTATCTCTGGCAACTATGAGTAAGGCCAGGCCGTGGGGCGGCCGGGTGAGCAGACAGGGGTTCGGGATGCCGGTCAGACCGGTCGGGCGAGTCATCTCCACAACGGCGGCGGTCGCGGCACTGGTCGCGGGCCTGACCACGGCGGCCGCCCCCGCCGGCGCGAGCACCGGCAGCGGCATCCCGCTGGCATCGGCCCACACCGCCCCCGCCGCCCGCCACCGCGACGGGGCAGGCACCGCCAGCACCCGCCACGTCATCCCCGGGCGCTACATCGTGGTCTACAAGCGCGGACACCTGCCGATCAGCGGCGCACTGTCGGCCGCCCGGGTCCACGCCACCCGGACCTTCACCCGCGGCCTGCGCGGCTTCGCGGCACCGCTGGACCGCAGCCAGCTGGCCACCCTCGACCGCAGTCCCGACGTGGCATACATCGTCCCCGACGAGATCGTCTCGACCGCGTCCACCCAGCTCAACCCGCCGTGGGGCCTGGATCGCCTGGACCAGGCGCGACGCCCGCTGGACGGCACCTACTCCCCCTACGGCGACGGGTCCGGGGTGTCCGTGTACGTGCTGGACACCGGGATCCGGGCCAGCCACACCGACCTGCGCGGCCGGGTCGGCGCCGGGGCCAACCTGGTCTCCGTCGAGGGCAGCGTCGACCCGTCGGCCACCTCCGACTGCAACGGGCATGGCACGCATGTGGCGGGATCGATCGGCGGATCCCGGTACGGGGTGGCCCGCGCGGTCACGCTGGTCCCCGTCCGGGTCCTCGACTGCGACGGCAACGGCGTCCTGTCCGAGGTGATCGCCGGGATCGAGTGGGTCACCACGCACCACAGCGGCACCGCAGTGGCGAACCTGAGCCTCGGTGGCCCGCAGAGCCAGGTCCTGGACGATGCCGTCACCGCGTCGATCGCGTCCGGGGTCAGCTATGCCGTGGCGGCCGGCAACGAGGGCGATGACGCCTGCCAGTACTCCCCGGCCGACGTGCCCGACGCGATCACCGTCGGGGCCACCGATCGCGACGACGCGGCCGCCTACTACTCCGACTACGGCTCCTGCGTCGACGTCTACGCGCCGGGCTCCGCGGTCACCTCGGACTGGTACCAGTCCGACACGGCGACCGCGACCCTGGACGGGACGTCGATGGCGACCGCGTACGCGAGCGGGGTCCTGGCCCAGCTGGCCCAGCTGCACCCGGGCTCGACCCCGGCCGAGCTGCGCGCCCTGCTGGTCGCCGGTAGCACGACCGGGGTGCTGTCCGGGCGCCTCGAGGGTGACCCGGACCTGCTGCTGCGGGCTCCGGTCGACCCGGCGCTGGCCTCCGACGTCACCGCACCGGCCACGCCGCGCATCGTCGGCACCGCCGCCGCGGCCACGGTCCGGACCACGATCACGGCCACGGACGCCGGGTCCGGCGTGCTCGGGTACTCGTTCGCCTGGAGCCGCCAGCCGGGACCGGGTTCCGCGACCGCGGTCGACACCCGCGTCGACACGCTCGGCAGCGTGATCGCGGCCTCGCGGCCCGAGGGCGCCTGGTACCTGCGGGTCCGAGCGGTCGACCGGGCCGGCCACTGGAGTGGCACCGGCGTCGGCGGACCGTTCATGATCGACGTCAGCCCGCCGCAGCTGCGCGGCCTGCGGGTCAAGGTCGCCGCACGGACCCAGTACGCAGTGACACCGCTGGCGAGCGACGCGGGCGCGGGCGTGAGCGGGGCCATCGTGGTCTGGAACCACAAGCGCACCAGCGTGTCCGGGCACGCGCGGTACGTGCCGGCCGGACGCTCGGTATCGCCCCGCCTGGCCAGGGGGCGCTGGTACGTGCACGTCCAGGTGATCGACGCCGTGGGGCACAAGTCCCGCTGGGTCAGCGCCGGACCGTACCGGGCGCCGATCCCGTTCCTCAAGGGCTTCGCCACCCAGTACCGCCGCTGCGGCTCGTCCCGGCGCGGGATCTACGCCCGGACCCGCAGCCAGAACGTCGTGCGCTGCGTCCGGGTCGAGGTCACCGCGCGATCCCGCTGGTACCCCGTCTGACCACCTCCCGTCGCGGCGGCGCCGACGCGCGGACGTCGTGCCGCCGGGGGACGACCTGCGCGATTGGGGCACACCCGATCATCGGCCGGGCGGGTCACCCTGATGCGGCGTCAAGAGGCTGGTGCGGGGACCCGACAGAACGGGATGCGAGGCCCTGACCGGAAGAGGTGGCCGTGGAGCGTCCCGTGCTGCAGCGCGGCGGTGCCGCGGGTGGGTGGCATCCGTGGTGCGCCGTGGGGGGCGCGGGCTCTGCGTCGTGGACTGACCGTCTCGATGTGGGTGGTGCTGCCCGCCTATGTGCTCGGGCTGGCCACGCACGGGCGGGGCTTCGAGCCGCTGGTGGACGGTTGGTTGTGCGTCCTGAGCCAGGCCCTGCCCGCTGCGCTGTGCTGGGCCGGGTTGGCCGCGGCGGGCCCGCGGCGGCGGGAGTTGGCCTGGGTGGCCGCCGGGATGACCTCGTACGCGGCGGGCAACCTGATTGCCATCCTCGGAGCGTCCAACGGGTCGGCGGTGTCGTATCCGTTCGCGGCGTCCATCCCGATTCTGGGTTTCTATCCGGCGTTGCTGATCGCGATCGCGATGGCGGTGCACCGACAGCACCGCCGGGTCCGCGGTGCACTGTGGCTGGACAGCCTGCTCGGAGCCCTCGGCGCGGCCGCTGTGCTGGCCGTCCTGCTCGACCAGATGTTCGCGCACCTTGCCGGCATCCCCATCCCGCTGGGCGTGCTGCTGGGCCTGCCGACATGCGACCTGCTGCTGATAGCGGCCCTGGTCGGGATCGCGGCCCTGCAGGGACGATCCGTACAGCGGTATTGGCTGCCGCTGCTGGCCGGGCTGAGCCTGTTCGCGGCCGCGGATGTGGCCTTCACCCTGCGCGCCACCACGGGCGGCGGATACGTTCCGGGAACCCTGTTGGACGCGTGCTGGGCGGTGGGTCTGGCGCTGATGAGTGTCTGGGTCCGGGCGGGTGGGCCCGAAGAGGAGGCCGCGTCCGCCGTGCGGTCCGCGGCCCTGGCGGCGCCGGCCGTGGCGACGACCGCCGGCCTGGTCGTGCTGGTCGCGGCGACCCGGATCCGCTTCTCCGGCATGGCGGTGGCGCTGGCGGCCCTGACCTTGATCGCGGCGGCAGGGCGCACCCAGATCGCGTTCCGGCAGCTGCGGCGGCTGGCAGACCTGCGCCGGCAGGCCACCACCGATGAGCTGACCGGCCTGCCGAACCGGCGGGCGTTCTACGCCCACGTCGACGCCAGGCTGGCCGACCCCGGAACCGTTCACGCCCTGCTGTTGCTGGACCTGGACAAGTTCAAGGAGGTCAACGACAGCCTCGGTCACCAGGTCGGCGACCAGCTCCTGCAGCAGGTCGGCACCCGCCTGGCGGATCAGCTTCGCGACGGGGACATGCTCGCCCGCCTGGGCGGGGACGAGTTCGCGGTCCTGCTCGCCGAAACCGACAGGTACGGGGCTGTCGCCGCCGCCGGCAAACTGTGCGCTGCGCTGAGCGAGCCCTTCACCGTGGGCGGGATCGCCGTCCGCACCGACGTCAGCATCGGGGTGTCCCTGTTCCCGGAGCACTGCACCGACCTGACCGGGCTGCTGCGCCGCGCGGACATCGCGATGTACAAGGCAAAGAGCGACCGGACCGGACACCGGGTCTACGCCCACGTCGACGACACCGCGGGACAGGAACGCCTGCAGACGCTGGCGGAACTTCGGATCGCACTGGCGCAGAACCAGTTGACGCTGCACTACCAACCGAAGCTGGACCTAGCCACCGACCAGGTGGCCGGTGTGGAGGCCCTGGTCCGCTGGGACCACCCCGACCGTGGCCTGCTCTACCCGGACTCGTTCCTCACCCTGGTGGAGGAAGCGGGGCTGATGCCCGCGCTGACCTACTACGTCCTCGGCCAGGCCCTCGACCAGGCCGTCGTCTGGCAGGCGGACGGTCGCCCGCTGACCGTCGCCGTCAACCTGTCGGCCAGCTCGCTGGTGGACACTCACCTGCCGGACCAGATCGTCGCCCTGCTGACCGATCGGCACCTTTCCCCCGGCGCGCTCCAGCTGGAGATCACCGAGGAATTCCTGATGGCCGACCGGGACCGTGCCCGCATCATCCTCGGGCGGCTGCGCGCCCTGGGTATCCAGATCTCCATCGACGACTTCGGCACCGGCTACAGCTCGCTGGCCTACCTGCGCGAATTCCCCGTCGACGAGCTGAAACTCGACCGCACCTTCGTGTTCCCGATGGCCGACGACGCCCGCGCGGCCGCCCTGGTCTTCTCCACCATCACCCTGGCCCACAGCCTCGGCCTGCGTATGGTCGCCGAAGGCGTCGAGACCGAGACCGCGCTGACCGAACTCACCCGGCACGGCTGCGACCAGGCCCAGGGCTACTACCTGTCCCGCCCCGTCCCGGCCGCCGAACTCGACCACTGGCTCAGCCGGCGTCACCCGCAACCCCATCGCCACAGCCAGTGGGGAGTCGGTGTCGTCGATGAACGAGGCGGGGGGCCGCACGGGTCCCGGTCCCGGTCCGGATGGAACCCCGCGCCGTAGCCGACGTTGTGGCTCCGGTATCGGGTCGAGCCATTGCGTAGGCTCCCCTGCATGCGGGTCGTGATCGCGCTCGGCGGCAACGCCATGACAGGGCCTGACGGGAGCGCGACGCCCGATGCCCAGCGCGCGGCGGTCGAGGGCGCCGCCCCCGCCCTGGCGGACCTCGTCGCCGCCGGGCACGAGGTGGTGATCACCCACGGCAACGGGCCGCAGGTCGGGAACCTGCTGGTGAAGAACGAGCTGGCCGCGGCCGTGGTCCCGCCCGTCCCGCTGGACTGGTGCGGCGCGCAGACCCAGGGCACGATCGGCACCCTGCTGCTGGACGCCCTCGACGTGGAGCTGGCCGCCCGGGGCGTGCACCGCCGGGTCGCGGCTCTGGTCACCCGGACCCTGGTGGACGGCAACGACCCCGGCTTCACCCACCCGACCAAGCCGATCGGGCGCTACCTGCCGGCCGACGAGGCGGCGACGCTGATCGCGCACGGCCAGACCTGGCAGGACCGTGGCGAGCGCGGCTGGCGCCGGGTGGTGGCCAGCCCCGAGCCGCTGGAGATCCTCGACGCGCCCGCCGCGGACGCGCTCCTCGCGGCCGGGTACGTCGTCGTCTGCGCGGGCGGCGGCGGCATCCCGACGGTGCGCCGGGTGGACGGCGAGGGGGTCACCCGGCTGAGCGGCGTCCAGGCGGTGATCGACAAGGACCTGACCGCGGCCGTGCTGGCCCGCGCGCTGGATGCCGAGCTGCTGGTGATCGCGACCGACGTCGAACACGCGGTGATCGGCTTCGGCACGTCACGGGCCAAGCCGCTGGACGTGGTCGGCCCGCAGCAACTGCGCCGGTACGCCGCCGCCGGGGAGTTCGCCGGTGGCAGCATGGGGCCCAAGATCGAGGCCGTCTGCCGGTTCGTCGAGGCAACCGGCCACCGGGCCGTGATCACCGCGCTGGACCTGATCGCCGAGGCCGTCGCCGACCGGGCCGGCACCCGCATCCTGCCCGACGACCGGCCCGAACGAGACGACGGGCCCGAACGAGACGAGAGGTAGACAGGTGCCCGACCCGATCGAAGTCCGCAAGATCCCGATCCTGCACGTGAGCGACGCCTCCGGCCTGGCCCGGTTGATCGACGACGGCACCGTCGAGGCGGACCGGGTGATCGCCGTGATCGGCAAGACCGAGGGCAACGGCGGCGTGAACGACTACACCCGGATCATCGCCGACCGGGCCTTCCGCGAGGTCCTGGTCGACAGGGGCACCCGCAGCCGGGAGCAGTCGATGCAGGTGCCGATCGTCTGGTCGGGCGGCACCGACGGTGTCATCTCCCCGCACGCCACCGTGTTCGCCACCCTGCCGCCGGATCACCCCGATGCGACCACCGGCACCGACGAGCCCCGGCTGACCGTCGGGTTCGCGATGAGCGAGCGGCTGCTGCCCGAGGACATCGGCCGGCGCCCGATGATCGAGAAGGTCGCCGCCGCCGTCCGGGAGGCGATGGCCCGGGCCGGGATCAGCGACCCCGCGGACGTGCACTACGTCCAGACCAAGACCCCGCTGCTGACCATCCACACCATCCGGGACGCCAAGGCCCGCGGCAAGACGGTGTGGACCGAGCACACCCACGAGTCGATGGACCTGTCCAACGGGACGACGGCTCTCGGCATCGGCGTGGCCCTGGGCGAGCTCGGGATGCCGGACGACAGCGAGGTCATGCACGACCGCTCGCTGTACTCCTCGGTCGCGTCCTGCTCGTCCGGCGTCGAGCTGGACCAGGCGCAGGTGGTCGTCGTGGGCAATGCCCGGGGGGTCGGGGGCCGGTACCGGATCGGGCACTCGGTGATGCGGGACGCCCTGGACGCGGACGGGGTCTGGTCGGCGATCCGGGACGCCGGGCTCGACCTGCCGCAGCGCCCGCACTGGTCGGATCTCGACGGCCGGCTGGTCAACGTGTTCCTCAAGTGCGAGGCCAGCCAGGACGGGCAGGTCCGCGGGCGGCGGAACGCGATGCTGGACGACTCCGACGTGCACTGGCACCGCCAGATCAAGTCCTGTGTCGGTGGGGTGACCGCGTCCGTGACGGGCGATCCGGCGGTCTTCGTCTCGGTCTCCGCCGCGCATCAGGGCCCTGACGGTGGCGGCCCGGTCGCCGCGATCGTCGACCTCGGCGACGGCGAGCCCACCGGCCACCGCCCGCCGCCGGTCTCAGCCTGACCGAACGCCGCCTCCACCTCCGCCGCGCCCCGCCCTTTCGGCCCGGGTCTGTTCGGCGCGGTGGCACATCCCGCCAGACAGTTTGGCGCGATGTGCCACCGCGCCAGTTCACATCCGTCGTGATCGTCCACAGTCCGAATGACTCGGCTGCGATCGGGACGCGCCGAACCTCGCCCTGCACCTCAGGCGTAAGTTACCGACGGGTAGACCGGAGTGGGTCTGTGGCAGGCACACCCGGTCGCCTAATGTGATCGGCACCACAGGCCTAGCCGCTGCGGTCGTTGGCCGGCTGACGGGAGAGTCACGGACATGCAAGCCTTCAGCGTGAGCGCGGCCTCACGGGCAGGGATCACGCTGGCCGCGGGAGCGGGCTCCAGCAACTGGTCCGCGACGCAGTCCGCGACCATCGCGCTGATCGCCGTCCTGTCCGTGATCGGGGTGGCCCTGTTCGGCCGGACGGTGGGCCACCTGGCCCGGGTGATCCGGCTCGGCCAGGACGATCAGACCCGCCGCGGGCATGTTGGTGCCCGCGTGTACAGCGTCTTCGCCGAGACCATCGGGCACGCCCGGCTGGGCCGGTGGCCGTTGATCGGGGCGATGCACTGGCTGGTCTTCGTCGGTTTCGGCGCGCTCTTCTTCACCCTGGTCACGGCCTACGGGCAGCTGGCGGACCCGACCTTCGCGCTGCCGCTGATCGGCCATTGGCCGGTCTACGAGTGGGCCAGCGAGATCATCGCCTGGCTGACCCTGGTGGCCATCACCGGCCTGATCCTGGTCCGGCAGAAGAACCACCCGCGATTCGCGGCCGCCGACGGGCGGCGGTCCCGCTTCTTCGGTTCGAGTTTCTGGCAGGCGTACTACGTCGAGGGCACGATCCTCGCGGTGGCGATCTGCGTCCTCGGCCTGCGCGGCCTGGAGTACGCCCTGGCCGCATCCTCCGGGCACCACGCGAACACGGTGGCGGACTACCCGACCACGGCATGGTTCGGCGAGCTCTTCGAGCACCGCCCCGAGCAGTGGCTGCGGGACGCCGTGGTGCTGGTCGCGGCGGTCAAGATCATCGTCTCGATGGCCTGGTTCATCACGATCGCGCTGCAGCCGACGATGGGCGTGGCCTGGCACCGGTTCCTGGCGTTCGTCAACATCTGGTTCAAGCGCGACCCCGGCCGGCTGCCCGAGCGCGGGTGACCCCGACCTGGGCGCGCTGCAGCCGATCATGATCGACGGCGAGCCGGTCGACTTCGAGGCGATCGAGGAGCTGGACGAGGACGCCCCGCTCGGTGTCGGCAAGGTCGAGGACTTCACCTGGAAGGGCCTGCTCGACTTCACCACCTGCACCGAGTGCGGCCGCTGCCAGTCCCAGTGTCCGGCCTGGAACACCGACAAGCCGCTCTCCCCGAAGCTGCTCGTGCATGGGTCTGCGGGACCACGCGTACGCCAAGGCGCCCTAGCTGATGGCGGCCGAGACCGAGCGCAAGGAGCTGACCGACGCGGAACAGGCCGAGGCCGCACGGCCGCTGGTCGCCCCGGTCGACCTGCTGACCAGCTGTCCGGCGGCGTTATCGACCCTGACGTGCTGTGGTCCTGCACTACGTGCGGCGCCTGCGTGGAGCAGTGCCCGGTCGACATCGAGCATGTGGACCACATCGTCGACATGCGCCGCTACCAGGTGCTGATCGAGTCCGCGTTCCCGAGCGAGCTCGGCGGGCTGTTCAAGAACCTGGAGAACAACGCCAACCCGTGGGGCATGAACCCGCGGACGGATGGACTGGGCCAAGGATCTGCCTTTCGAGGTCCCGTGGTCGGCGACGACGTCGAGGACCTGACCGCGGTCGACTACCTGTTCTGGGTCGGCTGCGCCGGGGCGTACGACGACCGGGCCAAGAAGACCACCCGAGCGGTCGCGGAACTGCTGCACCGCGCCGGCGTCAGCTTCGCGGTACTCGGCAACGGCGAGACCTGCACCGGCGACCCGGCGCGCCGCGCCGGCAACGAGTTCCTCTTCCAGATGCTCGCCCGGCAGAACGCCGAGACCTTGAGCGAGGCCAAGGCCACCAAGATCATCGTGACCTGCGCGCACTGCCTCAACACCTTGAAGAACGAGTACCCGCAGCTCGGCGGCAACTACGAGGTCGTGCACCACACCCAGCTGCTCAACCGGCTGGTCCGCGAGGGTCGGCTGACCCCGGTGGCCCCCGCATCCGGCAACGGCTCCGGCAACGGGGCAGCCAGCGTCACCTACC
>CAVUET010000006.1:0-358046 GCA_963740575.1 uncultured Actinomycetota bacterium | reverse complement strand
ACCCTACTTGATTCATCATGACTGCTAGATTCAGCAGGGCGAGATTCTTGAATTGCGGTCCGAGAGGCGAAGGACCAGACGGCCCCCAGATTTTCAGAACAGCCTTGGGCGCCCATCAGCTGGTGGTGAAGAATCAGAAACGACTCCCGACGGTTACCAAAGTTCCCATCAAAATGGCCTTCCGGTTTCTCGAGGTCTTGGCTCGCCAGGAAGACACGGCCATCGCCATTGGGTCGCTCTTGGTTCTCGTGCTTGATGGCAAGATAGGCATTTACGAACTTACCAATGAGGAAGTTGGTCTAATAGTAGATCATCAAGAACTACTTGAGAATCCACGGAGTCTACATGCGCTGCTTGATCACCCTAGGTGACTCCTGGCCAGTGTCTATAGCAACCGCGCAGCAAATGGATGAAACAAGATCGCCACCACCGCCCACCACGAGATGGGGTCTGAGCGCGATAAGAGCCGCAATCTCCTCGAGCCTCCTTCTTGAGACAGTCAATGAGTGCGCGGGCTTCTCGAATGTCCGACTGCCGTGTCCGATTGTCCTCGCGATGAGCAGACTCGTCAGCGTCCGAATATCGTTTTCCGGTAGCAGCGTCCCGCTCTCGTCGGAGGGCCGCCAATTCCCTTGCGGCACTGTGCAGCCCGCGTCTAAGTCGTTCGAAATCCGCACCGAGAGACATGCTGGCTACACTCCCCGAAGGCCACGATTCGGGGCAAGGGTCGGCAACCCCGAATCTGAGTCGTCCCTCCGCTAAACCCTCTCTAGCGACTGCATAGCCATGTCGAACCAGAGCTCGAATCTCGGCCATGGAGAAGCAGTCCAGGTCTGTCCTTAGGCGCCCCACCAGTCGCTGTATGTCAATCTTCTGCACGCATGGGTCGTAGGCCGCGTTCGGCCTCTCGATGGTTGCCCCAATCTTAAGCATGACGACGTCCCTGGCAGCGGTGTAAGCCTCCTGCTGCAATTGCCCGATGCGTCGCATCATTATTTCTGTTGCTCGAACGTTTCTGGTTACTAGCGACCACCTCCGCCTTGGTCTCCAGTCCAACTCAGAAGCAGCGTCACTTACGACCAGTTGAAGATCGGAGATGCGATCCGCAAGTTTGCTGCGTGCGGCAGCTGGACCGAGGCTGTCAAACACCACCATCGGTGAGTTGTTCAACCAGTGGCATTTGATCCGCCCTAGCCTTAGATCCGCTCGGTCTATCTTGACTGGTGGGAATAGTGGAGGAAATGCACTGCTGGCCGCCACCGCCTTGGCCAGAGGCATCAAGGCGACGCTGTGTTGGCCCCTGCCAGGCCCCCTCTCCATCCAAAGACCCTGGCTGCTGATACTTACCAGGCCTCCCGTAATGAGACTGCTGGCTAGTATTTCAAGATGC
The DNA here is from genome assembly GCA_963740575.1 of uncultured Actinomycetota bacterium. Classification (GTDB taxonomy): domain Bacteria; phylum Actinomycetota; class Actinomycetes; order Actinomycetales; family Kineosporiaceae; genus CAVUET01. The sequence continues at coordinate 356,656 of CAVUET010000006.1, read as the reverse complement.
GGCTCATTCGGGAGACTTGTCAGCACCGAGTCGCCGAAGAGGGTGCGGTATTCCCGCTCCAACTGAACGACCTTCTTGTACCTTGGCAGGAAGCCGAGCACTATCCAGCGGCGGACGATACGGCCTCGAACGTCTCGCAGGCCGAATCGCGCGACTTCCGCTGATCTAGCCAGGAAGGCCCCGGGATCCGCTCCCTCGAGCCTATATTGGTCCCAGTTTAGAGCCAAGTGCGCTGCAAGAATACTTCCTCCTGAAACACTGTAGATGTACTGTACTTTCCCCAGCTTCCCTGAGTCGCGCAGGTATCTAATCACTCCGAGATGAAAGAAGGTCGCTCTAAACCCTCCCCCGGACAGACACAGTACAAGCCCTCGCTCACCATCAGCTAGTGCGGATCCGTGCTCGGTCATGCCTGCTTCCGTTTCGGAGGTGAATCGGAACTATAGCAACGACGGAGGAACCAATGCAGGCTCACCTTACCAATGCCTCCTTGGCAGCGGGAGACGATCGTCACGGCCGGATGACGACCACGGTAGAGACGCCACGCAGATTCACTCTCCGGGCTATGCCCATGTTGCTTGGCATTCCATAGGGCGACGGTCGTTCGCCGCCATGCGACACGACCTAGTGCTCCGCGTGGTTAGTTGTTTGACGCTTGGGTGGTTGGGACGATGGGGGTATGGCGAATCGTCCTGCGCCGGCGTTGGTGCTTGCGTGACGGTGACCGTGAGGAGTTGACCGCGGCTGACCCGGTCGTCGACGGCGCGGGCGGGGCTGGCGCTGCGGGCCAGGATCGTGCTGCTGGCCGCGGATGGGGCTGTCGAACACGGCGATCGCCGAGCGGGTCGGGGTGTCGCGGCCGACGGTGATCGCCTGGCGGGACCGGTATCAGGCCACGGGCATCGCAGGCCTGGACGATGAGCACGCGGTCGGGTCGGCCGCGCACGGATCGACCGCGGCGAGATCGTGACGGCGACGTTGACGCCGCCGCCGAAGAAGCTACGGGGTGACGCACTGGTCGTCGCCGGCTGCTGGCCCGGCACCTGGGGATCTCCGATGCCACCGTGGCGCAGGGCCTGGCGCGAGTACGGCGTGCAGCCGTGGCGGGCGGAGTCGTTCCGGTTCTCCACCGACCCCGAGCTGGAGGCCAAGGTCGTCGACGTCGTCGGGCTGTACCTGAACCCGCCCGAGAACGCGATCGTGCTGTGCGTGGACGAGAAGTCCCAGATCCAGGCGTTGGACCGGACCGCGCCGATCCTGCCGACTGCAGCCGGGCCTGACCGAACGCCGCTCCCACGACTACGTCCGGCACGGCACCACGACCCTGTTCGCCGCGCTGGAGATCGCCACCGGCAAGGTCACCGCGGCGCTGCAAGCCCCGCCACCGCCACAGGAGTTCCTCGCGTTCCTCAAGCAGGTCGCCCGCGCCTACCCCGACCGACGCGAGCTGCACCTGGTGATGGACAACTACGCCGCCCACAAGCACCCCAACGTCAAGGCCTGGCTGGCCGAGAACCCCCGCATCCACGTCCACTTCACCCCGACCCACGCGCTCCTGGATGAACCTGGTCGAGGTCTGGTTCTCCATCATCGAACGCCAAGCCATCCACCGCGGCACCTTCCCCTCCGTCCGCGACCTCAACGCCAAGATCCGCGCCTACATCGACGGCTGGAACAACCGCGCCCACCCGTTCATCTGGACCAAGACCGCCGACCAGATCCTGACGAAAGCCAACCGTCAAGCAACTTCAAACGCGGAGCACTAGTGGCGGCGGTCCGCTGGCAGCCAAGTCGTCTGGCGCAGCGCGGTAGTGAGAGGGATGGACGCATCCATGGGATTGGAACGCACGGGCAAGACGAGGGAAGACGGAGACTTGAGAGCTGACCGCTCTCCCGGCGCGCTCGGGCCCGCCTGGGCCGCCCGGCACTGCGCACCATTGACCCGCTCGCCGAGCGGTGGTGGGCAAGATCCCATACTCAGCCGGAGCCATGTCCGTTGCTGAGCCGCCAAGCCGAGGGCAAGTGGCATGTGACATTGGTCCTCGCTGCGGCGGAGCGTAGATCATGTGGGGGCACGATGGGGGCACTGGCAGCCGCAAACAGGCAGTCTCGGCCGATCATGGCCGGACAGCCTCAGAGGGAAGACAGGAACCGCAGGCCACCCCGTTCCCGCTGGTCAAACCCTGCTTTTGCCTATTGGCGGAGGGCAAGGGATTCGAACCCCTGAGGACGGGTTGGGTACCGCCCTAGCGGTTTTCAAGACCGCCACCATCGGCCACTCGGTCAGCCCTCCATGGTGCGGGGACCATTGTGCCGTGTCCGGGTGGCGCCCCGCATACCGGCTCTGACCTGCGGAAATGCCGCCCGCAATCATGCCGCCGACGCGTGGCCGGCCGAGGAGGCGGAGCCCTTTGTCCGCCCCAGGTCCGGGCGGGGACGGCCTTGGCCGGGCCATGCTCGAACGCCTGTTCAGACGGCGTGGGCGCGACGGCCTGGCGCGATCGGCTCTCGGGCCACCGATTGGCCGGCCGGTATCGGGGTAGAGGAGTCCGAACCGGTTGCGCGTCCGGCGCGCATTCGAGCGAGGAGACAAGCGATGTACATCGGTTCCGGCATTTTCCTGCTGGTCGTCGGCGCGGTGCTCACCTTCGCGGTCCGGGCCTCGGTGGCCGGCATCGACCTGCAGGCCGTCGGGGTCATCATGATGATCGCCGGCGCGCTCGCGATCGCTCTGAGCCTGATGCTCACGATGCCTCGACGGCGCCTCTCGCGCACGGTCGTGGACCGTCAGGGCATGCCGCCGGCAAAGGGCCGCTACCCGGCAGACCGGGGTCAGTACCCGGCCGGCTACAGCGGCACCGACGAGGACCCGTACGGGTACGGGGACGGCCGCACCGTCGTGGAGCGGGAGGACAACATTTGACGGTGCGCCAGGCTCAGCGGCCCGCTCCGCATCGACGCTTCCAGCCACAGCGACGCTTCCAGCCAGAGCGACGCTGTGAACGACGACCCATCAGTGCGCCTGCCTGGTCATGGGACGCCGCTGTCCGGGTGATCGTTGACCTTCCGCTGACCGTTTCCTGACTCGCTATCACCTGGTTGAAGAAGTAGACCGCGAGACTGTTGAAGGTGCAGACCCAGCCTGGCCTGACGCGGCACCGGACCGCGTTCAGCGTGGATGGCCCGGCCGCCAACGAACGCCTGACGGCGTGGGCCGGTGCCGTGCTGATCGTCCTGCTCGCCGTCGAGGGGATCACCCTGCTCGGCATCCACCAGCTGATCGTTCCGCACATCGTCGTCGGGCTGGCCCTGATCGGGCCGCTCGCGTTGAAGCTGGCCAGCACCGGGTACCGCTTCGTGCGGTACTACACCAACGATCCGGCATACCGCCGCAGCGGGCCGCCGCAGACCCTGCTGCGGATCCTCGCCCCGCTCCTGATCGTCACCACGATCACGCTGTTCGGCAGCGGCACCCTTCTGCTGTTCCTCCCGGACGGCCAGCGTGGGCTCGTCGTCGCCGCGCACAAGGCGAGCTTCATCCTGTGGTTCATGCTCACCTCGGTGCACGTCCTCGCCTACGTCTGGCGGGTACCCCGCTTGATCGGCGGCGATCTGTTCCGCCGAGAGGGGGCGCTCCGGTCGCGGGGTTCCGCGGCCCGGCTGGCCGCGCTGGGCGTGGCCGTGACCTCCGGCGTGGTCCTGGCCGGCCTGCTGCTCGGTCGTGCGCAGGCCTGGTCGCAGTTCTTCACCTTCCGGCACGATCGCTGACGCCCTGCACGGGTTGCGCGGGCACGGCGAGCTCGACCAGAACCCCGCGGTGATCGGTCCCGGCCACCCGAACAGCCGTCACTGACCCGACCCGTTCCCGGCCGGGTGTCACCAGAACGTGGTCCAGGCGCAGCGCCGGCCGGACCAGCCCGCGGACGAGATCCGGACCGCCGGGCCAGCGCACCCGTCGCCACACGACGTTGAGCCAATCCGGGTTCGAGGTGGCCTGGCTCGGCCAGGTCCAACCCGGCCACGCCGCCAGCCCCTCGACGTCCGCCGCGTCGACCAACCCGGTCTCCAGCAGGTGCCGGAACGGCGCGTGGTCGCGGGTGGCGTTGAAGTCACCGGCGAGAACCTGGGAGTCGGGCCGGGCACTCACCGCCAATCCCAAGAGCCGAAAGTCCCGTCGCCAGGAGGACGTCCCCATGCTCAGCGGGGCGCTGACGTGGACTGCCGTCAGTTCGACCGCACCACCGCCGGTGAGCGTGAGCCGGACCCGAGGCATGGCGAAGCCGGTCCCGGCCACGGGTTCGAGCCTGGCCATGGGCAGCCGGGTCCAGATCCCCGTCCCCCCGACGCCGGATCGAGGCTGGACGACGGAATGCGGCAGGGACCGCTCCAGCCCGAAGCCTTGTAGCCGCTGCACGGCCTCCGGCGTCAGCTCGAGCAGGACCAGAACGTCCACCCGGCGATCCTGGACGAGTTGGACGACACGGCCGGTGTCGGCGCCGCCGACCTCCAGGTTCAGCGTGAGCAGCCGGATCCGCGGGGCGCTCGACGCGGCCGCCTGGCGGTCGGGCAGCAGCGAGGGCAGCGACCACGAGACATCCGCGACGAGCAGGATCACCGCCACGACGGCGCCGGTCCGGGACGGCCACCTGCGGCGGGGCCGCACCTGCGGCGGGGATCCGTCCGGTGCCTCCACCGGCATCGCCGAGCGCAGTGCCCGCCGACCGAGCACGGCCGTCGCCAGGGCCAGCGGGCACGCCGCCAGCGGGGACAGGCCCGCCAGCAGCACCACGAGCAGGCGCTGATCCCCTCCGCCAGCGCGTGCTGCGACCAGCGGGAGCGAGACGAGCAGGCACCCCCAGGCCAGTGTGACCACCGCTCGTCCCGCCACCCGCCCGGTCACTCAGGCAGGCTACGGGCGCAGCCCGGTCGGCACGTCGCGCAGGTGTGGAGACCTTGTGAAGATCGCGATCATGCGGATGCCGGCGGCGCGGCTCGCTTCAGGGCGCCGATGGTCCAGGTATCGCGTCAGGCCGCTACCCGTTGATCGCGGATGGTAGGGATTCCGGCACTTAGGGGTGATAGATCGGCCCCGAGGTTGGCTCAGCCCGCGCCGAGCGACAGAATCCTGGACAAAGAGCAGGCCAGTCCGGCGACCGTGGTTCCCGGCGCCGGGAAGGGGAAGCAGTGCTGGAGACCGTCCAGGAACCGGGTGCGCACCCGGATCCAGGGTCCGAGGCGCCCCCGGAGGTGTCCGATCCCTGGCGTGACCTGCGCCGCCAGCAGGACCGCAGACGCTACCTGTCCATCCTCACCCCGCGCCGGATCGCCAAGGAGAAGCCACGGCGTCCTAGCCCGGCGAACGGCGTTCCGAGGTCAGGCCACCACCTTCTGCTGCCCCCCGCCAGACTGACCCGGACCGCGACCAACTTCCCGGACCCCGAGCAGGTCCGGCAGTACCTGCGGCACTCGGCCGACCTCACGGTGCACGGCAGCCTGGCCACCGCGGTGGTCTACCCACTGGCGGTGTGCACGCTCGCCGAGCACTACGTGTTCCGCCGGGTCGCCGGCTCGTCCGCGGGCGCGGTGGTCGCTGCGGCGGTCGCTGCGGCGGAACTCGGCCGCGGCGCCCCGGATGCCGCCTCGGACCGTCCGCCGATGTCGGTGGATCCGGGATTCGCGGGGCTGGCCCAGGCGGTCGGCTGGCTGGCCGGGCAGGACGTCGCGCGCCAGGACTCCGCGTCCCTGGCCCAGCGCAGCCAGGGTCCGGTGGCGGAGGTCTCGCCGAAGGGCAAGCACGGCAACCCGGAGCGGCCCCCGGCAGGCATCGTCCCTGGCGTCCCGGGCGGTCCCGAGCAGTGGCGGCTGGCCCGGCTGTTCCGGCCGGCCCGGGACACCCGGGTGGTGTTCCGCATCCTGGTCGCGGCGCTCCGGGCCCGGGCCACCGACAACCGGCGCTCCGGCGACGGCCACGTCCGGCGCGGCGGCGTGCCGCTGCTGGCGACGGTGCTGGGCTCGGCCATGGTGGGCGCCGCCGGCCGGCTCTCCCGCGGCGTGACCCTGCTGCTGTGGCTGGGCGGCTTGCTGGCCTGGCTGGGGATCACGGCCACCCTGGTCAGCGCGCCGACGAACCGGCTGCTGGCTGCCGCGGCGTCCGTCGTCGTGCTCGTCACGTTCGGCGTCTGCGGCCTGGTCGGAACGCTGCTGAGCCTGGTGATCGGTCTCCGGACGCTGCTCGAGCGGGACGCCGAGCCGAACCACTTCGGGCTGGTCGCCGGCGTGAGCGTGCCGGGCGAGCAGCCCGCCCGCGGGATGGCCGCCCGGCTCGACCGGCTGGCCGGTGTCCCGGACGCCGGCGACCTGCCGCCGCTGATGGACTGGCTGACCGACCGGATCGACGACCTGGCCGGCGTTGCCGTCGCGCCGGTCGGCGCCGATCGCCAGACCCTCACCTTCGGGGACCTCTGGCTCGGCCGGGTCGGCCCGCGCAGTTCCCAGGACATCGACGAGCTGCACCTGGCGGCGACCGATCCGCAACTGCGCACGATCGACCTGACCGTGATGACGAGCAACGTCTCGCAGGGCCGCCCGTACCGGCTGCCGCTGCGCACCGCGGAGCAGGTCGAGGCCGAGAGCGCCAGCCGCTTCCTGTTCTGCCGGACCTGCCTGGACGGTGTGCTGCCGGCCCGCGTGGTCGAGCAGATGGTGTACAGCTCCCCCGCCCTCGAGCCGGAGCAGACCTGCCCCCGCCACCGCGGCGAGGCCCTGCACGAGGTGCCGGATCCGTGGGACTTCCCGGTGATCGCCGCTGTCCGGCTCGGCATGTCGGTGCCGGGCCTGCTGCGCGCCGTCCCCCTGGTGACCGTGGACGAGGTCAGGCCCGGCGCGCTGAGCGACCCGTACGGGCGGACCGTGAGCGACGAGCCCAGCGGCGAGGGTGCCGAGCCCCGGCGTGTGGCGCGGGTGCACTGGTTCTGCGACAGCGGGGCGACCGCGCCGGTCGGCGTGAGCTTCTACGACACCCTGTTGCCCCGCTGGCCGACGTTCGGCCTGACCCTGGACCGGTTGCCGAGCGGACGCCCGCTGGGCAGCCAGATCGGGCTGGACGACGGTGTGGCGGAGTGGTGCGACCTGCCACCGCAGGACTCCTCGAGGCGGCGCCCGCCGTGGCGCGCCGTGCCCTCGAGCCCCGGCTTCCTGCGGGCGGTGCTGGATGCGAGCCTCGGCTGGCGGGACGTCGTGCAGGCCCAGCTGCCGGGCATGCGCGGGCGCACCGCCTGGATCCGGACGTCGGAGGCCGAGGCCGGCAACAGCATCTTCCTGACGCAGGCGCAGATCCTCCAGCTCGCCCTGCGCGGGTACCACGCCGGGCTCGCGTTGCGGGAGCGCTTCACCGGGCCGGACGGCGAGGTCACCGGGCAGACGCAGACCGACCGCTACCGCTGGATCCGGCTGCGCGCAGCGCTGCGCGAGTACCGCCACCTGAGCATGTCCATCTCGGCCAGGCTGCCGCTGTACAGCGACCTGGCCGCCGGCTACCGGATCCCGGAGGCGCTGACCGGCTGGTTCTCCCGGCCGGTGAAGCCGGGGACGGTCGACCCGTCCTGGGCCGACGCGGGCGCGACCATCACCCACCTGCGGGCGCTGTCCGCCGGGGGTGTCCTGGACTGGGACACCGAGTACGGCGCCCCGCCGGTCAGCCCGGAACTGCGCGGCCTGCCACCGCAGTGACCTCGCCGGCGCCGAGGGCCACCCGGATGGCGTCCCGCGCGGCGGACATCCAGCTGCAGTCCGCGCCGATCGTGTCCAGCACCGTGGGCAGCGCCAGACCGGCCCGGACGGCCATCGCCAGCCCGCCGATCAGGTCGCCCGCGCCCGGCGCCACCACCGTCGCGCCGAGGAGCCGCTGCGGCTCCCGGGGGCGCAGCGGGCCACCGGACGCCGCGCTGATCACCACCCTGGCCAGGCCCTCCCCCCGACCCGACGCGGCCGCCCGGTCCAGGCCGGCGAGCCGTACCTCGCCCACCACGGCGCCCGGGACGGACACGGCTTCCAGGCCCCGCAGCCCGACCCGCGCCAGCTCGGGATCGGTCCGCGTGACCGCCGGGACGCCGGTGCCGCGCCAGTGTTCGCGGGCTCGCCGCCGGGCTGCGTTCGCGCCCGCGACCCGGCCCATCGCGGCGGACGCATCGCGTTGCGGCGCAGAACCTGTGACGCTTCCGGCCGCGAGCAGATCAGAGCCCGCGCCGAGCCGGTCGTCCACGATGACGGCTCCGGAGCGGGACACCGTCGCGCCGGCCAGCTGCAGTTGAAGGCCGGCGGTGGCGGGGCGCCAGCCGGCAGCCAGGAGAAGCCTCTCGGCGGCCACGTCGGCGCCGGACTCAGTCCCGATCCAGGCCCCGCCGTCGAGGGTCGGCGCCACCTTGACCACGGGCGCACCGGTCAGCACCCGGACGCCGTCCCGGCGCAGCGCCGACTCGATCAGCGCGGCTGCGTCGGGGTCCTCCCTGGGCAGGATCGCTGACCGGGCCTCGACGAGGGTGGCGTTCACCCCGAGCCGGGCCAGGCTCTGCGCCAGCGAGCATCCGGTCGAGCCGCCGCCGAGCACCGCGACCGAGGACGCGGGACGGTCCAGGTCGAGCAGGCGTTCGAGGTCGGGTGCAGCGATGAAGCTGGTGTCGGCCAGGCCGGTGACGTCCGGCAGGCAGGGCACGCTGCCGGTGGCCACGACCACCCGGACTGCCTGCAGCTCAATGGTTCCGGCGACTGCCGCCACGCCCGACGGTTCGACTGTGACCCGTCCCGGGCCGCGAAGGCTCGCCCGGCCGGCCACCAGGACGATGCGGCGGCCGGCGCGGCGCCGAAGGTCCTCGATCGCGGCCTGATGCCGACTGTTGACCTCGCGCCGTGCAGCCTGCAGCCGGGACCTGACCTGGCCCCAGTCGAGGCCGGCATGCACGGCGTCGCGGATCGCGGTCACCGCGAGGGTCGCAGTCCAGCCGGCGAAGCCGGGCTCCGCGCAGTCCACCAGCAGGACGCTGCCGGCCCCCGCGGCCAGTGCCGCCTCGCCCGCGGCGAGACCTGCCGGACCGGTCCCGATCACGAGGACGTCCACTCGGTCACGCACCTCCGCCCGGTCACGGCCGGGTCGCCCCGTACCGGTCAGGGGTACGGGGGCGGCTGGCGGGGCACCGCTCATCCTCGCTCATCGGCAGCGCCGCGCCGCCGGTTGAGCCGGGTCGAGCACCTCGACGTCACGGCTCGGGCCGTCCGGCGAGGAACCTCTGGTATGGGATCGGGGTATCCCGTTGCGGTGATAGCCCGATTCCGTACCAGAGGTTGCCGGCCCGTGGGACGCGAACGGACGCGAGTGGGGGCGGGCGGGATCCGTCGGGACAGCGGCGTCAGAAGAGCGCGTCCGTCTCCAGGTCGAGCAGGAGGCGCTTGCGGTCCAGGCCGCCGCCGTAGCCGGTGAGCGACCCGTCCGCCCCGATGACCCGGTGACACGGCACGATGATCGGGATCGGGTTGGAGCCGTTCGCCGTGCCGACCGCCCGGGATGCACTGGGCAGCAAGCCGATCCGGCGGGCGATGTGCCCGTACGAGGTGGTCCGGCCGTAGGGGATCTCGCGCAGCGCCGACCACACCCGCAGCTGGAACGGTGTCCCGGCGGGAGCGAGCGGCAGGTCGAAATCGCGGCGCTGCTTGGCGAAGTACTCCGACAGCTGGGTCGCAGCGCGGACCAGCACCTCATGGCTGTCGTCGCGCTGGACCGAGCGGATCATCCGGTCCGCCTCGTCGTGCGGCTCGAACCAGATACCGCTCAGCGCAACCCCGTCGGTGGTCAGCAGCAGCGGGCCCACGAGGCTGGGAATCACGCTCCAGGCCTGCACCATGCGTCGACCCTACGCCGGGCCACCGTCAATCACGGCCATCGTCAATCACGGCGACCGTCCGTCGCGGCCGGGGTCCGTCGCGGCCGGCGCCGGTCCAGTGCCGGTGGGCGTCGGGGTGCTGGCCGACCCAGTCCGCCGTGCCCGCGGCCACCGCCGCGTGCACCGCGCGCGCCAGCCGGCTGCCCCACGGCGAGCGTGGTCCGCCGAACGGCTCGCCCGGCGTCCCGGGCGCCGGTTCGGGGCACGCGACGCAGATCGAGTCGGAGGCGGTTCCGGTGCCGGGAACCCCGGCCTCGAACAGCGCCTGGGTCTTCGCCTCGGTCGCGGTGAGCACGGCGTTCACCAGCGCCGCGTCCGACAGCGGTACGGGCACCACGGCGTGCAGATTGATGGTGCCGACGGGAGACGAAGGTCTCGGCCGCGATCCGTTCCGGCGACGCGGCTGCCGGGACCGGCACGGCGAGCCCGACGGTCGCGGTCACGTCCACCCCGCCGCGCATCTCGCCGTCCACCCCGCCGTGCGTCCCGCCGTCCACCCCGCCGTGCGTCCCGCCGTCATGGCCGCAGCTCCACCGGATCACGTTCGCTGCGGTGAGCATGCCCACGCCCGGACCGCTCAGCCCTAGCGCCGCGGCGATCTCGGCCAGGTGCGCGGCCGGGTCGAGTCGCGCGTACCCGGGGAGACCCCGGCGTTCAGCCACCACGACCGGGACCCGATACCGCCGCCGACCACGCCGCTGGCGATCATCCGCCAGCCTGGCCCGGGCTGCCAGAACAGCACCGGCCAGCGCCCACCGTCCGCGCAGCCGCATCGGGCGCAGCCGTCTCATCGGGCGCCGCCGTCTCATCGCTCGCAGCCGTCTCATCGCTCGCCGCCACATCACCGTGCGCAGCCACGTCACCGTGCGGGTCGGCTCCGGCGGTCGGCGCCACGCCGCTCCCGTCCCCCGGCAGCCAGGCCAGCCGGACCGCCGGCGTCCCGGACCGGCTGAGGAGGCCGCCCGCGTCCAGCTGCCGGCACACGCCCACCTCGCACGACCCGGACGTCACGATGCCTCCTCCGGCGCGGGATCCGGGCGGACCCGGGTGCACCCGGACGCCGTCCGGCCCGGCGCTGACCTCGGCGCGGGCGCCGTAGTGGCGGGCCAGCCGCTCGGTGCTGAGCACCTGGTCCGGGCTGCCGGGCAGCGACCACCCGCCCGCGGTCGAGCAGCACCAGCTGGTCGGCGTACTGCCCGGCCAGGACCAGGTCGTGCAGCGTGCTCAGCACGGTCAGGCCCTCCTCCCGGCGCAGCCGGTCGACCAGTTCCAGCACCTGCTGGGCGTGGCCGAGGTCGAGCGCCGGCGGTCGGCTCGTCGAGCAGCAGCACCGCGGGCTGCTGGGCCAGCGCCCGGGCCAGCACGGCACGCTGCCGCTCGCCGCCGGACAGGTGCCGCAGCAACCGGGCGGACAGCCCGACGAGGTCGAGCCGCTGGCCAGCGCCTCGTCGGCGATCGCCTGGTCGCTGCGGCGCGGCGCCGGCCAGCAGCGAGTGGTAGGGCGTCCGGCCGAGCAGTCACGTACTCGCGCACGGTCAGGGCGTCCGGCAGAGTCGGGTTCTGCGGTGCGAAGCCGAGCTGCGCGGCCCGCTGCCTCGGCGGCAGGGTGCGGCTGTCCCGGCCGCCGATGAAGCACCTCGCCGGCGTGGCGCACCAGCCCGGCGACCGCCCGCAGCAGCGTGGACTTGCCTGCACCGTTCGGCCCGACGACCGCCGTCCAGGACCGGGGTTCGACGGCCAGGTGGACCCCGTCGAGCACTGCCACCCGGCGCAGCGTGACCGCGATCGACCGGACCCGGATCGCCGCCTGCTCACGGCGGGGTGGCCGCCGGAGCGCCGGGCCGGCTCGACGCCCGTCATCCGCGCCCCGACCACCGCCGGTGCGCAGCAGCGCGGCGAAGAACGGGGCGCCGACGAACGCGGTGACGACGCCGATCGGCAGCTCGGCGGGCGCGAGCACGGTGCGCGAGACCAGATCCGCCAGGACCAGGAAGGCCGCGCCGCCGAGCAACGATACCGGCAGCACGGTGCGGTAGGAGCCACCGGCCAGCCGCCGGACGACATGCGGCACGACCAGCCCGACGAAGCCGATCAGCCCGCTCACCGCCACCGCCGCGGCGGTGCCGAGCGAGGCGGCCAGCAGGACGACGAACCGGATCCGGCGCGGTCGCAGGCCGAGGGTCGATGCCTCGTCGTCGCCGACCGAGAGCACGTCCAGCGCCCGCCCGCAGGCCAGCAGCACCGTTGTGGAGAGCACCGCGTACGGCAGCGCCAGCCAGAGCGTGGACCACTGGGCCGCGCCGAGCTGTCCGAGGATCCACGAGTACACCGGCGTGCAGGTCGTCGTTGTGGGCCTGCTGCACGACGGTCTGCACCGCCGTCAGGAAGGAGGCCACCGCCACCCCGGCGAGCAGCAGCGTGGCGCTGCCACCGCTGCCCCGCCCGGCCGCCGCCCCCAACCCGTACGCCAGCCCGACCCCGCCCAGCGCCCCGGCGAACGCGGCGGCCGGCAGGGTCGAACGAGTTGCCCGGCAGGTAGACGATGACCAGGGTGGCCCCGAGCCCGGCACCAGCCGCGGCGCCGAGCAGGTAGGGGTCGGCCAGGGGGTTGCGGAAGACTCCCTGGTAGGCGGCGCCGGCGGCGGCCAGCACCCCGCCGACCATGGCGGCCACCAGGACCCGCGGCAGCCGGTAGTCGAGCAGCACCGCAGCCTGGACCCGGGGCAGGCCGCCGCCGGAGTGCAGGCCGCAGCCGATCGGCCAGCGTGACCAGCACGCTGCCCGGCGACAGCGGGATGGCTCCGACGCTCACCCCCGCCATCACGGCCAGCAGCAGCAGCGCCGTGGACACCGTCAGGGCCACCGCGCGCCGCCGCTGCGCCCGTTCCACCGACGATCAGCCGCCCAGAGCCTTGGCCACGGCCTCGGCGAAGTCCGCGACCCGTGGGCCCCAGCGGGAGGCGATGTCGTCACCGACGGCGACCACGCGACCGTCCTTGACCGCCGGGGTGGTCGAGAACGCCGGGCGCTTGGCCACCGCCGCCGGGGTCTGGCGGCAGCACTGCGAGTCCGCGAGCACGATCACGTCCGGCGCGGCGCTGACCACGTATTCCGCCGACAGCTGCGGGTAGCCGCCGGACGAGATCGCGGTCTTGGCCTTGTCCGCGATGTCCTGCAGCCCGAACAGCGTGTAGATGCTGCCGATGAAGGTGTCGCTGGTGACGGAGTAGTAGGTGGGGTCGAGCTCGTGGTAGACCTTCAGCGGCTTGGCCGCCTTGGCCGCCTTGGGCACCGATGCGACCGCTGCGGCCACCCGCGCCTTGACGCCGGCCACCACCTGCTCGGCCTGCTGCTCGTGCCCGGTCGCCTTGCCCAGCACCAGTTCCTGCGCATAGCTGGCGTCCAGGGTGGGCGGCGCGGGCTGCACCAGCACCGGGATCTGCAGCTTCTTCAACGTGGCCACCAAGCCGTTGGCGTCGTTGGAGATGACGACCAGATCCGGCTGGTACTTGGCCACGGCCTCCGCGTTGGGCTGGAAGCCGGACAGCTTGGTCCGCGGCGCGTTCGCGGGGTAGGTGGACTGGTCGTCCACCGCGATGACCTGCGGTCCGGCGCCGATCGCGAACAGTGTCTCGGTGGCGCTGGGGAACAGCGAGACGATCCGCCGGGGGGCGCTGGTCAGGGTGACCGATCCAGCCGCGCCGGTCACGGTGACGGGGAAGGCGGACGAGGTCGCGCTGCTGGTGGGCGAACTGGCGGCAGCGGGGCCGCCTGTCGACGAGGTGGCGCCGCAGCCGGCGACCAGCGCCAGGACGGGAGCGGCGAGAAGGGTGAGCGCCGCGCGGCGGCGAATGGGCGGGTAACGCATCAGTGGGCTCCGATGGGACGCGAGTAGGGCCTCACCGGGTCCCTCGCCCGACGTGCGACCCTAACCTCGAGGTCGAGGACGTCGACACGGCGCAGGCGACCTGGCTCGCCCACCGCGGGCCGTGACGGTCCGCCGGAAGGCATCACAGTTGCGGGACAGCACCGGGATCTCACCGGTTTCGCTGATGCCGTGCCATCGGACGCGCAAGCTCGGGCCGGGCCCGAGCCGATCTGCCATCCGACGCGGTGACGATAGCACCGAGCCGATCGGGCCGGTGTCAGCCGGGACAATCAGCGGGGACAATCAGCGGGGACAGTCAGCCGGGCAGGAACGACAGCCGGACGGTCCGGATCTGATTGTCGCGGTTGCTGTCCACCAGTACCAGGCTCTGCCAGGTGCCCAGGGCCGGTCGCCCGGCCAGCACCGGCAGGGTGAGGGCCGGCGCAACGAAGGCCGGCAGCACGTGGTCGCGGCCGTGTCCCGTGCTGCCGTGTCGGTGCCGGTACACGTCCCGCTGCGGCAGCAACCGTTCGATCGCGTCCGAAAGGTCCGCCTCGCTGCCGGAACCGGTCTCGATCAACGCGATCCCGGCCGTGGCGTGCGGCACGAACACGTGCAGCAACCCGTCGCCACGGCCCCGGCAGAACTCGATCGCCTCGCCGGTCAGGTCGGTCACCAGCGTGCTGCCGGTGCGGATCGTGAGCTCGAGGCTGTCCATCAACCCGCCCGCGCCGGGGTCAGCGCGTCACCCCTTGACCGACCCGGCCAGCAGGCCACGGACGAAGTACCGCTGCAGCGCGAAGAACACGACCAGCGGCATCACGATCGCGACGAACGCGCCCGCGGTCAGCAGGTTCCAGTGGCTGCCGTAGGAGCCGCCGAGCTGGGAGAGCCGGACCGTGATCGGGGTCGTCTTGGGCGAGCCGCCGAGGAAGGTCAGACCGACCAGCAGGTCGTTCCACACCCAGAGGAACTGGAAGATGGCGATCGACGCGATCGCCGGGGTGGCCAGCGGGAGGACGATCCGCCGGAAGGTGGTGAAGTGGTTGGCGCCGTCGACGGTGGCCGACTCCATCACCTCGCGCGGCAACTGGGCGATGAAGTTGTGCATCAGGAAGATCGCCAGCGGCATGGCGAACATGCTGTGCGCGATCCATACCGTCCAGAACGTCCCGGATAGGTGCGGCGCCGGGATGACCGGCACCGAGCCGATGTGCAGGCCGGAGTTGAACAGCCGCAGCAACGGGACCAGGGCCATCTGCAGCGGCACGACCTGCAGCGCGAAGATCGTGAAGAAAAGGAAGTCACTGCCCCGGAACCTGACCCAGGCCAGGGCGTAGGCGCACATCGCCGCGATGGTCAGCGGGAAGAGCGTGCCGGGGATGGAGATCACCAGCGAGTTGATGAAGTACGTCGCCAGGCCGGTGGTCACCCCGTAGCCGCCCTCCAGGGTGACCTGCTTGTAGTTGCTGCCGGTGAAGGAGGGGTGGATGAAGGCCGTCCACCACCCCGTGGTGGACACGTCCTGCGCACCCCGGAACGAGGACACCAGCAGGCCGAAGGTCGGGATGGTCCACAGCACCGTCAACAGCACGACCAACCCGGTGGCCATCGGGCTGCTGAAGGCCCGGCGAATCGCCTTCGCCGGGGGAAGGGCCGGCGGGGCGACGCCGGTTGCTGCCGCGACGGTGCTGCTGCCCTTGGTCTCCGCCGTCATCGGACCGTCCGCTCTCTGCGCAACTGCATCACGTTGTAGGCGATCAGCGGGATGACCCCGACGAACAGGATCACCGCGAGCGCGGTACCCCGGCCGGGACTGAACTGGACAAAGGTCTGGTTGTACATCTCGTTCGACACGACGCTGGTGCCGAAGTTGCCGCCGGTCACCGTCCGGACGATGTCGAAGACCTTGAGCACCGTGATCATGATCGTGGTCAGCACCACCACCAGGGTGCCGCGGATCATCGGGACGGTGACCCGGGTGAACAGGTTCCAGCCAGTGGCACCGTCGATCTCTGCCGCCTCGATCACCTCACCGGGGATGGCCTTGATCGCCGCGGAGAGCACCACCATGGCGAACCCGGTCTCCACCCAGACCATGATCACCATCAGCAGGAAGTTGTTCCACGGCTGCCACAGGATCCAGTTCGGCGGGTTGTGCCAGCCGAGCTTAATCACGACCTCGGACAGCAGGCCGACCTGGGCGACCGAGGGCGAGCGGGCCTCGTAGACGAACTTCCAGATGATGCTGGCGCCCACGAACGAGATCGCCATCGGCAGGAAGATGAGCGACTTCGTGACGGCCTCGGAGCGCCGCGGCATCCGGTCCGCCAGCAGCGCCAGGACCAGGCCGAACCCCGTCGCCACGATCGGCGCCACCGCGATCCAGAGCAGGGTGTTGATCAACACCTTCTGCTCGTCCGGATTGGTGAACGCCCACGTGTAGTTGTCCAGGCCGACGAAGTGGGGGTTGACCGTGGACTGGCTCTGGAAGCTGAACACCACGGTCCGGATGGCCGGGATGACCAGGCCGGCGAGCATCAGCACGGCCGCGGGCCCCACGAAGACCAGGATCGACACTGGTCGCTGGAACCGTCCGACGGCCCGGCCGGCCACGAAGAAGATCACGAGCAGGATCCCGAAGAAGCCCACCAGCGCCTCGAGCATCTGGCCGAACTTGGGACCGGAACTCGTGATCAGATTGTCTGCGAGCAGCGCACCCGCTGCGGTCTGGAACACGGCTCCTCCTTGAGACGAGGGGCAGACCACCACTACCCGGACGCCACTCGCAGCCGAGTAAAGCCGGGACCCGGAGGGTATCCCCATCCGGGTCCCGGCGGGCAGTCACTCAGTCAGCCCTTTTTCGGTGCTCCGGTCAGCTGGCCGGCCAGGATGCGTCGATTGCCTTCTCCACGTCGGCGATCGACTTGTTCTCGGCGAAGAACGCGGTGAACTCCTTCCACTCCGAACCGGAGCCGACGGCAGCCGGCATCAGGTCCGAGGCGTCGAACCGGAAGGTCGCGTTCGGGTCGGTCAGGTACTTCGCGGACAGCTGGTCCACTGGGTCGGTGTAGACGGTCTTGTCAACGCCCTGGTTGGCGGAGACCCAGCCGGTCGCGACCTTGATCCGGCTGGTGGCCCAGTCGGGGGTGGACAGGTAGGACTGCACGGCCTGCACTTCCGCCTTGTCCGAGAACGCAGTGACGAACTCGCCGCCACCCTCGACCGGGGTCTGGACGCTGGCGTTGATGGCCGGCAGGTAGAAGGCGAACACGTCGCCGTCCGGACCGACCTTGGTGCCGGTCGGCCACTGCGCCGCGTAGAACGAGGCCTGCTGCAGCATGTAGCACTTGCCGGTCAGGATCGGCTTGCCGGCGTCCTGGAAGGTGGTCGTCGCGACGGTCTTGACGTCGCCGAAGCCGGCGTTGACCCACGCCGGGTTGCGCATCCAGCCGTTCAGCGTGGTCATCGCCTGGGTGATCTCGGGCGAGCTGAACTTGATGTCGTGGCTGACCCACTTGTCGTAGACGTCCCCGCCACCGGTGCGCAGGACGATCTCCTCGAGCCAGTCGGTGGCCGGCCAGCCGGTCGCCGTGCCGGACCCGATGCCGCCGCACCATGGCTTGGCCTTGCCGGCCTTGGCGATGGTGTCACTGAGCTTCATCATGTCGTCCCAGGTCGTCGGCACCTTGTAGCCGGCGGCCGTGAAGGCCTTCGGCGAGTACCAGACGAAGGACTTCATGTTCGCGCTCATCGGGGCGGCGTAGAACGTGCCGTCCACCGAGCCGTAGGTCTTCCAGGCCTTGTTCCAGTACTTGTCGACGTTGTCGGCGACGGCCTGCGGCGGCTTGGCGACGGAGTTCGTCTGGACCATCTTCTGCAGCAGACCGGGCTGCGGGATGATCGCGAGGTCAGGGGCGGTACCGCCCTGGACCCGAACCGGCAGCTGCGACTCGAAGTCGTTGCCCCCCTCGTAAGAGATCTTGATACCGGTGCACCGCTCGAAGTCGGCCCACGACTTCTGCAACGAGTCAGACTCGGGGCTGATGATCGAGGCATACATCGAGACGGTCTTGCCGGAGTGGCCGAAGTAGGCGGAGTACTTCTGGCAGGTGGGATCAGTGTTGGTCGCCGAGGCGTTGCCACCGCTGGACCCGCCACCGCACGCCGCGAGGGCGAGCGTGACGCCAACGGCACCCGCGACCAGAGCCGACCCGCGCCGCCATGCTCTTGCTGACATGGGGATCCTCTCGGTCGACGCGCCTGGGCAACGGCGCCCAGGCTGCTGTCGCGGGCTATGTAAACGCTTTCGGCGACACGCTGGCAACAGCCGTCCCGCACCTGTCTGATAACGATTGGGTTACGCACAGATGCGAAAGGTGGAGAAGGGCCGAAAGTCCGCTTGGCGATGTCTCGCGCGTCACATATCGGCTAACTCACACGACGGCATCTGTGCTGGTAGGAGGCAGTTCGGCCTACCTGATCCGATGCATGGCCTCCTGGACGACGGTCACCAGGACCTGCTTCGTCGCCGCCCGAGAGCGGGCGTCAGTATAGAGCAAAGGTGCACTTTCAGGCAGCGCAAGCGCTTCCCGAATGTCCCCCAGGGTGTGCCGAGCGACGCCCTCGAAGCAGTTCACCGCGACGACGAACGGGATTCCCCTGGACTCGAAGTAGTCCACCGCCGGGAAGCACTGGTCGAGGCGGCCGGTGTCCACCAGGACCACGGCGCCGATCGCGCCGCGGACCAGGTCGTCCCACATGAACAGGAATCGGTCCTGGCCCGGGGTTCCGAACAGGTACAGCCACAGGTTGCCGGGCAGGGCGATCCGGCCGAAGTCCATCGCCACGGTGGTCGTCGTCTTCGCGTCGGACACCGGGCCCGCGTCGTCCACGCCGACCGAGTGCTCGGTCATGGCGGCTTCGGTGGACAGTGGCTCGATGTCCGAGATGGAGCCGATGAAGGTCGTCTTCCCCACCGCGAAGCCCCCCGCGATGACGATCTTGACGACGGTGGGCGCCGTGGCCGGCCGGGTGGCTGCGGGCCGGGCGGCCGTGACCACGTCAGAGGGTGGATATGCCATCGAGAACACTCTCCAGAAGGCTGAGCATGGCCGGGGCGTACCCGGACTCGGTGCTGGTCAGGCCGTGCACGCGGATCAGGGATTCCTCCGACAGGTCGCAGGCCAGAACCCGGATCACGCCGACCGGAAGGTGCAGGTGGGCGGACAGCTCCGCCACCGAGAGGTACTGGTTCGCCGTCAGCTCGAGGATCCGGCGACATTCGGGAGGCAGCCCGGGCCTGGCCGGGCCGACCGCCTCCACCAGGGCCTCGATCGGGATCGCGTCGGAGCTCGGACGGGTCCGCCCACCGGTCACGGTGTACGGCCGGACGTTCGCGGTGTCGTCCTCGATCTCGGACGGTAGCGGCCGGCGTGGCTGACCGATCATCCCGGCACCCCCGCCCGGACGGGCCCGGCCACGGGCAGCCGGGACCGCATCTCGGACACCAGTTGCGGCGTCATCGTGACCTCGGTCCGGCTGACCAGGAGGGCCATCTCGTAACCGATCAGGCCCACGTCGCAGCCGCCTTCCGCGACCACCGCCAGCACCGACCCGTCGGAGATGGACATCAACACCAGGAACATCTCGTCCATCTCCACCACGGACTGGCGGACCTCGCCGGCGCGCAACTGGCGGGCCGCGCCGCGGGTCAGGCTGGCCAGCCCGGCCACGATCGCCGACATCTGATCACCACTGGTCCGGTCCAGCTCCTCGGACATCGCCATCAGCAGGCCGTCCACGGAGACCACCAGGGTGTGCCGCACCCCGGGGACGCTCTTGACGAAGTTGTCCAGCAGCCAGCTGAAACTCGCCGCCTCGTTGCTCATCGCGGTCACGGGCCGGTCCTCCACTCGTCTGCTGCGTCAGCTGTTCCGTCGGGGGTGGCGTGTTCAGGGTCTGCGGGCAGCGGGCTGCCGCCGTGCGCGGCCGGTACCGGCACGCTCCGGCCGCGGTGCATCCCGGAATGGAAGCCGGCCATCATCTGCCGGACGGCCGCCGGGTCACGCCGGGGCAGCCGCGGTGCGATCGCCGCCAGGTCGGTCGGGCCGGAAGCGGGTGCGGTGGAAGCGAATCCGTTGATCCCGGCCTGGTGATGCGGGCTGCCCGCGCCGTGCTCGGCACCCGCCGGATCCGTGCTCGCCGCGTCCCCGCCGGCCGTGTCCGTGCCCGGCTGGTCGATGCCCGACATCGCGGCCCCGCCCACCGTCGCGCCGGGCCGGCCGACGGGTGGGACGGATCGGGGTTCGGGGATCGCCCGGAAGGAGGGCGCGGCCAGCGGGTCCGGCTCGAGCGGACCGGTCTGCGCAGGCGCGGCCGGAGTCCGCCGGGTCAGGGTCGACGACGCCGCGGGCGTCACCTGTGCGGGACTGTATGAGGACAATCGGCTCAACTCGGACAGCGCCTCTGAGGTCAGCGCGTGCCGGAGCCGCTCGTCGTCGCCGACTCCTGACAGGGGCCGGATCGCGGGCGCCGGCGGGGGTGGCGTAGGGCCCTCGGGCCAGCCGTCCGCGGGCGGGGCCTCGGCGAAGACCGGTCGGCCCACGTCGAGCGGGCAGCCGGTGCTCGCGGCAGGCGCGAGGGGCTCGCCCTGCTGCGCGCCGATGGCGGGTTGCCGCTGGCCGCCCAGTCGTCCGGCGGCGGGTGCCGCACCGGATGCCGGCCTGGACCGGGACGCCGCACCGGATCCGGACTCCGTTGGGTTCGCCTTCTGGCGACGGCCGAACCGGATTCCGTGCCGGGCGCGCTGCGGCAGGACGTCCATGGTCATCGGAGTCGGGCGAGGGTTGCGCGCTGACGGCACCGCGGTCGGGGCCGGCAGTGCGGTCGGGGCCGGCAGTGCGGTCGAGGCCGGCGCGGGCACCGCTGCCGTGGCTGCCGCCGGTTCGGGTGACACCCACTCTGCTGCCGCAGGGCTTGCGGTGATCGCCTCGTGGCCGACGGGTTCCGGTGTCGGCGAGTCGGTGCGGGCCGGCGGGGGATCGGTCGGGCTGGAGGCGTCCGGCCGCCCTGCCGACGGAACGCGCCGGGGCAGCAGCGAGGACCGCGGGCCGGGGATCGCGGGCTGTTCCAGCGCGGGCTGTTCTGGCTCGGGCTGTTGCGGCTCGGGCTGTTGCGGCTGAATCTCTTCCGCTGCAGGCAATTCCTGTGCAGCCTCTTCCGTCGCAGGCTGTTCGGCTGCGGCTTCCTCCGCAGCCAACGGCTCGACCTCCGCCTGCCGTTCCAGGGGGGTCTGCTGGGCATCCGGCCAGCCGAGCGCGGACTGCCCCGGCTCGGGGTGCGCGCTCGCGCCGGTGAGCTGCTCGAGCCAGCTGATCGGGTCCAGCTCGTCGGGATCGACGACCTCCGGCTGGGGCGCCGATTCCACGTCCACCCGTTCGGGTTCCGACCACGGCGCCGGATCGTCCACGCGGACCGGCTCGGGCTCGGCCACCGGCACCGCTTCCGCTTCCGCTTCGGGCTCGAGTTCGACGACCGGCTCGACCATGACGAGCGACGCAGCCTCGGCCATCATCGCAGCGTCCAGTTCCAGCTCGTCCAGCTCGATCGGCTCGTCCAGCTCGATCGGCTCGACCGGCTCGGGCTGCTCAACGGGCGGGGGTTCGAGCGCCGCCGCCGGCTCCACAGCGGCGACCGTGCCTGGAACGAAGACGGTCGGCGAGAGCTCCACCAGGGCAACGGTTCCGCGGCCGTGCGACGACTCCAGCCGGACCCGCGCACCGAGCCGATCCGCCAGCCGCCCCACCACGACCAGTCCCAGCCGCTGCGACCCCATCAGCTCGACGGCGCCGCCGCCCGCGAGCTGAGCATCGGCCCAGGCGAGCTCCTCGGGGTGCAATCCCATCCCGGTGTCCCGAACGGCGAGCTGGATGCCCGCCGGGATGACGCTGCTGGTGACCAGCACGCGGCTGTCCGGGTCGGAGAACGTGGTCGCGTTCTCCACCAGCTCCGCGACCAGATGCGCGAGGCCGAGCGCCAGGTGCGCCACGACCGGTGGATCCACCTGCAGGTCCAGCCCGATCCGGTCGTAGTACTCGATCTCGCTGGTGGCCGTGCGGACCACGTCCGACAGCGACATCGGACCGCGGACACGCCGGCCCGAGTCGATCCCGGCCAGCACGAGCAGCGACTCCGCGTTGCGGCGCATCCTCGTGGCCAGGTGGTCCAGGCGGAACAGGTTGTCCAGCGCGTCCGGATCCTCCTCGGTGCGTTCCAACTGGTCGATGAAGGCCAGCTGCCGCGACAGGAGCACCTGGTTGCGCCGGGCGATCGTCACGAACGTCTCGGCCACGGCGGCCCGCAGCAGCGCCTGCTCGCGTGCCACCCGGACGGTCGTGCTGTGCACCTGCCGGAAGGCCGCGGCAAGGCGTCCCACCTCGTCGCGGGCCTGCCGCCTCGGCTCAGCCGGGCCCTGCGGGGACTCCCCGGCCTGTACCTGCTCGACCAGCCAGGGCAGGGCCTCGGCGAGCGCGGTGACGTCGGCGGTGAGGCGGCGCAGGGGTGCCGTGATCCGGCGGGACTGCATCAGGGCGAACAGGATCGAGAGTCCGACCAGTACCACGGCGAGCCCCACCAGCAGTGCCGCCCGCAGCCGCGCCTGCTCGAGCACCTGCGACGCCTGCGATGCCGCGTCATTCGCGACCTGGACCGCGATCACGTCCAGCTGCTGCCCGGCCCGCGTCGTGGCCAGGGCCCACTGCCCCGCGGTGACCCGGACCGGTCCGCCGACCCGGGTGTGTTGCAGCGCCGCGGCGTACTGGTCGAGCGCGGCGACGTCGTTCGCTGAGTCACCGGTCAGCACATCGTCGATCGCGGCGCGCTGCTGCTCGGTTGCGACGGCGCGCAACGATCGCAAGGCCGCCGCGCGGTCCTCGCCCGCATCGGCGAGGGCACGCTGTTGTTCCGCCGAGGCCCGGCCTGAGGTGATCATGGCCTGGCCGGCGAGTTGCTCCCGGGAGACCGCCTCGATCGCCTGCGCGGCCAGGGACATCGACTGCAGCCGGGACGCCTGGGCCCGATCGGTCATCGGCTGGGCGACCGCCGCCGGCAGCCCGACCGCGTCATTGACGGCCGATGCGTATCCGCCGGCGATCACGGCCGGATCGGTTGCGCTGCGGTCCATCTGGGCGCGGGTGCGGAGCAGCTGCGAACGGATCGCGGCCGTTGTGGTCACCGCCAGGCGGCTGGAGGCCGAGCTCGCAGCGGCGTCCCCGAGCAGTGCGCGCTCGAGTCCCCACAGCGCGGCGTCCGAAGCCCTCCGGGCGCGGGCCAGATCGTCGGCGACCGGTTCGGCGCCGCCACTGCTGACGCGAGCCGCAGGCTTCGCACTCACGCTCAGCACCCGCTCGTGCTGGAGCGCGGACTCGATCTGGAGCAGTTCGGGCCCCGCTGAGGAGAAGGTCCCGGTCTGCTGCGCGGTGCGGACCTCCGTGAGCGCGGTAAGGATCAGGGCACCCGCGACGGTCGCCAGCACGAGCACGGGCAGCGCCAGCACGGCGAGGAACTTCCATCGGATGCCAAGGTGTCGAAGCATGCCGGCCTTCCGCTCATCCGCGTCCCCGAAGAACCGACGACTGCCCGATCCGTCGATCCGCTGATCTGGGCTTCGGTTCTGGCTGAGGCCGGCCTGAGGGCCTGGCGGTGGCTTCACCCGACGGCCGCGTCCAGTCGGGTGGTTCATGGGTGACCGCCCGGTCGGCGGTACCGCAAAAGCCACGAATATGCCACCCCCTAGGCCATTCCATGCACGTTGCGGATCTGGTAGACCGCCTTGAGTGACCGACTCGAAGGAACCCGCAGCAGGCGGATCGTCCCCGCAGCGGCACACTGGGGAGATGAGTTCGGCTGGCCGGAGGCAGCACACTGCCGCCGTCGTGCTGGCCGGAGGGTCGTCTCGGCGCTGGGGAGGCCGGCGGAAGACGGCAGCCCTGCTGGCCGGTCGACCCGTGCTGGCGCACGTCCTTGCCGGCCTGCCGGCCGACATCCCGGTGATCGTCGTGGGGCCGTCCGACCATCCCAGACCAGACCGGCGTCCGGGCCACCAACCCGACGAGCCCTCGGCGACAACGGCCCGCGGGAACGCGCGCGTGCAGTGGACCTGGGAGCAGCCTGCGGGCGGTGGGCCGGTGGCCGGTCTGGCAGCCGGCTGCGCAGCGCTGCCGCCCGGGATCTCCGTGCTGCTCCTGCTGGCCGGGGACCTGCCGTTCGCCGGGACAGCCGTCGGCCGGCTGTATGACGCGCTGGCGGACAGTGATCCCGGGCAGGTGGATGCCGTGGTTGCGGTCGACCCGCATGGCCGTGAACAGCCACTGCTGGCCGTCTACCGGGTCGAGCCGCTGACCGCGGCGCTCGGCGCGCAGCCGGGTGCGGCGGGCCGGTCCCTGCACGAGGTGCTGTCGTCGCTGCGGCTGGCCCGGACCCCGGTGTCGGAGCGAGAGGCGTTCGACCTGGACACCCCGCTGGACCTGCACATCGCGGCCGCGATGCTTGCCGAGGAGCCCTCACCGCCACCGCCGCCCGACCTGCGCACCGGGGCGATCGATCTGCCGGTGGATCCCGAGCCGGAGGCGATCGACCTGGCGAACGAGGAGGACGAGGCGGACCGGGCCCGGCGGGCCCGCCACGTGGCTGGGAACTGACCCGCTCGGCGCTCCGCGACCTGGCCGTCCGGCAGGGTCCTAGAGTCAGGCTATGCGCGCGGTCGTGATCACCAGCCCCGGTGGCCCTGAGGTCCTGTCAGTGGCCGAGGTGCCGGACCCGGTCTGCCGGCCGGACGAGGTCGTGCTGCAGGTGGCCGCCACGGCGATCAACCGTGCCGACCTGCTGCAGCGGCAGGGCCACTACCCGCCACCGGAGGGGGCTCCGCCGTGGCCGGGCATGGAGGCGAGCGGCACGGTGATCGAGGTCGGAGGGATGGTCCGGGGCTGGGCCGTGGGCGAGCAGGCCTGCGCACTGCTCGCGGGCGGCGGGTACGCCGAGCGGGTGGCCGTCCCGGCGGGTCAGCTGCTGCCGGTGCCTCCGGGCGTGAGCCTGGTCGAGGCCGCGGCCCTGCCGGAGGCCACCTGCACGGTCTGGAGCAACGTCTTCATGCTCGCCGGGCTGCGGCCTGGCGAGACTCTCCTCGTGCACGGCGGGTCCAGCGGCATCGGCACGATGGCGACCCAGCTGGCCCGGCAGGTCGGCGCCCGGGTGGCGGTCACCGCGGGCAGCGCAGAGAAGCTGGCCCGGTGTGCCGAGCTGGGCGCGCAGATCCTGGTGAACTACCGCGAGCAGGACTTCGTCGAGGTGCTCCGGGAAGCGACCCGGGGCGTGGGGGCGGACGTGATCCTGGACAACATGGGGGCTGCCTACCTGTCCCGTAACGTCGCGGCGCTGGCCATCAGCGGGCGGCTCGTGGTGATCGGGCTGCAGGGCGGGCGATCGGCCGAGCTGGACCTGTCTGCGCTGATGGCCAAGCGGGCGGCTGTCCTCGCTACCACGCTCCGGGCCCGGCCGGCGGCGGAGAAGGCGTCCATCGTGGCGAGCGTCCGCGAGCACGTCTGGCCGCTGATCGGCTCCGGCCAGGTGCGGCCGGTGGTGCACGCGGTGCTGCCGCTGGACCAAGCCGCCCAGGCCCACCGCCTGGTGGACTCCTCGGTGCACGTCGGCAAGGTTCTGCTGGCGATCTGACCCGGCGACCGGGCGACCTGATCGGGCTTGCCGCTGATCCGCAGTCTCGGGCAGTAGCGCGCTGCCCGTGCGGCCCCCTCCACCGCACGGGCAGCGCGCCCCTCTGATGCCCCGGCACCGGGGTTGGACCGGCGCCGGGGGGTTCGTGGGGATCAGGCATCACGCAGGATCAGGCACCACGTAGGATCAGGCACCACGCAGGATCAGGCACCGCGCAGGATCAGGCACCACTGGGCGCGACGCGCCTCCAGCACCCGGCGGGTGGCCGCGTGGTGCACGGACACCCGGGCCCGCAGGCCCGCGACCTCTGCAGCCAGTTGCTCGCACCGAGCCAGGGCGTCGGTGATCCGCTCCCGGGCAGGGGCATCCGCGGTCGTGTCCAGGGCCTCGAACCAGGTCTCCAGGCCGGTCAGGAAGGTCGGGTCGCCGATGCCCTCGACGGGTGCCTCGAGATCGGCCAGGGCTCGCATCATGACGTCCACGACGTCGCGGACCGCGGTCAGTACGGCTCGCGACGCCGCTGACCGGTCACCGAGGGGGGCACCGTCGCCGCGCCCGGCCACGCCGTCGGCGTCCAGGAAGCCGTCGTAGCGGGTGAAGGTCCGCGCGGCGCCGAGCCGGTCCAGGGCCTTCGCCAGCTGAGCCTGCGCCCAGCCGGTCCACCGCATGGCCTGATCCAGATCGGCCTCCCGGCGCAGCACCGGCTCGAGGCCCCCCTCGGCGGCGGCCAGCGCCTCGGCCGGTGCCCCACCCTGGCCACGGACGCACGCGGCGGCCTGGTCGAGCAGGCGCGGCAGGGCGGACGCGACGGACCTCAGCCGCGCGACCTCGGCCCGCAGCGCGCGAGCCTCGGCCTCCTCCTCGCCGATCTGCTGGGCCAGCACGCAGTGCGCGGCCAGCGCCGCCTGGAGCTGCGCCGCGCGCCGGGACCGCTCGCCGGCCAACTGCCCGCGGACGGCCAGCCAGAGCGCCGCGGGGCGCCCACCGCGCAGGGACCGGGCATGCCGCCGGGCCTGGTCCGCGGCGCTCGCCACCACCGGAAGCCTGCGCCGCAGCAGCTCCGCGTCGGCCTCGAGCCTGTCGGCCGCCTCGGCGGACCTGCGTGCCTGCTCGGCCGCTCCTCCGGCAGCCCGGATCCGGGCCCGCACCTGCTCGAGCTGGTCCTCGGCAGTAGCGCCGCCGCCGGGCGTGGTGGTCGTCGTGTTCATGGCCATCCCTCCGCGCAGAGCCACCCGCCGTGGCTGTCTGACGTTTGGGACGGGGCTGGCGTCCGGGCCTTACACCCGGGCGCACAGGTTTCTTTCGGCCCCGCAAGAGGGGCGACTGACCGCCCTCCCGCGGATCAGGAGTCCGGGTCCGGGCGAGCGATACCTGCCGATCGCTGCCGACCGCATGACGATTGGATAACGGCGGTCAGGAGCGGGTGGTGGGGGGCCGCACGGGCGGGCGATGCCCCGGCAGCTGGTCGACCGCGTGCAGGATGCCCGACGTGGCCTGGACGACGAGAACGCCGCCGGACCTGTCCTCGTCACTGTCCGGGGTTGCCGAGGTCGCATCACCATCCACCAGCAGGGCGAAGCGCTCACCCGGCGGTGCGGGCCAGAGCAGGCTGACCAGCGGCCGGGCCGTGGCGTTGGCGAGCGAGCGGTGCCCGGCCCGGACCGTCGCCACCGTCCCGTCCCAGCTCACCGCGACCGACGAGGCGCGCGGCCGGCCGCTCTCGTCGCTGGTCAGGAGCATCGGCACGGTGCCGAAACCGGACGCCGCTTCGAGCAGCTTCTCGAGGTCGACCTTCAGACTCATCCTTGTCCTCCTTTGCCGCCCCGACGTCTGCCGCTCTGCCCCTCGACCCGCGCAGCCTGGACGCGTTCTCTGGTGTCGAACGGGCCTAACCCGAGCCTGGGTAAGGCCCATTTCACACCAGAGGACGGCTCAATAGTGCGGGACGCGGGCTCAAGGGTGCGGGACGCGTAGCCTAGCTAGCCGAGGGAGCCGATGACGGTGAGCAGGCGGTCGACGTCCTCCGGCGACGTGTAGCAGGACATCCCGGCGCGGACCGCCGACCCGGAGTCCCGGATCCCGAGCATTCCGGCCAGCTCCCAGGCGTAATTGTGCCCCGACCAGACGTTGACCTGGGCGTCCGCGCATCGACGGGCCACCTCGTCCGGATCCATCCCGCGGACCCGGAACCACACCGTCGGTGCCTGCTGGGCCGGGGCGCCGATCCGCCGCACGTGATCCATCGCAGCCAGCCCGGACAGCAGCCGCACCAGCAGCGCCGCCTCGTGCTTCTCGACCGCGGCCATCGAGGCCAGTACCCGCTCGCGCCGGCTCGCCCCGGCGGTCAGGTCCGACGAGGCCAGGCCGGCAAGGTGATCGACGGCGGCCGCCAGTCCGGCGTGCTGGGCGAACGGTGAGGTCCCGCGCTCGAACCGGTGCGGCACCTCGGGTGAGCTGGACGCCAGCTGGTCGGGGTGGATCCCGTCCAGCAGCCCGGGATCCCCGGCAACGGCGGCCAGGTGCGGCCCGGACCACTTGTACGCGCTGGTGGCGTACAAGTCCGCGCCGAGCTCGGTCATGTGGATCGGCCCGTGCGGGGTGGCGTGCACGCCGTCCAGGTAGACCACGGCGCCGACCTGATGAGCGGCGTCCGCGATCTCACGAACCTGCGGCCGGGTACCCACCACGTTGGAGGCGGCGGTCACGGCCACCAGTCGCGTCCGCGGGCCGAGCAGGTCGGTGACTGCCTGCACCGGCAGCTCGCAGGCCGGCAGTACCGGCTCGGCCCAGCGCACCTGCGCGCCGGCGCGGGCCGCGGCCTGCACCCAGGGCCGGACGTTCCCGTCGTGGTCCAGCCGGGTCACGATCACCTCGTCGCCCGGTCGCCAGGTCCGCGCCAGCCCCTCGGCAAACAGGTAGGTCAGGGCGGTCATGCTCGGCCCGAGCACGACACCGTCCGGGCTCGGCGCGCCGAGCAGGTCGACGATCGCTGCCCGGGCAGCGGCCGTCAGCGCGTCCGAGCGGCGGGCGGCGGGGAAGAACCCGTCATGATTGCCGATCCCCGCCGCGTAGGCGGCCGACTCGGCGTCGATCACCGCGCGTGGCACCTGGGTCCCCGCCGCGCCGTCGAGGTAGGCCCAGCCGTCGGACAGTGCCGGGTACCGGGCCCGCACCGAGTCGATGTCGTACTCCGCCATCCGGACCTCCCGACGAATCGACCGGTTCGATCCACGTCACCGGTGCACGGCAGGATAGGGGCATGAGTGAGACGAGCCAGTTCGGGTCGCAGCAGCAGCCAGCAGGGGAGCACCAGGACCAGCCGGCCGTTCACCAGCAAGGCGATCGGGTCGTCGTGGTCACACCGGAGGGGATGGCCGTCGCGGGGGTCACCGATCCCAGCAAGGACGAGCGCAGCCCGGCGGACCTGATCGAGCAGCCCGCCAAGGTGATGCGGATCGGCAGCATGATCAAGCAGCTGCTCGAGGAGGTCCGCACGGCGCCGCTGGACGAGGCCGGCCGGGTCCGTCTGGCCGCCATTCACCAGCGCTCGATCAAGGAGCTCGAGCAGGGCCTCGCCCCGGAGCTGATCGATGAGCTGGAGCGGATCACGCTGCCGTTCACGACCGAGGAGGCGCCCTCGGACGCCGAGTTGAGGATCGCGCAGGCGCAGCTGGTCGGCTGGCTCGAGGGGCTGTTCCACGGCATCCAGACGGCGTTGTTCGCCCAGCAGATGGCCGCCCGGGCTCAACTGGAGCAGATGCGCCGGGCCCTGCCCGCGGGCGCAGCCGGCCCGCCGGCCCCCGGCTTCCCGATCGGCGAGGACCCGACGGAGCGGCCCACCGGCCAGTACCTCTGAGGCAGGTCAGCAGGCAGCACGCGCACCGCGGGAGTGTGCCGGCGGCACGCCCGGCCAACCCGCGGTCCCGGCGAGCGCACCCGAACCGGCCCGCCGTAGCCGCGCCGGCAGGCCGGCCCGGTCGAGCCAGACGACGGCGTCCTCGCCGAGCACCATCGCCGCGGTGCTGGCGGCATTGGCGTCCGCACAGGATGCCGCCCGCACGGTGACCTCGCTCCACACCTTCGGGACCGGGACGCCGGTGCGCGGGTCGAGCAGGTGATGGACGAGCCTGCCGCGGTGCCGCCAGGACCGGCGCCGGATGCTCGAGGTCGCGATGCCGCCGTCCGTCAGCAGGACGACGTGCGGCTCGCCTGCCCTCTGGCCCGCATCGCCCTGTCCGGCGTCCTCGTCCTCGATCCGCACCGGCCAGCCCCTGCCGTCCACCGTCTCCGGCGGGGTGCCGGCCACGGCGACGTCCCCGCCGAGGCTCGCCACCACGCCGCAGCCGAGCGTGCTCGCCAGCTCCTGGGCGACCAGGTCCGCGGCGAACGCCTTGCCGGTGGCGCCGAGATCCAGCGCGGTTCCCGGCGGCACCTTCAACGCGCCGCCCGGGTCGAGGCCGATGTCGCGCCAGGCGCCCGGCCGGGGTCGGGCCGATGGCAGCCGGAACGACGCGGGGTCGACCCGCCCGGCGCGGACGTCGTCCAGATCCCGGTCATAGCCCACGGCGGCCAGAGCCCGGCCGAGCGTCGGGTCGACCAACCCGCCGGTGTCACGCGCCGCGCGCACGGCCACCTGCACGGCGTCCAGGAGCATCCGGTCCACCGCGACCCAGGTGCCGGCCGCGGCGTTGGCCCGGGTCAGGTCGGAGTCAGCCCGAAAGCGGCTGCAGGACCGATCGACCCGGTCGATCAGCGCGGTAGCCAGGTCCACCGCCTCGGCAAGCAGGCCGGCCTGGGTGACCGCGAGCTCGACCCCGGTTCCGAGTGCCCGCCAGCGCGCGGTCGCCGAGTGCGACATCGGGTTCGACGCCGAGTGCGGCGTTGAGCGCGGCAGGGTGATCACGACCCGCCGCTGCCGACGGCACCGCCGCCGGAACCGAGCGCCGGTGCCGGACCCGGTGCCGGTGCGTTCTGCGGCACCGACGAGCCGCTGCCCGAGTCGTCCGATTCACCCGAGCCACCCGGCACCAGGGACACCGAGCCGCCGCCGTCATCGCCGCCGGACTGTTTCTGCCCGCTGCTGGTCCCGCTGCGGGCCGAGGATGCGGACTGGGTCGCGTGCCAGGCCAGCATCGTGGTCACGCCCGTGGCGCCGGCGGCGAAGGCGGCGAGACCCATCGTCACGCTGCCGACCCGCCTTATGGCCTGGTCCCGTTGGAGCGGGTTGATCCGGGGCATATCGCCTCCTCATCGCCCGGCGCAGGCCACCCGTCCGGTGACCGCCTGCGGACAGCGTGCGCGATCTCGCTGTGGGGAGGCTGTGCAGGTGGTGGCCGACGTCTGGCCGCGGTCAACGCACGGTCAAAACCGGTGCTCACCCGGTGTCCTCAGCCGGGGGCCGCTGCCGCGAGCAGGCGTTCCAGGACCTGTGCAACCCCGTCCTGGTCGCACGACGGTGCGAGCGCGTCGGCGGCCGCGATCGCCTCCGGATGCCCGTCCGCCATCGCGTAGCTGAGCCCGGCCCAGCGCAGCATCTCGACATCGTTGGGCATGTCCCCGAAGGCCACCACGTCAGCCGCCGTGCAACCGCGCTCGGCCGCGAGCTCGGCCAGCGTGGACGCCTTGCTCACCCCGAGCGCCGACAGCTCCAGCATCGAGCCGGCCACGTTCGAGTGCACCGGTTCGGCGATGCCCGCCAGCGCGCGCCGGGCCACCGCGAGCATCGGGTCGGCCCTGGACGACTCGTCCCGGCACAGCACCTTGACCACGACCGGGTGGTCGGCCAGCAGCTCCGCGATGCTGCCGACCCGCGCCTGCAGGGCCGCTTCGTGGTGCGGCATGAACTCGGGCTCGCGGCGGTAGCCGTCCAGGGTCTCCAGCGCGAACACGGGCTCGGCGAGGGCCACCCGCAGCGCGGCCACCGCCTGCAGCACCGCGTCCTCGCCCAGCGCCCGCGCCCGGATCACCTGCTCGCTGCCGAGGTCGTACACCACAGCCCCGTTGCCGCAGACCGCGATCCCGCGATGATCGGTCGCCTCGACGATCGGCGCCATCCAGCGCGGCGGGCGGCCGGTGACGAAGACGATGTGGATGCCGCGTTCCTGGCAGGCGGTCAGGGCGGCGACGGTGCGCCGGGAGATGCTGCCGTCGGACCGGACGATCGTCCCATCGAGATCCGAGGCGACCAGCCGCATGGCCCCATCCTGTCCCGTCGCCGGGAACCTGGGGCCGTCAGGGCGATCCCCGCGCCGCCCTGACGGCCCCAGCATCTCCCCGCCGCTCAGCGGTGCCGATCAAGCACACCGCGCAATTCGTGACAGAACGTGCTCAGGAAGTGCAGAGCCGTAACTTTACAAGGGCCTCGGCGCCGCCGGAAGGGGTGATCCCGGTTCTGGGTAGGCGTGCACCTCGCTGGCCTTGACGCTCAACCAGACCTGCTGGCCGGGGGCCAGGTGCAACTCGGCCACGGCTGCGGGCGTGACGTCCACCAGCGCGGACGGATCGGCGTCGATCAGCAGCCGGACCCGGTCGGTGAGCAGTTCCAGGCCGGCGATCGTTCCCGGCCAGACGTTGCGCGCGCTGCCCGGGCCGGGCGGCCCCAGGTGGACGGTGATCGCGCTGGGCGACACCGAGACCAGCATCCGGGCCCCGTTCATCGGCCGCAGGTCCGGGACCTGGCTCGGGTCGCCGCGTCCCGCCGCGAACATCCGCCCGCCGTCGTCGAGCTCGACCAGGCCCAGCGCTCGGTCGGTCAGCGTCCCGGGATAGAGGTTGAGCCCGACCAGGCTGGCCACGTACTCGGTCATCGGCCGCCGGGCCACCTCGGCCGGAGATCCCTCCTGGACACACCGGCCGCCTTCCAGGACCAGCAGGCGGTTCGCGAGCACCATCGCCTCCAGCGGGTCGTGGGTGACCACGATGCACGGCCCGGCGAAGGAGTCCAGGTGCCGGCGGAGCTCGCCCCGCACCTCCAGCCGGGTGCGGGCGTCCAGGGCGGACAGCGGCTCGTCCAGCAGCAGCATCCTCGGGTTGCCGGCCAGGGCCCGGGCCAGGGCGGTGCGTTGCGCCTGCCCGCCGGACAGCTCGCCGGGACGCCGCCCCGCCAACTCGGTCAGTCCGAGCCGGTCCAGCCACTCGCTCGCGGCCGCCCGGGCCTGGCCCCTGCTCTGCCCGCCGGCCCGGGCCGGGAACGCCACGTTGTCCAGCACCGACAGGTGCGGGAACAGCCGGTAGTCCTGGAACACCAGGGACACCGCGCGCCGGTCCGCCGGGATGAAGGTGCCCCTGTCCACGTCGTCCACGACCTGATCGCCGAGCACGACCCGGCCCGCCGAGACCGGGAGCAGCCCGGCCAGCACGCGCAGCAGGGTGCTCTTGCCCGACCCGTTCGGGCCGAGCACCGCCAGCACCTCACCGTCCGGGACCCGCAGGCTGACATCGAGGTGGAACGCCGGGCGGTCGACCACCACGCGCGCGGACAGGCCGCCGGGTGCCCGTTCGGGACGCGCTCTGGTGTCCGGTGGTGCGCCGGCACCATCGGGACGCACGGCGGTCACGGCGCCACCCCGGTCCGCAGCCAGCGGTCCTTCAGCGCGCCCAGCATGGCCAGCGACACGACGAGCAGAACCAGGCTCAGCGCGATCGCGGCGTCCGGGTCGGACTCCAGGGCCAGGTACACCGCCAGCGGCATGGTCTGGGTCCGGCCCGGGATAGTTGCCCGCAAACGTGATGGTTGCGCCGAACTCGCCCAGCGCCCGGGCCCAGGCAAGCACGCTGCCGGCGACCAGGGACGGCATCACCAGCGGCAAGGTGACCCGCCGGAAGGCGAACCACCGGCCGGCGCCCATAGTCGCCGCCGCCTCCTCCTAGCCCCGAGTCCGCGGTGCGCAGCGCCGCCTCGACGCTGACCACCAGGAACGGCATCGCCACGAAGGTCTCGGCCACCACGACGCCGGCCGTGGAGAACGGCAGGGTGATCCCGAACCAGGAGTCCAGGTACTGGCCGAACAACCCGCGTCGGCCCAGGACCAGCAGCAGAGCCACACCGCCGACCACGGGCGGCAGCACCAGCGGAAGGGTGATCAGGGCCCGCAACGCGCTCTTGCCGGGGATCCGGGCCCGGGCCAGCACCCACGCCAGCGGGACGCCGAGCAGGACCGACACGACGGTCGCCGCCGAGGCGCAGATCAGGGAGAGCCGCAGCGCCGTGACCGTCCCGGAGTCGCTGAGCAGCCGCGGCAGCCCCGACCAGGGAGCCCGCCACAGCAGTCCGACCAGGGGCAGCAGCAGGAAGGCCACGCCGAGCGCGGCCGGCGCGAGCAGCGGCATCGGCGGGCGGCCGGCGCGGGCCTCCTGCCGACGGGCCTGCCGCTGACGGGCCTGCCGTCCCCCCGCCTGCGGCTGCAGGGTTTCCCGGGTCGGGGCTGCCTGCTGTCGCGGGTGAGGGCGGCGCACGGCGTCAGTTCTCCGGGATCTCGACGACGACGTTGGTGGACTTGATGCTCGCCACGGCCAGCACACCCGGCTCCAGCTTGAGATCGTCTGCAGCCTCGCGGCTCATCAGCGACACGATCCGGAACGGCCCGGCCTGCATCTCCACCTGCGCCATCACGGTATCCCGGATGACCCGGGTGACCAGTCCGGTGAGCCGGTTGCGAGCCGACTGACCGATGATCGACACCGACTCCCGCGGATCCTTCTGTGCCTGTGCGAGCTGCTCGGCGAACCGGGCCAGGTCCGCCCCCTCGACGGCCCTGCGTCCCGACGGGTCTGTCGTGGTCGGCATCCGCCCGCTGTCTGCCCAGCGACGCAACGTGTCGTCGCTGACCCCCAGCAGCTCAGCGGCCTGCTTGATCCTGAACAGCGGCATGTTCGGGATGCTATCCGCAGATACGGCGGATCGATCCGGCCCTTCGGCGCAGACACGGTAGACCGGCGCGGTGGGGCGGATGTTCCCGGCCGAAGGCGCCGCGCGACGCGCCGTCAAGCCTCCCCGCTGCGCAGATCGTCACGCATAGAATTCGAACGATTACACAGCGGAGTTGCCTGCCTGGCGCCGCCTTCTCGGGGCGAGCGGCCGGGCGTCCTGAAAGGGGTCCCGCGTGCCAGGCAGGAAAGCGCGCGGAGTCAGCCGCGCGCCCGGCGACACCTCGCCCGGGGTCGACCGCGCACCCGGCGACAGCTCGCGCGTGGGCAACCGCAGGCCCGGCCGCACGACCCGCAGGGTCCGCGTTCCCGGCAGCGTCGCGCGCGGCATCGCAGCCGCCGTGGCCACCGTTGCCGTGACTGCCACCGTCGTGGCCGCCGGGACCGGGGCGCTGATCGTCTACCGCTCGGCGACCACTGCCGGCGCCGCGGCGCCCCTTCCCTCGGTCAGGGCCCGGTACGCGCCCAGTCCCGCGACCTCCAACCCGGGCGGCCCGAGGACGGCCACGCCCTCCCCCACACCGTCCGCCAAGCCCACCCCCCGGGACACCCGCCTGTCCGTGCGAGCAGCCCGGACCTGTCCCTCGGCGTCCTCGCTCAGCCTGCGCGCGGCGCTCGCGCAGACCCTGATGATCGGTGTGAGCGGCCAGAACACGAGCGGCCCGCGAGGGATCACGGACGGCCCGACTCCGGTCGGCGGGATCTTCCTCTACGAGAACGACGCCGATCTGGCCCTGCGCAGCGGGATCCTCCCCCAGATCTCGCACCAGACGCCGCCACCGCTCGTCGCGGTGGACGACGAGGGCGGCCGCGTGCAGCGGGTGGAGTCGCTGTTCGGGTCGATGCCGAGCGCCCGGGCCCAGGGGTCGATGGAGCCGGCGGCCCTGCGGGCACTGGCCGCCAAGAGGGCCCGGCAATTGTCGTCGGTCGGGGTCACCCTGAACTTCGCCCCGGTGCTGGACCTTGGTGGCGGAGCCGCCGGCACGGTCGGGGACCGGGCCTTCGCCACCTCCCCGGAGGACGTCGCGGTCAGCGGCGCGGCATTCGCGGCCGGCATGCGGGACGGCGGCGTGCTACCCGCCCTCGGCCACTTCCCGGGTCTCGGCC
The DNA here is from genome assembly GCA_963740575.1 of uncultured Actinomycetota bacterium. Lineage (GTDB taxonomy): Bacteria > Actinomycetota > Actinomycetes > Actinomycetales > Kineosporiaceae > CAVUET01. The sequence goes on along the minus strand of CAVUET010000006.1, from coordinate 321,094 downwards.
GGGCCCGCGGCGACGCTGCCACCACGATCCCGACCGCACCCGCGCTGGCATCGCTGCGCGGCAACGACCTGATCCCCTACCAGCGGGTCCTGGCCGACGGGCCGAGCGCGGTGCTGGTCGGCAACGTCACCGTGCCCGGGCTGTCGTCCAGGCCGGACCTGCCGGCGACGCTCGACCCCGCGACGTACCGGTTGCTGCGTCACGACCTCGGGCTGCGGGGGCTGGCGATCACCTCCGATCTGAGCACGAACGCCGCGATCCGGCAGAAGTACTCGACGCCCGCTGCGACCATCGCGGCCCTTGCCGCCGGGGCCGATCTGGTGGTGCTGAACCACCCCGGGTACCTCGAGCCGCTACTGGACAGCCTCACCACGGCGGTGCGCTCGGGTGCCCTGCCGGAGTCCCGCGTCCGCGAGGCCGCCGCTCGGGTCCTGGCTGCCAAGGGTTGCCGCGCTTAACCACTGTGGAAGATCGCGACCACCTCGCACTGGCGCGGTGGCACATCGCGCCAAACTGTTTGGCGCGATGTGCCACCGCGCCAAGCAGGAAGTCCCGGCTGTGGTTACTCGCAGCCGATCCCGTCGCCGTCGCGGTCGAGGTCGTAGATGTCGGTGCCGATCACGGTCACCGGGCCCCGCACGTACGCAGGGCCGTTCCCGCTGCCACCGGCGCAGTCGACGTCGCTGGCGATCGGCACGCAGGCACCGCTGTAGTTGGGATCGCACGCGGGCCCCGACCCGGTGCCGACCACCGTGATCTGGGTGACCGGCGCTTTGACGACGACCCGCCCAACCAACGTCCTGGCCGTTTGGACGCCGTCCACGAAGGTCAACCGATAGGTCAGCCGCTCGCTGCCGTACACCCCCCGCGTACGGACCCGGGTGATGCCCTGGTCCAGGTTCGGATCCTTGACCGTCCTGGTGGAGAACGCGGTCCTGCGCGTCATCATGACGGTCTGATAGCGCACGGACGGGGATGTCGTCGTCACGACGAGCGCTCCCCCCTCGGACGAGGCGGCCTGCGTGATGCCCGGCGTCGTGATGGCCGGTGTCTCGACGGTCTGTGTCGCGCTGGACCCTGCTGCGGGTGACTCCGCTGAGACCGAAGGGCCCGGCGCCCCGCAGCCGAGCAGAACCCCAGCGGCTGCGACCGCCAACCCGTTCGCGACGCGCCACCGGTACCAGGGCAGCCGCAGCCGCCGGCCGGATCCCCCCGACCGGAGAATGTTCACCTTGTGTGCTTCTGATATGACATTGCGTGACAACACGTGCCGGAGTATTGCACGTCACAAGCGGGCTCAACCGGGTTATCGGAAATGTGGAGCAGCTGATCGGATCAGGTGTCGAGCAGGCGCCGCAGCACGGGCACGAGCCCGTCCGCATGGACGCTGGGAGCGACCTCGTCCGCCGCGTCCAGTACCTCTGGGACCGACTGCCCCATCGCGACCGCATGCGCCGCCCAGGCGAACATCTCCAGGTCGTTGCGCCCGTCGCCGACCGCCATCGTCGCCTCCGGATCGACCGAGAGCAGCCGCCGGACCTCCTCCAGCGCACTGGCCTTGCTCACCCCGTCCGGGGCCAGGTCGAGCCAGGCAGTCCAGCCCACGAAGTAGCTCACGCCGTGGATGCCGATCCTGCTGGTCAGGTCGAGGAACTCCTCCGGGGTGTGCTCGATGCTGCGCACGATCACGCGGGTGGCCGGCGCGTGCAGCAACTCCTCGAACGGCACCAGGGTCTGCCGGCCGTCCAGCTCGCCGTCGGGGAACGGTGCGCTCAGCCGGAAGCCGATCCCGATCTCCTCGACCGCGTAGAGCGCCGTCGGCAGATGCCGGCGCAGCAGCAGCAAGGCCGGGCCCGGGTCGAAGGTTCGGGTCGTGACGATCCGATGGCCGTCGGGCAGCGCGGGATCCAGCCGCACCGTGACGGCCCCGTTGCTGCAGACCGCCCAGCCTTCGGTCAGGCCCAGCCGATCCAGGACCGGCAGGGTGGCGAACAGCGCCCGCCCGGTGGCCACCACGACGTGCAGACCCCCGTCCGCCACCGCCCGTACGGCCGCGCGCACCGGCTCCGACATCCGGCCGTCGTGGTCGAGGATGGTGCCGTCGATGTCCAGGGCCACCAGCACCGGGCGGAAGGCACGCGCCGGGCGTCCCGCACGGCCGAGGCTCTCCCGGGTGATGGGTTCAGGGGTCACGGGATGTCGGCTCGCAGGGATCGCAGTCGGTGACGGTGGGCGGTGGTGCGCGCCCTTGGAGGGTATCCAGCCGCACCGATGCTCCTCGCGCCGGCACCGGGTGGCACCGGGTGGCGCCGGATGGCACCGGGCAGGGCGGCACCGGCGGCAGCGGTCTACCGTGCAGGTATGCCGTCGGGAACGGACCTGGTCCAGGACCTGATCCTGCTCGCCGTCCTGGTGGTGGCGGGCGGGCTCTGGCTGGCCCTCCGCCGGTCCTGGCGCCGGCCGACCCTGCTGGTCGAGCGCGCCGAGGCTTCCCCGGGTGAGGTGACCGATCGGCCCTGGGTCGCCGTGGTGGCCAATCCGACCAAGGTGGACGACATCGAGGGCCGCACCGCCTGGGTCAAACGGGTCGGCGCCGATCACGGGCTGGCTCCGGCCATCTGGTTGCGGACCACCGCGGACGACCCGGGCCGTGGGCAGGCGCGGACCGCGCTCGACATCGGCGCCAGCGCGGTGCTGGCCTTCGGCGGGGACGGCACGGTGCGCGCTGTCGCCGCCGAGCTCGCCGGAGGCGACATCCCGCTCGGGCTGCTGCCCGCCGGAACGGGCAACCTGCTGGCTCGCAATCTCGGCATCCCGCTCGGGGACCTCGACGCGGCGCTGTCCGTTGCGCTCGGCACGCAGGAGCGGCGGATCGACGTGGCGCGGGCCGAGGTGGATGTCTCCGGCGAGGACCAGCTCCCCCGGCGCGAGCCCTTCCTGGTAATGGCCGGTCTCGGGTTCGACGCCGAGGTGATGGCCTCGGTCGCGCCGAGGCTCAAGGCACGCGTCGGCTGGTTCGCCTACGTGGTGGCCGGGCTCCGGCTGGTCCGGGGCCGGCAGACCCGGGTGGCGATGCACCTGGACGGCGGGCCGGTCCTTCACCGCCGGATCCGCACCGTCATCGTCGGCAACTGCGGTGAGCTGACCGGCGGGCTGCGGCTGCTGCCGGACGCCTTGGTCGACGATGGCCGGCTGGACGTGGTGGTGATCTCGCCGCGCGGGGTGGTCGGCTGGGCCGCGGTCACGGCGTCGGTGCTGTCCGGTAGCCGCTGGGGACATCCGGTGATGCAACGCTTCCAATGCCGCGAGGTGGAGATCCGCGCCGAGAAGCCACTGCAGATGCAGCTGGACGGCGATCCCGCCGGCGAGGCCCGCGTCCTTCGGGCCCGCGTGGACCCACGCGCGCTCGTGGTCCGGGCTCCGAAACGCGACTGAGGGACTTCATCCCGGCGTGATCAACACCGCGCCGGAGGCAGCTTCGTTGGTGACGCCGGCAGACTCGCGAGCACTCTCTCCGCGCTTTCGCCTGGCTTTCACCTGGGCAGGCGGCAGTCCGCGTCGGCGCGTCCTTGGTATACGGACGGTAATCGGGCGTGAGTCATCGATCTGATGACTAGCCAGTCACGAAGATTGTGACTACAGTTGCCGCCGTGCCCACGCAGGGCACCGCCCCTGGCCGCGGAAGACCTGCGTGTGGCACTTGGATCAGGGGTCGGGGAGGCGTCGGGCCATCGTCTCCCCGCCCCTGATCCGCCTACAGAATCAGACCTTCGTGCAGCATCCGGAGGCGACGGTCGACGTGGGGGCGGAGGTGGCCGAAGCCGCGCCCGTCGCGACCAAACTGGCTGCGACGACCAGGGAAGCGGCGAGGCGGATGGCAGCGATGCGAGCGGGGGTCTGAGGCATGACCGGTCTCCTGAGTCACAGGGTCTCTGACAATTCGTCATCGCCGATCGTGACAGACTCCCTTCCGGATGGCATATGCCCTCACGGAGCGCGATCGTGGACTGACACGATCGAGATGGCGGCTTCGTCCACACGCCCACTTTCGGGATCAGCAACGTCGGACACCTTCGCGCCGACGTCGCCTCGTCGCGACGACGATCACATGGCTCGAACCGTCGCCTGGTTGCGGTGACACATGCCTGATCTCACCAGCGCCCACATCGGCGCGCGGATCCGGCGGCTTCGCCTGGAAGCCAAGCTGTCACAGACGGAGCTGGCCGGTGACGAGCTGTCTCCCAGCTACGTCTCGTTGATCGAGTCCGGCAAGCGCACCCCGAGTGATGACGCTGTGCGGCTGCTCGTACGCCGCCTTGGGTGCCAGGAGGCCGATATCCTCGACGGCTGGCTCGAGGATCGCCGACGCCGGATCGAGCTCGAGCTGGCCTACGCACGACTGGCCCGCCGACACGGTGAACGCGGCAGTGCACTCGAGAGACTGGTCGCCCTTGTCGGGGAGGGGAACCTCGATCCGGCCAGCCGCGATGAGGCCGAGTATGAGCTGGCCGTCACCTACGAGGTGGTCGGTGACCTGGACGCTGCTCTGGATCATGTGTTGCCGCTCCTGGAGCGTTGCCTGGCCGGCTCCAACGCGGTGCCTCTGACAGCGGTCGGCGTGGTGGCCTGCGGCTGTCTGCTGCGCTCAGGCGATGCAGCTGCTGCCTTTCGGCTCGGCGAACGCGCTCTGGCAGCCACGCTCGAACGGGACCTGGAGGGAACCGACGAGCACCTGGAACTGGCAGCAACCGTTCTCGATGCCCAGTTCATGTCCGGCGAGTTGGACGCGGCAGCTGCGCGTGCGCGTGAACTCGTCGACCTGGCCATGCGTGCCGGCGGACCGGGCGGGCAGGCCGGGTTGCTGTGGAACGCCGCCATCATCGCGGAAGCCCGGGGTCAGCTTGACGAAGCCGTCCGACTCTCGACACGCGCGCTTGGGCTTATGTCGGAGCAGGGTGGCAGCCGGGACTTGCCACGGCTGCAATGTGAGGTAGCAGCATTCCTGCTCAGTGCCGACGCGACCAATGCACGGGAGGCCGTGGCGCTGCTGGACGCGGCGTTCCCCACCCTGCAGGACCTGGGCAGCACAATCGACCTCGGCTGCTGGAAGCTCCAGCGCGCCAGAGCGGAACTCGCACTGGGCAACCCCGTCGAGGCTGAGTTGGCGGCGCGCGAGGCGGTTCAGCGCCTCGACCCGCACAAGATCCCGGAGGCAGTCCGGGCTCACATCGTGCTCGGCGACTGCCTGGCCGTGACGGGCCACTCGGACCAGGCAGTCGTCGAGTACTCCCATGCCGCAGAGGCTCTGCGGTTGATGCCGGCCACCCGGCACCAGGCAACACTCTGGCGCGATCTGGGCGATCGCCGTGCCGACCAGGGTGACCCGGAGCAGGCAGTGGACGCATACCGCCGGGCTCTCGACCTGGCCGGAATCCGCGCCGGTAGCCCGCTGGGCGACCCTGCCGGGCATTCCGTGACCGGCGTTCCCCCGGTCTCGGCGTCCCCGACAACGCCCCGCGTCCTCGCCGGGGTCACGCCGACCGGCCCCTGAGGTTCTCCGCGCCTGCCCGGCCCTCAGCCGGCGAGGGCGCACAGACTCGGGCCTGGTGCCGCCCATCACGGCACCAGGCCTCGGCTGATTCACCTGACTGCGACGGGCCCGATCGGGGCGCCTTCAGGCGAGGCAGGCTCGTTTGAGGTCATGGCCGACCCTGTGTCTTGGTGAACTGGAGGGCAGCCACTTGCTCTTGGTCCCTACTTGGCGCAGCAGCCGCCCGCCGCACGGGTCTCCTGAGCGATTCCGGTGGAGGTGGTGGCGGCGAGGCCGAGCGTGAGGGTCAGCGAGGCGAGCAGGGCAACGATGGAACGGGTGATCCGGTGAGACATGACGACTCCAGGAGGCTGTGGTTGACTGGCTAGTCACAACGATCGTGACAGAGGGCCCGGTGTGGTCGACACCCAGCGCTACGACCGCCGCCAGCTCCACCGGGTTTCGTCACAGAGCGGCACTCGACCGGGCCGGAGTGTGGCAACATCAGTGGCGGGGGCGTCGCTGAAAGTGACCCAGCACTACTGGTGACTGGTCATGCAGGCGGGCCGTAGACAGCGGGGAGGCGTACCGGATGGGGAACCTGGGCGAAAGGGTGCGCCTGTATCGGCAGCGGGCCCGGTTGTCGCAGACCGACCTGGCTGCGGAGGACCTGTCACCGAGCTACATCTCGCTGATCGAATCCGGCAAACGTCACCCGAGCAGGGACGTACTTCAGACACTCGCGAGCCGCCTCGGGTGTTCGGTAACAGACCTCGAGGCACACGAGGCACCCGCCGATGTGGCCGCCAGCCGACTCGAGATCTCCTATGCACGCATCGCATTGACCAACGGTGAGGCCGAAGACGCTCGCGACCGGATGCTGCTGCTCTTGAACTCCGGTCCGCAGACGCGTGAGATCGAGCACGACGCCCTGCTCCTGCTCGGTGAAGCCCACCAGATCCTCGACGACACAGAGGCGTCGATCCAGATCCGGCAGTCCTTGTTCGACCAGTGCCTGAGCGGGCGGTCGCACCTTCCTGTCCCGGCAGTTGCCTACCCGCTGTGCTTCAGCTACATGGCGTTCGGCGACCTGCAGGCCGCAGTCCGCGTCGGGGAGCGCGGCATCCAGGCCAGCGCCGACCTCGGGCTGGTCCGCACAGATGATCATCACAAGCTCGAGGCCACGGTCATGCTCGCCTACTACGAGCTGGGCGACCTGGCGCTGGCCTGGACGAAGGCTGAACAGATCATCGCGTCCGCCCGTGAGTCCGGTTCCGTCTCCGGACAGGGTGCGGCCTACTGGAACGCGGCACTGGTCGCCGAGTCGCGCGGCGAACTGGCGCAGGCCCTCCACCTGTCCCAGCGCGCACTGGCCCTCTTCTCGCAGGGGGGTCGCAGCCGCAACCTGGCCAGGCTGTGCCTAGTCGTCGCGTGGTATCTGCTGATCGCCGACCCGAACCGGGCTGCCGAGGCGGCGGCCCTGCTGGACCAGTGCCAGAGCGACGTGCGCGATCTCGGCGCCGTCACCGAACAGGCGGAATGGGAAGCGCTCCGAGCCCTGGCCTATCTCATCCAGGGTGACAACACGCGTGCAGAGCCGCTGGCCCGACGCGCCGTCCTGCACCTGAGTGACATGGGAGATCAGCGTGAGGCGCCCCAGGCCCTCATCACGCTCGGAGATGTCCTGATCGCCAGGGGCCTGCGGGAGCAGGGGCTGGCGACATACCGCTCCGCCGTCGCCGCGCTCGCCGCGGCGCGCCCGACCCGCAAGGCCGCCTCGCTCTACCGCGAGGTCGCGCACAGACTCAACCTCGCCGGCGACACCGTCACCGCGATGGAATGCCTCCAACGCGCGCTGGATGTCGCTCACGTGCGCTGCAACGCCGCCGCGGGCGAGATCGCGTTCGGGCTCCGCGAGGCGGTCCGATCGAGCGCGTCCACTCCTGAGGCGGTTGACCCCGTGGGGACCATTCCGGTCGCCGTCAGCAGGCAGAGCAACGCCGTCAGCAGCTGATCGACAGACCCGGGTCAGCGCATGCCTTCGGCCTTGTCGACGAGTTGGTCGTAGGCGGCGGCAGCGACCACGAGGTCCTGCCAGGCCTCACCGACGCTCTTGAACAGCCGTGGCTGGCCCGGCTTGACCTGCAGCGTGCCGGTGACCAGGTCGGCGAGGTCACCGTCGATGGCGCTCGGCCCGATCTCCAGGTTCCGCAAGGGAATCACGATGTCACCGGCCTCGGTCAGCGCGGTGTCCCGGGTCTCGACCACGACGGTGGCCCGGCTGACCAGCGCCGAGTCGACCTCGCGCGCCTCCGGCGTGTGGCTGCCGACGGCGATCACCAGCGCATCGTCGCCGAGCCATTCCGAGTCGAACAGCGGCCAGCGCGATGTCGTCGCGCAGACCACCACGTCCGCCGACCGGATCGGACCCTCGAGGTCGTCGGGCAGGTCCGAGCCGGCGACCACAGCGGCCGGCAGACCCTGCTCGGCCACCCAGACCGCCATCTGCTCGGCCTTGGCCCGGTCCCGCCCGACCACGGTCACGTGCGACACCGGGCGCACCGCCGACACCGCCTCGACGTGGCCGCAGCCCTGCGGACCGGTCCCGATCACCACCAGCCGGACGGGGCGCTGCGGAGCCAGGTGCCGGACCACGACCGCGGACACCGCCGGCGTACGCCACGCCGTGAGGGCGATCCCGTCCACCAGCGCCCGCGGGGTCAGGCTGAGGGAGTCGAAGAGCACGTACACGCCCTGCACCCGGGGCAGCCCGAGGCTGGGGTTGTCCGGGGCCACGCTGGCCAGCTTCACCCCGATGTAGCGCGAGCTCGCCGCCGGCATCATCAGCAGCTCGCCGGACTCGGTCAGGATCGAGGTCCGCGCCGGGGTCCCGCCGGGCGCCGAGCCGTCGTGCAGGGCTGCCTCGATCGCGACCACCGCGGACGTGATCGGCAGCAGCACGCGCAATCCGCGGTCGTCGATGACCGGAAGGTCGGACAGTCGCGGTGCGCGGTTCATCGGAGCACGAACCCTTCGGGCAGCGGATCGGCCGGATCGAGGACGAACGTGTGCACCCCCGTGCGGTGGGCGCTGCCGGTGACCTCCGTGACCAGCCCCGGCACGTCGGAGGTCGACGGCGACCCGGACCTGACGTTACCGGCCACACGAGCCACGAACCGTGTTCCGATGAGACTGTCACGAATCAGGATCGGATCGGGCGGGACGACGAAGCAGCCGTACATGTCCGCATGCCCGCGCGGCTCGTGGCAGAGCAGGCGGCGGGCCAGGTCCGTCGCGCGCGACTCGGGACTCACGCCTCGAAGCCTTCCGGGAACGGGTCGTCCGGATCGAGGTGGTACTGGGCGGTTCCGGTGATCCAGGCCCGGCCGGTGATGGTCGGGATCACCGCGGGGCGCGGACCGCCGGACGTCCCCGGCTCGCCCGAGCCGACCGTGGCCCGATCGACCAGCCGCCCGGTGAACCGGGTGCCGATGAACGACTCGTTGACGAAGTCGGTGTCCAGGCCGAGCTCTCCCCGCGCGTGCAGCTGGGCCATCCGGGCGCTGGTGCCGGTGCCGCACGGCGACCGGTCGAACCAGCCGGGGTGGATCGCCATGGCGTGCCGCTGTGTCGGGCGTCCGACCCGGGGGCGACCAGCTGGACGTGGTGGCAGCCCGCCATCTCCGCGTCCTCCGGGTGCACCGGCCGGCGCTGGCCGTTGATCGCCGTCATCAGGGCCAGCCCGGCGTCCAGCATCTGCTGCTTGGCCGACCGGTCGAACGGGAGGCCGACCTCGTCGATCGGCAGGATCGCGTAGAAGTTCCCACCGAATGCCAGGTCGTACCGGATCTCGCCCAGCCCGTCCACCGTCACGCAGGCGTCCAGCTCCAGGCTGAAGGACGGGACGTTCCGGATGGTCACCGCCCTGGCCGCGCCGCCCTCGACCCGGACCTGCGCGACCACCAGCCCCGCGGGGGTGTCCAGCCGGATCGTGGTCACCGGCTCGACCACCTCCACCATGCCGGTCTCGACCAGCACGGTGGCGACCCCGATCGTGCCGTGACCGCACATCGGCAGGCAGCCGGACACCTCGATGTAGAGCACGCCGTAGTCGGCGTCCGGGCGGGTCGGCGGCTGCAGGATGGCGCCGCTCATCGCGGCGTGACCGCGCGGTTCGTTCATCAGGAACCTGCGCAGCCCGTCGGAGTGCGCCATGAACCAGCGGCGCCGCTCGGCCATGGTGGCGCCGGGCAGCACCCCCACGCCGCCGGTGACGACCCGGGTCGGCATCCCCTCGGTGTGCGAGTCCACCGTGTGGATCACCCGGCGAGACCTCATCGAAGCCCCTCGGCGAGCGCCTTCTCGGTCGCGGCGCGGACGGCGGCCTCCTGCTCGGGCAGCAGCGGCACGCGCGGCGGGCGGCACGGGCCGCCGTACCGCCCGGCGAGGTCCATGGAGAGCTTGATCGCCTGCACGAACTCGGTGCGGGAGTCCCAGCGCAGCAGCGGGTGCAGGGTCCGGTACAGCGGCAACGCCGTGCCGAGGTCACCGGCCCGGGCCGCCCGCCACAGCGCCGTACAGGCGCCGGGCAGGCGTTGGGGTAGCCCGCGACCCAGCCCACGGCCCCGGCCTGCGTCAGCTCGAGCACCACGTCGTCGGCGCCGACGAGCAGGTCCAGCCCCGGCGCCAGCTCGGCGAGCTCGTAGGCCCGCCGGACATCGCCGCTGAACTCCTTGACCGCCACGATCAGACCCTCACCGTGCAGGCGGGCCAGCAGGTGCGGGGTGAGATCGACCTTGGTGTCGAACGGGTTGTTGTACGCCACGACCGGCAGACCGACCCGGGACACCTCCCGGTAGTGCGCGACGACGGCGCGCTCGTCGGCCCGGTAGGCGTTGGGCGGCAGCAGCATCACGCACGGGGCACCCGCCTCGGCGGCCTGCTCGGTCCAGCGGGCCGCCTCACCGGCACCGTACGCGGCGACCCCCGGCATCACCGTGAAACCGTCTGGGGCGGCCTGCACCGCGGTCCGCACGACGGCGGCGCGCTCGTCGGCGGTCAGCGTCTGGTATTCCCCGAGCGAACCGTTCGGGACCACACCATCGCAGCCGGACGCAGCCAGCCAGCGGACGTGCTCGGCGTAGCGGTCGAGGTCGACGGCGAGGTTCTCGGGGCCGCGCAGCGCCAGGGCGGTGGCGACCTGGACGCCGTGCCACGGAGGCTGGTGGGCGGGCGCGGGTTGAGTCATGAACGCCTCCGGTTCGCTTCTGGCCGACGGGCGGGGTCGAGCAGTCGGGCGGGGTCGAGCAGTCGAGCGGGGTCGAGCAGTCGAGCGGGGTCCCGCGTCGCGCGCTTTGCTCTGCTATCGAAAACGAACCGGGCTCGGCTGTCGAGCACCGGTCTCACCAACGGCTCTGCTCACGGCTGCTGAGTATCCAGGGCCGCCAGTTGCCGCAGGGTTACCGGCGCGGCGATCGGGCGCGACACCGGGCTCGGGTGTTGCGGCACGGCGCGATCAAGGATCGCGGTGACGGCGTCGGCGCAGATCCGGCCCTGGCACCAGCCCATGCCGCAGCGGGTCAGCAGCCGGACGGCGCGGGCGTCGGTGGCCTGCAGGTCGCGGATCGCCTCGTGCAGGCGGGCGAGCGGAACCTCCTCGCAGCGGCAGATCACGGTGTCCGGTTCGAGCCATCCGGTCCAGCCGGAGCCGATCGGGTACGCCGCGTGCAGCGCGGCGGCGAACCGGACCAGCCGATCGCGCCGGCGCAGCAGTGCCCGCTCGGGGGGCAACTCGGGAAGCCCGACCGCGCCGGCGGCCGCACGCCCGGCCAGGGTGCCGGACACCAGGGCCAGCGGGGCGCCGCCGACCCCGGTCAGCTCACCGGCCACGAGGATCCCTGGCACCGAGGTCCGACCGTCGCGATCGGCCAGCACCACGGGGTTGCCGTCCGGGCCCGGCACGGTGTCGCAGCCGGTCTGTAGTGCCAGTTCCAGCCGTGGCGTGAAGCCGAAGCCGACCGCGACCGTGTCGCACTCGATCCGGCGCAGGCTGCCCGGGACGACCCGCCACCGCTGGTCGAGCCTGGCCACGGTCACCGCCTCCACCCGGTCCGCCCCGTGGGCCGCGACGATGGCCTGACGCCGGCGCAGCGGCACCGCGTGACGGGCCAGCACGGCGGCGTACCGGCTGGCCTCGGCGAGCACCTCGGGACGCCCGGCCAGCGCCCGCCAGCCGCGCAGCCATCCCCGCCAGCCTCCGGCCTCCAGCACCGCCACGACGCGCCGCCCCTCGCCGGCCCCGGCCCTGGCCAGACCAGCGGCCACCGGCAGCAGGAACGGGCCTGTCCCGGCCACCACGATCCTTTGCCCGGCCAGCACGCCGTGCTCCTTGAGCAGAGCCTGCACGGCGCCGGGCGTGAGCACCCCCGGCAGGGTCCAGCCGGGGAACGGCAGCACCCGGTCCTGCGCGCCGGTCGCCAGCACCACGGCACCGGCGGTCCTGGTCAGCGCGGGCTCGGTCCCCTCGGCGGACTCGGTGCCCCGGGCCCGTACGACGGCGAAGGGCTGCCCACGCGACGGGTCGGCCGGATCGACCCGCCATACGTGCAGCCCGGCGTGGTGCACGAGCCGCCCGGCCGCCACCTCGGCGTGCACCTGCCCGGCCAGCGCCTGCCACCGCCTCAGGTCATGGTGCAGCGGCCCCGGCCCGGCCCGGCCGTGCCGCCAGAACTGGCCGCCGGCCCGCGGATGGGCGTCCAGCAGGTCGACCCGGGCTCCGGCCCGTGCCGCGGCCACCGCGGCGGCCAGCCCGGCCGGACCGGCACCGATGACGAGCACGTCCACCTGCCCGTCCACGACCTCGCTCACCACGGCCCGGCACCTTCCTGGGTCGAGACCTGCATGCCCGCGACCGCCGGGACCAGGCAGGCGCGTAGGTCCGGCCGGGAGTCGATGACCAACAGGCAGTCGAAGCACACCCCGATCCCGCAGAACAGGCCGCGCGGCAGGTGGTCCAGGCGGGTCGTCCGCCAGGACCGGATCCCTGCCGCCCACAGCGCCGCGCCGACGGTCTGCCCGGGCCGGAAGGGGATCCTCCGACCGTCGAAGGCGAACTCCTGGGGTCCGGCGCCGCTCACGGGTCTGACCGGGCCGCGCCGGAGCCGGCTGCCGGCTCGAAACGTTCGGGCCGCAGCGGCGTCAGGTCCAGGTCCGGCTCGGCCCCGGCGAGCACCTGGGCCACCACCCGTCCGGTCGCCGCGGCCAGCCCGATCCCGGCACCCTCGTGGCCGCAGGCATGCACCAGCCCGGGCACCCGAGGATCTGCGCCGATCACAGGCAGGTGGTCCGGGCAGTAGGGCCGGAAGCCGCCGTACGCCCGGATCACCCTCGCCCGGGCGAGCACCGGGAAGAGCTGCACGGCCTGCGCCGCCAGCCGCGCCAGCACGGGCACCGGCAGCTCCGGGTCGAACCCGACCCGCTCGCGGCTCGCACCGATCAGCACCGTCCCGGCGGGAGTGCCTTCGATCACGGCACTGGACTCCAGGCCGGGCTGATCGCTGACCACGTCCGAGGTGTACGCCGAGGTGTACACCTTGTGCCGGATCAGGGGCGGCAACGGCTGGGTGACGAGGATGACGCCGCGCCGGGGCAGTATCGGCACGGTGACCCCGGCCAGCGCGGCCAGTTCGCCGCTCCAGGCACCGGCCGCGTTCACGACCTGACCGGCGGGCAGGTCACCGAGGGACGTCCGCACCCCGGTCACCCGGCCGTCACGCCCGCGCAGGAACCCGGTCACGGCGTGGCCGAGCTGAACCCCGGCACCGTGCCTGCGGGCGGCGGCCAGCAGCGAGGCGGCGGCCAGCATCGGCTGCAACTGGCTGTCCTGCGGGTAGAAGACGCCTCCTGCCAGCCCGGCCGCCAGCTCCGGTTCCCGGTCGGTCAGCCCCGGTCCCGTCACCGCCTCCGAGTGCACCCCCGCGGGACGCTGGGCCTCGGCCAGGTCGAGCAGCGCGGGCAGCGCGGTGGGCTCGGCCGCGACCACCAGCCCACCCTTGGGCTCCAGTTCGATCCCGCCCCCCGGACGCCCGGTCAGGTCCGCCAGGTGCTCGGCGAGCTCGTACCAGATCCGCAGCGACAGCACGGCCAGGTCCAACTCGGGCCCGGGCAGCTTGTCGGACAGCAGCAGGTTCCCCTCGCCGCGACCCGTGGTGCCGCCCGCCACCGCGCCCCGATCGAGCACCACCACCCGGAGTCCGGCGATCGCGCAGCTCAGCGCGCAGGCCGCGCCGACGATCCCGGCGCCGACGATCGCGACATCCGGGCCACCGCCACGGGTGCTGGCCACGGTCTGCATTGTGCAAGGATGCGCCCGTGCGCGGCATCGTCATCAAGGTCATCGTCAACGCCATCGCCATCTGGGTGGCCACCGTGATCGTTCCCGGCGTGGACATCACGGCCTCGGACACGGGGCACAAGGTGCTCTCGCTGGCCGTCGTCGGCGCCCTGTTCGGGATCGTCAACGCCTTTATCAAGCCGATCGTCACGGTGCTGTCGCTACCGTTCTACGTGCTGTCACTGGGGCTGTTCGCGTTCGTCGTCAACGCGTTCATGCTCAAGCTGGCGGACTGGCTGTCCGGGGCGTTCGGGATCGCGTTCAGCTCGGGCCACTTCTTCTGGTCCACGATCGGTGCCGCGATCGTGGTCAGCCTGGTCAGCTGGCTGCTGAGCATCCTGGTCAAGGACAGCTGAGAGGCATCAGGCCGTGAACGGCACCCGCGGTGGGACTGGGATGACGGGTGCGGTGAGCAGCCCGAACCGGTTCTGCGCCCAGGTGGCCAGGTCGGACGCGGGCAGCGGCACGGAGAAGTAGTACCCCTGGGCCAGCGAGCACCCGCTGGCCACGACCTCCGCCAACGTCTCGACATCCTCGATGCCCTCGGCCACGACGGCCATCCCGAGGTCGTGGCCCAGCCCGATCGCTGCCCGGACGATCACCGCGTCCTCGGGGGTGGTCGTCATCGCCTGAACGAAGGCCCGGTCGACCTTGAGCTCGTCCACCGGCAGTTGCCGCAGGTGCGTCATCGAGGAGTACCCGGTGCCGAAGTCGTCCAGTGAGAGCCCGACGCCCATGTCCCGCAATCGGTTCAGCAGCGGCAGGGTGTCCTCGGGGTCGGACAGGATGGCGCTCTCGGTGATCTCCAGGCGCAGCAGCTCGGGCGGTACCTGGTACTGCTCGAGCATCTGCATCACGGTGTCGGTCAGGTCGCTGTGCTGCAGCCATCGTGGGGAGATGTTGACCGCGATCTGCACCGGCCAGCCCTGCCCCGCCCATTCCGCGGCCTGCTTCAGCGCGGCGGCCAGCACCAGCTTGGACAGCGGGATGATCAGGCCGGTCTTCTCCGCCAGGGGCAGGAAGTCCGCCGGAGGCAGCAGCCCGCGCTCCGGATGCTGCCAGCGGACGAGCGCCTCGACGCCGGCCAGCCGTCCCTCCAGGATGTCGACCACCGGCTGGTAGTACAGGACGAGCTGCTGGTCGGAGATCGCGCGGCGCAGTTCGCCGGACAGCTCCAGCCGGGACCGGTTCTGCCCGGAGTCGCGGGCCGGGTCGAAGGTGGCGATGTCCACGCCGTACTCCTTGGCCCGGTACATCGCGATGTCGGCCTCGCGCAGCAGGCTCTCGACGGTCGCGGCCGCCTCGAGCCCGGTCCGGTGGCTGACCGCGATCCCGATGGACGCCTCGACGTGCAACTCCATGCCGTCGATCACGAACGGGTCGACCAGCTGCATGGCCAGGCGCTCGGCCACCATCTGGGCGGACTCCTCGCCGGCGGACGGCAGCAGCACGGCGAACTCGTCGCCGCCGAGGCGGGCGATCGTGTCGCTCGGCCGCAGGATGGCCCGCAGCCGGGGACCGACCTGGGCGAGCAGCTGATCCCCGACGGCGTGCCCGAGGCTGTCGTTGACGTCCTTGAAACGGTCCAGGTCGATCATGATCACCGCGACCGGGTTGCTCGCGGTGGCGGTGGCGGCGACCTTCTCGGCCAGCTCGAGCAGGGCCTTACGGTTCGGCAGCCCGGTGAGCACGTCGTGCGTCGCCTGGCGCACCAGTTCGCGCTCGATGGCCACCTGCCCGGTGACGTCGCGACCGGTCAGCACCGCCGAGCCGAGGCCGCCGTCGCGCTGCAGCGACACGGCCAGCTCCAGGACGCGCCAGCCGTCGTCCGACCCGCGCAGCCGCAGCCGCGGACGATCGGAGTCCTCCAGCGGGCGGACCGGGGCGTCGGGATCGACCAGCGACAGGAAACCGACCAGGTCAGAGGCGTGCACCAGCCCGGCCAGCGGCATCCCCTGCACCTGGGACACCGACCAGCCGAGGATGTCGGTGACCGACTCGGAGACGAACGACACCACGCCGTGAGCGTCCAGGACGACGACCAGATCCCCGGAGGCGTCCACGATCGACCGGAAGGTGCGCTCCACCTCCAGGGCTTCGATCAGCTCGTTGATCGCGATCGAGACCCGGCCGAAGGGGCCTGACACGTGGGGCAGTCGCATCGCACGCAGGGTGCCGGGGAGCCAGCGGCCCCCACGCTGGACGCCCTGCAGTGCGGCCGACAGGGCTTCCAGGCGGAACGCGATGCGGCCGGCCCTGCGGCTGACCGCCACGCCGACGCCGAGCACGGTGACCAGCGAGACCAGGATCGACACTGCGCCGCTGGCCAGCGGGTGCTGGCCGGGCTGCATCTCGTGCATGGCCGTCCCCTGCAGGATCCAGCAGGTGCCGGCTCCGAGCACGAGCGCGGGCGAGAGCATGACCATCAGGTCGCGAGCCAGGGCAGCCCGGCGTGCCGGGGTGGCACGACCGGTCGACCTCCGCCCTGGCCTCACCCGATCGAGATCGGCGTTCGGTGCGGGGGACTTGAGAATCCGCGGCGCGCGGCAACCGGAGCAACTCGGGCATCTCGCGCTCATCGGCCCGACGTGGAAGGATCTCGCCCCGGATGCCGAGGAGGTGCCGTCGTGGACGCGTGGCAGCCGAGTCCGGAACCCGGCGCGTCGACCCAGCCCGACCCGACGCCGACCCAGCCGTTGCCGCCGGTGATGGAACTGCCGGTGCAGATCGCCCGGCCCTGGTGGACCGTCCCGATCGACGGGCCGTTCGACAGCCCGGTCAACCGCACGATCAATCCGCCGAACCCTCCGCGCCGGCTGCTGCGCAGCGTGGCCAACCAGGCGGGGCGACGCAGGGCCTGGGTGGTGCTCGGCGTTCTCGGTGGCAGTGGCCTGCTGGCCACCGCAGGGGTCGCCCTGACCTTTCCGAACCCGCCCGGCCCATCGCACGCGGTCAGCGTGCCGAGCCGCTCGGGGCCGACCGCAGCCTCCCGCAGCAGCCGGTCCGCCCTGCCCGCGGCCAGCCCGACACCCACCTCACCCCCCGGGGTGCCGGCAGACCTCGCGACGCTGCCCGCGCCGGACGCCGTCGCCCGGCTGCAGGAGGCGGGCGTGAGTATCGACGGGATCGTGGAGAGTGCCTGGACCTGGTCGGACAGCAGCGGGACGCACCTGCTGGCGACCACCCGGGCGACCTCCGGCGACCAACAGGATCAGCCCTCGTCGGTGACCCTTCGGGTCGCGCTGCTGTCCGGGTTGGACGGCCATCCGACTGTGGACCGCCGGCTGCGCGACCCCGGGTTGCACTGCTCGCACGACCAGGTCCTGACCGCCGACTTCACGCCCGGCACACTCGCGGTCCGCGACCTGGACGGGGACGGGACGGCCGAGGTCATGCTCGGCTGGACGGCTCGCTGCGGCGACGACACCGAGCCGAGCCGGATCCGGCTGGCGCTGATGTCGAGGTCGCGCCTGTTCGTGCTGCGCGCGCAGGGGGTCCTGCCGGACGCGGCCGCGGCACCCGCCTCGGTCGAGCCGACGCCCGCCCCCGACTCCGGCAACTGGCCCGCGCCGTTCCTGACGGCCGCCATGGATGCGTTCAACGCGACGTTCACTCAGGGCTGAGCGCTCCAGCGCAACTGCCCGGCCTTGCCCGCGTCGTACCCGGCCCGCCCGGACAGCGACGACGGCACGCCGACCTCCCACCAGGCGCCCGACTCGGTCCAGCTCGAGGGGTGCGTCCGGCAGACCACTACCGCCGGCCGGCCGGTCTCCCGCGCGTCGGCGCGGGCCTGCCGGTAGGCCTGCCGCAACTGGTCCACCGTCGCTCCCGCGGGCACGTCCTGGACGGTGGCAGCCCAGTGCGCGGGCGTGCGCGGCGAAGTCCACCTGCAGCCCGGACGCGGCGCCCGGGCCGCGGCGCAGTCGGCGAACAGGTTGTTGAACCCCTCGGCGCCCTGGCCCGTCTGCAGCCGGTGGATCACGGCGAACCCGCCGTTGTCGCAGATCACCGCCACGCAGCGGGCACGCCGCTGAAGGCTGCGGACAGCAGCTCGGAGTTGAGCATCAGGTACGACCCGTCGCCGAAGCATCGCGGTGACCAACGCCGTCCGGGTGAGTGCCCACCCGGCGCGCCATCGCCGCGCCCCAGGCCCCGGACAGCTCGTACCCCATGCAGGAGAACCCGTACTCGGGTCCATCGTCGCGCCCGACGTCGCACCCGGCGTGACCTTGCCGGTGCGCCAACCGCCGTCCAGCTCGCCCGGCATCCCGCCGGACGCGGTGAGCACGTAGTCGTCCGGCCCGCTGGCCTCGTTGACCACGCCGATCGACCTGCGCGTAGGTCAGCGACCCGTCCGGTGCCGCGCCCTGCCCGGAGCAGGTCGACCTCGAGCGTCCCAGTCGGCCTTGGCATGGCGCGGCGCGGGCGGCCCAGGCCGTCGGCCACCGACCAGTCGGCCAGCATGGTGGCCAGCTCGGCGACCGACCTCCCGGGCGTCACCGACCACGGCGAGCGCCGTGCTTGACCGCGTCGAACCGGGCGGCGTTGACCGAGACCAGCCGGACGTCCGCCGGTAGAACCGGTCCACGACGACGTGGTGAAGTCCTGCAGCCGGGTGCCGACGGCGAGGACGACGTCCGCCTCGGCCGCCAGCCGGTTCGCGGACGCCGAGCCGGTGATCCCGAGCGGCCCGGCGTACAGCGGGTGGTCGTGCGGGCACCAGGGTGCGGCCCGCCGCGGTCTCCACCATCGGCACGCCGTGCGTCCTGGGCGAGCGCGACCACCTCTGCGGCCGCACCGGAGTAGCGCACCCCGCCGCCGAGCACGAGCAGCGGCCGCTCGCGCGGCCCGCAGCATCGCGCCGCCGCCTCGGCCAGCGCGTCGCGTCGGCCCGCGGCCGGGGCACGCGGTGCAACCGCGGGCTCGAACAAGGCCTCCGGGAAGTCCCACTCCTCGGCCTGGACGTCCTGCGGCAGCGCCAGCGTCACCGGGCCTGCGTCGGCCGGGTCGGTCAGCACCCGGGCAACCTGCGGCAGCGTCGCCAGCAGTTGCTCGGGCCGGGTGATCCGGTCGAAGTAGCGCGACACCGCCCGGAACGCGTCGTTGACGGTCATCGTCGGGTCGCCGAAATGCTCCACCTGCTGCAGCACCGGGTCCGGCGCCCGGCCGGCGAAGGTGTCGCCGGGCAGCAGCAGCACCGGCAGCCGGTTGGCGTGCGCGACCCCGGCCGCGGTGACCATGTTCAGCGCGCCCGGCCCGATCGAGGTGGTCGCGGCCATCACCTGGCGCCGGTCCGTCGCCTCGGCGTAGCCGACCGCCGCCAGCGCCATGCCCTGCTCGTTCTGGCCCCGCCAGGTGGGCAGCACGTCGCCGCACGTCGTGCAGGGCGGTGCCCAGCCCGAGCACGTTGCCGTGGCCGAAGATCGCGAAGACGCCCGCGAACAGCGGCACCTCGGTACCGTCGAGCAGCTCCGAGCGCTGCGCGATCATCCAACGGACCAACGCCTGCGCGGTGGTCAGGCGCAGCGTGGCCGGCTGTGGCGTGCCGGCCGGGTGGGAGGGCTGCGTGAGAGTCATGATCGCTCCAGGTCGCCTGATCAGAAGCGGTTGGTCTGACCGGCCGGTTCAGCTGGGGTCGGGCAGGAGTACGTCCCGGACGAATCCGGACAGGTCCCCGACGGCGCCGAGGAATTGGCGCAGGGTGCGGCGGGTGGCGCCGTAGGTGTCGAAGTCGGCGATGCTCAGGCCGTCCTCGTCGTAGCCGCGGCGGAACTCGGGGATCTTGGCGTACAGGGTGTCCACGATCCGGGGTTCGACCGGGGTGTCGATGCGGGGTAGGGGTTCGATCCCGCTGGCGTTCAGGCGTTTCTGCCAGGAGAACGGTGGGCTGATCACCACGTCCCCGCCGATCAGCTCCGACCAGTGCAGGTGGTTGCGGAAGGCGGCGGACAGCAGCCGAGCCCGGTAGCCGCGTTCGCGGTAGATCGTGTAGGCCTTCTTGAACGCGGCCACCCCGGCCCATTCGAAGTAGCCGGGGTCGATGGTGACCTTGTCCTTCTCGGCAGCCACCTTCACCCAGTCGTCCAGGCGGCCGACCATGATCGTGCAGACCGGGCCCATCGACGCCACGTCCAGGCCCTGGTCCTCGCGCCGGCGCAGCCCCCGCTCGACCGCCTCCCCCACGGCCAACGCCTGCGCCACGGTGAAGGAGACGGTCGCGTTGATGCTGACCCCGCGGTAGGTCGCCTCCTCGATCGCGTCCACCCCGGCCGCGGTCACCGGGATCTTCACGATCATGTTCGGGGCCAGCCCGGCGAAATACTCCGCCTGGGCCACCAGCGCCTCGGTGTCGCGGTAGAACTGCGGATCGGTCTGGATCGACAACCGCCCGTTACGCCCACCGTGGCGGTCGAACACCGGCGCCAGCTGCGCCGCCGCGGCCCGGGACAACTCCTCGACCACCACCCAGCCCAGCTGGGTCTCGGTCGCCGTCGGGCGCTGGGCGGCCAGCTCGCTGATCCGCTGCCGCCACCGCGGGGCGTCCGCCCGCAACGCCGCCAACGCGATCACCGGGTTACAGGTGGCCCCCACCGCCCCGAACTCCAACGAGGCAGCCAACTCCTTCGGATCCGCCGAGTCATTCCACAACGCCGTCGGCGTGCTCCGCGTCATCCGCAGCAACGGTCCGGCATCGGTGCCCGCCGCCGGCGAGGTCATCGTGTCCGTCATGATTCGTCCCCTCCTGCGCCCTCCGCAGGCGCGCGCAGCTCGTGCTCCAGCGCATCCAGCTCTGCTCCCCCGGCCATCTGCCGGGTCAGCTCGTCCAGGCTGATCTCGGATTTCGGGTAGAACCCCTGCGACTTACCCCGCTTGAGCAGCAGGAACCGGTCACCGACGGGGTAGGCGTGGTGCGGGTTGTGGGTGATCAGCACGACGCCGAGGCCGCGGTCGCGGGCCTGGGCCACGTACCGCAGGACGGTGCCGGCCTGCTTGACCCCGAGCGCGGCGGTGGGCTCGTCCAGGATCAGCACCTTGGCGCCGAAGTACACCGCGCGGGCGATCGCGACGCACTGCCGCTCCCCGCCCGACAGTGTGCCCACCGGCTGCTCGACGTCGCGCAGGTCGATCCCCATGTCGGCCAGGGCCTTCTTGGTGGTCGCCTTGGCCATGTTCCGGTCGATCACCCGCAACGGGCCGGCCCCCTTGGTCGGCTCCGACCCGAGGAAGAAGTTGCGCCAGACGCTCATCAGCGGCACTACGGCGAGGTCCTGGAAGACCGTCGCGATGCCCCGGTCCAGCGCCTCGCGCGGCGAGCTGAAGCGCACCGGCTCGCCCTCGACCAGGAATTCGCCATGGTCGTGGCCGTGCGCTCCAGCCAGAATCTTGATCAGGGTGGACTTGCCGGCGCCGTTGTCCCCCAGCACACAGGTGACCGAGCGCGCCGGCACCACGGCCGAGACGCCGGACAGGGCCAGGATGTTGCCGTAGCTCTTGCCGATGTCGCGGACCTCGAGCAGCGGGATTCCGTTGCCGGAGCCGGCACCGCCCGGACCGGCCGCCCTGTCGGGGTTCGGCGCGGCAACGGACGCGTCGCCTGGTGCGGTCATCGCCGGCTCCTCTCGGCCCGGGCCCGGAAGGCTGTGTTGACCAGGACCGCGGCCAGCAGCAGGACGCCGAGGAACAGGTAGAACCAGTCGGTGTTCCAGCGGGCGAAGATGATCCCCTGCCGGGCCATGCCGAAGATGAGCGCGCCGATGGCCGCTCCGATCGGGGAGCCGAAGCCGCCAGTGAGCAGGCAGCCGCCGATCACCGCGGCGATGATGTACTGGAACTCGTTGCCGATACCGGCGTTCGCCTGGACGTTGGTGAAGCGCAGGATGGTGATCGTGCCGACGAGCCAGCCGGCTGCGGCGGTGCTCATGAAGAGCAGGATCTTGGTCCGCTTCACCGGCACGCCGACGCTCCGGGCACTGACGGACGAGCCGCCGACGGCGAAGACCCAGTTGCCGAACCGGGTGCGCAGCAGCAGCCACGAGACGACTGCCGTGACCGCCAGCCACCAGACGACCTGAACCGGGAACTTCGTGCCGGCCACGGAGATGCTGGATGCGAAGACCTGGCCGGCCGAGGAGTACCCGGAGGCCTCGTCGATCCCGCCGACCAGGACGGTGCCGGTGATCAGCCGGGTGAAGCCCAGGTTCAGCCCCTGCAGGGCGAAGAACGTGCCCAGCGTGACGATGAAGCTGGGCAGCTTCGTGCGCATCACCAGCCAGCCGTTGAAGGCACCGACAGCCAGGGCCGCCAACAGCGAGATCAGCAGTGACGGCCAGACGTTGAGGTGAGCCCGGGTGGCCAGCAGCGCCGTGACCAGCGCGGTGCTGCCGGTCATCACACCGGCGGACAGGTCGAACTCGCCGCCGATCATCAGCAACGCGACGGGTACGGCCACGATGCCCAGGCCGGAGGCGTCGTCGAGCCAGACCGAGACCCCGGCGGTGGTGCGGAAGCCCGTGGTGATGGTGGCGAAGAACACCAGTACCAGGAGTGCCCCCAGGACGGATCCCAGTTCGGGTCGGGTGACCAGCCGGTCGAGCAACGCGGACCTGGCCACTCGCTCGTCGGCGGCCACGGCCGTGCTAGCGGTCATCAGCGCGTCCCTTCCTCGTGCGCCCGCCGGAGGGTCGGCGGAGTTCGGTGGACTCGAAGGTGCAGTCGGACTCGAGGGTGCAATCGGACTCGAGGGTGCAATCGGACTCGAAGATGCAGTCGGACAGGGGAGGGGGCCGCGGACAGCCCCCTCCCCCATGGTGCGTTCAGGTACGGGGAACCGCCGAGATCAGCGAGTGCCCGCCGCGGCGAACTGCGCCACCTTGTCCACGTTCGACTTGTCGACGAAGCCCGGGCCGGTCAGGACCGGCTGGCCGCCGCCCAGGGTGTTCCCGTTGTCGACGTACAGCTTCAGCATCACGATCGGCAGGTAGCCCTGCTCGTACTGCTGCTGGTCCACGGCGAACAGGATCGTGCCGGACTGGATGGCCTTGATGACGTCGCCGTTGAGGTCGAAGGTCGCCACCACCGCGGACGAGCCGGCAGCCTTGGCGGCCTGCGCGGACACGGTCGCCACCTGTCCGTTGAGGGCCAGGATCGCGTCGATGCTCTTGTCGGCCAGCAGCGCGCCGCGGATGCGGGACTGCATGTCGGTGACGTTGTTCAGGTCCACCTGCAGATTGGTCACCGTGCCGCCGAAGGCCTGCTTGGCCCCGTCGCAGCGCTGGTTCAGGCCGATGTTGCCGGCCTCGTGGATGATGCACAGCAGGTGCTTCCTACCGGCCGCGGCCAGCTTCTTGCCGGCGCCCTGGCCGGCGATGCCCTCCTCCTGGCCCACGTGGCCGATGGCACCGTAGGCGGCGCTCTCCGCGCTGCCGGAGTTGATCGTCACCACGGGGATCCCGGCCGCGACCGCTGCCTTGATCGAGGTGGCCAGCGCCTGCGGGTTGGCCATCGAGACGACCAGGCCGCTGACCTTCTGCGCCACCGCGTTGTCGATCAGCTTGGCCTGCTGGGTGGGGTCGCCGTTGCTGTCGTAGCTGACCTTGACGCCCAGATCCTTGCCGGCCTGGAGTGCCCCGTTCTTGACCACGCTCCAGAACGCGTCACCGCTGCCGCCGTGGGTGACCACGGCGATGGTGAGGTTCGACGAGCTCCCGCCGCCGCTGGTGGCTGTCGAGGCGGCGGAGGTCGAGCTGTTGTTGGACGACGAGGGCCCGGAGCACGCCGCCACGAGGGCGGCCGCCGCCGCGAGCGCGACGAGTCCCCACCGGGTGCGGGATCGCAGTGCGGTCATTGCCTCTCCTATTCAGATGGGGTCCATCGACATGGACACCGGGTGCCCGAGCGAGCGCCCGGAGCAGGGGGGTGGCCGGAGGGTCCGGCCTTGCCGTGTGGTGGACGGTGCTCGAGTCGTGTTGTGGAAGGGTCCTGATAATGGCAGCGTCCCGATCGCTCCGACGGGTGGCGCAGCTCACGCGCCGGCCCGCCGTTACGGTCAAGCGCCAGATCGTGCGCCGATCAGGTGCTGGACGCTCCGTTCGGTGTCCCGCCACGGGCGGTCCGCCTGTGCCGCCCCGCCGTCGGCGAGCATGGTGTCCTGCTCCATCACGTACCAACCCCGGTACCCGGCGGCCTCGAGCACGTCGACCAGGTCGAGAACCCCGACATCGCCGTCGCCGAGCGGCACGTACATCCCGGCCCGGACTCCGTCGGTGTAGCTGAGCTCGCCGTCCCGCACCCGTGCGGCGACCGGCGCCTTCACGTCCTTCAGGTGCACGTGCGCCACCCGGCCGGCGTGCTCGCGGGCCAGCGCCAGCGGGTCCGTGCCACCGATCAGCAGGTGCCCGGTGTCCAGGCAGAGCGCCAGGTCGCTGCCCGCGAGGAAGCGCTCGACCTCGCCGCTGCGCTCGACCTGCGTGCCGACGTGCGGGTGCAGCGCGGTGCGAAGGCCCTGCGCCGCGGCCAGATCCCGGATCCGCGACGCGGTGTCCAGCAGCGTCCGCCACTGCTGGTCCGTCAGCACCGGGCGGGCGTCGTAGCCGTCCAGGCCGGTGGCGGCCGCGAGCACCAGGAGGTCGCCGCCGCCGGCGGCCAGCTGCGCGACGGTCCCGCCGGCCTCGGCCAGCGCGGCCTCGGGGTCGGCGTGCAGGACGACGGCGAGGAATCCGCCGACCAGGCGCAGGCCGTGCCTGTCCAGCAGGGCGCGCAGCTGGCCCGGGTCGTCCGGCAGGAACCCGGGCGGGCCGAGCTCGGTGGCCCGAAGCCCGACCGCGGACATCTCGGCCAGCACAGTGTCGACCGGCAGGACGTGACCCCAGCCCGGCACCTCGCAGACGCCCCAGGAGATCGGAGCGCCGGCGATCCGGCCGGCCAGCCTCGTCCGGACCCTGCCGTGGGTGCCCGTCATCGCCGTACCTCCGCAACCTTGACCGGGCGGTGCTCGTGCCGGGACAGCTCGCAGGCCTCCGCGATGTAGAAGGCCTCGAGAGCGTCCTGCACGGTGCAGATGGGCGCGGCGCGACCCGCGGCCACGTCCACGAATGCGGCCAGTTCGGCCAGGTACGCGGGCAGGAACCGGTCCAGGAACATCGGGTACGGCTCTCCCACGGGGAAGGTGATGCCCGGCTCGACCGAGCGCAGCGGGAGCCGGTCGTCCAGACCCACGCTGATGCTGTCCCGCGAGCCGAGGACCTCGAGCCGGACGTCGTAGCCGCGGGCGTTGTAGCGGGTGGCCATCACGTGCGCCAGCGTGCCGTCGTCCAGGGTCAGCAGAGCGGCGGCGGTGTCGACGTCGCCGGCCGCGGCGAAGAAGTCGGCGCCCCGGTTCGCGCCGGCCGCGTAGACCTCCTCCACCTCGCGGCCGCTGACCCAGCGGACGATGTCGAAGTCGTGCACGCTGCAGTCCCGGAAGATCCCGCCGGACGTGGCGATGTAGTCGGCGCTCGGCGGGGCCGCGTCCAGGGTGCCCGCGCGCATCGTGTGCACCCAGCCCAGTTCGCCGGAGCCGACCGCGGCGTGCGCGGCCTGGTAGCCGGGGTCGAAGCGGCGCTGGAAACCGATCTGCACCGGGACGGCGCTGACCCGGGTCCGCTCCAGCACGGCGAGCGTGCCGTCGACGTCCTCGGCCACCGGCTTCTCGCAGAAGACCGGTAGGCCAGCGGCGTTGGCGGCCAGGATGAGCTGCGCGTGCGCGCCCGTCGCTGCCGCGATCACCAGCCCATCGAGCCCGGCCGCGAACAGCGCGTCCTGGGAGTCCACCGACTCGACGCCCAGGTGCTCGGCCACGTCCTTGGCGCGACCTGGCACGGCATCCGCCAGGACGAGGCTGTCGACCTCCGGCAGACCCGCCAGCGTCGCGGCGTGGAACGCCCCGATCCTGCCCACACCGGCCAACCCCAAGCGCATCGGCCTGCCTCCGTCCGCATCGACACCAAGACCGCCAGAGCTGCACATCTCCGTGCAGGAAGATGTGATTAGAGCGCTCTAACGATGGAGCGCTCCAATGCTGTAGCCTGCCTCGGACCGATGTCAAGGGATGTTTCGAACTCGTTGCCGAACGGCGACCTGGCCACCAGTTGGCTGGGTCGCAGCTCACGGAGACCCCCGTTCCGGCGGGCGTGGTGGGGATGGAGGCGGGGATGCGTCGACCGACGATGGACGACGTCGCCGCGAAGGCCGGGGTGTCCCGCGCGCTGGTCTCCCTGGTGATGCGCGACTCGCCGAAGGTCAGCCCGGGCCGGCGCTCGGCGGTGCTGGCCGCCGCCGAGGAGCTGGGCTACTCCCCGCACGGCCTGGCCCGCCAACTCGCCAGCCGCACCTCGACCGTGCTCGCCGTGCTGGTGTCCGACCTGCACAACCCGTACTTCGCCGAGATCGTCGAGGAGATCGACGCGACCGCCCGGGCCCGGGGGTTCCAGGTCATCATCGGTTCCGGCGGGCGGCGTGCGGCCGGCGAGCAGCGCTCGGTCGAGACGCTGCTGTCCTTCCGCCCGGCGGGGCTGATCCTGCTGTCGCCGGTGGTGTCGGCGGCCACCCTGACCCAGGCCGCACTGACCGGTCCGGTGGTGGCCGTGGAGCGTTCGGTCAACCTGCCCCGGGTGGACACCGTGATCGACGACGGCCGGGCCGGCATGCGGCTCGTGGTCGACCACCTGGTCGAGCTGGGCCACCGCCACATCGTCCACCTGGACGGAGGGCAGGGGGCGCAGTCGTCCACCCGGCGGCGCGGCTTCGTCGAGGCGATGCACCGGCACGGCCTGGATCCGTGGGTGGAGCGCAGCGAGTACACCGAGGATGCCGGGGCGGCCACCGCCGTGCGCCTGCTGGAGTCCGGCCGGCCGTTCACGGCTGTCGCGGCGGCCAACGACATCAACGCGATCGGGGCGTTCTCGGCGCTCGAGGAGGCCGGGCTGCAGGTCCCCGGGGACGTCTCGGTGGTCGGCTACGACAACACCTCGCTGGCCGCGCTGCGGCACCTGAGCCTCAGCACCGTGAACCAGCCGCGCGCGGAGATGGGGCGGCTGGCGGCGGAGCTGGTGCTGCAGCGGTTGAGCGGTGAGCGGACCGAGCCCGCCCGGCTGCTGCTGCACCCTTCGCTGGTGACCCGCCGGACCAGCGGCCCTGCCCCGAGTCCCTGACACGGCCGGGTTACACCCCGAACGCCGGGCCGCAGCTGGAAAACGGCCCGGCGGAACGGCTTTCGGGGTGTAGTGCGGCACTCGGGGTGTGCGTGCGGCCCGCTGCCCGGCGGGCGGGGGGCCCGGCAGGCGGGGGGCCCGGCAGGCCGGGGGGTCAGCCGGGGGGGCGGGTGCGGCCGTCGGCCGAGGTCACCGGGCAGCGGGGGTCTGTCTGCTGGCCGTCCCACGAGTTGCGGACCCAGGCGTGGGTGGGGTCGTCGCAGAAGGCCATCGAACGATCCGCGCCGGTAGCCGGGCCGGCCAGCACGTTGAGGTAGTACATCGGGTAGCCGGGCGCCGCGACACACGGGCCGTGGTAGCCGTAGGGGATCAGCACCGTGTCGAAGTCACGGACCTCGATCGACTCGTCCAGATCCTCCATGCCTGCCTTCACGTGGTCCGGGCCGGTATAGGTGCGGTGCAGCCCGAAGCCCTCCCGGCTCGGGGTGACCTGGTCGGGCCCGGCGATCCGGTAGAAGTAGATCTCCTCGTTGACCACCGTGCACGGCTGCGACGCGTCGTGCTTGTGCGGCGGGTAGCTGGACCAGTTCCCCGGCGGGGTGATCAGCTCGCAGGCGATCAGCCGCTCGGCGTGGTCCCAGGCGCCCGGGGCGCCGAAGTTGGTGACCTGGCGGGTGGCCGGCCCCGCGCCGCGCAGTTCGACCGGGACCTGGTCGGCCGGGCAGTACTTGGGCGGCAGGCGGTTCTCGCAGCGAGCCGACGGCAGCGCGATCTCGGCGCCGTGGGCACTGACCATCGTCACCGCGCTGTCCCGGCCGACGTAGACGAAGTCGGTCACCCGCTCGAACACCGACGACCGGCCCGCCACCTGGAACCTGACCCCGGACCCCACCGCGCCGGCCTCACTGACCTGACTGACCTCCAGGGTCAGGCCGCCGGACAGGGGCAGGACGAACATCTCGGCGGTGCCGGTACGGATGGTGCGCATCTCCCCGGGTTCCAGGCGCAGCACCTGCAGGCCGGCGTAGGTCCACCCGGCCCGCTCGGGGGTCAGCAGGACGACGTCTCCCGACTCGGGTCCGGTCACACTCAACCAGGGCAGGTGCAGGCTCACGGGTCAACCCTCATTCCCTCGCGCACGTCCGGCGCCTCCCGGATGCCGCCACCGCGCGCCACCGCGAGCCGTACGGGCCGAGCCGCCCGGCGCGACGAACGAGCCGCACCGGAAGGGCTTCGGGCTGTTCGGGCCGCGCGGACCGCGCAGAACGGTCAGCTGAACAGTCGGGAGACTCCGCCGTCCGGAGGGTAGAGCACAGCAGCCGCCGCGACGACCCCGGGACGCCAGTGGTGCCGCGGATAACGGCGCGTGATCGCCAGATCGCACCGTCAGATCACCGAGAGGTAGTGCTGTGCCGTGTCGATGCCCTGCCGGACGGCCCCGCTGACGTCGTCGAGGCGCCGCTTGGCCTCGGCGAAAGCCCGCAGCGACTCGCTGATCTTCTCGTGGCTGCTGCCCCGGGACGCCTCACCCACGAGCTGGACAGCCTGCTCCATCGACGAGTTCGCGGTGGCGAGCACCTCGCTCGCCTTCTGCGCCGCCTGGACCGCCGCGCTGATCTGGGACTTGACTTCCTCGATGCTGGCCATCCAGCTCGCCCTCTCTCGGTCCGGACGGTCACCGCGACCGCCATATCGTCCTCACGGCATCAGGCCGCGCAGGAAGAGGTACACCAAACCCAGCGGGAGCATGCCGAAGCAGATCAGCGCACCCATCCGTGCCGTCCGCTGGGTGCCCTGCGGGGACAGGCGGACGCGGCTGACGGAGTTCACCGTCAGCAGCGCACCGGTGTACGTGACCAGCGGGATGACGAACAGCACGACGAGCGCCGACCCGTTGCGGTTCTGCTCGATGAACAGGTATTGCACGAGCAGGCCGGGCAGGGCCCAGCCGAGGTAGATGACGGCATTGCGGAACCGGGGCGACCAGCGTGGCAGGAAGGCGGCCCGGCGGCCGAGGTCGGTCGCCTCGTGCGCGGCCGCGTCCGATCGCCGCGCCGCCTCGTGCACGGCGGCCGCCAGTTGCTCGGGCGGTAGATCCTCCGGTGGGGCGAGCGCGGCGAGTCGCGGGCGGCGCAGCCCGAGTCGGACCGCGAGCTGGCTGAGCTCGGCGCCCTGGTCGATCAGCCGCGGTCCGAGATCCTCGGCCACGGTGGACATCGCGGAGGCCGCCTCCCGCTGGCTCAGCGTTCGGTCCTCCTCCGCGGTGCGTTCCGCATCGAGCTGGCGCAGCAGCAGGACGTACTGCTGCCAGGGCGTCAGGGTGGTGGACCGGAGTACGGCCTCGGGATCGAGCGGCGCCTCGGACCCGGTATCGGGGGCTGGATCGGATTCGGCAGCGGGATCGGATACGGCAGCGGGATCCGGACCGGCGCCGCCCTCGATGTCCGGACCAGACTCGCCCTCGGGCTCGCGTTCGGGCCCACGCTCGGCGCCGGAACCGGACGTGGGGTCGCCGGCCGCCCGCGGGCGCGGAGGCGTCGCGGGGTCCTGGGCCGGGTCGTGGGCCGGGTCGTGGGCCGGGTCGTGGGCCGGGTCGTGGGCCGGGTCGTGGGCCGGGTCGCCGGGCCGGAGGTCGCCGCTCATCGGGACCACCCGGGCACGCCACCGCCGGGCCGGACGAAGGGCACGATCAGCGCCGTCCGATCCTCGTGCTGGTCGATGAACAGCGCGCGGTTGTCCCGGGGCTGCCACTCCAGCAGGTAGTCCCCCACCAGGCTGCCGAGATCCTTGGCCGGCACGTTCAGCGCCACCAGCCCGGCCACATCCTCGCTGCGGCTCCCGCCGAGGTCCTCGCTGAAGCGGCGGATGCCGCGCCACCAGCCGATCACGTGCACGCCACGGGCGGGGCCCTCCTGCAGCACGGTACGAAGATCCTCCAGTCCGGTGGCTCCGGTTCGGGGATCCCGCGCAGCACGCAGCGCCGGCCCGGCCGCATCGGCGCCCCAGATCACCACGTAGGTCGCCTCGGGGGGCTGCTCGTCGGAGCCGCTGCCGGCCAATTCGGCGGCCAGGTCCACCCCGAGGCCGTCCGTGGGCCGGGCCAGCCGGGAGAGCGCGTCGCGCAGTCCGGTCAGCTCGACCTCCGAGCACCGGTGCCCGGCCGCGCGCACCGCCTCGGCAGCGGAGTCGGCGGCGTCGTCGGCCGCGGCGACCAGCCCGGCGAGCACGAACTCGGCCCGCCCCGGGGCATGCTGGCGGGCCAGCCCGAGCACGGCGGCGTGCAGCACGTCCGCGCCGACCTCGGAGGTGCCGAGCACCGCGACGTGCCGGCCCGGCGAGGAGTCCAGGGTAAAAGCGGCCGTCGGCAGGCCGATGTCGACCACCCGCCCGAGCAGCACTGCCCGGCGGCGCCCGCCCGGGCCCAGCCGCTGCCAGGTCGGGTCGTCCTCCAGGTGCTGGCGGGCGTAGCCGGCGAAGACCGCGGGCGGCTGGTCGCCGGGCATCCGCTGCTGCCAGAGCCTGGTGCGGACCCGGCGGACGGCCTCCTGGTCGGTGTCGGGGAACATGATCCGGCGGTTCGCCGCCGCGACGCCGGCCGCGTCGTTGAGGATCGCCGTGCCGATCGGCAGGGCGTCGGCCGCGTCGTTCAGCATCGACAGCACCCCCTTGCCGCCCGCCAGCGCGATCCGCTGGGAGAACTGGCCGAAGATGGCCTCGCCCTTGGAGAACAGCGCCTCGATCCCCGAGGTGGTCTGGCTCGCCAGGATGAGGTGGATCCCGTACGAGCGACCCTTGCGCGCGATCTCCTCCAGCAGGGCACCTGCTCGCTTCGCGACCGCGTCGTTGCCGCTGAACAGGACCTGGAACTCGTCGATGACCGTGACGATCCTGGGTAACGCGACGTCCGGGCGGGCGGCCCGCAACTGGGCCAGTTTCGTTGCGCCGACCTGCTTCATCTCGGTCGCGCGGCGGTTCATCTCCGCGGACAGCGCGGCGAGCACGGCGACGCCGTACTCGCGATCGGACTCGATCCCGACCGTCCGGGCGTGCGGGATCCAGGTCGGATCCACCTCCGTCGGGGTGAACTCGGCGAACGAGACACCCTCCTTGAAGTCGAGCAGGTACAGCGCCAGCTCGTCCGCCGAGTACCGGGCGGCGAGCCCGTAGAGCACGCCGAGCAGGAACACCGTCTTGCCCGAGCCGGTACGGCCGCCGACCAGCCAGTGCGGGGTCGCGTCGTCCAGGGACAGCCAGGCGAGATCGTGACCTGACCGGCCGACCAGCGTGCGCAGACCGTCCACCGAGGACTCGGCGCACAGCTCGTCCGGGAGCAGTTGGCTGAACCGGATCACCGACAGCGCGGCGGCGTACTCGGCCAGCCTGCGGCAGACGGACCCGACCAGGTCGTCCGGTGGCGCGGGGTCGAGCTGCACCGGGCAGTTCAGGCCCCGGCCCGCAACCCCGAACGGCTGCCCGGGCACGTCGCCGACCCGGACGTGGTCCTGCGCGACGGTGATGCTGACGGTGTTCTCCAGCGGCGGGACCGCGGGCAGTCCGGTCGACGACGGCGGCGGGTACCCCGCGACCAGCAGGTGCACGCCGGACCTGCGGCCGGTATGCGCCAGCGCCGCCAGCCGCGCCAGGTCGTCCCGGCTCCAGCCGCTCGGCAGACCCGCGACGGCGAGGATCAGCACGCCGCGCAGGGCCTGCGGGGCGTTCGGCTCGGTGCGGACGTGCTTCTCCGCCTCGGCCAGCGCGCGGCGCATGCCGTCCAGGTCGATCGCCGGCTGGGTCATCAGGCCGACGTCGACCAACTGGAGGAACGGGGAGAAGGTGGCCCCGAGCGTGGCCGCATCGACGGGGAGCACGCGGATCCCCCCAGGCGGTGCCGAGGCCAGGCAGCGCAGCAGGACACCTCTGATCAGGCCGGCGACGCGGATGTCCCGGGCGTCCCGGTCGAGGCTCAGGTGGCCGACCCCGAGGAAGGGCACGAGCACGGGGAAGCCCTCCGCGACCGGATGGGCGCTGCCGAGCCGGATCAGCGAGTCCGCACCCTTCGCCGCCCCCCGCCCGAGCTGACGCGGGCGGTCGGGGCGCAGCTCGTCCCAGCTGCCCGTGCCCCAGCCGTTGTCGAGCTTGCCGGCGAGCTCGCGCAGCCCGGCCACGATCTCGGCCTGGCGGACCATGGACGGCGCGCCGTCCGCGGTCTCGGTGGGGTCGGTCTCGAGCAGGGCACGCCCAGCCTGCAGCAGGCCGAGCGCCTGCCTGTGCGCCGTCACAGCCCGCCGGAAGGCCCCCTTGACAGTCGCCATGCCACTCCTCGAATGCGACGAGCGGGCGGGCCGGCCCCCGACCGCGCCGGGTGCACGGCTGTGTCGCAAACGTACCCGAGCGCCCTGTTCGGCGGATCGCGGCCACCCCGCCCATCGGGCGCGTGGCGGACTCCCGGCGGGCAGCGCCCCGGCGTGTCGCGACCCCGCCGCGATCGCCCAGCCCGCCCGCCGCTACCCTCGCCGCCGCTGCTGCTGCCGTCGCCCCGCCCCGCGCCACCCCAGCGGGTGCCCGCCCGGTCTTGCGGGACCACCTGGCGCAGGCCTGACGGACGGTCCCGAGCCACCGGGGCGTGACATGGCAGGAGCGGTCAGCAAGGCTTGAGTCACGGGGGGCGAGCGCCCGAGGTTGGAGGTTGGCGTGCGTCAGGTCACGCACGGCGACAGCGTCGCCGTGATCGGCACCGGAACGATGGGCACGGGAGTCGCCGAGGTGGCCGCCCGAGCCGGTCACCCGGTGCTGCTGCTGGACGCCGAACCCGGCGCGGCGACGCGTGCCACCACGCGTCTGGCGGCCCGCCTGGACCGTGAGGTGGCACGCGGCCGCCTCCGGTCCGAGGAGGCCGCCGATGTGCTGGCCCGGATCCGGGTGGTGGAGCACCCCGAGGACCTGTCCGGCTGCGCGCTGGTGATCGAGTCGGTGTCGGAGGACCTGGGCGTGAAGCGTCAGGTGATCCGGGCCGCCGAGGAGGTCGTGTCCGAGGACGCGCTGATCGCCACGAACACCTCGTCCCTGTCGGTGACCGCGATCGGCAGCGCCCTGCGCCGCCCGGACCGCCTGGTGGGGCTGCACTTCTTCAACCCCGCGCCGCGGATGGAACTGGTCGAGGTCGTGCGCGGCGACGCCACCGACACGAAGGTTCTCGACGCCGCCGCGGACCTGGCCCGCACCTGGGGCAAGACGCCCGTGATCTGCGCATCCACCCCCGGCTTCGTGGTCAACCGGGTGGCCCGGCACTTCTATGGCGAGGCGCAGCGGCTGGTCGAGATGCGGGCCTCCACCCCGGCCACCATCGATGCCCTGCTGCGGGAGGCCGGCGGCTTCCCGATGGGCCCGTTCGAGCTGTCCGACCTCGTGGGCCAGGACGTGAACCTGGCCGTGTCCCGCTCGGTCTGGGAGCAGACCTTCCACGACCCGCGTTACGCCCCGACGGAGTGGCAGCAGCGGCTGGTGGACGCCGGGCGGCTCGGGCGCAAGTCCGCCCGCGGCGTCTACGCCTACGGCCCCGACGGCAGCCCGCTGGATGCCGAGCCGCTGACGGCGCCGCCGCGGCGCCCACCAGCGATGGTCGAGCTGTTCGAGGACGACTTCGGGGTGATGGCTCCCTTCCTGGATCGGATCGCCGCC
This sequence comes from uncultured Actinomycetota bacterium, assembly GCA_963740575.1. Taxonomy (GTDB): domain Bacteria; phylum Actinomycetota; class Actinomycetes; order Actinomycetales; family Kineosporiaceae; genus CAVUET01. The sequence goes on along the minus strand of CAVUET010000006.1, from coordinate 287,307 downwards.
GGCGGCGTCGAGGTGGTGCCCGCGCCCGCCCCCGAGGCCGAGGCGCTGGACGAGCTGCCCGGCCTGCGCCTGCCCGGGCACGGCCTGCTGCGGGTGACCGACGGCAGTACCGCCCGTTCGTGGGGGATGGAGGCCGAGGGCGGCGTCGTTCTGCTGGACTGGGCGCACGATCCGCAGAACTGCACCCGCGTCGCGCTGATGGCCCCCCGTGACGTCGACCCGGTGGTGCTGGACGCCGCGATCGGGCTCTGCCAGGCAGCCGGCGCGGCCGTCAGCGTGATCTCCGACGTCGCGGGCGGGGTGGTGGCGCGAACCGTCTCGATGCTGGTCAACGAGGCGGCCGACCTGGTCGGTCGGGGGGACGCCACCGCCACCGACGTGGACGTCGCGATGCTGCTCGGCACCGGGTACCCGTCCGGCCCACTGGAGTGGGGTGACCGGATCTCGGGTGTGCGGGTCGCAGCGGTCCTCGGCGAGTTGCACGAGGAGGTGCCGACCGGCCGCTACCGGCTCTGCCCCAGACTGGACGAGGCGATCACCGCAGAGGAGAACCTGCGGGATCTGTGACCGCGGGCCGGTGTGTGTCGCGCTCATCCGGGTGCCGTGCACGCTGACCCGGCAGGTAGCAACCGGGTGCCGACCACGTTGACGGAGACGGCGGCGGCTCCCGGCCGGTCCAGGAACTCGCCCAGCCCCGCGCGCCAGGCGGCCAACGTGGGGTCCGTGGAGTGATCCACCAGGGCCAGGGTGTCCTGGTAGGTGGACGCGGCGTGGGTCTGCTCGACGTCGATGCCCGTGCCGGCCGGTGTGGCCTGGCGGGACACCGTCACCCAGCCGGGGCGGTCCGGGTTCGCCGTCCCGTCCAGCCGGGGCACCAGGTCGTCGCTGTGCTCCACCGCCAGCACCTGGACGCCGTCCGGGATGGGGTAGGACCCGATCGGCGCGCCCATCGTGACCACGTGCGTCACCCGGTACTGGGACCGGAATGACGGGTCCGAGGCCAGCCCCGCAGCGACCATGCCGCCCTCGCTGTGCCCTGCCATCAGGATCGGCTCACCCGGGCGAACCCCCGCCGACTGCAGCGCGCCGACCACGGTCCGCCGCGCCGCGGTGTCCTGCCGGGCGAGCTCGTGCAGGTCTCCGGTGATGTCGAACGGGTCCGCGCCGGCGCGTCCCCAGGACTGCGTGCCCGGGATCTGGACCACCCAGGACTGCTGCCCGCCGGGCCCGGTGACCCGGTCCACCCGCACCGTGCCCGGCCGGGCTCCGCGCTCCGGGTAGCTGCCGTCGACCCGGGACGCCAGGTCAGCGAGGTCGCGTGGTGGCCTCGAGGGTTCCGGCCTGCCCGCCTCGATCTGCACCGCGGTGGGCTCGCGAAGAGGCGGCATCGCCCCGAGCATCGTCACGGCCTGCTGCACCGTCCTCGGCGGCCACCCGGCACCGGCCGCCAGCCCGAGACCGACGCCCGCGCCCGGCAACAGGGTCGTGGCTCCCTGGATCACGCCCGGCATCGCGTCGATGACGTGCTCGACCGCATCACCGTTCGCCGCCAACTGACCACCGAGCCACCGCCCGGCGAAGGCCAGCAGCCCCGTCCCACCGGTCCCACCGGCGCCTCCGGCCGACGGGCCGGCCCCGCGTGACTGATCGGAACCCGTTGTCCGACAGGCCTGCCCGCCGGAGGCCGGACCGTGCCCGAGGCCCGCCAGGGCGCCCAGGCCCAGGGCCGCCAGGGTGGCACCGGGTAGAACCTGGGCCGCTCCGGCCAGCGCTGCGCCGCTGATCCGGCCCATGAACAGATCGACCTCGTGCCCGGCTGTGGCTGCGGCCCGGTCGGCGAGCTGGTAGCCGCGAGCCGCGGCGTCCAGCCGCACTCCGAGGGCCGCCAGCCGCGTTCCCGCGACAGCCGCGCCGTGCGGACCGGTCACCGCGGCGAGCAGGTCGGCCGCGGCGGCCGACAGGGTCAGCGGACTTCGGGTGCCCGACTGCAGCGCCGGGTGGGCCAGGACCCCGAGCAGTTCGCGGGCCAGCCCGGCCAGCTCACTGCCACCCTCGCGCAGCAGCCGTGCGCCGGCGTGGAGGTCCTCCAGCCGGGCGGTGACTCCGCCGGCGCCGCCGCTGACGGTGAGCTCGTCGGGCTGGGGCTCAGCCATCGTCGTCGTCCGTCCAGCCGGACAGCACCTCGGCGAGCTCGCCCGCCAGTTCGGCGCGCAGGCCCAGCTCTCGCCGGTGCCCGGCCAGGCCGGGCAGCCGGGCACCCTCAGCTCCCGCGGCGTTGGCGGGCTGATCCAGAATGGATCCCGGGCCCGGGCGGACCCGCTCCCAGCCGGCCCCTCGGTCCTGCCAGGTGTCCAGCCAGCGCCAGACCACGTCGTCCATGGCCACCACCGCGATCTCCAGGCTGCGCCCGGCCCGGCCGCGGGCCCGCCCCGGTTGCACCGGCTCCGGCACCCAGCGGAGGACCTCGGTCACCGCCTCCCGGACCGGAAGCAGTGACACCTCCACCCAGGTCGTCCGTTGACGTCTGCACAACGCGAGCCCGGCCGCCATTCCGGCGAGCACGGAAACGACCGCGACCAGCTCCCGGCCCGGCTCGTGCAGCCGCACCCTGGCCGTGGCACCGGAGGCGCCGTGCACCGCCAGGGAGATCGCCAGCGCCGGGGACGGTGCCTGCGCCATCGAATCGCCGGATACCTCCAACCGATCCCTTGTGCCGGAACGGATCTCAGGGACACTCGCGACCTCCGGATCGGTCAGGCTCGGCAGATCCGTTGGCAGCTGACGGAATTCGGCCGGCAGGCCAAGCCCGGGCAGGGTCGACACCCACCCGGCGAACGTCCGCGGATCGACCCGCCGCCGCAGCCGCGCCACCCTCATGGCAGCGTCCGGCCGCGCGCTGCGCCGCGCCCTGCGGCCAGGGCGCCGCCACCCACCCCGGGTGCGGTCGCGCCCGCCGGTGCCGCCGCGACTGATGCGTCGACCGCGTGTCCGGCGGAGATCGCCCTGGCAGCCAGGTTCGCCACCGGCCCGGCAAGGGCCGGGATGACGGGGACAGGACCGAGCCCGCCCGCCGGCAGCCAGCGCGGAATGGCGTCGAGCGCCGTCGCGTGCCTGCACAGGGCGGTCCCGGCACGGTCGATGGCGTCGGCGGCCAGTCTGGCGCGGGCCGCCGCCCGGCTGAGCTGGCCGCGAAACCGATCTGCCGCCAGGGATTGCCAGTGCACGCCCGACGCAGAGGCCGTCCGTGCGCAGACCGCACGGACCTCCTCAGCGATGGCGAACACGTGCCGGGCGAGCTGCCTGACCTCGTCACCGCTCATGACTCGATCCCGATGCTGAGGCCCCCGATGTTGCGATCCACTGCGCCGTCCCCTTCCCGCGCCCGAGGCGAGCGCCCGACGGAACGCTAGGCGGCGGCCGGATCGGTTGGGCGCCAACCGTTCGGGGCTGTGGATGGAGTGACGGGGGAGGCCGCTGTGGACGGATCGAGGGCGCGGATCGGCCCGACGGATCCAGTTGCCCGTCCAGCTGACCCGGCCGCCGGGCCAAGCCGGTGATTCCCTCTCATTCGCAGCGCTTCCGACACACGAGGCATACCGGCACACGCGGCGTGTCGTGTGGCCCGGTGGACCTGCCGACTTTGGCCGGACGCCCTCTATCCCCGACGATGGGCCGATGCGCACGGATGTCCCCTACCGGATCTGCTTCGTCTGCTCGGGGAACATCTGCCGCTCCCCGATGGCCGAAGTCGTGCTGCGCCGGATGGTCGTCGACGCCGGGCTGGCCGAGCGGATCGTGGTCGATTCGGCCGGAACGGGCGACTGGCACATCGGTGAGCGGGCCGACCGCCGGGCCCTGGACGCCTTGGCGCGGGCCGGGTACGGACAGGTGGAGCACCGGGCCAGACAGTTCGAGCCAGGCTGGTTCGCCGACCGCGATCTGGTCATCGCGCTGGATCGTGGTCACCTGCGCACGCTGCGCGGCTGGGCGCCGTCACCGGCGGACCGCGACAAGCTGTTCCTGTTGCGGGCATTCGACATCAGCGACTCGGGGGATCACCGCGAGCTGGACGTCCCCGACCCGTACTACGACGGGCCGGCCCGGTTCGACGCCGTGCTCGGCCTGATCGAGCAGTCGGCGCGCGGCCTGCTCGGACACGTCCGCACCGCCTGGGCCTCGCCGGACGCCCGGCCCTGACCCGAATGACCGGCCGCTCCCGACCCCCGTCCAGGGCTGCGGCGCATGCCCGCTGACGACACGTTCACCAAGCATCGACCTGGTGCGGCGCAGGGGTTCTTCCAGGTCGAGGCGGCCGGGCTGGACTGGCTCGCCGCCGCGCAGCCCGGCGGCGGCGCGCCGGTCGCACAGGTGCGCTCGACCGGACCGGACCGGATCGTGCTCGAACGCCTCCGGCCGGTCGCCCCGTCCCCGCAGGCGGCGCGGGAGCTCGGACGGAGGCTGGCCGCCACCCACGACAGCGCGGCCGCCGGTTTCGGCTGCCCACCGCCCGGCTGGACCGGCGACGGCTTCATCGGGCCGATCCCGCTGCCACACGCGCATGGGCAGTCACTGGACGCGATCCCACCGCAGCGGTGGCCCGAGTTCTACGCCCGCTACCGGATCCAGCCGTTCGCCCGGCAGGCCGCCGAGCTGGGCGCGCTCACGCAGGCCGATCGTCACGCGGTGGACCGGATCTGCCGGCGACTGATCGAGGGGGATGTCGCCCTCGCCGGTCCACCCGAGCCGCCCAGCCGGCTGCACGGGGATCTCTGGTCCGGCAACGTGATCTGGACGGCCGGCGGAGCGGTCCTGATCGATCCCGCGGCGCACGGCGGGCACCGTGAGACGGACCTGGCGATGCTCGCCCTGTTCGGTTCCCCGTTCCTCGACGTCCTGCTCGCCGGCTACCAGCAGGCGCACTCGCTCGCGTCCGGCTGGCGCGACCGGATCCCGTTGCACCAGTTGCATCCCCTGCTCGTGCACGCGGTGCTCTTCGGCCCCGGGTACGGCGCGCAGGCCGGTGCCGCCGCCCGGCACTACCTCTGACCACGCTCGGCCTGTCATCGCATCAGGGCGCGTGACCGCCTCAGCGCCAGCGCCGCTGCACCGCGAACGACACCACCGTCGCCGCCGTCACGGCCAGCGCGGCCCCGGTGAACGACAGGCCGGGCCCGCCGAGATCGACCAGGATCCCGCCCAGTGCCGTGCCACCCGCACCACCCGCGGTGAACCCGGTGTTGAGCCAGGACTGCGCCTCGCCCAGCCGATGACTCGCGGACAGCCGGTCGATCAGCGCCTGCTGGATGATCAGCCCGGGCGCGATGCACAGCCCGGTGCCGAACAACACCGGCAGCAGCACCGGAATCCCGCCGCCGGCAGACAGGACCAGCGGCATCGCGAACAGCCCCGCACCGAATCCCGCCATCGCGATCGGCAGCCGCTGCCGCTCGGGCCGGCTCCAGGCGCGGGCGCCGTACCAGAGGCCGCCGATGCTGCTGCCTCCGGCGATCGCCGCGAACAGCAGGCCGACCCTGGCCTGATCGTGCAGCACCTGGCGGGCCGTGGCCGCGAGTGAGACGTCCAGTTGACCGAACCCGACCGACATGGCCAGCGAGACCACCAGCACCGCCGGGACACCGCGGGTCCGCAAGGGCGAACCGTCTGCGGGATCCGTCCCCTCGGGGGGCTGGTCGGGCGTGGAGTTCCGGGCCGCTGCGGTGAGGCTGTAGGCGACCCCGCCGCAGGCCAGGAAGGCCGCCGTGACCAGGAGGGGGATGGTGGCCGGGCGCAGTGCCAGCAGCGCCGAGAGCAGCAGCGGCCCGCCGACGAAGATGGCCTCCACGGCGACAGCGTCCATCGCATAGGCGGCCGCGCGGTCGGTCGGCGACTCGAGCACCGTGCGCCAGGCTGCACGCATCGCTGGAGTGATCACCGGGAAGCTGAGCCCGACGGCCGCGGACAGCAGCAACAGCACCAGATACGGCCCGCCGGAGGCCGCCACCAGCGCCAGGGCGGCCAGCAGCGTGGCTGAGATCAGCGCCGTCGGGACCAGCACCCGGGCCTGGCCGACCCGGTCCAGCAGCCGTCCGAGCATCGGGGCGCTCACGGACGTCGCCAACGCGAACGCCGCCGTCACCGACCCGGCAATGGTGTAGTTGCCGCGCACCTGCTGGATCAGCAGCACCATGCCCAGCGGCGCCATCGAGATCGGCAGCCGGGCCAGTACGGCCGCCGCAAAGGGGACCAACGCCGCCCGCCGCCGCAGGATGCGCAGGTACCGGGACACCCGGGGCACTGTGCCACGTCGCCCGGGGCCGGCCGCGCCTGGCCCTGCGCCTACGCTGAACGCGTTGGGCGGCCGGACGGGCCACCGACCGCAGGCAGCGGCCGGGCCCGGGTCGTGACGGAACCGGAGGCGGACCACCGATGAAGGCGCTCGAGCGCAAGCTGTCGCGGATCCTGGGCGGCGAGTACTCCCCCGACGACTTCCTGATCGCGGACGCGAAGGACGCCGACATGGCGTTCGGTGTCGCCGCCGCCGGACGTGCGGACGAGGCCGCGGCCGGCGCCAGGCCGCGCTACCGGACCCGGCAGGAGTACCTCGAGGCGATGGCAGCGCTGGCAGCCCAGGGCGTGCTCGACATCATCCTGTGCTCGGCGTCCAACGGTGAGCAGTTGGCCCGCCAGGGCGTCCTGGACGGCACGGAGATCACTCTCGCGGTGCGCGCCAACGACACCACGGACATCTGGCACTCGCGCGGATCGTCCTACTCGCGCAGGGCATCCCGCCCGTTCCGCACGGCCGACCTGGAGATGGTCCGGCCGTTCTGCGATCTCGTGCTGTACTCGATCACGTTCAACAACGACCTCGACCATGACCACGCCACGCTGCAGGAGTACGCCCGGTTCCGGCGCGACGCCCGGGCGGTGGGGATCCGGCACTTCCTCGAGGTGTTCAACCCGAACGCGCCGTCCGACCTCGAGCACGACATGCTCGGCTCGTTCGTCAACGACAGCATCGTCCGGACCCTGGCCGGGGTGACCAGCGCCGAGCGGCCGCTGTTCCTGAAGATGGCCTACAACGGCGCGCAGGCTCTGCAGGAGCTGACCGGGCACGACAGCAGCCTGGTGGTGGGCATCCTCGGCGGTTCGGCCGGCACCACCCGGGACACCTTCGAACTGCTGCACCAGGGGGAGCGGCACGGCGCCCGGGTCGCGCTGTTCGGCCGCAAGATCCAGCATGCAGAGTCCCAGCTCGACCTGGTCGCCCTGATGCGCCCGGTGCTGCGCGGCGAGCTGTCCCCGGCCGACGCGGTGCGCGCCTACCACGAGGCACTGGCCGGCAAGGGTCTGACGCCGGCGCGCGGGCTCGAGGCGGACCTGCGCGTCACCGAGCCGCTGCTGCGGCAGGAGTGAGCGCAGCTGCGATGGACGCGCACGAGGCGGGGGCGGACGGTCGCGGTGGCGCGGCTGTGCGCCGCGGAGTCGTCTGCGCCGGGAGCATCGTGGTCGACGTCAACGCGACGATCGACCACTACCCCGCCAGGGAGCGGCTGGCCCTGATCGAGGACGTCGCACCCGGCCTCGGCGGCCCGGCCATGAACATGGCGGTCGACCTGGTCCGGCTCGGCCTGGACGCCCCGGTGGCCCTGATCGGCGCGGTCGGCGACGACGGGCACGGGCAGTTCGTGCTGCAGTCCTGCGCCCGGATCGGCGTGGACGCCGCGGGGATCAGGGTTCTGCCCGGCGCCACCACGTCATACACGGACGTGATGATCGAACGCGAGGGCGGGCGCCGCACCTTCTTCCATCACAGCGGCGCGAACGGGCTGCTCGAACCGGAGCACGTCGACCTGACCGCGTCCCGGGCGAAGATCCTGCACCTCGGCGCACCCGGGCTGCACGCGCGCCTGGACGCGCCACTGGACGGCGGGAACGGTTTCTCGTCCCTGCTGATCAGGGCCCGCGCGGCCGGTATGCGCACCAACCTCGAACTGGTCACGCTGGCACCGGAGCGGATCCGGGCCACCGCCGCGCCCTGCCTGCCGTATCTGGACTATCTGATCATCAACGAGCTCGAGGCCGCCGCGCTGAGCGGGATCGACGCCGAGGTGACCGGGCCGGACGCGGTGGTCGACTGGCCGGCGCTGAAGGCGTCCGCGGTCCGGCTGGTCGAGCAGGGGGTGTCCCGGCTGGCGGTGATCCACTTCCCGGCCGGATGCGTCGCGGCCGCACCGGACGGCAGAACCTGGCGCCTCGGCTCGGTGCGGGTGCCGCCGGAGGACGTCCGCAGCACCGTCGGAGCCGGGGACGCGTTCGCCGCCGGGGTGATGTTCGGGCTGCACGAGGAGCTGGCGATCCCGGACTGCCTGCGCCTGGGGGCCTGCGTGGCGGCGGTCAGCCTGGCCGGGCGGAGCACGTCGGACAGCCTGCGTCCGGCAGCCGACTGCCTGGCCTACGGCGAGCGGCTCGGCTACCGGGCCGGCTGACCGGCGGGCACGGGCTGGTCGCGAACCGCCAGCAGGATGCGCGCAGCGGAGGCGTCCAGCGCCTCGGCCGCGGCGTGCAGCTCGCTCGGGGACGGCGGGCGCGCCGCGTACAGCGCCCGCTCCAGCACCGCGAGCGCGCGGGCCACCGGCGGATCGCCGGCCAGCCGGACGGCCAGGTCCGCGAGCGTCTCCTGCGGCCGGCGTGGGACCGCTGCCATCGCGAGCGCGGACTCCAGGCGCTCGAACGCGACGATCAGCTCCACCACCCCTGCCGGCTGCCGGGACGCGGCGACCGGCGCCACCTCGACCGATGTCACTCGGCGCCTGCGCCACCGCACAACCAGCACGGCGCCGATCCCGGCGAGCACGGCCAGCAGCAGGCCCCACCACGACGCCAGCCAGCGCGCCAGGGAGCCGGGCAGTACCGCCGAGAGCCATCGCGCCAGCACGTTCGTGTCCGAGCCGGCGAGGGTGGCACCGGCGGTGGGGTCGGAGCTGACCCAGCCGTGTCCGGGGAACCACACCTCGACCCAGGCGTGCGCGTCCGATCCGCGCACCGTCCGCCAGCCGTCGGCCGCGGCGGTCCCCCCGGAGAAGCCGACGGCCAGCCGCGCGGGGACGCCGGCCGCACGCAGGAGCACGACCTCCGCGGACGCGAACTGCTCGCAGAACCCGGTGCGGGACCGGAACAGGAAGTCGTCCACGGCGTCCTTCCCGGCAGCCGGTACCGGGGAGTCGAGCCGGTAGGTGGCCCGGGACCGCAGGTAGGTCTCCACGTCCCGCACTGCCTGGTACCGGTCCGGCGCGGCGCGGACCAGTTGCCTGCCGAGGTCGAGCACGCGCTGCGGCACCTCGGTGGGCAGGTGGACCCAGCGACCGGCCACCGCGTCGTGGCCGCGGGCCGTGGCCAGCACCGAGGCCATGGCAGGGTCGTCCACGTCCGGCCGGGGCGCCGAGGTCACCACGTACCCGTCGACCGGGGCGCTGCCGGCGCTGTCGCCGGACAGCGACTGGACCACGAGCGTGCCGCCGCCGAGGGCCAGCACCTCCTGGTCGGGCGGCACCTGGAGGCCCTGCACGACCCCGGGTGCGACGACGACCTGCAGGTCGCCGCCCGGGTCCAGCCGGACGGGGTCGACCTGTCCCGGCCCGGCGGTCGCCGTCGGGGCGGATGCCGTGGCGGACACCGGATCGTCCGGGTCGGGCTCGACCGTCACGTCCTGCGCACCGAGGCCGAGGACGGTCGGGGACTGCGGCTGCGGCTGCCAGCCGGTCCCGCTGTAGACCTGCAGCCAGCCGGCCCGCCACAGCTGCGGCGCGCCCGCCCGGACCTGGAACAGGGGCGTGGACGGCAACGAGCCGCGGGCGCGCAGGTCCATCTCCTGACCCGCGTACGAGCCCACCGCCCGGGTGGTCCGGCCCGAGTTGCTCGCGCCGAAGCCGTTCGGGACGCCGGTCCCGAACGCCGGGCCGGACGGCTGTGAGGGGCGCAGGTTCGCCTGCTGGACCAGGGTGAACAGCCCGAGGGAGACGGCGACCGAGGTCAGCACGGCGATCAGGATCGCGCGGGTGGGTCCGCGTCCGGTCGGGGGCGGCATCGCGGCATCGGCGGCCAGCACCTCGCTGGCGACCTGACCCCGGGCCAGCACGACCAGCGCCGCGCCCCAGCCGAGCGCGAGCGGCAGCGCCAGCCGCGCGCCCGGCGCGACTCCCGCGGCGAGGGTCAGCACGGCGAGGCCCAGCGCGAGGTTGACCAGCATCGACCGCCGGCTGCCGTCCTGGTCGGACGCGGTCGCGGTGACGAACCCCGCGACCAGAGTGCCGAGCACGACGGGCGGGTCACCGGCCACCGGCCCGGCGGTCACGAGCCAGAGGGTCACCGCCGCGACAGTCACCCAGCCGGCCAGACGCCATGGCCTGCCGGCCGGATCGGCGCTGGCCCACCGCCCCAGCAGCGAGCACCCGGCCAGGGCCGCGATCTCGATCAGCGCCAGCCAGGGCGGCAGCAGCCGGGCCGTGGCGAGCCCGGCGATCGCCGCCGCCCCCGCGGTCACCGTGGCGGCGCGGAGCACGACGTCGTCCGGGCCGGGCGGCCGGGTCACCGCGGGGACGGTGCCGGGTCGCCGGGTCACGGTGCCACCCGCTTCGGGATCCGGCCGGGGGTCGTCCAGGCAGGGCTGTCCTGCGCCGGCGGTCCCATCGTGACCAGCCGGTATCCGGTCGCCGTGCGGCCACCGGCCAGGGCGCGCCAGCACGCGTCGGCCCCCTCGGCACCGGTCCCGCCGTTCGTGCCGGCTGCGCCGGTCAGGGTTGCCGGATCGACCCCGACGGCGTCGGCCAGCCGCGGTCCGGCGAGCACGAGATCACCGCCGGGCCCGGTCCATTCCTGCAGCCCGTGCAGCTGATCCACGGTCGGGGTCAGCGCGCCGGCCAGCCCGGCGAACCAGTCCATCAGCGCGACGCCGTCGCCGGGCACGATCTCGTCCGGCTCACTCCCGCCGCGGGCCAGCACGCGCACCTGTCGACCGGCCCGCAGCGCGCTCGCGGCCGTGGCCGCCGCGCGGGCCGCCAGCCCTTCCCAGGCCGGGTCCGCAGGGTCGGCGATCAGCACCAGCACCAGCCGCCCGGCGATGCTCCGCTCCGGTTCCACGATCACCAGCCGCCCGCGGCGCGCGGTGCTGCGCCAGTGCACCCGGCGCGCCTCGTCGCCGGGCCGCCACTCCCGCGTGGCGTGCACATCGCTGCCGGTTCGCGCCGGCTCGCCGGCCGCCCGGTCGCCGTCCCCGCCCCGCGGATCCAGACCGGCCGGCTCGGCCGGTGCCGGGTGCACCGCGACCCAGAGCGTCCCGGTGACGGTGCGCCGCCGCTCGACCAGGCCGAACGGGGCGGTGCTGACCAGGTCCACCCGATGGCTGCGCGCCACCGTCCTGGACAGCGCCAGCCGTGGCAGGCCGACCTCGGTCCGCCCGCCGGGCGCCAGCGGGGGCACCGCCACGAGCAGGTCCGCGAAGCCGGGCATCCGCTGCCGCAGGGTCAGCGCGGGACTGGCCCGGCGTCCGTCGTTGCGCACCGTCAGCCGGTGCTCGACCACCTGTCCCACGGTGCATCGCTGCGGGCCGTGCCAGGCGACCACGACCCCGCCCAGGCGGGAACGCCCGAGGTAGGACTGGACCAGCGGTCCGAGCGCCGCGCACGCCAGCAGTTCGAGCCAGGGATTGCCCGAGCGCAGGCCCAGCCAGCCCAGGACCACCGCCGCGATCAGGGGCCCCAGAGCCAAGGGTCGGAAAGCCACCGGGTCGGCGGGCGGACCGGGCCTGGTCATGAGCTACCCGCTCGAGGCGCGGACCGGGACCGGCTGGCCTGCGGCCAACTCGGCGACCACGGACTCCGCCGTGACCGCGCCGGACATCGCGGCGGTCAGCACCAGCCGGTGCGCCAGGACCGGGACCGCGAGCGCGCGCACGTCGTCCGGCGCGACGTAGTCCCGGCCGGACAGCACCGCCCGGGCCTGGGCGGACCGGACCAGGGTGATCGCGGCCCGGGAGCTGGCACCCAGGCGCACCCGTGGGTCCTCGCGGGTCCGCCGGACCAGCCGCAGCGCGTGCTGCAGGACGGCATCCGCGACGTGCGTACCGCGCACCGCGGCCCGCGCGGCCCGCAGCTCGTCGGCATCGACCACCGGCGACAGCGCGTCGACGGTGGGACCGGCGAGCTGCTCACGGACCACGAGCAACTCGGAGTCCAGGTCCAGGCCACCCAGCCGGATCCGGACCGCGAACCGGTCCAGTTGGCCCTCCGGCAGCGGGTAGGTGCCGTGCTGCTCCAGCGGGTTCTGGGTGGCGACCACGAAGAAGGGATCGGGGACGGGATGCCGCACCCCGTCGACCGTCACGGCGTCCTCGTCCATCACCTCGAGGAAGGCGGACTGGGTTCGCGGCGGCGTCCGGTTCAACTCGTCCACCAGCAGGACGTGGGCGAACACCGGGCCGGGGACGAAGCTGAACCGCTGGTCCGCCGGGTCCCACATCGACGACCCGGTGATGTCCGCGGGGAGCAGGTCGGCGGTGGCCTGGATGCGCTGGAAGCTCCCGCCCACCGAGCGGGCCAGCGCGCGGGCCAGCGTCGTCTTGCCGGTGCCGGGCACGTCCTCGACGACCACGTGCCCCCCGGCCAGCAGGGCGATGGTGACCAGCTCGACGGCTTCACGGCGGCCGCGGACCACCTGCTCCACATTGGCCACGATCCGTCGGCCGACGTCCCCAGGCTCCTGCGTCATGCCCCTCTCCCCACTGCCGCCCACAGGGACATCGACGCCGCGCTCACCCTGCTGTAGGACACCCCGGCAGCGGTGACCCCGCAGGGCGCCGCAGCATCGAGCCGTGCCGCCAGAGTAACCGGGACCAGTGGGGATGGCCGTTCGGGACCGTGGCGGCCGTCACAGGCCCATCGCGCGCAGGTCGTCCTGATCGGCGCCGAAGAGCAGCACGTCCAGGCCGACCCCGAAGACCCGGCACAGCGCCGGGAGGTCGTGGGCCCGCACGTCCCGCCGGCCGGTCTCGAGGTGACCGATCGTCCCGGGGTCCCAGCCCAGCCGCCCGGCCAGGTCCGCCTGCCGCCAGTGTCGCCGGGCGCGTTCGGTCCGGACGTTGGCGGCGATGACATGGCCCAGATCCGGCACGACGGTGACCCCCATCTCTCGACCGCGCACGATAGCGCGGCAGTCGAGCACACGCCGGGGCACGCCGAAGGGCGGACCGCGCCGCCCGGGCGCAGCGCCGGGTTCACAGGCCCTTGACGGCTCCGAGGATCTTGGTCAGCGAGTCCTTGGCGTCCCCGAACAGCAGCGAGGTCCTCGGCTCGAACAGCAACTCGTTCTCGATCCCGGCGAAGCCCGGCCGCATCGAGCGCTTGAGGAAGATGACCTGCTGCGCCTCGGACACCTCGAGGATCGGCATGCCGTAGATCGGCGCCCCGGGCGTGGTCTTGGCCGCCGGGTTCACCACGTCGTTCGCGCCGACCACGAGTACCACGTCGGCGGTCTTGAACTCGGGGTTGACCTCGTCCATCTCCTTGAGCGCCTCGTACGGCACGTTCGCCTCGGCGAGCAGCACGTTCATGTGACCCGGCATCCGGCCGGCCACCGGGTGGATGCCGTACAGCACCTCGATGCCCTTCGCCTCGAGCACATCGGCCAGCTCGCGCAGCGTGTGCTGGGCCTGGGCCACGGCCAGCCCGTATCCCGGGACGAAGATCACCTTCTGGGCGTAGTTGAGCAGGATCGCCACGTCCTCGGCACCGACGGACTTGACCGGACGGTCCGAGATCGCGGTGGAGCCCGCGGTCGACCCGCCGCGCAGGGCGCCGAACAGGATCCCGGTGACCGGCCGGCCCATCGCGGCCGCCATCAGCCGGGTCAGGATGGTGCCGCTCGCGCCGACCAGGGTGCCGGCGACCAGCAGCAGGGTGTTGCTCAGCACGAAGCCACCGGCGGCCACCGTCAGGCCGGTGAAGGCGTTCAGCAACGAGATCACGATTGGCACGTCCGCGCCGCCGACCGGCAGCACCAGCAGCAGGCCCATGCCCAGACCGACCACGGCCAGCACGCTCGCGGCGGCCAGGTTCGAGGTGGCCACGGTGACCACGGCGAGAACCAGGCCGAGCCCGAGCGACCCCATCATCAGATAGCGCGCGCTGGGCAGCACGACCGGCCGGGTGGTCATGATCTCCTGCAACTTCATGAAGGTGATCACGGACCCGGCGAACGACACCGATCCGACCAGCGCGGTGAACGCGGTCGCGGTCAGGGAGAACCACCCGTGGCCCCGGCCCGACGTCTCGCCCAGCTCCATCAGGGCGACCAGCGCGGCAGCCCCACCGCCCACGCCGTTGAACAGCGCCACCATCTGCGGCATCTGGGTCATCTTGACCATCCGCGCCGCGGGCACGGCCAGCCCGGTGCCGATCACGATCGCGACGATGATCAGCCCGAGGTGCTTCAGGTCCGCGGACAGGAACGCGACCAGCAGCGCGAGCACGGCCCCAGAGGCGCCGATCAGGTTCCCGCGCCGGGCCGAGCGCGGCGAGGACAGGCCCTTGAGGGCGAGGATGAAGCAGACCGCAGCGGCCAGGTAGCCGACCTCGACCGCGTTCGCCGACAGCGCCTTCACCGGCCCTCACCAGCCCCGGCGCCGCCGGCCTGCCGGCCACCCGCGGCCCTACCGGCGGCAGGCCTGCCCTTGAACATCTCCAGCATCCGGTCGGTGACCACGAAGCCGCCGACCAGGTTCACCGTGGCAAGGATCACCGCGACCAGCCCGATCACCACCGCGATCGCGGACGAGGCGTTGCCGGTCACCAGCACCGCACCGACCAGGACGATGCCGTGGATCGCGTTCGCCCCCGACATCAGCGGCGTGTGCAGCGTGGTGGAGACCTTTGAGACCACCTCGAAGCCGACGAAGACCGCCAGCACGAAGATGGACAGCAGGGCGACCCCGGTCACCGGGCCCCTCCTTCCGCGGCCACGCCGTCACCGGCGGGCGCATCCTGGCCCAGCAGCTCCGCGGTCGGAGCGTGCCGGACCTCACCGGCGTGCGTCAGGCAGCTGCCGGCGATCACCTCGTCCTCGAAGTCCGGTACCACCTCGCCGTCCTTGGCCATCAGCATGAGCAGGTTCGTGACGTTCTTGGAGTACAGCCGGGACGCGTCCGCGGGCATCGTGCTGGCCGCGTCCTTCATCCCGAGCAGGCGCACGGTCCCGCCGGAGCGGGCCGGTACCGCGACCTCCTCGCCGGCCACGGCGCCCTCGCAGTTGCCGCCGGACTCGGCGGCCAGGTCGACGATCACGCTGCCGTCCTTGAGCTGGGCCAGCATGTCCGTGCTGACCAGGCGCGGGGCCGGGCGGCCGGGGACCGCCGCGGTGGTGATCACGACGTCGGCCTCGGCCAGGTAGGGGGCGAGCAGTTGGCGCTGCCGCTCGGCCCGGTCGGCGGACAGCTCGCGGGCGTACCCGCCGCTGCCCTCCACCGCCTCCAGGTCGAGCTGGATGAACTTGCCGCCCATCGAGCGCACCTCGTCGGCGCTGGCCGGGCGGACGTCGTAGGCCGACACCACCGCGCCCAGCCGCTTCGCGGTGGCGATCGCCTGCAGCCCGGCCACCCCGGCGCCGAGCACGACCACGTTGGCCGGGGGCACGGTGCCCGCCGCGGTCATGAACAGCGGGAAGAACCGCGGCAGCCGCATCGCCGCCTCGAGCACGCACCGGTAGCCGGACACCAGCGCCTGCGAGGTCAGGGCATCCATCGACTGGGCCCGGCTGATCCGCGGGACCAGCTCCATGGCCAGGGCCGTGATCCGCCCGTCCCGCAACGTCCGGACGGCCTCCAGCTCGGACCCCGGGGAGCAGAAGCCGATCGTGATGGTCCGCGGTCTGAGCTTGCTGATCACCGCCGGAGCCAGCGGGCGGACGTGCAGCAGCACGTCCACGCGGGCGGCCTCGACGGTGTCCACCACCTGCGCGCCGGCGGCCAGGTAGGCGGTGTCCGAGGCGAGCGCGGCGGCGCCGGCTCCGGTCTGGACGACCACGTCGAGCCCGGCGCGGGTGAGGGTGGGGACGGCGTCCGGGGTCAGGGCGACGCGGCGTTCACCGCGGACGATCTCGGTTGCGACGGCGACCTTCACGCCAGGAACCTATCCGGTGCCCGGTCCGCAGTCCGCAGCCAGGCTGTGTATCGGCTCACGTCGGGGATGGTTGACGTGTCCCCTACGCTCGGCACAGTGAATTCGTCCCATCATCCGGCCATGGACGCCCTTGACAGCACGACGGGTCCCAGGGCCGTCCCGACCAGGGCTGTCCCGACCAGGGCTATCCCGACCAGGGCTGTCGATCCAGCAGCCGATCCCGCGCCGGATCCCGCGCCGGTTCCCGCCGAGCGCCGGCGCGACGGGCGGGCACCGCACCCGCTGCTGGGCGTGGGACTGGTCCTGACCGCCAGCACGCTGTTCGCGGTCAACGGCACCGTGAGCAAGGTCGTGCTGGAGTCCGGGCTGTCGTCACTGCGCCTGGTGGAGATCCGCTGCGCGGCCGCGGCCGTCCTGTTCGCCCTGATCGCGGCGATCCGCCGGCCGTCATCGCTGCGCATCGGCCGGCGCGAGATCGGGTTCATCGTCGTGTACGGGACCGTCGGGCTGGCCATGGTGCAGTGGCTGTACTTCGTGGCCATCGCCCGGATGCCCGTCAGCGTGTCCCTGCTGATCGAGTTCACCGCGCCGCTGATGGTCGCGCTGTGGGTGCGCTACGTCCGGCACGAGGCGGTCCGGTCCCGGGTCTGGGCCGCGCTCGCGCTCTGCCTCGGCGGGCTGGCGCTGGTCGCCCGGGTGTGGTCGGGCCTGACCCTGGACGGCATCGGGCTGCTCGCCGCCGGGCTGGCCGCCGTCTCGCTGGCGGCGTACTACCTGCTCGGCGAGCGCGGCCTCGGCAGCCGCGACCCGTTCTCGCTGGCCACCTGGAGCTTCACCGCCGCGGCCCTGCTGTGGACGGTACTGCTGCCCTGGTGGCGGTTCCCGTTCGGGCGACTTGCCGACTCCGCGCAGATCGCCGGGCTGCACCTGCCGGTCGGGGTTCTGGTCGGCTGGGTCGTCCTGCTCGGGACGGTCGCACCGTTCGGCCTCGTCCTGACCGGGCTACGGCTGATCGGTGCGGCCCGGACCGGGCTGCTCGGTACCGCCGAGCCGGTGATCGCCGGGCTGGTCGCCTGGCTCGTGCTCGGCGAGCGGCTGACCGCGATCCAGGTGGCGGGCGCAACCATCGTGATGTGCGGGATCCTCCTGGCCGAGAGTGCCCGGCAGCCGCACCCCTCCGCGACGGCACCCGTGCCCGAGGGCCTGGCCCCCTGACGGCTGGCTGGCGTCAGGGGCGTCGAGCGGGTCCCCGGCGGCCGCGTGAAACCATGAGCGCGTGCCCTCCAGCGACACCACCGCAGGCCCCGGCCCACTCGATGAGCCGACATTCGACGAGCCGACACTCGACGAGCCGACACTCGGCGACCCGGCGCTCGGCCCGCTGGACGGCCGCTACCGGCCGGCCGTCGCCCCGCTGGCGCAGTACCTGTCCGAGGCGGCGCTGAACCGCTACCGGGTCCGGGTCGAGGCTGCCTGGCTGATCCACCTCGCCGACACGGCCGCCGTCCCGGGCATCCGGGCACTGACCGGGGACGAGCGCGGCCGCCTGCACGTGCTGACCGCGTCGTTCGGCGCCGCCGAGGTCGCCGAACTGGCCGACCTCGAGCGGGTCACCCAGCACGACGTCAAAGCGGTCGAGTACCTGATCAAGCGCAGGCTCGCCGGCACCTCGCTGGCCGACCTAGCCGAGCACGTCCACCTGTTCTGCACCAGCGAGGACATCAACAACCTCGCCTACGCGCTGATGGTCCGGGGCGCCCTGCAACGGGTCTGGCTGCCCGCCGCGACGGCCCTGGTCGGCGAGCTGGTCGACCTGGCCCGCAGCCACCGCAACCTGCCGATGCTGGCCCGCACCCACGGCCAGCCCGCCACGCCCACCACGCTCGGCAAGGAGCTGGCGGTGCCGGCTCACCGGCTGCGACGCCAGCTGCGCCGGATCGCGGCGGACGAGTTCCTGGGCAAGCTCAACGGCGCCACCGGCACGTTCGGGGCGCACGTCGCCGGCGCGCCGGGGACCGACTGGCCCGCGGTGTCACGGTCGTTCGTCGAGGGTCTCGGCCTGACCTGGAACCCGCTGACGACGCAGATCGAGTCGCACGACTGGCAGGCCGAGCTGTACGCGGACCTGGCGCGGTTCAACCGGATCCTGCACAACCTGTGCACGGACGTCTGGACCTACGTCTCGCTCGGCTACTTCGCCCAGGTCCGCGGCCAGGGCACGGTCGGGTCGAGCACGATGCCGCACAAGGTGAACCCGATCCGGTTCGAGAACGCCGAGGCCAACCTGGAGGTGTCCTGCGCGTTGCTGGACGTGCTCGGCTCCACCCTGGTCACCTCGCGGATGCAGCGCGATCTGACTGACTCGTCCATGCAGCGCAACGTTGGCACCGCGTTCGGGCACTCGCTGCTGGCGATCGACAACGTGCGTCGCGGGCTGGCCGGGCTGGACGCCGATCCCGCCGCCCTGAGCCGCGAGCTGGACGCCAACTGGGAGGTGCTGGGCGAGGCGGTGCAGTCCGTGATGCGGGTGCACGGCCTGGACCGGCCCTACGAGCGGCTCAAGGAGCTCACCCGCGGCCGCCGGATCGACGCGACCACGCTGCGCGAGTTCGTCCGGGGCCTGGGCCTGCCGCCGGAGGCCGAGCAGCGGCTGCTCGAGCTCACCCCCGCGACATACACCGGCGTGGCCGCCCGCCTGGTGGATCACCTGGACGGGTGATAGGACCGGCAGGACCGGACCAACGACGGACCGGCGGCGGATGTGAGGTGCGCCATCTTCGCGGGACTTCAGGCCCGGAGCCGAAGCGCCGCGGGCCCCATAGCGTCGGAGCCGATGTCACCGAGCCCATCCCGGCGATCCCGGGGCGGCCCGATGAGGAGGCCGGTATGGAGGACCGCGAGATCCTGGACTGCATCAGGTCCCTGGTCGCCGAGGAGCACTGGTTGCGCCAGCAGCGCGATCGCGGGCAGCTGAGCGAGGACGTCGAGGTGCGCCGGCTCTCCGAGGTCGAGAACAACCTCGACCAACTATGGGACCTGCTGCGCCGCCGCCGCGCGCTGCGCGCCGCGGGGCTGGATCCGGACGTGGTCGAGGAGCGCCCGGGCATGCAGGTGGAGGCCTACCTGCAGTGAGCTCGTGCCCGCCCTGACCTGCCCCTTCCGGCGATCCACCACCGGCTCTCGGACCTAGGTCCCCGCCGCGCGGACTTCCTGTCGATACCCTTCGGGGGTATGGTTTATTTCTCCGGGCATCAGGAACCGGAAGCGCGGACGGCCACGGTCCGCCGCGCGGGTGCCCGGCGGGATGACGGCCAGGAGACGTGACATGGCTGGTTACAGCGCCGACAAGCAGGACTACCTGCGCCGGCTGCGGCGGATCGAGGGGCAGGTCCGCGGTCTGCAGCGGATGGTGGACGAGGACGCCTACTGCATCGACGTCCTGACCCAGGTGGCAGCGGTCACCAAGGCCCTGCAGGCCGTCAGCCTCGGCCTGCTCGAGGACCACATGGGTCACTGCGTCGTCGAGGCGGCGCGCGAATCCGACGCCGCCGCGAACACGAAGGTCCGCGAGGCGGCCGATGCCATCGCCCGGCTGGTCCGCAGCTGAGCCCGTCGGCCCACTAACCCACGGCGTCGGTTCGGGCCGGCGCAGGACGAGATCGGAGCACTGAGCGAGATGACCACGACGACCCTGCACGTCTCGGGCATGACCTGCGGGCACTGCGTGAACGCCGTGGCCCAGGAGCTCTCCGGCCTGACCGGCGTCCAGCAGGTGGACGTCGAACTCGTCGCCGGAGGCACCTCGACCGTGACCCTGACGAGCGAGGCACCTCTGGACGACAGCGCCGTGCGTGCGGCGGTGGACGAGGCCGGTTATGCCCTCGTTCACGACTGAGCCCAGGGCAGAACCCGACAGCACGGGGCCGGAACCGATCATCCGGATCCTGGAGTTGCCCGTCGGCGGGATGACCTGTTCGTCCTGCGCGGCCCGGGTGGAGAAGAAGCTCAACCGGATGGACGGCGTCACGGCCACGGTGAACTACGCCACCGAGAGCGCCCACGTCTCGTTCCCGATGGACCTGGATCCGGCCGAACTGGTGGCCACGATCGAGCGCACCGGCTACACGGCCCGGCTCCCCGAACCGGCTACGGCGCAGGGCGCCGGCGCGGCTGCCGCTGCCGTTGCCGCGCAACCGGACCGCGAGAACGACCAGGACGACCAGGACGGCGAGGGCGCCCGGCGCAGCGCGTCGCTGCTGCAGCGGCTGCAGGTCAGCGCTGTGCTGGCCGCGCCGGTCCTGGTACTGGCGATGACCCCCGCGCTGCAGTTCGACAACTGGCAGTGGCTGAGCTTCGCCCTGGCCTCGCCGGTGGCCGTCTGGGGTGCCTGGCCGTTCCACCGGGCAGCCTGGAAGAACCTGCGCCACGGTGCGACCACGATGGACACCCTGGTCAGCCTCGGGGTCGCGGCCGCGTACCTGTGGTCGACGTACGCCCTGTTCTTCACCGCCACGGGGACCACCGGCGCCCGGATGACCATGACCCTGCTGCCGTCCCGGTCGGGGCACGCCGAGGCGGGCATGCCCGGTGCCGGCGGCGCGGACCTGTACCTCGAGGTCGCCGCCGTGGTGACGGTGTTCCTGCTGGCCGGGCGCTACGCCGAGGCCCGGGCCAAGCACCGGTCCGGCGCTGCTCTGCGCGCCCTGCTCGAACTCGGGGCCAAGGATGTGTCACTGCTGCGCGAGCGGCCGGACGGCACCCGGGTCGAGGAGCGGGTCCCGATCGAGCGCCTGCAGCCGAATGACCTCTTCGTGGTCCGGCCCGGCGAGAAGATCGCCACCGACGCGGTGGTGGTCGAGGGCGCCAGCGCCCTGGACGAGTCGCTGCTCACCGGCGAGCCGGTGCCGGTCGAGGTCGGTCCCGGCTCGGCCGTGACCGGCGGCACGGTGAACACCTACGGGCGGCTGGTCCTGCGGGCGACCCGCGTCGGCGCCGACACCCGCCTGGCCCAGATCGGCCGGTTGGTGGTCCAGGCGCAGACCGGCAAGGCTCCGGTGCAGCGGCTCGCCGATCGGGTGGCCTCGGTCTTCGTCCCGGTGGTGATCGCGCTGGCGATCCTGACCCTTGCCGGCTGGCTGCTGGCCGGCGGCTCGGTCGAGGCCGCGTTCACCGCAGCCGTTGCCGTCCTCGTCATCGCCTGCCCGTGCGCGCTGGGCCTGGCCACTCCGACCGCCCTGCTGGTCGGCACCGGGCGCGGGGCGCAGATCGGCGTCCTGATCAAGGGCCCGCAGATCCTCGAGCAGACCCGGCGCGCCGACACCATCGTGCTGGACAAGACCGGAACGGTGACCGAGGGCCGGATGCGGCTGGTCGACGTGATCCCGGCGCCGGGCGAGGAGGCCGACGAGGTGCTGCGGGTCGCCGGCGCGATCGAGGCGGCGAGCGAGCATCCGCTGGCCCGGGCCATCACGGACGCGGCCACCGAGCGGGTCGGCCCGCTGCCGGCGATCGACGCGTTCAGCTCGGCGCAGGGGCGCGGCGTGCAGGCACTGGTGCCGGTCAGGGTCGTGCAGCCGGCCGGCCGGTCGGGCCCGTCCGGGAACGGTTCGCGCCAGGTGATGTCGCTGCCCGCGGTCGTCGGGCGGCGGGAGTGGGTCCAGGCGGATTGGGGCCAGCAGGTCCCGCACCCGCTGGAAGCCGCGCTGGCCGAGGCGGAGCAGGCTGGGCGCACCACCGTCCTGGTCGCCTGGAACGGTGCCATCCGGGGCATGATCTCCGTCGCGGACACCGTCAAGCCGACCTCGGCGGCGGCGGTCGCCGCGCTGCGCGAGCTGGGACTGGCGCCGATCCTGCTGACCGGGGACAACGAGCGGGCCGCCCGCGCCGTCGCCGACCAGGTCGGGATCGACGAGGTGATCGCCGGGACGCTGCCCGAGGGCAAGGTCGAGGCCGTGCGGGCCCTGCAGGAGCAGGGCCGGGTGGTGGCCATGGTCGGTGACGGGGTGAACGACGCCGCCGCGCTCGTGCAGGCCGACCTCGGGCTGGCGATGGGCAGCGGCACCGACGTCGCGATCGAGGCCAGCGACCTGACCCTGGTCCGGTCCGACCTGCGCTCCGCGGTGGACGCGATCCGGCTGTCTCGGCGGACCCTGGCCACGATCAAGGGCAACCTGTTCTGGGCGTTCGCCTACAACGTGGCCGCGATCCCGCTGGCGGCCGCCGGGCTGCTGAACCCGGTGATCGCCGGCGGCGCGATGGCGTTCAGCTCCGTGTTCGTGGTGACCAACTCGCTGCGCCTGCGGAGGTTCCGCCCGGTGACGTGAGGCCAGCGGCAATCTGCACAGCAAGCTGGCGGCAAGCTGCACACGACAGCTGCGGCAATCTGAGCGCTCAACTCACGGCAGGCTGACTGCAGTCTCGTGTGTCAATGACCGGCAGAGCCCTCCGACCAGGCATGATGGCCCAGTGGATGTCCCCGCACCACCCGTTGGCCGGCTGCTGCCGAGACGCCTGGAGACCCGGGTCCGGGAAGCTATGACCGACACTCGTGTCGTCCTGGTGAACGGCGCCCGCCAGTGCGGCAAGAGCACCCTGGTCCGGCTGGTGGCTGATGCGGGCGGTGCTCAATGGCGCAGCCTGGACAACGAGGCCACCCGTCGTGCGGCCCTGCGTGACCCGGTGGGCTTCGTGGAGGACACCGGGGCGCTGGTGATCGACGAGGTCCAGCGCGCACCCGACCTGTTGCTGGCGATCAAGGAACGGGTGGACCGCGACACTCGGCCCGGTCAGTTCCTGCTGACCGGGTCCGCGCGCCTGCTCGGCCTGCGGTCCGTGGCCGACGCGCTCCCTGGTCGGATGGAGACCGTCGAGCTCTTTCCGTTCTCGCAGGGCGAGATCGGGTCGGCCCCGGACGGCTTCGTCGACGCTGTCTTCGACTCGGGCGAGCGGCTCCGGCACGAATCGAACCTGGCCCGGCGGGACTATGCCGACCGGCTGGTTCGCGGCGGCTTCCCGGAGGCGGTCGCGCGGAAGGACGAGCGCCGCCGTGGCCGCTTCCTCGACGCCTACGTCGATGACCTGGTGGCCAGGGAGATCCGGCAGATCAGCGAGATCGAACGACTCACTCAGCTGCGGGCGCTGACCAGGCTGGTGGCTGCTCGCTCCGGTCAACTCCTGGTCCCAGCCGCTCTCGGCAACGAGTTGCGTCTGTCGCACACGACCGTGACCCGATACCTCGACCTTCTCGAACTCGTCTTCCTGATCAAGCGGATCCCCGCCTGGTCGCGGAACCTCAGCAGCCGGGCCACCTCCACGCCGAAGGTGGCGATGGTGGACTCCGCCGTCGGGGCCAACCTGCTGGGCCTCAGCGCGGACACCCTGATCCGACCCGATGGGGTCTTCGGTCCGTTGCTCGAGGGCTTCGTGCTGATGGAACTCGCCCGCCAGCTCACCTGGTCGCGTCAACGTGCCGAGTTGTTCCACTACCGGACACGCGATCAGGTCGAGGTCGATGCCGTGCTGGAGAACCGGCGGGGCCAGGTGGTCGCCATCGAGGTCAAGGCCGCCTCCACCGTCCGCACCGAGGACTTCCGTGGCCTGCACCATGTGCGGGAGCGTCTCGGCGCGGACTTCGTCGTGGGCCTGGTCCTGTACACCGGTGGTCAGACCCTGCCCTTCGGCGACCGGCTGCGCGCGATGCCGATCAGCGCCCTGTGGGAGACCCGCGGCCCGACGTCGGAGTGACCGGGGCGTCAGTCGGTGCCGGACTCCATAGCGGCCTCGTCCAGGCGCTCCACCCCGGCGTCGCCGACGCTGCCGATCCGCGCGATCGGGTTGGCGCCGCCCGGCTCGAGCGAGCCGACCAACTCGTGCTGAGCCGGGGCCAGCAGCCCGTGCCCGGCGTACTGCTCGAGCTTGGCCCGGGAGTCGGCGATGTCGAGGTTGCGCATGGTCAGCTGGCCGATCCGGTCCAGCGGCCCGAACGCCGCGTCCTCGGTGCGCTCCATGCTCAGCCGTCCGGCCTGGTAGGTCAGGTGCGGCCCGGAGGTCTCGAGGATGGTGTAGTCCTCACCCCGGCGCAGGCGCAGCCGGACCTCGCCGGTGATCGCGAACCCCACCCAGCGTTGCAGGCTCTCCCGCAGCATCAGGGCCTGCGGGTCGAGCCAGCGGCCCTCGTAGAGCAGCCGGCCGAGCTGCCGGCCTGAGTCACGGTAGGTCGCGACGGTGTCCTCGTTGTGGATCGCGCTGACCAGCCGCTCGTACGCCAGGTGCAGCAGAGCCATCCCGGGTGCCTCGTAGACGCCGCGGCTCTTGGCCTCGATGATCCGGTTCTCGATCTGATCGGACATGCCGAGGCCGTGCCGTCCGCCGATGTGGTTGGCCTCGTGCACGAGGTCGACCGGACTGTCGAACTCCTGCCCGTTGATCGCCACCGGCCGCCCCTCCGAGAAGGTGACGGTGACCTCCTCGGACGGGATGAGCAACTGCTCGTCCCAGAACCGGACGCCCATGATCGGCTCGACGATGTCCATGGACTCGTCAAGGTGCTCCAGGGTCTTCGCCTCGTGCGTGGCGCCCCAGATGTTCGCGTCCGTCGAGTACGCCTTCTCGGTGCTGGCCCGGTACGGCAGGTCACGCTCGGCCAGCCATTGCGACATCTCGGTCCGGCCGCCGAGCTGCTTGACGAAGTCCGGGTCGAGCCACGGCTTGTAGATCCGCAGCAGCGGGTTGGCCAGCAGCCCGTAGCGGTAGAACCGCTCGATGTCGTTGCCCTTGAAGGTGGAGCCGTCCCCCCAGATCGCCACGCCGTCCGCGCGCATCGCCTGCACCAGCAGGGTCCCGGTCACCGCGCGGCCGAGCGGTGTGGTGTTGAAGTACGTCCGCCCGGCGGACTTGACGTGGAAGGCGCCGCACATCAGCGCGACGAGGCCCTCCTCGACCAGCCGC
Source organism: uncultured Actinomycetota bacterium (assembly GCA_963740575.1). GTDB lineage: Bacteria > Actinomycetota > Actinomycetes > Actinomycetales > Kineosporiaceae > CAVUET01. The sequence continues at coordinate 262,192 of CAVUET010000006.1, read as the reverse complement.
TCGCGGCAGTCGACCAGCCGGGCCAGCTCTGCGCCGTACTGCATCGCCCGGCCCGGGATCGAGTCGATGTCGTCCTCGTCGTACTGGCCGAGATCGGCCGTGTACGCGCACGGAACAGCACCCTGCTCACGCATCCAGGCCACCGCGACCGAGGTGTCCAATCCACCGGAGAACGCGATGCCGATCCGCTCTCCCACGGGCAGGTTGACCAGGACCTTCGACACGCAAGCAGGCTAGTGCACCCGGCCGGCCGCGCAGGTCGGCGGGGCACGGCGGCTTCAGCGCAGGCGCAGCCGGGCGGTCAGGCGCGCGCCGGTGTCGCCGGCGGTGGCCCGCAGCATCGGGACCTGCGGCGCGGTCCGCATCACGGCCAGCTCGGCGGCGAGCGACGACGTCCCGTCCAGGAAGCCCAGGATCCGCGCCGGCGGGTTGCGCTCCAGCACTCCGAGCAGCAACTCCGGCCCGTCGGCCAGGCCGCGGCCGATGGCCCGCAGCAGCACCGCGTCCATCCAGCGGTGACGCGCCGGGTAGGCGGGCGGCGGCACCGGCACACGCCCGTGCACCAGGGCATCGGCGACCGCGGCTGCCTGCCGTTGCATGGCTGCGAAGGTGTACCCGGTCGAGGCCCGGGTGGCACCGCCGGCGGTGCCCAGGCGGAAGACGCGCCGCCCGGTCCGTCGCGGGTAGGTGGCGTCGGACATCGGGATGACGCCGTCCTCGACCGCTTCGATCTGTACTTCGTTGGTCCGGCCGGCGGCCTGCCCGGCGGCCTGCCCGGCGGCCTGCCCGGCGGCCTGCACCCTCCACTGCGGCCAGCGGACCGCCAGGTAGTCGCGCAGCGCGCGGTCGTAGTCGGCCGGGGCCAGCCGGGCGGGCGAGAAGCAGGTGTACTCCACCAACGCGCGGCAGGGGTCCAGGGGCAGCACGTAGCCGAACGCCAGCCCGTGTCCACCGGACGGCTGGGCCACCCGGAAGTCCATCAGCACAGCGCGGTCGACCTCGACGACCTCGGCCGGGAAGCGCACCGTCCAGCCGTGGAAGTGTTGCAGCAGTGCGGTTCTCGCCGGCCGAGCGGGCGGGCCGGGGCGGGAGTCGAACACGTAGCGGGCCCGAACGACCTGGTCGCCCGCCCGGACGGTGGCGTGCTCGGGGCCGTCCTGCACCTGCTGCACCGGCGCCGTGATCCGACGGGCACCGAGCCGCTCGACCGCCCGATCGGCGAGCGCGTAGTAGTCCTGCGACGCGACCCGCAGGTAGCGCAGCGGGTCGAGGTCCAGGCGGGCGGTCCGCCCGGCTTGGCTGACCACCTCCGCGTGCCGCCAGGCGTGGGTCGCGCCGTACCGGTCGGCGTCCGCGGCCGGGGCCCAGTAGCACCAGGTGCGATCAGGGCCTCTGCGGTGCACCGGGTCGATGATCGCGATGCCGGGGGCCGCGCCGGTGATCAGCCGGTCGATCGCCAGCACCAGCGCGAGCCCGGCGCCCCCCGCGCCGACGACGGCGACGTCGACGCAGGGCTCGGCACCTGACTGGGCACCCGGCTGCTCGGTCACGGGTTCACTGTGCCGCCTGCCCGTGCCCGGCGTCACCGCGCAGCGGCGACCACGGCCTGCTCGTGCAACAGCGTGAGCTGGACGCCGCCGGGATCAGGTGCCTCCGATCCGGCCGCAGCCCTGCGGCGGGCGCGCTTGGACGCGTACATGGCGGCGTCGGCACGCCGGACCAGCGCGGATCCCGGCTCGCCCGGCCGGCTCAGAACCGCCCCGATGCTGGCCCGGACGGTGACCTCGCGGTCGCCCACCCGCAACGGGCGGGCCAGGGCCGACCTCACCCGGCGGGACACCTCACGCAGCCCGCTCTCATCGACCATGTCGTAGGCGATCACGAGGAACTCGTCGCCGCCGACCCGTCCTGCCGTGTCGCCGGACCGCAGCACCGCGGAGAGCTTGGCGGCGACCGCGACCAGCAACGCATCCCCGGTGTCGTGCCCGAGGCTGTCGTTGACCTTCTTGAAGCCGTCCAGGTCGAGGTAGAGCAGCCCCACCGCCAGGTTCGCCTGCCCGGCCCGGGCCAGCGCGGCCTCCAGTCGGTCCTCGAGCAGGGTCCGGTTGGCCAGCCCGGTGAGCCCGTCGTGCAGGGCCAGACGGACCAGGCGCTGCCGCTCGAGCCGCCTCGACGTGGTGTCCTCGAGATGAACCAGCAGGAGAGCCCGCTCCCCCAGGACCACCCGGACGGCTGTGACCTGGACCCAGCGAGGGCCCGCCGGGCCGGTCGGCAGCGGAAGCTCGCACCGCGCGACGGTGCTCGTGCCCTCGCCGGCAGCGGCCAGGCAGCCGGGGTCCACCAGGTCGGTCAGGCTGCCCCCGGCGGGATCGACCGCGGTCCCGGCCAGGAGGTCGGCGAAGGTGGCGTTGACGTCGCTGAACCGGCCGTCCAGCTCGCACAGCGCGAGCCCCACCGGCACGTGCTCGAACAGGGCCCGGAACCGTTCGTCACTCATGCCTCACCTCGGCCAGCCGCGCATCCGGGACGGTCTCTGACTTCGCAGCGTGGACGTTACGCCACGTGCTGTCGTCCAGGCTGGCGCCGGCTGTGCTCCATCCGGGTGAACCCCGTCAGGCCGTCACGGGTCAGGCCGTCACGGGTCAGGCCGTTACCGGGTCAGGGCGTTCTCTCCCCGGGCGCCCGTGCGATGCCCGGCAGGTCGGGTGCGGGGATCCCGGGCCGCAGATCCGGGGCGGGCCGAGCCGGGCCGAGCTGGATGCTGACCGGGATCAGCCCGGCCCAGTACGGCAGGCCGAGGTCCTGATCATCGTCCCCGGGCGGTCCCTCGCGGCGCTTCAGCGACACCTCGACCAGCGGGACCCGCAGCACCGCCGTGGCCGCCAGCTCGCGGGGATCGCCGGGACGGCTGGTGGACGCGCGGCCGGGCAGCACGTGCTCGACGATGGCCGTCAGCGCCTCCGCCCGCTGCCCCGGATCGGTGAGCAGGTGCGCCCGGCCGTGCACGACCACGCTGCGGTAGTTCATCGAGTGGTGGAACTGGCTGCGGGCCAGCACCAAGGCGTCCACCAGGGTCACCGTGACGCAGACCGGCAGCCCCTCGCCCGGGACGCTGCGCGACAGCCGCGAGCCCGTCGAGGTGTGCAGGTAGAGGTCCTGGCCGACCCGGGCATGGATCATCGGCAGCACCACCGGGTCGCCGTCCACCACGAACCCGAGATGGCAGATCAGCGCCTCGTCGAGAACGGCGTTGACCGCGTCGGCGCCGTATTCCGCCCGTTCACGCAGGCGGGTCGGTATCGTCCGCGGGACGGGCTGGTAGCCGGGCAAGGACCCCTCCGGATCATCGCCGTGTGTAAGCCGTGTCGTAGCCGCACATGTTACGTGATAGCACGTATCATTTATAGTGTGGTACATAAAGCACCGTATCCGATCACCGGGCAGCGGGCCAGCGAGATAGCGGCTTCCGTCGAGGAGCAGATCGCCGCGGGGCGGCTGCCCGAGGGAGCGCGGCTTCCGACCGTGCGCGGTCTGGCCGAGCGCCTCGAGGTCAGCCCGGCGACGGTGGCCGCCGCGTACCGGTCGCTGGGCGGTCGCGGCCTGGTGGCCGGGCACGGCAAGGCCGGCACGATCGTGTCCAGGCGCCGCTCCCGCTCCGCCCGGCCGGCGGAGACGGTTCTGCCATCCGGGGTGATCGACCTCGCCTCGGGCGATCCGGATCCGGATCTGCTGCCCGATCTGCGTCCGGCCCTGGCCGCCGTCGCCGCGGATCTGGACGCGGATGCCGGCCGCTCCCGTCCTTACGGCGAGCCCGGCACGCTGCCGGAGCTCGCGTCCGTGCTCGCAGACTGGATCCGCGCCGAGGGCGGCCCGCGCCCCGCGCCCGGTGGGGTGCTGGTGGTGGGCGGGGTCCTGGACGGGGTGGAGCGGGCCCTCGTCTCGCAGGTCCGACCGGGAGCGGCGGTCGCGGTCGAGGATCCGGCGTACAGCGGCGTGCTGGACCTGCTCGACACGCTCGGGCTGGTCGCCGTCCCGATCCCCGTCGACCCCGCCGGGATGCTGCCCGACCCGCTGGCCGCGTCGCTGGCCGGCCCGCCGGCCTCCCGGCCCGCCGCGGTGCTGCTCACCCTGCGCGCACAGAACCCCACCGGGGCCGCCGTCACCGCGCAGCGGGCCGACGAACTGGCCCGCGTCCTGGACGAGCACCCCGACGTGCTGCTGATCGAGGACGACCACCTCGGTGCGGTCGCGGGCGCGCCGCTGCACTCGGTCGCCGCCCGGGCAGTGACCACCCGGTGGGCCTACGTTCACGGGCTGGCCAAGACGCTCGGCCCGGATCTGCGGCTGGCGGGCCTGGTCGCCGACCAGGTGATCACCGCGCGGGTGCAGACACGGCTGCGGGCGGGACCCGGCTGGATCTCGTGGCTGCTGCAACGGCTGGCACTGCACCTGCTGACCGATCCCGATCACGGCGGGCGGGTGGTGCAGGCCGCGGCCGCGTACGCCCGGCGCCGGGAGGCCCTCGCCGCCGAGCTCGAACGGTACGGGCTGCGGACCACGTCCGGGACGGGCTTCAACCTCTGGGTGCCGGTCGCGCACGAGGCGGCCACGGCCCAGGCCGCTCTCGCCGCCGGGATCGCCGTCCGTCCGGGTGAGGCCTACCGGATCGACTCCCCGCCCGCCGTGCGGATCACCGCCTCACGGCTCGAGCCCGAGTACGCGCCCGCCGTGGCCGCCGCCCTCGCCGGACCGCTCGGTGCCGGCTCCACCCGCGCGCCGGCCGGGCACCGCCCCTGACCCCATCCCCGCCCCGCCCCGCCCCGCCCGGGCACGAGACTTGGCGCGATGTGCCACCGTGCCAAACAATTCGGCGCGATGTGCCACAGCGCCAGGCAGACGGGCGCCAGGCAGACGGGGACTAGATGGCATCAGCCCTGCTGGCTGGTCCCCGCTCGCGAGGCCGCCGTCTGCACGGCAGCGACGATGCCGGTCAGGTCGTGCAGCACCGCGTCGGCTACGGCGGGATCGCGCCCGCCCGTCCCGGCTTCGTGCAGCCGGTCGATCCAGATCCGCCGGATGCCGAGGTCCTGGGCGGGCAGGATGTCGTGGAACCAGCTCTGCGCGACGTGCACCCAGCGGTCGGCAGCCACCCGGTGGGCGCGCTGGAATCGGTGGAAGTGCTCGTGCGACGGCTTGTACGCGCCGACGTCCTCAGCGGTGATCACCGCGTCCAGCGGAACCTGGAACCGGCGCTGGGTCAACGCGATCAGGTCCCGGTCGCAGTTGGTCAGCAGGGCAAGATTCCAGCCGGCCGCACGCAGACCGGTGAGCGCGCCGTGGACCTCGGGGAACACCGGCCAGAAGCCGATCGTCTCGCCGAGCACCAAGGCGTCGTCCTCGTTCAGCGGGAGGCCCAGCCGGATGGTGGCCCGGCGCAACGCCTCCGCCAGCACGAGCCGGTAGCGCATCCGCGGGTTCTCGCCCTGGACGGCGGGCTCGTGACGTGCGAACTCGCGGCTGAGCTCCTCGCCGTGCCCGGGCGCGATCAGGTCACACGCCGTCCTGATCCCGTGCCGCCAGTCGACCAGAGTTCCGTAGCAGTCGAAGGTCACCCAGCGGGCCGGCTCGACCGACATCGCATCCCGAGCGGTGCCGGCGGCTTCAGTGTCCACGGAGTCCATGGGGTGCACGCTACCGCCGGGTCCGAACTGTGCGGGCGGGTCGACCGGCCCGATCGACTCACCTAGACGTGCATCACCCGGGCACCCAGCGTGCGCTCGGTCTGCGCAAGGCGCCCGGCCCGCGCGCCGGCCTCGAGCTGGGGGACGAGCCAGTTATGGATCTCCGACCACGCGGAGCCGAGCTTCGTCGACCACTCACCGGAGTACGAGTCGCGGATCGCGCGGACCAGGGACAGCCCGATGAACCCGTAGTCCTCACCGTCCATGCCCGCGGTGAAGAGCTTGGCCCCGAGCTGCCGCAACTGGGACTCGGCGTCGTCGCCTGCGGCCGGCTGGTGCTCGGCGCCGAGGGCCTCGATCGGCCGCAGCAGCGCGGTGACGAACCGCTCACCGTCCCTCGGGAAGTGGCGGCGCAGCGCCTCCTCGGCGCGGAAGGTGAGGCAGAGCAACCGTGCGTCGAACCGTTGCGACAACTGGTCCACGTCGCCCAGCAGCCAGAAGGATCGGCGCGCGACCTCGACGCAGACCGCATTCGGGCGCGGGATCTCGGCGTGGACACGCAGCCGGATCGGCTGGGTGTCGTCCATCGCCGTGGCCCGGCCCACCTCGGTGGCGCCCGGACGCGTCCCGAGCCCGTGCTCCTGCGAGGGCGATGCCGTGGTCACTCCCGTGAGGGTAGTCCCGAACTGCGGGGCGGTCGTCGCCACGATCGGGTGATCCAGCTCCACCGAGAGCCGGTCAGGGGCCGGCGCGGATGCCTGCGGAGAGGCGTACGCGGTCGGCGACCCGGGCACGGCATGGCGCGCTGATCTGGGTAGCGGGGGGGCTGGCTGGTACGTCACGTGGTCCTCCTGGCCACCCCGACGAGGGGCTAACCGTGCTGGTCCGTTTCGGTACAACAGCCATCTGTAGTCACACGGGCACGCACTGTCAACGCGTTTCGAGAAACCTTGACGCCGAGGTCACGCACCGCCGTTGACGCCACGCCGCGGCACCCGGACCTTTGGCCCGCCAACACATCTTTCCCGCCAATGCGACGTATTCCACCTTCACTGCGACGACCGGCTGCCGTGCATGTTCGGCAAAGGGACAGCAGGTCGATCAACACGTCCTGCCCGAAGTGCTGCGCCCAGTCCAGGGGCGTCGCCCCGAAACGCCGGTCGCGTAGCCGCGGGTCGGCGCCGAGCCGCAGCAGCGTCTCGGCCAGCGCGAGGTTGCCGTCGCCCGCGGCCACGTGCAGCGCGGTGTGCCACGCCTGGTCCGTCGGGGCATCGCTGCGGCCGTAGGAGTTGACGTCGAACCCGACCGAGACGAGCAGTTCCACAGCGCCGATGTCGCCGCGACCGGCCGCCCAGGTCAGGAGCCCGAAACGTTCGCGCCGGGCGGTGGCCAGCACATCGGGATCGGCGCCGCGCACCGCCTCGGCATCACCGGACAGCGCGGCCGCGACGAACGCTTCGACCGGCCGCAGTCGCGGCGGCCGGGCGCCGAGCGAGCGCAGCATCTCGGCCAACTCGCGATGCCCGTTGACCAGCGCGGCCTCGACCGGGGTACGGCCACCCCCGAATCGGGTACCGCCCGGGGCGAACGGCGACACGACGTCCACGCCGTGTGCGGCGAGCAGGGCGACGCGCTCACGCTGGTCGTGGGTCACCGCCCAGTGCAGTAGGTCGACCAGCATCACCGACGGCGGATCCAGTGCCTCACCCAGCAGCCGGTGCCACGGCCCGCGGGTGTCCTGCCCCAGGCCGAACTCGAACAGCAGGACCAGGTGGTCGTCATTGATCCCGAACATGCGGTTGTACAGGGTCTGCCCGTCGTTGGGATCCGCGCCGGCCTCGAGCAGGCCCCGGGCGAACGGAGTCGCCCAGGGGTGCCAGGGCGGATCGTCGCCGTGGCCGAGCACCCCGGTCAGGACGGTGTAGGGCGTCGGCAAGCCGTGCCAGAACCGCCCGTCGTTGGGGTCCGCACCGGCGGTCAGCAGCAGCCTCGCGGTCTCCAATGTCGCGGACAGCCCGACCTGCGGATCGTGGCGGGCGTAAGCCTGGTACAGCAGCGGTGACCAGTTGTGCGGCCCGCCCGTCACGGTGGCCAGCGACGGATCCGTCGCGAGCAGTCGCCGCAACTGGGCGACGTCGGCACATGCCGCCGCCACCAGCACGCTGCTCGCCGGGAGCTCGGGATGCTCGGCCAGCAGCAGCGCCGCGCCCGAACGATCGCTCGCCGCGTCCTGGCCCGAGGTCAGGCAGGCGAGGCGCAGGAACCGATCCGTCGGGGACTCCTCCCCCGGCACAGTCGCGCCCGGCGTCCAACTTCGCGCGGTCACGATGTCCACGTAGCGCCGTAGCCGGGCCCAGCTGGCGAAACCGAGTTCACGGGCGATCACCCGTTGCGCGGCCGTCAAGGCGAAGCCGGCCGGCTCCGGTGGATCGTGCAGGACCGACGCAACCCGCTTCGCCGCCTGCCGATCCCCGGCGCGGACGGCGCGCTGCAGCTCGCGGGCCTGGTTGCGCAGTTGCTCGAGGTTGGGGTCCTGTGGAAGTGGCGCGGTGGGCATCACGACCTCCTTTCGCTCACCGGCCGGTCCGCGACGCCGGTCGAAAGGAGGGACGGGAACCCTTGATATCGCTTGCGTTTCGCTCGGGTGGGCTCAAGCCCTTTCCGCGGACCCGGAGGCGCCCCACGCGCCGAGCCGATCCTAACTCCGGTTCAGCGACGGCGCGATCGTGCTGGGCCACCTGGCCTACGCCAGGCCTACGCCAGGCCGCCGCCTGCACGCCAGGGGTCAGGAGGCCATGTCGACGAAGCGCGAGTAGTGGCCCTGGAACGCGACGGTGATGGTGTCGGTCGGGCCGTTGCGGTGCTTGGCCACGATGAAGTCCGCCTCACCCGCGCGCGGGGACTCCTTCTCGTACATGTCCTCGCGGTGCAGCAGGATCACCATGTCCGCGTCCTGTTCGATCGATCCACTTTCGCGCAGGTCGGACATCTGCGGCTTCTTGTCGGTGCGCTGCTCGGGGCCACGGTTCAGCTGGCTGATCGCGATCACCGGGACCTCGAGTTCCTTCGCCAGCAGCTTCAGCGCCCGGGAGAACTCGCTGACCTCCTGCTGACGGGTCTCGACCCGCTTGCCCGAGCTCATCAGCTGCAGGTAGTCGACGATGACCAGGCGCAGGTCGTGCCGCTGCTTCAGCCGCCGGCACTTCGCCCGGATCTCCATCAGCGACATGTTCGGGCTGTCGTCGATGAACAGCGGCGCCTCGCTGACCTCGCCCATGCGTGCGGGCCAGCCGGGTCCAGTCCTCCTCGCGCATCGTGCCCTTGCGCATGTTCTGCAGCGGGATCCGCGCCTCGGCGGACAGCAGGCGCATGGTGATCTCGTTCTGGCTCATCTCCAGGCTGAAGATCACCGCGGCCATGTTGTTGTGGATCGCGGCGCTGCGGGCGATGTCCAGGCCCAGCGTCGACTTGCCCACCGCCGGCCGGGCCGCGATGACGATCATCTGGCCGGGATGCAGGCCGTTGGTCAGCCGGTCGAGATCGGCGAATCCGGTCGGGATGCCGATCATCCCGTCACCGCGGTGGCTGGACGCCTCGATCTCGTCGATCGTGCCCTCGATGATCTCGCCGAGCGCCACGTAGTCCTCGCTGGCCCGGCGCTCGGTGACCGCGTAGACCTCGGCCTGGGCGGCGTTCACCAGCTCGTCGACGTCGCCGCCGTCCGGGGCGTAGCCGAGCTGGACGATCCGGGTGCCGGCCTCGACCAGCCGGCGCAGCACGGCCCGCTCGCGAACGATCTTGGCGTAGTAGCCCGGCGTTCGCCGCGGTCGGCACCGACGAGATCAGCGTCGTGCAGGTACGCCGGTCCGCCGATCCGGCCCAGCTCGCCCGCGCTTGGTCAGCTCGTCGGCGACGGTGACCGCGTCGGCCGGCTCACCCCGGCCGTACAGGTCGAGTGATCGGCGTCGAAGATCAGTTCGTGCGCCGGCCGGTAGAAGTCGCTGGACCGCACCACCTCGACCACGTCGGCGATCGCGTCCTTCGACAGCATCATGCCGCCGAGCACGCTCTGCTCCGCGGCGATGTCCTGCGGAGGGCGACGCCCCAGATCCTCAGACGGCCCGGCCGAAGCCGTCCCCAGGTCGACGACGGACACCCACACTCCTCCCCAATACCGCTCCACCCCCCGGAGTGCGGTCTCCTCCCGGGAAGGGTGCGCCGTCCCGTCGCACAACCCAGGAATACCTGCTAGCACCGACATGACACAGACAGTGACATGACAATCACACCGAAGATCCTGACCGCTGAGTCAGGCTTACCCCTTGGCCGAGAGCCTGCCGATCCCCTGGTCACCCACCCTGCGCCCTCCGGCCCGGCCCCTCCCGGGGGTCCCGACCGGCTGGCTGGCACACCGTAGAGGCAGCCCGGGGGCGGCACCAAGCGCCCTGTGTGGCGTCCTCGGGAGAACCTGTGGACAGCCGGGCACCCGGACGTGGACGCTTCCCCACAGGTTGTGGACAACATTGTGGGAACGCAGCCCCTCCCAGCTGCCCCTCAGCCTATGACCTGCGCTGATGGCATCCACCGGATGTGGACGGAGACCCGCCTGCGTGTCCCACCGGGCGTGTCGGGGTCCGGGGCCGATCGAGCGGTGGGTTCGACGGGTGGGAGGGTGCTCAGGTGCGGGGTGGCTGGAGCGGGCCGGTCCGGCGCCGGGTGGCCGGCCTGGCCGCCGGCGACCGGGAGATCATCGCCCTCGCGGTGCCCGCGCTCGGGGCGCTCGTCGCCGAGCCCCTGTTCCTGCTGGCCGACTCGGCGATCGTGGGGCGGCTCGGTACCGCACCACTGGCCGGGCTGGGGATCGCAGGCACCGTGCTGTCCACCGCGGTCTACGTCTTCGTCTTCCTCGCGTACGGGACCACGGCCTCGGTGTCCCGCCGGCTCGGAGCCGGCGACCAGCGTGGCGCCGTCGGCCAGGGCATCGACGGGATGTGGCTGGCTGCCGGGATCGGTGTCCTGGTCGTGCTCGCCGGCTGGCCCGCGACCCGGGTACTGGTCGGGCTGTTCAGACCTGGCGCCGAGGTCGCCGAGCAGTCCGTGACCTACCTGCACTGGGCCCTGCCCGGCCTACCCGCGATGCTCGTCGTGCTCGCCGCCAGCGGTGTCCTGCGCGGGCTGCAGGACACCCGCACGCCCCTGCTCGTGGTCGGGGTGGGCTCGGCGGTCAACGCCGGGCTGAACCTGCTGCTCGTGCACGGGCTGCACCTCGGGATCGCCGGCTCGGCGCTCGGCACGACCCTGACCCAGGCCGGCATGGCCGCGGCGATGGCGGCGGTGGTCGTCCGGGCCGCGACCCGGCTCGGCGCGCCGCTGCGCCCGCGTCCGGCCGGGATCCGCGCCAGTGGCCTGGCCGGCGTCCCCCTCCTGGTGCGCACCATGGCCCTGCGCGCCGCCTTCGTGATCACCACCTACGCCGCGACCGCCCAGGGTGCCGCCCCGCTCGCCGCGCACCAGGTCGTCTCGAACCTGTGGTCACTGCTGGCGCTGGCCCTGGATGCCCTGGCCATCGCCGGGCAGGCGCTGACCGGCAAGGCCCTGGGTGCCGGGGATGTGGCGGCGGTCCGGGCCGCGACCCGGCGGATGCTGCGCTGGGGAGTCGTCGGCGGCGGCGGCCTCGGGTTGGTGCTGCTGGTCTGCCGCCAGTGGATCGCGCCGGGATTCAGTTCCGATCCGGATGTCCGCTCGGCGCTGGTGGCGGCCCTGCTGGTCGCCGCGGTCGCGCAACCGGTGTGCGGGTATGTCTTCGTCCTCGACGGGGTGCTGATCGGCGCCGGGGACGGGCGGTTCCTGGCCGTCGCCTCGGTGCTGCAGCTCGCGCTGTATGCCCCGCTCGCGCTGGCAGTGGCCGCGCTGGCGCCGCACGGCACGCCTGGGCTGGTCTGGCTCTGGGTCGCCTTCAACGGCGGCTACATGACCAGCCGGGCGATCTTCCTCGGGCTGCGGGAGCGCTCCGACGCCTGGCTCGTCACCGGCGCCGAACGCTGAGGTCGGTCGGGTTGCCGGTGCCCGTTATGAGCACGGTGTGACACTGTGCCCCCCAGCTGGGCACGGTGTGGCACCGTGCTCATACCGATTGGGCACGGTGCCACTCCGTGCTCACGGCTGCGCCGACTCACGGCTGCGCCGACCTACAACTGCGCGGCGACGACCTCGACCGCGACCTTGGCCTGAACGTCGGGGTGCAGCCGGACGTGCACGGTGTACTCGCCCAGGGTCTTGATCGCCTGCGGGAGTTCCACCTTGCGACGGTCGACCTGCGGCCCGCCGACGGCGACCACGGCCTCGGCGACGTCCGCCGGGGTCACAGCGCCGAACAGCCGGCCGTTGGCCCCGGCCCGCGCGGTCAGCCGAACCGGCTTGGCCTGCAACAGATCGCGGATCCGCTGCGCCTCTTCCAACGACTTGATCTCGCGGCTGTTCCGAGCGCCCCGGATCGAGGCGACCTGCTTCTCGCCGCCACGGGTCCAGGCCACGGCCAGGCGCCGCGGGATGAGGTAGTTGCGGGCGTAGCCGTCCTTGACCTCGACGACGTCGCCGGGCGTGCCCAGGCCGGAGACCTCCTGGGTGAGGATGAGCTTCACGGTGTCCCTCCTCCTCAGCGTGCCGAGCTGGAGTACGGCAGCAGCGCCATCTCGCGCGCGTTCTTGACCGCCTTGGCGATCTCGCGCTGCTGCTGGACGGTCACGCCGGTGACCCGGCGGGCGCGGATCTTGCCGCGGTCGGAGATGAACTTCCGCAGCAACGCGGTGTCCTTGTAGTCGACCTTGTCGACCTTGGCCGTCTTGAGCGGGTTCTGCTTCTTCTTGGGCTTGCGAACGGGTGGCTTCGCCATCGTGGTGCTCCTCCTTCGGGGAGCCCGGGCAGGACCCGGGATGGTCGTGATCGCCCCGGCGGGAGCCGGGCGATCGAGTCGGATGCGATCGAGCTGCGCGCTGTCAGTTCAGCGGACCGGAGTGGAGCGTCAGAACGGCGGATCCTCCTGCGAGCCGCCGAAGTTGCCGCCGCCACCACCACCTGACGGGCCGGTGGCCCAAGGGTCGTCGGACTGGGCCGGCTGGCCGCCGTGCCCACCGCCGCCGCCACCGCCGCCGTAGGTCCCGCCACCACCGCCACGGGTGGTCTTGGCGATCTTGGCTGTCGCGTACCGCAGCGACGGGCCGACCTCGTCGACCTCCATCTCGACCACGGTGCGCTTCTCACCTTCCTTGGTCTCGTACGACCGGCTGCGCAGCCGGCCGCTGACCAGGACCCTGGTGCCACGCTGCAGCGACTCCGCGACGTTCTCGGCCGCGTCCCGCCAGACCGAGCAGCGCATGAACAGGGTCTCGCCGTCCTTCCACTCGTTCGCCTGGCGGTCGAACGTGCGGGGGGTCGACGCGACGGTGAAGTTGGCCACCGCCGCGCCGGAGGGCGTGAAGCGCAGTTCTGGGTCGTTGGTGAGGTTGCCGATGATCGTGATGACGGTCTCGCCGGCCATGATGTCTCCGATCGAAAGGTCGTGCAGCGCTGTGACAGCGCCCGGTCAGCCCGGGTCAGCGCGGGGTCAGTGCGCCTCGGGACGGATCAGTTTGGTCCGCAGAACGGCCTCGTTGAGGTTCAGCTGCCGGTCCAACTCCTTGGCCACGTCGGGTTCCGTGGTCATGTCCACCACGGCGTAGATTCCCTCGGACTTCTTCTTGATCTCATAGGCGAGCCGGCGACGGCCCCAGATGTCGACGTTCTCGATCGTCCCGCCACCCTTGCGGATGACGTTGAGGAACTTGTCCAGTGACGGGGATACGGTCCGTTCCTCAAGTTCCGGGTCGAGGATGACCATCAGCTCGTAACGACGCATGCGTGAACCCACCTCCTCTGGTCTCGAGCGGTCACGGTCGGTCCGTGACAGGAGGGCTGTTGCGTCAGTCAGGACGCCGACACCCGGCAGGTCAGCCGTGGCAGGCGTCCCGAACGCGGAACAGGGTAACCGTGACCGCCCCCACGGCCCTAATCGTCCGTCCACAGGTGATCATCCGCGGGCGCGCCGGTCCCGGCAGTCAGACCACCCGGATCACGAACATGTCCTCGGCGCGGTCCACCGGACCGCCGAGCGGGTCGTCCGCTCCGGCGGAGCCGTCCTCGGGCGCCCGTACCGGATCCCGGGACGGCTCCAGGGAGCGGCGCGCGGCCAGCACGGCCAGCCAGCCGAACATCGCCAGCCGCCAGAGCAGGAGCACCAGGTAGAACCCGGCGGGCAGGCCGCGGTCCGGCTTGGTGGACGCGGCGATGTAGAGCCAGGTCCCGACGAAGTAGGAGACCTCGGCGGCGGCCCAGAGCAGGTGATCACGCCAGCGCAGCCCGCACAGCGCCACCAGCGGCACCAACAGCAGCGAGGCCTGAACCGGCACCGACTTCGACACCAGCAGCGTGCCCGCCAGCATGAACAGCGCCACGTGGGCGATCCGGGGACGGTCCCGCGTCACCAGGGTGAGGACGACGCCCACAGCCAGCACGGCGACGATGCCCAGCAGGCTCGCCGTGGTCGCCGCCGAGGCGCTGAGCGCCGGGCCGGTGTACCACCAGGTCGCCGTGTCCGGCCGGCTGTCGGCGAGCAGTTGCGGGACGAGCCAGATCGAGCCGTACCCCGCAGTCCCCGCCTTCCAGGCCTGCCAGGCATGGGACAGCCCGGCGCCCAGGCCCGGGAACAGCACCAGCCGGATGCCCAGCCAGCAGGCGGCCGCGGCGGCGCCGAACACGGCACCCTCACGCAACCGCCCGGCCCGCAGCGCCACCGCCAGGACGGCGACCCCGATCACGGCGGTCAGCGGCCGGGTGTCGACGGCCAGGCCGAGCAGGATGCCGGCCGCCAGCGGTCTTCGCCGTGACCAGGCGACCAGGGATCCGGTGACCAGCGCCACCGCCAGCAGGTCGTAGGACAGCAACCCCGCCGTCACGACCACCGGTGCGAGTGCCACGTGGGCGGCGTCCCAGGGCCGTCGATCACCGGCGGCTGTGACCAACATCACCGTGATGACCAGGGCACCGCCGAGCACGATCGCCGACAGGTCGAAGTACCGCCGAGGTCCGAGCGTCGCCTTGCCGCCGTCGACCACCGTCGAGACGGCCCACATCGCGGTGGCCTGCAGCGGCGGCCCGAGGGTGCCGCTGTCCACCGCTGAGACCAGACCCGGCCGGCCCGATCCGGCCAGACCGACGCTGCCGTAGAGCACCGGGATGTCGCTGTAGCAGGCGTGCCAGAACTGGTCCGGGGTGTTCCAGCCCCTGGCCCGGCAGTGCTCCTTCTGGACCACCCCGAAGCCGAGGGTGAACACGCTCAGCAGCACCAGGACGGTCGCGGCCCGCCAGACACCGGTCGTGGACGCCAGCCGGCGCCCGGCCGGTCCACCGATCACCTGGCTCGCCATCCGGACCACCGGGTCGAACCGGGACGGTGAGATCACCCCCGCCGGGTCGCGCCGGGCCAGACGCCGGATCGACCGGGTGGGCGGGGCGTCCTCGGGCTCCCGGTTGCCGTCAGGACCCCCGGCGAGCGGGGCCCAACTGCCGGATCCCTGTCCCATCGGCCGGTTCCGCCCGGTGACCGGCTCGGTCGGCAGCCCTGTCATCCACTCCGGGCCGGAGTCTCCAGGCTGTCGCACCGTCACTGGCTCCTCCTGACCTCGCCGCCGACCGGGCCGCTGACCGGGCCGCGGCGCGGTGCACGATCCGGCCCGCGGCGCGATCGGTGTACCGGGTGACGATAGAACCTGCCGGGGCGTCCCGGCTCGCCGTGCCCCCCGTGATCCCGACCGGCCCCTGCTGCCATGATCGCGGCGGGACCACGGTCAGCCTGACGGGGAGGCCGTCACCGTGCCCGTGGGGGTCGGGCTCGGGGGCGTCGGCCTCGGGCGGTGGGTCTTGGTCGGGAACGGCGTCGTCGTGGTGGGCGCCGTCGGGGTCGGGATCGGGGCCGTCGTCGGCGTGGGCGCCGGGGGCGGGGTGGTGCTCGGCGCCGGATCGACCGTGACCCCACCGTAGGCCGGATCGGGGAAGTCGATCACCGGCTGGTTGTCCAGCGCCGCGGACATGTACTCGGTCCAGACCCGCGTCGGCAGCGCGCCACCCGTCATGGCCCTGGTGGAGACGCCACCGAAGCCCGTCAACGGCATCGGCGTGAAGTTCGGCGCGGGACCGATCCGGTACATCGCGACCGCCGTGGTCAACTGCGGGGTGAAGCCCACGAACCAGGCGGACTCGCTGTTGTCCGAGGTACCGGTCTTACCCGCGGCCGGTCGGTCGATCTTGTTCGCGTAGGCGCCCGTGCCGTGCCTGACCACCTGCTGCATCGCGTAGGTGGTGTCGGCCATGACGTCCGCGCTGAACGCCGGCGTTCCGGCCGGGCGGTAGGTATAGATCGGACCATTGGTGTTGCGCACCTGATGCACCACGAACCAGGGGTGCCGGACGCCCTGGGCCGCGATGGTGGTGTACGCCGAGGCCATGTCGATCGGATGCGGCGAACTCGGCCCGAGTACGTTCGAGATGTTCTCGGTCAGGCCGTTGGTCTTCGTCGGCAGGCCGGCCTTGATCGCCGTGGCCATGGTGTTGTTGGGCCCGATCTCGTCGTTCAGCCCGACATAGACCGTGTTCACCGAGTGCTCGGTGGCGGTGATCAAGCTGATCTTCCCGAACTGCTCGTTGCCGTAGTTACGGACCGGCTTGTCGTAGCCCGTGAACCGCTGCGGGCTGCGCCCGTCGAACCGGCTCTTCAGGCTGAACGGCTCGTGCCGCTCTGTTCCGGTGAGCCCGGTGATCAGGGCGAACGGTTTGAACGTGGACCCCGCCTGGGCGATGTCCTGCGTGGCCGCGTTCTGCGACCGGTTGCCGTCCCCGCCGTAGATCGCCACGACGGCACCGGTTCTCGGGTCGATCGAGGCCAGCGCGACCTGCGTCCCGGCCGGCCACTTCTTGCGGGGCGGCAGCATCTTCTGCACCGAGTGCACGGCCTCGGCGATCCGGCGCCGGTCGAAGGTGGTGACGATCCGCAGTCCGCCGGTGTCGAGTTGCTGATCGGTGTAGAGGTGCTTGACGTTCACCAGCTCGTTGCGAACCATCTGCAGCAGGTAACCGGTCTGGTCGTCCGCGGCCTTCTTGGCCGCGGCCTTCGGCGGCTGGACGACGGGGAACTTCATCGTCGCGCGGACCTCCGGCGTGACCCAGCCCTCCTTGGCCATCCCGTCCGCGACGAAGGTCCAGCGATCCTTGGCCTGCGCTGCGGCAGCGGCGCCGCTGGCAGGGTCGTAGAGGCTGGGACCGTTGATGATGCCGGCCAGGAAGGAACCCTCGGACGGGGTGAGCTTGGTGACGTCCTTGTGGAAGTAACCTTGCGACGCCGCTTCGATCCCGTAACAGTTCCGGCCGAAGTAGATGGTGTTCAGGTAGTTGCCGAGGATGTCGTCCTTGGACAGTTGGCGGCTGATCTTGAGGGCGACGAAGAACTCGTTCAGCTTGCGCGAGACGGTGCGCTGCTGGTTGTTCAGGATCGCGTTCTTCACGTACTGCTGGGTGATGGTCGAGCCGCCCTGCAGCGAACCGCCCTGGCTGTTGTTCCAGGCGGCGCGCAGGATCCCGGTGACCGAGACCCCGGTGTTGGTGTAGAAGGTCCGGTCCTCGGCCGCCAGCACCGCGTACCGCACGGTCTGAGGAACCGACGAGAGCGGGACGATGGTGCGGTTCTCCTCCTGGAAGCGGCCGATCTCGGTCTTGCCGTCGTTGTAGTAGATGATCGTGGTCTGCGCCTGGGTGATCGCCTGGGGCGGCGTCACCTCGGCGTTGGCGTACATCGCCAGGAAGGCCACGGCCATGCTGCCGATCCCCAGCAGGATCATCGAGCTCACCAGCAGCCAGGACGGGATCCACCGGGTCCACCCGCGACGGGCCGCCCTCGGGTAGTCGATGAACCGCTTCCGCCGGGCCTGTGGCTCGGGGTAGCGCATCATCCCCTCGTGCCGCGGAGGTACCCGCCCACCGACCGGCTGGGCGATACGACGTCCCACGTTCCTCTTCTTCCCTCGTCTCGGCTGGCGCTGCTGGCACGAGCGACGGCCAGATCCGGTGCAGGTGGCGCATCCGACCCCGGCGTTCGGTTGTCCAGTATGGGCCTGCTCTACACCCTGGCTCGAAACCTGCTGTTCAGCGGGCGCTCAATAGCCGTACTCGTCCTCCACCGTGCGGTGGCGACGCGGCGGCCGGCGAGCCGTCCCGTCACCGACTACGTACGAGGCCAGCAGGTGGTTCCAGGCGCAGTCCCGGCAGACCTCCACGACGTACACGCTCACGTGACCGTAATCACCTGCGAGGCTGACGACTTCCTCCGCCGTCCGCAGTCGGCCCGAGTACTGGCCCAGCTCGTCCGAGTAGACGTAACGCAGCAGGGCCAGGGCGACCCGGCGGCAGACCGGGCAGGCGCGACGCACGGGCTCGCCGTGGAACTTCGCCGCGCGCAACAGGTACGGATGCGCGTCGCAGACCTCGGTCCGGGTGGTGACCCCGCGCAGGAGTGACTGCAGCACGGCCCGGCGCTGCAACGAGTAGTTCACGAACGCTCGGGCCCGCGGGCGGGTCGGCGGCCGGGGCACCGATCGAGCGTACGGCCGGCCCGCCCGGGCCGCCCGTCGCCGGCGGTTCCACCCGAACAGCCGCGGACGACCGGATCGGTCACACCTGTGTTCAGGGGTTGCGGTCCGCCGGTGCGCCACCTAGTGTCCAGATGTATCGGAGCGATACATCAGACAGATGTAACGTCCGTGTAACCCGATGGGTCGTCCGCGGTGGAGGGAGGTCCACGGTGAGCCGGCGTGCCGATGTCCTCGAACTCGCCGTGCTCGGCCTGCTGCACGAGACACCACTGCACGGCTACGAGTTGCGCAAGCGTCTGAACGCACTGTTGGGGACGTTTCGGGCGCTGTCGTACGGCACGCTCTACCCGGCGCTGAAGGCCCTGCTCACCGATGGGTTGATCCGCGCCGCCGGGCCGGCCGACCCCGCGGCCGCGGCCGGCTCGCTCGCCGCCAGCAAGCGGGCCCGGATCGTCTACGAGATCACCGCGGAGGGCAAGGAGCGGTTCCAGTCGCTGGTCCTGCAGTCCGGGCCGGCGGCCTGGGAGGACGAGACCTTCGACGTCCACTTCGCGTTCTTCTCCCGGACCGATGCGGCGACCCGGCTGAGGATCCTCGAGGGCCGGCGCATGCGGTTGCAGGAGCGCCTCGAGGGGGTCAGGCAGTCGATGACCCGGACCCGGGAGCGGCTGGACAGCTACACCCTCGAACTCCAGCGGCACGGCCTGGAGTCGGTCGAGCGCGAGGTGCGCTGGCTGAGCGAACTGATCGACACCGAGCGCGCCAGCAACATGACCCACCTGCGAGACCCGGACCCCGACCCGTCCCCGGGGCGGCCGCGTGCCCCCCGCACGGACCGCTGACGGCCGCCCGTCGGTTGCACCACGAACGGCACCAACGTCCAGCAAGGACGTGATTGAGAACGAGCAACTGACATCAGAACTGACAACGAAGTACTGACAACGAAGGAGAAAGGCATGGGATCCGTACGCGTCGCCATCGTCGGAGTCGGCAACTGCGCCGCGTCGCTTGGTGCAGGGCGTCCACTACTACCGGGACGCCGATGCAGGCAGCAAAGTCCCGGGTCTCATGCACGTGCAGTTCGGTGACTACCACGTGCGCGACATCGAGTTCGTAGCTGCTTTCGACGTGGACGCCAAGAAGGTCGGCTTCGACCTGTCCGACGCGATCTCGTCGAGCGAGAACAACACGATCAAGATCTGCGACGTGCCGCCGCTCGGGATCACCGTCCAGCGCGGCCACACCCTCGACGGGCTCGGCAAGTACTACCGGCAGACGATCAGCGAGTCCGACGAGGAGCCCGTCGACGTCGTCCAGGTGCTCAAGGACGCCCGCGTCGACGTCCTGGTCTCCTACCTGCCGGTGGGCTCGGAAGCGGCGGACAAGTTCTACGCGCAGTGCGCCCTGGACGCCAGGGTGGCGATGGTGAACGCGTTGCCGGTGTTCATCGCCTCGGACCCGGAGTGGGCCAAGAAGTTCGAGGACGCCGGGCTTCCGATCGTCGGTGACGACATCAAGAGCCAGGTCGGCGCCACCATCACGCACCGGGTGCTGGCCAAGCTGTTCGAGGACCGGGGTGTGGTCCTCGACCGGACGTACCAGCTGAACGTCGGCGGGAACATGGACTTCAAGAACATGCTCGAGCGGGAGCGGCTGGAATCCAAGAAGATCTCCAAGACCCAGGCCGTCACCAGCAACCTGGAACACGACCTCGGCGCGCGGAACGTGCACATCGGGCCGAGCGACTACATCCAGTGGCTGGACGACCGCAAGTGGGCCTACGTCCGGCTCGAGGGCCGCGCGTTCGGCGAGGTGCCGCTGAACCTGGAGTACAAGCTCGAGGTGTGGGACTCCCCGAACTCCGCCGGCATCATCATCGACGCCGTGCGGGCGGCGAAGATCGCCAAGGACCGCGGCATCGGCGGTCCGGTGCTGTCGGCCGCGTCGTACTTCATGAAATCCCCGCCGGTGCAGTACCCGGACGACATCGCCCGGACGAACCTGGAGCGGTTCATCCGAGGAGAGCTCGAGCGCTGACCTGCGGCCCGGGCTCCCGCCGTCACCGGGAGCCCGGGATTGAGCACGGTGTCACGCCGTGCCCGCCAGTCGGGCGCCGCGTGGCACCGTGCTCATCGCGGACCGGCGGTACGCCAGCGCGGTGATCACCTGGATCACGACCAGCCCGAGCAGGACCTCACGGGAGTACCCGGTGGGGGGCAGCAGGGCCGCAGCAGCGCCGGCCGCGAGCACGAACGAGGCATTGAACACCACGTCGTAGAGCGAGAAGACGCGGCCGCGGAACTCGTCGTCCACGGATCTCTGCACGATCGCGTCGACGCAGATCTTCCCGCTCTGGGTGGTGATCCCGAGCGTGGTGGCGGCCACCGCGAGCAGCGCGAACGGCGCAGTCAGCAGCAGCAGGACATCCACTCCCGCCGTCGCCAGCAGGCAGGTCACGATCCAGCTCTCGGGCCGGATCCGTTGGGTGGCAGCGGGTGTGACCACGGCGGCGAGCGCGAACCCCGCGCCGGAGGCGGCCAGGACCGTGGTCAGCATGGCCAGGCCGGCGTCGATATCGCCCGGGGTGTATCGGTTCCGGCACATCAGGATCGTCATCAGTGTGGACACCCCGTAGCCGAACCGCACCGAGGCGGTCATCGCGAGCGCCGAGAACGCCGGGCGCCGCAGCCGCAGATGCCCCGCCGCACGGGCCATCCCGCGCCCGACGCCGACCGCGCAGCCGCGCACCCCGGACCAGCTCAGCCGGTCGGCGGCGTCCGGTCCGAGCAGGTCCGGGTGCATCCGGGTCGCCAGGGCAGCGGCCAGCAGGTACACCACCGCGGCCAGCTCGACGATGGCGGCGTCGACGCTGTCACCGGGACCGGCCAGGGCGCGCACGCCGTAACCGGCCACCCCACCGGCGATCGCGACGATGGCTCCCGAGGTCGGCGAGACGGAGTTCGCCATCACCAGCTCATCGCCGTCCACCACGTGCGGCAGGCTGGCGCCCAGCCCGGCGAGGAAGAACCGGTTCACCGACATGCAGGCCAGCGCCGCGGCGTACAGCGGGGCACCCGCCACGCCGTGCAGCACCAGCGCGGCCGTGCCGGTGACCATGGCCGCCCGGGCCGCGTTGGCGACCACCAGCACTTGACGGCGCCGCCAGCGGTCCAGCAGCACGCCGGCGAACGGCCCGACGACGGTGTACGGCAGCACGGCCACGGTGAAGGCGAGCGCCACCTGCCGGGCGCTGGTGGCCCGTTCCGGGGAGAAGAAGATCACCCCGGCCAGGCCGACCTGGAACATCCCGTCCGCCGCCTGCGAGACCAGGCGGGTGGCGAACAGGCGGCGGAAGTCCCGGCCGCGCAGCACCGTCCGCAGATCTGCGAGGAAGGTGCCGGCGATGCCCATCGCGCCAGGCTACGTCCCGGCGTCCTGCCCCTGCTCGTGCCCGTGCCCCTGCTCGTGCCCGTGCTCGTGCCACCAGCGCAGCAGTTCGGCCTCGGCCTCGGCCCGATCCAGCGGGCCACGGTCCAGCCGGAGCTCCTTGAGGTACGTCCAGGCCCGGCCGACGTCCGGCCCCGGCGCGATCCCGAGGAGGGCCATGATCGCGTTGCCGTCCAGGTCGGGCCGGACGGCGGACAGCTCCTCCTGTTCCTGCAACCGGCCGATCCGCTTCTCCAGGTCGGCATAGGCCCGGGCCAGCCGGTCGGCCTTGCGCCGGTTCATCGTCGTGCAGTCCGAGCGGGTCAGCTTGTGCAGCCGCTCCAGCAACGGCCCGGCATCGGTGACGTAGCGGCGGACCGCGGAGTCGGTCCACTCGCCGCCGCCGTAGCCGTGGAATCGCAGGTGCAGCTGGATCAGGCGGGCCACCTGCTTGGTGGTGTCCTTGTCGAACCTCAGCGCCCGCATCCGGCGGGTGGCGAGCTTGGCGCCCTCCATCTCGTGGTGGTGGAAGCTGACCCCGCCGTCGGCCTCGAAGCGGCGGGTGGCCGGCTTGCCGATGTCGTGCAGCAGAGCGGCCAGCCGGAGCACCAGGTCGGGGCCGGGCACCGGGCCGTCCGGCCCGTCCTCCAGGAGGATCGCCTGCTCCAGCACGGTCAGCGAGTGCTCGTAGACATCCTTGTGCCGGTGGTGCTCGTCGATCTCCAGGCGCAGCGCGGGCAGCTCGGGCAGCATCTGATCGGCCAGCCCGGTGCTGACCAGCAGCTCCAGGCCCGGCCGCGGCCGGGGTGCGAGGACCAGTTTCTCCAGCTCGACCCGGATCCGCTCCGCGGCGACGATCTCGATCCGCCCGGCCATCTCACGCATGGCGGTGATCACCTCGGGCGCCACGTCGAAGCCGAGCTGCGCGGCGAAGCGGGCGGCGCGCATCATCCGCAGCGGATCGTCGGTGAAGGACTGTTCCGCGGTCCCCGGCGTGCGCAACCGACCCGCGACCAGGTCGGACAGGCCGTCGTACGGGTCGACGAAGGTCAGCGACGGCAACTCGACAGCCATCGCGTTGACGGTGAAGTCACGTCGACCGAGATCGCCTTCGAGGCTGTCGCCGAACGCCACCTCGGGCTTGCGGGACGTGGCCTCGTAGGCGTCCGAGCGGTAGGTCGTGACCTCGACCGTGAGGTCACGCTTGTGGGCGCCGATCGTGCCGTACTCCTTGCCGATCTCCCAGTGCGTGTCGCCCCACGAGCGGAGCAGGCGGATCGTGGTCTCGGGCCGGGCATCGGTGGTGAAGTCGAGGTCAGGAGCCGTGCGGCCGAGCATCGCGTCGCGGACCGGGCCACCGACCAGAGCCAGGTGGTGGCCGTCCGCTGCGAACCGGGCGGCCAGATCCGTGATCGCCGGATCGAGCCGGACCAGCGCCGCGAGCAGCCGCTTGCGGGCCCCGGCGAGGTCGGTGGATCGGGAGGTGGGCACGGGTGCCAAGCGTGCCAGATGCACGCAGTGACTCACCGTGCTGGCCTGCCCACGGACCCCATGTGACTAGTTACAGTGACCGCATGCCCCGTCCTGCCCGGTCCTCGCGCACGCCGCGCCGGGCGCTGCCGACCGTGGAGGAGACCTCCGCCGGCGGGCTTGTAGTCGACCTGGCGGGCCGGCCGGTGCGGGCCGCGGTGATCGCCCGGGTGAACCGGGCCGGGCGGGTGGAGTGGTGCCTGCCCAAGGGCCACCTGGAGGGGGGCGAGACCCCCGAGCAGGCCGCGATCCGGGAGATCGAGGAAGAGACCGGGATCCGCGGCCGGGTGGTCGACACGCTCGGTACCATCGACTACTGGTTCTCGGCCGAAGGCCGCCGGGTGCACAAGCTCGTGCACCATTACCTGCTGGAGGCCACCGGGGGGCGGCTCAGCGTGGAGGGTGACCCTGATCGGGAGGCCATCGACGTGGCCTGGGTACCGCTCGCCGAGCTGGTCGCACTGCTCGCCTTCCCGAACGAACGCAAGATCGCCAGAGAGGCCACAGCCCGGTTGGCGGACACCGCGTGAACGGCCGCGCCGGCCGGCCCTCGGCAGGTCGGCTCACCCGCTCCCGGAACCGGCGTTCCGGGACGGGGCCGTTCGCGGGGTGCGGGCCGTCCTCGGGGTGCGGGCCGTCCTCGGGGTGCGGGCCGTCCGCACTGACGCGGGTTCTGGCGATGTCACTGCTCGCGGCGGTGCTCGGCACGATCCTGCTGGCCGGGACGGCCCGGCCCGCCGAGGCGGCGACCAGCTCCCTGCCCGTCCGGGTGCTGATCGACAGCCTGTCCCCCGCGACCGTCTCGCCGGGCGACACGATCACCATCACCGGCAGGGTCACCAACTCCGGGACCGAACCGCTGACCAACCTCGACGTCCGGCTGAGGACGCAGTACCTGCCGATCGGCACCCGATCCGGCATCCAGGACTGGGTCTCCGGCACCTCGACCGTGACCGACCCGGTCCGGGGCTCCAGCCACCGAATCACGGCCGCCCTCGCGCCGCAGGCCACAGCGTCCTTCCGGCTGACGGTGCCGGCCAGGGCGCTGAACCTGCCGGACTCGGCCTCCGCGTTCGGCGCCCGCGGTGCCGCCCTCGACGTGATCGGGCACGCCGGCGGGGGATCGGAGTTGCTCGGGCAGCAGCGTACGTTCGTGATCTGGGTGCCGGACGTCCAGGTCTCCCCCACCCGGCTGACCCTGCTCACGCCGGTCACGTCGACGACCGCCAGCGCGGACGCGACCGTCCCGAGCGCCGATCTGTTGGCCAGCCTGGCCCCCCAGGGCCGGTTGGGACGGGTGGTGGCCGCGACCGGTGACACCGGATTCAGCTGGGCGCTCGACCCCGCCGTGCTGGCCGCAGCCTGGCAGTCCGAGCCGGGTCACGCGAAGGGGCTGCTCGGGGGGTCGGCCACGGCGACCGGCTCCGGCAACGGCCAGGACGGCGCCTCGGCGAGCCCGAGTTCGACCCCGGCGTCCGGCTCTGACGGCTCCGGACCGGCTCCCGGCGCAGCGGACGCCACCGGCTGGCTGGACGCCATCCGGTCCGGGCTCAGCGGCCGCGACGCGGTGGCGCTGCCGCTCGCGGACCCGGACCTGGCCTCGATCGCCCACACCGGGACCACGACCACGACCAGCAATTACGCCCGCAGCCTGTACGGCGCCGGACGGACCCTGGCCGGAACCGTCACCAAGCAGGTGCTCGGCAGCACGCTGCGCGCGGACGTCGCCTGGCCGGTCAACGGGCTCGCCGATCAGGCCACCGTCAACCTGGCCGCCTCCCGGGTCGGCCGTGCCGTCGTGCTGTCCGGCGCGAGTCAGCCGACGACCCAGGACCTGAACTACACGCCGTCCGGACGATCGGTGCTCGCGGTGACGGGCGCCGTCTCGGGCAGGCTGCCCGGGCTGATCTACGACGACGCGCTCTCGGTCGAGCTCGCCGCCACCGGTGGGGCCACTCCCGTGCTGGCCACCCAGCAGCTCCTCGCCGACCTGATCACGCTGACCGCCGAGCGGCCCAACCAGTCCCGCGCGGTCCTGGCGGTGACCCCCCGGAACTGGGATCCGTCACCGGCCGGCGTGCAGGCGGCGGCGCAGGCGCTGCGGGGCGCCTCCTCCTGGCTCCAGCTCGACCCCCTCAGCGCCCTGCAGGCCCGGGCCGCCCCCAACCTGCGTCGCGTGCTGACCTACCCGGCCGCCGCCCGAGCGGCCGAGCTGCCCGCGCAGCAGATGCGCGCCGCGGCCAAGGCCGAGAACGACGTCGAACGGCTGGCGCCCGCGCTGACCCGTCCGGCGGACGTGGTCCCCGCGCTGGAGGCCCGCGCGGTGTCGCTGGCCGGTCAGGCGTGGCGCGCGCAGCGCGCGGGGCAGCCGGTCGGGGTGGCCTCGCTGGTGCACGAGGTGAACGCCCTGTACGCAGCGATCTCCGTGGTGTCCGGCAGCTCGCAGAACCTGCTCAGCCACTCCGGAAGCCTGCCGGTCGTGCTGCAGAACGACCTGAACCAGCCGGTCGAGGTCATCGTGACGCTGCGGCCGCAGATGCCCCGGCTGCGGGTGACCGCCTCCGTCCCGGCCACCGTGCCCGCGCACGGCCGCCAGCAGGTCTTCGTCCCGGTGAAGGCGATCGGCAACGGCGACGTGCTGGTCGACGTGCAGCTCAGCACGCGGGCCCAGACGCTGCTCGGTACCGCTGCACCGATCGAGGTCCGGGTGCACCCCGAATGGGAGAACCGGGGCCTGGGCATCGTCGGCGCCCTGCTGGCCATCCTCGTGGTGGTCGGCCTGGTCCGCGGCGTGCGGCGGGGCCGAACCAGGGTGCCGCCCGAGACGGTTCCGGACGCGGACGAAGAAGTCGTCCAGCGGGAGGCCGTGCTGGGCCGTTGGGCCGCCACCCCGCCGTACGGCATGAGGCTGCCGCCCGCCCCGCAGACCCCGAGCCAGGGCTGGTGGCCGCCGCAGCAGCATCCGGGACCGAGGACCGGGGCAGGACCTGGGAACGGCTCCGCTGACAGGCCCACCGACGGACCGGTGGAGTGGCCGGTCGACGAACCTCATGCATATCCGGGCGCCGAGCCGGGTAAGTACCCCGTACAGGGACCGGGCGGATACCCCGGAACGCAACCGGGCGCCCGCCCCGGCGACGATCGCGGCGGGGCCCCGACAGGACGGCGAAGGCGGGGGGCGAGATGAACCAGCCGCCCTCCGGGCGCCCGACCGACTGGCTGGTCGCGCTCGGCTTCACGCCTCCCCCGGACTCCCGAGCGGCCGACCATGAAGCCGAGCAGCAGGGCCAGGGCGGGTCGGCGGGTCACCATCCGCCGCGGCACGGCCGCGCCGGGCCGGCGGTGGCGCAGTCCGAACGCCTGCCTGAACCCTTGCCCGAACGCCCGTCCGAAGCGCAGGCCCAACCGCAGGCCCAACCGCAGGCCCAACCGCAGGCCCAACCGCAGGCCCAACCGTGGCAGGAGGGCTGGCCGCGACTGAGTTACCCGGGGCCGCCGCGCACCGGATCACCGGTCTCCGGCCCGATCCCGCCCGACCCGCAGGCCCGGCCGGCTGACCCGCCGGAGGAGTCACACCCCCAGCCGCCGGCATCGCCGTTCCCACCGGTATCCGCGCCGCCATCGGGATCGTCGCCCCCTGCACCGGCTTCGCCGTATCCACCGGAGTCACCGTTCCCGCCGCGGGCCTCACAGCTGCCACCGGGGTCGCGGCCCGGGTCTCGCCGTCACCGGATCGAGCAGGAACGCCGCCGCGCCAGGGTCTCGCCCGACGATCCCACCGTCGCCTACCCAGGCCCGCCGGTTCCGGACGGCCCTTCCGCCCCGCACGGCCCTTCCGCCCCGCACGGCCCTTCCGCCGCCGACGGCCTGCGCTCCCCACCCGGGACCCACCCGCACGGGCGTGCCGATCCCCGTGTCGATCCGCGCGCCGAGGCCTGGCTCGAGCGCCGGATGAGCAGCCCGGACGCTCCCACCGTCCTGCTGCCGATCATCGACTCCGGCCCGGACGCCTCGATCGGCACCACCTCGGTGATGCGCAGCAGCGGGATCATGGCTGCGGGTACCGCCGTGTCGCGGGTCCTCGGCGTGGCCCGCACCACCGCGCTGGCCTGGGCCATCGGCACGCACGTGTCCAGCGACGTGTTCACCACCGCGAACACGCTGCCGAACAGCTTCTTCATCCTGATCGGCGGTGGGGTGCTGAACGCCGTCCTGGTGCCGCAGATCGTCGGGGCCAGCAAGCGGCGTGACGGCGGGCAGGAGTTCGTCGACCGGCTGCTCACCCTGTCCATCACCGTGCTGCTGATCGCCACCGTGGTGATCACCGTCCTGGCCACACCGCTGTTCCGGCTCTACTGGTCGCAGACCCCGACCGCGCAGGAGCTCGCTCTCGGCACGGCCTTCGCGCTCTGGTGCCTGCCGCAGATCTTCTTCTACGGGCTCTACACGATCTTCGGGCAGGTGCTGAACGCCAGGGGCAGCTTCGGGCCCTACATGTGGGCTCCGGTGGTCAACAACGTGGTGGCCATCGCGGGGATCCTGGTGTTCGTCCGCTACGCCGGGTCCGGGGAGAAGTCCGGCGGCTGGTGGAGCGGCACGCCGATCATGATCCTGGCCGGGACCACCACCCTCGGCGTGGTCGCGCAGGCCCTCATCCTCGTCCCGGTGTTGCGCCGGACCGGATTCCGCTGGCGGCCGCGCTGGGGGCTGCGCGGAGTGGGGATGCGCTCGGCGGGCCGGGTCGCCGGGTGGACCTTCGCCGCGGTGGCGGTCGGGCAGTTGGCCTTCGTGGTGACCTCGAAGGTGACCAACGCCGGTAGCGCCACGGTGGCCGGTGCGGGCCTGCATGCGGGGCGCTTCGTCTACGACAATGCCTACCTGCTGTTCATGTTCCCGCACTCGCTGGTGGCGGTGTCCCTGGTGACGGCGTTCTTCACCAGGATGTCGCACTCCGCCGCAGCGGGGCAGATCGGCGGGATCCGCTCCGACCTGTCACTCGGCTTGCGGACCACCGGTGTGGCCACGGTCGCCGCCACCGCCGGCTTCGTCGTGCTCGGGCACGAGGCAGCCACGATGGTCTTCTTCGGCAACGGCCCCTCCTCGGTCAAGGCGTTGTACCTGGTGACCCTGGCGATGGCCTTCGGCCTGGTGCCGTTCAGCGCGCAGTACCTGATGCAGCGCGTGTTCTACGCCTTCGAGGACGCCCGCACGCCGTTCCTGATCCAGTCCCTGGTCGCGATGCTGTGGACCGCCGGCAACCTGTTCTGCCTGGCTACTCTGCCGGGCGAGTGGGTCACCATCGGCGTCGGGGTCGCGATGAGCGCCTCCAACCTGATCGGCGCCGGCACCTCGCTGCTGCTGCTGCGGCGGCGGATCGGTTCGATCGACGGCGCCGAAGTGCTGCGCAGCCACGTGCAGTTCGCCACGGCGGGGATCGCCGCGGCCGCAGCCGGCTGGCTGATGGTGCTCGCCGTGCACGGCGTCGCCGGGAACGGGCGGGTCGGGGCGCTGGCGGCGCTCTGCGTGGCCGGGCCGGTCATGCTCGCGATGTACGGCGGCCTGCTCAAGGCGATGCACGCCGACGAGCTGGACACCCTGACCTCGCCCCTGCTGGCCCGGTTCGGCGGCTCGGGGCGGCTGCGCCCCCTGGGTCGCCACGCCAAGCCCTGAGCTCAGGCCCAGCGCCTCGCGTTCCCCGGCGCTCCACCGGCTCCGCCAACGGCCGGGGCTGGTGGTCACGGCACTAGCATGGTTCCGCCTGGCATCCCGCACAGCAGCCTGAGGGGAGGGACGGCTCTGAACGGCGTCGGCCACGGAACCCTTCTCGCGGCGCGTTACCGGCTCGAGGAGCGCCTCAGCAGCACCGAGCACAGCTCCACCTGGCGAGCGGTCGACGAGACTGTGGACCACCCGGTCACCGTCCGGGTGCTGCGTGAGCGCCACCCGCAGAGCGCGGACGTCGTGGACGCCGCCCGGCGTGCGGCGCTGATGGAGGACCATCGCCTCGCCCGCCTGCTCGACGTCGGTCAGGACGGCCCGTCGACCTTCCTGGTCAGCGAGAGCGTGCCCGGGCGGACGCTGGCCGATGCGCTGTCCGACGGGCCACTGCCGGCCGAGACCGTGCGCCGTTTGATCGGTGAGGCGGCCCAGGCCCTGGCCCGGGCCGAGTCGCGCGGCCTGCATCACCAGCTCCTGCTGCCGGAGCACCTGCTGATCCGCGCGGACGGCTCGGTGCTGGTCACCGGCATCGCGGTGGACGCGGCGCTGGCCGATGCGGAGTGCCCCGATGCCGCCCGGGCCAGCCGGATCGACGCGGTCGGCCTGGTCCAGGTGCTCTACGCCGGGCTGACCGGGCGGTGGCCCGGCGCCAGCCGCAGCACCGTGCTGCCCGCGCCGCGGATCGCCGGGCGCGCTGTCCCGCCTGCAGATCTCGTACCCGGGGTCCCGAACGACCTCGACACTCTCTGCGCGGTGACGCTCGGCCCGTACGACGACGGGCCGCGCAGCCCGGCCGACCTCGCCGGACAGCTCGCACCATGGGCCGGGATCGAGCCGTTGACCAGCCCGCGGGGGCTGCGACTGGGCGGCCCGGCCAGGCCCTCCCGGGCGGCGGGCGCGGAGGGCACGGCGGAGGGCACGGCCTCGGGGCAGTCGAGCCTGCTCCCGCGCACCGCCGACACCGGCACCACCGCCGGCGCGCCCGGCGCCGGCGCACCCGCTCCCGCCAGACCCGCCGAGCAACCCCGGGTGTCCGCGGACCTTCGGGCCGAGTTGCTGGAGAGCAACGTACGGGCCAGGCAGGCCGGCCAAGCCGCGGCCGGCATGCCGGTGGCGTCCGCCCCAGTCACGTCCGCCCCGTCGGCGCCTGCCCCGTCGGCGCCCGCCCCGTCGGCGCCTGCCCCGTCGAGGGCACCGGCCGGGACCTCCCGGGGAGCCTCCGGCCCGACGACCGGTGGCCTGGCCCTGGGCGAGCCGCCGGTCGCGCCTCCAGCACTGCCAGCGCCCCCACCGCCGCAACCGCCGCGACCGTTCCGCGACACCTGGGCGGACCTGGCCCAGATCGGCACGCCGGTCCCCGAGGAGGAGTCCCTCGTCCCCTTCGTGGCCCCGGTGCCCGTGCAGCAGCCACCGCAGCAGGAGTCGCGGTTCGTCATCTCCGTGGTGGTGGGCTTCGTCGCCCTGATGCTCATCGTCGCGGCGTTCTCGCTGCGTGACTTCGGCTCCGGCGGGAATGCCCGGCCGACGCCCAGCCCGGCCGCCTCCACCAAGGCATCGGCGAGTTCGGCCCCGTCGCCGACGCCGTCGTCCGCCCCCGCGACCACTGCCGCGCCGTCGACCGCGCCCGGGGCCAGCCCTGAGGTGGTGCGGGTGCAGGCCATCGACCCGCAGGGCGACGGCAGCGAGAACGACGCCCAGGCCCCCCGCGCGATGGACGGCGACCCGCACACGGCGTGGAAGTCGAACCACTACGCGACCGCCGACTTCTCCGGGCTGAAGAAGGGCCTCGGGCTGGTCGTCGACCTGCGCGCGGCCTCGACGGTCCGGGAGGTCACGGTCGACGTCGCCGGCACCGGCGGCCGGGTCGAGCTTCGCACCACGACCAGCGGCGGCCTCGACGGTTCTGCCATCGTGGCGAGTGGCGCGATCGGCGGCGGCCAGGTCGTCCTCACGCCCGCCCAGCCGGTGAGCGCCGGCGAGTTCCTGCTGTGGTTCACGCGCCTGCCGAACACCGGCGGGAAGTACCAATTGGTGGTGTCCGAGATCGGGGTCCGGTGACCACGTCAAGCCATGAAGAAGCCGCCCGGCAGGAGAGGTTGCGCCGGGCCGACGAGGACCGCGCGCTGCTGGCGGCCCACGTGCAGGGCAACCCGGACGCCTTCGCCGAGCTGTTCCGGCGCCACCGGGATCGGCTCTGGGCCGTCGCGTTGCGCACCCTCAGCGACCGTGAGGAGGCCGCGGACGCCCTCCAGGACGCGATGATCTCCGCCTTCCGCAACGCCGCCGGCTACCGGGCTGAGGCGGCGGTGACGACCTGGCTGCACCGGATCGTCGTGAATGCCTGCCTGGACCGGATGCGGCGCCGCGCGGCACGCCCCACCGTCCCGCTGGGGGACACGGAGTACGCCTCCCGCCGGGACGAGCACGGCATGGCCGAGATCCGGCTGGACATCCAGGCCGCCCTGGCCGCGATCCCCGAGAATCAGCGGGCCGCCGTCGTCCTGGTCGACATGCAGGATGTCCCGGTCGCCGACGCCGCGATCCTGCTCGGCGTGGCCGAGGGCACGATCAAGTCGCGATGCTCCCGCGGGCGGGTCGCCCTGGCTCACTTGCTGCGCCAGCAGGCGGAAGCCGCGATCGGCGGGAACCGCAGGCCCCGTTCGCGCGTCGCACCGGCCGAGACGGCACACGTCGACGACACGGCCGGACCGGCAACCCGTGGAGGCGCAGGATGGTGAACAGCGCCCTTCCCCCCCAGCATCCAGACGACGACCTGCTCGCCGATCTGGTCGCCGACGTTCTCCCCACGGCGCAGGCCAGGGCGATCGAGTCGCACGTGCTCGAGTGCTCCCGCTGCACCGCCCTGCTCGCGGACGCCGAGCACGTCCGCTCCCTGCTGGTCCGCAGCGACCCGGGGCCGATGCCCGCCGACGTGCTCACCAGGATCGAGTCCGCGCTCCAGATCGAGGCCCTCGGCCGGGCCGAGCAGGCCGTCCCTGGCGCGCCCGGTGTGCCGGTGATGCCGCCGGCTCCGCCGTCACAGCTGCGGGCACCCACCCCGTGGGCGGACACCGAGGCGATCGAGGTCTACGAGGCGTTGGCCCGGCGCCGGTCCGAGCGTCGCGCCGATCATGAGCTCCCGCCGACACCCGAGCCTGAGCCTGAGCCTGAGTCCAGGCCCGAGCCCGAGCCCGAGGCCGCCGAGCCCGCGTTCGAGTTCGGGCCTCGCGAGCCGCTCGACCCTGAGCGGACGATGGACATCCGCAAGCTGGGTGAGGCTGCGGCGCCGGTCACCGGACCGATGGCTCGCCCGGCCCGCCTGGCTCGGGGCACCCGCGGGTCGTCCCGCTCGCGACGGGACATGCGCCAGGAGGTGCGCGAGGTCAAGGCCAGTCGGCGCGGCACCGTGCTGGCGGCAGCTGCCGGGATCGTGCTGGTCCTCGGCCTCGGCGCGTTCGCGATCCGATCGCTGATGACATCCGGGGCGCCCTCCGCCCAAACCGCCGCGGGTAGCGCCGCCGAGGGCGGGAGCCCCGCCCGGGTCTTCGGCGCCGGTACCGCGCCGGTGCTGAGCACCGGGACCAACTACACCGACAGCGGCCTGGCGGCACAGGCCCACGCGCTGATGAAGCAGGCTGCCACGGCTTACACCCGCTCGGCCGCGGATGGCGCCGTGAGAACCCCCCAAGCCTCGGCGGCGCCCGCGGTGCCCGGCGCATCGACGAAGGCCGGCACGGGGACTGGGAACCTGAGCCTGCGCGACCCTCAGCGCCTCAGAGCCTGCCTGCAGGCCCTGCATGCGACCGGCGCCGAGCCGGTCGCGGTCGACCTCGCCACCTACAACGGGCAGGAAGCCGCGGTCATCGTGCTGATGTCGAACAGCGGCGGCTACGAGGTCTGGGTGGTCGCTCGGGACTGCCGCCCCGGTGCCGACGGAACGATCAAGTTCACCCAGTTCTCCTGATCGGTTCTCCTGACAGCGCCCTCGGGGGGCAGGCCGGGACGGGAACATCGAGACCGTACGATCGGTTCCATCGACGGCAGCCCAACCCTGCCCCGACGTGCCACCCGAGCCCGGCCGTCAGCCGTGGCGGGAGTCCACCGCACTCTGGCCCTCTGTCTCCAGGGAGTACCACAGCGTGAGCGACATCCGTGACGTCATCATCATCGGTTCCGGGCCGGCCGGCTACACCGCGGCGATCTACGCCGCCCGGGCCGACCTGCATCCGCTGGTCTTCGAGGGCGCGGTGACCGCCGGCGGGGCGTTGATGAACACCACCGAGGTGGAGAACTTCCCCGGCTTCCCCAAGGGCATCCAGGGGCCGGAGCTGATGGACTCCGTCCGCACCCAGGCAGAACGCTTCGGCGCCGAACTGGTCACCGACGACGTGGTCGAGGTGGACCTGACCGGGCCGGTCAAGCGGGTCGTCACCGGCGACGAGCAGTTCGGCACCCGCGCCGTCCACCAGGCCAGGACTGTGATTCTGGCCACCGGGTCGGCCTACCGGCGGCTCGGGCTGGCGGCCGAGGACCGGCTGTCCGGGCATGGGGTGTCCTGGTGTGCCACCTGCGACGGGTTCTTCTTTCGCGACCAGGACATCGCCGTGGTCGGCGGCGGTGACTCCGCGATCGAGGAGGCCACCTTCCTGACTCGGTTCGCGCGCTCGGTGACCCTGATCCACCGCCGGGACGCGCTGCGCGCCTCCAAGATCATGCAGGCCCGGGCCTTCGCTGACGCCAAGCTCACGATGGCCTGGAACAGCGTGGTGACCGATCTGCACGGTGACGGCCGGCTGTCCGGGGTTCAGCTGCGGGATACCGTCACCGGCGCCGAACGCACCCTGGAGGTCACCGGCCTGTTCATCGCGGTCGGCCACGACCCGCGCACCGAGCTGGTCAGCGGCCAGGTTGAGCTGGACGAGGCCGGGTACATCCGGGTCGACCACCCGTCCACCCGCACCAACCTGCCCGGCGTCTTCGCCTGCGGTGATGTCGTCGATCACACCTACCGGCAGGCCGTCACCGCAGCCGGGACCGGCTGCGCCGCGGCCCTGGATGCCGAGCGATACCTGACCGCGCAGGCCGACGCCTGAGCGCGCCGGCCGAGCGGTGTGCGGAACGCGGTCCAAGGGGTGGCAGGATCACTCTCCGCATCGGCCGTCCGGGCCGCGCGCTGTCACCGATCCGTGGCACCATCGAGATGCGAACGCCCGCAACGAGGAGATTGCCCATGACCGCCAAGGCCGTCACGGACGCCACCTTCACGGCTGACGTCCTTACGTCGGACAAGCCCGTCGTCGTCGACTTCTGGGCACCCTGGTGCGGTCCGTGCCGCCAGATCTCCCCCATCCTGGACGAGATAGCGGCCACCCACGCCGACAAGATCTCCGTGGTCAAGCTGAACGCTGACGACAACCCGGTGACCACCGCGCAGTACGGGGTCACCGCCCTGCCCACCATCGCCGTTTACTCCGGTGGTGAGCTGGTCAAGACGATCATCGGGGCCCGGCCGAAGCCTGCGCTGCTGCGTGAGCTGTCGGCCTGGCTCGGCTGATTCACGGGTGTCCACGGCAGAGTCCATCGCCGCGCCACCTCTGCGCTGCGGCGATCGCGGTGACCGGGTGCTTGCCCTGCGGGGGTTGCTCGAACTGGCCGGGTCCGGGTCGCGCCTGGGTCGTGACGGCAAGCCGGCGGCGGCCGCGAACGGTCCGGACGTCGGGCTGGAGCAGGCCCCCGGCTGGCCGGAGCCCGGTCATGACCCCGAGGTCTTCGACCTGGCCCTCCAGGCTCAGGTCCGTGCCTTCCAGCAGCGTCGCGGGCTGATCGCGGACGGAGTGGTCGGCATCCAGACCGCGCGGGTGCTGGACGCGGCGCGCTGGCGGCTCGGAGACCGGATCCTGTTGTTCACCCCCGGCCACCTGATGCGCGGCGACGACGTGTCCGCCCTGCAGGAGCGACTGGCCATCCTGGGGATGCTGGCAGGCCCGGTGGACGGGCTGTTCGGCCCGCAGACCGAGGCCGCGATGCGCGAGCTGCAGCGCGGGCTCGGCCTCGAGCCGGACGGGATGTGCGGGCCGGCGACGCTGCGCGCGCTCGACACCCTGGCCCGGGCGGTCGGTGGTGGGGATCCGTGGGCGCTGCGGCAGGAGGCATCCGTCGCCGGTGCCGGGTCCAGCCTGGCCGGCAAGGTGGTCGTGCTCGACCCGTCACACGGGGCCGGGGACCCGGGCGTCGTCGCCTTCGGGCTGGCCGAGGCGGACGTGACGTTGGACCTGGCCCGGCGGGTCGAGGGTCGGCTCTCAGCGACCGGCGTGCGGGCCGTGCTGACCCGGGGAGGAGCGACCTGCCCGACTGATGAGGAGCGGGCCGCGACCGCCGTCGGTGCCGGAGCGGACGTCCTGGTGTCGCTGCACTGCGACGGGCACGGCTCGGGCCTGGCCCGGGGCGTCGCCACGTTCTACTGGGGCGACGCGCGGATCGGCGCGAGGTCGGCGACCGGATCGCACCTCGCGGCACTGGTGCAACGTGAGGTGGTGGCCCGCACCGGGCTGCCCGACCTGCGGACCCACGCCTGCACGTTCGACATCCTGCGGGTGACGCCGATGCCGGCGGTCCAGGCGGAGATCGGGTATCTCTCCAATGCAGAAGACGCCCGGCTCCTCGGCGACCCAGGCTTCAGGGACGTCGTCGCCGAGGCGATCGTGGTCGCCGTCCAGCGGCTCTACCTCAGCGAGCAGGACGCGGCGACCGGCACGATGCGACTGCGCGATGTGCTCGCGCATGCCGGGCTGGCCTGAAGCGGTCAGGCCCGGACCTCACGGTGCGGAGCGGTGCGTGGTAAGCGCCGGCGGCCTGACCGAACCGAGGATGCGCTCCAGCGCCTGCTCGACGTCCTCGCGCCAGGACAGCGCGGTCTTGAGGTCCAGCCGCAACCTCGGGTAGCGGTGGTGTGGGCGGACGGTCTTGAACCCCACCGACAGCAGGAAATCCGCCGGGACCATGCACATCGCCGACCCTTCCTCGCCCGAGTCGGTGTCGCGTGGGGTAGCCGCCTCGCCGAAGGCCTCGATGGCCCGGACACCCCGCCGGGTCAGGTCCTTGGCGGCTGCCTGGACCAGCATCCGGGCCAGGCCGCCACCGCTGTAGCGGGGCAGCACCCGGGCGGTCATCAGGAGAACGGCGTCCCCGCTGACCGGCGACGTCGGGAAGGCCATCGAGCGCGGTACGAACATCGGCGGTGCGTAGAGCACGAACCCGGCGGGGTCGTCGTCCACGTACGCGATCCGGCCGCAGGAGCCCCACTCGAGCAGGGTCGCCGAGACCCAGGCCTCCTTCTCGAACGCGGTGTCCCCGGCATCCATGGCACGACGCGCAGCCACCGGATCCAGCTCCCAGGTGACGCACTTGCGGCAGGGGTCGGGAAGGTCGGGCAGGGTGTCGAGAGTCAGGGCCGCCAGCCGACGCGCCATCAGACCGTTGCCTCTGACTGCGTACCGGGCTCGGCCGATCCGCCCGCCGTGCCGGCATCCGGGTTCACGGCCGGTGGATCATCTGCATCTGTGGCTGCCAGGGGCACCGCGCCCCCGACAGGGTCAGTGACATTCGTCACATCATGAGGTTGGCCAAGCGGTGAGCGGGGGCGGAGCAAGGCCCAGACGAAACCGGCGACGGCGCCGATGACAAGCCCCGCAGCCATCAGCCGTACAAGGCGCATGCGAAACTCCCGTGGACCGCCGGGTAGGACGACAGATCGCCCATCTGAAATGGTACGCAGGTTAAGAGCACCCGGGAAGCGCACTGGGTGTGATGATTGATTACGGAGAGCGCCATGGAGGGAATGCTGTGATGGTTGAAGGACTGCCAGGCACCAGGGATCACCGGGAGATCAGTTCCTCCCCCGCCGCGCCGTCAGCCGGCGCTGCCCCTGCTGCGGCAGCCTCCGCGACTCACACCGCGCCCCTGCCCGCCGCGCACGGGTCACGCCTGGACCGGTGGGTCGGCACCTACGCCGACCGCACCGAGGGCATGACCGTCTCCGAGATCCGCGCCCTGTTCGCCGTCGCCAGCCGGCCCGAGGTCGTCTCGCTGGCCGGCGGCATGCCGTTCCTGTCCGCGCTGCCGCTCGACGTGGTCGCCGACTCGCTGGCGCGCCTGGTCGCGGAACGGGGCACGGTCGCCCTCCAGTACGGCTCCGGCCAGGGCGATCCCGGCCTGCGTGAACGGATCCTCGAGGTGATGGCGCCGCAGCACGTGCAGGCCCACCCGGACGATGTCGTCGTCACCACCGGCTCGCAGCAGGCCCTGGATCTCGTCACCCGGATCTTCATCAACCCCGGCGATGTGATCGTCGCCGAGGCGCCCAGTTACGTCGGAGCCCTGGGGGTGTTCCGGGCCTACCAGGCGGACGTGGTGCACGTCCCCCTCGACGCTGACGGGCTGATCCCCGCGGCACTCGACGAGACCCTGACCCGGCTGAGGCGCGAGGGCCGCCGGGTCAAGCTGCTGTACACGGTGCCGAACCACCACAACCCCGCCGGCGTCACGCTGTCCGCAGGGCGCCGGCCGCAGATCGTCGAGATCGCGGCCCGGCACGGGGTGCTGATCCTCGAGGACGACCCGTACGGCCTGCTCGGCTTCGAGGGCGGCCCGCTGCCGTCCCTGCACTCGCTCGACCCGGACGGTGTGATCTACCTGGGCTCGTTCTCCAAGACGTTCGCCCCCGGCGTTCGGGTCGGCTGGGCGGTGGCCCCGCATGCCGTCCGGGAGAAGCTCGTCCTGGCCAGCGAGGCGGCCATCCTCTGCCCCAGCGCCCTGAACCAGTTGGCCGTCGCCACCTACCTGGAGAGCCACGACTGGCGGGCGCAGGTCGACGTGTTCCGCGGCCTGTACCGGGAGCGGGCCGAGGCGATGCTCGACGCGCTTGCCGACCTCATCCCGTTCGCCACCTGGACGACTCCGAGGGGTGGCTTCTACGTCTGGCTGACCCTGCCCGAGGGGCTGGACGCCGGCGCCATGTTGCCCAGGGCGGTCACCGAGCGAGTGGCCTACGTGCCGGGCACCGCGTTCTACGCCGACGGCCAGGGGCGGAGCAGCATGCGGCTGTCCTACTGCTACCCCACCCCGGAGCGGATCCGGGAAGGGATCCGCCGGCTCGCGACCGTCGTGGACGCCGAGCTCGAATTGATCAACACGTTCGGGCTGCCGTCGGGCGGCAAACGTGCGGGTGCCGAGCGGCCGCACGTGACGTCGCCGTCGCCGGACCTGAGCTGAGCTGACCTGAGCTGAGCCGACCTGAGCCCAGCCGAGCCGAGCCCAGCCGAGCCGAGCCGGGCTGGCATGACCTTGGCCGGCCTGAGCTGAGCTGACGTGAGAGCGGAGTAGACGATGGAGCGGGGACCGTCCGTCCTGGTGCTGGCCGGTGGGTTGTCACACGAGCGGGACGTGTCCCTGCGTTCCGGCCGCCGGGTCGCCGACGCACTGCGCGACGCGGGCTGCCCGGTCGAACTGCGGGACGTGGATGCGGCGCTGCTGCCGGCCCTGGAGGCGGGCAAGCCGGACGTGGTGTGGCCGCTCCTGCATGGGGCAAGCGGCGAGGACGGGGCCATCCGGGACGTCCTGGACCTGCTCGGCGTCGCGTACGTCGGATCGACCCCGCAGGCGTGCCGGGTGGCGTGGGACAAGCCGGTGGCCAAGTCCGTCGCGCGGGCGGCGGGCCTGTCGACGCCGGACTCGGTGGCCCTCCCGCACGGGACGTTCCGGGAGCTCGGCGCGCAGGCGGTCCTCGGGGCGATCGTCGATCGGCTGTCCCTGCCGCTGGTGGTCAAGCCTGCGCGGGGCGGGTCCGCGCTCGGCGTGAGTGTGATCCGGTCGGACACGGACCTGCCCCGGGCGATGGTCGATTGCTTCGCCTACGGGGACGTCGCACTGGTGGAGCAGCTCGTGGAGGGCGTCGAGGTCGCCGTCAGCGTGGTCGACACCGGCGACGGGCCTCAGGTCCTGCCGAGCGTCGAGATCGTGGCCGACGGCGGGGTCTACGACTACGACGCGCGCTACACCGCCGGCGCGACCGAGTTCTTCTGCCCGGCCCGACTGCCCGTGGCGGCGTCCGAGGCGGTGCATCAGGTGGGCCTCACGAGCCATCGGGCTTTCGGCCTGCGCCATGTGTCCCGCACGGACCTTGTCGTGGACCGGTGGGGCAAGCCGTGGTTCCTCGAGGTGAACGTCGCGCCGGGGATGACCGAGACATCGCTGCTCCCCCAGTCCATCGAGGCGGCCCGGCTCGAGCCGGGCACTCTCTATCGGAAGATGGTGGAGGCCGCCGCGGCCGGCCGGCCCGCCGGGGTCTGAGGGCTGCGAACCCTACTGCCCGGCAGTCCTCGCCTGCTCCGCGACGGCCTCCTGGTGCGGTGCCGCTGTCAGCGCTGGAAGGCGCCCTTCACCGTTGGTGCCATCAGGCCGAGGATCCGGTTGAGGTCCTCCACGCTGGCGAAGTCGATGGTCAGCCGGCCCCGGTTCTTGCCCAGGGCGATGGCCACCCGCGTCTCCAGCCGGTCGCCGAGCCGACCTGCCAGGCCGTCCAGCTCGCTGGTGTGCGAGCCCGCACGCGGGCGCTTGCGGGCGGCCTTCGGTGTGGGCCCGTCGCCGAGCGCCACGATCTCCTCGATCGCTCGGACGGACAGGCCCTCGGCCACGATCCGCTGAGCCAGCCGCTCCATCGTGCCGGCGTCCTCGAGCCCGAGCAGGGCCCGGGCGTGCCCGGCGCTGAGGATCCCTGCAGCCACCCGCCGCTGTACGAGCGGCGGCAGGCGGAGCAGGCGGATGGTGTTGCTGATCTGCGGTCGCGAGCGTCCGATCCTGGTGGCGAGATCCTCGTGGGTGCAGCCGAAGTCGTCCAGGAGTTGCTGGTAGGCCGCTGCCTCTTCGAGTGGGTTCAGCTGGCTGCGGTGCAGGTTCTCCAGCAGCGCGTCGCGCAGCAGGGCGTCGTCGGAGGTCTCTCTGATGATCGCCGGGATCCGGTCGAGGCCGGCCAGCTGCGTGGCACGCAGGCGGCGCTCGCCCATGATGAGCTCGTAGCGGGCCTCACCCTGCTCGTCCGCGACCCGGCGCACCACGACGGGCTGCAGGATGCCGACCTCGCGCACGGAGTGCACCAGCTCGGACATTGCCTCGTCGTCGAAGATCTGTCGGGGTTGCTTGGGGTTTGGGCGAATTGACCCGACAGGCAGCTCAGCGAACTCGGCCCCAGGGACGGGAATCAGGTCGGGCCCCGTCTCCGCGACCGCCGTCGGCACAAGTTGGGGCTTCGCCGAGGCCGCGCCGTTGCTGGAGCCGTTCAGGTCCCCGCGAGCTGTCGACGAGCCGGTCGACGGCGCCGGCCTGGTCGCGGTCGCGGCGTCCGAGCCCTTGCCCTTGCCGTTGGCGCCGGTGGCCCGCTCCGGAGTGATGACCGTCCGCGCGGCCACGCTCAGGTCAGCCACTCCGTCGGCAGACTCTTTGCCGTCGACCGGGCCGTCGGTCCGCTCGACCAGCGCGGTCGCCGTGGCTGAGGATGCCTCGGAACCGCTCCCCTCTGTCGTCCGCCCGGGGAAGAACACGTCCACCGGACGGTCGCCACCGGTGGGGGGCGCGGATGGGATCAGTGCACCCAGTCCACGGCCCAGACCCCGTCGCTTCTCGCTCACTTCTGCTCCTCCTGGGTCATCCCGAGCTCCCACCTGAGCACCTGCTCGGCGAGTTCTCGGGCGGCTTCGAGATAGGACAGTGCTCCGCTGGACGCGGGGTCGTACGTGATCACGGTCTGGCCGTGGCTCGGGGCCTCGGAGATCCTGACCGACCTCGGAACTGTGGTCTTGACTACTTGCGCCGGGAAATGCGCGCGGACCTCGTCGGCTACCTGGGCCGAGAGCCTGGTCCGACCGTCGTACATCGTGAGAAGGATGGTCGAGACGTGCAGGTGCGGGTTGAGGTGCCCGCGGATGAGCTCGACGTGCTTGAGAAGCTGGGACAGGCCCTCCAGCGCGTAGTACTCGCACTGGATCGGGATGAAGACCTCCTCGGCCGCGACGAAAGCATTCACGGTCAGCAGGCTCAGGCTCGGCGGGCAGTCCACGAACACGTAGTCGATCTGCGGCTGGCCCTGATCGGCACGTTCGCGCAGGAAGGCGTGCAGCGCTTTCTGCAGCCGTGTTTCACGTGCAACCAAGGACACGAGCTCGATCTCCGCACCGGCCAGGTCGATGGTTGCCGGCGCGCACCAGAGGTTCGGCACGTCCGGGCAGGCCTGCAGAACCTCGGCCAGCGGCCGGCCTTCGACCACGACGTCGTAGAGGCTCGGCACCTCGGCATGGTGGTCGATCCCCAGCGCCGTCGAGGCGTTGCCCTGCGGGTCGATGTCCAGGACGAGCACCCTCAGTCCGGACTGGGCGAGGGCGGCGGCGAGGTTCACCGTTGTGGTGGTCTTGCCCACCCCCCCTTTCTGGTTGGCGACCGTCAGGATCCTGGTCTTCGGGGGGCGCGGGAACGACCGGCCGACAAGGGAGATCCGACGGCGGGCGTCCTCCGCGACCTCGAAGGCCAGTGGGGTGGACTCGTCCACCAGGGGAAGGGACTCGACGAGGTCCACGCGGTGCGCTTCGTCGAGGTACCCCACGGATCCCGGCAGCTGCCACGAGGCGGTGGCCGACGCGACGCCCAGCGACGTGCCGACCCCACCACCGGACCCTGCGGTGGCCGCAGCCACCGGGCGGTCGGCGCTGACTTCCTGCATCGGAGCACTCCCGTCATCTCTCCGTCGTTCCGACTCCGTCGCGGCGCCGCGCCCAGCCTCGTCGCCGGGCTCGTGTTCCGGACTCTGCTGTCCGCTCTCCACTGCGGGCGACGGTACGCCGCCCGACTCACTTTCTGTGGCAGCCTCGGCCGAGTCCGGCACAAGTCGAGACCCGACCGTTGCGTTGTCACCACTGCCCACCACCGGTGGGCTGCTCGGCTCGGACGGCTCATGGCCGCCCGCCTGGGGTGTGGAGTCCACTGGACCTGCCAACGGTGACGCGGGGTCGCGGCCATCCTCATCGCTGCTCGTTGCCGGCTCGGGCTGCACCCTATCGCCGCCGGCCGACTCATCGTGCACCGATGGTTCACGTGAAACAGTGGCGCCCGCATCGATGGGCTCGAGTGCCTCCCCCGCGGCCAGCGCGGCTGCGGGGTCGCCGGAGGTCGTGGGCTGAGCATCGCTGTCCGAGTCAGTGTCCGCGCCGGTGTGGGCTCGAGTGAGCGAGTTGGAGGTGGATTCGGCCTCACCTTGCGCGACGCTGTTGCGCCCCTCCCCCGACACCGACGTGTCATCACTCTCGATATTCCCGGGCCCACCACCGTCGCGCGCCGTCGCGGTGGCCGGCGTCGCTAGACCGGTTTCACGTGGAACCGGTGTCGAAAGGGGCTCGGAGACGGTGACGGCCTCGCACGCGACCGCCCGATCGCTTGCTTCATCCGCCTGATCGTTCACTGCGGGCTCGGGGGGGCTCTCCGCTTCATGCTCCCCCTCGTTGCCATCGATCGGCGCATGCTCCGCTAGCGCCGACTCCGCCGCGCCAGAAGCAACTGCATGCTCTAGCGTGGCGTCGCTCGAAGTGCCCGCGTCGCTCGAAGTGCCCGCGTCGCTCGAAGTGCCCGCGTCGCTCGAAGAGTGCCGCCCGCCGCTCTCGAGCTCCGCATCGCCGTCACCACTAGGCACGCCGTTGCGATCATTCACGTCGGCAGGGACTGTTTCCCGTGAAACCGCGCGATCCGCCTGGTCGCGGAGCGAACCCCGATCGGCCGTCGCTTCGCACGCGCCGGGACCACTGGCGTCCGCCGATGCGCTGCTGCCGTCCAATACTCCGGCGAACTCACGACCCTGACTTTCGCCACCCGGGCGAGAGTCGGCCCGGCGAGCCACCACCGACAGGCCTCCCCTTGCGTCACCGTCCTGGCCGTCCTGACTTGGGGCCGGTTCGCTCACCACCGTCAGTCCGTCGGCTTCACGGGAAACCGTCGTCTCGGTCACGGCACCGTCCGGGCCCAGGATGCCGACCAAGCCACCCGTCACCACACCGAGGCGCGTCGACCGCGAAACAGCTTGCTCATCCCCACCCGACACAACCCACCGCTCCACGGCTGACCCGCCGGAGGGTGTCGCGGCTGCCGGTCCGGACCACCGCGACCATCGATGATCCGGAAGAGGCATGTCCCGCTCGACCGGCGCCGGCACGATCCTGCCCAACTCCAGGACAACACCCGAGGCGGGCGTCTCCTCCGGGCCGATCGTGACGGACGTTTCCACCTCGGGCATCGCCTCCTGCGGCAGGCTGGCCAGGTCCGCCGTTTCACGGGAAACGTAGCCCTCATGGCCGTCCTGCCCAGGCACCCGCCCACCGCTATCGCTCGTCCGAGCAACAGCCGCCTCGACGATCACTGCGGAGTCGGTGAGCGGAGTCCTCGGGGTCAGTGGCTGGAAGGCTGCCGGCGAGACGCCCACACCGCCCGGCAGCACCGTCGGAGCGGCAGCCATCGCGCCACCCCACTCACTTGTCCCGCTCCCCGCCGCCACTGGCACCGGCACGCCGACCAGACCGGTGCTCGCCATGACCGCTGCGGTCACCGGGGACCGGTCCGCAACCTCACGCGAGACCTCCGTTTCACGGGAAACCTCCCTCTCGACGCGGGCGCCGTTGACGACCAGCGCCGTCGAGCGGTGGACCTCCACCGCGGCAGCCGCCGGGCCCACCGCGACCGCCGGGTCGACGGCCGGAAGGGCACCGCCGGTGTCCTTCCGACCATCTACCACCCGAGGCCAGCCCAGCCCTTCCAGCTCGCGCACGACCTGCCGGCCGGGCCATCCCAGTCCGCTCACAGTTGCTCCTTCGCCTATCCCCGATCCGATCGATATCGCTAGGCCCAAACAGCCTCAGAAGCCGCAGGACCATCCTTGCCCGACTTCACCGGGCACCGTCCACTCGCCACGACCAGGAACCCCGAAATATGTCCCCCGAATGGCCGATCTGAGTCCCTATCGGCACGTTGAGCCGAAAGGGTGAGCCCAACTTCCAAAGAAGTTTGCGCGCCCCTTCACGGGCGATTCCGCGCCCCCTCCAGCGGGCTGTCCAAGCCCGGCTACCCATCACCAACGCGGGTCACGGCCTCATCGCAGCGGATTCACGTGAATCGGATCGCGGGCCCACTGTCGTCCAACCCGAGCAAGCCCCGCCCCCGCCTCACCGCCACTAGGGCTCGCAGTGCTACCAGGCGACCACCTGATCCAGCCCGAGGCGGCTCCATTCGCGCCGCACCCGGGCGGACGCAGGGGCGACGGGTGGGCCGGCCCATGTCCGTCGGGATTCCGCCTAGAGGCTTCGATGGCGGGCGATGCGCCGGCGCAGGCCTTTCCGTCGGGCCAGGTCCCTCCACCAAGGCCGACAACGCCCACTCCGCCTTGGCTGGTCCCCGAGATGTGGCCGCGGCGGTTCCACGTGAAACTCGCTCAGACCGACCTGGAGGTGCCGTCAGCCAATCGCCCGATCCCCATTCCCGGCACTACCAGCGACCGAACAACCGACAAGCAACCGGAGAGCCACCTCAAGTTCCAGCACCTAGCCAAGGGGTCCTCCCCCCGCCTTCCCCGACCTGAAGCTCCGAAGCCCCAACCGACGCCCGCGCAGTTCCACGTGAAACGCGCCAAGAGGAATCCACACAAGGGTCGCCGGCGCACCCACGGGGGTTCGACAGGGCGAACGCCAGGCGTCACCCGATCGGCTCAATCCCACTCGTGGTCAGTCCTGCCGGGCAACCCACCAACTGCCGAACCCCTTGCCACTCAGTTCGACGTGCGCCACCAACAGAAGGACCCTCCGCTCCCGCTCCCCGCCACGAAGACTCAACCCCCCGAGCCGCTCCGAGTCCCGCATCAGTTCCACG
Source organism: uncultured Actinomycetota bacterium (assembly GCA_963740575.1). Taxonomy (GTDB): domain Bacteria; phylum Actinomycetota; class Actinomycetes; order Actinomycetales; family Kineosporiaceae; genus CAVUET01. The sequence goes on along the minus strand of CAVUET010000006.1, from coordinate 217,215 downwards.
TGAAACGCGCCCCGCGTGACTCTGACAAGGCCGCCATCCGATCGGCCCCAGTCCCACTCCCACCGACCCAGCCAGGCACCGGGCAACAGACAGGCGGCTCGACCACCTCAACGCCGCCACTCACACGCGTCTGCGCCCCTCGCTCCCGCCATGATGACTCCACCCCCCACCCACCCGGCGTCAGTTCCGGCGTCAGTTCCGGCGTCAGTTCCGGCGTCAGTTCCGGCGTCAGTTCCGGCGTCAGTTCCACGTGAAACGCGCCCCGCCTGACCCTGACAAGCCCGTCACCCGATCGGCCCAGTCCCACTCCCACCGACCCAGCCAGGCACCGGGCAACAGACGGGCGGCTCGACACCTCGAACGTCCGCGCACACAGAAGGGTCTCCGCTCCCGCTCCCCGCCACGAAGAATCCACCCCTGCCCACCCAGCTCCGAGTCCGCGTCAGTTCCACGTGAAACCCTTCAGGGCGGCCAGACAAACCCCTCACCCGATCGGCCCAGTCCACACCCTGACGCGCGGGGACTCCCTCGTGAGTTGGTGGCCGGTTCGCGCAACAGCGTTGAGGCCGGCTGGCCGAAGGATCAGTGCACCGCCCCGATCCCGAGGCCCCCACCGACATCACCCAGGATCCCCGCCAACGCCACTCCGGCACCGACCATGCCATCGCCCATCACGGCAGGCCGGTCGAACACCGGACACATCGATCTACCGCGAGGCAACTCCACCGCAGATCTGCGGTAGAGCTCGCTCGGCACCGGCAATCGGCTGGCGAACGTCTGCCAGGACGCGGATCGATCAAGCCCGCTGCGCCCAACAGTCCACGCGTTTCCCGGACGCGACGACGGGACCACTCCTTGACGGCACCGCCTCAGGGCGGACCCGCTCCAGGACCGCCTCCCCGACACGACCTCGCCTGGACCCCGTCACCCGATTGGAGCAGTCCCCCGTGCCGCTCAGTCCCTCCGACGTCGGCGACGGCCGCCGCTGTGCGACCCTCGCCCGGCGCGCTCCCGCGCCCCTGCACGCCACCCCGCCCCGCGCGCACCTGCCCCGTCCGTCCCCAGGACCGATGCTCCCGCCACGACCTCCACCACGGTGGTCGGCTCCGCCAGCAGTCCCTCACCACACTGCCGGACCCGCCATCCCTCAGCGCCCAGCCGCTCGAGCGCCGGCACCGCCGCAGCCAACTCCTCCCGGGCGGCACGACCCTTCAGCGCGAGCAGCCGGCCGCCCGGCTCGAGCAGCGGCAGGCACCATCCGGCGAGCACATCCAACGGCGCCACCGCTCGGGCCACCACCACGTCTGTACGGACCGACCCGGCCAGCGACTCCGCGCGCCCCCGCACGACCTCTACCCGCTCCAGCCCCAGGTCCTCCTGCACCTCAGCCAGCCAGACGACCCGCCGCAGCAGAGGCTCGACCAGGACGACGCTCAGGTCGGGACGCGCGATCGCCAACACCATCCCCGGCAGCCCCGCGCCGGACCCTACGTCGACCAGTGACTCATCCGGCGCGATCAGCGACTCGACCACCGCGCAGTTCAGGATGTGCCGGCTCCACAGCCGTGGCACCTCGCGCGGGCCGATGAGGCCCCGCTCCACCCCGCTCGTCCTCAAGTGCTCGGCGAACCGCAGGGCCAGGCTCTCACGCCCGCCGAAAACAGCAGCGACGGCCCCGGCCTCTTCAGCCGGGACCGCCGCTGCACCGTCTCTCGTCATCCCGTTCTCACGACGCCGGGTAGACGACCACCCGTCGCTGGGGCTCCTCGCCCTCCGACTCGCTGACCAGCCCCGCCCCGGCCACCACGTCGTGAACGACCTTGCGCTCGAAGGCGCTCATCGGATCAAGCCGCAGCGCCTCGCCCGTCGTCCGCACTTCCTCGCACGCACGCCCCGCGACCTCTTCCAGCGCCCGGCGCCTAGCTGCCCGGTACCCCGCCACGTCGAGCATCAGTCGGCTCCGGTCCCCGGTCCTCGCCTGTACCGCCAGCCGGGACAACTCCTGAAGCGCCTCGAGTACCTCGCCGCGCGACCCGGCCAACCGGCGCAGGGCCCGGTCCTCCGCCCCCTCGGCGACGATCGCCACCGAGGCCCGACCGTTCTCCACGTCGATGTCGATGTCCCCGTCGAGGTCGACGATGTCGAGCAGTTCCTCAAGGTAGTCGGCCGCGACTTCGCCCTCCTCCTCGAGCCGTCGAAGTGACTCCCCACCGCCTCGCCGACTGCGCCCGCCGCGACCGCCGGTCCCGGCTCCCCGCTCACCCCCGGCCGCCGACTCAGCCCCCTCATCGCCCTCGTCGTCGGTCTCATCCTCGTCGGCGTCAGCCTCGTCCTCGTCGTCGCCTTCGTCGTCGACGCCCTGATCCTCCGCCGCACCGCTGTCGGTCTCGTCCAGATCCTCATCGAAACCGACGTGCACGGAATGGGTCCCGGACAGCGCACCCACGCCGTCCACGGTGCCGTCCTGCACCTCTATTCCCGCCCCCGCAGCCTCGGACTCCGCAGCCTCGGACTCCACGGGCGCCGGCGCATCAGCTCCGGCGCCCACGACTGCCGACCCCGGTGCCGACCCGGACGCATGGCTCTCGCTCACGATGCTCCTCTCGACGTTCACACCCACAGAACTGCTGAGCCCCCAGAGCGCTGCTCTAGCCGCGGTCCTTCCCCGACGGTGCAGTCCCCTCACCCGGTCGCCGCTTCACCCCACCGGCTCCGGTACTTCCCGACCGCTTCCTGCGCGGCTGCTGCCGTCGCGGCTGCTGCCTCTGCCCTCCACTCGGGGCCTCTTCCACCGCCCCGGGCACCGAGTCGTTCGCCGGGGCGGCGCTGCCGTTGCTCGACGCCGGCGCTGCCTTGCCCTGCTTCGCCCGCCGCTCCAGCAGAGCCTTCTCGGCCAGCGAGCCGGGAGCGGGCATCCGCCGGATCACGAAGAACTGCTGCCCCGTCGACCACACGTTGGTGGTCAGCCAGTAGATCAGCACACCGATCGGGAAGTTCACGCCGGAGACGGCGAAGACCAGCGGCAGCACGTAGAGCAGGATCTTCTGCTGCTGCGCGAACGGGTTGTCCAGCGCGGCCGCCGGCATGTTCTTCGTCATCAACTGCCGCTGGGTCGTGAAGGTCGTCGCCGACATCAGCACGATCAGCACGATGGTGAGGATCTGCGTCGACAGCGTGTCCGCGCCGATGAACTTCTCCGACAGGGGCGCACCGAACAGGGTCGCATGGTCCGCCTGGTCGGCCAGCGGACGGTTCAGCACACCGATGGCTGCCGACTTCCCCACCGCGATCGAGTGGATCCCGTTCAGCACCCGGAACAGCGCGAAGAAGATGGGCGACTGCAGCAGGATCGGCAGGCAGGACGCGAACGGGTTGGTACCGGTCTCCCGGTACAGCGCCATGGTCTCCTGGGTCATCGCCTGCCGGGACGCCTGGTCGGTCTTGCCCTTGTACTTCGCCTGGATCTTCTTCATCTGCGGCTGGATCAGCTGCAGCCCCCGCGACGCCTTGATCTGCTTCACGAACAGCGGGATGAGCAGGATCCGGATGACGATCACGAGTCCGACGATGGACATCGCCCAGGTCCACCCCGAGGCAGCCGGAAGGCCGATCGCGGTCAGCGCCTTGTGGAACGCCACCATGATCCAGGCGACGACGACCTCGAGTGGGTGCAGGACCGTGTTGATCACCAGGGCTCCTCAGCCAGTCAGGCGGCGCGCTCTCGTCGCGCCACCTCGTCAGCGCGCGCGTCGATGTCCGCGTCCGCCCGCGATGACGGCGGAACGAGATCGACACCGCCAGGGTTCCAGGGGTGGCAGCGGCAGATCCGGCGAAGCGTCAGCCAGCTTCCGCGCACTGCACCATGCCGGCGCACGGCTTCCACCCCGTAGGCCGAGCACGAGGGGTAGAAACGGCACGTCTGCCCGTAGGTCGGTGAGGCCAGCAGCTGCCAGGCCCTGAAGACTCCGATCAGGATCAGCGGCGGCACACGGCTCACCGCGTGCAACCCGGCGCGCCCGATCACGACGAGCCGGCGCCTCGGCACGACCCCGATCCAGGGCTCTCCCCGCATCCGCGCCGCCCCCCTTCGCCAGCTCGCGTCCGGCTCCGATGCCGCACCGCTGTCGACCGTCGTCCTCGACCGTCCTGTCGCCCAGGTCGGCAGTCGCGTTCGCCCGATCGGTCCCGGAGTCACCCGAGTTGTCTCACTCACCCGAGTTCTCACCGCTTACCGCTCGCTCATCGCGGTCGCCGCCGCCCGGGCGACCCGATGTCAGGTCTCCAGTGTCCGTGATGCAGGCGCCCCGCTTCACACCGACCCGGGAAAGACTCCGTTCCAGAGCGCTGTCGAGCTCCCGGGCCAGGTCCTCGAAGCCGGCGCCCGCGGCCGCGGGATTCCCCCGCACCACCAGCAGGCCGCCGTCCGGAAGGTCTCCAACCCGTGCCGACATCAACGCACGCAGGCGCCGCTTCACCCGGTTGCGCACCACAGCCGATCCCACGCCCCGGGACACGACGAACCCCACCCGGGACGGTGCGGCGCTCCCGCGCACGGGATCAGCCACGGCATGCTCGGACACCACGAGGTGCAGCACCAGCCTCGGACGGCTCACCCGAACCCCGCGGCGCACCGCCAAGTCGAAGTCCGCACTGCGGCGCATCCGGTAGGACGAGGGGAGCACGGACGACCGCCGCGGCGGACGCGCGTCAGGCAGAGAGTTCGGCGCGGCCCTTACGGCGGCGCGCGGCAAGGATGGCGCGACCGGCTCGGGTGCGCATGCGCAGCCTGAAGCCATGCGTCTTCGCGCGGCGCCGGTTGTTCGGCTGGAAGGTCCGCTTGCTCACCAGAGACTCCACGATCGTGCTGCCAGAGGGACTCGGACAACCCGGACCGCACCCATCAGGTGTGAACGGGTTCACCGCGAGGACTCGACCCACCGCCGTCGCCCGCAATGGGCAAGCAGGACCGGCCGCTGTCAAGCGTCCACACGGTACGGCCCGACCGTCCACAGGGTCAAACCGGATCACCCGGCCCGGACCCGAGCGAGGCGTTCCACGTGCCGTCACGCGACATATACGGCCCGCTGCCGGACTCCGAACTTCTCCGTGTCAGTACAGAATGTAAGGTCACGAACTCGGAGAGTAGGATCAACATCAGGCTCACGAACGGGTGGGCAACAGGCTATGGTCCTGTGGTGCTGGTCCCGGGGGCCTTCCGACACGCCGGTACCGTGATGGATCTCCATCGGCCACGCGCTGAGAAGGTCAGGATGCCCCCACCTGGTTCGGCTCCGCTCCACCGGCCTGACGCGGGACCGGCGTACGAGCACCCATGCTTGTACACAGCCTGTGGACAACTATGTGGACCATCGGGCTCCGCCCACGGGATCAACACGGGAGGGGTTCCGGTATGACCATCCCCGCGGACGATTTCCCCCGGATCTGGCGGCGCGCCCTCGAAGCCCTCGACGCCACCGGCGTGACCCCTCAGCATCGCGCGTTCGTCCGGCTCACCCGCCTCGTCGGCCTGCTCGACGGCACGGCTCTCCTGGCCGCCCCGAACGACCTCACCAAGGAGTTCCTCGAGCAACGCATGCGCGAGGCCGTCACCGAGATCCTCTCCACCGAGCTCGGCCAACCCGTCCGGCTCGCCGTCACGGTCGACCCCACCCTCGCCGGGATCACCGAGCCACCCTCCGGCTTCGATGACGGTTCCCGCGATCAGGCATCCCGCACCCAGTTCGGCCCCCAGGGGCGCGAGCTGCCACCGATCCGGCCCGGCATGCAGCCGGTCGACGGCCAGCGCGGGGACGGCTACCCCGGGGACGTCATCGACATCCGCTCGCACGACCGGATGACCGGCATGCACGCCTCGCCGCCCACCGACCAGGCCGCCCGCGGATCGCTGGACCCGTCCCGACCGGTCGAGCCGAACTTCGCCTACCCCGAGCTCGCCCACCCCGAGCTCGAAGGCCGGCGCCCGGACCTGACCCATCCCGGCACGGGACGCTCCGGCGGATCCCGGCCCCCCGCCGAGCCCGACCGGCTCAACCCGAAGTACACCTTCGAGACCTTCGTCATCGGGGCCAGCAACCGGTTCGCCCACGCCGCGGCCGTCGCCGTTGCCGAGGCACCGGCGAAGGCCTACAACCCGCTCTTCGTCTACGGCGAGTCCGGCCTCGGCAAGACCCACCTGCTGCACGCCATCGGCCATTACTCGCACAGCCTCTACCCCGGCGTCCGGGTCCGGTACGTGAACTCCGAGGAGTTCACCAACGACTTCATCAACAGCATCCGCGACGACAAGGCGAACGCCTTCCAGCGCCGCTATCGCGACGTCGACGTCCTGCTGATCGACGACATCCAGTTCCTGCAGGGCAAGGTGCAGACGCAGGAGGAGTTCTTCCACACGTTCAACACCCTGCACAACGCCAACAAGCAGGTCGTGATCACCTCCGACCTGCCGCCCAAGCAACTGTCCGGCTTCGAGGAGCGGATGCGGTCCCGGTTCGAGTGGGGCCTGATCACCGACGTCCAGCCGCCCGACCTGGAGACCCGGATCGCCATCCTGCGCAAGAAGGCCATCGGCGAGCGGCTGCAGGCCCGCGACGACGTCCTGGAGTACATCGCGAGCAAGATCTCCACCAACATCCGCGAACTCGAGGGGGCCCTGATCCGGGTCACCGCGTTCGCCAGCCTCAACCGGCAGCAGGTCGACCTGTCCCTGGCCGAGATCGTGCTCAAGGACCTCATCCCGGCGGACAACACGCCGGAGATCACATCAGCCACGATCATGGCTCAGACGGCCACCTACTTCAATGTCACGATCGAGGACCTCTGCAGTTCCTCACGCTCACGCAACCTGGTCGAGGCCCGGCAGATCGCCATGTATCTGTGCCGGGAGCTGACCGACTTGTCCCTTCCCAAGATCGGGCAGCAGTTCGGCGGCCGCGATCACACCACGGTGATTCACGCCGAGAAGAAGATCCGGCACCTCATGGCGGAGCGCAGTTCGACCTTTAACAAGGTCACTGAACTGACCAAGCGCATCAAGCAGACCGCGCGGCCCTGACCCGACGTTGCTCTGCGCTGCGGCGTTCACGCCGATCGGCCCGAGCCGGCCGGCTGCGTCCACAGGCATTCCACACCCTGTTGGCATTGCCCTGTGGACACCGCCAGCAGCCGCTCGCTGCTCAGCAAGCGCGCCAGATAGGCCCTTCGGCTGGCACTTCGTGCACAGTGTGGGGACAACCCTGTGGACACAAAGCGTTCGCATTACGACATTGCGTAGCTACAGTCACGCTGTGCAATGACCACGAACCCGCAAAGATTTCCGCAGACGATCCCCAGTGCCATTGGTCCCGGATCTGCATCTCGATCTGTGACGAGCCCCGCCGCCGTCAGTACCGGCTCATTCACATGTTTGCGCGCACGCGTCCGGGCGCCGCTGTCACCGCCGGGCCCTGACGCCTCCACACCGTGTGGAGAACGTGTGCAAAGACAGGGACAACATCCACTCCGCTGTGGACACCTGCCACCCCGCCGGTGAACACCCGCGGGCCTCGTCCGTGGACGGCGCAGACAACTCCATCGCCGTCCACGGACGCAGGCCGATCTCTCGACAGCTCGTCGACAGGCCCGAACCCGCATTCACCAGCCTCGACCGTGCCTTCTCCACAGTGTCCACAACCCCTACGACTAACCCGATAGAGATAGATGTCAGCTGATCCCCACCCACAATCACGCTCCTGGCCCCGGCCCGCTCCCTGACTGCGCGGCAGCACGCGATCCGGATCCCATCTGGTTCACCTCTGGGCGGTGACTCGCGTACTGTCGTGCGCGCGCTTCCGATGCCGGGGCGGTGCCGTGCGATCACGGCGGGACTCACCGCGCCGCAGCCCGGGGTCCGAGCCGCCGGCCGAGGTGGCCATCTGAAGTCGATCGAGAGGCGGTTCCCGTGAAGTTCCGGGTCGAGCGTGACGTCCTGGCCGATGCGGTGACCTGGGCGGCTCGCGCGCTTCCCACCCGCCCGCCGGTGCCGGTGCTCGCGGGCTTGATGCTCCAGGCCGAAGCCGACGGCGTGCTGCGCCTGTCCAGCTTCGACTACGAGGTCTCGGCCCGGGTCCAGATGCCGGCCGAAGTCGCCGATCCCGGCGTCGCACTGGTGTCCGGCCGCCTGCTCGCCGACATCTCGCGCGCCCTTCCCGGCAAGCCCGTGGACGTCACGACGGACGGCTCCCGGGTCTCGCTGACCTGTGGGGCCAGCCGATTCACCCTGCTGACGATGCCGGTGGACGAGTACCCCCAGCTGCCGGCGATGCCCGAGGCGTCAGGCCTGGTCGCCGGCGACGTGTTCACCGAGGCGGTCTCCCAGGTGACGATCGCCGCCAGCCGCGACGAGACCTTGCCCATCCTCACCGGCGTCCGGATGGAGATCGAGGGCGAGCAGCTGACCCTGATGGCCACGGACCGGTACCGGTTGGCGATGCGCACCCTGGCCTGGCGTCCCTCGTCGCCGTCGGCCAGCGCCGTGGCCCTGGTCCGGGCCCGCACCCTGGGCGAGGTCTCCAAGGCACTCGGCGCCGCCGGCGACGTCACCATCGCGCTGGCCGACGATGGCGGCACCGAGCTGATCGGCTTCGAGGCAGGCGGCCGCCGCACCACCTCGCTGCTCGTGGACGGCGAGTACCCCAAGGTCCGCGCGCTGTTCCCGGCCGAGTCGCCGACCCACGCGGTGGTCGGGACGCACGCCCTCGCCGAGGCGGTCCGCCGGGTGGCCCTGGTCGCGGAGCGGAACACGCCCGTCCGGCTCGGCTTCAGTGACGGGGTTCTGTCACTCGAGGCGGGCCAGGGCGAGGATGCCCAGGCCTCCGAGGCGCTGGAATGCGCGTCTCGACGGGGAAGAGCTGTCGATCGCGTTCAACCCGCAGTTCCTCATCGACGGGCTCGGTGCGCTGAGCACCCCGTTCGCCCGGCTGTCGTTCACCCAGCCGCAGAAGCCTGCCGTGATCTCGGGCCAGGCCGAGGCGGAGGGCGAGGACGACGGCAGCTACCGGTACCTGCTGATGCCGGTACGCCTCGCCGGCTGATCCCCGGGCAGCTGATCGGCCGGCACCGATCGGCCGGCAGCTGATCCCCCGGGCGGGCCGGTCGCCCCTTCGGGTGGCAGTCTGGCGGCATCCAGCAGTCGGCTCGGCGTGAGGGAGACAGCGTGCACATCGGACTGGTCGGCCTGGGCCGGATGGGCGCCAACATGCGCTCCAGGCTGCGCCTGGCGGGCATCGACGTCACCGGCTACGACCGCAACCCCGAGGTGAGCGACGTCGGCTCGCTCGAGGATCTGGTCAAGACCCTGCCCCTGCCCCGGGTCGTGTGGGTGATGGTCCCCGCCGGGGCTCCCACGGGCGAGACGGTGGACAGCCTCGGGGCGCTGCTCAGCGCCGGTGACCTCGTCATCGACGGCGGGAACTCTCGGTTCACCGACGACGCCGTGCACGCGGCCCGGCTCGCCGAGAAGGGCATCGGCTTCCTCGACTGCGGCGTGTCCGGCGGCATCTGGGGGCTGGAGAACGGCTACGGCCTGATGGTGGGCGGCGAGCGCTCCCTGGTAGAGCGGATGATGCCCGTCTTCGACGCCCTCCGCCCGCCCGGCCCCCGCGAGGAGGGGTTCGTGCACGCCGGAGCCGTGGGCGCCGGGCACTACGCGAAGATGGTGCACAACGGCATCGAGTACGGCCTCATGCAGGCCTACGCCGAGGGCTACGACCTGCTCGAGGCGAAGGACATCGTCACCGACGTGCACGGCTGCTTCAAGGCGTGGTCGCGCGGGACCGTGGTCCGATCCTGGCTGCTCGACCTGTTCGTCAAGGCCCTGGAGAGAGACCCCGAGCTGGAGCGGATCACCGGCTACGTCGAGGACTCCGGCGAGGGCCGGTGGACCGTCGAGGAGGCGATCGAGAACGCCGTGCCGATGCCGGTGATCTCGGCGGCGCTGTTCGCCCGGTTCGCCTCTCGCCAGCCCGACTCCCCTGCGATGAAGGCGGTCGCTGCGTTGCGCCAGCAGTTCGGCGGCCACGCCGTGCGCGCGGCCGACTCCGGCGGCGCAGGCTGACCGGGCGCGACGATCGATCACGGCTGAAGCCGGGCCAGCGATGCATGTCAGCCAGCTCTCCCTGGTGGACTTCCGGTCGTACTCGAGCGCGGAGCTCGCGTTCGACCGGGGCGTCACTGCGCTCATCGGCCCGAACGGGCAGGGCAAGACCAACCTGATCGAGGCCGTCGGTTACCTGGCCGGCCTGTCCAGCCATCGGGTGGCCACCGATGCGCCGCTGGTCCGGCTCGGCGCGCACAGCGCGGTGATCCGCGGTCTGATCGCGCGGGCCGGGCGGAACACCCTGGTGGAGCTCGAGATCGTTCCGGGCAGCGCGAACCGGGCCCGGCTCAACCGGTCCCCGGTGCCCCGCCCGCGCGAAATCATCGGCTCCCTGCGCACCGTGCTGTTCGCCCCCGAGGACCTCTCCCTGGTCAAGGGCGACCCGGACGGGCGCCGGCACTTCCTGGACGACCTGCTCGTCGCCCGGGCCCCGCGCTTCAGCGGCGTCCGCTCCGACTACGAACGGGTCCTGCGCCAGCGCAACGCCCTGCTGAAGACCGCCGGGGCGACGATCAAGTCCGGCCGTGGCGACGTGCGCACCCTGGACGTCTGGGACAGCCACCTGGCCACCGCCGGAGCCGACCTGCTGGCCGGGCGGCTGCACCTGACCCATCTGCTCGGCCCGCATCTGAGCACGGCCTATGAAGCCGTCGCGGCCGGACAGGGCGAGGCCAGGCTCGGGTACCGCTGCAGCCTGGGTGAGGACATCACCGCGGAGGCACCGCCCGGCCGGGACCTCCTCCAGGCCCGCATGCTCGATGCGCTGGCGCACTCGCGCCCGGCCGAGCTGGACCGTGGTGTGAGCCTGGTCGGCCCGCACCGGGACGACCTGCTGATCCACCTCGGGCCCTTCCCCGCCAAGGGTTTCGCCAGCCATGGCGAGTGCTGGTCGCTGGCCCTGGGACTGCGCCTGGCCAGCTACCACCTGCTCCGGGCGGACCCCGGCCCGGACGGGGACGGCGAGCCCGTGCTGATCCTGGACGACGTCTTCGCCGAGCTCGACACCGGGCGGCGCGACCGGCTGGCCGAGCTCGTGGCCGGGGCCGAGCAGGTGATCATCACGGCGGCGGTGCCGCAGGACGTGCCAGAGCTGCTGGACGGCGCCCGCGTCGACGTGATGGCCGGCGAGGTGCGCCGTGTCCGATGACGGCAAGGACACGCCCGCCGGGACGGCTGGTACGGGTCGGACGGCTGGTACGGGTCGGACGGCTGGTACGGGTCGGACGGCTGGTACGGTCGGACGGCTGGTACCGACGGTTCCGGCGAGGATGCCGCCACAACCGGCGGTGACGCGGTCCGCGCGGCACTGAACCGGGCCAGGGCGGCCGCCGTGGCGCGGGGGCTGAGGCCCGGCGCCCCTCCCCCGCTCAGCGGGCAGCAGCGGCGCCGGGTGGCCGGCCAGGCACGTCGCTCCGGAGCGCATCCCGACGCGCGGGACCCGCAGGCTGTAGCGTCCAGCATCGACCGGCTGATCGCCGAGCGCGGCTGGGCGGATCCGGTCGCGGTCGGCGGAGTGATCGGCCGGTGGGACAGCGTGGTCGGTCCCGAGGTGGCGGGCCACTGCACCCCGGAGAGCTTCGAGGGCGGTGTCCTGACCGTCCGCACCGACTCCACCGCCTGGGCCACCCAGGTCCGGCTGCTGGTGCCTGCGCTGCTGCGCCGGCTCGCCGAGGAGGTCGGCCAGGGCACGGTGCAGAAGGTCGTGGTGCGGGGCCCGTCCGCGCCGTCCTGGCGGCGCGGGCCCCGGGTGGCCCCGGGCTCGCAAGGCCCCGGCGACACCTACGGGTAGTAGCGGCCCACCCCCTCGGGGAGGCTGCGTGTCGACCGCCTGAATTCGCTCTGCAGCCGTTACGGGCCCAGGGACATGGGGGGAGTCACCGGCGCGTACTCACGGCGCCACACTCGCATTAGCGGGCTGTGGAAAGGCAGGAAGGTGGCTGGTCACACGGTAGACTTGAGCTGGAACGGCGGCCACCGCTGCCCGCGCAGCTCTGGGGCCGCCGAATCGCGCCCGAACGCGATGCGTTGGCCACCCAGAGGCGCGCGCGGGCCCTTCCGCCGAGTCTGCCGCACCACCCTCGAATGCACAGGAGTCAACAGCCCGTGACCGACCAGACGATGAGTCCGCCCAACGGCGGGTACGACGCCAGCGCGATCACGGTCCTCGAGGGGCTGGAGGCCGTCCGCAAGCGTCCCGGCATGTACATCGGCTCGACCGGCGAGCGCGGCCTGCACCACCTGGTGTACGAGGTCGTGGACAACTCCGTGGACGAGGCCCTGGCCGGGTACTGCACGGCGATCGAGGTCACGCTGACGGCGGACGGCGGCGTCCGGGTGGTCGACGACGGGCGCGGCATCCCCGTCGACATCGTCGAGAGCGAGCAACTGCCGGCGGTGGAGGTGGTGCTGACCGTCCTGCATGCCGGGGGCAAGTTCGGCGGCAGCGGCTACTCGGTGTCCGGCGGCCTGCACGGCGTCGGTGTCTCGGTGGTGAACGCGCTGTCCAGCCGGCTCGAGGTCGAGGTGATACGGCAGGGAAGCGTCTGGCGGCAGTCCTACGCCCTCGGCGTCCCGGACGCCCCGCTGCGCCGCTGCGAGGATAGCGACCGGAGCGGAACGGTGATCACGTTCTGGCCGAGCCCGGACATCTTCGAGACCACGGTCTTCGACTACGAGACCCTGCGGTCGCGTTTCCAGCAGTACGCCTTCCTCAACAAGGGCCTGCAGATCACCCTGGTCGACGAGCGGGCCGACCACGCCGACGAGGACGGCACCGCGCCGGCGACCACCTTCCGCTACGACGGCGGCCTGATCGACTACGTGCGGCACCTGAACTCCTCGAAGAAGACCGAGTCCATCCACCCCGAGGTGATCGACTTCGAGTCCGAGGACGTCGAACGCAGGCTCTCGGTCGAGATCGCGATGCAGTGGACGACCGCGTACTCCGAGAGCGTGCACACCTACGCCAACACGATCAACACCCACGAGGGCGGCACCCACGAGGAGGGCTTCCGCGCGGCGCTGACCACGCTGATCAACGAGTACGCCCGGGACAAGGGCATCCTCAAGGAGCGGGACGAGAACCTCACCGGGGACGACATCCGTGAGGGGCTGACCGCCGTCGTCTCGATCAAGCTGGGCGAGCCGCAGTTCGAGGGGCAGACCAAGACGAAGCTCGGCAACACCGAGGCGAAGGCCTTCGTCCAGCGGGTGGTCCGCACCGAGCTGACCGACTGGCTGGACCGGCATCCCCGTGAGGCCAAGGACGTCATCAGCAAGTCGATCCAGGCGGCGGCCGCCCGGATGGCCGCCCGCAAGGCCCGCGAGGCCACCCGGCGCAAGGGCCTGCTCGGGGGTGGCGGGCTGCCCGGCAAGCTGTCGGACTGCCAGTCCACCAACCCGGGCGAGTGTGAGATCTTCATCGTCGAGGGTGACTCCGCCGGCGGCTCGGCCAAGAGCGGCCGAGACCCGCGGACCCAGGCGATCCTGCCGATCCGGGGCAAGATCCTCAACGTCGAGAAGGCCCGGATCGACAGGGTGCTGGCCAACCAGGAGGTGCAGGCGCTGATCAGCGCCTTCGGCACCGGCGTCGGCGAGGAGTTCGACCTGGCCAGGCTGCGGTACCACAAGATCATCCTGATGGCGGACGCCGACGTCGACGGTCAGCACATCCGGACCCTGCTGCTGACGCTCCTGTTCCGGTTCATGCGCCCGCTGGTCGACAACGGCCACGTGTACCTGGCCATGCCGCCGTTGTACAAGATCAAATGGTCCAAGACCGACCCCGACTACGTCTACTCCGACCGGGAGCGGGACGCGGTGATCGCAGCGGGCCAGGCCCTGGGTAAGAAGCTGCCCAAGGACGAGGGGATCCAGCGCTACAAGGGCCTCGGCGAGATGAACGCCAGCGAACTGTCCGACACCACGATGGACGCCACCAAGCGGCTGCTGCTGCAGGTCACCCTGGAGGACGCCGCCGCCGCGGACGAGATGTTCGCGGTGCTGATGGGCGAGGACGTGGAGAGCCGGCGGAGCTTCATCCAGCGCAACGCCAAGGACGTCCGCTTCCTCGACATCTAGGCGCCCCGCGTCCGCCGTCCGGGACCCGATCGGTCCCACAATCCCTGACACAGAAGGACACCAGTGACCGAGCAGCCGCCGATCGAGCCCATCAACTCCGGCCGGGTCGAGCCCATCGACCTGCAGCTGGAGATGCAGCGCTCCTACCTCGACTACGCGATGAGCGTGATCGTGGCGCGGGCTCTGCCGGACGTCCGGGACGGTCTCAAGCCGGTCCACCGGCGGGTGCTCTACGCCATGTACGACGGCGGTTACCGGCCCGACCGTAGCTACTCGAAGTGCGCCCGCGTGGTCGGCGACGTGATGGGCAACTATCACCCGCACGGCGACTCGGCGATCTACGACACCCTGGTCCGGCTGGCCCAGCCCTGGTCGCTGCGCTACCCGCTGGTCGACGGGCAGGGCAACTTCGGCTCCCCGGGCAATGACCCTGCGGCCGCCATGCGCTACACAGAGTGCCGGATGGCCGCACTGGCCATGGAGATGGTCCGGGACATCGACAAGGACACCGTCGACTTCGCGCCGAACTACGACGGCAAGACCCGCGAACCCACGGTGCTGCCGAGCCGGTTCCCCAACCTGCTGATCAACGGATCGTCCGGGATCGCGGTCGGGATGGCCACCAACATCCCGCCGCACAACCTGCGCGAGGTCGCCGAGGGCGTGCAGTGGCTGCTGGCCCACCCGGACTCCGACGACGATGAGCTGCTCGGCCAGCTCCTGCTGCGGGTGAAGGGACCGGACTTCCCCACCCGGGGCCTGATCATGGGCACCCGCGCCATCGAGGAGGCCTACCGCACCGGCCGGGGCGCGATCATCATGCGCGCCGTGGTCGAGGTGGAGGAGATCCAGAACCGCACCTGCCTGGTGGTCACCGAGCTTCCCTACCAGGTGAATCCGGACAACCTGAAGCTCAAGATCGCCGAGATGGTCGACAGCGGCCGGATCCAGGGCATCGCCGATCTGCGCGACGACACCTCGAACCGGACCGGGCTGCGGATCGTGATCGTGCTCAAGCGCGATGCTGTGGCCAAGGTGGTGCTGAACAACCTCTACAAGCACACCCAGCTGCAGGACACCTTCGGCGCCAACATGCTCGCCCTGGTCGACGGCGTGCCACGGACCCTGAGCCTGGACAAGTTCGTCCGCTACTGGGTGGATCACCAGATCGACGTGATCGTGCGCCGGACCCGGTACCTGCTCCGGGAGGCCGAGCGGCAGGCGCACATCTACCGCGGCTACGCCAAGGCGTTGGACGCCCTGGACGAGGTGATCGCCCTGATCCGGCGCTCGGCGTCGGCGGAGGAAGCCCGATCCGGCTTGATGGCGCTGCTGGACGTGGACGAGGAGCAGGCGCTCGCGATCCTGAACCTGCAGCTGCGCCGGCTGGCTGCCCTGGAACGCCAGGAGATCGTCGACCGCCTGATCGAGCTCGAGCGCCAGATCGCGGACTACCTCGACATCCTGGCCTCGCCGGCCCGGCAGCGGCAGATCGTCTCGGACGAGCTGGCCGAGATCGTGGACAAGTACGGCGACGAGCGGCGGACCCAGATCCTGCCTTTCGACGGGGACATGGACGCCGAGGACCTCATCCCCGAGGAAGAGGTCGTCGTCACGATCACCCGCGACGGCTACGCCAAGCGGACCCGCTCGGACAACTACCGGGCGCAGCGTCGTGGCGGCAAGGGCGTCCGGGGCGCCCAACTGCGCAGTGATGACGTGGTCGAGCACTTCTTCGTCACCACGACGCACCACTGGCTGCTGTTCTTCACCAACCTCGGCCGGGTCTACCGCGCCAAGGCCTACGAGCTGCCCGACACCGGCCGCGACGCGCGCGGGCAGCACGTGGCCAACCTGCTGGCCTTCCAGCCCGGCGAGCAGATCGCCGAGGTGCTCGACATCCCCGACTACCAGGCCGCCCCGTACCTGGTGCTGGCCACCCGGCAGGGCCGGGTGAAGAAGACCCGGCTGGAGGAGTACGACTCCAACCGTTCCGGCGGCGTGATCGCGATCAACCTCGTGGACGACGACGAGTTGGTCACCGCCCGGCTGCTCGACGACGGCGGGGACATCGTCCTGGTCTCCCGCAAGGGGATGTCCGTCCGGTTCACTGCCGACGACAGCGCGCTGCGCCCGATGGGCCGGGCCACAGCCGGTGTCACCGGGATGAAGTTCCGCGCCGGCGACACCCTGCTGTCGATGGATGTCGTGCACGACGACGACGCGTACGTCTTCGTCGTCACCGAGAACGGCTGGGCGAAACGAACCTCTTTGGGGGACTACCGGCGCCAGGCGCGCAGCGGACTGGGCATCAAGGTGGCCAAGCTCACGGAGGAGCGCGGTGACCTGGTCGGCGCACTCGTGGTCGGCGAGGACGACGAGGTGCTCGTGGTCATGGAGCACGGCAAGGTGGTGCGCTCCCCGGTCGTCGAGGTGCCGGCCAAGGGCCGGGACACGATGGGCGTCGTGTTCGCCAAACCGGATGCAGGAGACCGGATCATCGCGGTCGCCCGCAACTCCGAGCGCAGCATCGGGACCGACGACGACGCCGCGGAAGCAGCGCCCGACGAGGCGGCCGCCGGGCCGCAGGAGGAAGCCGCGGACGAGCCCGGACAGGACTCCGCGGACGGACCCGAGGTCGGACCCGCGGACGGCACCGATGACGCAGGTGCTCCGGGTGACCGGTAGCATCGTCCGGGTCAGTCCCGGTCGGATCGGAGGGTCCGCCACCGGGGGTTGACCGAAAGGGGGGCTCCGGCGGCGTACCGTCGACCCCGTCCGAGTCCGGAGGTGAGGCGTGAGCCCGTCCGAGCAGGTCTACCAACCGGCTGCGGCCCCGAGGGTCACTGGCCTTCAGAATGCCGCGCCCGGTGTGGACGCGCCGGCCCGCCCGATGCCCCCGTCGAACGCGGTGCCACCCTCGGGGCAGCCGCACGCGCCCAGGCCCGACCAGTACCGTCCCGGCGTGTCCGGCCCTGCTCCCACGGCTGCCGGACCGCGCAAGGTGCGGCTCACAATCGCCCGGGTGGACCCCTGGTCCGTGCTCAAACTGTCCTTCCTGCTGTCCGTCGCGATGGGGATCGGCCTGGTCACCGCGGCCGTCATCCTCTGGTCGGTGGTCAACTCGATGGGGGTCTTCGACCAGCTGAACAGCACGATCAAGGAGATCGGCGGGACGAACTCGACGTTCAACCTGTACGACTACGTCGGGCTGGGCCGGGTGGTGTCGCTGTCGACCTTCATCGGCGTCATCAACATCATCATCCTGATGGCCCTGTCCACCCTCGGCGCCTTCCTCTACAACATCGCCGCGACGCTCGTCGGGGGCCTGCACGTGACCCTCTCCGACGACTGAACGCGTACCGGAAACCCGGTTTGGGTGACCCCCGCTCGTTGGGATACCCTCATGCGGCGTGTTCGTCCCGGGCCTATAGCTCAGTCGGTTAGAGCGCTTCCCTGATAAGGAAGAGGTCACTGGTTCAAGTCCAGTTAGGCCCACGTAGTCGCGGTGCTGTGGCACCTCGTCACCGCCCGCCGCCCATCGCGGTGCACGTTCCGGCACCGCATCGACATCTGGCCTTGCCCGCGGCGAGGAGGGGAGACCACCGTGAAGAAGCTCTTGCTCGTTCTGGCCATGGCTGCTGCCGGTTTCGCGATCTGGAAGAAGGTCGAGGCCGGCAAGGCCGAGCAGGCCCTGTGGGCCGAGGTCACCGACCCCGTCAAGTGACCGCGACGAGCTGACCCGAACACGGCCCCGCCCCACCGGGCGGACCGCCAGGGGGGCGTAGCGCAACTGGCAGCGCACTTGCTTTGCAAGCAAGGGGTTACGGGTTCGAGTCCCGTCGCCTCCACCCCAGCTCAGAGGCCCCCTCGGTGCTGCCGTGGGGGCCTCTGATGGGCCGGTGGGTGACTAGTTGAGTGACTGAACCGTGCGCTCCGGGAAGATCGCATCCATTGCCGTGGCGCCTTCCTGCATCACCGGGATGAGCTGGTGCCGGTAGACGGTCTCCGTCACGGCCGTGCCGCTGTGCCCGACGAGTCGGGAGATGTCCTCGACTGGCACGTGGTTGGCGGAGAGCACCGACACGAAGCTGTGCCGCATCTCGCGGGGCGTCCACCCCCTGGGGTCCATGCCCGCCGCCTTGACCACTGCACGGAACTGGCGCCGGACATTGTGCGAGTCCATCTCTGTCCCGGCTGCGGAGTGGAACACGAGATCGGTTGCTGTCGGCGGTGGGTTGCGGGCCGACTGCTGAATCCCCAGGGCGGTGACGCACCGCAGGGGCAGGCGCAGGCGGCAGCGGGACTTCTGGGTCTTCGTGTCGCCGTGCGCGCGTACTGACCGGAGGACCGAGATCGAGGGAGGCACCGGCGGGTCGGCGTCCGGATCTCCAACGAGGGCCACCTCCCCCCACCTGAGGGCACGCAGCTCCTCCGGCCGGGCGCCGACCATCGTGGTTGGGTCCGCGACGGCGGGGTGTTTCGACACGGCGAGCCTGGTGTCGTGCGCCGGGCTGGTGCCGGTGATGTGACAGAGGTGGCCGAGCCGGCCAGACTGTCCGACTTGCCGGCCGCGTACATCCGGTTCGGATGTACGCAGGGGAGTTACGTCGAGGAGGTGCTGCCACGCTCCTGCCCGGCTCAGCGCCGAGCGGTCAGGACTCGGGCGACGAGCCGGGCATCGTAGCCGGCGACGTCTTCGGGAAGCCGAGGCTGACGCCGTCAGGGTGGGCCAGGTTGCCTTCAAGGCTCTCGTTCAGGAGGCGTACAGCTGTCCCTGCGCAATCACCGGCGACAAGATCGCCCCGTCCTTCAGGCAGCGCAGATCCGCCCGGTGACGAAACAGCGCCTTACGACGGGGGTTGCCGCCGCGACTTGAACGGAAAACCCTCCGGATACCAGCCGGTGCGTCGCATCACCGGAACAATGATGACGAGGGCGACCATGGCCAGGATTAGCACGGTGTGATCATTGTCGCCCCAAGTTGTGATCAGCCAGCCGATCCAGAGCAGGGCTGCAGCCCAGGCCAGTACGAGGCCGATTCGCTGCTTGGTTGGCATTCCGCCTCATCCTTTCCCCGCGTGTCCGCCTAGTCGGGCTCCGAGCGGACCCCGACTAGGACTGAGGATCACAGCGATTCTGTCAGAAGGGGTTGCAGCCCCACACGCCGAGAACCTGGTAGACGTAGGACCAACCGCTTGACTTCTGGCAGATCTTGAGGATCGCGACCGCAACCAAAATCACGACCGCGACGGCGGCCGGGACGCCCAGAAGCGCGCAGATCCCGGCAACACTCGCCCCGCCGCCGGTGAGTTTATCGACGGCGTACTTGTCCAGTCCGACCTCCAAGCCCCACCAGTGCGTCTTGACGTAGCCGTGGGGACCCCGATACGTGGTAGCCGGGGTGACCGTGGCGGTGGTAGCCGCCGCAGTCCTGACCGTGGTGGTGTCGGTGGCGATGACCGGGTTGATGGCCCCCCAGTACTTCTGCAGAGCATCGATGCGCGATTTCCCGACCTCGGCAACCACGCTGGCAGGAACAGCCGCCAGTGAATAGCCGTGCGCGCTTTCCTGGACATAGGGGGCCAGCGGTGCCAGTTTGGCCGGCATCGTGGCACCACTGACCATGATGGTCGCCACCGCCGCGTTCGGCGCTCCCGGTGACGTCCCTTCGACAGGACTCGCCTGCGCCGAAGTTGCAGCGACGCATAGCGCTGTGGCCGCAGCAACAGCAATACCAGTGAGACGTGCAAAACGCATTGTGTTCCCCCGTTCCCCTTGAGTTCCCCCATCTGTCACACATGCCCGTTCATGTGCGGTGCGCAATCTACCTATGATGATCAAACTGGAGCAAGCGGTATAGATCACATTATCTGCGGACTCGATAGGGTGGCGGGCGAGGTCCTCCTGCCCGTGGATGCACTTGGCGTAGACCTTCATCAGGACGTGCACCTTGTGCTCGACCCAGTCGGCTCCCTGGGTCGGCGGTACCCCTGCGTTGAGCCACAAGGACACGGCGGCGTGGCGCAGGTGGTACGGGACCTTGCCTGGTTGCCGCCGATGCGCCGATGTTGACCGCGCTAGGGTCACCCGCGGCGAAGGAGCGTTCCGGTGAAGATCGTCTACAAGATCACCTATCCCAACGGGAAGATCTACATCGGCATGGATCTGACCGACAGCATCAACTACTTCGGCAGTGTCAACGGCCGACTCATCGAGCAGGACTTCACGCGCGAGCAGCGCCGGGATTTCACGATCCGGCGCGAGGTCATCTGGGAGTCCGAGACTGCGACGGATGCCGAAGTGCGCCAGGTCGAGGTCGAGGCCATCCGCTCCCACCGATCCAACGATCCGACCGTCGGGTACAACCGCTGGCCGAAACTGGCCTCTCAGCGGGCCACGTAGACCGGCGTGCAGGTGCGGCGGCTGGCGTAGCTAGCGGCGCACAGTCGTCTCTCTCCAGCCAAGCACGACGCGACTACCCAGGTTCACCGGACCCGGCTACAGCACGGAAGTACAACAACCGGCCCGACCGGAGCCGTGTCGAGTCGTCCGCCAGCGTGCGGCGCGAAGCCCGAGCGATCCAGCCCGGCCGGGCTGCTATGAGCCACCGATCACAAGGTTCGGAAAGCCCCACCGAGTGACCGTATGAGTGACACGGCGCCAGACACTCTCGGACGCCTGTGGACGCACCCGGCGCAGGGTCACCCGCGCACTGGCGGCTCTGCAGCCAGATGCGCCGCCATGGTCGCTTTGCAAGCAAGGGGTTACGGGTTCGAGTCCCGTCGCCTCCACCCAGCTCAGAGGCCCTTCGGTGACTCGCCGGCACTCGCCTTCGAGCGACAATGCCCTAGTGATGATGATGTCCGGGAGCGAATCTGAGCGTCCGGCGCCGTCGGGCAGCGGTCCGGGCGCGCGGGAGGCGCAGGCCTCGGTGCGGATCCTGCTCACCCTGCCCGTCGCGGTGCTGACGGCGTTCATGCTGGGCCGCGCGCTCGGCCTCGGCCATGGGCCGGGGGGCTGGACCTTCTGGATCCGGCTGGCTCTGCTCGCGATCCTGATCTCGACACCGTCCGGGGTGGGCATGGCACTGGGGCGGCGGGCGGCCCGGCAGGGCGCCACGCTCGGCACCGTCGGCGTGGTCCTCAACCTCGTCTTCGGCCTGTTCCTGGTCACCGTCACGGTGATCGGGACCGTGGTCTGGCCCGGCTGACACCTCCCAGCAGGTCACCCACCCCACAACCCTGGACATCTCGGCATGACAGACTGAAGGCCCTGTCGCTGCCGACGGCTCAGGCCGTCAGCCCCTCCCGCCGGCCAGAGCGCCGGCCTGTCGGAAAGGCCGCTGGTGACCGAGCCGCTGCCCTCGACCATGTACGCAACCCTGCACACCAACCGCGGTGATATCCGGATTCAGCTCTTCCCGATGCACGCGCCGAAGACGGTCCGCAACTTCGTCGAGCTCGCCGCGGGCAGCCGCGAATGGACTGATCCCCGGACCGACCAGCCGCGGACGGAGCCGTTCTACGACGGGCTCGGCTTCCATCGGGTGATCGCCGGATTCATGATCCAGGGTGGTTGCCCGCTGGGCACCGGTACCGGTGGCCCCGGGTACACCTTCGATGACGAGATCCATCCCGAGTTGACGTTCGGCAAGCCGTACCTGCTCGCCATGGCCAACGCCGGCAAGCGGATGGGCCGCGGCACCAACGGGTCGCAGTTCTTCGTCACCGTGGTGTCCACGCCGCACCTGCAGGGCAAGCACACCATCTTCGGTGAGGTCGCCGACGCTGAGAGCCGCGCCGTCGTCGATGCCATCGCCGCGACTGCGACGGACCGGAGCGACCGTCCGCTCGACAAGGTGGTGATCGAGCGGGTGACGGTCGAGCAGGCGTGACCTACCCACCCGTCGGGGGGCCCGGGCAGCAGGCGGGGGCGGTGCCGGTCTGCCCCCGGCATCCGAAGCGGGAGTCCTACGTCCGCTGCCAACGCTGCGAGCGGCCGGTCTGCCCCGAGTGCCAGCGCCCTGCGGCCGTAGGCGTTCAATGCGTGGACTGCGTCCGGGAGTCCGCGAAGTCGCAACCGGTGGCCCGGACGGTCTTCGGTGGTCGGACCGGCATGACACCGCCGCGACTGACCCAGTCGATCATCGCGGTCTGCGTCGTGGCCCAGGTCCTCGAACTCGTTCTGGGTACCGACGCGTTCACCGACAATCTCACCTTCGTCCCTAGCAAGGCCCTCGCCGAGCCGTGGCGCTTCGTGACCACCGCATTCGTGCACTCGCCGACCTTCCTGCTGCACATCGTGTTCAACATGTACGCGCTGTGGATGATCGGGCCGTACCTCGAGACACTGCTCGGCCGGGTCCGGTTTGCTGCGCTCTACCTCCTCAGCGCGATCGGCGGGTCGGTCGGCTTCCTGGTTCTGGCCAGCCCGTCGGCCGCGCCCGGGGCGCCCTGGAACTCCGGTGCGCTGGGTGCCTCCGGAGCGATCTTCGGCCTCTTCGCCGCCCTGCTGATCGTGAACCGCAAGCTCGGGCGCGACAGCGCGGGGATCATCGGCATCATCGTGATCAACGGAGTGATCGGCTTCATCGTCCCGGGCATTGCCTGGCAGGCGCATCTCGGCGGGTTGCTCACCGGGGCAGCGGTCACCTTCGCGCTGGTCGGCCCGTCCCGGGAGCGGCGGTCCGTGCTGCAACCCACCGGGGTGGCAGCCGTGGTGCTCCTGCTCGTCCTGCTCATCTCGCTCAAGGTCTCGACCGTACCGACGGGCCTGTTGGGCTGAATGTTATCCACAGGCTTTCCCACAGTGTGGGGATGAAGAACAACCGTGTAACTCCACCGTTGTGATGGTCGGCCGAAGGGCAGCCAAGCCTGTGGACAAACGATGTTCAGTTGTGGACATCAGCCCAGCCCACGCGGTGTCAGCGGGATGCGGCTGTGGATGGACCAGTGCGCAGAGTGACACAGTGACGGCCCGGTGCCTGACAGGCACCGGGCCGTTCGAGACCTCGAAACCAACGGTGAGAGAGCGCCCTGTGGACAGCGAAAGTTAGGTAAACCTTAGTACCACAGAGTAATCAACAGATACGGAATGTACTCGCCGAGCTGAGCCCGCCGAAGCCCGCCTGCGGGCTCAGCGCCACCGCGTGGTCATGCCGAAGCCGGTGAGCAGGATCGCGAACCCGATCACCAGGTTCCAGTTGCCGATCTTCGGGACCGGGTAAGAGGTCTGGCTGACATAGAAGACCACGATCCAGAGCAGCCCGACGATGAGCAGGCCCAGCATCACGGGCAGGAACATCCGGCCGTTCGGCTTGCGCGCGCCGGTCTTGCCGGCGGGCGGCGTGAAGGCCGCCTTCTTCCGCACCCTGGACTCGGGCATCACGATCTCCTTTGGCAGTGCCTCCCGGCGGGCGGACCCGCCAATCGCCCCGCATCGCCAGGTATGGCCGGGACGTCGTCTAGCGTAGTCCGTAGTGGCAACACCGGGAGGGACCATGACGACCGGAGGGCAGGCGCGCGGCGCCGCGTCCCGCCGTCGGCATGCCCGGCGCCCGGTGGGAGCGATGGCAGGCGGCTTCGTCATCCTGTTCATGGCAGGTCTGCTCTTCGCCACCAGCGCCTCGACCGCGAAGGGCACCCAACTGCGCACCGATCCGGCGGATGCGGTCGGGCTGCTGCGGGCCGAGCAGGCCCGGTACGCGCAACGGGCCGAGCAGGCGAAGAAGCTGCAGCAGCAGGTGGACGGGCTGACCCAGTCCGCGGCCGGCGACGACGGCCAGGTGGCCGCGCTGCAGGCACAGTCGTCCAAGCTGCTCGCGGCCGCCGGGCTGCAGGCCGTGACCGGACCCGCGGTCGAGGTCGCCCTCGACGACGCCCCCCGCAACGCCCCCGTGCCGCCCAACGCGAAGCCGGACGACCTGGTCGTGCACCAGCAGGACGTCCAGGCAGTGGTGAACGCGCTGTGGGCCGGCGGAGCCGAAGCCGTCCAGCTGATGGATCAGCGGGTGATCTCGACCAGCGCCGTCCGCTGCGTGGGGAACACCCTGATCCTGCAGGGGCGGGTGTACTCACCGCCGTACCGGGTGATCGCGATCGGACCGGTGGACGCCATGCGCACGGCCATCGCGCAGTCGCCGCAGATCGATATCTACCAGCAGTACGTGCAGGCGATGGGGCTGGGCTGGTCGCTCAAGGCGCGCTCCGAGGTGACGGTTCCGGCCTACAGCGGCTCGATCGACCTGCGCTACGCGCGGGTACCGGGCGCCGAGGGCAGCGCGCCGGCCGGCAGCGGCAGCGCGAGTACGCCGTCGGTCAGCGCGTCGGTCAGCGCGTCGGGCAGCGCATCGCCCTCGTCGGGCTCGACCCCGTCCCCCTGATCCGCGTGTGCGACGATCAGCGCGCGAGCCCGGACAGCCGGGGCGCCGACCGGGCGAGGCGAGGTAGCGATGGCGACGAGAATCCTGGTCGTTGACAACTACGACAGCTTCGTCTGGACGATCGTCGGTTACCTGGCGCAGCTCGGCGCCGAGTGCGACGTGCACCGCAACGACACGATCACGACGGCGGACGCGGCCGGGTACGACGGGGTGCTGCTCTCCCCCGGACCCGGGACCCCGGCCGAGGCGGGCATCTGCCCCGAGATGGTCGGCCACTGCGCGCGGGAGTCCGTGCCGATGCTCGGCGTCTGCCTCGGGCATCAGGCGCTGGGCGAGGTGTTCGGTGCGACCGTGACCCACGCGCCCGAACTCATGCACGGCAAGACGAGCCAGGTGCACCACGACGGCCGCGGCGTCCTGGAGACGCTGCCGGACCCGTTCACGGCCACCAGGTACCACTCGCTCGCCGTGCTGGCCGACACAGTGCCGGACGAGCTGGAGATCACGGGGCGGACGGACTCGGGCGTGGTGATGGCCCTGCAGCACCGCACGCTGCCGCTGTACGGCGTGCAGTTCCACCCCGAGTCGGTGCTGACCGAGGGCGGGCACCGGCTGCTGGCGAACTGGCTCCAGGTGTGCGGTGACTCCGACGCCGTGGCCCGCTCGGCCGGCCTGGCTCCCCTGGTGCGGCGCTAGCAAGAGGGCTCGCGGCGCTGAGCCGGCACTGACGAGAGGGGGCCCGGCCGATGATCCGGCCGGGCCCCCTCTCGTCAGCAGGTAGCGGCCGTGCCTACGGGGTACCCGTCGGGGTGGATGCCGACGGGCTCGGGGTGGAGGACGTCGGCGGCACCGAGGTCGGCGGGGTCGTCGGCGTACCGCTGGACAAGGTCAGCGTGATCGTCGAGCCCTGCGCCACCAGGCTTCCGGCGGTGAGGTCCTGTCCGATCACGGTGTTGGCGGGCTTGTCGCTGGACTGGGTCGTCGTCTTGATGTTCAGCTTCAGCGGTGCGAGCGCCTTGTACGCGTCGTCCAGCGTCTTGCCGTTCAGATCAGGAACCTGCACCTGGCCCGAGGACACGTACAGCGTGACCTTGGATCCCTTGGCGACGTTCTGCCCCGCGGCGGGATCGGTCTTGACCACCTTGCCGGCCGGCACCGTCGGATCGTTCACGGGGTTCACGTCTCCGACATTCAATCCCGCGTTCGCCAGCTCGTTGCGGGCATCGGTCTGACTCATCCCGTTGAGCGAGGGTACCTGCACGGTGTCCGGACCCGAGGACAGCACGATGATGACCTGGGAGCCCCGGTTCACCGAGACCCCCTCAGCCGGGTTCTGGTCGGCCACCCGGTCCTTGCCCACGGTGGTGCTCGCCACGTGCGTGACGGCATAGGTCAGGCCCTTGGCCTGCAGTGCTGCCTGCGCGTGGGACAGGTCCATCCCGGCCAGGTTCGGCACCTGCACCTTGGTGGCCGCGGCCGAGCCACCGCCCCCGATCACCTTCGAGACGCCGTAGGCGATCAGCGCGAAGACGGCGATCACCGCCAGGGCGAGGGCGATGTAAGCGGCCACAGGGTTGCGCTTCTTCTGCTCCTCGCGCAGGTCGCGGCGGCTGCCGTAGCCCAGCTCGGACGGATCCTCGGGCGGGGCCCCCGGCAGCATCGTGCCGGACGGTCCGCCGGCACCGTACTGCCCGACCGGCGGCATCGCCCGGGTTCCGGCCGCGTTCGGCATGTACTCCGTCGCGGCGGTGCCCCCGACGTCCGGCACGAACGCCGACACCCGCCGGCCGGCTCGCGCCGCCTCGACGTCCGTCCGGAACTCGGCGGCGGTCTGATACCGGTGCTCCCTGTCCTTGGTCAGCGCGTGCAGCACCACCCGGTCGACGCTCTCCGGCACGGCCGGGTTGAAGGTGCTCGGTGCCCGGGGTGCCTCCCGGACGTGCTGGTAGGCCACAGCGACCGGGGAGTCCGCGACGAACGGCGGGCGACCGGTGATCAGCTCGAACAGCAGGCAGCCGGCCGAGTACAGGTCGCTGCGGGCGTCGACGGTCTCGCCCCGGGCCTGCTCCGGCGACAGGTACTGCGCGGTGCCGATCACCGCCTGGGTCTGGGTCATCGTGGCCGACACGTCGGCCAGGGCCCGGGCGATGCCGAAGTCCATCACCTTGATCTCGCCGGTCGGGGCGATCATGACGTTGCCGGGCTTGATGTCCCGGTGCACGATCCCGGACCGGTGGCTGTACTCCAGCGCTGACAGCACACCCGCGGTGACGTCCAGCGCCTGGCCGATGTCGATCGGCCGGCCATCGATGAGCATGTCCCGAAGGGTCCGGCCCTCGACGAACTCCATCACGATGTACGGCAGCGCGACGATGTTGCCGGCGACGTCGGTCACCTGCTCCTCGCCGGTGTCGTACACCGCGACGATGGCAGGGTGGTTCAAGGCGGCCGCCGACTGCGCCTCGCGGCGGAAGCGTGCCTGGAACGTGGGGTCGCGGGCCAGGTCCACCCGGAGCAGCTTGATCGCGACGGTTCGGCCGAGCCGGGTGTCACGCCCGAGGTGCACCTCGGCCATGCCGCCACGGCCGAGGACGTCACCGACCTCGTAGCGATTCCCCAGTACGCGGGGGCTCTCGTTCACCAGTTCCATCCCTGTCTTCGTCCGTCCCGTCAGGTGTACCGGGTACGTGGGTGTGGGCGACACCTACCGCGCCGGTGGATCAGCGGGGCCTTCATGCTGATCCACCGTGACCGGCGGCCGCGGAGGACGGCGGCGGCGAGGCGGGCGACGTCGGGCTGCCCGTCGGTGTGGTCGCCGAGGTCGTTGGTGTGGTCGCCGTGGTCGTTGGTGTGGTGGCCTTCGGTGTCGGGCTGTGGGTGACCCGATGCGTGCTGGTCGATCGGACCACACTCCGGCTCGAGGTCCGGTCGGTGTTCGGCACGGGGATCACGGGTCCCGTGGTCTGTGAGGTCGGAGCGGTGGTCGGACTCGAGGTGGGTGGAGTCTGGTTGGTGTTGTCGGAGCTGGGCCCGCCGAAGAAGTGCAGTACGGCGCCGGTCACCACCAGGACGAGCAGGGCCGCCAGCGCCACCAGTGGCCCTCTGGTCAGCCGGAAGCGCCGGCCTTCGCCGCCTTGGGCTGCGATGCCCTCCACGGAGGTGACCGGTTCGGTACGGCGCCGGGCCGACTGCAGCGCGACCGGATCCGTCGTCGGTGTCTCGGTCTCGCTACCGCCCGCGGCGGCGAACCCGGCACCCGCACCCGCCGCCGCGCCGGCAGCCGAGCCCGAGTGGGTGGCGGAGCGGCCGGGACCGGTTCCGGTCCGCAGCCCGCCGCGACCCGTCGCGCTGCGCGTGCCGCTGTTGCGTGCGCTGCGACCGGCCGCGCCGGCGCGCCGGGAGCCTGCGGTGCCGGCCGCACGGTCGGAGTCGGACGGGGAGGGCTGCGCGTCGCCGAGCGTCACCTCCGCGGCGGGCGGCTGGCCCGAGAGCAGCCGGTAGCGCGCGCTCTCCAGCGCCGCGGCGAAGGCGTCCGCCCCCTGGAACCTCCGCTCGGAGGCCTTCTCCATCGCCGCCTCGACGATCCGCCGGACCTCGGGGGACAGCGTCTCCGGCAGCGGTGGCGGTGGCTCGGACAGGTGGGCGGTGGCCACGGCGACCTGGTTGTCACCCTCGAACGGCCGCCGGCCGGCGAGGCACTCGTACGCCACCACGCCGAGCGCGTACACATCGGAAAGCGGGGTCGCGGCCTGCCCGCGCGCGAGTTCAGGGGCCAGATAGTGCGCGGTGCCCATCACCTGACCGGTCGCGGTGAGCGGCTCGTGATCCTGCGGCCGGGCGATGCCGAAGTCGGTGACCTTGACCCGGCGCTCGGGGGTGACCATGAGGTTCGCCGGCTTGACGTCGCGGTGCACGACGCCGCGCAGGTGGGCGGCGTGCAGTGCCCGGGCCGTCTGTGACACCAGGTCGAGGGTCTGGTCGGTCCCGAGCGCCCCCTCCCGGGAGAGCTTGGCGGACAACGCCTCCCCCGGCACCAGCTCCATCACCAGGTAGGAGATCTCCTCCTCGGGCTCGGCAGCGGGCGGTGCACCCTCGGTGACCGGTGGGACCAACGGGCTCTCGCCGTAGTCGTAGACGGCCGCGATACCGGGATGGGACAGCGCCCCGGCGGTGCGCGCCTCCTCCCGGAAACGGCGTCGGAAGGCGTTGTCACCGGCCAGCTCCGGGCGCAGGATCTTGATCGCGACGGCCCGCCCGAGGACCTCGTCGACGCCCTTCCAGACCTCACCCATGCCACCGAACGCCAACCGCTCGGTCAGCCGGTACCGCCCGCCGAGCCTGGATCCCGGCCGGGTGCCGCTCATGGCCGCCACCTCATTGCTGCAGCACCGCCTGGATGACCTTCCGCGCGATCGGCGCGGCGACCCGGCCACCGGACGCGGCGTCCCCGAGACGGCCACCGTCGTCGACCACGACGGCCACGACCACCTGAGGATCCGCTGCCGGCGCGAAGGCGGTGAACCACGCGTTCGGCGGCTGGCCCTTGCCCTGCTGCGCGGTGCCGGTCTTGCCCGCGACCGTGATGCCGTCGATCTGCGCCCTGGTCCCGGTCCCGTTCTGGACCACAGCCTCCATCATCGTCGTCATGGCGTTGGCGGTGTCGGAGCTGATCGGCTGCCCGAGCCGCTCCGGCTGGACCCTGGAGATCACCTCGAGGTTTGGCCCGTTGATGGTTGCCACCAGGTTGGGCTTCATCAGCACGCCGTGATTGGCGATCGCGGCGGCCACCATGGCGATCTGCAGCGGCGTCACCCGGACGTCGAACTGCCCGATCGCGGACTGCGCGAGCGAGGCCTGGGACGGCTCGGGGGGGAAGATGCTGGGTGTCACCGGGAGCGGGGTCGACAGCTTCTGCCCGAAGCCGTACGCCTGCGCCTGGTTCTGCATGGCCTGCGTGCCCAGACTCATCCCGATCCCGCCGAAGGCCGTGTTGCAGGAGATCCGCAGGGCGTCCAGCAGGCTGATCTGCCCGCTCGGGGTGCAGGCGCCGGCGAAGTCGTTCGGCAGCGTCGTCGCGGTCTGCGGCAGGGTCAGCACGGCCGGGCCGGGTACTTGCGTCTGCGGGGTGTACTTGCCGCTGGACAGCGCCGCCGAGGCCGTCACCAGCTTGAACACCGAGCCGGGCGGGTAGAGGCGGCCGGAGATGGCACGGTTCTCCAGCGGGCGGGTCGGGTCGGCGAGCAGCTGCTTCCAGGCCGCCTGCACGGTGCTGGTGTTGTGCGAGGCCAGCTGGTTCGGGTCGAACGAGGGCTTGCTGACCATGGCCAGGATGTTGCCTGTGCGCGGGTCCAGCGCCACGACGGCGCCGCGCTGGTTGCCCAGGGCGTTCCAGGCGGCCTGCTGGGCCCGGGCCGAGATGGTCAGCGAGACCGAGGCGCCCTGCGGCTCCTGGCCGGTGAGCAGGTCCTGGATCCGGCGGTAGAACAGCTGGTCCGCGGTGCCGGTCAGGTAGCTGCTCTCGGCGCTCTCGATCCCGGTGGAGCCGTACACGATCGAGTAGTAGCCGGTGACCGCCGCGTACTCCGGGCCCATCGGGTACTGGCGCTGGAACCCGTAGGAGTCCTTCACCTTGACCGACTGCGCGATGGGTTGACCGCCGACCAGGATCGGTCCGCGCTCGCGGCCGAACTCCTTGTAGATGGTCCGGCTGTTGCCCGGGCCGTCGGCCAGCGAGCTGGCGTCGATGAACTGGACGTACGTGGTGCTGGTCAGCAGCAGGGCGAACAGCATCGAGACGACGATCGCCAGCCGGCGCAGGGGTGCGTTCATGCCGCCACCACCTCGTCCGGCACGGCGCCGACCTCCAGCGCAGGATCGGGTGCCGGTCGCCGCGCCGAGTCGGAGATCCTCAGCAACAGCCCGACGATCATCCAGTTCGACAGCAGCGAGGACCCTCCGTAGGCCATGAACGGCAGCGTCAGCCCGGTCAGCGGGATCACCCGGGTCACACCGCCGACCACGACGAAGCACTGCAGGGCGACCGAGAACGAGACGCCGCAGGCCAGCAGCTTGCCGAACCCGTCCCGGACGCCGATGGCCGTGCGCAACCCGCGCTGGACCAGCAGTGCGTAGAGCACGAGGAGGGCGAACAGGCCGGTCAGGCCCAACTCCTCACCGATCGAGGCGTAGATGAAGTCGCTCTCGGCGAACGGAACGATGTTGGGCCGGCCCGCGCCCAGCCCGGTGCCCAGCAGCCCGCCGCTGGCCATCCCGTACAGCCCCTGGATGAGCTGGTAGGAGCGGTCCAGGGTGCCCGGCGCGAACGGGTGCAGCCAGATCGCGACCCGCTCCTGCACGTGCCCGAACGCCGTCCAGGCCAGGAAGGCACCGCCGAGGAACAGGAGCAGGCCGATCACGATCCAGCTGGTCCGTTCCGTGGCGACGTAGAGAAGTGCCACGAACAGTCCGAAGTACAGCAGCGACGTGCCGAGGTCCCGCTCGAACACGAGCACGCCGAGGCTGGCCAGCCAGGCGACCAGGATGGGGCCGAGGTCGCGCCCGCGGGGCAGTTGCAGGCCGAGCGCCTTGCGCCCGACGAGGGAGAGCGAATCCCTTGCCGTGACGAGGTATCCGGCGAAGAACAGGGCCAGCATGAGCTTGGCCAGCTCCCCCGGCTGGAAGGACA
Source organism: uncultured Actinomycetota bacterium (assembly GCA_963740575.1). Classification (GTDB taxonomy): domain Bacteria; phylum Actinomycetota; class Actinomycetes; order Actinomycetales; family Kineosporiaceae; genus CAVUET01. The sequence continues at coordinate 185,913 of CAVUET010000006.1, read as the reverse complement.
TCGGGCCGAGGTGGATCCAGATCCGGGCGCCGAGGATGCTCATCCCGAGGCCCGGGACCAGCGGGAGCAGCAGGAGGACGAGACCGGCCGCCATCGCGGTGTAGGTGTAGCGGCTCAGGCCGCGGTGGTCACGAAGGCCGACCAGGACCCCGATCGCCGCGAGGATCCCGACCGCCGTCCAGATCAGCTGCCGCGAGGCCAGGGCCCCGCTGAAGCTGCGGTCGTGCGCGATGTCGATCCGGTGGATCACGACGAGGCCGAGGCCGTTCAGGGCGGTCGCGATCGGGAGGATCACCGGGTCGGCGTACGCGGCCCGGATCCGGATCACGAGGTGCAGGGCGAGGGTGAGCAGCACCAGCCCGCCGCCGACGGCGATCATGTCGCTCGGCACCCGCCCCTCGGCGCCGAGCCCGACGAGCGCGTAGGCACCCAGCGCCACGGCGAACGCCAGCACCAGGAGCGCCAGCTCCACGTTGCGCCGGGTTCGGGGGGCGACCGAGGTGACCAGTGCCATCAACGGGATCCGCTCGTCGGATGGTCCGGGGTCACTGGCCCAGTCCCCCGCAGTCGACGGCGCTCGGGGCGCCGGCAGTAGGGGTTCCGGTGGCCGATGGCGACAGTGATGCCGGCGTGCCGGCGGGGTGTGGTGCCGTGGTCGGTCTGGTGGTGGGCGTCGCGGCGGCCTGGGCCGGAGCAGTGCTGCCGCTCGGTCGTGACGAGGGCGTGGCCTGGGGGGAGGTGGTCGGCTGCGTGCTGGGGGTGGCGACCGCGCGGCAGGCGGCGGCCTGGTCGCGCAGGGTCTGCACGATGGCCAGCGCGTCCTTGCGGGTGTCGGCGACGATCCCCCGGTCGACCCGGTCCCGGGCGTAGGACGGCAGATCGGTGACCGGGATGTCCGAGGCCACCACGTCGAGCTCGGACAGCCCCAGCGGGCCGACGTTCTGTGGCAGCCCACGGAAGATGGCGACCGACCCCTGCTCGGTGCCGACGAAGTACTGCCGCATCACCCATCGCCAGGCGGCGATGCCGCCCGCGACCAGAACGGCGATCACGAGCAGGCCGCCGAAGATGCGGCGCAGGGTCCTTCGCCCGCGTACCCCGGCCGGCTCGACGCCGTCCTCGTCGCCGTCGCCGTCACCGTCCGCGCTGGCCGTCAGGGCCGCGGCGCGCTCGGCCGCCGAGGAGTCGTCCGGTGTGCGGGCCGGACCACGCCGCTGCGGGCGCAGCGAGGCCGCTCCGACCACGGTCGGCGCGGTCTCGGCGGGCGTCCCGGCGGCCACCACGTCGGCCACGATGCAGGTGACGTTGTCGGGCGCGCCGCCGCGGCGGGCCAGCTTGACCATCAGCTCGCAGGTGGCGGCGGGGTCCGCACCGTTGCTCAGGGTCTCCTTCAGGGTGTCGTAGCTGACCACCCCGGACAGCCCGTCGGAGCAGAGCAGGTAGCGGTCGCCGAGCCGGGCCTCCCGCATGGACAGGTCAGGCTCGACATCGTCCACCACGTCGCTCAGGACGCGCATCAGCACCGAGCGCTGCGGGTGCTGCTCGGCCTCGTCCGGCGTCAGGCGCCCCTCGTCGACCAGGGTCTGCACGAAGGTGTGGTCATGGGTGATCTGGATCAGCTCGCCGTCCCGCAGCAGGTAGGCCCGGGAGTCGCCGATGTGCGCCAGCGCCAGCCGCCCGCCGGTCCGCAGCAGCGCGGTGACCGTGGTCCCCATGCCGGTGAGCTGGGGCTCCTCGTGCACCCGGTCGAGGAGTTCCTGATGGGCGGAGAGCACCGCATCGCGCAGATGCTGCAAGGCATCCGCGCCATGGCTCTCGTCGTCCAGTGGGGCAAGCTCCCCTATGGCCAGGGAGGACGCCACATCGCCGCCCGCATGTCCGCCCATACCGTCAGCAACCACCAGGAGGTGTGGTCCGGCATACGCGGAGTCCTGGTTGTTCTGTCGGACCAGACCGACGTCGGAGCGGGCCGCATACCGCAGCGCGATCGCCAATCCGGCTACCTCCGCAACTCGAGGACGGTGCGGCCGATCCGCACGGGAACGCCCGGTTCGACCGGCATCGGGGATTCGATCTTGGCCCGGCCGAGGTACGTGCCATTCGTCGACCCGAGATCCTCGACCACCCAGGCCCCCTGGTGGAAGGTGAACCTGGCGTGTCGGTTCGATGCGTAGTCATCTTCCAGGACGAGGGTGCACTCCGGGGCCCGGCCGATCAGGATCGCCGCCTGCCCCAGGGCGAGAGTCGTGCCTTTCAGTGATCCTTCGGTGACGACGAGCGTGCGCGGCAGGTCCCGGCCTGGCTGGCCCGATCCCTGGCTGCGGGCGGGCGCCGTGATCGGACGCGCCGTGACCGCCGCCGGGCTGCGGGTGACCCTGCGGGTGACCCGGGTGCCGTACAGGTCACGGCGCAGCACCGCCACGATGGCCAGGACCAGCAGCCACAGCAGTGCCAGGTACCCCAGCCGGAGCAGGGTCAGGGTCAGAGCGCTCATCGGCCCGTGGTCACCACTGTCCCTGGTGGAAGACGATTCTCGTCCGGCCGATGGTGATGACACTGCCCTGACTCAGGGTCTCGGCGTGCACGCGCTCGCCGTCGACGAAGGTGCCGTTCGTGGATCCGAGGTCGATCACCCGTGCCCGGCCGTCCACCAGGTGCACCTCGGCGTGGCGGCGGGATACGCCGGGATCGTCCAGGACGATGTCGGCCTCGGTGGCGCGGCCGATCACCGTCACCGGCGCGGTCACCCGGTACATCCGCCCGTCGACGTCCAGGGTGGCCGTCTGCGGTGCGGCGACCGGTGCGGGCTGCGGGACCTGTTGCGCCCAGGCCGTCGGCGCGGCCGCGGCCGGCTGGGCACCGGGGGGTGGCGGCAGCGGCGGGTAGGCCGGCTGGACCTGAGGCTGCTGGGCCACCGGCGCCGGCGGGAGCGGGGCGGGCTGGTAGCCCGGCGGCGGCGGCAACGGGGCACCAGGACCGCCGGACACCTGCGGAGGGCCGCCAGGTCCCGGGCCCGCCGGTCCGGCCGGACCCGCGGCCGCTCCCTGCTGCCGGGTGGTGCTGCTGCGGATCCGGAAGACGCCGGTGTCCAGGTCCCGGGCCATGTCGAAGGTGACGGTCACCGGGCCCACGAAGGCGTACCGCTGCTGGACGGCGTGGTTGTGCACGGCGGCGGCCAGCTCGTCGCCGAGCGCATCGCGCCACTCGGCCAGGCGTTCGGCGTCGGCCGGCCCCAGCTCGACCACGAAGGTGTTGGGCGCGACGGTCCGGTCACGGCCGACGATGGCCGCCCGGTCGTCACACTCGCGCCGCAGGGCGCTGGCGATCTCGACGGGCTGTACCTCACTGCGGAAGGCCTTCGCGAAAGCCCCGTTGACCGCCCGCTCGATGCCCTTCTCGAAGCGATCGAGTACACCCACGGTCGACCTCCTTTCGCGCCCGCACCGGCAGTGGCACGCGCCGACCCAGTGCCTGGCTGGTCCGGGCCCGGACAGCGCGGGCACGCTGACGGGGTCTCTGCCGGTCGGTGCCACCTGCCAGCCTAACGGCGCACGCCCGAAGGGCTGAAACGGTCGGTGTCCAGCCGTGGGCCGGAGTGGGTCTTGAAGGCTCGAGTAGGTATGGAGCAGGTATCGGCGGGGTAGCGGCCCGGTGTCGGACCGTGTCGGAGTGCCCCTGGAGGACCCAGGTCCGACCACGTCACCGTACGTGCTAGCCTCTTACGGCGCTGGCGCGAGTGGCGGAATAGGCAGACGCGCAGGATTCAGGTTCCTGTGTCCGAAAGGACGTGGGGGTTCAACTCCCCCCTCGCGCACCACCAAGATCAAGACGATGCATCTGCAGACAGCTCCGGGTGATCAACCCGGAGCTGTCTCGCTGTCGGCCGCCATGCGGTCCTGCCTCCCCCGTGATTCGCGTGGACGGCTCAGCTGGCCGGGCAGACCACCCCGACGCACTGCGGCTGGTTCCCGTTGCCGCGTGCCACGTTCCCGCCCAGGTCGACCGCGCCCGGGGCGTAGATACCCCAGCCGGTGTTCTGGAAGGCCCGGTTGCCCTTCAGTTCGACGCCGGGATTCGCCGGCGCCTGCAAGTAGATCGCATCCGTGTTGCGCACGAGCAGGTTGCGGTCGAGCAGCACCGCGGAGAGCTCGGTCGTCTGCGAGCCGAGGGCGATCGCACGCCGGTTGCCCCGGAAGACGTTGTCGTGCACGTTCGACCTAACCCCTTGGCCGAGGCTGACGGCGACGTCGTTGCCGGTGAAGTGGTTACCGGACACGTCGCCGGTGTAGAGATCGTCCGGCGGATTGGAGTTGTTGGCGATGTCCACGCCGACTCCGTTCCCGGTGATGACGTTCCCCTTCAGGGTCAGGCGGGACTCCCAGGCGAACACACCCTTGTCGTTCTTCACGATCTTGCTGCCGGTGACGCGACAGTCGTTGAAGCTGCAGTACACGGGCAGTTCATTGCCGGTGAAGGTCGACCGGGAGACGGTGACAGGCCCGTCCGGCCCGATCACCGCGACCCCGTTCGTGTGGAAGGTGGACCGGTGCACCGTGATCGTGGAGTAGGGCCCGGTGACGCCCGCGGCGCTGTTCCCCACGAAGGCCGAATCCGTCACGGTGAACGTGCTCCGGGCACCCGAGACTCCGACCTCGTTACGGAAGAAACCCACCTTGGTGATCACGGCGCCGGTGGCGATCGGCTCCCTGTTGCCTCAAGTCAATAGGTCCGGGAGGTTCCCTTCGTTGCCTCATCCAAAAGGTCCGCGGCGGTGATCGCTCGTGGACCGGCGGTCAGTGAGCTGACTGGCCGGCGGCTGGGGCCGCGACGGCGGGCTTGGCGGCTGGCTGGTTCTTGACGGTGGCCAGGGTCAGCAGCTCATCGCACAGGGCCTGGATCTGGCGTTGGGTGGCGGCGGGGTTGAACGAGCCGTGTTGGGCGGTCAGGCGTCGCCGGCGCAGCGGCGTGACGTCTGCGTGGCCCACGGCCCGTGCGTAGGGGGTGCGCGCGGCGTCGTACCGTTTGGTGATCTTCGCGCCGTCGCGGACCTTGGAGATCAGCTTCTGCTGTGGGTAGAAGTGGTTGCCGATCAGGGACTGGGCGACCCAGATCCGGTTCAGTAGTTCCCGTTCGGCGGTGGTGTCGTAGCGCAGGTAGCCGACCAGTTGCCGGACGGTGGTCCAGTTCTTCTGCTCCACGTGCGCGCCGTCGTTCTTGTTGCCCGATCGGGACCGGGTGAACTTCAGCTTGTTGGTGCGGCAGTAGCGATACAGCTGATCGTTGATGAACTCCGACCCGTTGTCCGAATCAATCCCTTTGATCGGGAACGGCAGGTGGGTGACCACGTCGGTCAACGCCGCGATCACGCTGGCCTGCCGCTTGTCGGGCACGGTCCGGTTCTCCGTCCAGCCGGTGGCGATGTCGACCACGGTCAGGGTGAAGGCGAACCGTCCGCGCGGGTTGCCGCCCTCGTGGGCGACCAGATCGATCTCCACGAACCCGGGAGTGTCCTCGTCGTGGTCGGCCCAGGTCCGCATCGCGATCCGCGACTTCAGCATCGACCCCGGCTTGGTGTGCGACCGCCCGTGGGGCAGCAGCTTCGACCGGCGCCGGCGCCAGTTTCCGGTCGATCGTGGCCGCGGACATCCCGACCAGCAGCTCGGCCGCTTGGTCGTCCAGGTGCAGTTCGCCGTGGCGGCGCAACAGGGGCACCAGCTCGGCCAGCATCGGCGCCAGCCGCTTACCCGCCGGGGCGTTCAGCACAGCCCAGCACTTCTCCAGCGCCGCAACGGTTCTCGCGTCGTACTTCGGGATCCGCGGTGCCCGTGGACGCACGACCCGCGGCCTGAGCGCCGACCGCAACGCACGGCGAGCGTAGTCGCGGTGATAGCCCGTCAACTGGCACACCGTGTCCAGGATGTCCGCTTTCAGAGCCCGGGAGCCGTCCCGGTACCGCACGGCCAACGCCTTCGTGATCGCCTTGCGGGTCGCCATCGACAGCTCCATCCGCCAGAGTCACCCCGCACCCAGGGGCGACCGGCGCAGCGACCCGCCCTCAGCCGGACCTTTCTCCGTGAGGCAACGAAGCGCTACGCGGACCTTTTAGATGAGTCAACGCGGGCTCTTGACTCGATGCGATCCCGTGGCCCCAGTTCTCGATCCGGCCGTGCTCGATCGTGGAAATGCCGTCGTCGGGCAGGGTGATCGCTGTCCTGCTGCCCACACCTGCCAACGCCCCGGGACCGATCAGCCGGTGCCCGCGCAGGTCCACCGTCGAGGCCGCGTCCAGGACGACGCCGTTGCCGTTCGGGCAGCGCAGGTCGGCCGCCAGGTAGCCGGTGCCGGACAGGTGCATGCCGCATCTGATCCGTTGCGCGCCGGCGGCTGACGCCGGTCCGATCGGCAGCAGCACAGCTCCCGCGACGGTGATTGTGAGGGTGATTGCGAGGGTGATTGAACCCACAGTCCTGCGCATCATGACCTCCCCGAAGTCAGGCGGCCCGACCCCCTGCCGTCGCCGCTCCTCTACCCTGGCAGCGATCACCTCGGCGGCTCAGCACAACTGCGCACCTCGCCGGCCACGGAGTGTGATCTTCGATGCGCCGACGCCGGAACTCGGCGGTCCGTCCGGCGCACGGCCGTAGCAGCAGCCGCTGCCGACGAGGGAAGCCGACGGGGCGCAGGGACGATGGCACCAGCGGGGGCGATGCGACGGCGACGGCTCAGGGGCACCGTGATCGTGCTGGCATCGGCCGTGGTCATCCTGGCCGGTCTCGGGGCTGCCGGCGTGTGGGCCGGGCGGCTGCACCGGCCGTACCCGTCACGCCAGGACTTTCCGGTCCGGGGTGTGGACGTGAGCAACCACCAGGGCGCCGTGGACTGGCAGCGGGTCCGCGCCGCCGGGTTCGTGTTCACCTACATCAAGGCCAGCGAGGGCCGCACCTTCAGCGATCCTGACTTCGTCACCCTGTCCATCGGTGCACGCCGGGCCGGGTTGCGGGTCGGCGCGTACCACTAGTTCACGCTCTGCTCGGACGGTGAGGCCCAGGCGGCGCGCTTCCTGGCCAGCAGTGGTGGACGGATGGCGGGCGATCTGCCGCCCGTGGTGGACCTGGAGTTCGGCGGCAACTGCTCCGGCAGACCGACCCGGGAGGAGTTCGATCGCCAGTACGACGCCTTCGACGTCCGGGTGACTGCTGCCTTCGGCCGGCCGCCGGTGATCTACACGACGTCGGAGTTCGCCGACCGCTACCTGGACGGTGCCGCCGAGCGCGGGTCCCGGTCCGCCGGGCGACAGTTGTGGGTGCGGGAGACCCTCGGCCGCCCGTCCGGCCGGTGCGAGCGGTGGGCCTTCTGGCAGTACGCCGACCGTGGACGGGTCGACGGCATCGAGGGGCCCGTCGACCTCGATGCCTACTGCGGCAGTGGCACCGACTTCGCGGCACTGACCCGGTGAACGACGGCTCGGTGTCCCGTCATTCGGGGGGCGGTGTCCCTGCACCGTTGCGGCGGATGACGACCCGCCCGCCGAAGTGCTTCCTCGACCGCCCGGGCACTGGGTCCTGCGCGCCCGGCACCGTCGGATCCGGCAGGTCCGGTGGGTCCGTGGGCGCGGGCGCCGGGCGCCCGACCCGGCGCTGCTCCTCGATCTCATCCCGGGCCTGGCGATGCGCCGGCGCGTAGATCTCCTCGAAGATCGAGAAGGCGAACGCCGAGCCCAGCCTGCCGGGGGCGATCCGCCGGAACACGCCGCCGGACGGGGGCGGCTCCTCGTCGCCGTCCTGGTACGGGTTGCTCTCCAGTTGCGGGCCGTCCGGGCTCATGTCCCTGACAACGCCGTCGCTCCCCGGCTCGTTTCCCGGCAGGGCTGAGCGGCCGCCCGCCGTTACGAAGAAAGTGAGATGGAACCGCATCGGCGAGCTGGACGAAGATGCGGCCACCAGCGCTGATCAGCGCATCTTCGTCAATTTCGCCGCCAGGCCGGCCCGGGCATCACACATCAGCCGTAAGGGGGGCGGCCGCTCAACCGAACCAGCCGCGGGCCACGGCCAGGGTGGCCGCCTGCCAGGCCAGCACACCGGGCAGGACCAGCCAGCGCAGCACGCCCTCGAGCCGTCCCCCGGTGTCCAGGCCGACGCCGATGTGCCACCACCAGGGCGCGATCGGGATCCCGGGGCCGCGACCCTGCCGCCTGCTCGGCCGGCCGAAGACGAAATCCCCGGCCAGGTGCGAGACCCAGCCGGCCAGCGCGGCGAGCGCGACCCACCGCCAGGCCTGCGGGACCTGCGGCAGGCCGAACCAGGCCGCCGCCAGAGGCAGACCCCACCAGTGCGCGAGCCCGCGGTGACGCAGCGGCCCGCCGTGCCCGGCGAGCTCATCCGGCAGGACGCCGTCGGCCAGGTGCCAGCCGCCGCGCTGATCGATGTCCGGAGAGGTGACCCCCGCCGCGGTGGTGGCCGCGACCAGCGTCGCGGCCGCGAGGTGCACGAGGCCGGCCCCGGCGACGGCAGTGACGGCCAGGCCGGCCGCGGCACCGGTCAGCCGGTGGGTGGTGGACTGCATGAAGGCGCACCGTAGCCGCCGGTCGCCCGCCGACCGCGGAGCCGGCCCGCGACGGCGCGCCTCAGGTGAGGACGTGATGCCTCAGGTCAGGACGTGATGTCCCAGGTCAGGACGAGATGTCCCAGGTCAGGACGAGATGTCCCAGGTCAGGACGTGATGTCCCAGATCAGGATGCCGAGGCACGGTGCCGCCCGTACCGGGAGTCCTCCACGGCGGGGATCATCAGCCGCAGCCCGGCCAGCGGCGCGTAGGCCCATCGCGGCAGGTGCCGGACCGCGTAGAGCAGCTCGCGGCAGACCTGCTCCGCCTCGAAGGCCGGCAGCAGGCGGTCGTCCAGCAGGTCCTCGCGGCCGACGTGCGCGAGCTCGGACCGGTAGCCGGTGAGCAGTTGCGCCCGGGCCGCGTGGCTCCAGGCGTCGACCTCGTCGGTCAGCCGGAAGTCGGCGCGCTTGTCCGCGACCCGGCCGACGTAGTCGATGCTCAGCAGGAGTTGGGCCAGGTCCCGCGCCGCCGGCTGGGTGATCGGGTCGTCGATCGCCGTGGCGGGGTCGGCGGTCAGCACCGGGTTGCCGTCGAAGTCCACGACGGCCATCCCACCCGGCCAGCGCAGCAGCTGCCCGGCGTGCAGGTCGCCGTGGATCCGCTGCACGGCGATGCCCCTGCCCGCGGCGATCTCTGCCGGGTCGTCGGACAGCTCGGAGGCCACCTCCTGCAACCGATCCACCCGGGCGCCCAGGGCCTCGAGGCGGGGCAGCAGCACGTGCGCGGCGTCCTCCAGGCCACCCTCGCGGGCGATCCCGGTGACCTGCTCCAACCGGACCCGGGCCGCCGCGTGCCACTGCAGGACGGTGGACCTGCCGACCCGGTGCACCGGCTCCGGGATCAACCGCGACGGCGTCGCCAGGGCCACGTGCAGCCTGGCGCCCAGCCGCCCGATCCGAGCTGGGAAGTCGTCGATCCACGAGTCCAGGACCGGGATGGAGCCGGTCGCGGCGCCGAGCCCGGCGGCATCCGTCGCGCCGCGGCTGGTCCGCACGCCCAGTTGCTGCTCGATCAGGTCCGGGCACCACACCCAGCCGTCCCGCGCCCGGGGCAGGTACCCGGTGACCACCGCGCAGGGCAGTTCGTTCCCGTTGGGCGAGCGCCAGGTGAGCAGGCCGTGGGTGACCGGTACGCCGAAGAACCTGACCTCGGCGAGGTGGGCCAGGGTGACCGGAGCCGGGTGGGGGAGGTCGTTGAGGTTCTGCACCCACTTGACCACCACCCGCTCGCCGACCACGACCGAGTAGTTCGTCTGGTCGGTGTCCACCACACGCTCGCCGGTGGCCTCCGGCGGCGGCACCAACCGGATCAGCCGGAAGCCCTCCGCGGGCACGGTGACTGTGTGCCGGAGCACGTCCACGAAGGTCTCGGATGCGCCGTCGCTCTCGATCGTGTCCCGCCAGCCGTCGCCGTCCTGGCGCCGGACGGTGCATCGCCAGCCCCCACCAGGCCAGGACTCGTCCCGGGTGATGGTGACCGCCATGTCGATCCCAAGGGGGTAGCTCGCGACGGGCTCTTCGGATCCCGTCGGCGCAGCCGATCCGCCCATCGTGGCCCCTCCTGTGATGTGCGGATGTCGACGCTACCTGGACCCGCGGGCCAGCCATAGCCCTGTCTCATGATTTGCGCGGATTGCGACGAGAGAGACGTTCGTGGGGAGCGGGTGTGGGTGGCGGCGGCCGGCTGCAGGTATGAGGATGCCGTGCAAACCACCGGATCCTCCCTCTCCGGTGGTTGCGAGTGAAGGCTGCGAGTGAAGGGATGGCCGCCCGTGCCGATGACCGTCCTGTTCATGCCGGAGAGCGCCTACGGCCCGACCAACAACTGCATCGGGATCGGCGACGTCCTGCTGCGCCGGGGACACCGGGTGGTCTTCGCCGCCGAGAGGTCTTGGGCCGGCAAGCTCAAGCCGCTGGGCTTCGAGGAGGATCTGGTCGACCTGGCACCGCCCCCCGAATCCGGCCCGGACGGGGAGCCCGAGCAGGACGCCGGCCAGTTCTGGAAGGATTTCGTGCGGGACACCGCTCCAGAGTTCCGCAGGCCGACCATCGAGCAGCTGGACAGCTGGGTGAAGCCGGTCTGGCAGGAACTGATCACGGGTGCGAGGTACTGCCAGCCGCAATTGCTGGAGATCCTCGACCGGGTCCGCCCGGACGTCATCGTCGAGGACAACATCCTCACCTTCCCCGCGCTACTCACCCGCGGCGTGCCGTTCGTGCGGATCGTGTCCTGCAACCCGCTGGAACTCAAGGGTCCGGACGTGCCACCGGTCTTCTCCGGGTACCCGATCGACGATCGCAGCGGCTGGGCGGAGTTCCGCGCCGAGTACGACCGCAGCCACCGCCCGGTGTGGGCGGACTTCGATGCGTGGGTGCGCGAGCAGGGCGCTCCCGGGCTGCCGGACCTGGAGTTCATCCACGACGGCGCCGACCTGAACCTCTACGTGTATCCCGAGGCGCTGGACTACCCGCGGCCGACGGCACCGCTCGGGGCGTCCTGGCGCCGGCTGGACTCGTCGGTACGCGGCACCGATACCGAGGTCGAGCTGCCGGAACGGATCCGTTCCGGTGACGGCGCGCTGGTCTACTTCAGCCTCGGCTCGCTCGGCAGCGCCGACGTCGAGCTGATGAACCGGGTGATCGCCTGCCTGGCGGACACCCCGCACCGTTTCATCGTCAGCATGGGCCCGCTGCACGCCGAACTCGAACTGGCCCCGAACATGTGGGGCGCGGAGTTCCTGCCGCAGACCAGGTTGCTGCCGTTGGTCGATCTGGTCATCACCCACGGCGGGAACAACACCACGACCGAGGCACTGCACTTCGGCAAGCCGATGGTGGTCCTGCCGCTGTTCTGGGATCAGTACGACAACGCCCAGCGGGTGCAGGAGACCGGATACGGGATCCGGCTGGACACCTACCGGTTCAGCGACGACGAGTTGCGCGGAGCCATCGACCGGCTGGTGGGCGACGCGGGGCTGCGGGAGCGGCTGGCCGCGACGGGGGCCCGGATCCGCAGCCGGGACGGTGTGAGCGCAGCGGCCGGGTTGATCGAGAACCTCGGCTGATCTCCTGCCGCCCGCGCCGCCCGCCCGTAGGGTGTGTCCCGTGCTGCGCCTGGTCAACGGCACCTTCCGGATCACCGGCTCCGCGTCCGAGGGCGACCGTGTTCGTTTCTACCCGGACGACCCGGATGCGTTGCGGGCCGCGGGATTCGCCGTCCGGGCGAACTCGCGCGGCGGGATCCGGCTGAGACTCGAGGGTGTCGACGCGCTGGAGAGCCACTACGTGCCGCGCGGTGGCCGGACCGGCTGGCACCAGGCCGGTGATCTCTGTGCAGCCGCCTCGGCGTCACTGCTCACGGCGCTCGGCTTCCGCCGGGTCGAGCAGGACGACTCCGGCGTCGTGCGGTCGAGCGTCCCGGAACAGGTACCTGGTTACGCGCTGACCCGGTTCGCCGATGCCCACGGTCGCCTGGTGGGATTCGCGTTCGCCGGGCGGCGTCGCGGCCGGGCCGGCGACGGCAGGCCGATCCACCTGGACATCAAAGGCCTGCGGGACAGCGTGAACTGGGTGCTGCTGCGGCAGGGCCTGGGCTACCCGGCGTTCTACACCCGGTTGTACCCCGACCTGCGCGCAGAGTTGACCGCCGCCGCGGAACACGCCCGCGAGAACGATCGCGGCGTCTGGCGCCGGGACCTGACCGAGGCGGGCCTGCGCATCACCGACCTGGACCAGCTGCGATCCGGGACGGTCCTGTACCCCAAGGTGTTCCGGCGCCTGGTCGACTACCTCGACCTCGAGGGCTGCGGTGACGGCATCAACCTGAACGGGTTCCCGGACTACCTGCAGGCCCGCGGGGACGAGCTGTTCACCATCCCGGACGGTCACGTGACCCACCTGGACAGCCTCATCGAGGTGCGGCGCAACGTGTTGCGAATGACCGTTCCCGTCGCGTCCATCGTCTTCCGCGAACGCTGAGTCTGATCAACTGCTGAGCCTGATCAACTGCTGAGGCTGAGCGTCCGGCCGCTGGGCACCTCGGTCCGGCCGTCGGCGCCGAGCAGCCAGACCGACTGCCGCCCCATCACCCGCCACCGGGTACCGCCGTTCGCCGCCGGATCCGTTGCAGCGGTTGGGGTTCCGGTGTCAACTGGGGTTCCGGTGTCGGCTGGGGTTCCGGTGTCGGCTGGGGTGTCGGTGTCGGCTGAGGTGTCGGTGTCGGCCGCGCCGGCTGGCTCGGGCAGCCCGGCGACCAGCGCTGTGTCCTCGTCGATGCCGACCACCCGGACGCCGGGCGGCGCGCCGGTGACCCGGCGCAGGATCAGGTCGGGCAGCCGCCCGGCCATCCGGTCGAAGTGCGGGAGCACCTCCATGTCCGGCACGAGGCCGAGCCCCGGCAGCGCCTCCCGCCAGGGCCGCCTGATGTCCGGGAACCCCGCCGACAGCGCCATCGCCCCGGCGCTGCAGCCGGCCAGCGCGGCGCCGGACCGCCAGGCGGCGACGATCGCACCCCAGACCGCCGAATCGCGCAGGGTCTTGGTGAGATACCCCGGATCGCCTCCGGACAGGTAGATCAGCCCGGCGCCGGCGACCTGGGCGGCCAGGTCAGGGTCGTCGGCACTGTCGCGGTCGACCACCGGCAGCGCGACCTGCTCGGCGCCGAGCCGCCCCGCCGCCTGGGCGCCGAGGTCCTGCCAGCGGCGCAGCGAGGACGCCCCCTCGGGCGCGGCTGCCGTGGCCAGCTGGACGTAGCGCGGCGGGCGGCCGTCGAGCAGGGCGCGCTCGACGGCCGCCAGCACCGGCAGGTACTCCCCTGAACCCACCAGGGCGATCGGACCGGCGGACTGGGGCATCGGTCAGACGCCGAACTCGTGCCGCAGCGGGTAATCCGAGCGCCCGTCCTCGTGCAGCCGGACCGCGAGCACCTGGTGCAGTTCGATCCAGTTGCGCTCGAAGCCGAGCCGCGATCCGGCCATGTACAGACCCCAGATCTTCGCGGTCGCCTCACCCACCTCGGCCACGCACTCGTCCCAGTTCGCGGTCAAGTTGTCGCACCAGCCCTGCAGTGTCCGGGCGTAGTGCTCGCGCAGGTTCTCCTCGTGCCGCACCTCGAGCCCGGCGTTCTGGATCTCGGTGATGATCCGCCCGGCGCCGGTCAGCTCGCCGTCCGGGAAGACGTAGCGGTCGATGAACCCGCGCCGGACCCGGGCGGCCTGCTTGTTGTCCGGCCGGGTGATGCAGTGGTTCAGCAGCCGGCCGCCGGGGCGCAGCCTGGACCGCAGGAACCCGAAGTAGGACGGGTAGTTGCGGACCCCGATGTGCTCGGTCAGGCCGATCGAGCTGACCGCGTCGAACCCGGTCTCGGTCACGTCCCGGTAGTCCAGGTGCCGGACCTCGGCCAGCTCCTGCAACCCCTCGCGCCGGATCGCCTCCTGGGCCCAGGCGGCCTGCTCGCGGGACAGGGTCACGCCGAGCGTCTTCACCCCGTAGTGCTTGGCGGCGAACCGCACCATGCCGCCCCAGCCGCAGCCCACGTCCAGCAGCCGCATCCCCGACTGCAGGCCGAGCTTGGCGGCGACCAGGTCGTACTTGTGGTCCTGCGCCTCCTCCAGGGTGGACTCCACCTTGGGATAGCACGCGCAGGTGTACGTCATGGACGGGCCGAGCACCAGCTCGTAGAACCGGTTGGAGACGTCGTAGTGGTGGTGGATCGCCTCCGCGTCACGGCGCCGGGAATGGCGAAGGCCCTCCAGGGTCCGGCGCCAGTCGGGCACCGCCTCCTGCGGTGGCGGCGGGGGTGGGAGCAGCCGGGCGACACCCAGGGAGCGGGCGATCCGGGCCAGCGTGGCGGCGTCCGGCCGCCGCCAGCTCACCGCCTCCAGTACCTCGGTCAGGAGCCGGTAGGGGTCACCGGGATGGGCGCCGGACGCCTCGAGGTCGCCCATGACGTAGGCGCGCGCCATGCCGAGCGAGCCTGGGGCGGTGGCGAGGTAGGTCGCCCCCCGGGGGGTCCGCAGGTGCAGAGAGATCTCGGCATCCTCCGGGCCGGTGGCGCTGCCGTCGTAGGCGGTGAACCGGACCGGCAGCGGCTGGTCGGTGAGGACCTCGAGGATCTCCGCCAGGCGGAGCTGGCTGCTTCCGCCGTCGCTGCGCCATGGACCCGATGTGATTGCCATGCCTGCCTCCGATCAAGCCTGGCCCCCCGGAGACACCCAGGGGTGACGATAGGAGTCGTGCCGTCGTGTCGGTCAGCACTTTACGTGTGCGAAGCAGCAGGCGGCAGGTCGTCCGCGCCCGGGTGATCACACTGCGCGCGGCGTGACCGCTCCCCACGCTCTCCGCGGGGGCGGCTACTCGGCGCTGTCGGCGCGCGAGGTGCGGTGGGCCCAGGCCAGTCCGGCCAGGTAGGACCGCGCCACCCGGCCCTCGTCCTGGCCGCACTGGCGGACACCGGACACGTCGCAGCGCTGGTAGGCGAGCACGCTGTCCAGGACCGTGCGCAGCGGGCCGGGTTCGCCGTGCAGCGCGGCGTCCAGCTGATCGCCCAGCGGCGGGAAGCCGCGGGACAGATCCGCCAGGTCGCGGCCCAGCGACTCGGCGATGCCGTGCAGCAGGCCGAGGGTGAACGCCACGTCCGGCCGCACCGTGCGGGTGCCCTCGGCCACCAGCTCGCAGGTGCGGGCCAGGGCGAGCGCGCCGACCAGCGAGTCGGGCCCGGGGCCCGACCCGGACATGCTGATCAGGATCAGCCAGGCCCGCAGCTTGGCCAGGCCGACGATGACCACGGCGTCCCGGATCGTGGACACCGGCCGGGTCAGCCCGTTGGCCGCCGAGTTGGCGATCCGCAGCAGCCGGTAGGTCAGGGCGGGGTCGGTCCGCAACAGGTCCTCGACCATCCGTGGGGTGACGTCCGGGTTGCCCAGCCGCGCGACCAGTTGCAGGGCGATCACCTGACCCGGGGTCAGGCTCTCGGCGCTGAGCACCTGCGGACGGCCGAGGTGGTACCCCTGGAAGTAGACGAACCCGGCATCCCGGCAGCGCTGGAGCATCTCCTCGTCCTCGATCCGCTCGGCCAGCAGTTGCACGCCGAACGGGCGGCAGCGATCGGCCACCTCGAGCACGGTCTCCCAGGACTGCTCCAGCACGTCGATCTTGACCACGTCCGCCAGCTCGAGCAGCGGCCAGGCCCCTGCCGACCAGACGAAGTCGTCCATGGCCAGCCGGTAGCCGTCATCGACCAGCCGGCGGGCACCCGCCACCACGTCCGCGTCGACCTCGACCGTCTCCAGGATCTCCAGCACGGCCCGCTGGGGCTCGAAGGGCACCGGGATCTGGCCGACCAGGAAGGCCCGGGTCAGGTTGATGAACCCGAAGCGGTCGCCCAGCAGGTCGGGCACCCCGAACTCGGCGAACGCGGACAGGATCGTCTCGGTGGTTGCCGCGTCACCGTCGCGCTGGTCGACCCCGGAGCTGAGCGCCTCGCTGCTGGCCCGGAACAGCAACTCGTAGCCGTAGAGGGCGCCGTCGAGGTCGTGAACCGGCTGGCGACCGATGTGCACGGTCCGGCTGTGCACGGTCCGACCCGGGCGCTGGGCGCCTGGCGTCCGACCGATGCCCACGCCCACCTCCGCCCTCGATGACGCGTCGTCCCCGGCCGGTCGCCCGGCATGGCTGTAGGGGTGGCGCGGGTTCCTCCACGGTGGGATCGGTGCCCCTCGGGGGTGGCTTGAGCAGCTGAGGGCGCGCGCAGGAGTGATGTGACGGACTCCGCTGCCGGTCGCCGGAGGTCTCAGCCGCGCCGGACGGCCTTGGCGTACAGGTCGAGCAGGCGCCCCTGCGGGTCGTAGCGCTCCCTCAGCCCGGTGTAGACCTCACCGCCGTAGAGGGCGGCGAACTCCTCGGGCTGGTAGTACGTGTCGGAGTAGAGGGACTTGTGCCCGCCGAACTCGCCGACGGCGTGCTCGATCCGCCGATTCACGTCCCCGTCCTGGCGTCCGGGCATGATCGGCACCGTGCCCCAGAAGCCGATGTTGACGTAGGTCTCTCCGGCCCGGAGCGGGTAGAGCGGCCACGGCCGGGCTCCGTCCGCGACGTCGCCGAGGGCACCGCCGTGCTGGCGGATGCGCAGCGGGCACAGCCACACCGGGCTCATGCCGACCTTCGCGGTGAACCAGTGCAGGAACTCCGCGGTCCGCGCGACCGGGATCTCCACGTCCTGGACCACCCGCTCGCGGTCCGGCCGGCCGCGCCAGCGATCCAGCCGCGCCGCCACCTGGTACCGGTTCTCCAGCCCGACCAGGCGGTGGTAGACGTCGCTGCGGCGAAGGGAGGACGGCCAGAGCCTGCGCAGGTACGGGTTCTGGGCGCCGAAGGCCCGGGAGCACCAGAACCAGTCGCTGTCCCAGCGCCAGAGGTAGTCGTGCACGGTCAGGGCGTCCCGGCCGCGATCGCGCAGGGAGCTGAAGTAGACCTGCTGCCCGGTGTAGTCGCTGGCCGCGGGCACGGTGTCCGCCCAGCTGCCGAGCACCAGGTAGGACTCGCCCGGCGAGAACACCACGCCGTCCAGGAAGTCGACCGGCTCGCCGTCCCAGCTTCCGGTCGGCGCGATGGAGGCGATCGCGGCGGACAGCTCCTCGAAGGAGTCGAACCGGACGTTGCGCAGCGCGACGTAGGGGCGGACCGGCTCGAGCGCGATCCGCAGCCGGACGCTGTAGCCGAGCGTCCCGTACGAGTTGGGGAACCCGGCGAACAGGTCGGCGTGCGGGCCGTCCGGGGTGGCCGTGACGATCTCGCCGGCCCCGGTGAGCACGTCCAGTTCGAGCACCGACTCGTGCGGCAGCCCGCTGCGGAAGGACGTCGACTCGATGCCCAGCCCGGTGACCGCGCCGCCGAGCGTGATGGTCTTCAGCTGCGGCACGACCGTCGGCATCAGGCCCTTCGGCAGGGTCGCGGCGACCAGGTGCTCGTAGCTGCACATGCCCGCCACGTCCGCGGTGCGGGCGGCGGGGTCGATCGAGATCACCCCGTCCAGCCCCGCGACGTCCAGCCCCGGCCCGGCGGCGGCCGCGCGCGGGCGGAACAGGTTGGAGGTGCGCTTGGCCAGGCGGACCGTGTTGCCCGCCGGGATCGCCCGGTAGCTGGCCACCAGCCGGTCGACGGCCCGACGGTGAGCCACCAGGCCGGTCGGCTGGCAGTTCGCCGGGGACACCTTCGACGTGGAGACCGGAGCCGTGCGCAGTTCGACCCGGGCGGCGATGTCGGGAGTCATCCCGACATCATCGTTCATCGGCGATCGCTACGGCCGGGGGGTGGCCCCGTAGCGCAGCCCGTCCATCAGCAGCCCGACCAGCCGGGCCGCCTGGTCGTCGAAGGACGCCGACCCGGCCATGCAGATCCCGCTCACCGCGCGCATCAGGTCGAAGGGCTCGATGTCGCCGCGGATCGTGCCGGCGGCGATCGAGGCGTCCAGCAGGCTGCTGACGGCGGTGGACAGGCGCTCGTGGGCGTAGCTGAACAGTTCACTGTCCTTGCCGACGATCGACTTCACCGCGCTGGACAGGCCCCGCTTGGTCGGCACGTAGCGGACGAAGCGCTCCAGCCACGCAGCCAGAGCCTCGTCAGCCGGCAACTCGGCGAGCAACTCGTCGGCCGCGTCGCACAGCCGCTCCATCTCGCGCCGGTAGACGGCCTCGATCAGGGCGTCACGGGTGGGGAAGTGCCGGTACAGGGTGCCGATGCCGACCCCGGCCTGGCGCGCGATCTCCTCCAGCGAGGCCTCCACCCCGCCGGTCGAGAACGCCGCCGCCGCCGCCACGAGCAGAGCCTCCCGGTTGCGTCGCGCGTCCGCGCGCTGCGCTCGCTCCGCCTGCGTGGCGGAGCCGCCCGCGTGCCCAGCCATGCCCTCGCACCTCCACCCGGTCCTTCCTCGAACCGGACGCCGTCTCGGCTGCAATTGCCGTTGCAAACGGAGGATGCCTCCGATATTGTTCCGGAGGGACCTTCCGGTTAATCCGATCGTACTACCGAGGAGCACCTGCGTGTCATTCCGGTCCACCTCCCCGGCCACCGCAGCCACACCCACGCCACCCACAGGGCGGCGGGTCGCGAGTCGCGGGCTCGTGCTGGGGATCATCCTCACCGTCCAACTGATGGTCGTGCTGGACATGACCATCGTCAACGTCGCGCTGCCCGACATCCAGCGAGCCCTGGGGTTCACCCCGGCGGGCCTGTCCTGGGTGCTGAGCGCCTACACCCTGACCTTCGGCGGCCTGATGCTGCTCGGGGCCCGGGCCGGTGACCTGCTCGGCAGGCGCCGCACCTTCCTGGCCGGGATCGGCGTCTTCACCGCCGCGTCCCTGGTCGGGGGCCTGTCCACCTCCCCGGGTGTGCTGCTGGCCGCCCGGGCCGCGCAGGGAGTCGGCGGTGCGCTCGCCGCGCCGTCCGCCCTGGCCATCCTGATGATCATGTTCGCCGAGGGCCGGGAGCGGACCCGGGCCCTTGGCCTGTTCGCCGCCGTGTCGATCGGCGGCTCCGCGGTCGGCCTGCTGGCCGGCGGCATGCTCACCGCCTGGGCGTCCTGGCGCTGGGTGTTCTTCGTCAACGTCCCGATCGGGATCGCGCTGGTCCTGCTGGCCAGGGCAGCGCTGCCCGAGACACCGCGGCGGTCGGGCGGTCTGGACATCGCGGGGGCGCTGACCTCCACCATCGGGATGGCCGCGGTGGTCGACGGCTTCGTCCGAGCCGCCACCGACGGCTGGACGGATCGCTGGACGCTGGGCTCGTTCGTGCTGGGCGTCAGCCTGCTCACCAGCTTCGTGCTGGTGGAGCTGCGGGCGAAGTCGCCGATCACCCCGCTGGCGCTGTTCGCCGACCGCAGCCGCGCCACCTCGTACCTGGCCCGGTTGCTGCTGGTCGCCGGGATGATGGGGATGTTCTTCTTCCTCACCCTGTTCCTGCAGGACGTCCTCGGCTACAGCCCGATCCGCACCGGGCTCGCATTCCTCCCGCTCACCGTGGCGCTGTTCGCCGCCTCGCAGCTGAGTGCACGGGTGCTCGTCGAGCGCTTCGGTGGCCGCGCCCTGATGATCGGCGGGATCAGCCTGTCGACGCTTGCGGAGCTGTGGCTGACCCAGCTGTCCGGCACCAGCGGCTACCTGTCGGTGCTCGGTCCGCTGGTGGTCTTCGGGATCGGCAACGGGCTGGCATTCGTGCCGCTCACGGCCGCGTCCCTGGTCGGGGTGGCACCGGCCGACGCCGGCGCGGCGTCCGGACTGGTCAACGTGATGCAGCAGGTCGGCGGCTCGCTCGGGCTCGCCGTGCTGGTCACGGTGTTCGGCACGGCGGAGCGGAACGCCGCCCGGCACCCGGTCGCGGGACTGAGCCCCGCTGAGCAGGCCCAGCACCTGTTCGTGATCGGAGCGGACCGGGCCTTCGCGGTGGCCGCGCTGTTCCTGGCCGTCACCGTGGCCCTGGTCGTGATCGGGATCCGGTCGGGACGGCCACCAGCGCCGGCGCCGGCCCGGCAGCGCGTCACGCAGGGCCGGACCCCGGCTCTGGCCGAGGCGGACTGAGCCCCGGCCGACCGTCCACCCACAGTCGTGGAACTCGCAATCCAAGGAGGCGTCATGCACGGAACCGAGATGCACGGAATCGAAAGGACGGTGAGCGGCGGGGTACTACCCCGCCAGCCCGTCCACCTGGCCCGGCCCGCCCGGACCCTGCGTTGGGGTCGCGGCGGGCGGGTGGCCTGGGTGGCCTCCGCCCCGGTGAGCCACCGCTCAGGCGGTGCCGTTCAGCGGGAACAGCAGGCAGGTCGACGTCGCGTGGGCGACCAGTCGGCCCGAGGCGTCCGTCAGCCGGGCCTCGGCGGTGGCCGTTCGGCTGCCGCTGTGCAGCAGCCGGCCCTCGCAGCGGACGGCTCCCTCGCCGGCGCGTACGGGCCGGATGAAGCGCGTGCTCAGGTCGAGGGACGTGTACCCGATCCCCGCCGGCAGGCTGAGGTGCACGGCGCACCCGGCAGCGGTGTCGAGCAGCGTGGCCAGCACGCCGCCGTGCACGCTGCCGATGGGGTTGTAGTGGAACTCCTGCGGGGTCAGCGTGACGACGAAGGCGTCGCCGTCGATCGCGACCGAGTCGAAGCCGAGGGTCGCGGCGATCGGTGGGCCGGGTAGCCGCCCGTCGATCATGTCCTGCAGGAGCTCGCGCCCCGACATGGTGGCCAGTCGCGGCAGCCAGGCCGTGGGGTCGGTCCAGCTGTGCTGGCGGGTCCGCGTCGCGGTCGTGGTCATGGCTTCAGGCTGGACGACATCCCTGAGTCCGTCAAGTAGACCTAGACGGCCGACGGACCCGGGTCGGGTCAGACCGCCAGGCCGCCAGGCCGCCAGGCCGTCAGGCCTCGATCGGGGTGATCTCGTGCACGAACAGTCCACTGCGCAGCTTGGGCTCGAACCAGGTGGACTTGGGCGGCATCACCTGACGGCCGTCCGCGACCTGGAGCAACTCTCCGGTCGAGGTCGGGTGCAGGCTGAACGCGACTGCCGCCGCCCCGGAGTCCACCAGCCGCTCCAGCTCGTCGGTGCCGCGGATCCCGCCGACGAACCGGATCCGGACGTCGGTCCGGGGGTCGGCGATGCCCAGCTGGGGGCCGAGCAGCCGGTCCTGCAGCACGGAGACGTCGAGCCGCCCGATCGGATCGTCCTCGGTCACGGTGCCCGGCAGGCAGCGCAGCTGGTACCACTGCCCGCCCAGGTACATCCCGAACCCGTGCCGATCGGGCTGCACCGGTCCGGCGGCCGGCGTGACCTCGAAGCTGCCGGGCAGGGCGCCGAGCAACTCGGCGGCGCTCTGCCCGGCGAGGTCGGTCACGACCCGGTTGTACGGCAGGATCCGTACCTCGTCGTCCGGGAAGATCACCACCGGGAAGCTGTCGTGCTCGGCGGCCGCTGAGCCGCGGGACCGGTGCACGGCGGCGGCGGCCGCGCTGCGGTGATGCCCGTCGGCGACGTAGAGGCGGGGCACGGCCTCGAAGCCCGAGCGCAGCCGATGCACCAGGTCAGGGTCGGGGACCGTCCAGAACGCGTGGCTGACCCCGTCCTCGGTGACGAAGTCGTACTCCGGCTCGCCGCCGGTCACCTGGTCCACCGCGGTGGCGACGGCGTCGCTGCGTGGGGCCACCAGGAACACAGGCTCGTCGTGCGCGTCCAGCGTGTCGATGTGCCGGGCCCGGTCGGCCTCCTTGTCCGGGCGGGTGTGCTCGTGGGTCCGGATCACGCCGGACCGGTAGTCCTCGACGGTGGCGCACGCCACCACGCCGGTCTGGACCCGGCCTGCCCAGCCCTGGCGGTAGACGTAGTAGGAGGCCGTCGCGTCCCGGATCAGAAGCCGGTCCCGGACGAAGGACTCCAGGCAGTGACGACCCTGCAGGTAGACGTCCGGGCCGTGCGGATCCGTCTGTGGCGGAAGGTCGATCTCGGGCCGGGACACGTGCAGGAAGCTGTCAGGGTTGCCCTTCGCCATCACCCGGGCCTCCTCGACGTCCATCACGTCGTAGGGCAGGGCGGCGACCCGGGCGACGCGGCTGCGCTCCGGGCGCAGGGCACGGAACGGTCTCACGTCAGCCACGGCGGGCAGCCTACTGGCGCGTTTCGCCGGGGTTGCCCGCGGGCGTGGCAGTCACCGGGGGGCCGGTCGCCATAACTGCACCCGAACCGGACGTGAAAGCGCTTACTGCCCCATTTGTCCGCCGTTGGTGTGCAGTTGTGGCGGGCTGTGGCGGGCTGTGGCGGACTGCGCTGCAGCTAGGCAGCCGGCTGGGCCGCCTTGAGCGTGACCGAGACCAGCTCCCGGGCCGCGGCCTGCACCTCGGCCAGATGCTCGGGCCCCCGGAAGGACTCCGCGTAGATCTTGTACACGTCCTCGGTCCCCGACGGCCTGGCCGCGAACCAGGCGCTGGCCGTGGTCACCTTCAGGCCGCCGATCGCCGCGCCGTTGCCGGGCGCCGCGGTGAGCTTGGCGGTGATCGGTTCGCCGGCCAGGTCCGTCGCGGTGACTTGCTCCGGGGTGAGCGCTGCCAGCACGGCCTTCTGCTCCCGGTCGGCGGGCGCGTCGATCCGCGCGTAGGCGGGGTCGCCGTGCTGCTCGGTCAGGGCGCGGTACAGGTCGCTCGGGCTGGACCCGGTGACGGCGAGGATCTCCGATGCCAGCAGGGCCAGCAGGATCCCGTCCTTGTCCGTGGTCCACACGGTGCCGTCGGTGCGCAGGAACGAAGCGCCCGCGGACTCCTCCCCGCCGAAGCCCACCGACCCGTCCAGCAGCCCGGGGACGAACCACTTGAACCCGACCGGTACCTCGACCAGTGTCCGCCGCAACCCAGCGGCCACCCGGTCGATCATGGACGAGGAGACCAGTGTCTTGCCGATCGCCGTGTCGGCGGCCCAACCCGGCCGGTGCGAGAACAGGTACTCGATCGCCACTGCGAGGAAGTGGTTCGGGTTCATCAGCCCACCGTCCGGGGTGACGATCCCGTGCCGGTCGCTGTCCGCGTCGTTGCCGGTGGAGAGCTGGAACGCGTCCCGATTGGCGATCAGGGACGCCATCGCCGAGGGCGAGGAGCAGTCCATCCGGATCTTGCCGTCCCAGTCCAGGGTCATGAACCGCCAGGTCGGGTCGACCAGCGGGTTGATCACGGTGAGGTCCAGGCGGAGCCGCTCGGCGATCGCCGCCCAGTAGTCCACGCTGGCGCCGCCCAGCGGGTCGGCACCGATCCGCAGCCCCGCCGCGCGGACCGCGTCCAGGTCGAGCACGTTCGGCAGGTCGTCGATGTAGGTGGCCAGAAAGTCGTACCGGGAGGTGCTCGGCGCGGCCAGGGCCCGGGCCAGCGGCACGCGCTTCACCTCGCGCAGGGCCTGGGCCAGCAACTCGTTGGCCCGGTCTGCGATCCAGCCGGTGGCGTCGGTGTCGGCCGGCCCGCCGTGCGGCGGGTTGTACTTGAACCCGCCGTCGCTGGGCGGGTTGTGCGACGGCGTCACCACGATCCCGTCGGCCCGGGAGGCGTCCTGGTCGCCCCTGCCCTGGTTGTGCCGCAGGATCGCGTGCGAGACGGCCGGGGTCGGGGTGTAGCGGTCGCGGCTGTCGATCAGCGTGGTGACCTCGTTGCCGGCCAGCACCTCGAGGGCCGAGGCCCAGGCGGGCTCGGACAGGGCGTGGGTGTCCCGGCCGACGAAGACCGGCCCGGCGATGCCCTGGGCCGCGCGGTAGTCGCAGATCGCCTGCGTGGTCGCCACGATGTGCGCCTCGGTGAAGGAGCCGTTGAGGCTGCTGCCGCGGTGCCCGGAGGTCCCGAAGGCCACCCGCTGGGCAGGGTCGTCGAGGTCCGGCCAGGTGGTGTAGTACGCCGTCACCAGGTGCGGCACGTCGACGAGATCGGACGGCAGGGCCTGCTGTCCCGCGCGCTCGTGACTCATGAGATGCCCCTCTCACGATCCGGCTCATGATCCGGGCGAGCCATCGGTACCGGTCCGAGGCTGTCGGGTCCCGGACCATGAGCGTATCGACAGCACTGCGGGCTGCCCTCCCGACAGGCATCGGGGGGGTCTAGATTCCATCGCGTGCTGCGGACGGTGCGGGTCACCCGCTACGTGACTCCGCTGCGGGAGGGCGGCTCGCTGCCCGGGCTGGTCGAGGCGGACGACGACGGCATGTACGTGGTCAAGTTCCGCGGAGCCGGGCAGGGGACCGCCGCGCTCGTCGCCGAGGTCGTGGTCGGCGAGCTGGCCCGCCGGCTGGGGATCCACGTCCCGGAACTCGTGCTGGCCGACCTGGACCGCGAGATCGCCCGGCGGGAGCCGGATCCCGAGGTGCAGCAGCTGCTGCTGTCCAGCGTGGGGATCAACCTCGGCGTGGACTTCCTGCCCGGCTCGATCGGCTACGACGGGTTCGGCTGGCGGCCGGATCCGCACGAGGCAGCCCGGATCGTCTGGCTGGACGCCTTCACCGCGAACGTGGACCGGAGCTGGCGCAACCCCAACCTGCTCGTCTGGCACCGGTCTCTGTGGGCCATCGACCACGGCGCTGCGCTGGTCTTCCAGCACGCCTGGCCCACCGTCGAGGCCTGGGCGGCCCGCCGCTACGACCTGTCCGAGCATGTGCTGGGCCCGCTGGTGGCCGAGCTGGACGAGATCGACGTCGAGGCTGTGGACATGCTGATGGCCGCGGCGGTCAGCCCCAAGCTGATCGCGGAGGTGCTGGCCCAGGTGCCGGACGTCTGGCTCGGCCCGCAGCCGGACGCGAGCCGGCTGCTCTACACGCGTTACCTCGGGGCGCGCCTGCTCGAACCGCGCGCCTGGCACGGCGGGCGAGTCGCGTGAGCGAGCAAGGGGGCCCGGCGGGGTCTGGACCAGTGAGCGAGCAGGCGGGCCGGCGGGGTCTGGACCGAGGAGCCGCAGCGCCGCAGGCGCGCCCGGCGACGAGGGAAGACCCCGCCACCGAGGCCCGCCGCCCGTGCGAACCATTGAACAGAGTGCCGTTCGACTACGCGCTGCTGCGCGCCGTCCCCCGGATCGAGCGGGGCGAGCAGATCAACGTCGCCGTGATGGTGTACTGCCAGGCTCACGACTACCTGTCCGTGGCGGTGCACCTGGACCTGGAGCGGTTGCGGGCCCTCGATCCGCAGGCGGACGTCGAGGCGATCCTGGCGGGCCTGGACGCGGTGAGCGCGATCTGCGCCGGCTCTCCCGCCGGTGGCCGTCCGGGGGGGCTGACTGCGGTACAGAGGTTCGGCTGGCTCACCTCGCCGCGCAGCACGATGATCCAGCCCGGCCCGGTGCACTGCGGCCTGACCGCGTCCCCGCAGGAGGAGCTCGCCCGACTGGAGCTGGCCCTGCTGCGCTGATCGAGGTCAGCCGCCGCCGTCGACGCCGCTCGGCAGGAACTGCTCGCCGTCCTCGGGTTCGCTGAACAGGGTCAGCTGCAGCCCGGCCGGTGCCCCGAGCCGCGAGTTCAGCGAGCCCCACGGAGTCCGCGTCGGCCCGGCCAGGACGGTGGCCCCCGCGTCGGCCAGCAGGGACGTGGCCCGCTCGCTGTCGTCCACCTGGAAGGCCACTCGGATGTGCCCGGCGACCCGGTGCCCGACCTCGACCTCGTCGACGTAGGCGGCATGGCCGGGGTCGGCCAGCTCGAGGGTGGCTCGCCCGGCGTCGAGGATCGTGACCCGGCCGTCCGGTGAGCTGAACGCGGCGAGCTCGGTCAGGCCGAGGACGTCCCGGTAGAGGTGCAGCGCCTGGTCGTAGTCGGTGGCCGTGACCACCAGCCTCATCTGCCGGACAGCAGGTCGGTGATGGAGCGATACGTCGTCGGATGCCATGACGTCCGGCCGCCTGGGCACACATTGAAGCGTTAAGCGGACATCAAGACAGCCCTAACGTCGGCCGGCGGGTCTAGCCGGGCCCGGCGGCCGTGTGGTCCGCTCACAGGATCGATTGAACTGTCGCGCGGGCGGAGGTGAGCGATGCGAGCCGTCCTCACGACCGTCGGTCCCCTCTGGACGGCGGGGGACCCCCTCGGCCGGGTCCGGGCCCTGCAGGGAGCCGTCCGCGTGGCCCGCAGCAGCCGCACCCCGCAGCCGCGGATCAGCGTGAACGCCACTCCCGGGCTGGCCCTGGCCGGGGACCGGATCGACGTGCTGGCGATGGCCTCGAACGAGCACGGCCAGGTGCTGCGAGGTCTGTGGCTCGGCCTGGTGCTGCCGGGCTGCGCGGAGATCGGCACCGTGGTCCCCCCGACCGGCAGTGCGGCGGTGCCCGACCTGCTCGACGGCAAGGTGGTGCTGCGCTGCCCGCTACCCGACCTGGCCCCAGGGGCGACCGCGGGGCTGGACGTCGAACTGCTGGCACCGGCCGTGTCCGGGCGGTTCGGGGTGACCGCCTTCGTCACCGTGGATGTCGATCCCGCGCTGACCCTGACCGCCACCAGGGTGCTGCCGGTGCTGTGATCAGGGCAGACTGATGGCGTGCCGGAGCTGCCCGAGGTCGAAGCACTCGCCGGATTCCTGCGCGACAACGCCGTCGGCCGCGTGATCGCGGGGGTCGAGGTCGGCACGATCAACGTGCTGAAGACCTACGACCCGGCGCCGTCCGCGCTGGGCGGCCTGCCCGTCACCGGGGTCGCCCGGTTCGGGAAGTTCATCGACCTGGAGATCGAGGGCCTGCACCTCGTCTTCCATCTGTCCCGGGCGGGCTGGCTGCGGTGGTCGGACGCCATGCCCGCGACGTCCATCCGGCCCGGCAAGGGACCAATCGCGCTGCGGGTCCGCCTGCACGACATCGACACCGGTGCCGGTCCCGGGTTCGACCTGACCGAGGCGGGCACCCAGAAGCGCCTGGCCGTCTACATCGTGAACGACCCCGGCCGGCAGGTGCCGGGGATCGCCACCCTGGGCCCGGACCCGATGGCGACCGGCTTCGACCGGGCCGCGCTGGCCGCGATCCTGACCGGCTCCCGGCACCAGGTGAAGGGCCTGTTGCGGGACCAGTCGGTGCTGGCGGGGGTCGGCAACGCCTACAGCGACGAGGTGCTGCACGCCGCGCGGCTGTCCCCGTACGCGATCGCGGGCCGGCTGGACGACGCCGAGATCGACCGGCTGTACGAGTCGCTGCGCGCGGTGCTGAGCTCGGCGGTGGAGGCGGCCCGGGGCCGTCCGGCGAAGGAGCTCAAGGACGCCAAGCGCGCCGGCATGCGGGTGCACGGCCGGGCAGGCCAGCCGTGCCCGGTCTGCGGTGACACGGTGCGTGAGGTCAGCTTCGCCGACCGGGCCATGCAGTACTGCGCGACCTGCCAGACCGGGGGGAAGATCCTCGCCGACCGGAGGTTGTCGCGGCTGCTGAAGTGAGCCGCGGGTCAGCCAGGCTTTCCTTGCAGGCGCATTACAGATCCACTTCTGGCGGCGACAGCGCGCCAGGAGTGTGCCTAAGGTCACTCACATGCGCCGGGGGGATCACGCCACAGACCCGAAGCCGGGTCGGACCAGAGCGGGCCGGGCCCTGGCCCTGGGCCTGCCCCTGATCCTGGCCGGCAGCCTGGACCTGGGTCCCGCCTCGGCCGGGACGGTCCCCCAGCCACCGGCCGGAACCGACACGGTCCGGCCGGATCCGGCCTGGCTGTCGACGCTGACCGGGCCGGTGCGGACGGGGGCCGGTGAGCTTCCCGCGGACGAGGTGCCGCCCTCGACGGCGGTGGTCGCGGTGGGCGGGGATCCGCAGGACCTGGTCGCCGCACCGCCGGCACCCCAGGACCTGTCCGGGTCGCAGCCGCAGGCGGGGTCCGGAGGGGCAGCCGCGACCCCGGGGCTGACCTCGTCCGGCATCCCGGTCCGGGTGCTACGCGCATATGTGTCGGCGGAACGCGTTCTGGCCCAACGTGATCCGGGCTGCCATCTGAGTTGGTCGCTGCTGGCCGGGATCGGCCGGGTGGAGAGCAACCACGCCCGTCACGGCGGCGCGCAGGTATTCGCCGACGGCTCGGTGCGCCCGGCCATCCTCGGGCCACGGCTGGACGGGTCCGGCGTGGGCAGGATCTCGGACAGCGACGGCGGGCGGCTGGACGGGGACCCGCGGTTCGACCGGGCGGTCGGCCCTATGCAGTTCCTGCCCGGGACGTGGCGGATCTACGGCGCGGACGGTAACGGCGACGGGGTGCGGGATCCGCAGAACGTCGACGACGCAGCGCTGGCCGCGGCCCGCTACCTGTGCGCCGGTGGCGGCGACCTGTCCACCCGGGCCGGTAGCTGGAGCGCCGTCTACCGCTACAACCATTCCGGCAGCTACGTCTCGCTGGTGCTCAGCCTGGCCGCCGGTTACGCGACGGGAACCCCGGTGGCCCTCGGGGGCGGCGACCCGGGCTCGCCCGGCGCGGGCGCGGGTTCCCGGCGGACGGGTTCCGCCTCGCACCGGGCGGCGGCTGCCCCGCCCACGTCAGCGTCGGCGCGCCAGGCCCCGCCCCGGTCGGTGCAACCCGTGCCTGCAGCGCCGACGCCGACGGTCACCCAGACCCGGCAACCCGTTCCGACCCCCACGGTCTCGCCGACTGAGACCCCGACCGGGACGCCCACAACGACCCCGACCGGGACGCCGGCGTCGAGCCCAGCCCCGTCGAGCCCTGCACCGTCGAGCCCTGCCCCGTCGAGCCCGGCCCCGTCGAGCCCCGCACCGTCGAGCCCGGCCCCGTCGAGCCCCGCACCGTCGAGCCCGGCCCCGTCGAGCCCCGCACCTCGAGCCCCGCACCGTCGCCGACGGGAGCCCCGGACCCGTCGCCGTCGGGCTCGCCGACCTGTCCGGCCGACCCCGCGGCCGACCCCGCGACCGACCCCGCGACCGACCCCGCGACCGACCCGGCCGCCGCGCCGCAGGCTCCGACCGATGACGCGACCCCGGCGCCGACCTGTGCCGCCGACGCGACCGTGTCGCCGGGAACCGGAACGCCCGTGCCGACGTCGACCTGAGCTCGGCAGCGCCGGACGGGGTGATGGTTCTGCGACGTGTGCACTGCCCCATCCGGCGGGGCAGTGCACACGCGCCGACACGACGCGCTGACACGACGCGCTGACACGACGCCCCGCGCCAGTCGTACCGCCGGGTCAGGACGCCGGAAAACCGCCAGCCCTGCCGAGCAGGGCCGGCACCTGGTGTCCCAGCAGGCCGCCGATCCAGATCCCGGTGCCGGCCATGGCGTCCAGATCGATGCCGGTCCGCCAGCCGGAGCGGTGCAGCAGATAGAGCAGGTCCTCGGTGGCGATGTTCCCGGTCGCGTTGGGCGCGAACGGGCAGCCGCCGATCCCGCCCACGCTGGCGTCCAGTACCCGCACCCCGGCCTCGACCGCGGCCAGCGCGTTGGCGTACCCGGTGTTGCGGGTGTTGTGGAAGTGCGCCCGCAACCTGACGTCCGGTGCCAGCTCGCGGACTGCGCCGACCAGGTCGCGGACCTGGCCCGGCACGCCGACGCCGATGGTGTCCGCGATCCCGAGCTCGTCGATGCCCGCGTCCAGGCAGCGCCGCGCCACCGCCAGCACCGCCGGCACCGGCACCTCACCCTCGAACGGGCAGCCGAACGAGGTCGAGATCATCGCGCTGACGCCGAGCCCGGCGGCCCGGGCCCGCTCCGCCATCCCGCCGATCGCGTCCAGCACGGCCGGGATCCCTGCGCCCTGGTTGCGGCGGCTGAACTCCTCGCTGGCGGCGACCACGAGGTTCACCTCGTCCACCCCCGCCGCCAGCGCGCGGTCGAGCCCGCGCGTGTTGAGCACCAGGCCGATCAGGGTCAGCCGTGCCGGCGGACGCCCGGCGGCAGGAAGCCGTCCGCGCGGACCGCGGCCATCACGTCCTCGGCGTCCGCCATCTGCGGGACCAGCCGCGGATGGACGAAGCTGGCCGCCTCGACCCGGCGCACCCCGGCCGCGACGGCCCGGCGGATCAGCTCCACCTTGCCGCGCGTCGGCAGGACCGCCGCCTCGTTCTGCAGCCCGTCCCGCGGGCCGACCTCGACGATCTCGATCTGCCGGCTGTCAGCGACCTCGCTCATCCGTTCACCACCTCGGGCAGCGCTGTCACCGCAGGCGCTCTCTGATGAGTTGGAGGGAGTACTCGACGTGATGCCGGGCGGCCCGCTCGGCGTCGTCGGGGTTGCGCTGCACGATCGACGTCAGGATCAGCAGATGCTGGGCGTTCGACTCGTCCACGTCACGGCTGTCGTAGTGCTGCGCCAGCTGGTTGTTGAAGGTGTAGAAGCGGTTGCTGTCCGCCAGGCGCTGGAAGTAGGGGTTGTTCGCCGCCTCGGTGATCTGCTCGTGGAACGCGGTGTTGAAGTCGGGAAACAGTTGTGGTGCCCGCTCACCCGACGCCGGCCTGGCCTCGAAGCAGTCCTGGAGCCGGGCGATCTGCTCGTCCGTCGCACGCTGGCAGGCCAGGCGCGCGGCATAGCCCTCCAGCGCCATCCTGACCTCGTAGATGTCCGCGATCTCGTCCAGTGTGTGCTCGTAGACCACCCAGCGCCGCCGGTGCGAGACGATCAACCCGTCCGCTGCCAGCCGTTGCAGGCTCTCCCGGACGGGGGTACGGCTGACCTTGAGGCGCTCGGCGAGGTCCACCTCCACCAGCATGTCCCGCGGGCGCAGCCGGCCGAGCAGGATATCCGCCCGCAACTGCCGGTACACGTCGTCGGCGAGCCGGGTGGGGGTTGGCATCCGCGACGTGGTGTCGTCTGCCAAGACTCCTCCTGTCCGCCGGCCCGGGAGGCTCCCGCGCCGCCTGCGTGGGACGAGAATCGCACGGAGCGACCCGGCCGAGCGACCCAGTCGAGCGGGCGCCGCGTGCCGGGGGGACCACCTCCCACCGCCCCTCGCCGCCACCTGGAAGGATGAGCGCCAGCATCCGGCTGTGCGATCCGGAGGTCCACGTGCTCCCACCGTCCGTTCCGTCCGTCAGCGTCCAGGAGACGCCCGATACGGCTACCCTGCTCGACGTCCGCGAACCGGACGAATGGATCGCCGGGCACATCTCTGGAGCGATCCACATACCGCTGTCGGATCTACCGGTCCGCACCGGGGAGCTCGACCCCGACCGCACGCTGGTGGTCGTCTGCCGTTCCGGCAACCGGTCGGCGCACGCGACCGCCTGGCTCAACCAGAACGGCTTCCAGGCCGTCAACCTGGTCGGCGGGATGCAGGCCTGGGCGGGGCAGGGCCGGAACATGATCAGCGACACGGGGGGCCCGCCCGTGGTCCGTTGAGGTCCGTCGGGGTCAGTTGGCCCGGAGCCGGCGCTCGGTCCGGTTCCGTTGCGGTTTCGGTTCGGCGTCAGGGTCGGGGGTGCTCGGGGTCCGATCCGGTTGGCGAGGTCGAGGCGAGGGATATGGGTCACCGAGGCTGGTCGCTCGAGATGAGGGCCGCCCCTGCGGTGGAGCTGGCCGGCAGCGGCCCGGGTCAGGAGCTGGTCGATCACCTGGCGTCGGTGCTGGACTGCCTCGACAGCGGCGGCCGGGCCCGCGAGCCACTGCCTGCCGGGGACGAGAGCGCCCTGGTCCGGCTGCTCGAGGCGCAGATGGGCAGCCGGTGGCTGGATGTGGTCGCCCGCCGGATGCGCGCGGTGGGGGAGGGCTTCTACACCATCGGATCCGCCGGGCACGAGGCGAACGCGGCCGTCGCGCTGGCCTCGCGCCCGGGTGATCCGGCGCTGCTGCACTACCGGTCCGGCGCGTTCTACCTGGCCCGCGCCGCGCAGGCCGGGCACGCCGACGGGCTGCTCGACGTCGCCCTCGGGCTGGCGGGCAGCGCGGACGAGCCGATCGCCGGTGGCCGGCACAAGGTCTTCGGTCATCCGGAACTGGCCGTCATCCCGCAGACCTCGACCATCGCCAGCCACCTGCCCCGGGCACTCGGCGTCGCGTGGGCGATCGGCCGGCAGCAGGGTCTGCCGGCCAGGCTGCGCCGCCCGCTGCGCTGGCGCGACGACGCTCTCGTGATCACCAGTTTCGGGGACGGCTCCGCGAACCACTCCACAGCGATGGGCGCGGTCAACGCGGCCTGCTGGGCGTCCCGGCAGGGCATCCCTCTGCCGCTGCTGCTGGTCTGCGAGGACAACGGGCTGGGCATCTCCGTCCGGACGCCCGAGGGTTGGATCCAGGCGCTCTTCGACTCCCGGCCCGGGTTGGAGTACCGGTTCACGGACGGGCACGACCCGGTGGCGACCATTACGGCCGCCCGGGACGCGGCCGAGTACGCGCGCGACCACCAGGTTCCCGTGCTGCTGCACCTGGCCACCGTGCGGATCGGCGGCCACGCGGGCTCCGACCACGAGCCGGCCTACCGCAGCCAGGTCGAGATCTCCGCAGACCTGGCGCGCGATCCGCTCGCCGCGACGATGCGTGCCGTGGTGGCTGCCGGGGTGCTCTCCCCCTCCCAGGTGCGCACGCGCTGGACCGAGACCCGCGACGCCGTCACCCACGTGGTCGAGGAGGCCCTGCGCCGTCCCCGGTTGCAGTCCCGCGAGCAGGTCATGGCGCCGATCGCCCCGCTGCGTCCCGGGCCGGTGGCCGATCGCGCGGCCTGGGCGGCAGAGGAGGCCGAGCGGCGCAAGGTCTTCGGTGACGCCCTGCCGGAGCAGGAGGGCCCGCTGACCCTGGCCCAGTCGATCAACCGCACCCTGCTCGACGCCGGTGCGGGTGCGCCGCACCTGGTGGTCCTCGGCCAGGACGTGGCCCGCAAGGGCGGGGTCTACGGGGTGACCCGCGGCCTGCAGCGCCGGTTGGGCGCGTCCCGGGTTCTGGACACGCTGCTGGACGAGCAGTCGGTGCTCGGGCTCGGGCTGGGGGCCGGGCTCGCCGGGCTTCTGCCCGTACCGGAGATCCAGTACCTGGCCTACCTGCACAACGCCGAGGACCAGTTGCGCGGCGAGGCGGCCAGCCTGCAGTTCTTCTCCCGGGGGGCGTACCGCAATCCGCTCGTGGTCCGGGTTCCGGGACTGGCCTACCAGCGGGGCATCGGCGGGCACTTCCACAACGACAACGGGCTGGCCGTGCTGCGGGACATCCCGGGGCTGGTCGTGGCCTGCCCGTCGCACCCGTCCGACGCGCCCGGGCTGGTCCGCACCTGCCTGGCCGCCGCCGAGGTGGACGGTGCCGTGTCGGTGATCATCGAGCCGATCGCGCTCTACCACGAGCGCGACATGCTCACCGAGGGCGACGGGGCCTGGCTGGCGCCGTACCCGGAGCCGGGCTCGTGGGCGATGGGCCACGTTCCGGTCGGGCGGGCGTCGACGTGGGGGGTGGGCACGGATCTGACCATCGCGACCTTCGGCAACGGCCTGCGGATGTCCCTGCGGGTCGCCGCCGCGCTGGCCGCGGAGGGTGTCACCTGCCGAGTGGTGGACCTGCGCTGGCTGCGCCCGCTGCCGGTGGATGACGTGCTGCGCGAGGCCCGCGCCACCGGGCGGCTCCTGCTGGTGGACGAGACCCGGCGGACGGGCGGTGTCTGCGAGGGCCTGATCACCGAGCTGCTCGAGGCCGGCTACACCGGGCGGATGGCCCGGGTCAGCGCCGAGGACACTTTCATCCCACTGGGAGACGCCGCGGCGCTGGTGCTGGTCGGCGAGGAGGACATCCTCGAGGGCGCCAAGGCCCTGCTCGGCTGAGCCGCTCGGGCCGGCGCCTCTCAGACGATGGCGTGCTCGTGACGCCGGTCGCCGCGGTCGAAGCGGTCAGCCGACAGCGGGCTCACGTCGAACTCGGGCTCCCGGCCGAGCACCAGGTCCCGGATCACCTCGCCGATCGCGGGTCCCTGCAGGAAGCCGTGCCCGGAGAACCCGGTCGCGTACAGGAACCGTGACACCGCACCCGCCTCGCCGACCAGGGCGTTGTGGTCCGGGGTCACCTCGTACAACCCGGCCCAGCCGTGTGCGACCCCGACGTCGAGCAGGCCCGGCGCGCGCCGGGTGATCGCGTCGGTCAGGTCCGGCAGCCAGGCGTCGTCCATGCCGTCCCGGAAGCCCGGCTGCTCACCCTGGTACGACATGCCGACCAGCATCCCGGGGCCCTCCGGGTGCAGGTAGAACGTGGTGCTGAAGTCGATCGTCATCGGCATCGTGGCCGGGACCAGGGCCGCCACCTGGTCGGGCAGCGGTTCGGTGACCAGGATCTGGCGCCGCACCGGCGTGACCGGAAGGGCGACACCCGCCATCGCCCCCACCGCCTCCGACCACGGACCGGCCGCGCAGATCACCGTCGGCGTGGTCACGGTCCCCGCCGACGTCCGGACGGCGGTGATCCGCCGACGCCCGGCGCCGGCCGGCTCGGTGTCGATGCCCAGGACGTCGACCCCGGTCAGCACCGTGGCGCCGCCGCGTCGCGCGCCGGTGGCGTAGCCGAGCACGACGGATTCCGGCGAGCAGTAGCCGTCGCCCGGGTGGAACGCGGCGGCGAGCACATCGTCCCGGCTCAGCAGGGGGGCCAGCCGCCCGACCTGGTCCGGTCCGAGCAACCGGCTGGTGACGCCCAGCCGGTTCTGCAGGTCGATCGCGGCCTCGAACGTGGTGACGTCGTCGGGCTCGGTGAGCAGGAACAGGTAGCCCACCGTGTGCAGGTCGATCGACTGGCCGGGACGCTGCTCGAAGGCCCGGAACGCCTCCAGGCTGCGGGCCCCGAGCTCGACGTTGAGCCGGTCGGAGAACTGCGCCCGCACGCCGCCCGCCGCCTTCGAGGTCGAGCCCGAGGCCAGGGCGTTGCGCTCGAGCACCAGGACGTCGCGCACGCCGGCCTCGGCCAGGTGGAAGCCGATCGAGGTGCCCATCACGCCCCCGCCGATCACCACCACAGACGCTTCGGGCGGCAACGCACGGCGTCGGGGACGGTCGCGATCACGGCTTCCGGCGGCGTTCATCAGGGCTCCCGATCGGGCAAAAGGAGAGTCAAGTCGTCTGACATCGTTTCAGGCCGTTGCCTAGGGGCCCTTCGGCCTGGGAGTCTCGTCATTGCAGACCGACTCGGCATGAAAGGCCCAGAAGCCGCAGTCGGGGTGGGTAAGGCCAGGCAGGGGGTCGAGATGGCGCTTGGGTCGCGTGGCCCCGTGCCCGGTATGCCCCCAATAGCCGGTAATGCCAGGCGCGGCCAGGTCGCCGCGAGGGCGCAGTCGGGGGCCAGAGGATCCGGCCGGGCGGCCACCCGGCAGCGCGAGCGCCTGGCCAACGAGCTCGAGGAGCTCGAGCGGCATCGCGCCACCGACGTGGACCTTCGCTTCACCGGGGCCATTCGGATCGACCGGGCCGCCGGCATTGCCAAGATGCCCGACGTCCAGATGCGGGCCCGGCTGGTGCAGGCCGACATGCTGCTGCGCCGGGGTGACACCGCGCAGGGCGCCCGGATCGCGATCGAGGTCAACCGCTGGGCCGACGCACACGGCCCGCAGTCCCTGCTGGCCCGCAGCCACCTCGTGCTCTCCTCGACCTACGAGGTGCTCGCCGACCCGGCCGCCTGTCTGGACCACGCGCTGCGCGCGGTCGAGCTGCTGGACTCCGGCACCGCCGCCCGGTCGCGGGGCAACTTCGTGATGCGGCTGGCCGACGCGCTGACCATCTCACACTCGTTCGAGGCGGCCCGGCAGCGCTACGCCGAGGCCGGCCGGATCTTCGTCGCCATCGGTGACGTCGAGCGGCAGCTGAACCTGTTCAACAACCTCGCTTATGCCGAGGTCCAGGCCGGGCAGGTCCAGGCCGCGTGGCACGCGGCCGAGGAGATGCGGCTGCTGGCCGATCGCGAGGGCGTCGCGCTGAACCCGGAGTTCCTGGACACCCTGGCCCGGGCCCAGATGGGGCTCGGCAAGTACATCCTGGCCGAGAATGCCCTGCTCGCAGCCCTGGACATGCTCGGCGAGCACGGCGATATCCAGGCAGTCACTCCTGCCCAGCTATTACTTTCCCTGGCGGAAGTACAGCGCTGTCAAGGCCGGTTGGGCGCTGCCCAGGACACCCTCGATCGGTGCCTGGCGATCTGTGTCGAGCGGCAGCTGATCGCGATCCGGGTGGAGGCGCTGCGCGAGCAGGCCGAGCTGCACGCCGCTCACGGGCGGTACCAGCTCGCCTACCGTCTGCACAAGACCTTCCACGAGGAGGTCATCAACCTGACGGCTACCCAGCGCGAGGCGTCGGCCCGGACCCGCCAGGCCATGTTCGAGACGGTCGAGGCGCGCCAGGAGGCCCGCCGGTTCTGGGAGCAGGCCCGGACCGATCCGCTCACCGGGCTGCACAACCGCCGCTTCGTCGACGAGGAACTGCCGACGGCGCTGGTCGAGCACGCGCGTAGCGGCAGCCCGCTGTGCGTCGCGATCCTGGACGCGGATCACTTCAAACGGATCAACGACACCCTGTCGCACGAGGTCGGCGACCGGGTCATCCGGACCATCGCCGCCCTGCTGCGCGAGGGCGTGGTCGACGCCCCCGAGGCGGCCGGCCGGGCCGGTCTGGGCATCGTGGCCCGGCTCGGCGGCGAGGAGTTCCTGATCGTGCTCGCCGGGATCGACCTGGGTCCCGCGACGATCCTGCTGGAGACGCTGCGCCGGAGCGTGGCTGAGCACGCCTGGGGGTCGCTGACGGGATCGCTGCCCGTGACCGTCAGCGTCGGGTTGACCATCGCCGCTCCGGGCGACAGCCAGGCGAGCGTGCTGCGTCGGGCTGACCGGGGGCTGTACTCGGCGAAGGCCGCCGGACGCGATCGCGTCGTCGCGGTGCCGGGGCCCGAGGACGCCAACTGGCTCGACACCCCCGCCGACCGGGTGGTGGACGTCCGGGACGACGCTGACACCGCTGACGGTGCCGCGCGGACGCCGATCGGGCGCGACGGGACGGATGCCTCGATCACGCTCTGGCCGCGCCGGGACGCCCCCGCGGGGGCTCCGGGGAAGTGACCGCTGCCGGCCCCAGCGTTGCGCTCGTCGTCGATGTGGCCAACGTGATGGGGTCACGCCCGGACGGCTGGTGGCGCGATCGCGCGGGGGCCGCCACCCGGCTGCTGCGGAACCTGGACCCACTGACCGGCCGTCAGGTCACCGGCCCGGACGGGGACGCCGTGCGGCTGGCCTCGATCACCGCGGTTCTGGAGGGCCGGGCCCGGGCCGCGACCGATCCGGATGGGGGATCAGATCCAGATTCGGCCTCGGGGCGGCTGTCGGTGCTGCGGGCCGAGGCGGACGGGGACACCGCCGTGGTCCGGGCGGCCAACGAGCTCGACGGTGCGGGGGAGCGGGTTCTGGTGGTGACCGCCGACCGCGGGCTGCGGGCCCGGCTCCCGCAGGCCGCCGCGGTCACCGGGCCCCGCTGGCTGCTGGCCCTGATCGACGGGCAGGCCTGATCGACGGGCAGAAGCAGCCGGACGCTAGAGACCGCTAGAAAGGGTCAGATCCGGAAGTCGCGATCCGGCGCGGGGATCTCGATGTCCATCTGCGCCCGCTGCAACCGCCCCGAGTAGTCCCAGTTCATCGCCTGCCAGCGGGTGAACTGGTCCAGCACCCAGATCCCGGACTGCCGCGACCCGTTGCCCGACTTGCCGTTGCCGCCGAACGGCAGGTGGGCCTCGGCCCCTGAGGTCGAGTTGTTCACGCTGACCATCCCCGCCCCGACGCCCTGCCGGAAGCGGAACGCCGACGCCGGGTCGGTGGTGTAGATGCTCGCGGAGAGCCCGTAGCCGGGCAGGTTGGCCAGCCCGATGGCCTCGTCCAGGCCGCGGTAGGTGGTCACCCCGATGATCGGCCCGAACGTCTCGGTGCGGAACAGTTCGTCGTCGGCGCTGACGCCGTCCACGATCACCGGGTGGTAGTACAGCCCGGTGGACGGGTCGCCGACGAAGCCGTCCCGGGGGTTGCCGGCGGTGATCCGGCCGATGCCGGATGAGCCGTGCACCGTGTGCCGGTCGCCGATCCAGCCGAGGTAGTGCTCGAACCGCTCGGCGAAGTGCTCCGCCAACAGTGGGCCCATCAGCACGTCCCTGGTCGGGTCGCCGATCGGAGCCGCCCGCAGCCGCCGGTCCAGGGCCCGCAGGAACGGCTCGTGCACGGTCTCGTCCACCAGCACCGTGCCGAGGCTGGTGCAGCGCTGGCCGGCGGTGCCGAAGCCGGAGAACAGCGCGCCGTCGACCGCGAGGTCGAGGTCGGCGTCCGCGGTCACCACCATCGGGTTCTTCCCGCCGAGTTCGAGGCAGGGCGACTGCAGGTGCCGGCCGCACAGCTCGCCGATCCGCCGTCCGACATCCGTCGAGCCGGTGAAGCCCACCTTGGCGACCAGGCCCCCGTCCAGTGCCCGTTCCAGCCCGGTGAACGTGTCCGCCCCCGAGGCGTGCACGACGGTGAGCAGCCCGGGTGGCAGGCCCCCGGCGACGAAGATCCTGGCCAGCGCGTCGGCGCAGGCCGCGGCGTACTCGGCCGGCTTCCAGACCACGGCGTTGCCGGTCAGCAGAGCAGGGACCAGGTACCAGGAGGGGACGGCCACCGGGAAGTTGCCCGCCGTCACGACAACGGCCACGCCGACCGGCGTCCGGAAGGTGAACAGCTGCTTGTCCGGCATCTCGCTGGGCACCGTCTGCCCGTACAGCCGCCGGCCCTCGCCGAGGAAGAAGTCACAGGTGTCGACGATCTCCTGCACCTCGCCCCGGGCCTCCGCGAGCGGCTTGCCGACCTCACGGGTGACCAGCGCGGACAGCGCCTCGGCGTTGGCCTCCACCAGCCGCCCGATCGCCGCGATCACCCGGCCGCGGATCGGCGCGGGCACGCGGGCCCACTCGCGCTGCGCGGCACCGGCCGCCCGGCAGGCCTGCACCAGCCCGGCCGGTGAGCCGAGCGCGACCCGGGCGACGACATCCGCCGTGTCCGCCGGGTTGATCGACAGGTAGGTGCCGGGCTCGCTCCCGGGCTGTGTCACGGTCGGCTGCGTCATTCCTGGACGGTAGCGCGGGACATGGCGCGGGACATGGCGCGCGGGACATGGCGCGGGACATGGCGCGGGACGGTGCCGCGGGACGGTGGCGCGCAGCCGGGTGCTCGCCCGGCGGGCCCTCACCGGCAGGCTTTAGGTTTGGGCCCATGGCGCCCTTCGATCTCGTTCCGCGCACGGTTCTGTTCGGCAACCCGGAGCGGGTCTCTCCCAAGATCTCACCGGACGGAACCCGGCTGGCCTGGATCGCCCCGCACGACGGCGTCCTGAACGTGTGGGTCCAGCCGATCGGTGGCGGCGAGCCGAAGGTGATCACCGCCGACCGGGACCGGGGGATCCGGACGTTCCTCTGGGCCCCGGACGACGCGCGCATCCTCTACCTGCAGGACCTCGGCGGTGACGAGAACTGGCGGCTGTTCCTCGCCGACGTGCAGACCGGCGAGAGCCAGGACCTGACCCCGTTCGACGGCGTCCAGGCCCAGCTGGTCGGGGTCGACCTCGACATCCGGGATCGGATCCTGGTCGGGCTGAACCGGGAGAACCCGCAGCTGCACGACGTGCACGAGGTGGACCTGGCCACCGGCCGCCTGGAGAAGGTGGTCACCAACCCGGGGTTCGTGGGGTTCCAGCACGACATCGACCTCAAGGTCAGGGCCGCGCTGGCGCCCAAGCCGGACGGCAGCATGACGCTGATGGTCCGCCCCGGCGCGGACGACCCGTGGCACGAGCTGCTCGAGATCCCGCACGAGGACAGCCTGTCCAGCTTCCCGCTGGCCTTCCACGCGGACGGGACACGACTGCTGATGACCTCGTCGGTGGACGCGAACGCCTCCCGGCTGGTCTGGGTCGACGTTGCCGGAGACTCTGCAGACTCTGCCGGCGAATCTGCCGGCGGCAAGGTCGAGGTGATCGCGGAGGACCCGCACTACGACGTCTCGGATGTCTGGCTGCAGCGCCGCACCGGGGTCCCGCTCCTGGTGGCGTTCCAGCGGGATCGGGTCGAGTGGCAGGCCCTGGACGAGTCGGTGGCCCCGGACCTGGCCGCGCTGGCCGCGATGGACAGCGGCGACCTCAACCTGATCGGGCGGGACCGCGAGGACCGGACCTGGGTGGTGGCCTTCGATCACGCGGACGGTCCGGTTCGGTTCTACGCCTACGACCGGGCCACCCGGACCGGCCGGTTCCTGTTCGAGAACCGCCCCGACCTGGCGCGGTACACGCTCGCCGACATGGAGCCGTTCGCCTACAAGACGCGGGACGGGCTGACCGTGCACGGCTACCTGACCTTCCCGCCCGGCCTCGACCCGCAAGCCCGGCGCGACCTGCCTGCCGTGCTCAACGTGCACGGCGGCCCATGGGCCCGGGATGCCTGGGGGTTCGATCCCGAGGCGCAGTGGCTGGCCAACCGGGGTTACCTGTGCGTGCAGGTCAACTACCGGGGCTCGACCGGGTACGGCAAGGACTTCACCACCGCCGGCGACCGCGAGTGGGGCGCCCGGATGCACGACGACCTGATCGACGCGGTGAACTGGATCATCGCCAAGGGGTACGCGGACCCCGGGCGGATCGGGATCTACGGCGGCTCGTACGGCGGCTACGCGGCGCTGGTCGGGGCGACCTTCACCCCGGACGTGTTCCGCTGCGCGGTGGACATCGTCGGCCCGTCGAACCTGGCCACGCTGATCGAGTCGATCCCGCCGTACTGGGCCCCGCTGGTGGCGCAGTTCCACAACCGGGTCGGCAACCCCGCCACCGAGCCGGACTTCATGTGGTCGCGCTCGCCACTGTCCCGGGTGGAGGCGATCAGGATCCCGCTGCTGATCGCCCAGGGGGCCAACGATCCCCGGGTCAAGCAGGCCGAGAGCGAGCAGATCGTGGCCGCGCTGACCGCGAAGGGGATCCCGCACGAGTACCTGCTGTTCCCGGACGAGGGGCACGGCTTCGCCAAGCCCGAGAACCGGCTGAGGTTCTACGAGGTGGCCGAGCGTTTTCTGGCCGACCACCTCGGCGGCCGCTACGAGCTCTGAATCCGCTGCTCGAGCCGCAGTGGCGATGATCACGCTTCCTCGCGGCACCTGCACAGCAGGGGCAACGTCCGCTATCACGTGACTGTGCTGCCAGAGGCGTGGCCATTGACCTCTCGGGTGGCCCGGCGTTGGTCCCGATGGGCCGTGCCGGGATGGGTGCCTCGGATCGTGCTCACCGCCGGCTGGCTCGGCGCCGTTCTTGCGGACCACACAGTGACGCAGCCGCAGCACCCGCTGGCGCACCTGGCGGGGCTCGGGACGCCGCTGCTGTTGTTCTGGATGCCGCTGGCCGGCTGCCTGCTCGGCGCGGCCGCCGGGTCGGCCGCACTGATGACGGCACCGCCGGGGTCGGGCTGGTCGGGCTGGCACGGGCTGGCCTGCGCGGTGGTGGCCGGTTGGCTGCTGCTGGCGGTGGGCGTGCAGCGCCGGCTGATCCGCACGGCGTCGGACCGGACGAGCGCACCGGTGCCGGACACCTTGCGGCAGGCCCGCGGGCCGGACCGTCGCGGGCACCGGACCTGGGTGGGGCCGGTGGCATCGGTGCTGGGCCTGGCGGGTCTCGGCCTGCTGGTCGGGAACGGCGTCTCGGTGCGCAACGAGCTGGCTGTGGCGACGCTCGCCGCGGCCGTGCTGCTCGCCGGGCAGGAGGGGTGGCGCCGCCGCACCTGGCGGCGGCTGATGCTGCACCCGCAGCCGGCGATGCGGGTCCGCGCCAGCAGCGCCCGCGCCGGGGCCCGGCTGTACCCGGCGCTGGATGACACCGCGCCGTCCTGGGGGAGCACACCGGACCGGCAGCGCCCGGTGGCGGTGCTGGGCCTCACCGGCAGCCGCCCGGACCTGCGGGCGTCCTCTGACGATCCAGCCTGGCCGGACGCGGACGTGGTCCTGCTAGGCGATCTCCGGGCTGGCGGCTGGGTGGTGATGGTCACCGACCAGGGCGTCGACGCGCCGCGCAGGCTGCAACCGGGCCCGTCCGGCTGGTGGTTCGAGACCCGGGCGGCGCTCGCGCGGCTGAACGAGCGCCGGGCTGCCCGCTACCACGATCGCCACCCGGAGCGGCTGCGCCGGGGACGGCCACCGGAGTCCGCTCCCGACGATGCATGGAAGGAGATCCCGGTGCCGCTGACCATGCGGCCATCTGGTCAGGAGGTGTTGATCGGGATTGGCTGCATCTCCCTCGGGCTGGTCTTCGGCTGGCTCGCCGTGCTCGACATCAGGGGCGGTCTCGCGCATTCCAAGTCCGTGTTGCTCCTCGTCATGGCTCCGCTCTGGGTGTTCTTCGGCAGCAGCCAGGTGTTCGACCGGGTCCGCCTGACCCACGAGTCGCTGACCCTGCACCGGGGGCTGGATGTCATCCACCTGCCCCTGCACCTGGTGGAGCAGGCCCGCCGGCACGGCACGCAGGTCACGGTGAAGTGGTCCGGGGGGTCGGACCGGGTCTCGGTCAACGTCCCGGGACTGTGGCTCAGCACCGAAGCGCAGGCCAAGCAGGTCGCCACGCTGATCATGGCGTTGCGCCAGGAGGCCGTGGCCGCGGGCGGCACCGGGGGTCGGCGGTCACGCCGGCTCGGGCCGACCTGGCTGCTGCTCGCCGCCTACCTCATGGTGGTGATCCTGACCTGGCGGGCGACCGGTTGAAGCGGCTGTATCGGCGTTTCTGCCGCTGTCTAGCGCGCTATTCGGGACAGATCGGCGTGTCTGCGGCTATCTAGTGTAGGGCGCTAGAGAGTCGGATACGGTCCGATCGTGGATCCTGTGCGGAACCCGTACGCGCCGGGCGCCGGGCAGCGCCCGCCAGAACTGGCCGGCCGGGACGCCGAGTCGTC
This sequence comes from uncultured Actinomycetota bacterium, assembly GCA_963740575.1. Lineage (GTDB taxonomy): Bacteria > Actinomycetota > Actinomycetes > Actinomycetales > Kineosporiaceae > CAVUET01. Next base: position 143,005 of record CAVUET010000006.1, on the reverse strand, counting down.
CGCGTTCGACGTCGTGCTGGAGCGCGTCTCCCGGGGACGCCCCGAGCGCAGCCTGGTCCTGACCGGGTTGCGCGGCGTCGGCAAGACCGTGCTGCTGAACGCCATGCGCTCGGCGGCCGTTCGCCGCGGCTGGGGGACCGGCAAGCTCGAAGCCCGCCCGGACACCGCCCTGCGCCGCCCGCTCGCGGCCGCCCTGCACCAGGCGGTGCGCGAGCTCGCCACGCCGGACCGGGACAGCGCCGGGTACGTGCTCGGCGCGCTCAAGTCCTTCGCCCTGAAGAGCGAGCCCGCGCGCGGGTCCGGCGGCGGTCCCCGGCTGCGGGACCGCTGGCAGCCGGGGATCGACGTCCCGGCCGTACCGGGCCGGGCCGACTCCGGCGACATCGAGATCGACCTCGTCGAGCTGCTCACCGACGTCGGCGGGCTGGCCGGCGACACCGGGCGCGGGGTCGCGGTGTTCATCGACGAGATGCAGGACCTCGAGCCGGACGACGTCTCGGCGCTGTGCGCCTCGGTGCACGAGATCAGCCAGAACGGGCTGCCCTTCGTCGTCGTCGGCGCGGGTCTGCCGCACCTGCCCGCGGTGCTCTCGGCCAGCAAGTCATACTCCGAGCGGCTGTTCCGCTACTCACGGATCGATCGGCTCGACCGGAGTGCGGCCGACCTCGCCCTCCGCGCTCCGGCCCAGGACGAGGGCGCCGATTTCAGCGACCCGGCCCTGGACGAGATGTACGCGGCCACCGCCGGCTACCCGTACTTCGTGCAGGCATACGGCAAGGTCGCCTGGGATGTCGCGCCGCGCAGCCCGATCACCGCCGACGACATCCGGGTCGCCGCCCCCGAGGCGGAGGCCGAGCTCGCCGTCGGCTTCTTCGGGTCCCGCTACGAGCGCGCCACGCCGGCCGAGCGCGAGTACCTGCGGGCGATGGCCGACCTGGGCGCGGAACGCGCGGCCCGCCCGGGATCTGCCTCCGGACCAGGTCCGGACGGCTCCGCAGGTTCCGACGGCTCCGCCGCTCCCGACAGCTCCGCCGCTCCCGACGGCTCCGCCGCTCCCGACTACTCCGCAGGTCCCGAGGACGAAGCGGTGCCGACGGCGGGCATCGCCCAGCTGCTCGGCCGCAAGCCGCAGTCGCTGTCACCGGCCCGGGACGCGCTGATCAAGAAGGGTCTTGTGTACAGCGGCGAGCGAGGGCGGATCGCGTTCACGGTGCCGCACTTCGGGCGCTACCTGCGCCGACACGGCGGCGACTGACCTCAGCCTGGCTCGCTAACCGAACCGCGGCCGCGCGATCGACTGGCGGGTCCTGCTTGCTCGCGGAATCCTTAGCCCACGCGATCAGTTGAACTCTCAATGGATATGGTTTATGCTTCAACCAATGCTCGGTGAGTGGTAGCCGCTCCCGACCAACGCGCGACCAACGCGCGACCAACGCGCGACCAACGCCCGGCCCGACGGCGCCGGGACCCCTGACCGAAGGAGATACAGGCATGTCCGCCTACCCCGCAGAGCTGTCCGGCACCTGGGACCTGGACCCCGCGCACACGGAGGTCGGCTTCGTGGTGAGGCACGCGATGGTGACCAACGTTCGGGGTCACTTCACCAGCTTCACCGGCGGCGCGACCATCGACGCCGAGGTGCCCGAGCGTTCCACCGCGTGGCTCGACATCGACCCGACCAGCATCACCACGAACAACGAGATGCGGGACGGCCACCTGAAGAGCGCCGACTTCTTCGAGGTCGAGACCTACCCGACGATCACCTTCCGCAGCACGTCGGCCAAGCAGGACGGCGACCAGCTCATCCTCACCGGCGACCTGACCATCCGGGGCGCCACCAACTCGGTCGACCTGGTCTGGGAGTTCGGCGGGATCGCGAAGGACCCATACGGCAACCTCAAGGCCGGCTTCGAGGGCTCGGCCACGATCAGCCGGAGGGACTGGGGCCTGACGTACAACGCCGCGCTCGAGACCGGCGGCGTCATGATCGCCGACAAGGTCAAGCTGGCCATCGAGGTCGAGGCGGTCAAGAAGGTCAACGCCGAAGCCACCGCCTGACGCGCCGATCCTCCACAACGTTTTCGAGTGCGGGCAGTTCTGACGAGACACGCCAGCGTGTCGACGTCAGGACTGCCCGCACTCGTATCGGGGTGCCCACGTTCGCCGGGGTCCGAGTCAGCCAGGCCTCAGTTCCGACTGGCGCCGTGCTCCAGGTCGAGCAGCAGCCGCTTGGCGGTCAGGCCACCGGCGTACCCGGTGAGCTGGCCGGACGCACCGACCACGCGGTGGCAGGGCAGCACGATGCACAGCGGGTTGGCCCCGAGCGCCGAACCAACAGCGCGTGCGGCCCGGGGTCGCTCCGCAGCCGCGGCCAGACCGCCGTACGTGATGGTCCTGCCGTAGCCGACCTCCGTGGCGAGCCGGCCGAGCACGATCCGCTGGAACGGCGTCGCCATCGTCTGGTCGATCTCGAGCTCGAAGCTTCGCCGCCGCCCGGACAGGTACTCGTCCAACTGGCGCCGAATCGGGTCGAGCGCCCGGCCGCCGCGCAGCACGCGGGGCGACACTCGGTGGGCCAGGCGATCGAGCAGCGCGTCCGCACCCGCGTCGTCCGGGGCGTAGGCGCTGAGCAGCAGCCGGCCGTCGTGCCGGGCGGCCAGCAGCAGCCGGCCGACGGCCAGGTCCTCCACCCGGTAGGCGACGTCACCACCGGCCAGTGACGGCGGGCGCACGGTCGGGTCCAGCCCGCGCAGGGCGAGCTCGACCGGGTCCGCCTTCCGGTCCGCGATCATCGGTTCTCCTCCTCGAAGTCAGTCATGACGGGCTGGCCGGCTCCGGACAGGCGGGCGCGCAGGGCGGCCAGTCCGTCCGACACCAGCCGCCGCGTCGCCGCCGGGGTGGTGCTCAACTGCCCGGCGATCTCGGCATGGTCCAGGTCCAGTACGTAGCGCAGGGCGACGGCGGTCCGCTGCCGCTTGGGCAACTCCCGGACGGCCGTCCAGACCGCGTCGTCGGGCAGGCCCTCGATCAGGTCACCGCCGTGACCGGCCCGCTCCGGGATCCCCCCGGGGCCGCCCACCGGAACGGCCCTGCGGGCCCGGGCCCGGAAGGAGTCCATCGCGCAGCGGGTCGTGATGGTCAGCAGCCAGCCTCGGAGGTTGCGCGCCGAACCCAGCCTCGGGTACGCGGCAAGGGCCTGCGTCCACGCCTGCTGCGCGACGTCGTCCCCATCGATCGGTCCGGCCAGGGCGTGGGCAAGCCGGGCGACGTCACGCCAGTGCTCGTCGACCAGGCGCTGGAATGGTGGCAGTTTCACGTCAAATGAACGCCTCCGGTGGCGGCCCTGTGAGGGCAGCGGTCGCACGTCCGTGGACCGGCCGCGGGCCGTGCACCGGCGGCGGGCCGTGCACCGGCGGCGGGCCGTGCACCGGCGGCGGGGCGGCGCAGCACCCTGCAGCCGGGTGAGCCATCCGGTCAGGATGCCACCGGGATACCGGTACGGCCCGTCCGCGGTCTTGGATCCGAGCACCGACGCCGAATCGCGAAAGGCCCGGAAATCGGCGGAATGGGCATCGGTGAATAGCTCACAAATTCGGGCCATCGACACATCGACGGCGAATTGAATGATGGCGGGAACCTCGGCGGGCCTGATGTGCCTGCCCTCCGAAAGTCGGTAGCCTCCCTGCCCGTGCCGAGCCACGGAGGGCTTGTGAGTGCGACGACGCACCTGGTGGACCATTGGACGGATACCCGCGAATGGTCACCCGGAAGGGCATTGTTCGCCTGCTATGCGACATTTGACCGGGATCCCGAATTACAGGTGCTGGTACGGCGCTATCAGGACGAGATCGCTGATCTTCCCGGTCTTGACCTGATTCGGCCGGAATGGCTCCACCTGACCATTCAGGGGATTGCTTTCTCGGATCTGTTGGGTCCGGGTGAGCAGCAGCGGATCGTCACCGCGGTGTCCCGCGGCCTGGCCCGGGTGGCGCCGCCGGTGATCGCCCTACAACCCCCCGAGTACGGCCGGGACGGCATCTACCTGCCGGCCGGCCCGGCCGAGCCGCTGGCCGCCGCCCGGGAGGTGATCCGGGCCGAACTGGCGGCGATTCGCGATCCGGGGCTGCAGTACGCCCTGCCGGGCCAGGACGGTCCCTTCGACCCGCACGTGAGCATCGCGTACGCGAACACCCGGGTGCCGCTCGACCTGGTCCGCGCCCGGCTGGACCGGGTGCCCGCGCCGGGGCTGAACCTCACCCTGAGCAAGATCTCCTTGATCATGCTGCGGCGTGGCGACCACCGGTGGAGCTGGACGGACGCGGTGGAGGTCACAGTCGGTAGCGGCCTGGTGGTGTCGGCGCGGTGAACGGTTGCGGAAGGTTTCGCCGCTGAACGGCTGGGGTAAACCCAACAGGGTCGACTCCATCACGCCGAAGGGGGCCGCATAGTGATCAACCGGGCCTCCGAGGCATCCGGCGGGTCACCATTGGGCACGTCCAACACCATCCGGCTCCCGCACACCGCGGTCGCTGTGGGTGTCGCGCGCCGCCGGATCCGCACGGAGCTCCTGGCTGCGGGTGTGGCGCCTCCCTTGCTGGACGACGTCGAGGTCGTGGTCTCCGAGTTGCTCGGCAATGCCGTGCGGCACGCCCAACCGATCGGCGGCGGGGTGCTGCTGGCGGGCTGGCGGCTCGCCGACGGCACCGTCACGGTCCGGGTCACGGACGGCGGGTCCATGCGCCGGGTCGAGAAGGTGGACGGCTCGGCGACCGCGGACACCGGCCGGGGGCTGCGCATCGTGGACCGGCTCGCGGCCGACTGGGGCGTCACCGACCATCCCGCCGGGATGCGCACCGTCTGGGCCAGCTTCCCGATCCGGGCGACGGCCCGCGGACTCCGCCTCGTGCGCTGACGGGTCACGCCTCATCGGCCGAACCGTCCGAGTAGGCTCGCTGACTCCGTCCGCCGGCAACCGGGAGTGTCATGGGCAAGAAGTCCCGCCGCGCGCCTGGCGCGCCGGCCGTCGCGGCGCCGTCCGATGGGCCGATCCCCGAGGTCGGTGGCCGCCAGCCCTGCCCCTGCGGTTCGGGCCGGCGCTACAAGGCCTGCCATGGCCGGGCAGCACTGGCTGCGACCACGCGCCTGGTGTCCCGGCCGTTCGAGGGGCTGCCCGGCGAATGCGACTGGGTGGCGATGCGCGAGATCGTCCCGGCGGCGACGATGCAGGTCCGGACGGCACCAGGGCACGGCGCGGCGGAGGTCACGATCGCCACCGTGCTGCCGATGGCCTGGCCGGCTCTGCACCGGGCGGACGGCGCCGTGCTGGTCGGGCTGCAGACCACCAGCGGCTCCGGGGACGCCAGCCGGGACGTCGCGTACGCGTTGCTGCAGGCCCTGGATGCCGAGCCCGGAACGCCGGTGCCCGAGGGGCCGTTGCCCCCGCCCGGGCCCCGGCTGCAGGACGTCCTGGACCTGTCCGGCGACCCGCAGGTGACCGTGCACGAGGGCTTCGACTTCTGGCTGGACGCCGCCCAGGAGCTCACCGCCGACGTCCGCGAGTCGATGGAGCGGGCCAACTCCGCGGTCGTGCCGACCGAGCGGTTGGAGTCGGTGCAGGCGGCCTACTGGTGCCGCATCGGTGAGCGCCGTCACCTGCGCTGGGTGCTACCGCACGCGGAGGAGCAGTTGCTCGACGCTCTGGCGCGGCTGCACGCCGCCGGGAGTTCGGCCCTGCTGGACGGGTCCCGGTACGTCGGGTCCTTCCGGGCGAACGGTCTCGTGGTGCCGGTCTGGGACCTCCCGGCCGACGCCGGGGCGAAGGACCTCGAGGAGCCGGCTGCGGCGTTCGCCGTCCGGCTGGACGCGGCCATGGCCGAGGCCGAGCCGTTGACGATCCTGGAGCGCCGGGCCCGTTCTGGCCTGGCCTCCCGCCAGCTCACCCTGCGCTGACCCGGTTCGCCGCCGGTTCGCTGCGGCTTTTCCGCAGCGGGCGTCAGCTGTCCAGGGCGAGGGTGAAACGGGACACGGCCGGCTCACTGTCGGGACCGGCCGGCCCGCTACCGGGACCGGCCGCAGCCGTGGCGCCGGGCTCGAGTGCCAGCGTGAGCAGCAGCGTGGCGCGCTCGCCGACCAGCCGGAAGCCGGCCTCGCAGCCGCCGTCCCCGCTCGTAGGTTCGGCCACGTCGCAGGCCCCGGCCCAGCCGGACGCCAGCCGGAGGAGCCTGGTCAGCGTCCGGCGGTCCAGATCCACGGTGGTCGGCAGGTCGTCCGGCCACTGCGGGCACGGCTGCGCCAGAGCGGTCACGATCCGGTCCACCACGGCCCTGACCTGCTGCGACGGGTGCGGGATCGGGATCACGGTGAACGTCTGGACCCGCGGCGGCAGCTCGGGCGTGAGCAGGATCTCCACTCGCGCACGGCCGCCCGGCCCGGCCAACCACCAGCGGCAGTGCGCCGGGGACGAGTGCTCCGGCGCCCGGCTGGTGTCCGGGCTCAGCGGCCCGAGCAGCGCCCGGACCCGCTCCAGCTGCTCCCGGCGCCGCGCCAGTGACTCGTCCAGGCCGACGTTGTCCGCGAACAGCCTCGCCGCGATCCTGTCGTCCCAGCGCATCAGCAACCGGTCGATGGCGGCCCGCGCGGCCAGGGTCTGGCTCCAGGCCGGCTCGCCGTGCGGTGCCGGCTGCGGCGGTTCCGGCCGGCCACCCGTGACCGCGCCGGTGGCGCCGCTCCCGTGCCGGGTGCGCCGGCGCTGCGGGCGGGCGGCCGCATCGATCAGGATCCCGAGCGCTGCGGCCGCGGCCCGGTGCACGCCGGTGTAGGTGCTGTTGCCGAGCACCACGACGCCGAGACCGGTCGCCGGGTGCCAGCGCATGTGCGAGCCGAACCCGGGGTAGCCGCCGCTGTGCCCGATCACGGTTGCGTGCCGGGCGCCGTACTCGCACACCAGACCGAAGCCGTAGGCGCTGCCGCGGACCTGCGGCACGGCGTCCAGGGACGGCCAGAACAGCTGCGGCGGGATGATCCGGTGCGGCTGCTGCATCTCGCGCCGGGACGCCCTGCTCAGCGGGTGCCCGCCCTCGGGCGCGTCGCGTGGCGGGAACGCGTCGGTGAACCCCGCGATCCAGGTGCACAGGTCCTCGACCGACCCGAACAGCCCGCCCATCGGCGCGAACGCGCCGTACCCGGCCGGCGGGACCTCGACCCAGGCGAGGTCCATCAGCCGGTGGCCGGTGGCAAGCCGGTCCGGCGGCACGTCAGCGGCCTCGAACGCGAGCGAGCGCAGGCCCAGCGGGTGCAGCAGGCGCTCGGTGATCGCCTGCCGGTAGTCCAACCCGGTGACCGTCTCGATCACCCGGCCCAGGACGGCGTAACTGAGGTTGGAGTACTCGAACGCGCTGCCCGGCGCCCAGGCGAAGCTGAGCCCGCGATCGAGCAGGTCGGCGAAGTCACCCGCGGGCAACCCCTGTTGCCGGTCGCCCCACGGGTCGTCGGTCGGCAGCCCGGCGGACATGGTCAGCAGGGTCCGGACGGTCAGCGCGGCGGAGTCGGCGGTCGGCAGCCGCACCCGGGCGAGTTCCTTGACGTACTCCGACACCGGGTCGTCCAGCCGGAGCAGCCCGTCGTCCCGGAGCAGGAGGATCGCGGCCGCGGTGAAGCTCTTGGTCATCGAGGCGATCCGGAACACCGTGTCGGCACCGGGCGTGCGCCCGTTGCCGGCCCGGACCTCGCCGCAGCCCCCCGAGTGCACCAACCGGCCGCAGGCCACCACGCCGTAGGCGAGCCCCGGCTGGCCGCCCAGGGCGTGGTACCGGGCGATCTCCGCGTCCACGTGACGGAGGGTCAGGGTCTGGGGGTCGGGCATCGATGCTCCTCGGGTTCCGCAGCTCACACCCAACCAGAGTTCGGCGCCGCTGGACGCAGGTCACGCGAGTGCGGGCACCTGTGGCAGGGACACGCCGACGTGTCCCTGCAGAACTGCCCGCGCTCGCCCGCCCGGTCCGACTCGGCTGGGGCAGCCCCGGTGGCCGCGGCACTAGGCTCTGGGCTGTGGCCGAGGGTGACGCGCCGGGGCAGGCGCCGGACCGTGTCGCGGTGATCATCCCGGCCCGGAACGAGGCGGACTCGATCAGTGAGACGGTCGCCGCGGCGCTGGCCATCCCCGACGTGGACGCCGTGTTCGTGGTCGACGACGGCTCCACCGACGACACCGCCGCGGTCGCCCTGGCCGCGGGGGCACGCGTCCTGCGGCACACCCGTAACCGCGGCAAGGCGGCCGCCATGCAGTCCGGGGCGGAGCGGGTCGCGATCCTCGATGCCGAGCAGCCCGCGCCGAGCGGGATCCCCCGCGCCCTGCTGTTCGTGGACGCCGACCTCGGCAAGAGCGCGGCGAACACGGCCGTGCTGACCGGCCCGGTGCTCGCCGGTGAGGCCGACCTGACGATCGCGGTGCTCCCGCCCCAGGCGCGGCCCGGCGGCGGCCGCGGGTTCGTGGTCCGGCTGGCCCGCAAGGGCATCGTCGACACCACCGGATGGACCCCGACCCAGCCGCTGTCCGGGATGCGCTGCCTGACCAGGACCGCTTTCGAGGCGGCCCGCCCGCTGGCGCCCGGCTGGGGGGTCGAGACCGCGATGACGATCGATCTGCTCAGCGTCGGCTGCCGCGTGGTCGAGGTGCCCTGCGAGCTGCAGCACCGGGTCACCGGTTCCGGCTGGCACGGGCAGGTGCACCGCGCCGGCCAGTACCGGGACGTGGCGCGCGCGCTCGCCGTGCGCCGGTTGCGCCGGGCCGTCCCGCTGCGGGTGCTGGCGCGGCTGCCGCGATGGCGGTCGTGACCCCGGACGAGGCAGGGGCGGACGGGGCGGACGGGGCGGACGGGGCGGACAGGGCGGACAGGCGCGCTCGCGCACCCGGGACCCGTGTGGCGGTCGGCTGCGCGGGTGCGTCGGTGCTGCTGCTCGGCGGGGTCGCCCTGCTCGGCGACTCGGCCGCGGTCCCCGGGCTGGGCCCGGCGACGGTGCTGCCACCGTGGGACCTGGCGGCGGGTCCGTCCTCCGGGCTGGTCACCGTGCTGCTGGTGCTCGCCTACGCGCTGGGCACCGCCGGGGTCGGTCTCGGGCTGCGGGCGCTGGCCCGCGGCTGGGTGCCGGGCCGGCGCTGGCCGGTCCTGGCCGGGGTGGTGGCGGTCGCGGCGCTGGTGCTCGTGCCCCCGCTCGGCTCGGCCGACCACCTGTCCTACGTCGCCTATGGGCGGATCGCGGCGGCGGGCGACGATCCGTACCGGCTCCCCCCGATCAGCTGGCGCGGTGGCAGCGACCCGGTCGCCGGCGCCGTGCAGCCGCCTTGGCAGCAGACCCCGAGCGTGTACGGGCCGGTGGCGACCGCGGCGCAGGCCCTGGTCGCCGAGAGCGGCGGCGGTTCGCTGCGGCGCACGGTCTGGCTGTGGCAGCTGGCCTGCGGTGCGGCCTTCCTGGCCGTCGGGGCGATGCTGTTGCGGGCCCGCCGCGACCCACGGGCCAGGGGGCGGGCGGTCGTGCTGTGGATGCTGAATCCGCTGCTGCTCGGACAGCTGGTGCTCGGCGCGCATATCGACGTGCTGGCCGCCGCGCCCGCGCTGGGTGCGGTGCTGCTCGCGGCGCGGGCCGGTCGAGCGGCCCGCGTGACAGGTGCGGCAGGTGCGGCAGGTGCGGCCCGCGTGACAGGTGCGACAGGAGCGGCAGGTACGGCAGGTGCGACAGGAGCGACAGGCGCGACAGGAGCGACAGGAGCGACAGGGACGACGGGGACAGTGCGGGACCGGCAGGGTCGCACCCCGTGGGCCCCGGCGCTGGCGGCCGGGCTGCTGCTGGGCGTCGCCGCGGGGATCAAGGTGCCGTACGCGCTCGCCGGGCTGGCCGCCTGCTGGACGGTCCGCCGGGTGCCTCGGGCGGCGCTGCTGCGGCTGCTCGCCGCAGGTGCCGTCGGCGCATCGGCCGTCCTCGGTCCGGCGTACCTGTGGGCCGGGCCGCATGTGCTGGACCAGCTCGGCAAGGCCAGCCGGATGGTGTCGCTGGCGACGCCGTGGCGGGCGCTGGTCAACCTGGTCGACCTGGCCGCGGGCACCGGAACCGGACGCGCGATCGCAGCGCCGATCGCGTTGCTGCTGGCCGCGGGCCTGGCCTGGCTGCTGGCCCGGCGCCTCGGGCTGATCGGCGCCGGCTCGGACTCTGACCTTGAGCGGGTCACGCCGGACCGTGAGCGGGACGCGCCGGACCGTGAGCGGGATGCGCCGGACCGGGAGCGGGTCGCGCTGGCCGACGGTGTCGACCCGGTCACGGCCGACGCCGCCCGCGCGGCGCTCGTGCTCGCGGCGGCCTGGGTGCTGACCGCGCCCTACGCGCTGCCCTGGTACGACGCGATGGTGTGGGCACCGCTCGCCCTGGTCCCCGGCACGGTCGCGGGCCGCAGGCTCGACGGGGCCCTGCTGGCCCGCCTCGCGGTGCTCTGCCTGGCGTACGTGCCGGGCCGGGTGGTCGGCATGTCGCACCTGGTGCAGACCGTCACGCTCGACGGCCGGCGGCTGGTCGCCCCGGTGCTCATCCTCGCGGTGCTGGTGGCAGTGGTGCGGTGGGCTTGCGCCCGGCCCGGCCCCGGCGGTCCACCCGTGGCCGGCGCACCGCGGCCAGCGCTGCCGCGAGCCGATCCTGATCGTCCAGCTCCAGCGCCCTGACGCAGGCGGCGACCAGCAGCGGCAGCGCGACCAGCCCGGCCACCGCCGGGATCACCGCACCGGAGTCGTTGATCAGGACGCCGATCAGCAGCAGCACGCCGAGGGCCTGCAGCCCCGGCACCAGCGCGGGGCAGCGCTGGTAGGCCAGCCGCAGCGGCCGCAGGCCGAACCGTTCGGGGCGGGCCAGGGCGGACACCACGAGCACCGCCGCGAGCGGGACCAGCAGGCTGAGCGGCTGCACCACGAGCGCCAGCTCGGCGAGCGCCTTGCGCTGCACCGTGGGCCCGGCCTGCCCGGAGACCATGCTCTGCACGAACCGGCCGAGGTGGGTGCGCTCGCCGGCCGGGCGCAGCCAGTCGGCCACGGCCAGCGCCGCGACTGCCGTGACGGTGCCCGCAGCGAGCAGGCCGATCCGCCGCCGGGTGATCCGGACGCCCGCCAGTCGCAGCGCCAGGAAGCCGAAGGCCGGCAGCAGCGCCGGCGGCCCGCCGAGGTCGCTGCCCAGCCCCGGTGTCCCGTCCAGGATCACCGCCAGCGCCCCGATCCCGGCCACGACGAATCCCGCCGCGCGGCGCCGCCCGTGCCGTAGCAGGACATCGGCGGCCGCGATCGCGGCCAGCAGCGCCCCGGTCGCGAAGACCCCGAAGGCCTGGTTGCCGAACCCGTAGAACCGGGCCGCGAGTAGCGGCTGCAGGCCCATCAGCCCGAACAGCACGAGGTGCGAGCCGGTCAGCACGTCGGTGCCGAGCACGCCCGCGGTCACCGCCCCGACGACGCCGAGCGGTCCGAGCGGCGCCGCCCGCCAGGGCCCGGTCAGCGCGACGACCGCGATCGCCGCCGCGAGGGCCACCACCGCGAGGCTGACCGCAAGCCCCGGCCGGCCGGCCCGCCACCAGGGCAGCAGGTTGGCCAGGAACACCGCGGCCGGCACGGCGGCGAAGGCCGTCGCGGTCCGGCGCAGCGCGCGCAGCCCCCGGTGCCGGTTGGTGAGCGGTCCGGCGGGGCGGCGCAGGGCCTGCCCGGCGAGCCCGTACAGGAGGAGTTGCAGCCCGACCAGGACGGCGAAGAACACGGGGATCACGAACTGGACGGCCCGCGGCGCATGGCCCAGGTCGAACAGCCGCTGCAGCCGGCCCGCGGGGTCGGTACCGGCCGGGCCCGGCCGCAGTGCTGCCCCGAGCGCGTCCCCGGACGCGGGCAGCCCCGTCGCGCTCAGCACCGTCGGCAGCAGGTCGGGCAGCTCCGCCAGGCCCGCCTGCCGGGTCGAGTCACTGCGCAGCAGCGAGGTCGCGTACCGGCCCGCCGAGCCCGCTGCCGGGCCGGTGGCCGCCAGCAGTTGCAGGTGCGGCGAACTCCCGGAGTCGCCCAGCGAGGCCACCACCACGGTGGCGTTCGCGGGCAGGGCCCCGAGCACGAGTTGCAGCCGGGAGTCCAGCGCGAGCACCTGGTCCGTGCGGCTCGGCGTCCCGGAACCCGGCAGCGGATCGCGCAGCGCGCCCAGGTCCACCGCGAGGACCGCCGGGTCGAGGCCCAGCGCTGCCCGGACCTGCTCGGCCAGCGTGCCGGCGCCCACCGAGAGGTCGATCGCGCCGTCCGGCCTCGCCGGCAGCCCGGGCCAGGCGTGCGCGACCCGTCCATCGCTGCCGGCCAGGGCGATCACCGCTCCCGGGCCGACCGCTGCGTAGGTGAGGTGGTCGGCCGCCAGGGTGTCGCCGAGCAGGCCCAGCCGGGCTTGGAACGACGAGTCGGACGCCTCGGTGCGGTACTGGCTCCAGCGCGGGACGTTCCCCGGGCCACCGGCCGACGTGACCTGCGCTGCGGGAACACGGCAGCCGCCGTATACCGCGGCCGGACCGGTCACCGGTGTATCGGCGGCGTGTCGCCCGCTGGACACCGACAGCCAGCCGTCCACCGGGCAGGTGCTGTCCCGGACGGTCCGGTCGGCCAGCACCCCGACCGCCGCACTGGACAGCAGCGACTGCAGTTCGGGGGTGGCGTCGCTGAGGTCCTCCCAGCGCAGGCCCGCCGTGCCGACCAGAACGACCGGTCCGCGCCCGCTCACGGCGGCACCGGCCGCCGGCTCGGCAGCGGCTGCGGGCCCGGCCACGGACAACGCCGCCAGGACACCGGCCGCGGCGGCGAGAACGACCCGGGGCCGGCGGGTCATCGTCCGGGTGGTCGTCCGAGAGACAGGACGGTCACCGGGGGACCATCGCAGCACCGCCCCAGGCTAGGCCCCCTTGCTCACCGTTCGCCGAGGCTCGTCCACGTCCGCCGCACCCTCGGCGCCCCGCCCGGCCGCCCCGGGCACACCCGACGTACACCCCGGGTGCTGCTTTGCACCCGTTGAACCGCTATGGGCCGGGCAAACCCCGCCCAGAAGCGGCAGTGGAGGTGCATTGCGGCAGCCGGGGTGTACGCGGGGGCGGCGGTACGACGGGGTCTGGCGCGGGTCTGTACCGCGGGGTCTGGCGCGGAAGCGGGGGCGACGGCCATCGGCGCCACGGGGATCACGGACAATGGTCCGGTGCCGCCGCTGACCACTGGCCCGCGCCCCCGCCAGCACCACTGCTCGCGCCGCCCCCGCCCGTACCCGCTCCCGTGCTAGCCGCACTCGAAGGTGCGCGGGGCCGTGTGCGCGTCCTGCGGCGGCTGCCGGCCCCGGCCATCCGGTGGCGCCTGATTGGGATCATCGTCTTCGCGGCACTGAGCTATGACGTCATCCACCTGTACCTGATCGCCTGGCCCGCGGAGATCTGGCAGGTCGATCTCGAGGTCTACCGCGAGGGCGCGCACAGCCTGCTGCAGGGCCGTGAGGCCTACGACTGGCTGACCGGCGGGCCGCAGTTCCTGCCGTTCACCTACCCGCCGTTCGCCGCCTTGATGGGCCTTCCGCTGGCGATGGTCCCGTTCGTCGTCGCGGCCTGGATCTGGGCCCTGACACAACTGGCCCTGTTGTGGGTCTGCGTCGGGATCGCCTTCCGGCCCTTCCTGGAGCGGTTCGAGATCCGCTCGCCGGTCGTGCAGGGTGCCATCGGCGGGGCGCTGGTGCACCTGTTGCCGCTCTCGGACGGGATCCGCTTCGGCCAGGTGAACTCGGTGATCGTGACCCTGTGCCTGGTCGACGTGGTGCGCCGCCGCGAGGGCCGATGGCCGCGCGGATCGCTGGTGGCGGTCGCGGCGGCGATCAAGCTGACGCCCGGCGTGTTCTGGGTGCACTGGGCGGTGATCCGGCGCTGGCGGCCGCTGATCGTCTCGGTCGCGACCGCCGCCGGGTTGACCCTGCTGACCGCGCTGATCGCCCCGTCCGCGAGCGCTGCCTTCTGGACCGACGCGCTGCTCGACCCCGGCCGGCTCGGGCCGAACGCCGGGGCGTCCAACCAGTCGATGCGTGGCGTCCTGCTCCGGCTCGGCCCCTCGCAGGGCCCGGCCCTGTCGCTGACCTGGCTGGCTCTCGTCCTGGTCGTCGGGGTGGCCGGATTCGCGCTCTCGGCACGGCTGCACCGGCTCGGGGACCAGGTGGCCGTGGTCGCCGTGCTGGGGATGATGGCGGTGCTGATCTCCCCGGTGTCCTGGGTGCATCACCTGCACTGGGGGATCGTCGTGCTCGGGGTGGTGCTCGGCGACGGGCGGCAGTGGCGGCGGGTCGTGGCCACCCTGGCCGGGACGACCTGGCTCTACCTGCACCTGCCGTGGTGGGGCAACGGGATGGTGTCGCGGCACCAGCACCCGTACTGGCTCGCGGGACTGCTGCAGAACAGCTACACGCTGTTCGCGCTGACGGCCCTGGTGGCCATCTGGTGGTTCGTGGCGCGTGGCCGCGAGCCGCTGCCGGCCGGGGAGCCGGCGTCGGAGCATCGGCATACAGTGCGGGCATGACCGGCAGTGCGGGCATGACCGGCAGTGCGGGCATGACCCGGCAGTGCGGGCATGACCGGCGAGTCGGCTGCCGCTGACCTGGATGCCGTCGACCTGGATGCCGTCGACCGTGCACCTCGGCTGCGCGCCGGCCTCGAGCAGATCCCCTCCTACCTGCCGGGAACCGCGGCCCCGGCTGCGCCGGGTGTGATCAACTACAAGATCGCGTCGAACGAGAATCCGTACCCGCCGTTGCCCAGCGTGCTGGAGGTCGTGCACGCGACCGCCGAGCGGATGAACCGTTACCCGGACATGTTCTGCACGGCGCTGGTCGAGGCCCTGACCGGGCACCTCGGCGTCCCGGCGGCGAACATCGTGCCCGGGACCGGCAGCGTCGGCGTGCTCGGCCAGGTCGTCCAGGCGGTCAGCGGCCCTGGGGACGAGGTGCTGTTCGCCTGGCGGTCCTTCGAGGCCTACCCGATCGTGACCAGGGTCGGAGGGGGCACTCCGGTGCCCGTGCCGCTGACTCCGGAGGCCCGGCACGACCTGGACGCGCTCGCCGCTGCCGTCACGCCCCGGACCCGGCTGGTGCTGCTCTGCAGCCCGAACAACCCGACCGGGCCGGCGTTGCGGCGGGACGAGCTCGACCGGTTCCTGCACCGAGTCCCCGACGACGTGCTCGTGGTCATCGACGAGGCCTACCGCGAATTCGTCCGCGACCCCGAGGTTCCGGACGGCCTGGACGCGCACCGGCAACACGCGAACGTCGTGCTGCTGCGCACCTTTTCCAAGGCCTACGGGCTGGCGGGTCTGCGGGTCGGCTACGCGGTCGCGCACGCGCCGGTGGCCGATGCCCTGCGCAAGACATCGGTCCCGTTCGGGGTCTCGGCGGTGGCCCAGGCGGCGGCGATCGCCTCCCTGGCCGCCGAGCCCGAGCTGCTGGCGCGGGTCGAGGTGCTGGTCGGCGAGCGGGCCCGGGTTCTCGCGGCGCTGCGGGCCCAGGGCTGGAGGGTGCCGGACACCCAGGCCAACTTCGTCTGGTTGCCGCTGGGGGCGGCGACGGCCGAGTTCGCCTCGGCGTGTGCAGAGGGCGGGCTGGCGGTGCGGCCGTTCCCCGGAGAGGGCGTGCGCTGCACCGTGGCCGAGCGTGAGGCCAACGACCGGCTGATCCAGGTCTGCGCCGGTTTCGGCGCCCGCTGACCCGCCAGGACCGCGCCGGGTGACCCGCCAGGAGCCCGTCGGGTGACCCGCCTCACTCATCTGGGCTTCGCCCGTTCGGCCCATTCCCTCGAATTCAGTGACGCAGCGCTTACGATTGCATACGCTCAGGTACGTCGGGACGATTGATCTTCACGTCGAACGCTTGGCACGGTCCCGACGCGGCGCGTAGGCAGCGCCCGGGTCGGAACCGGCCCGGGACACTCGGCCCCTTGCGAGGACTCGGATGTGGCGCAGCACGGCCAGCGGGAGCGACCCCGTGGGGCGCGTTCTCGGTCTCGCCGTCCCGACCGCGCTGTCGGCGCTGGTCGCGGGCGGCTCCGTGCTGGCGCTGGCGGTGTCCGGTTCGCTGGTGCTGAGCCGGATGGCGACGCCATTCGTCGCCGCGACGCCGGCCCTCCAGCATCCGGGCGATGTCGTCACCCCACCGCGTCCGACGATCGTGCCGCAGCCACGTGAACCCCTGCCTCCGAAACTCCAGCTGCCCGAGGTTCCGCTGGCCGGGCCGCCGATCAAGCACGTCACGGTCACGATCCGGGTGCACTCGACGGTGCGGGCCGCGGACGGGAGCGGCACCGCGAGCCACGGAGGGACCAGCGGCTCCGGCGGCGGCCCGTACGGGGTCGACGACGGCGCTCACGGCACGCGGCCACCTGCCGGCGGCGGGACGGGTTCTGGTGGCGGGACGGGTTCGGGCGGCGGGACAGGTTCCGGTGGCGGGACGGGCTCGGGCGACGGGACGGGCTCGGGCGACGGGACGGGCTCGGGCGACGGGACGGGCTCGGGCGACGGGACGGGCCCGGGCGACGGGACGGGCCCGGGCGACGGCACGGGTTCCGGCGGAGGCTGCCCCGGCGGCGGGCATCACCACCGGCCTCCGCACAAGGACCCCCACCCCGGGCATCACCACCCGCACCGGCATGGACACCATCACCGTGGTCCCGGCGCTTCCGGTGACGCCCCGCCCGGGCAGGACGACCCGTCCCTGGATGGCGCGACGCCAGAGGACCACCACGGCCACCACCACGGCCACGACGGGCAGGACGGGCAGGACGCCGGGTCCGGTGGCAGCGGGTCCGGCAGCACCGGCGGCACCGCTGATCCGGGCTCCGCCGACGCCGGCACGGGTTCCGCCGACGCCGGCACGGGCTCCGGCGGCACCACCGACGCGGGTTCCGCCGACACCGGCGCCATCACGGGCGCCTGACGTCCTCGCCCGTCGCCTCGCCCGTCGCCTCGCCCGTCGCCCCGCCCGTCGCCCCGCCACCTCGAAGTGGCAAACGAGACTTTTCGCGCGCGTGGCACTCGTGTATCGGATCAGTCTCGGGATTCGCCCGAGGCCCTCGGGCCGGTAAGTTGTCCCTGGGGCTGTGACGACAGCCACAGTCACCGGCGTCCGACCTGCCTCACCCCGGCAGGCGGGCGGCGTCCCGGCCGTGCCGGCGACGGCGACCCCGTCTCCGGACCGACGAAGGAGAGTCCGTGACGACCAACCCTGTCGCCGGCACCCCTGCCGTGCTCACCGACCCGATGGCGGCGCGACCGTCGTCCCGGGCCCCCCAGCCTCCGCTCGTCCAGCTGCTCACCCCCGAGGGCGAGCGCGTCGAGCATCCCGACTACAGCCTCGACATCGACGCGCAGGGCCTGCGCGAGTGGTACCGCGACCTCGTCCTGGTCCGCCGGATCGACACCGAGGCCACCGCCCTGCAGCGCCAGGGTGAGCTCGGCATCTGGGCCAGCCTGCTCGGCCAGGAGGCCGCGCAGATCGGCTCGGCCCGGGCCCTGGCCCCCCAGGACTACGTCTTCCCGACCTATCGCGAGCACGGGGTCGCCTGGTGCCGCGGCGTCGAGCCGGCCGCCCTGCTCGGGCTCTTCCGCGGCATCGAACCACGGCGGCTGGGACCCACACGAGCACAACTTCCACCTGTACACGATCGTGATCGGCGCGCAGACCCTGCACGCGACCGGCTACGCGATGGGCATCCAGCGGGACGGCGACGTGGGTACCGGCGATCCCGACCGGGACGCGGCGGTGCTGGCGTACTTCGGCGACGGTGCCACCGCGCAGGGCGACGTGAACGAGTCGTTCGTCTTCGCCAGCGTGTTCAACGCCCCGGTGGTGTTCTTCTGCCAGAACAACCAGTGGGCCATCTCGGTGCCGAACGAGCGCCAGACCCGGGTGCCGCTCTACCAGCGCGCCAGCGGGTTCGGCTTCCCCGGCGTTCGGGTGGACGGCAACGACGTCCTCGCCGTCTACGCGGTGACGAAGGCCGCGCTGGACCGCGCCCGCGGGGGCGAGGGCCCGACCTTCATCGAGGCGTTCACCTACCGGATGGGCGCGCACACCACGTCCGACGACCCGACCCGCTACCGGATCGCGGCCGAGGTCGAGGAGTGGAAGCTCAAGGACCCGATCGCCCGGCTCAAGGTGCACCTGGCCCGGGGCGGGATGGCGGACGAGGCGTTCTTCGCCAGCGTGGAACGCCAGGCGGACGAGCTCGCCGCCCGGCTGCGGGAGCAGTGCCTGGCCATGCCCGACCCGCAGCCGCTGACGCATGTTCGACCACGTCTACCGCGAGGAGCACGAGCTGCTGGCCCGGGAACGGGCCTGGTTCGACGACTACCACCGATCGTTCGCGCCGAGCCACGGGGGGCAGTGATGGACCAGCCCGCAGGCCGCCCGGCGGCCCCGTCGACCACAACCATCGCCAAGGCGATCAACGCCGGGCTCCGGCGGGCGATGGAGGACGACCCCAAGGTCCTGGTGATGGGCGAGGACGTCGGCAAGCTCGGCGGCGTCTTCCGGATCACGGACGAGCTGCAGAAGGACTTCGGCGAGGACCGGGTGATCGACACCCCGCTGGCCGAGAGCGGCATCATCGGCACCGCGATCGGCCTGGCCCTGCGCGGCTACCGGCCGATCTGCGAGATCCAGTTCGACGGGTTCATCTACCCCGCCTACGACCAGATCGTGTCCCAACTGGCCAAGATGCCGTACCGCTCGGCGGGCTCGATCAAGCTGCCGGTCGTGGTGCGGGTGCCCTTCGGCGGCGGGATCGGCGCGGTCGAGCATCACAGCGAGAGCCCGGAGGGGTACTTCGCCCACACGGCGGGGCTGCGCGTCGTCTCCTGCGCGACGCCCACGGACGCCTACTGGATGATCCAGCAGGCGGTCCGCAGCGATGACCCGGTGCTGTTCTTCGAACCCAAGCGCCGGTACTGGGAGAAGGGCGAGCTGGACCTGTCCGGCCCGCCCGCGCCCCTGCACGCTGCCCGGGTGCTGCGGCCGGGCACGGACGTCACGGTGGCGGCCTACGGTCCGATGGTCCGGACGGCCCTGGACGCCGCGGCCGCCGCGCAGGAGGAGGACAAGAGCCTCGAGGTACTCGACCTGCGCTCGCTCTCGCCGCTGGACGTGGACGCGCTGATCGCGTCGGTGCAGCGGACCCGGCGGCTGGTCGTCGTGCACGAGGCGCCGTCCTACCTGGGCATCGGCGCGGAGATCGCGGCGATGGTGACCGAGCACTGCTTCTACCAGCTCGAGGCTCCGGTCCTGCGTGTCGGCGGGTTCCACATCCCCTACCCGCCGAGCAGGTTGGAGGATGACTTCCTGCCCGACCTCGATCGCGTGCTCGACGCCGTCGACCGCACGCTCGCCTACTGAGAGGCGCAGATGGCCTCCATCAAGCAGTTCCGGCTCCCGGACGCGGGCGAGGGCCTGACCGAGGCGGAGATCGTCTCCTGGAAGGTGCGGCCGGGGGACACCGTCCGGGTCAATGACGTCCTGGTGGAGATCGAGACCGCCAAGGCGATGGTCGAGTTGCCCAGTCCCTTCGCCGGGGTGGTCAGCGAGCTGCTGGTCGGTGAGGGCGAGACCGTGGACGTCGGCACGCCGATCATCGCGGTCGACACCGAGGGGCAGGTGGGCGAGTCGCCCGCGCAGGACCCGAGCGAACCGGGATCGATCGAGTCTGGCGCGATCGAGTCTGGCGCGATCGAGCCGAGGGCGGCCGAGCCGGGAGCGATCGAGCCGGGGTTGATCGGTGGTCCCGCGCCCGGCGGGCGGACGTCCGTGCTGGTCGGGTACGGGCCGCGCACCGCGGCTGCCGCCCGGCGTGCCCGGATCCAGCCGGGGCAGCCCGAGGCGCCGGTCGCAGCCCCCGCCTCGCTCGCCGGTCCCGCCCCGGGACGGGCCATCCCGCCGATCCGGGCCACCGGGGCGCACACCGCCGCCCTGGCGGCCGTGCACGTGCTGGCCAAGCCGCCGGTCCGCAAGCTGGCCCGCGACCTCGGCATCGAGCTGGCCGGCATCGAGCCGACCGGCCCAGGCGGCGTGGTCACCCGCGAGGACGTCGAGCGGGCGGCCGGCGCGCCGGCCGAGTCCATCGAGAACCTGCCGGCCGCGGCGCCCGCGCCCGCCGCCCAGCCCGCCCCGGTCGGGCGGGAGATCCGGATCCCGGTCCGTGGGGTCCGCAAGCTCACCGCGCAGGCGATGGTGACCAGCGCGTTCACCGCGCCGCATGTGACCGAGTGGCTGACCGTGGACGTCACCCGGACGATGCGCCTGGTGCGCCGGCTGCGGGACGATCCCGAGTTCGCCGGGGTGAAGGTCTCGCCGCTGCTGCTGGTCGCCCGGGCGCTGCTCATCGCGGTCCGCCGCAACCCCGGGATCAACGCGACCTGGGACGAGCCGGCCGGCGAGATCGTGATCTTCCGCGACGTGAACCTCGGCATCGCCGCGGCCACCCCGCGAGGTCTCGTGGTGCCGAACATCAAGGACGCCGGGTCGCTGTCCCTGCGCGGGCTGGCCGACGCGATGGCCCGGCTGACGGCGGCGGCGCGGGACGGGCGCACCCCACCCGCGGACCTCGCCGGCGGCACGATCACCATCACCAACGTCGGCGTCTTCGGGGTGGACGCGGGCACGCCGATCCTCAATCCCGGTGAGGCGGCGATCCTCGCGTTCGGACAGGTGCGCAGGCTGCCCTGGGTGCACAAGGGCAAGGTCGTGCCGCGCTGGCTCACCCAGTTGGCGGTGAGCTTCGACCACCGCCTGGTGGACGGCGATCTCGGCAGCCGTTTCCTGGCCGATCTCGGCGCCGTGCTGGAGGATCCGGCCCGCGCCCTCGCCTGGACCCGCTGAGCAGGCGAAGGGTTCAGCCGGCAGACCCGCCGGCGGACCCGCCGGCAGACCCTGCCGGGCTCGCCAGTGCGGCGGCCAGCAGCGCGCGGGCACTGCCGTGCAGCACCTCGACAGCCTCGGCGCGCGGCAGCCGGGCGACGTCGGTGAGCCAGACCAGTGACTCGATCCCGGTCGCGGAGCGGATCGCGATCGCCAGCCGGTGACGGTCGACCTGCGGGTGCGTCCGCCGCAGGGGTTCGAGCGCATCCTCCAGCCAGGTGATCACCCGGCCCTGCCGCAGGGGCAGCCCGGTGGCGTCGGCGGCGGGGTCGAGCGAGAGCCGCAGGGTTGCCCGCAGCTGGGGTTCCCAGTCGAGCAGGGTGCGCAGGTGGGTGGCCATCACCAGGTCCAGCCGCGCGGCGACGTCGTCCGGGGCGTCCTGCGGCAGGAGCGAGGTCTGCAGCGTCTCCGGGTGAGCGCCGAGCACCAGCGCTGACTGGTTGGGGAAGTACCGGTAGGCGGCGGTCCGGGACACTCCGGCGGCGGTCGCGGCCTGCTCGACGGTCGGGGTGACGCCGTCGGCCAGCAGCGCGCGGGTGGCCTCGATCAACGCGTGCCGGGTCCGTGCCTTCTGGTTGCTCCGGCCCGTCTGCTCATATGGCACCGACATGCCTTCATGGTACAGTCATCCCACGAAGCGTCGGGGATGCTCAGGTGGCGTGTCGTGGGAGGTAGACATGGGTCAGGCAGTTCTGGGCAGGGATCCCGCGGTCACCGATCCCGAGTCGTACCGGGTGATCTTCGAGAACGAGCGGGTGCGGGTGCTGGAGTACCGGGACGGGCCCGGCGACCGGACCCAACCGCACCGGCACCCGGACACTGTGATGTACACCCTCAGCTCCTTCTCCCGACGGCTGACCGCCGACGGCCGCCAGGTCGAGGTCGAGCTGCCCGCCGGCCAGGTGAGGTGGGTCTCGGCGCAGGAACACGCCGGGGAGAACATCGGCCGGACCGCCACGCACGCCCTGTTCGTCGAGCTGAAGGAGCCGGCGTCTGCGTCGTCTGCGTCGTCTGCGTCGTCTGCGGCGCCCGCCCCGCCCGACGGAGCCCTCGGACCCGCCTAGCGAGGGGCCGGGAATCGGTTGGTGGGAGATGGGAGGCTGGGCCGGGGGTCTGGCCGAGGGCCGGTTCAGGGGGTCGTCAGGTCGGCCAGGCCCGGGACACCGAGGTGGGCGTGGAGTTTGCGCAGGTTGTGGCAGGCGGCCAGGAGTAGCCATTCGCCGCGGGCTGCGTCCAGTCCGCGGAGGAGGAGGTGTTGGGCGTTCTGCAGGGTGGCCATCTGCCCGAACACCGGCTCCACGATGGCCTTGCGTCGGGCGTAGGCCGCTCGTCCGGGTTTGGTGCGTAGCTTGCGTGCCATCCGCTGCCGGCGGGTGGCGTTCTTCGGGATCCTCCCGCGCGGTGCGGGCGGGACCGGCTCGTCGTGGCTGGTGCGGCCGGTGGCGATGAAGAACTCGGTCCCGGTCTGGGCAGTCAGGTCGGCCAGCTGGGCGAGGTTGTCGTCGCTGCAGTACCCGGCGTCGGCCAACACCTGCCCGGGTGCGGTTCCGGTGTTGGTGGTGGCTTGTTCGGTCATCGGGATCAGGTTGGCGACGTCAGCGGCGCACTGGCCCAGGCCGGTCGCGATGATCACCTGGTGGTCGGCGTCGACGACGGCCTGAGCGTTGTAGCACTGGTGGAACGACCCGTCGGACGTCTTCATGATCCGTGAGTCGGGGTCGGTGAAGTTGCGCTGTGCTTTCGGTTTGGGCACCGCCTTGTCGGCCGCGGCGGCGGCGCGTTCGGCGACGGTGTCCTCGTCGGCGCCCTGACGGCGAGCGAGGTCGGCGGCGTGCTCGCCCGCCGCAGCGGCGGCCTCGGCCTCCAACGCGGCCTTCGCTTGGCGGATCTTGGCCAGCCGGTCGGTCGTGCGGCGCAGGTCCGGGGGCAGGTCGTCGTCCCTGCCATGCCGGCCGTAGGCGGCGTCCTCGGCCTTGTCGACCGCTTCGGCGTCGTACAACATCGCCGACACCTCCTCCGCCAGGGCCTTCTCCCGGGTGGTCATCCGGGCGTAGCTCATCGCCTTGCGCCGGGAGGCGTTCGCGCGGACCTTGGTGCCGTCCAACGCGACCTATAGACCGCTCCTCCAGCCGACGGCACGCGGTGAGGCCCCTGCGGACCACGTCACGTGGACCGCCTGATCCTCCGCCGGACCACGACCTGCCGGTCCGTGGTAGGCATGCGCCATGACGATGCCGTTGCGGCCGTGGGACGCTCCGGAGCTCACATCCTGGCGCAGACTCTCGATGCGCGCACCGCACCGGGACAGGGACACCGGCGTGCACCGGCTGGCCCTGGACGGGACCTGGCGGTTCGAGCTGTTCCCGACCCCCGAGATGGCCGCTGCGGACCCGGGCGCTCCGGACGGCCTGCGCGCCGCGATCGAGGTGCCTGGCTGCTGGACCATGCAGGAGTTCGACGACGCCCACCAGGTCGGCGACCGCCCGCACTACACCAACGTCCAGATGCCGTGGCCCGACCTGCCACCGCACCCGCCCGCGCTCAACCCGACCGGCGTGTACGCCCGCGACGTCGAGGTGCCGCAGAGTTGGGCCGGGCGCCGGATCGTGCTGCACGTGGGCGCCGCCGAGAGCGTCCTGATCGCCGAGGTGAACGGCACCGCGGTCGGGATGAGCAAGGACTCGCACCTGGCAGCGGAGTTCGACGTCACCGCCGCGATCACGCCCGGCGCGGCCAACACCGTCCGGCTCACGGTGGTGAAGTGGTCGGACGCCAGTTTCATCGAGGACCAGGACCAGTGGTGGCACGGCGGCATCACCCGGTCGGTGTTCCTCTACGCGACACCGCCCGCCTACCTCAACGGGATCCGGGTCGTCGCCGGGCTGGACGCCATCGAGCCCGGCACGCCGCACTACCTGAACCCGGACGGGACCGCGTCCGGGTTGCTGCGGCTCGACGTCGAGATGGCCACCCTGGACGGCGGGATCCCGGACGGCTGGACGGTCAGCGCCGTGCTGGACGGCCCCGCGGGCCCGCTGACCCTGCACGGTGACATCCCGCCCACCGGGCAGGACGACCCGGACAGCGCGGCGATCGCCGGGCTGAACCTCGACCCCGCCCAGGTCGCCGACCTGACCTACCGGCTCGCCGCAGGGATGCCGATCGCGCCGGAGCTGCTGCCGGTGGCGCGGCTCGAACGCGAGTACCGCCGGCTGCCGGGCATCGGCGCGGTCCGGATCGAGGCGGGCGTCCCGGGCGTGCTGGCCTGGTCGGCCGAGACGCCTGCGCTGTACCCGCTGACCGTCAGCCTGGCCGGACCGGACGGCACCGTGGTCCAGCAGGCCGCGCTGCGGGTGGGGTTCCGGCAGGTCGAGATCGTCGGGCGCGACCTGCTCGTGAACGGCGTACGGGTGTTCCTGCGCGGGGTGAACCGGCACGACTTCCACCCCGGCACCGGGCGCGTGGTCAGCGCCGAGGACGTCCGCGCGGACCTGGAGACCATCCGCCGCTTCGGCTTCAACGCGATCCGGACCTCGCACTACCCGAACGATCCGGTGCTGCTGGACCTGGCGGACGAGCTCGGCCTGTACATCGTGGACGAGGCCGACATCGAGGCGCACGCGTACGCCACACCGATCGCCGCCGACCCCCGCTACCTGAGTGCCTTCGTGGACCGGGTCTCCCGGATGGTGCTGCGCGACGCCAACCACCCGAGCGTGCTGATGTGGTCGCTCGGCAACGAGACGGCCTACGGCCCCAACCACGACGCCGCGGCCGGCTGGGTGCGCGCGCACGACCCGGGCCGCCCGCTGCACTACGAGGGCGCGATCAAGGACGACTGGGTCACCCACCAGCCGGCCAGCGACGTGGTCTGCCCGATGTACGCGCCGATCCATGCGATCGTCGGGCACGCCCTGTCCGGGTTGCAGACCCGCCCGCTGATCCTGTGCGAGTACTCGCACGCCATGGGCAACAGCAACGGGACGCTGGCCGAGTACTGGGCCGCGATCGAGTCCACCCCCGGACTGCAGGGCGGCTTCATCTGGGAGTTCCGCGATCACGGGCTGGAGCAGAGGCTTCCGGACGGGACGGTCCGCTGGGCCTACGGCGGTGACTTCGGCGACGAGCCCAACGACGGCGCGTTCGTCACCGACGGGCTGGTCTTCCCCGACCGCACCCCGAAACCGGCGATGTGGGAGCACGCCCGGCTGGCGTCCCCGGTCCGGATCGAGGTCCTCAGTGCCAGCCTGCAGACCGGCGTGGTCGAGATCTCCGTACGCAACCGCCGGCACTTCCTCGACCTGTCGGGGTACACGCTGGGCTGGCAGCTGACCGTGCCCGGCGATCTCGGCGCGCCGGACGTGTACCGCGAGGCCCCGGCCGGTCACCTGGCCACGCCCCCCCAGGGGGCGACCACGGTGACCCTGCCCGGCGAGCTCGTCGACGGCCTGCCCGAGGTCGGCGAGGCATGGCTGAGGCTGACCGTGCAGCAGGACGGCGAGGAGATCGGCTTCGACCAGGTCCAGCTGCGGCCCGACCTGCGCGGTCTGCGGGCCCGTGCCGGGGTTCCGCTGTCCGCCGAGGCCGGTCCGGACCTCGCGGCGACGGGGCTGTCGCTGGACGCCGAGGGCCTGCTCGCGCACCCCCTGCTGGCGGCCGCGCCGATGCTCTCGCTGTGGCGTGCGCCGACCGACAACGACCTGCTGGGCGGTCAGGCCCAGCGCTGGGCGAAGGCCGGTCTGGACGCCTTGACCCGGATCCTGATCGGCGTCGAGCGGGACGGCGCCGCGACCGTCGTGCTCAGCGAGTACCGGACCGGCGACGGTACTGCGGTACAGCACGAGCAGCGGATCGTTCCGGTCTGCAGGGCCGGGCAACTGCCTGGTGTCCTGATCGAGGAGTCAGTGACCGTGCCCGTGTCGCTGGCGGATCTGCCCCGGGTCGGAACCACGTTCGAGGTCGCCTCCGGCCTCGACCAGGTCACCTGGTTCGGATCGGTGCGTCATGAAACCTACCCCGACCGGCGGCTGGCCAGCCCGGTCGAGCAGATCAACACCGACGTGGCCGGCCTGTTCACCCCGTACATCCGGCCGCAGGAGAGCGGTGGACGCAACGGCGTGCGCTGGTTCGCGGTGCACGGCAAGGCCTCTCCCGACGACGGCGGCAGCGGGAATGCCGGGCAGCGGTCCGTGACCGTGTTCTGCGACCAGCCGCGGCAGGTGAACCTGGCGCACTACCGGCCGGCGGACCTGGTCGCCGCGACCCACCACGGCGAGCTGTCGCCCCGGCCCGAGGTGGTCGTCCATCTGGACGCGGCACATCGCGGCCTCGGCACCGCCTCCTGCGGGCCGGACACGTTGCCGGAGTACCTGATCGGGCCCGGCACCTACACCTGGTCCTGGATCCTGTGCCCCGCCGGGTGACACCGTCGCGGGTGACGTGACCCGTCCGGGGCGGAACCTG
The DNA here is from genome assembly GCA_963740575.1 of uncultured Actinomycetota bacterium. GTDB lineage: Bacteria > Actinomycetota > Actinomycetes > Actinomycetales > Kineosporiaceae > CAVUET01. The sequence continues at coordinate 116,578 of CAVUET010000006.1, read as the reverse complement.
TTCGACCGGTCAGGCGGTCAGGCGGTCAGGCACCGCCCGGCCCGGCAGCGCTGCGGATCGGATTGAGCACGTCCCGGGCGGGCATCGGCGCGCCGAAGAAGTACCCCTGCCCGATGTCACATCCCATCTCCCGCAGGCGGTCCGCCTGTTCCGCGGTCTCCACACCCTCGGCCACCACGCGCAGATCCAGGTCGTGCGCGAGCTGCGTGATCGCCGAGACGATGGCCCAGTTGTGCCGCTCGGTGAGCAGCCCCGCGATGAACCGGCGCTCGATCTTCAGCTCGTCGACGGGCAGGAACCGCAGGTAGTCCATCGACGAGTGGCCGGTGCCGAAGTCGTCCAGCGACAGGTCCACGCCGAGCTGCTTGAGGTCGGCGATCGCGGTCCGCATCGGCACCGAGTCGGTCAGCAGGATGGACTCGGTGATCTCCAGGGACAGCCGCTCCGGTGGCACGTCCGCCTCGGCGAGCGCGCTCTCGACCGTGGGCAGCAGGTCGCGGTGGACGAGCTGGCGCGCGGACAGGTTCACGCTGATGCGCAACGGATCCAGCCCGCCGGGCGGTGGCGCCGAGGGCAGTTCGCTGAGCGCGGTGCGCAGGATCTGGGTGCCCAGCGGGACGATCAGCCCGGTCTGCTCGGCCAGGTCGATGAACATCTCCGGGGGCAGGATCCCCTGGCTCGGGTGCCGCCACCGCGCCAGCGCCTCGACCCCGACCGGCGAGCCGTCCTCGAGCGCCACGGTCGGCTGGTAGTGCACCTCGAACTCGCCGCCGTCCACGGCGCGGCGCAGCCCGGCGTAACGCGCCAGCCGCGCCTCGGCCTCGCGCCGCAGCCGGGAGTCGAAGAACTCGTACCGGTTGCCGCCCGCGGCCTTGGCCCGGTACATCGCCGCGTCCGCCTGCTGGATCAGGTCCTCCGCCCGCTGCGGTGCGCGGCCGAGGGCGATGCCGACGCTGGCGGTCTCGAAGACGTCCCGGCTGTGGTGGTGGAACGGGGTGGCGAACACCGCCAGCAACCGCTCGGCGAGCACCCGGGCCTCCTCGGCCGCCGGCAGGTCCTCGCACAGGATGGTGAACTCGTCGCCGCCGAACCGGGCGATGGTGTCCGCCGGCCGGACGGCACCGCGCAGGCGGCGGGCCACGGCGACCAGCAACTCGTCCCCGGCTTCGTGCCCGAGGCTGTCGTTGACCACCTTGAACCGGTCGAGGTCGATGAACAGCACCGCCGTGTATCGCTGGCTGCGCCGGCCCTTGCGCAGCGCCTGCGCGCATCGGTCCAGGAACAGCACCCGGTTCGGCAGGCCGGACAGGGGGTCGTGGGTCGCCTGGTGGGCCAGAAGTCGGCGCGCGCTGTCCCGCTCCATGGCCACCCGGGCCAGGCGGGCGGCGGTGCGCAGCACCTCCACCGTGTAGGGATCGAGCTCGGTCCCCGCGGGCGGCCGCGCCACCAGCACACAGCGCAGCGCCGTGGCCACGGTGTCCAGGACCGGCATCGCCCACCAGCTCTCCGCGCCGGTCCCGGCCGCGGAGCCCGGGGCGCCGTCACCCGAGGCTGCCCTCTTCGGGTTGCCGGCAGCGCCGGTCCCGGACCCGTCACCCGGGCCGCGCTGCCCGCCGGGACGCTCGGACCCGTTCACCCCGCGCGAGGCCGTGGCCGGGTACTCGATCACGAGCGGCTGCCCGGCGGCGGCGGCCTGCGCCCAGCGGCTGGTCGGGATCGCCTCGAGGTTCACCGACATCGCCTCGGGCAGCGCCTTGTCGTCCGCCTCGTCGCCCTGCAGGGCCACGGTGAGCCGCGGGCGTGGCGAGGACTCCGCCAGCAGGATCGCCGGCGACGCCTCGAGTTGGCGGCTGAGCAGATCGACGATGGCACGCAGGCTGGTCAGCACCGGCTGGTCCGCCGCCACCAGGGCCAGCACCCGGCTCTGGCCCGAGATCAGATCCCGCTGCAGGCGTAGCTCGGTGACGTCCCGGACCATGATCACCAGCAGCGGCCCGGTCTGGCCTTCGGGGGTGGTCCGCGCGAACGAGCAGGACAGCCAGCGCCGCCGCCCGTCCCGGGTCCGGATCCCGAACTCGCCGGGCAGCCTGCCGTCGGTCGCCCACCGGTCCAGCCGCACCGCGGTGCCGTTCTCCCGGTGCGCGTCCAGGTTTTCCAGCCAGCCCTGACCGAGCATCTCGTCGGCCGGCCAGCCGGTCAGCGCGGCCAGCGCCGGGTTCCAGGTCACCACCGAGCCGTCCTTGGCCAAGGCCATGATCCCGTCGTTGCTGGCCTGGACGATCCGCGCGGCGTTGCTGCGGACGCCGACGATCTCGCCGATCAGCCGGGACCGCTGCACCGCGGCGGCCACCTCCCGGGCGAGCGCCTCCAGCGTGACCAGATCCGCGGGATCGAGGACGGCGAAACCGCTGCGGTCGTAGACGACGAGCAGGCCGGCCCGGACGTCGCCGATCAGCACGGGCACGGCCAGGCAGTCCCGCCAGCCGGTGGCCCGCAGTGCCTGCGCGCACTCGCGATTGGCCCGCGCCCGGTTCACCGTCGCGTGGCGCGAACGGCGTCTGCGCCAGCTCCGGCGCATCCCCGTCCTGGTCCACAGCGTGTGGGTGAACTGGACCTGGAGTAGCCGCCGACGGCGACCGAGACCGTAGAGGCGGCGACGCAGCGAGGAGGCAAGCACGATCCACCGGCCAGGGATGAGTCGGCCCGGCGCGCGTCTCGGCTCGGCGACCACGTGCACCGGCAGGTCCTGAACCAGCAGCAGGCCGGTCAGCGCGCCGGTGTCCGGCACCAGGACCCGCCGCGCCTCGGGCGAGGTCGCGGACCTGCCCGAGGCGAGGTAGCACTGAGCCTCGGGCAGGTCACCACCGGGCAGCACCAGTTCGGCCGCCTGGGCCCGGCAACAGGCTGCCACCTCGGGCAGGAACGCCGCGATGCCGCGTTGCAGGTCGATGGCCGAGGACATCGCGTGCGTGGCCGTCTGCAGGCGTCTGAGCCGGTCCAGGTCCGCGTGGGCGAGCGCGTATCCCTTGCTCAGCCGGTGCAGCAGCACCGGCAGCGCGATCGCCAGCAGCAGCACGGCCGGCTCGTTCACCGCAGCCGCCGAGATGGCCAGCCCCGCCGTGACGGTGACCACCGTCAGGCCCGTGGTCCACAGCAGGTCCCGGGACATCAGCAGCCGCCGGGCGTCGTCCAGCCCCGACAGCAAGCCGAAGAGCACGGCCATCGCGGCCGGGTTGGCCACCGCCACCGCGGCCATGGCCGCGATCAGCGCGGGAATTCTCGACCGGTCGGGTGCTGTCGGCGCGAACATCGCGAAGACCAGCGCGCCGACCCCCGCACAGGCCGTCCACTGCGCGACGTTGAACGCCAGCTTGGTCCACGGCATGCGCAACCACATGTGCAGGGCCACCTCGGTCGCCGCCACCATCAGGACGACACCTGACCCCGGCAGGAGGAAGACGGCCGGGGTCAGGGCGACCTCGAAGATGTCCATGACGATGATCTCGCCGCGATGACGGATCTCGACCGAGAGCCCGGCCGCCACCACCAGAGCCACCGCGAGCAGGATCCACTGCAGTGCGGAGGCCGACGGCCGCGGTGTGCCGGCCGACGCGATCTGTGCCGCCACACCGCAGCCGAGCCCTGTTACCGCCATCAGGGCGGCACAGACCAGGACCGGTGCCCGCGAGTTCGAGTGCAACGGTCGGCCGCGGGCCCCCGCCCCGGTCGCCGCTTCTTCGGCTACCCCCACGCGCCGAACCAGATCGCGCCGACGATGGGCGTGCCGTAACTGCGCGGCTGCGTACTGGTCTGCCAGGTCGATCCCTGCCAGTTGCCGCCGCCCCACCGGTACCCCGGCCACTGCAGGACGTTGCTCCAGGTCACCGGTAGCCACGGGAAGAGCGCCCAGGTGGACAGGTACCAGCTGGTCGGGTTCCAGCCGAGCAGGAGGCCCAACGGGTCCCAGAGCACCAGTTGCGCCGTCAGCGCACCGTCCACCACGGTCGCCGGGAGGGTGGTGGTCTGCACGCGGACATTGCCGCGGCTGGCCTCCAGCAGCCCGGTGCCGTTGGAGCGGATGACACCCCCGTTGGCCGAGCCGGCCGGCGGGTTCAGTGCGGCCGTGGCCGCGTCCACCTCACCGGCTCCGACCTGCTGCGGGTCGGTCGTGGCCGCCAGTTGTCGGGCGGAGCTCGTCAGCGCGTACTTGACCTGGTTCGGGCTCAGCCCGGGGGTGCGAGACAGGATCAGAGCCGTCACTCCGGACACGGCGGCGGCCGAGAACGAGGTTCCGCTGCCGCGGTGGTACGCGCCGTCGATGTAGTCCGTGAAGGCCTGGTCGATGGTGCTGCCGACCGACCGCAGGGACACCAGGTGCGCACCCGGCGCCACCACGTCCGGCTTGGACAGGCCGTCCGCCGCCGTCGGGCCGCGGGCGCTGAAGTCCGGCAGCTCGTCGTCCCCGATCCCTGGCGTGCCCCGGTCGTCGACCGCGCCGACCGTGATCACCAGGGGATCGTCACCCGGCTTGGTGACGGTCGCCGCGCCCGGTCCGGTGTTGCCGGCCGAGGCGATCACGACGATGCCGGCGTCCCAGGCCCGCTCGACGGCGTAGTCGAACGGGTCGGTCCGGTAGGTCTGGCTCGAGTCCGTGGCCAGGGACAGGTTCAGCACCTTGATCCCGTACTGGCTCTTGAAGCTGACCACCCACTGGATCGCGGCGAGCACGTTGCTGACATCGGTGGACCCGTCGGCACCCGCCACCTTGACCGACAGCAGCTTGGCCTGCGGGGCGACGCCCGCATAGGTACCGCCGCTGGCGGCGCCGCTGCCCGCGATGATCCCGGCGACGAACGTGCCGTGCCCGTAGGTGTCGTTGCAGGTGGGCTCGCCGGACAGGTTCTTGCAGGGGGCGGTCTGCCCGAGCAGGCCGGTCTGCACGCTGACCATCCGGCCGGACAGGTCGGTGCCGGCGGACACGCCGGTGTCGATCAGTGCCACGGTCACGCCCTGGCCCTGGTCGCCGGCCTGCCAGACCTGATCGGTCCGCAGCGCCTGCCGGTACGCCGAGGTGGGCTCGCTGCCGACAGCGGTGGTGGCCTCGCCGGCCGGCCGGGACGCCAGCCGGACGGTGGCGTCCGGGGCGATCGCCCGGACGGACGGGTCGGCCTGCAGCGCGGGCAGTGCCGCGCTCGGCACCCTGGCCGCGAATCCGTCGATGATAGGCAGGTCACGGGTGAGGTGACCGCCGGCCGCCCTGACCCGGGCGGCGGCCAGCGGGATTCCGCCGGGCGCTGCCCGCACGATCACAGCTGCCGTCCGCCCGGCCGGGGCGGTGGCCGAGGTGCTGGCCGGGGCGCGGGCGGCCCCAGGCATAGAGGTGATGGCCGGGGCGCGAGGTGCTCGTGACGGTTCGTCCGCCCGGGCGCGTGGCATCCCGGGTGCGATGGACACTGCCATCACGAGAACCGCCGCTACGGCCCCCCCGAGCGCCGGAATCCTCGTGAACCTGGCCCTGACTGAGTGGGCAAGCCCTCCGGTCATGGGCACTCCTGTGACAAATCCGGATGTTGCAGCCGAACTGTCTGATCCGAACGGTAACGGTGCGATCCTCCCCGTAACACGCTCCGTATGCAAGGCGTGCCTTAGCTGGGTTTCCCGGAATCACTGGCGGGGGGCCGGTGCCGAGAGTAGCTTGCACAGTATGTAGTGGCTCACACGCTCTCTGTAGCAGCCGGGGCCAAGTCAGCCCACCCTCGACACAACGGTGATGGCCTGATCCCGTGCCGAGCTGCCCGGTGAGAGGAGCGTCGTCGGTGAGAGACGGTACGGGTCGATCAACCGCGATCGATGGGATGGCTGGGGTGGCTGGCGGGCGCAACGAGGTGCTGGCCCTGCGGATCCCGGCGGACGAGTGCACGCCATGCGAGCTCGTCCGGGTGAAGAGTTCGGCGGCGGCGTTCAGCGATGCCATCGGCGGAGGGTTGCTGGACGAGGTGACCTTTGATCGCGGAGGTCCCCAGCCCTACACCGCGTACCTGGACGAAGATCGTGACAGGAAGCGCCTGCCGGAGAACCCGCGGGCGCGCATGCTCTCGGTGTGGCTCGGCTGGCCGGAGCGGGGCGAGCCGGTTCGCTGGGAGGGCGACGTGCTGATCGCCGGGATGGGCGATCACGGCGAGGACCGGGACGTCCCGGGCAGCGTGCTCGATGCAGCGCGCCGCAGCGGGATCCTGGCCGCGGGGTTCATCGTCCCCCCGTGACCCGGACACCGTGACCCGGACACCGTGACCCGGACACCGTGACCCGGACACCGTGACCCGGACACCGTGACCCGGACACCGTGACCCGAAAGCCGGGGTCCCGCGGACGCCGCCCGGTTACACCCCGTCGGCCGCTTTGCACCCTGGACGCCGCTCAGCGCGGCTGATTCGGGAGCCGAGCCCGGCTTCGGCGGTGTAATGCGGAAGTCAGCGGTTGCGGCCCTTGGCCATGAGGCGGCCGCGCTTCGGCGTGATGGTCATCGCGACTGGGTGCACCGGCCGGGGCCTGGGCATTGAGGCGGCGTCGGTGCTCTCTTCCGCGGCGCTGTCCTCGGCCTCGGCGTCCCCGTCCTGCTCGGCGTCCCCGTCCTGCTCGGCGTTCTTGTCCTGCCCGACTCCAGCATCTATTCCGGTTTCGAGTTCTACGTCCTCGCCGTCACCCTGCTCGGCCTCGGTCTCGACGATCTCCTCCTGCAAGACCTCAGCGTCATCGGTCGCTTCGAGTTCGGCCTCGCCCAGTTCAGCCTCGCCCAGGTCGGCGCCGACCAGGTCGGCCTCGTCCGGCTCGGGCTCCCCGGTCCGGTCGCCGTTCTCGGCCGCGAGCTCCTGCGGCTCAGCGAGTACCTCGCTCGCCCGGACACCGTCGAGCAGTTCCCTGAGCGCAGTCACCGGGTCGGTCGTCCCGGGCGGCTCCGGCGCGATCTCGTCCCGGTGGCCGGACTGCTGCGGAACGGTGACCGGTTGCGGCTGATCGCTGTCCCGGTGCCGGGGCTCGGCTGACGGCGAGTCCTGCTGCAGTTCGTGGGCTTGCAGTTCGTGGGCTTGCAGTTCGTGGGCCTGCAGTTCGCGGGCCGCGCGGCGATCCGTCTCACGGCGGTCTGCGCTGCGGCGGCGCTGACGGCCCTGGGCCCGCTGCGCCGTGACCTCCGAGACCTGCCGGCGCTGGGCCTCGCGGCGCTCCGAGTGCCGCCGCTCTGGTGCACCGTCGGGGCGCGGGTCGCCGGTTCCGGCGTGCCGACCGCGGGCATGCCCGTGCCCGCGGGCGTCCCAGGCCGGAGTCCGCCAGGTGCCGCAGATCCGGTAGGCCGCATACATGGCGCCAAGCACGATCAGCACGTCGCCGATGCTGAACACGTTGGCCAGCGGGACGCTCGCGGGGATCGCGAAGATGTCGCCGAGGAAAGCCAGCCGCGGATGCGCCAGCACCTCGGAGTTGACGAACGCCGTGGACGGCTCGATCCCCGCGGCCCGCATCGCACCGGCCCGGGCCGGCAGCACGCCGTCGTTGAGCGCGATGGTGATCCCGTTGCAGACCGCCCCCAGTCCGACGATCAGCAGCCCGGGAACCCTGCGGTTGAACCAGAGGAAGGTCGCCGCCGCGACGTAGGTCAGGACGTGCACAGCGCCCAGCAGCCAGTCGGGACCGGCGGGGAACTCGATGATCACCACCTGGACCGCCAGCGCGGTCACGATCAGCCAGGCCAGTCGCAGCCGCAGCTCAGCCAGCCGGCGCACGCTGCCACCGACGAGCAGCACGCTGGACATCGCGACGATCGTGGCGATCGGGATGATCATGACGGGCCGCCCGATGCCACTCGTCCGCGCGCGCCGCCGGCGAGGGCGACCGCACGATTCTGCTCGTAGCGCGGGTGAGCCATGCAGGACCTATCGACCACGACCCCGCCGGGCTGGAGCCGTCCGGTCCAGGTTGATCGTCTTGATCACCACCACTTGGTGCCGGCGCCGACCACGGCCACGAGGGCGAGGACGGTGCCGATGGCGCTGACCGAACGCAGAGCGAGTAGACGAGGCATGGGGGGATCCCTCCCTGCGAAGCCGATGATGCGTGGGATGTCGTGCCACATCCATCATCGCCGTTTGTAATCGCTCCGCTACCTATCGTCGCAACGACCACTCCGATGGCATTCGCATTGGGCGGATCCAGTGAGACGACCCCCGCTCAGGGGTCGCTCGGGCAGACGGTCAAGGCGCCGTCGATCCGTGCTCGCAGGATCAGATTTCGGTTGCCACGCAGCGCATCTTGAGCATTTCGGCACGGTCTTGACACTGGCGGGACGCCGTGGCGAACAGGTGAACGCGAACGGGTGACCCGGCGGCATGTCGATCACGTTCCGTCGCCTGACCGGAGAAACTGACAGCGGCCGTTGCTTGCCGGGGTGCCTATCCCTCGCGCGGCGGCGCCGTCGTGCTGGCGCTCGGCACGGCGCCGTCCGCGGCTGCACCGTTCGAGCTGGCACCGTTCGAGCTGGCACGGTTCGAGCTGGCACGGTTCGAGCTGGCACGGTTCGAGCTGGCACGGTTCGAGCTGGCACCGTTCGAGCTGGCACCGTTCGAGCGCGGTCCGTCCTCGGCGGGCAGCGCCTCGGCCGCCGCACCCTCACCCAGGGCCGCCGCCGCAGCGACCAGTTCCTCTGCCGCGACAGCATTGGCGGCGTTCTCCTGGGACTGCCTGGCCTCGATGCCCGACTGGGTGCGCAGCTTCTCCTCCGGCAGGAACCACACCACGACGAAGGCCACCAGCAGCACGACCGCGCCGAGGAGGAAGACCAGGTCGATGGAGTTCGCGAAGCCGACCAGGAACGGCCGCGCCAGGCGGGCGTCCATGTGGTTGATGAACGAGGAGTCGTTCAGCGCGTTGCCACCGACGGAGGCCGTACCTGACTGGCCCGACTTCAGGGCCTGCAGCACGATCTTGTTCGCCGGGTCCGTGAGGACCGACGGGTCGTTCAGCGCCGCCTGGAACTGCGGCGTCTTCGCCGACGCCGTGAACGCGTTCTTGATGTTCCCGGTCAGCGAGCTGAACAGCACGGACAGGAACACCGCGGTGCCGAGCGTGCCGCCCATCTGCCGGAAGAACGTCGCCGACGAGGTGGCCACCCCCATGTCCTGCGGGGGAACCGCGTTCTGGATCGCCAGCACGAGCGTCTGCATGTTGAAGCCCAGGCCGAGGCCGAAGATCAGCGCGTAGATGTCGATGACCACCATCGAGCTGTCCGCACTGACCCGGCTGCAGTAGCGTCGTGCCGATGACCAGCAGCGCAAGCCCGGCAACCGGGAAGATCTTGTACCGGCCGGTCCGGGCGATGAACTGACCCGAGGCCACCGAACCGGACATGATCCCGAGCATCAGCGGCAGCAGCAGCAGCCCGGCCACCGTCGGCGACTTGCCCTTGACGATCTGCAGGTAGAGCGGCAGCGCCGCGAGCACCGCCGAACATCCCCATCCCGACGATGAAGTTCAGGATGGAGCCGATGCCGAAGGTCCTCCCCCGGAACAGTCGCAGCGGCAGCAGCGCATCGTCCCCGATCCTGCGCTCGAGGATGAGGAAGGCCACGATGCCGATCACGCCGATCACGTACATCAGCAGCGACCTGCCGCTCCCCCAGCCCCACTCCCGGCCCTGCTCGGCCACGATCAGCAGCGGCACCAGGGCGACGACCAGCGCGGCGGCTCCCGGGTAGTCGATCTGGTGGTCGCGGCGGGTGTGCGGCAGGTGCAGCACCTTGGTCACCAGGATCAGCGAGACGGCGCCGATCGGCAGGTTGACCAGGAAGACCCAGCGCCAGCCGGTGATCCCCAGCAGCGAGCTCTGCCCGGCCAGGAAGCCGCCGATCACCGGCCCGAGGACGCTCGAGGTGCCGAACACGGCCAGGAAGTAGCCCTGGTACTTGGCCCGCTCGCGCGGCGGCACGATGTCGCCGATGATCGCCAGCGCGAGGGCGAACAGCCCGCCCGCACCGATCCCCTGGAAGCCGCGGAAGATCGCCAGCTGGTACATCGACTGCGACAGGCCGGACAGCGCCGAGCCGATCAGGAAGACCGTGATCGAGAACAGGAAGAAGGGCCGCCGGCCGTAGAGGTCCGACAGCTTGCCGTACAGCGGCGTCGCGATGGTCGAGGTGATCAGGTAGGCGGTGGTCGCCCAGGCCTGCAGGCTCAGCCCGTTCAGGTCGTCGGAGATGGTGCGGATCGCGGTCGCGACGATGGTCTGGTCGAGGGCGGCGAGGAACATCCCCGACATCAGGCCGGCCAGGATGATCAGGATCTGGCGGTGGGTGAAGCCGCCCGATGCGGACGGCCTCATGGTCATGGGGGTGGAGGACATCAAAGCTCCTGATGGTCTGTCGGCGCGGACGCGGATCGTGCGGCGCCGACCGGGCCCGCGCGGTCCCGATTGTCGCGGGGCATGCGGAAGGCCTCCAGGTCGTCGTTGAACCGGGCCAGGAGCATGGTCAGCGTCTGCAGGTCGGTGGGACTCCAGCCGGACAGGGCCCTTCGGAGCATCTCGTCGCGCTGCGCGCTGATCTCCTGCTGCACCGTGTGTCCGGACGGCGTGGCCACGAGCTGGACGGCCCGGCCGTCGGCGGGGTCGGGTCGGCGCTCGACCAGACCCTCCCGGACCAACTGCCCGACGTACCGGCTCACCGTGGACGGGTCGAGCCGGGCCGCCTCGGCCAGCTCCCCCTGTCGGCGGGGCCCGCATCGGACCAACTGCACCAGCAGCGAGACGGCGGCCCAGTCCAGCCCCATCGGAGCGAGGACGGCCAGGTGCGGCTTGAGCACGTGCAGCACCCGCGCGTGCCGACCGAGCTGTGTGCTGAGCTCGGCCAGGGCAGGGGTCGTGTCCAGGTGTCCTCCGGCGCCCGGGGCGCGGGCATCGGCTTCGGCTTCGGCCGCAGCAGACACGTGTCCTCCTGATCCTTGCGGACGATCCGGCGCGGGCCTCACGTCCCGCCGCGTTGCACGGACACATCTTCGGCAGCTACCCGCGGCATCTTCAGGTAGGTGTAACACACAACAAGTTGCAATGCACATCCAATTCGGGGCGTGTCCTGCGCCTGGCTGGCTGGTCCGGTCGGCGGATGGCCGCGGCACCGGCGCAGGTGTTTCAATTCCGGATCAGTCCTCTCCAGGTGGCGACGCGGCACCCGGTGGCGTGGCAGCCTGGACAGGGCGCTGGGGCGCTGCCGACCCGTCGGGCCGTGGAGTGCTGTAGCGCTGGGGGCACGGGCGCTGGGGGCGGGGTCCGGCCGGGTGGACCGGTCGACGATGGGCTGGGCGGGTCTCGATGGTGAGTGGCAGCGTCACGCCGGTGAACCGGGCCGTCGCAGTGCCTGCGTCCGACCAGACCGGCCCGGAGCCGAGCGGCACCGGGCGGGCGACCCGTACCGGTGGCTGGGGCCCGCGTGCGTCCGACGGCCAGGTGACGGCGTCACAGCTGCGTGCCGCGCTCGCCGCTGACGCGCTCGAGGTGCACTACCAGCCCGTCGTGCTGCTGCCCGCCCGCCACGTCGCCGGCTTCGAGGCACTCGCGCGGCTGCGCGACCGCAGCGGCACCGTCGTCCCGCCGGCGGGCTTCATCGGCGCGGCGGAGCGCAGCGGGTTGATCGTCCCGCTCGGGCTGGCCGTGCTCCGTGCGGCGATCCGCGAGGCCTCCCGGTGGCGAGCGGGCTCGACAGGGCTGTCCACCGCGACGGTGAGCGTGAACGTCGCCCCCGCGCAGCTCGAGCATCGCCGGTTCCTGCCCGTGGTCCGGGACCTGCTGGCCGAGTACGGCGTCCCGGGATCCGTCCTGGTCCTGGAGATCACCGAGACCGCGGCGACGTCAGCCGGCGTCCGGCCCCTGCTCGACCGGCTGGCGGCCCTCGGTGTGCGGATCGCCCTGGACGACTTCGGCACCGGCTTCGCGAATCTCGACAACCTGCGCCGGCTACCCGTGCAGCTGCTCAAGCTGGATCGCAGCTTCGTCGCCGGGATCACCCGGGCCGGGGCCGACCGGGCGATCATCCGGGTCACCGTCGACCTGGCCGAGGCCCTCGGACTGTCGGTGATCGCCGAGGGCGTCGAGACCGAGCAGCAGGCGGACGCCCTGGTCCGGCTCGGATGCCCCGCCGTCCAGGGGTTCCTGTTCGGCCGCCCCGGACCCGACCCGGAACGCGCGGCGGGCGCGATCGGCACCCGGATCGACCAGGGCTCGCCCCTGGCCCGCAGCCGGGACGAGCGGTGGAGCGTCGAGGCGGACGCCGCCGTGATCGCCGCGGCACGGTTGCTGGCAGGCTCACCGGACCGGGAGCGGGCCGCCGTGCACGCGCTGGCCACCGAGCTCGCGCGCCGCCTCGACTGGCCGGAGGCGGCGATCCGGGCGACCGGGCGGATGGCTCTCGTGCACGACCTGTACCGGCTTGCCGTGGACGCCGCCCTGCCCGGCGCTCTGGCCGGCGTCCCCGAGCTGACCGAACTGGCCGGCGCGGGGACCGGCCCGGGTCGCCCGCAGGCCGTCGCCGAACTGGACCTGGTCCGCCGGACCAAGGACGTCGTCCGGCTCGCGGCCCGCACCGACCCCGACCTGGCGCCCCAGGCGCTGGCCGCGGCGTTGCGCGCTGACCCGGGCTGGGCCGTGGCAGAGAGCGATCCGGTTCTGGCTCTGGCGGTGCGGCGGGTGGCCTCCGACCTGCCCGAGATCCCCGCGATCGACGACATCCTGGACGATCTCGACCAGCGGCGGCACGGGCGGCGCGGGATGGAGGACAGGCTGCGGTCCCTGATCGGGATCACCCGCGTCCTGTCCAGCTCCCGGGACACCCGCGAGTTGCTCCGGGTGGCGCTGGACGAGGTGCGGCGCATCGTCGGTGCGGCGTCCGGGTCCCTCGAGCGCTGGGAACGGGAGGCGGGGCTGCTGCGCTGCCTGGTGAACGTCGGCCAGCTCGGTCCCGGCGAAGAGACCTTCCCCGCCGACGAGACCTACGCCCTCGCCGACTACGCCCAACCCCGCCGGACGCTGCTCACGGGCCTGCCGTACATCCACACTGTGGACGATGCCGACGCCGATCCCGAGGCCGTCGCGCTGCTGCGGCGGCTGCACAAGTACTCCTCCGCGGCCATCCCGGTGTACCTGGAAGGCCGGATGTGGGGTCAGGTCTGGCTCGCCACCGGCGTGGGCGAGCCGCCGTTCACCGCCGGGGACATCGAGCTGCTGACCTCCGTCGCGACCCTGATCGCCGGGGTGATCGTGCAGGCGGAGAACCTCGACCGGGTGTCGCGACTCGCCTTCGAGGATCCGCTCACCCGGGTCGGCAACCGGCGGGCCGTGGACGACGCGCTGGACCGGCTGTCCCGCACGGCCACGCCGGTCGTCATGGTGCTGCTCGACGTGGACCTGCTCAAGCGCGTCAACGACGTCGAGGGTCACGATCGCGGTGACCAGGCGCTGATCGAGGTGGCGGACTCGCTGAGCCGGCTGGCGATGTCCTGGTCGGGAGCCACCGTCGGCTCGCTCGGCGGCGACGAGTTCTGCCTGCTCGTCCCGAACGCGGACCCGGGCACCGTGGTCCCCGCCGTCCGGGCCGCACTCGACCAGCTTCCGGTCAAGGGCGGCCCCGGGGTCTCGCTCGGCGCCGCCTGGGGACAGGGCACCTGGACCTCGCGCGAGCTGCTGGCGCGCGCCGACGAGCAGCTGTACGCCGCCAAGGCCGCCGCCCGCGGCCGCCACCCCTGACGCCGCCAGCCCCGCCCCCGCCCTGCCGCCGCGCGCCCGGCCGCCGCCCCGACACGTGCTCTGGTGTCAAATGGGCGTATCCGGGCCCGGCGATAGGCCCATGTCACGCCAGAGGTTGACCGGGGGCCGGCGATCACCGCCGGGACCGAAGCCGAGCACCACGTTTCGAGGAGCCCAGCATGCGGGTGCACGTCATCCAGCTCGCCTACGGCGACGACGAGCCGGTCGCCGACCGTGTCTCGCGGGTGGCCGGCCTGGTCCGCGCCCAGCAGGGCGCCGACCTCGTCGTGCTGCCCGAGCTCTGGGCCGCCGGCGGGTTCAGCTACCGGGACTGGGCGGAGCGCGCCGAGCCGGTCACCGGCCCCACGGTGAGCGCGCTGGCCGATGCCGCCCGGGAGATCGGCGCCGTGGTGCATGCCGGCAGCATCGTCGAGCGCGCCGCCGACGGCGCCACCCCAGCCGGCCAGGTATCCCCCGGGCGCGGGCTCTGGAACACCTCTGTCCTGCTCGGACCGGACGGGTCCGTGCTGGCGACCTACCGGAAGATCCACCGTTTCGGCTTCGGCGAGGGCGAGCCGCTGCTGATGGACGCCGGTGAGGACGTGGTCACCCGGACCCTGCCCGGCGGCGGCCCGACCGTCGGCCTGGCCACCTGCTACGACCTGCGCTTCCCCGAGCTGTTCCGGCTGTTGCTGGATGCCGGGGCCGAGCTGGTGCTGATCCCGGCGGCCTGGCCGTCGCCGCGGGTCGAGGCCTGGCGGCTGCTCGGCCGGGCCCGGGCGATCGAGAACCAGACGATCCTGATCCAGTGCAACACGGCAGGCACCCACGCCGGGGTGGAGATGGGCGGGTTCAGCCAGGTCGTCGACGCGACCGGCCTGGTGCTGGCCGAGGCAGGCACCGGCGAGGAGGTTCTGGTCGTGGACCTCGACCCGGCGGCGGTCGCCGACTGGCGCAAGCGCTTCCCGGTGCTGGCCGACCGGAGGCTGTGATCGCGGACGCGATGCCCGCTGTGATGTCCCGCTGTGATGTCCCGCTGTGATGTCATGGGGCGATCACGTCCGTCAGGAGCGCTGGTGACTCGGGAGCTCTGGTGAGTACAACGGGTACGGCGGTCACCGCCCGGTCGCAGTCCGGGTCAGGCAAGGGGCCCGTGAACGGCCCGCTGGTCGCGACCGTCATCGTGCTGTCCTGGGCCGCGACCCTGGCCGGGATCGCGTTCACCGGGGCTGCCAGACCCTCGGTACTGGCCGACCCGGGCGCCGTGGTCCGCTGGGGCCTGCCCCTGGTGCGCGGCCTGAGTGACCTGTCCGGAGCTCTGACCCTCGGGCTGCTCGTCCTGGTCACGGTCGCCCTGCCGGTGACCGATCGGCGGCTGGCTCACGCCCCCGCGCTGGCGGCCACGTCCACGGCCGCTGGTGTCTGGGCGGTGTCCACCCTCGGCCTGGCCGTGCTGACCTACTCGGACGTGTCCGGCGTCGGGGTCGGGGATCCCACCTTCGGCCAGCAGTTGACCTCCTTCCTGCTGGACATCGACCTCGGTCGCGGGCTTGCCGTGACGACGCTGGTCGCGGCCGTGGTGGCCACGCTGGCGGCCGGTGCCCGCACGCTCGGGTCGGCCGGCGGGCTGCTGCTGCTCACGCTGGTGGCGATGGTCCCGCCGGCGCTGGCCGGGCACGCGGCCGGCGCCTCCTCGCACGAGACGGCGGTGACCTCGCTCGGGCTGCACCTGCTCGGCGTCTGCATCTGGGTCGGCGGGTTGGCCGGGCTCGTCCTGCTCCGTCGCACCCTGGAACCGGACGCCCTGGTGGTCGCCGCGCGCCGGTACTCCTCGGTGGCGCTCTGGGCGTTCTGCCTGGTGGCCGGTTCGGGCCTGCTCAACGCCTGGATCCGGCTCGGTGGGCTATCCGGGCTGGCAACCCGCTACGGCGTGCTCCTGCTGCTGAAGGTCGCCGGGCTGGTCGCGCTCGGGACGATCGGCTGGCGGCACCGCACCCGGACCCTCCCGGCACTGATGGCCGGGCGGCGGCGGGCCTTCGCGCGGCTGGCCGGGGTCGAGGCCGGGGTGATGGCGGTGACGGTGGGCGTCGCGGTGGCCCTGTCCCGCAGCGCGCCGCCGGTGCCGAACGTGCCGGTGGCGCACCCGTCCCTGGCGCAGGCGTTCACCGGCTACCCGATGCCGGCGGAGCCCACCGCGCTGCACTGGCTGACGGTGTGGCAGCCGGACCTGCTCTGGGTCGTGCTGATCGGTCTCGGCGCGGTGGGGTATCTGTCCGGGGTGCGCCGGTTGCGCGCGCGCGGGGATCGCTGGCCGGTGTCCCGGACGATCTGCTGGCTGGCCGGGCTCGCCCTGCTGGCCTGGGTGACCTGCGGTCCGCCTGCCGCGTACGGCCGGATCCTGTTCAGCGCGCACATGATCGGCCACATGACGCTGAGCATGGGGGTGCCGCTCTTCCTGGTCCTCGGCGCCCCGGCCACCCTCGTGCTGAGGGCCACGGCGCCCCGGACGGACGGGTCGCGCGGTCCCCGGGAGTGGGTTGTCGCCGTGATCGACAGCCGGTACCTGCGGCTGCTCAGCCATCCGGTGGTGGTCTCCGTGCTGTTCGCGTTCAGCCTCGTGCTGTTCTACTTCTCACCGCTGTTCGAGCTGGCCCTGACGACGCACGTGGGTCACGAACTGATGCACGTGCACTTCCTGGTCGCCGGATACCTGATGGCCTGGGTGATGATCGGCATCGACCCGGGCCCGCATCGGCCGGTTCCGCTGATCCGCTTCCTGATGCTCTTCATCACCATGGCCTTCCATGCGTTCTTCGGGATCACGCTGATCGAGAGCAGGACGGTGCTCGCGGCGCACTACTTCGGCGAGCTCGGACGGACCTGGGGTGGGAGCCTGCTCGCGGATCAGCGGCTCGGCGGCGGGCTCGCCTGGGGCCTCGGCGAGATCCCGACCCTCCTGCTGGCGCTCATCATGGCCGTGCAGTGGACCCAGTCGGACGCCCGCGAGGCACGCCGGCTGGACCGGGCGGCCGACCGCGACGGGGACGCGGAACTCAACGCCTACAACGCGATGCTGGCCCAACTGGCGGAGCAGGATGCCCAGGCGGACGCCGCCGAGGCCGAGCGTCGCGGCGGCCAGGGCTAGCTCGTCGGCCCCTGCGGCCTGACGTCGGCGAAGGGGCTGCGCCCTCCCCACGTCGGCAGTGCACGGGCCAGGTCCCGCGGCCCGGTGACCCGCAGCCGGCCGGCGCGCAGCGCCGTGGACCACGCCAGCCGCCCCCGGTGGTAGTCGGTGAGCGTGATCGCATCCGTGGTCACGACCAGGTCCTCCGGGAAGTCGGGCGGCGTGACGCAGACCTCCGACTGGGGGCGGTCGAGGATCATCCAGAACCGGTTGCCCGGAGGGTCGACCAGGTCGAAGCGCACGACCACGCGGCGCGGGGGAAGGCGATCGACGTCGATGAGTCGCGTCCACGACCACAGCACGATCGCGGGGTCGTAGTCCTTCGGGCCGAGGTCCAGCCACCGGGCACCCCAGGTGCCCAGCACCTTGATCACCTCGACCAGGTCCTCGCCCGCCGGGGTGAGGTGATAGCTGAACCCCCGCCCGCTCCGGTGCGCCACCCGATGGATCACCCCCGCCCGCTCGAGTGACCGCAGCCGCTGGGTGAGCAGGGTGCTCGACATCCGCGGGCAGCCCCGGTGCACCTCGGTGAAGGTGCGGCACCCGAGATGCAGGTTGCGGATGATGAGCGGCGTCCAGCGCTCAGCCAGGATCTCCGATCCCTTGGCAATCGGGCAGTACTGCGCGTACCCCGGATCCACGAGCCCAGTCTGCGGGCGCGCTCGAGCCACCTCAAGTACAGAAACTGTTGTAGGCGCGGGCAGGGGCGCCGGGGACGATGAGTGCCCGGAGGTGATCGATCATGACGACCTCGCTCCCCGAGGTGGCCGGGCAGCTGATCCGTCCCGGCGACGCCGACTACGACGACGCGCGGAAGGTCTGGAACGGCGCGATCGATCGGCGGCCGGCGCTGATCGCGCGCTGCGCGGGCGCCGCCGACGCCGCCGCGGCACTGCGCCATGCGCTCGACCACAACCTGCCCGTCGCCATCCGGGGAGGTGGCCACAACGTCGCCGGCAGCGCGCTGGTCGACGGTGGTGTGGTGATCGACTTCAGCCGGCTGCGGGGCCTCCAGGTCGATCCGCATCGGCGGGTGGCGGCCGTCGAGCCCGGCGCCCTCTGGGGGGACTGCGACCGAGCCACCCAGCCGTTCGGGCTGGCGATCCCCGGCGGGATCGTCACGCACACCGGGGTCGCGGGCCTGACCCTCGGCGGCGGACTCGGCTGGGCCATGCGCCGCTTCGGGTACACCAGCGACAACCTGCTGTCGGCCGCCCTGATCCTCGCCGACGGGACGAGGGTGAGCGTCGACGCCGCGTCGGGCGGCGACCTGTTCTGGGCCCTCCAGGGAGGCGGCGGCAACTTCGGCATCGTCACCCGGTTCACCTTCCGCCTGCAGCCGATCGGTCCGCAGGTGCTCGCCGGCCCGATCCTGTACCCCGCCGAGCGGGCGGCCGAGGTGTTGCGCGGTTACCGCGACGTCATCGCCGATGCCCCCGACGAGCTGGCCGTGTTCGTCAACCTGCGCCGGGCCCCCGCTCTGGACTGGGTCCCCGAGGCGATCCGTGGCCGGCAGGTGGTGATGGTGATCCCGTGCTACCTCGGCGATCCCGAGGTGGGCGAGCGGATCGTCCGGCGGCTGCGCGAGTTGGGCGAGCCGCTGGCGGACCTCGTCCGGCGCACCACGTGGATCAGCCATCAGGGCATGTTCGACGCATCGGTGCCGCATGGGCGCAGCTACTACTGGAAGTCCCACTACCTGCCGCCGCTGACCGACCCGTGCATCGAGGCGCTGGCCGCCGGCGCCTACGCATCGGGCTCGGCGTTCAGCTACACGCTGATGTTCCACCTGGGCGGCCAGGTCAGCCGGCACCCGGACGGCGCCTCGGCGGCCAGCGGCCGCGACTGCGCACACGTGCTGAACATCAACGCCGCCTGGGACGGCGGAGGCTCGCAGCACCCGGACGTCGAGTGGGTCCGCGGGCTGTGGCGGGACCTGACCCCGCATGCCAGCGGCGGCACGTACGTCAACTTCCTGGGGAACGAGTCGAGCGACGTGGTCCGGGCCGCGTACGGCGACACGTACGATCGCCTGGCCCGGATCAAGGCGCGCTATGACCCGGCCAATGTCTTCCGGGTCAACCAGAACATCATCCCCGCCGGGGGTGCCTAGCGGGCGCTGTCAGCCGGAAGCTCGATCATCGCGCGGTCAGGCGGATCCGTGAGCAGCGCGCGCAGAGCCTGCGCCCCGGCGCCGCGATGCAGGATCCGCAGCGCCGCCGCGACCCAGAAGGCCCGGGCCTGGGCCGGCGGTTCCCCCTCGACGAGCTCCTCCCGGTAGCGGCAGAAGCACTCCTCGACCCGCTCGACGGCATTGCGGATGTCCGGGTGCAGCGGGTCCGGCCAGCCGCCGTCCGCACCGGGGACGTCCAGGAACCGGATGGCCAGCTCCATGATGATCCGCGACTCGAGGCGGTCAGGTGTGAGGGACAGGGGCAGGCGGCTCAGCGCGTCGGCCACCTCGGCCGCGACCCGCTCCTCGAGTGCCTGCTGGGTGGGGGGTTTCACGGCGCCGCATATCTGGTCTGTGGGTGGGGCAGGCTGTCGCGTACCTCGCCGGGACCGCCCGAGCCGATGATCAGGCGCCGGCTGAGCAACGCGTCCAAGGCCGCGTGCAGGTCCCGCCGCGGCATCGTCGTGGCGGAGGCGAGGTCGATGGTGTCCAGCGCAACGGGCCGCACGCACTCCAGCAGGGACAGCACCTCGCGGGCCGGGCGGGGCAGGGACTGCCGGACGGCGTCCTGATCCGTCCGGGGCGCTTCAGTGACCACCGGGCCGTCGCGACGCAACTGCCGCCTGCTCGGGAAGGCCACCCCGGCCCCCGGTGCCGCTACGGCCACCTCGTCGACGGCAGCCACCTCGTCGACGGCAGCCACCTCGTTGACGGCAGCCACCTCGTTGACGGCAGCCACCTCGTAACGATTACGGCCAGGTCAGGCTCCGGCGCAACATCAGGCACCGGCCTCGGCAGGGACAGGTTCACCACCCGTGGCGCGATGAGGGGCAGGCACGGCACGCATACCGGCGGCGGCTCCGCGGTGACGGCCCGCAGGGCCTCCCACCCCGGGGAGCCGACCACCGGACCGGCCGGCTTGGAAACCTCCGGCCAGCCAACCCCCGCCCCCGAAAGAGTCTCTACTGAACGTGACTGATCGACCACAGTATGTGAGCATAGACGGTGGACGTGTCCATCCCCGTCCACTGGGATCAGCGCCCCCGTCGTGTCGCGTTGCCCGACCACCCCCACCGGCGGTAATGGGCCGGTCATGCTACGAAGGGGGGATGAGCCACGAGACCTCGCCGGTGACGCCACCCAGCCCCTTCCACGATCTCGACAGCTACGTCGCCCTGCCCCGGCTGGCCGGCTTGACCCTGTCCCCGGACGGCACCCGGCTGGTGACGTCGGTGGCGACCCTCGACCGGGAGAGCACGAAGTACGTGACCGCGCTGTGGGAGGTCGACGTGGCGGGCGAGCGCCCGGCCCGGCGGCTGACCCGTAGCGCCAAGGGAGAGTCGGGCGCGGCCTTCCTGCCGGACGGATCCCTGGTCTTCGTCTCCGCGCGGCCCGACCCTGATGCGGCCCCGAACGGCGGGGACGACCCGATCGGGGCGCTCTGGCAGCTGCCGGCGGGTGGCGGCGAGGCCCGCCTGGTGGCCACCCGGCCCGGTGGCGTCTCCGGCGTGGTGACCGCCCGCGGCACCGGCCGCTTCGTGCTCACCTCGAAGACGCTGCCGTCCGCGGCGACCGCCGAGGACGACGAGAAGCGCCGCAAGAGCCGCAAGGACCTCAAGGTCGCGGCGATCCTTCACGAGCGCTACCCGGTCCGGTACTGGGACCACGACCTCGGCCCGGACGAGAACCGCCTGTTCACCGGCGAGGTTCCGGCCGAGCCCGAGCCTGGTCAGGTGAGCTCCGGACCGGCGAGCTCCGGACCGGCGAGCTCCGGCGAGGCACCGGCCCGCACCGCCGAGCTGGCGGACCTGACCCCGGCACCGGGGCGGAACCTGGACGAGGCCTCCTACGACCTCGCGCCGGACGGCAGCGCCGTGGTCACCACCTGGTTCGTGATGGAGAGCGGCGGCCGCCGTGCGGGCTTGGCCGTGATCGACCTGGCGACGGGCGACCTGCGGATGCTGGTGGACGACCCGGACGTGGAGTTCGAGGGACAGGTGCAGTTCTCCCCGGACGGCACCCGGGTCGCGACCTCCCGGTTCCGCCGCTCGACCGTGTCCGAGCCCCCGGACGTGGACCTGGTCGTCATCGACGCCCGCTCGGGTGAGGTATCTGTGCTCGCACCCGGTTGGGACGCCTGGCCGGGCGGCATGCGCTGGACGCCGGACGGTTCCGCGCTCGTGGTGACGGCCGACGCCGGGGGCGCAGCACCTGTCTTCCGGGTCGAGGTGGCCACCGGGGCCGTCACCCGGCTGACCGGGGATCACGGCGCCTACTCCGACCTGCAGGTCTCCCCGGACGGGCAGAGCGTCTACGCGCTGCGCTCGGCCGTCGACGCGGCCGCAGCGCCGGTCCGCCTCGACGCCGGCACCCCGGACCAGAAACCGGTCATGCTGCTGAGCCCCGCGCCGGTCACCCAGCTGCCCGGCACCCTGACCGAGGTGACGGCGACGGCCGAGGACGGAACGGCGCTGCGGTCCTGGGTGGTGCTGCCGGAGGGTGCCTCGGCGGCCGCGCCCGCACCGCTGCTGTTGTGGATCCACGGCGGCCCGCTCGCCTCGTGGAACTCGTGGTCCTGGCGGTGGAACCCGTGGCTGATGGCCGCACAGGGATACGCCGTGCTGCTGCCCGACCCGGCTCTGTCCACGGGGTACGGGCTGGAGTTCATCCGCCGCGGCTGGGGTCGCTGGGGCGGCGCGCCGTTCACCGATCTGATGAGCCTGACCGACGCCGCGATCGAGCGGCAGGAGATCGATCGCACCCGAACGGCTGCGATGGGCGGTTCCTTCGGGGGCTACATGGCGAACTGGGTGGCCGGCCACACCGACCGGTTCCTCGGCATCGTCACGCACGCCAGCCTCTGGGCGCTGGACCAGTTCGGGCCGACCACCGACGTCTACGACTACTGGCGCCGGGAGATGTCCGCCGCCATGGTGCAGGAGAACAGCCCGCACCGGTTCGTCGAGCGGATCACGACGCCGATGTTGATCGTGCACGGCGACCGCGACTACCGGGTGCCGATCGGCGAGGCGCTGCGGCTGTGGGCCGAACTGGCCGAGCACCACTCGGCCGACGACGGCTCGATGCCGCACAAGTTCCTGTACTTCCCGGACGAGAACCACTGGGTGCTCAGCCCGCAGCACGCCAAGATTTGGTACCAAACGGTCCTGGCGTTCCTCGACACGACGGTGCACGGCGCGCCGTGGCAGGTGCCTGACATCCTGCAATGACCTAGTTTGCTAATGGGCGGGCCTTTCGTCCGCGGGGGCGGCTCTGTGAGCAGGGGATCGTTGCTTCGGGGTCCGAGGTGGGACCGCCGGCCACAGTGGTCTCGCACAGGGCGGTGAGGAGTGACGGTGGAGCGCACAATCGACGTCACGGAGTTGGCGTTCAGGGACGCACACCAGAGTCTGATGGCCACCCGGATGGCCATCGAGGACATGAGCCCCGCCTGCGCCGATGTGGACGCTGCGGGGTTCTGGAGCGTGGAGTGCTGGGGAGGCGCGACCTTCGACGCCTGCATCCGGTTCCTGAACGAAGATCCGTGGGAGCGACTGCGGACCTTCCGCAAGCTGCTGCCGAACTCCCGCACCCAGATGCTGCTGCGCGGGCAGAACCTGCTCGGCTACCGGCACTACGAGGACGAGGTCGTAGACCGGTTCGTGGCCAGGGCGGCCGAGAACGGCATAGACGTCTTCCGGGTCTTCGACGCGCTGAACGACGTGCGGAACGTGAAGCAGGCCATCGCGGCAGTCAAGCGTGCGGGCAAGCACGCGCAGGGCACGATCTGCTACACGGTCAGCCCCCTGCACACCGTCGAGGGCTACGTCCAGATGGCCCG
Source organism: uncultured Actinomycetota bacterium (assembly GCA_963740575.1). Lineage (GTDB taxonomy): Bacteria > Actinomycetota > Actinomycetes > Actinomycetales > Kineosporiaceae > CAVUET01. Next base: position 93,600 of record CAVUET010000006.1, on the reverse strand, counting down.
CGAGCTGTTAGCCCTCGGCTGCGACTCGTTGTGCCTGAAGGACATGGCGGCATTGCTGAAGCCACAGCCCGCGTACGACATCGTCAAGGCGATCAAGACCGAGCTCGGCGAGCAGGTCCGGGTGCAGGTGCACTGCCACGCCACCACCGGCGTCACGCTGGTCTCGCTGATGAAGGCGATCGAGGCCGGCGCGGACTGCGTGGACACCGCGATCAGCTCGCTGTCCCTCGGCCCGGGCCACAACCCGACCGAATCCTTGGTCGAGATGCTCGAGGGCACCGGCTTCGACACCGATCTCGACCTCGACCGGCTGATCGCCATCAAGCGGTACTTCCTCGGGATCCGGCCGCGGTACGCCGAGTTCCTCTCCGGCATCACCGGGGTGGAGACCGAGATCTTCGCCAGCCAGATCCCCGGCGGGATGATCTCGAACATGGAGAGCCAGCTCAAGCAGCAGGGCGCGGGCGACAAGGTCGACGAGGTGCTGGCCGAGGTGCCGCGGGTCCGCGAGGACGCCGGCTTCCCGCCGCTGGTCACCCCGTCCAGCCAGATCGTCGGAACGCAGGCAGTCTTCAACGTGCTGATGGGCCGGTACAAGGTGATGACTGCCGAGTTCGCCGACCTTGCCCTCGGCTATTACGGTCGCTGCCCCGGCGAGATCAACCCCGAGGTGGTCGCCCTGGCCGAGGCCCAGGCCAAGAAGCCCCCGATCACCTGCCGCCCGGCCGACCTGCTCACCCCGGAGTGGGATGCCCTGCGGGCCGAGGCGGTAGCGCTGCCGGGTTGTGACGGCTCGGACGAGGACGTGCTCACCCACGCCATGTTCCCCAAGGTGGCGCCCGGCTTCTTCGCCACTCGGGCGGACGGCCCGCGCAACGTCGGCCGCGATCCGGCCCAGGTGGCCGCCGAGAAGGCGGCCGCGGACGACTCCGGGGTCCCGTCGGTGCGCACGCCGATCACCTACAAGGTCACCGTCAACGGCATGCAGCACAGCGTGTCCGTCGCTCCCGCGTGAGGACGCCGTGACGACCCCGACGGCACGCAGATTCGAGGCAGAAGAAGAACCCCAGCATGAAGGACCGGATCGTCGAGTTGGAGCAGCGCCGCGACGAGGTCGCCGCCGGCGGCGGGCAGGCGCGGATGGACCAGCACCGTTCCACCGGCAAGCTGACCGCCCGCGAACGGCTGGCCGAACTGCTCGACCCGGGCAGCTTTTCCGAGAGCGGGATGTTCGCCCAGCACCGTGCCACCTTCTTCGGGATGGCGGACGCGACCATGCCCGCCGACGGCGTGGTGACCGGCTCCGGCACAGTGCTCGGCCGGCTGGTGCACGTGGCCAGCCAGGACTTCACCGTCGCAGGCGGCTCGGCCGGTGAGGTGCACTCCGACAAGGTCGCGGCGGATGATGCAGGCCTCGCTCAAGACGGGCACGCCGTTCGTCTTCATCAACGACTCCGGCGGCGCCCGGGTCCAGGAAGGCATCGACTCGCTGTCCGGCTACGGTCGGGTCTTCTACAACAACGTGATGCTCTCCGGAGTGGTCCCGCAGATCTCGATCATCGCGGGCCCGTGCGCCGGTGGCGCCGTGTACTCCCCGGCCCTGACCGATTTCATCATCCAGACCCGTGCATCGCGGATGTTCATCACCGGCCCGAGCGTGATCCAGCAGGTGACCGGCGAGCAGGTGACGGACGAGGCACTCGGCGGCCCGGACGCGCACATGACCGCCTCCGGGGTGACCCACTTCATCGCCGAGGACGACCAGCAAGCGATCCTGATCGCCAAGAAGCTGCTCAGCTTCCTGCCGAGCAACAACACCGAGGATCCGCCCGAGGTGCAGACCGACGGCGTGGTCGAGCCCAACCCCCGGCTGGACGAGATCGTGCCGGCGGACCCGAAGAAGGCCTACGACGTCCGCGAGGTGATCGCGAACATCGTTGACGCCGGCGACTTCCTCGAGGTTCAGGCCGGTTACGCGCCGAACCTCGTGATCGGTTTCGCCCGGGTGATCGGCCGGACGATCGGGATCGTGGCGAACCAGCCGCAGCACTACTCCGGCGTGCTCGACATCAACGCCTCGGACAAGGGGGCGCGGTTCATCAGGTTCTGCAACGCGTTCAACATCCCGCTGATCACCCTGGTCGACGTCCCCGGCTTCCTGCCCGGCGTCCGGCAGGAGCACGACGGGATCATCCGGCACGGCGCCAAGATGCTCTTCGCCTACTCCGCGGCGACCGTCCCGAAGATCACCATCGTCCTGCGCAAGGCCTACGGCGGCGCGTTCCTGGCCATGTGCGGCAAGGATCTCGGCGCGGACCGGGTGTTCGCCTGGCCGACCGCGGAGATCGCGGTGATGGGCGCCGAGGGTGCCGCGGAGATCGTGTTCCGGCGCGAGATCGCCGGCGCCGAGGATCCGCAGGCCAAGCGGACCGAGCTGATCGAGGACTACAGGGAGGTCTTCGCCACCCCGTACATGGCGGCGGCGAGGCGCCTGGTGGACGACATCATCGTCCCGTCCGACACCCGGCGGGTGCTCGCGCAGGCGCTGGAAGCCTTGCACACCAAGCGTGATCTACGCCCGACCAAGAAGCACGGGTTGATCCCGCTATGACCGGGACCCCAAGTACCGAAGAGTTGCTGGCCCGCATCGACGAGCTGAGTCGCCGGGTGGATTGGCTGGAAACGATGATGCTGGACGGCAGGCCGGCGCCGACCGCGCTGCCGCCCGAGGTGGTGCTGGCCATCTCCGCCGCCGTGGCTGCCTACCTGGGCAAGCGGGCCAAGATCCGGCAGGTCCACCTGCGCCGGCCGAGCAACACCTGGGCCCAGCAGGGGCGCGCGGCCATCATGGCGTCGCACGGCCTCACCCACGGACCCCGGTAGGAACGAGCAGGCGGGAACGAGATGAAACTCAAGGTCACCGTCAACGGGACCGTGTACGACGTCGAAGTGGACGTTGAGGAGGAGCCAGTTCCCACCCTCGGTTCGATCGCCTTCGGCCCCAGCTTCGGCGCGCCGGTCGTCGCTCCGACGGCCCCGTCCCATCTGAGCGCACCCGCGAATGAGGAGAAGGTGCTCCGGGCGCCCATCTCCGGCACCGTGACCCGGGTGGTCGCCGAGGCGGGCGCCCCGGTCCGGATCGGCGACGTTCTGCTCGTGCTCGAGGCGATGAAGATGGAGACCGAGATCACCGCGCCCGCGGACGGGACCGTCGCCGAGATCGCGGTCGAACCCGGCGAGGCCGTGACCGGCGGCCAGATCCTGGTCACCTGGGCCTGAGCCGCACCGGACGCCGCCCGGCGAACCGTTGCGGCAAAACGGAAACGGCGCGGGCGACCTGTTCGGGTAGGTCGCCCGCGCCGTATCCACCGGAGCTGGTCCCCTGGAGTGGACTCGCCCCTGGTGCGGAGGTTCAGCTACGAACCGGCGCTCCGGTCGGGAGTGGGGTGTGCGGAGGCGTGGCGGCCGGGCCGGGGGGTAGCGTGCCCGGGGCGCGGTGCTTGGTCGGAGGCTCCACCGGCCCCGGAAGCTTGCTGGGCATCGGCCGCACGCAGCGGAACAGGTACGGGTGGTCCTGCCACTTGGCGGTCATCTGGGTGGGCCACTTGTGGTCGGTGCACCACTGCTGGACCAGCGAGTCGCAGTAGGCCGCGACCTTGTCGGCCCCGCCGGCCTGCTTGGCCAGGTCCTGGAACGCCTTGGACGTGGTGAGCGCGTGCGGCGCGTTCTTCGAGACCTCGACCCATGCCCGGCAGAGCCCGACCGCCGTCAGGTCGTGGCGATGGTCCCGCCCGTCCTTGGCGCTGTTCGCCGGGCGCGACGCGTCGCTGTCCTTGGCACCGGTCGGCTTGGCGGTCGGCGACGCCGTCGGGTGGGCGGCGGTACCGATGGAGTGCCGGTGCTGCGTGACGGGCAGGTTCCCGGTCGCTGCGGCGGCGACGCCACCGATGGCCACGACCGCGGTGGTCGCGGCCAGCACCTTGACGACGAGCGCGCGACTGAGGGTGAGGGTTCGCACAGGAAGGCTCCGGGTCTCGGGGACAGTGTCCGCGACCGCGTACTGCCGGAACGCCACCAGCGCCTCCGCCTCGCCGGGCAGTTCGCCGCTCATCGGCGTCCGGCGGGCGTCGGCGAGCAGCCGGGCGAGGTCGTCCGGCCCGCCGAGGCCGTCGAGTACGTGCTCGCTGTGCCTGCGGGTGATTCGGTGGCGTCGTGGAGTGCGCATGTCATCCCGATCAGCGCCGGAGCCGCTCCAGCCGTTACGCATCGGCCCCGCTCCCGCCGCGCAGCTGCTCGGCCAGCCTCTTCAGGCCCCGGTGCGCGGCCACCCGCACCGCGGTCGGCCGCTTGCCGAGCACGGCCGCCGTGGCCGCGACGTCCAGCCCGACCACGGCCCTCAACAGCACCGCCTCGGCCATCTCCCGCGGCAGCGAGGCCACCAGCGCGAGCGCCTGAGCGGTGTGCAACCGCTCGATGGCATCGGCCGCGGGATCGTCTGTCGCGGGCCGGTCGGCCAGTGCCACCAGGTCGTCCAGGACGACGGGGCGACGGTTGCGGGCCCGGATCTGATCGAGCGCCCGATGCCGGGCGATGGTCGCAACCCAGCCCCTGAACCCGCTGCAGTCGCCCTCGAAGCGCTGCAGGTCGCGGACCACCTGGAACCAAGCCTCGGCGGCGACGTCCTCTGCGTCGGCACCGACGAGGGCCGCGACGTACCGGAGGATGCCCGGATGCAGGGACCGGTAGAGGAGGACGAATCCACCTTCGTCGCCGGCTCGTGCCCGCTTCAGGGCGTCCTCGAGTTCGTCGGACCGCTGGTCAGGCGGTGTCACAGCCCCACCGTCGTGCACCACGCCCCTGTCTCTTGCGCTGTCTCTCGCGCTCGGTGTCAGGCCGGCCGGGCGACCCTCGCTGCCCTGACGTGCCCTCTCCGGCTGGTCGCCCTCGATCCGACAGCGCCGAAACCCAGGAGCGCGTTACAGCAACCTTAAGGATCTGAAAAACCCCAACGCTAAGGATCTGAAAGGCCCGCAACCAAGAGTGATCTGCGTCACGTAAGGTGGCCAGTGACTACTCATAGTAGTGACGTGTTCGCTAGCCGGTGAGATCTCGGGGTCTCGATGCCGTCCGATTTCGAGCTAAACGCCCCGGCTTGGGATGGGCTCTTCGGTTGACTCTGGGTCACACGCCGAACGGATCAAGGTCGTGTCCGTCACTGTCGGAAGTACCTGACGGGGCGGGGTCCGCGCCCCGTCATGCGAGCAGATCCCGGGAGTCAAGGTGTTCGGTCGCGGAAGCGCCAGGGCTGAGGGCGGCGGTGATCCGTCCGGAGCGGCAACGGCGCTGCAGCTACAGCCGTCGATCTCGCTCTCGGAGGAGTCGGCGCCACCGCGCCCGCATGCTTCGGGCGTCCGGGTCGGGGAGTTGCTGGTCCGCCACGAGGTCCTGTCACAGGCGCAGCTGGCCGAGACCCTGATGCGGCAGTCGGGCACCGGCAAGCGGATCGGGACGCTGCTGGTCGAGGTCGGCCTGGCCAGCGAGCGCGAGCTGACGTACGCGCTGGCCGAGCAGTACGGCCTGCCCGTGGCGGACCTGAGCCGCAGAGGTCCCGAGCCGGACGCCGCGACCCTGGTGGACGAGCCGGTGGCCCGCGGGCTCGGGGTGGTGCCGCTGCAGCTGGCGACCGACGGTGTGGTCGACATTGCCGCCAGCGAGCCGAACGAATCGCTGGCCGACGAGCTGCTGCGCACCGTCGGGCGCCCGATCCGGCTCTACCTGGCCACGCCGATGGAGACGCAGCGGGCCATCAACGCTCTCTACCGGGCGCTGTCCGGGGTCTCCGACCAGGTGGCCGCGTTCTCCTCTGCCCCGGGCCGGCCGTCCGGCATGCAGCGGGTCGACGTGGACGCCGGTGGTGGCGAGGACGCGCCCGTGGTTCGGGTGGTCAACATGGTGCTGACCCAGGGCCTGCGCGACCGGGCCTCGGACGTGCACATCGAGCCACAGGACGGCCGGGTCCGGGTCCGGTACCGGATCGACGGCGCGCTGCACGACGTGCTGACCCTTCCAGTCGAGATGGGCTCGGCGATCGCCAGCCGGATCAAGATCATGGCCGGGATGAACATCGTCGAACGGCGGCGGCCGCAGGACGGCCAGATCGCTACCACCATCGACGACCGGGCGGTCGACATCCGGGTCTCGACGATGGGCACGGTGTACGGCGAGAAGGTCGTGCTGCGGATCCTGGACAAGTCCCGGCCGCTGTATCGACTCGGTGACCTCGGCATGCCCAAAGCCACGCACGAGGCGTACAGCCGGATGATCCGCTCGCCCTACGGAATGGTGATCTGCGCGGGGCCGACCGGCAGCGGGAAGACCACCACGCTGTACGCCTCGATGACCGAGATCAACGGCGTCGACAAGAACATCACCACAATCGAGGACCCGGTCGAGTACGTGTTCCCGTCCATCAACCAGATCCAGATCAACGAGGCCGCAGGCATCACGTTCGCGTCCGGCCTCAAGTCCATCCTGCGGCAGGATCCGGACATGATCCTGGTCGGCGAGATGCGGGACGTGGAGACCTCACGGATCGCCGTGCAGTCCGCGCTCACCGGCCACTTCGTGCTGTCCTCGCTGCACGCCACCGATGCGGTGTCGGCGCTGTACCGGTTCCTGGACATGGGCATCGAGTCGTTCCTGGTCGCGTCCTCCGTGATCGGCGTGGTCGGCCAGCGGCTGGTGCGGCGGATGTGCCAGTACTGCCGGGTGCACTACACCCCATCGGCGGAGGAACTGGCCTTCTACCTCGAGGCGGGCGGGCCCGACAAGGACGTGTTCTGGATGGGCGAGGGCTGCAACTACTGCGCCGGGACGGGTTACTCCGACCGGGTGGGTGTCTACGAACTGCTCACCGTGACCGAGGAGATGCGAGAAATCCTGGTCCAGGCGCGACCGTCGCACGAGGAGATGCGCAAGCTGGCGATGAAGCAGGGGCTCGTTCCGTTGCGGACCGAAGGAACTCGGCTGGTGGCTGACGACGTCACGACGATCGCGGAGATCCTCCGCAGCATCTACACCCTCTGACCCGGGAGCCCCGCGTGCCCAAGTTCGCCTACGTCGCCGTCGCCCCGGACGGCAGCACCGCCAAAGGGGTCCAGGAGGCGGACAGCCTGGCCGCTGCCCGGATGGTGCTCGTCCAGCAGAACCTGAGAGTCTCCGAGCTGTCCCTGAAGCGGAACTGGGCCCAGCTCGAACTCACCACCAGCCGGCTCAAGTCCACCAACCTGATGCACCTGAGCCGCCAACTGGCGGCGTTCCTGCGCGCTGGTATCCCGATCCTGGACGCGATCGCCGTGCTCGGCGAGGAATCGGACAACCAGGCGACGCGCCGGGTGCTCGCAGCTCTGAACGAGGACCTGCGCGCCGGAGCGACGCTGTCGGAAGCGGTCGACCGGCAGCCCAAGGACTTCCCGGAGTTCTACCGCGGCATCCTGCGGTCGGCCGAGCTCACCGGGCGGCTGGACTCGGTGCTGGAGCAGCTGTCCGCCTACCTGGAGCGGGATCTGGAAGCGCGGCGGAAGATCAGGGCAGCGCTGATCTACCCAGCGGTGGTGGCGGTGATGTCGCTGGGCACGGTGATCGTGCTGAGCGTGTTCGTGCTGCCCAAGTTCCAGTCCTTCTTCGCCAGCCTGGATGCCCAGCTGCCGCTGCCGACTCGGATGCTGCTGACCAGCACGCGTTTCCTCGGCACGTGGTGGTGGCTGATCATCACCATCGGTGGGGTGCTCACCCTGCTCGCAGCGGTCGTGGTGCGGACCCGCCGGGGCAGGCTGATCTGGCACCGGTTCCTGCTCGCCGTCCCAGTGGCCGGGGAAACCCTGCGGTACGCCTTGATCGAGCGTTTCACCCGGATCCTTGCCTCCATGGTGAGTGCCGGCGTGCCGTTGCCGACCGCGATGACGGTGGCCACCAAGAGCCTGCGAAATCTGGTCTTCGAGCGCTCTCTGGAATCTGTGCGAACGGCGATGATGCAGGGCGCCGGCCTGGCCCACCCGATCTCTGCCTCAGGGCTGTTCCCAGGAGTCGCGGCACAGATGATCCGGGTCGGTGAGGACACCGGGACGCTGGACGCGCAGCTGGACGTGGCCGCCACGTTCTACGAGCGGGAGCTGGACTACAAGGTAAAGAAGCTGACCACGACGATCGAGCCGGTGGTCATCATCATCATGGGTGCGGTAGTGGGGTTCGTGGCGATCGCGCTGGTCTCGGCCATGTACGGCATCTTCCGGACGGCCCATCTGCAGTGAACCAGCGCGCCGAGCTGTCCGCAGGTGGCGGTGACCGGGGTGAGACCCTGATCGAGCTGCTGATCACCATCGCCATCATGGGCATCGCCGTGGTCGCCATCCTCGGTGCGGTGCTCACTGCGGTGGGCGCCTCCTCTCTGCACCGCAGCCAGGTGACCGCGGTGAACGACCTGCGCAGCGCGGCGGAGACGCTCAGCCGAACTGCGGCCACCGGCTACACACCTTGCGCGACCTCCGCCCAGGTGGCGACAGGCCTGCCGCCCGGCGGCGGGGTGACCGTCGCCGGAGTCCGGTACTGGAACGGGTCGGCATTCGGCAGTTCGTGCTCAGCCGGATCCGACCAGGGGCTGCAGCAGGTCACCCTGCAGGTCACGCTGGCCAGCCAGTTCGGCCCCTCGTACGCCCAGACACTCGCGGTCGTTGTTCGGAAGCCGTGCACTTCGTCATGCTGACCGACCGCGACAGCGAGGGCCTGACGCTGATCGAGCTGGTGATCTCGGTCGCGATCCTGGGGATCATCCTCGGTGCGCTGACCGCAGCCATGCTGGTAGCCCTGACCGGGAACAGCCAGACCGGCCAGCGGCTGGCGGAATCCAGTGACGTGCAGTTCGCCGCCTCCTACTTCGGCGACGACGCCGAGGGCGCCGTGACCTTTGCCACCGGGACCGCGCAGTGCGGCTCGGACCCTGCGGCGTTGGAGTTCCGCGGCCGGTCGTTCACCACCGGGAACGTCGCGCAGGTCACCGCGATCAGCTACGTCCTGGAGACGGTCTCCACGGGCGGCGCCACCAGCCGTGAGCTGCACCGGCTGGCCTGCACCGGACCCAGCACCGCTGCCCTGGCCCAAACGACGGACGTCATCCTGGCTCGCGAACTCGTGGGCGTCGGTGCACCAACCTGCAGCGCGGCAAACGGTACGTCGACCCCGTGCACCTCCACCTCAGCCGTCACGGTCCGCCTGACCGTGACCGAGGAGGGCTTCTCCTTCACCCTCGTCGGCACCAGGAGGACGACGTGATCCGGGCGAGATTGCGGCACCGGCGTGGAGATGACCGGGGCGCGTCGCTGATCATCGCACTGGCCTTCGTCACTGCCATCGGCCTGGTGGTCGGCAGTCTGCTGGGCTATGCCAGCGCCAACTTCACCGCCGCGGCCACCGTGCGGGCCCGGGCCCAGCTGACCTACGACGCCGAGGGTGCGCTGCAGGCGGCCATCAACGCGACCCGCAACAGCCCGTACGACAACGGGACCAGCGAGACCTGCCTGGGCAGCGGGTCGATGTCCTTCCCCGGGCCCAACGGCTCGACGGTGACGGTGGATTGCACGCCCGGTGTGGGCACCGGTGCCGCCGGCAGCGACGTGCCGATCAACGATCACAACAAGCCACCCGCCGCGCTGATGACGCTCGGCGGCAACGGCGCCGAGCCCGGGCTCGGCGTGGGTTCGAACAACGTCTTGCGCATCCGGGGTGCGGCGTCGATTCGATCCACCATCACCTCCGGCGGAACGGCTTGCTCGCAGAGCCCGCAGCCGCCCACGACGAACTGCTCGGAGGTCTACAACGATCACGGACAGGTACACGCCGGGGGCGCGTGCGCCGGGGTGACCGTCTACAGCATCCCGGCGGCGGCCTGTGACATCGGCAGCTGGGACCCCGACCCCAGCTACGCCCAACCGTCGAGCAGCGGACTGGATTACCAGGAGGTGCCGACCACCTGCCCAGCGGGGCCGGTGCTCCGGTTCGATCCGGGCTACTACGACGACGGCGCCGCACTCAACCAGCTCTTTGCAGCCTGCCCGACCAAGACGTTCTGGTTCACCCCCGGGACGTACGTCTTCGACTTCCACAACGACGGTGGCGACCTGTGGTCCGGCAGTTCGCACGTGTGGAAGATCAGCAGTTCCCAGACCCGGGTGGTGGGTGGGACGCCGTCCGGCTGGAACCCGGCCGCCCCGTGGTGGGCCTTCACCCAGCCGAGCATCCCCGGCAGCTGTGTCAGCCCGCTCTCCAAGTTGAGTTCGGGCACCTCGGGGGTCAAGTTCGTGTTCGGTGGCGACAGCCAGTTGCAGATCGGCGGAGCCCAGGTCGAGCTGTGCGGCTCCTACGCCAGCAGCAGCCCGCCGATCGCCATCTACGGCGCGAAGTCCGGTGCCGACCCAGCTCCGGTCACGGCCACGCTGGTGACGGATGGCACGGGGTCACACGTCTTCGGCGACGTGCCGTTCGCCAACCCGCCGTACATCACCGACAGCGAGTCGCCGATCCAGGCCGCGACCGCGACCATCAGCGACAGCTTCGGCCCGGACACCGCGGGCGTCACGGTGCAGGGCTTCTCGCCGGATACCGTGATCCCGGCCGGATCCATCCTCACCTCGGCTCAACTGCTGGTCAGCCACCGCGACGACAACTGGACCAACGCTGACCGGCTGGACTCGATCGACCTGCGGATCACTCCGTCCCGCGCCGGCGCGAGTTCCGTCACGGCAAGTGCGCCCACCTATCGCGACCGCGGCAGCCCCGACTACCACCAGGACAACGTCGATCTGACCGCGGATCTGCAGGACGAGATCCACGCTCACGGCTTCAGCGGGATGTCCGTGCGGTACGAGGCCACGGTGGCGCGCAACGACACCGTGACCGAGAACCTGGACACGATCCAACTGGTCCTGACCTACCGGCCGCCGGCGGTGCGGGCCGAGAACGGGTGCGTGGGCACCGCGCCGTACGTGCCCAACTCGGCCAACTGCGCGCTGATCACGACCTCCGGGAGCCCGACCAGGCTCTACGTCCAGGGCACCACCTATGCGCCCCGGGCGGCGCTGGACATCCAGTTGACCAACGTTTCCGGCCAGGTGTTCCGGATGGGCCTGGTGGCCCGCTCGGTGCGGGCCACCATCACAGCCAGTTCCGGCTTTGACGGAGCCGTGTTCGAGATTCCCGATAATTCCAATGGATCCACGCCGCTGGACGTGTACTACACGGCGTACGCCTGCCCATCCGGAACGACCTGTTCGGGCACACCACCTGGGGGTTCCGGGTGGCTAAAACTTGGTGTCGCGGAAGCGACTTTCACAGATTCTGGGGGTGTCCCCGTGCCTGGCAGTCGTGACGTGGCAGTGAGATCCTGGCAGGTATTCCGCTGAATTCGTGCATATTGGCCAAGGCTGTCGCCAGGCCGTTGCGTCCATCTGAAACCGCTGGCCCACAAGCACTTTCGGTTGCGGAGTGTCACGCGCGAAAAGCGAAGAGCAGTACTCGCCCCCAGCATTCGGTGACGGCGGGCTCCATCGTTCGGGTGATTTCGCGGCTGGTTCGGCGGAATCGGCAACACACGGTTTCTGCGGCCGCCATCCTGATACCTGTCCCGCCCGCGGGGCGGTGGTAGCACGTACAACAGGTCGGGGCGTAATCCGCACCGGGGAAGGGCAGGGAGTTGCCCATGTTCAAGCAGCAGATCCGCGAGGCTCGCGAGCGGCGCGACGAGGGCTTCACCCTCATCGAACTCCTCATCGTCATCGTGGTGCTCGGTATTCTCGCCGGCATCGTCGTCTTCGGTGTCACCACCTTCAGGACCAACGCCAACACGTCGGCCTGCAATGCCGACATCAAGACCATCGAGACGGCCGCGAGCGCGTACATGGCCGCCCCCGGCAACCCCACCGCGGCGGCGCCCACGCTGGCGCAACTCATGGCGGGGAACTACCTGAAGGACGACCCGACCAACGTCACCAACGTGGTCATCAACGCAACCGGGCACGTCACCGCGACCTGCGCCAATCACTGACCTCACAGCAGTTGTCGGGGGCCTGGCGGCTTCGGCCGCCAGGCCCCCGTGCTTGCCCAAGCCCAGTCAGGCGCATTGCCGCGCGGCGGAGGGACGGTCCGTAGGCCCGATCCAGCAGCCCGACACGGCGGGTGAGGCACTCGGCCCCGCCCGATCGATGATCTCGGCATCGACCCCAGTGAACTCACTTGAGGCGCACCGGCTATCCGTGGAAGCTGTCGAGCAGGGGGGAGGAGGTAGCGTGCTCGATCTCCTTCGGGTACGACGCCCGGGCGACGGCCTCCTCGTAGGACACCAGCCCTTCGCGGACCAGGTCGTTCAGCGACTGCTCCAGCGTCTGCATGCCTTCCCGTTGCCGGGTGAGGATCTGGTTGCGCAGCTGGTTGCTCTTGCTCTCCTTGACCAGGTTGCGCACGGCAGAGGCCGCCAGCAGCACCTCGTAGGCCGCCACCATGCCGCCATGAACGCGGGGCAGGAGCCGCTGGTACACAACGGCTGTCAGGGTGCTGGCGAGCTGGACCCGGATCTGCGGCTGCTGGTCGCCGGGGAAGACGTCGATCAGCCGGTCGACCGCCTGGGCCGTGTCGTTGGTGTGCAGCGTGGCGAACACGAGGTGGCCGGTCTCGGCCAGGGTCAGGGCGAAGCGGATCGACTCCAGGTCGCGCATCTCGCCGACCAGCAACACATCCGGGTCCTCGCGCAGGGCGCTGCGCAGCGCGTGCGCGAACGTATCCGTGTCCTCGCCGACCTCGCGCTGGCTGACCGCGGAGCGCTTGTGGTCGTGCACGTACTCGATCGGGTCCTCGATGGTCAGGATGTGCACCGCGCGGTTGGCGTTGATCCAGTCGATCAGCGAGGCCAGCGTCGTCGACTTGCCCGACCCGGTCGGGCCCGTGACGAGCACCAGCCCCTGCTTGAGGGAGCCGAGCTCGCGGACGGCGTGCGGCAGCCGCAGCTGGTCGAACGTCGGGATGGCTCGGGGGACGACCCGCAGCGCGACGGTGACGTCCCCGCGCTGGCGGTAGGCGTTTCCCCGGATCCGCGCAACCCCGGCCCAGGAGAACGAGAAGTCGATCTCGCGGCCCTCCTCGAACGCCTCCCACTGGCGGGAACTGAGCAGCGATCGCACCATAGCCGTCGTGTCGGACCCGGCGAGCGGCCGATGACCCGGCACGGGCAACAGATCGCCGTCGACCCGGACCAGCGGTGGCGCGCCGGCGGTGAGCAGCAGATCCGTACCGCGTGCTGTCCACAGCGCGTGCAGCAGTTGCTCGAGGTCGAGGGGCTGCGGCGGCCGTACGGCGGACGACACTGGTTCATTCACGGACACGCGTGCAGGTTATGGCCGCGCGGTGCACGAGGAGCGTCAGCCAGGCCGATCGCATCCGTTCGGATGACGCGGGCGTCGTCGAGGCCGGACCCCGGCCGGGCCAGGGCCGCCGGATGTCAGAACGCGGCCTCCGGCAGATCCATCAGCTCGTTGTCGGTCGCCTCGACGATGTGGCGCTCGGCGGACAGCCGGGGCAACACCTGGCGGGCGAAGAACCGGGCCGCCGCCACCTTGCCCTGGTAGAACGCCCGGTCCCGATCGCTCAGGCCCGCGCCGTCACCGGCACCGCCACCAGAACCGTCGCCGGCCAGACGCCCGGCGGCGATCTCGGCCTGGCGCAGCAGCAGCCAGGCGATCACCAGGTCACCGCTGGCCAGCAGCAGCCGGGTCGTGTTCTGCCCCACCTTGTAGACGTTCCGGACGTCCCCTCCGTCCGCCCGGACGTCTGACGCCATCAGCGCGCCCACCATCGCGCCGATGATGCCCTGCACGTCGTCCAGTCCCTGCGCCAGCAGCGACCGTTCGGCCGCGAACCGCCCGTCACCCGGGTCGCTCTTGGTGAACTCCTCGATGTTCTGCGCCAGGGAGCCGAGCGCCTGGCCCTTGTCCCGCACGATCTTGCGGAAGAAGAAGTCCAGGCCCTGGATCGCCGTGGTGCCCTCGTACAGCGTGTCGATCTTGGCGTCCCGGACGTACTGCTCCAGCGGGTAGTCCTTCAGGAATCCGGAGCCGCCGAACGTCTGCAGGCTCTCGGTGCCGAGCAGCACCCAGGAGCGTTCCGAGCCGCAGCCCTTGACCAGCGGCAGCAGCAGGTCGTTCAGCCGTTCAGCGTCCTCATCGCGCTCGCCTCGGGCCTCTGCCATCGCCACGGCGTCCTGCTGGCTGGCGGTGAACAGCACCAGGGCGCGAAGGCCCTCGGCGTACGCCTTCTGGGTCATCAGCGACCGGCGGACGTCCGGGTGATGGGTGATGGTCACCCGGGGGGCCGTCTTGTCCGTGCTCCGGGTCAGGTCCGCGCCCTGGACCCGGGACTTGGCGTACTCCAGGGCGTTCAGGTACCCGGTCGACAGTGTGGCGATCGCCTTGGTGCCGACCATCATCCGGGCGCCCTCGATGATGTGGAACATCTGCGCGATGCCGTCGTGCACGTCGCCGAGCAGGGTGCCCACCGCGGGGATGCCGTCCACCTCGCCGAACCGCAGCTCGCACGTGGTCGAGACCTTCAGCCCCATCTTGTGCTCGACGTTGGTGACGAACACCCCGTTGCGCTCACCGGGCTCCCCGGTCTCGGGGTCGACGTGGAACTTGGGCACCACGAACAGCGACAGCCCCTTGGTGCCCGGGCCGTGACCCTCCGGCCGGGCCAGCACCAGGTGCAGCGACGTTCTCGAAGATGTCGGCGTCACCGGAGGTGATGAAGCGCTTGACCCCGCTGATCTCCCAGCGGCCGTCCGGTCGCTGCACCGCGCGGGCACGGCCGGCGCCGACGTCGGAGCCCGCGTCCGGCTCGGTCAGCACCATGGTCGAGCCCCAGTGCCGGTCGACGATGTGCCGGGCCAGCACCTGCTGCTCCGGCGTGCCCAGCCGGTACAGCACGGTGGCGAAGGCATGGCCGGACGCGTACATGTGGATCGCCGGGTTCGAGCCCAGCACGAGCTCCGCGATCGCCCAGCGCAGGGACGGCGGGACCGGCTGGCCGCCGATCTCGACCGGCACGTCCGTCCGCCACCACTCGCCGTCCAGGTAGGCCTGGTAGGCCCGCTTGAAGTCCTCCGGCAGGGTCGCTGAGTGCGTCGCCGGATCGAAGGTGGGCGGGTTGCGGTCGGACGTCAGCAACGACGGGGCGAGGTCCTCCACAGCCAGCCGCGCCACCTCGGCGAGCATCGCGCGCGCGGTTCCGGCGTCCAGGTCGGCGTACGGGCCGCTACCCAGCACCTGGTCGCGTCCGAGCAGCTCGAAGAGGTTGAACTCCAGATCGCGGACGTTCGGGCGGTAGTGGCTCATCAGACGGGCCCTTCGTGGTCTGCCGGCGGGGATCACCGATGCAGGCCCGAGCGCTGGCCGGCCTGCGCCGCCACCCGGCGTAGTTACTCGCCGGTAACAACATGATGCTACCCGCGGGTAACAGCCGCAACCCCAGGAGTGACCTGCACCACTGAGGTCTTACGGGCCCGAAGGACCAAGGTCGTGAGCGGATCGGGCTATCCCCGACTAGGTTCCGCTGAAATGGGCCCGAGTGGGGCCATTTGCCTGACGCCAGTCTGAGAGGTGCCCGCTGTGGGATCCGTGGCCATCGACGCCCAGCAGGATGTGGTCGCGTTCGACGTCGTCGACGCACTGCACCGTGCCGCTTCCGCTGTTCGCCACCACGTCGAGGCCACCGTCCTGCGGCGTGCCGACCTGAGTTGGACCGGGTTCGCCGTGCTGTCCGTCGCGTGGACCGCCCGGTCGATCGAGACCCGGACCGCTGCCTCCATGGTCGGGATCTCCCGTGGCACGCTCACCGGCGTGGTCCGCACCCTCGAGGGCAAGGGCCTGATCAAGCGCGTCCCGCACCAGACCGACGGCCGCCTGGTCCTGCTCGAGCCGACCGCCGCCGGGCGGCGACTGGCCAAGCGCCTGCTGCCCCGTGTCCGGGCCGCGGAGACCTACGCCGTGTCCTGCCTCGAGGGTCGCGAGCGCGACGCCCTGGCAGGCCTGCTGCACCGCGTCGTGGTCGACCTCGGCGCTGAGGCCACCACCGACTGAGCCGGATTCAGCCCTTCTGGGCCGTCAGGTAGAAGCCGGCTCCCGAGTCGTTCACCTGCGCGTCGAGCGTCTGGTCCGCCAGCAGGCCGGCCGTGTTGGGCTCGAGGAAGACGCGGACGCCGTCCGTGTCGATGACCTCGTCGCCCGGCGCGGGTTCCGGCTCGAGGGACAGCCGGAGTTCCCCGGTGCCTTCGGGGGCGGGCGAGATCCGCAGGCCTGCACTGTCGGGCAGTTCGGGCTGACCGGTGAGGTCGCGGATGACGGTCTGGGCGTTCTCCGTGAGTGCAAGCACGATGCTCCAATCGGTCGTGCTGAGGTCGCTGCCGGCCGGCCGGTGTCCCCCCGGCTCGAACAGTCGACTCGGACAGTTCGGACAGATAGTGCGTCTCCACCGTTACTGAATCGAGACTGGGGGTCAAGTTCCCGTAGCGTGCGGTTCGGCGTGACCGGAGAAACTCGGGCCCGGCTGCGCCGGGGCAGGCAGTCAGGGACAGGCGGTCAGGGGCGGGCGGTCGCAGGGAGGCGCACGGGTGTCGCGACGCGGGTGGGCACTGTTCGGGACGCTGTCGGTGCTGTGGGGGATCCCGTACCTGTTCATCAAGGTCGCGGTCACGGACCTGTCGCCCGCCGTCGTGGTCTTCGGCCGGGTGACGCTCGCCGCCGTGGTGCTGCTGCCGGCGGCCGCGGTCCGTGGGCAACTGCGTCCCGTCCTGCGCGCCTGGCGGTGGGTGCTGTTCTTCGCCGCGATCGAGATCGCGATGCCGTTCGCCATGCTGGGCATGGCCGAGCAGCGCATCTCGTCGTCCCTGGCCGGGCTGCTGATCGCCGCGGTGCCGCTGATCAGCGCGGTGGTGGCCATGGCGGTGGGCCTCCAGGACCGTTTGGACGCGGTCCGGTTCGTCGGCCTGCTGGTCGGTATCGGCGGCGTGGCAGCGCTGGTGGGGATCGACGTCCGGGGTGGTGACCTCGTGTCGGTCCTGGAGGTCCTGCTCGCCGCCTTCGGCTACGCGGTCGGACCGGTGATGGTGTCCACCCGACTGGTCGGGCTGCCCGGCCTGGGCGTGACCGCGGTGGCGCTGGCCCTGAACGCGATCGGGTACGCGCCGATCGCGTGGCTGACCCGCCCGTCCGGGTCGGTGGCGCTCCAGGCCTGGATCTCGGTGGGCGTGCTCGGCGCGGTCTGCAGCGCCCTGGCGTTCCTCGTCTTCTTCGCTCTGGTCGCCGAGGTCGGTCCGGCCAGGACGACAGTGATCACGTACATCAATCCCGCGGTGGCCGTCGGCCTGGGCGTGGCGATCCTGGGAGAGCCGATCACGGCGGGGATCCTGGTCGGGTTCCCGCTCGTCCTGCTCGGCTCGTACCTGGCCACGCGGCGATCCCGCACCCGCATTCCAACAGTTCGTGACAAAGGCGAGACTGTGAGTACATGACGGGGGCGCGAAAGCGTGCGGGAGGCCCGAATCGACCGCGCTCAGCGGTGGTCTGCACGTACTGTCGGGACGGTCCTGTCCGCCGAAACCCTTGGGAATGCCACCGTGGAGCTTCGTCCGCCCGTGCGCAGCGGCACGGCGATGGAGCAGGCCGGCATGCCCGGCGACACGCTGCGCCCCGGCTATATCGAGTCACTGCTGCTCCAGGTCTGGATCGCGCACGCCACGGACCTGATGCTCACGCCGGGCGCCCCGCCGGTGCTGCGGGTCGCGGGTGAGATCCGGACGGTGGCGGGGTCGAAGCCGCTGTCGGCGCTGGAGACCCAGGACCTGCTCGGTGAGCTGCTCAGCCCGGCCCAGCGGCAGGAGTTCACCCGTGCGGGTCAGGTGGACTTCTCGCTGAACTGGCGGGACGAGGCGCGGATCCGTGGAAACGTGTTCCGGCAGCGCGGGCAGAGCGCGATCGCCCTGCGGGTGATCCCGCGGCAGATCCCCACCATGGCCGAACTGGGCATGCCGCCGGTGCTGCAGACCCTGATCGGCCGGCATCAGGGCCTGGTGCTGGCGACCGGCCCGACGGGTTCGGGCAAGTCGACCACCCTGGCGGCGATGCTCGACTGGATCAACACCCACCGGGCCTGCCACATCCTGACGATCGAGGACCCGATCGAGTACCTGCACGACCACAAGCGATCCGTGGTGAACCAGCGGGAGGTCGGCACCGACGTCGAGGACTTCGGCCTGGCACTGCGCTCGGCCCTGCGTGAGGACCCCGACGTGCTGCTGGTCGGTGAGATGAGGGACCTCGAGTCGATCCAGTTCGCGCTGACCATCGCCGAGACCGGGCACCTCGTGCTGGCCAGCCTGCACACCAACGACACCACGCAGGCCCTGGCCCGGATCGTGGACGTCTTCCCGGCCGAGCAGCAGACCCAGATCCGGGTCCAGCTCGCTGCGGCGCTGAGCGGGATCGTCTACCAGCGGCTGGTGCCGCGCACGGACGGCGGGCTGGTCGCCGCCTACGAGGTGCTGGTCGCTAACTCCGCCGTGCGCAACCTGATCAAGGAGGGCAAGGTCGCGCAGCTGCGCAATTCCCTGGTGACCGGGCAACGCGACGGGATGCTGACCCTGGAGCAGTCGCTGTCCGCCATGGTCACCTCGGGCGTCGTCAGCTATGACGAGGCGGTAGCACGCAGCCTGTATCCCAAGGACATCCTGCCGCCGGTGCTGCAGCCGAACCGGCCGCCGAGCTGACCTGCCGGCACTGTGGAGGATCACGCCAGAACCCCTCCGGCGCGATGTGCCACCGCGCCAAAACCTCACCGGCGCGATGTGCCACCGCGCCAAACAGTCTGGCGCGGTGGCACATCGCGCCGGGTGACGTGGCGCGACGGGACCTGTCAGAAGAAGCCGAGCTTGCGCGGGCTGTAGCTGACCAGGAGGTTCTTCGTCTGCTGGTAGTGCTCGAGCATCATGTGGTGGGTCTCCCGGCCGATCCCGGATCCCTTGTACCCGCCGAACGCCGCGTGCGCGGGGTAGGCGTGGTAGCAGTTCGTCCACACCCGGCCCGCCTCGATCCCGCGGCCGAACCGGTAGGCGGTGTTGATGTCCCGCGACCACACGCCCGCGCCCAGGCCGTAGAGCGTGTCGTTGGCGATGTGCAGGGCGTCCTCGACGTCGTTGAACGAGGCCACCGACACCACCGGGCCGAAGATCTCCTCCTGGAAGATCCGCATCGAGTTGCGACCCTCGAAGATGGTCGGCGCGACGTAGTAGCCACCGGACAGTTCCCCGCCGAGGTCGACCCGCTCCCCGCCGCAGATCAGCCGGGCGCCCTCCTGCTTTCCGATGTCCACGTAGGAAAGGATCTTCGTCAGCTGGTCCTGGCTGGCCTGCGCGCCGATCATCGTCTCGGTGTCCAGCGGGCTGCCCTGGAGGATGCTCTTGGTCCGCTCGGTGGCATCGGTCAGGAACATGTCGTAGATGGATGACTGGATCAGCGCGCGCGACGGGCAGGTGCAGACCTCGCCCTGATTCAGGGCGAACATCGTGAAGCCCTCGAGCGCCTTGTCGTAGAAGTCGTCCCGGGCGCTGGCGACGTCCTCGAAGAAGATGTTCGGGCTCTTGCCGCCGAGCTCGAGCGTCACCGGGATGAGGTTGGCGCTGGCGTACTGCATGATCAGCCGGCCGGTGGTGGTCTCACCGGTGAAGGCGATCTTGCGGATCCGGTTGGACGAGGCCAGCGGCTTGCCCGCCTCGACGCCGAACCCGTTGACCACGTTGAGGACACCGGGCGGCAACAGGTCGGCGATCAGGTCCATCAGGAACATGATCGACGCGGGGGTCTGCTCGGCCGGCTTGAGCACCACCGCGTTGCCGCCGGCGAGCGCGGGAGCCAGCTTCCACACCGCCATCAGCAGCGGGAAGTTCCACGGGATGATCTGCCCGACGACACCCAGCGGCTCGTGGAAGTGGTAGGCGACCGTGTCCTCGTCGATCTCGGAGATGGTGCCCTCCTGGGCACGCAGAGCCCCGGCGAAGTACCGGAAATGGTCGATGGCCAGCGGGATGTCGGCGACCAGCGTCTCCCGGATCGGCTTGCCGTTGTCCCAGGTCTCGGCCACCGCGAGAGCCTCGAGGTTGGCCTCCATCCGGTTGGCGATCTTCAGCAGGACGTTGCTGCGGTCGGTGGGCGAGGTGCGGCCCCAGCCGGGCGCGGCGGCGTGCGCCGCGTCCAGGGCGAGTTCGATGTCCTCGGCGGTGCTGCGGGCGATCTCGCAGAACGGCTTCCCGGTGACCGGCGTGATGTTCTCGAAGTACTGACCCTTGACCGGGGGGACGTGCTTCCCGCCGATCCAGTTGTCGTAGCGCGACGCGTAGGTCGCGGGGCTGCCCGGCTGTCCGGGTGCGGCGTACACGGCCATGGAGTGCTCCTCGTTTGCGCGTCGTTGCGGCACGTGATCACCGGGATCACCGCAGCGGTGCGGATGCCGGTGTGATCTGGAGCACGCTAGGTGAACCTACGTTGCATGAAGGTTGCACTACCTAACCTCGCCGATCGCCGCCCGGGTCAGGGCACGGCGACGCAAGGCTGATCCCGACCAATACCCCTACGCGATGCCGTACTCGCGGTGCAGGTGATCCACCCGAGCCAGGGCGATGGGGCGTCGGCGCGACCCGGGGGGCAGGCGGCGCAGGCAGGCCTGCCAGACCTCGACGTCGTCCATGCCCTCCGGCAGCTGCGCGAAGGTCCAGGCCAGGTCGGGGTCGGGCGAGGCCAGGACGCAGGCACGCAGATCGTCGGCCAGGCGATTGCGCAGCTCGGTGACGGCGGGAGCCTGGGACTGGGGCAGGACGGGCCCGGAGTAGGCCGACAGGGCCCGCCGGTGCGCGCCGCGGTCCAGCAGGCGGCGGACCAGCGCGGCGTCCGTGCTCAGCGGCGTGGTGATCCGGTAGGGGCGCGAGGCCAGGACGGGCTCGCCCAGCCGCCCGACCAGGGAGCGCAGCCGGGACAGCTCGACCCTCAGCGTCACGCTGGCGGCGTCCCGCTCGTGCAGCAGGACGCCCAGCCTGTCGGCGCTCAGGCCGGCCGGGTGGGCGGTGAGCAGGAGCAGCAACTCCGAGTGCCGGGGGCTCAGGGTCAGCGTCCCGGTGTGGCTGGCCAGCTCGGCGCGGTCCCGGCCCAGCACCCGCAGCACCGGACGGCCGGGCCCCGGTGCCAGCTCGCCGTCGAGGCTCTCGCGGTCCGGATCGCCCGAGGCGGCGGCAGAACCCCGGCGCCGACCAGCCGCGCTGCCTGCCCGCTGCCGCTGCTCGAGGCGGCGAAGGCGCAGTTCGGTCTCGATCGCGGCTGCGGCGGTGCGGATCAGGGTGAAGGCGTGCGGAGCCGCGACATCATCGCCACCGGTCAGGTCCAGGGCTCCGAGCAGTTCGCCGGTCTGCGGGTCGTGAATCGGCGCGGCCGCGCAGCTCCACGGGGTGACCGGTCCCGACAGGTGTTCCGCCGCGACGATCTGTACCGGATGGTTCACCGCGAGGGCGGTGCCGGGCGCGTTCGTGCCCACCGCGGTCTCGCTCCAGACAGCACCCTCGACGAAGTGCATCCGCTCGGCCCGGCTCCGTAGCGCCGACGCGCCCTCGACCCAGAGCAGCCGCCCACCGGCATCGCTGACGGCGACGATCAGACCCGACTCGCCGGCGTCCTCGACCAGCAGTTGCCGCACGATCGGCATCACCGCGGCGAGCGGGTGCTCGGCCCGGTAGGCGTCCAGCTCGCTGTCGACCAGATCCACCGGCGGAGCGGCGACCGGCAGGTCCAGGCCGCTGGTCAGGCAGCGCTGCCAGGACTCGGCCACCACCGGGCGCAGCGGCGCGGGCAGGCGTCCGGTGCTGAGGAACTCCTCGCGCGCCGCGGCCAGCCGGCGGAACAGGACGCGACGGTCCGTCCCGGCCGGCCACGCGGGCCGCGGGGAGGTCATCGCCCCAGCGTGCGGGCGGTTGACGGAGAACGCAAGGCTGGGCCGGGCGATCCAGCCAGGCGGCGGCGGTCCCTCGCCAGGCGGCGCCAACTGCCCGGCCGGGCACCGCTAGCGTCGCCCCGGGCGCTCCAGGAAACTGTCGTCCGCAGGGGCGAAGCCGAAGCCGGCGTACAGGCCGTGGGCGTCGGACGTGTGCAGCATCCAGCGGAACCCTGCGCCGGGCCCGTCGTCCACCATGGCCTTGACCAGCAGGCGCCCGAACCCCCGGCCGCGCGCCTGCGGGACCGCGAACACGTCCGCCAGGTAAGCCAGGGCCACCCCATCCGAGACCGCGCGGGCGAACCCGAGCATCTGCCCGCTGGATCGCTGGTAGACCCCGACCACCCGCCAGGACGCAGCCAGCTGGCGCTCCAGGTCGGCCCGCGTCCGCCAGGTCGCCCAGTAGGCCTGGGTGGACAGGAAGTCCCAGACCAGATCGCGATCGACCCGGGCCGGGTCGTCGTCCAGTTCGATGCCGTCGATCGGCTCGTGCCCGGCCATACCCACTAGCGTAAGGATCTCGGGATCGGCCTCGGGGAGGACGCCATGAACCGCCGCCATCGCACCATCCTGCTCACGGCGCTGGCCTGCTTGGGAGTGGTCGCGCTCAGCGGATGCGCTGCGGGTGCGAACAATGTGGCCCAGGTGTCAGCACCGGATCAGCTGGCCGGCTTCTGGCTCGGACTGTGGCACGGCGTCATCTGCCCGATCACGTTCATCGTTTCGCTGTTCAACGACAAGGTGAACATCTACGAGGTGCACAACAGCGGGAACTGGTACAACTTCGGCTTCGTGCTCGGAGTGAGCATTATCTTCGGTGGCTCGCACGGGTCGAACGCGGCCCGGCGCCGCCGCTCCCCGGGCAGGTGAGCCGCCCGGTTTGGTTGCCTGGTTGAGTCGCCGGGGTGAACCTGGTCTCGTCTCCTGCGGGTGTCGGCAATAGCCTGGTCTGGGCTAGGGTCCTCGGCTGGCAGATCCCCTGACTCCGGTGGCGGATATGCGCTACGGGAAGGTGGCGAGATCGGTGTCCAGGACGATCAGGCACGTCGTCGGCGCGATCATCGGGATCGTGATAAGTCCGCTGGCTGTTGCCGCGTTCGCCTATCCGGCGTACCGGCACGGTGACAGGTTCTCTCCGCTGCTGCTCGGTGACGGCAGACAGCTCGTTGTCGCAGCGGCGATGGTCGCGTGCGGGATCGTGCTCGGGTTGAGCGCGGGCTCGCGAGTGTCCCCGCTGGCGTCCCTGATTCCAGGGGTGATCCTGACCGGGTTCGGCCTGGTGTGGGCGCTTCAGCCGTCCTGGGTCGTGCACCGCACGCTGCGCGGCGTGCCGGACCAGTTCAACGCGGCGTACCAGGCGCAAGCCGCGTCCGGGTTGCTCCTCATGCTCGGGGCGCTGCTGCTCGTGGCCTCCATCTGGCCGTCGCGCTGGCATGACTCCTCGCGCACCGGCCTCCACAGTCAGCCGGCGGAACCCGTTCCGGCGTCTGCCGGTGACGATCGGGACGAGTACTCCGACGAGCCGCAGCGGTACGAGGCCGGTGCATGACCACGAGGCAGGGCTGATGTTCCGGCACGTCGTTCTGATCCGGTGGAAGCCGGACGTGACCGCGGAGCAGGTGGCCACAGCGATGACCGCCTTGCGGTCGCTGCCGGCCCAGATCCCGCAGATCCGCCGGTACCTCGTCGGTTCGGATGCCGGGGTCGACGCGGGGAACGCGGACTTCGCCATTGTCGCGGACTTCGACAGCGCCGACGACTATCGCGTCTACCGGGACGATCCGAAGCACACCGCGGTGATCGAGACACTCCTGCGGCCGATGATCGGCGCCCGAACAGCGGTGCAGTACGAGGCGGACTGAACCCAGATGTGCGCAGCCAGCGAAGCCGCGACCGGCGCGCCGGTGCCCAGCATCGACCCGCGCACCGGGACGGTCGCCGAGACGGTGGGCGCCGAGTCCACCAGCACTGACGTCGACGCGGCATGTGCCCTGGCCACCTCGACGGCTGACGGCCTCGAGGCCGCAGGTCCGCGGGGCCGCGCCCGGATGCTCACCGCGATGGCGGACGCGCTGGACGGCGACCGCGACGTGATCGTGGCGCTCGCCGACCGGGAGACGGCACTCGGCGAGGCCAGGTTGCGCGGTGAGGTCGCCCGATCGAGCGCCCAGCTGCGGCTGTTCGCGGGCGTGCTCGGGGACGGCGGGTATCTCGGGGTCACGATCGATCACCCCGACCCTCAGGCCATCCCGCCGCGCCCGGACCTGCGCCGGATGATGGTGCCGCTCGGGCCGGTCGCGGTGTTCGCCGCGAGCAACTTCCCGCTGGCGTTCAGCGTCCCGGGCGGCGACACCGCCAGCGCGCTGGCGGCCGGCTGCCCTGTTGTGGTCAAGGCGAATCCGGGGCATCCGGCTACGTCCGAGCGGTGCGCTCAGGTGCTCCGTTCGGCAGCGGTCGCCAGCGGGTTCCCCGCGGACGTGGTCCAGGTGGTGCACGGCAGACAGGCCGGGACCGAACTGGTCCTGCACCCAGCCGTCCGGGCGGTCGGCTTCACCGGATCGCGGGCCGGTGGCCGTGCCCTGTTCGAGCTGGCGACGGATCGGCCGCAGCCCATACCGTTCTACGGCGAGCTGGGCAGCATCAACCCGCTCGTCATCACGGCGGCCGCGGCGCGGGAACGGGCCGACGACGTCGCGGCCGGTGTGATGGGCTCGTACACGATGGGCATGGGTCAGTTCTGCACCAAGCCCGGTGTGGTGATCATGCCCGCGGGTGGCGACGGCCGGCGGCTACGCGAGGCGCTCGCCGACGGGACCCGCGGCTACACGCCCGCGCCAATGCTGGCCGAGCACATCGTGACCCGCTACGCGGCCGGCGCTGCCGAGCGGACGGCCCTGGCCGGCGTCGAGCTCGTGGCGCAGAGCCCGACGCCGACCGGAGACGGCTTCCTGGCACCGGCACGACTGGTTGCCACCCGGGCCGCGACACTGCTCATGGATGCCGGAACGCGCGAGGCCGTGTTCGACGAGTGCTTCGGCCCGCTGACGGTGTTGGTCGAGTACCAGGACGAGCGGGAGCTGCTCGCGATCATCGGGACGTTGCCGGGCACATTGACCGCGACCGTGCACGCCGGTGCCGGGGAGCCGCCGGAGAGCCTGCGGCCGGTTCTCGAAGAGCTGCGGCGACGGGCCGGCCGAGTGATCTGGGACGGCTTCCCGACCGGAGTCGCGGTCACCTGGGCCATGCAGCACGGCGGCCCGTACCCCTCGTCCACGGATGCTCGCACCACGTCCGTCGGCACCGCCGCGATCGAGCGCTGGCTGCGCCCGGTCAGCTACCAGTCCGTGCCCGACGCGCTGCTGCCCGAGCCCCTGCGCGAGAGCAATCCGTGGCGGCTGCCACGGCGGGTCGACGGCGTCCTGGCTGCCGGGTGAGGTCGGCCGGCTCGTGGCCAGCCAACCTCGGGCCACCGGCGAACTCGAGGTGGTGGAGCGACTCGAGGGGATCGGAATGACCGACTACTACGGTGTCTCGGGCAGGCCGGCCGCGCCCGAGAACGATCCGATGACCGAGACCGAGTGCGAGCGGAAGGTCCTACCGGGTTGCTTTCGTCGGGGGGATCCGCGACTTCCACGCCCGCGGCGAGCCGGCGCGGTCATGGGCGCTGCAGTTCTTGATCCGATGTTGTGCCTGGCACATGCTCGACCACGCCTGGGAGCTGGAGGACCGGGACCTGACGAACGCTTGAGGTTCGCCCTGTCATCCGGTCCGCGTCATACCCCCTGGCAGGCCGCGATTCGGCTCACTGCTTGCGAGGCTGGTTGAAGCGCAGCATGTTGCCGGAGGGATCACGGAAGGCGCAGTCGCGGACTCCGTACGGCTGGTCGATCGGCTCCTGCAGCACCTCGCCACCCGCGGCACTGATGCGCTCGAAGGTGGCGTCGCAGTCGTCGGTCCTGAAGATGACCCCGCGCAGCAGACCCTTGGCCAGCAGTTCCGCCACGGCCTCCTTGTCGGCGGGCGAGGCGTTCGGGTGCGCGAGGGGCGGTTCGAGGACGATGTCCACATCGGGCTGCGACGGCGCGCCGACGGTCACCCAGCGCATCCCCTCGAACCCGACGTCATTGCGTACCTCCAGGCCGAGAACGTCCCGGTAGAAGGCGAGCGCCTTGTCGTGATCGTCGACGGCGATGAAACACGATGACAGCTTGATGTCCATGCGTTGCACGCTACGGGTGAGCAGCAGGCTTCGCTTCTCCGTTCCTGACCGGTCGCGTGTGGATCTTGGCGATGCAGGCCGGGATGGCGGCGCCCTCGTCGTGGCGGCGGGCCCGGTACGAGCTCGGGCTCTCGCCGACCAGCTCGGTGAACCGAGAGCTGAACGACCCCAGCGATGTGCAGCCGACCGCGAAGCAGACCTCCGTCACCGACAGGTCACCCCGCCGCAGCAGCGCCTTGGCCCGCTCGATCCGGCGCGTCATCAGGTAGCTGTACGGCGCCTCCCCGAAGGCGGCGCGGAAGCTGCGGGAGAAGTGGCCCGGCGACATGTAGGCGCCGCGCGCCAGCGCCGGCACGTCGAGCGGGTCCGCGTAGTTGCGGTCCATCAGGTCACGGGCCCGGCGCAGCCGGACGAGGTCGTCCAATGTCACACGACCACCCTCCCACAGCGCCCCAGGTGCCGCCGGTGCCGGCGCAGCCCAGGCCACCATCTCCCGATGGCCTCAAGCGGCCTCGTTCATGCGCTGGATGACGGCCGGGTCGAGCGCGAGGGTCTGCGCGGGCATCGCCTCCTCGAGCTGTGCGACGGTGCTGACCCCCAGGATCGGGGACACGGCGGGGCTGCTGTTGAGTAGCCAGGCCAGCACCAATTGGTGGACGGTGGCGCCGGTCTCGTCGGCCAGGATCTTGAGCAGGCCCAGCCTGCGGGTCGTACCGGGATGATCGTAGAGCTCGTGCAACGGGCGGTCGGGCCGGACGTAGGACCCGCGCAGCAGTGGGGAGTACGCCCACAACGCCATGCCCGCTTCGGTGCTCGCGTAGTCCAGGTCCTGGGGGGACATCAGGTGGTGCCCCTCGTCCGGCAACCGCGTGTCCGGCCTCGGCCGCACGTACGTGTGGCGCAGCTGCAGGGCGGTCCAGCCGGGCAGCCGCAGCGAGTCGGCGATCGCGCGGGCCCGCTCCACCCGCCAGGTGGCGTGGTTCGAGGCGCCGAGCCTGCGGGCTGTCCCGTCCGCGGCGAGCTGGCCGAACGCCTCGACGGTCTCCCGCAGCTCCACCGTACGGTCCTCGCCGTGGGCCCAGAGCAGGTCGACGTGGTCGATGCCGAGCCGCTGCAGGCTGCCTCGGATCCCGTTGCGGATCGCCGTCGCAGACAGACCTTCGGCGGACTCCGGCCAGCGGTGGGGCACCAGCGGCTGGTGCCGGACCTTGGTCGAGATCAGCAACTGCTCGCGCAGGCCCGGCCGGCGGGCCAGCCACCGGCCGAGCAGGGCTTCGCTCTGCCCGCCGACCCCGCTCGGGTCGTTCCAGAACGAGTAGCAGTCCGCGGTGTCGATCCACCGTCCACCCAGCTCGACGAAACGGTCCAGGATGGCGTTGGCGGTGGCCTCCGGCACCGTTGTACCGAAGTCCATCGCGCCCAGCACGATGGAGGCGCGGTCATGGAATTGCTCCTGACTGATCATGCCTTCCACCCTGCCTCCTGGAGCGCACACCAGGTCAAGCAGTCGGGCGTCACCGCGAATTGCGCGGCTCCCCAGCGCCGCAGCCCGGCACGCAAAGCGGGCCCAAGCCAACACGGCCCAGGGCAAGCGGATCATGCCGCTGACCTCCCTCGGCCATCCGGCGCGCCTGACCCCGGATCACCCGAGCGGCGAACGCGGCGCAATGGTTCTCCACCCCGCCCGGGCCCGGGACCGGCGCGATCGAGGAGCTGATCGAGCGGGAGCAGTCCGCCATAGGCGATCGGTCGGAGGCCGAACAGGACAAGCCAGCCGCCAAGCAGCGGGACGACGACAAGGACCAGGGCGACGAGGACCCCGAAGACGACGCGGCCGGAGTGCTCGTGCCGGCGTCATTGCACGCCAATCGCACGATGCGTGCGCCGGGCTCCGAGATGACCAAGGCCCTGGTCTGGATCATTCCCCTGACCAGGGCCGGAACGTCTGGAGCGGGTGACGGGAATCGAACCCGCACTGTCAGCTTGGGAAGCTGATGTTCTACCATTGAACTACACCCGCGCGCCTGCGTGGAGGCGGGGCCACCTTACCAAGCCGGCGTGGACCGCGGCACGGCGCTGCTCGATCAGGTCGGGCGCCGGCCGGGCCGGAAGGGCGCGACGCACCTGGGCCCCCGGGTCGGCGGGAGCCCGCTAACGTGGCCACCGTGCTCCTCTCCGACCGTGACATCCGTGCCGAGGTGGAGGCTGGCCGGGTCGTCCTCGAGCCGTACGACGTGGCCATGGTGCAGCCGTCGAGCGTGGATGTCCGGATCGACCGATACTTCCGTTTGTTCGACAATCACAAGTATCCGGTGATCGATCCCGCCCAGGAGCAGCCCGAGCTGACCCGGCTGGTCGAGGTCAATAATGGCGAGGCGTTCGTCCTGCATCCCGGTGAGTTCGTGCTGGCGTCCACCTTCGAGCTGGTCACGCTCCCGGATGACATCGCCGCGCGGCTGGAGGGCAAGTCGAGCCTGGGCCGGCTGGGCCTGCTCACGCACTCGACCGCGGGCTTCATCGACCCCGGCTTCTCCGGGCACGTGACGCTCGAGCTGAGCAACGTCGCGACCCTCCCGATCAAGCTCTGGCCGGGGATGAAGATCGGCCAGCTCTGCTTCTTCCGCCTGTCTAGCCCGGCCGAGAACCCCTACGGAAGCCCTGCGTCAGGCTCGCGCTACCAGGGTCAACGTGGACCGACCGCCAGCCGGTCCCACCTCTCCTTCCACCGCACTCCCGTCTGATCGGGCGGATCCGGGGCGAGCGCGATGGCAGTACGGTCTCGATGGTTCGGCCGCAGCTCGGACGACCCGAGCATGGGCGCGCTCGACGCTGCCACGCTCCAGCAACTGCGCGACCACCACCTCCTGCTGGTGCCCACCACGGTCAGCCCGGACGAGGTCGCCTGGCTGGTCCGCTCGCGCGTGCCACGCGGTGACCTGGCCCGTGACGGGGAGGTCCCGCTCGGCCGGCACAGCCGCCTGATCGGCCCGTTCGAGCTGGTCATGGAGGAGGCCGTGGATGCCGGGGTGCCGATGCCCTGGACGGTCGTCTACGCGCTGGAGGCGCCGATCGAGCGCGAGGACCCGCCGCTGCCGGGGCTGGACGACCGGGACGGTTTCGGCTACGCCTTCCCGAAGGGGTTGCCCTGGCGCGAGGAGGGCCGCGGAGTGCACCTGCTCGTGGCCCTGGCCCGCCGGTTGCACGGGGCGGTCCGGGTCAGCGCCGGAGAGATGATCCAGCCGGACCCTGACCGGGCGGTCGACTTCATCGTCCGCTCGCCGTACTGGCTCGAGCCCGAGATGCTCCGCGGGGTGGTGGCCCGCGAGCTGCCCGGCGCCCAACTCGCCCTGGACGGCCCGCCCTGGACCGGTCCGTCCCCGGATGTCTACTCCGGGGAGGCCTTCCGCGCGGAGATCGATCTCGACCCGCTCGACCCCGAAGAGCTGGAGTACCTGCACGCCCAGGCGGACGCCTACGACCTCGAGGTGCTGGCCGGCGACGAGGCGATCGACTCGTTCTCCGTGGTGGGGCTGGTCGGCTCAGGGCACGACGGCGCGATCGAGGTGCGCGTACACGTTGCGCCCGCACCCGAGCCGTCCGTTCTCGAGGAGGACTGGGCCGACGGGCCGTACGTCGTCTACGAGGTCCGCTGGGCCTGCCCGGACCCGGCCATTCGCGAGAGCCGGATCCCCCCGCCGGAGTTCCTGGCCAGCCGCGCCAGAGTCGCACCGGCCGTGATCGCCGTGACCCGCGTCATCGTCGAGGCGACCTCCGGGGTCGTCACTGACGAGGACGGGTTCTGGGTCGACCGCTACCTGCTCTGACCGGGCTCGCCGCCGCTCAAGTTGACCGCCAGATCGCCGATGCATACCTCGTCCCATGTGACGCCTAGGTCCATGACGACATCGCGCAGTTCATGGCGCCGAGGAGGAGCGAGGAATGGAAGCGATCGACGAGATCGTCACCGAGTTCCTGGTCGAGTCGCACGAGAACCTCGACCAGCTCGACAGGGACCTCCTCGCGCTCGAGCAGAATCCGGTGTCTCGCGACCTGCTGGCGAGCGTCTTCCGGACGATTCACACCATCAAGGGCACGAGCGGCTTCCTCGCCTTCCACCGCCTGGAGAAGCTCACCCACGTCGGTGAGAACCTGCTGAGCCGCCTGCGGGACGGTCATATCGCCCTCACGGACGACCGCGCCACCGCGCTGCTCAAGATGGTGGACGCCGTCCGCAGTCTGCTGCGGGCCATCGAGCAGGACGGCTCCGAGGGGCCCGGGGACGACTCCGAGCTGATCGCCGTGCTCTCCTCCCTGCGCGAGGACATCGCACCGGCCGCCGCTGCCGCCGATGCCGCTGCCGCCGATGCCGCTGCCGCTGCCGCCGATGCCGCTGCCGCTGCCGCCGGAGCCCAGACGTCCGAGCCCCAGACCACCGAGGCGCCCGCGCCCGAGCCCGGCGCCACCCAGCCCGACACCACCGAGGCTGCGCCCAAGCAGGAGGCGCCGGCCGAGGCCGCCGCCGAGCCGGTGACCGCCGGGGTCGCGGCCGCGGAGCAGCCAGCCGCTGCGGCCCGTGGCACCCGCCGGGGCGGCAAGCGACGTTCCTCGGCAGCCACGCCGCCGGCACCGGAGGCGCCCCAGGCTTCGGCCCAGGAGCCGTCCCCGGCCGCCGCGCCGGTCCCCGACCCCACCACCGCCATCGGCCAGGTCCTGCTCCAGGCGGGTGCCACCACGCCCGACGCCGTGGAGATCGCCCGGATGGAGCAGCACCTGGGCGACGGCAGGCCGCTCGGGAACATCCTCGTGGACCACGGCTCGGCCACCCCGGCCGCGGTCGAGTCGGCACTGGAGACCCAGCACGACCGCCGCTCGGTGGTGGACAGCTCGGTCCGCGTGGACGTCGAGCTGCTGGACTCCCTGATGCGCCTGGTCGGCGAGCTCGTGCTGGCCCGCAACCAGCTGGTCTCGCGGCTGGATGACGAGAAGGACGCCTCGAAGGACTCCTCGCTGGCCCGCTCCGCGCAGCGGCTCAGCCTGGTCACCAGCGAGCTGCAGGAGCAGGTCATGAAGACCCGCATGCAGCCCGTGGACGCGGTCTGGAGCAAGATGCCCCGGGTCGTCCGCGACCTGGCCAAGACCTGCGGGCGCCAGATGCGGCTGGAGATGGAGGGCCGGGAGACCGAGCTCGACCGCTCCGTCCTCGAGGCGATCAAGGACCCGCTGACCCACCTCGTCCGCAACGCGGTGGACCACGGGATCGAGCCTCCGGAGGTGCGCGCGGCGGCCGGCAAGCCCGTCGAGGGCGTGCTCCGGCTGCGGGCGTACCACGAGGCCGGCCAGGTGCACCTGGAGATCATCGACGACGGCGCTGGCATCGACCCGCAGCGGATCGCGGCCAAGGCCATCGAGCGCGGCCTGGTCTCCCAGGCACAGCTGGCGACGATGACCCCCCGCGAGATCATGCACATGATCTTCCTACCCGGCTTCTCGATGGCCGCCGCGGTCACCAACGTCTCCGGGCGCGGTGTCGGGATGGACGTCGTGAAGACCCGGATCGAGGGCATCGGCGGCTCGGTCGACGTCACCAGCAAGGTCGGAATCGGGTCGACCTTCCGGCTGACCATCCCGCTCACCCTGGCGATCATTCCGGCTCTGACGATCGGCTGTGCCGGACGTCGCTACGCCGTACCGCAGGTCAGCGTCCTGGAACTGGTCCGGCTGTCCGGCGAGCATGCCCGTGGCGGCATCGAGCTGATCTCCGGGGCGCCGGTCTACCGGCTGCGGGACATGCTGCTCCCGCTGGTCCGCCTGGACGAGCAGCTCGCGCTGGTCCCGGCCGGCTTCGAGGAGGCCGACGGAGGGCAGGAACGCGGCGGCTTCATCGTCGTCCTGCACGCCGAGCAGCAGCGCTTCGGGCTTGTCGTCGACGACGTTCTGGACACCCAGGAGATCGTGGTCAAGCCGCTCGGGAGGCACCTGAAGGGCATCCCGGCCTATGCCGGCGCCACCATCCTCGGCGACGGCACGGTGGTCCTGATCCTCGACGCGGCCACCCTGGCCCGGCGCTCCAACGTGCTGGCCAACAACACCGGCCCCGCCACCGAGGACACCGCCAAGGACGTCGAGGTGCTCGACCCGGTCCTCGTGGTCGAGGTGGCGGAGGGGCGGCGCGCCGCCATCCCGCTGGAGATGGTCACGCGGTTGGAGGAGATCCAGGCATCGTCCATCGAGCGGGTGGGCGGCCGCGAGGTGGTCCAGTACCGCGGGCACATCATGCCGCTGGTCCGGCTCTCGACCCTGCTCGGCTCCTACGCCGAGGCGGCCACCGAGGGCGGCGTCCAGCTGGTCGTCTACACCAGGGGCGAGCGCAGCGTCGGCTTCGTCGTCGACCGGATCCTCGACATCGCCACCGAGCGGGTCGGGACCCGCAGCGACATCGACGACCACGCCCTGGTCGGCAGCGTCGTGGTCGGGGACAAGGTGGTCGAGCTGCTGGACGTGCAGTCCGCGGTGCTCACCGCCGACCCGAACTTCTACTCCGGCATGGTCGATGCCGAAGCGCCCGGATACCAGGAGGTCATGGCATGACCCAGCTGTCGACATTCCATGTGGGCAAGTACCTGTTCGGGGTCGACGTCTCCCTGGTCCAGGAAGTCGTTCGGCTGCAGCAGATCACGCCGGTCCCGCTGGCGGCCCCCGAGATCGCCGGGCTGATCAACCTGCGCGGCGAGGTGCTGACCGCGATCGAGCTGCGCTCCCGGCTCGGACTGCCACCGTCCGAGACGAACCGCGAGCCGGTCAACGTGGTGATCCGCGTCGACGACGAGCCTGTCAGCCTGCTGGTGGACGAGATCGGCGGCGTGCTCGAGGTCTCCCAGGTGCCCTTCGAGCAGACGCCGAGCACCGTCGACGAGCGGGTCCGCGACCTGCTTCTCGGCGCGTACACCCTGCCCGACCGGCTTCTGTTGGCCCTCAACGCCAAGCGCGTCTTGGACGTGGTCGAGGCCAGAGCAGGCTGACCTGCACCGCGGCAAGCGGTCCAGGAAGGGTGACCGGCTGCCGATGACCAAGAGGACGTGAACGGCGAGTCCACCGCAACCCGGCACCACCCGCACCACGGCCAGACCCGCAACACCCGATGACCAGCACCACCCGATGACCAGCACCACCCGATGAACCGCACCAAACCGGCCTCCGGCCGCTCTATACCCCGCCACACAAGGGAGTTCCGATGCTGGCACTGGTCGTCGACGACTCGCGCGCGATGCGGTCGATCCTGACCCGGCTTCTCAGCGGCCTCGGATTCGACGTGGCCCAGGCCGGCGACGGGGCCGAGGCCTTGTCGGTGCTGAACGCCGGAACGCGTCCCGAGGTGATCCTGGTCGACTGGAACATGCCGGTCATGGACGGTCTGACGTTCATCAAGAACGTGCGCGCCCGCGAGGACCTGCGCGACATCTCGCTGATGATGGTGACCACCGAGAGCGAGCAGGGGCAGATCGTCCGGGCGCTGGCCGCCGGTGCGCACGAGTACGTCATCAAGCCGTTCACCGACGAGGTCATCGCGGAGAAGCTTGCCCTGTTGGGACTGGTGGCGGCATGACCGGAAGGCCCGCCCGGATCCGGGTGCTGGTGGTCGACGACTCGGTCGTGATCCGGCGCCTGGTCTCGGAGGCATTGGCTGCCGATCCCGCGATCGATGTCGTCGGGATCGCCCAGAACGGCCGGATCGCGCTGGAACGCGTGGCCGAGCTGAAGCCTGACGTCGTGACGATGGACATCGAGATGCCCGTGATGAACGGCATCGAGGCGGTCCGCGCACTGCGCCGGACCAACCCTCGGCTGCCTGTGGTGATGTTCTCGACGCTGACCGAACGCGGCGCCTCGGCGACCCTGGACGCGCTCGCGGCCGGGGCCAGTGACTACGTGACCAAGCCGTCGAACGTGGGTAGCTTCGCGGAGAGCCAGCAGAACATCCGCGACCAGCTGATCCCGAAGCTCAAGGCCCTGGCCGGCGCTCGGCGAGCAGCGGGTGTCCACCAGCGCGAGCCGATCAAGCCCGTGCCGCAGGCACGTGTCCGCACCGGAGGCTTCTCGGTGCTGGCGATCGGCTCGTCCACCGGTGGGCCCGACGCCCTGGCCTCCGTGCTGCCGGCGCTTCCGGCCGACCTTTCCGTGCCGGTCGTGGTGGTGCAGCACATGCCCGCGCTGTTCACCCGACTGCTGGCGCAGCGCCTGGACACGCACTGCAGGCTGCGCGTGCAGGAGGCGACCGAGGGCGCCCATCTCGTTCCCGGCGAGGTGCTGATCGCCCCCGGCGGCCAGCACCTGGCACTGCGCAGGCAGGGCGCCTCCGTCGTGGTGCACCTGAACGAGGACCCGCCGGAGAACTTCTGCCGCCCGTCCGTGGACGTCATGTTCCGCGCCGTCTCGAGCATCTACGGCGATCGTGTCCTCGCGGTCGTGCTGACCGGGATGGGGCGGGACGGTGAGCGCGGCGCCCGGGTCATCCGGGAAGCCGGTGGCGAGATCGTCGCCCAGGACGAGGCCACCAGCGTCGTCTGGGGCATGCCGGGCGCCGTGACGATGTCCGGCCAGGCCGACAAGGTGCTCCCCCTGCCGCGCATCGGTCCCGAGCTGGCCGCAGCGCTGAGCCGCGGCCCCGCACCCGTGGGGGTGGCTTCGTGAGCCTGGTCCAGGCGGACTTCGCGTTCGTCACCAACTTCGTCCGGCAGCGCAGCTCCATCGACCTGCAGCCGGGCAAGGAATACCTGGTCGAGTCCCGGCTGGCTCCGATCGCCCGCCAGATCGGCGAGCGTGATGTCGCCGCCCTGGTGAGCCGGCTGCGGCGCGGCGACAACGCGCTCGGCGAGGCCGTGGTCGACGCGCTGACGACGAACGAGACGTCCTGGTTCCGCGACTCCTACCCTTTCCAGGCGTTCAGCCAGCAGCTGCTCCCTGAGATCGCGAACACCGGCAGCCGGAACCTGACGATCTGGTCCGCGGCCTGCTCCAGCGGTCAGGAGGCGTACTCGCTGGCGATGCTGCTGCTGGACTGGCTGCCGGCGCATCCTGGCTTCACCGCGCAGATCATCGGCACCGACATCTCGCAGCGGATGGTGGATCGGGCCAGGGCGGCACGCTTCTCCCAGCTGGAGGTCAACCGCGGCCTGCCGGCCCAATACCTGGTCAAGTACTTCGACCAGAACGGCCGGGAATGGGTTCTGCGGCAGGCGGTCCGCGCGCTGACCCGGTTCGATCGCGGCAACTTGGCGCTGCCTGCGACCGGGGTGCCCAGCTGCGACATCGTGTTCCTGCGGAACGTGTTGATCTACTTCGACCTGGAGACCAAGCGCACGGTTCTCGGCCACATCCGGCGGGTCCTGCGTCCTGGCGGATACCTGGTGCTCGGCGGTGCGGAGAGCACGCTCAATCTTGACGGCACCTTCCAGCGCATGGAGCTGGGTAGGGCAGTCGTGTTCCGGCACACCGGAGGTGGCTCGTGACGACGATCGACGACCTCGAGGACGCCCGGCAGGATCTCGAGAGCCTGCTGACGGATGTTCTCTACTCGGTGCTCGGGGAGGAGGCATATCCGTCACTGGATCCGCTGCCCCCGGGGCCGGTCGCGACGTCCCGGCTGGCCGCCCACGACGAGCTCGAGGACAGCTTCCTCGGCATCGAGGTGCGTGTGGGTGCCGTGCTGGCACGCCTGCTGGCGAGCCGGATGATGGCCGTCGGCGACCCGTCGCCGGACGACCTCATCGACACGGTGGGCGAGCTGGGCAACATCATCGGCGGCAACGTGAAGACGCTGATGTTCCACACTGCGCGGCTGTCCCTGCCGGTCGCGGAGCTGTCCGTCGAGCAGACCGCAGGGGGGAGTGACTCCGTCCGGGTCAGTGCGAGTGTGTTCGGCCAGGTGGCCGAGCTGACCTTGCTCCCGGGCGCAACGGTGGACGGTCTCTACTGGCCACCGTCGGTCGTGGACGATCCAGTGGAGAGCCAGCCATGAAGATTCTGATCGCTGACGACAGCCGCGCCATGCGGATGATCGTCACCCGGACGCTCCGTCAGGCGGGGTTCACGGGGCACGACGTCGTCGAGGCGGAGAACGGGCGCCAGGCGCTCGAACTGGCCGAGGGCGATACACCCGACCTCATCCTGTCCGACTGGAACATGCCGGAGATGACCGGCATCGACCTGCTGAAGAGCCTGCGCGCACGCGGTATCGACACGCCGTTCTGCTTCGTCACCTCTGAGGGATCGGAGGAGATGCGGGAGCAGGCAGCCGCCTGCGGCGCGATGGGCCTGATTGCCAAACCCTTCACGGCGGAAGCGTTCGCTGACGCCCTCGCACCGGTGGTGACAGCATGAGCATGACAGTCGAGCAATCGCCCCTGCCGAGCCGGCACTCGGTGCGGTCGCTGATCGAGGACCTGGTCGGGCGCGGAGTGGACCTGACAGACGGGGAGGTCCTGCCCGCGAAGACCACGAACGTGGTCGCCGTGTACGTCAACGACAAGGTGAACCTGTCCGCGGTGATCGCGGTGGACCTGGAATGCGCGGCCCGGCTGGGCGGCGCACTCGGGATGCTGCCGCCCGGCGGCGTGGCGGACGCGATCGAAGAGCGCGACCTCCCCCCGCTGATGCGCGACAACTGCTACGAGGTGCTCAACGTGCTGGCTGCCGCGTTCAACACGCCCGGTGCGCCGCACGTGAAGCTCTATGAGATGTATGGGCCGAACCAGGCCGTGCCGACCGATGTGGCCAACCTCGTCGGCGCGGCAGGCGGTCGCGTCGACGTGGTGCTGAGCATCAGCGGCTACGGCACCGGCATGATGTCCATCGTCGTGCGCTGAGGAGGCGTCATGTCCGCGCCCGATGCCGGCTCGGAGCTCGGCCTGCCGGCCGGGTTCGACCCAGAGTTCGACTCGCCCGCCGACACCGATCGTGACGTCGACCTGGTCGACGGGATGGATTCCGGCACGATCCCGATCACCGGGTCGAGGGAGTCCGGAGCCGGCGGTGCAGGCATGGTCCGCTTCGTTCGGATCGGCCGGCAGGCCATCTACGACGCTCGGCGGCAGCTGGTCTCCTACGAGTTGCTGTTCCGCTCCGGCGACGATAGGCGGCCGGGTGAGGTGGCGGGCGAGCAGGCCACCTCGCAGGTGATCGCCTCAACGTTCGGAACCTTCGGGCTGGACAACATCTCCGACGGACGCCCCGTGTTCATCAACTTCACCAGGGCCTTCCTGACCGGCGTCATCCCGATCCCGGTGCCGGCCGACGCTGTGATCATCGAGATCACCGACCAGGTCGACGTCGACCACGAGCTGCTGCTCGGGCTGGCGCACCTGCGTGCCGCCGGCTACCGGCTGGCCGTGGACAACTACCGCGGTGACCTCAAGCGCGGCGCGCTGGTCGAGATCGCCGACTTCGTCAAGATCGACGTGAACTCGCTGCCCACCATGGTGGTACCGGGCCTGGTGCATCAGTGCGGCAGCACCGGCGCGACCCTGCTGGCGACCCACGTCGAGGACGCCGAGGTGTTCCAGCGCAGCACCGATCTCGGCTTCGAGCTGTTCCAGGGCAGCTACCTGCAGCGGCCGATCGTGCTGGAGCAGCGTTCCCTGTCGCCCAGCCAGCTGATCTGCATCAGGCTGCTGAACGACCTGGCCGACGCGCGCGTCCCGATCGGGCGGATCGAGCAGATGGTCGGCAGCGACCCCGGGCTGACCCTGCGGCTGCTCAGGACGGCGAACTCCGCCGCTGCGGGTGCCGGGCGCGAGGTGACCTCGCTGCGCCAGGCCCTGGTGCTGATCGGCCCCCGGCTGCTGCGCTCCTGGGTGGTGCTGACGCTGCTCGAGGGCGGCACCACGCGGAACACGTCCGACGACCTGTGGAGCATCCTGGCTCGGGCACACGCCTGCCAGCGGCTGGCGCTGCACCAGGCCGATCTGGCGTTCACCATCGGCCTGCTGTCCGGCGCGGCGGAGCTGCTCGGCTCCGAGCCGTCGGACGTGGCGGACCGGTCAGGCGTCGGCCACGAGACGCGTACCGCGCTGCTGGAGGGCGCCGGCGAGGCCGGTCGCGCGCTGACTGCCGTGCTCGCCCACGAGCGTGACGACGTGAACGGCGTCGAGGCCACCGGGCTGATGCCGTTCGACGTGTCCCGCGCGTACCTCGAGTCCTTGTCCGACTCGCTCAAACTCGTGCACGAGTTGATGGACCCCGACGAGCAGGACTAGGTGTTGCCGCCTCGGTTTCTGCGTCCTCTGGTATGCAATCGGCCTATCACCGCAAGGTGATAGGCCGATTGCATACCAGAGGTTGAGTGTGGTCGGCGCGCTGGGCGCAGCCTGGATGGCGGAGGTCCGCCGGCGGGGGTGGGTAGAACTACCAGGCCAGGCGGGGCGGGGGTTGGCGGAAGTCCCGCTCGGACAGGGGCAGAGTGAGGCGGTCGCCGCAGGCCTGTGCGACTTCCTCCGCCACGAGGTTGCGCTCACGGGTCACGGACACCTTGTCGTACCTCAGGATCGGTAGGGAGCCGACGGAGAGCCGATTCGCCCGACGGCGATCCAGGGCCGGCTGGTCCGCCTCGTCGTGATAGGCGCCGTCGTATTCGACCCCGACCATACGGCGGCGTCCCAGCATGATCAGGTCGGGCACGCCCAGTACCTCGTCGGTGCCGGCGCGCATCACCGGAACGTTCACCAGCGGATCCGGCAGCCCGGAGAGCACGAGGACCATCCGAAGCCGTGACTCGCCCGGAGAACGCACGCCGGAGCGAGCCAGATCCACCGCCTGGCGGGCGAGCCGGACGTTGGGCCAGCGGCGACGATCGGCGCAGTACGCGTCGAGGAACGGAAGCGGCAGCGGTGGGTCGGCCGCAGCGAACGCATCTGCCACGACGACGGCCTCGACCAGTGCCCGCTCGCGCATCAGATCGAAGCAGGTGCGCGTGGGCGAGGTGACGCGGATCCCGTCCCGCTGCTCGACATCGTGGTCGAGGCCCGACAGGCCGGTCAACGGCCGGCTGAGGTCAGGGCTGCCACGCAACACGAGTCGCCGCGCGGACAGTCCCTTGGTCATCAGCGCGGGCGCACGTACCGAGCGGGCGAGTTCGAGCGGGACGACTCTGCCGGGGCGGGGTTGCCAGACGCCGTGCAGCCAGGCGGCCGTGCGGCCTGCGATCACCGCACCCGCAGGCATGGCCAGACGCAGCGCGGCCACTCGAACGTCGGGCTCCGACGCGTGCTCGCAGGTCACGTAGATGCCGCGTACCAGCCTGCACCAGACCTTGGACCGCAGCTGTTCCGCGGTCAGCAAGCCCTTGGCCACGGCCTCACTGCCGCGGAAAGGTATGCCGATCAGCGTCGACGGGATCCGGGCCGGCGGAGTCATACCCACAGTGAAGTCGATCGTCACCGTGCCCGCTGGCGCCGCGGCGCTGCCTGTGGATAGCGACCTCTGATATGCAATCGGGCTATCGCCGTCGCGCGATAGCCCGATTGCATACCAGAGGACGGCCCGGGGTCGGCCAGAGGCCGCGGCGGGGTCTATGCGGGACGGGTCAGGAGCGGTCCAGGCCGAGACGAACGGCTTCGATCAGCTTGGGGCGCAGCAGGGACGGCGCGATGACGGCGTCGACCGACCCCATCTTCACGGCCCGCTCGATCGAGTGGACGCTGTCGAACTCGGCCGCGACCTCGCCGAGCTTCTCCGACCGGACGGCGGCGCGCAGGTCGTTCAGCTCCGCCCGCAGCCGGGCCCGTTCCAGGTCGTCGGCCTCGGCCAGCCGTCGCTCCAGCGCGCGCAGCCTCGGGTCCGCCGCCGTGCGCTGGTCCACCTCGCCGGAGAAGACGACCCCGGCCGCCGGGGCACCGCCGATCACGGAGGCGTAGGAGCCCTCGACCGCCAGCACCTGCATGTTGTCGTGCAACGTCTTGGAGAACACCACGAACGCGCCGCCGTGATAGCGGGACACGACGCAGAACACGATCGGCCCGCGGAAGTTCACCACCGCACGGCCGATCTCCGCGCCGTACTCCAGTTGCAGGGTGCGCATCGACTCCGGCGAGCCGTCGAACCCGGACAGGTTCGCGAGCACGACCAGCGGCCGGCTACCGCTTGCGGCGTTGATGGCCCGCGCGGTCTTCTTCGACGAGCGGGGGAACAGCGTGCCGGCGGTCCAGGTGTCCGGGCCGTCACTGGGCGGGAAGCCGCGGCGCGGGATCGGCCGGGACTCGATGCCCAGCAGGCAGATCGGGTACCCGCCGAGGTGGGCGTCCAGGACCACGGACGTCTCCGCCTCGGCCATTCCGGACCAGCGCTCGAGCAGCGGGTGATCCTGGTCGGCGACGGCCCTCATCAGCGTCCGGATGTCGAACGCCTTCTTGCGCTCGGGGTTGGTGGCGGGGGAGAAGATGTCCCCGACGGTCCGGAAGTCGCTGTCCGTCACCACATGCGGGAAGTCGCAGACGTCGCGGTCGGCCGGGTCGGTCGTCTCGGCCGGACGCGGTGACTGCTCGGCGGCCAGACGGTAGGCGTGCTCGTAGTGCGAGAACAGCACGTCCACCGCGGACACCAGGTCGGGGGCCCAGTACTGAGCCTGACCGTTCGGCCCCATCACCCGGTCGTAGCCGCCGATGCCGAAGTTGTCCTCGGCCGACACCCCGCCGGAGTAGTCCAGCGACGTCTTGCCGGTCAGCACCATCGCGCTGTCCGGGGTCATCACCAGGATCCCCTGGGTGTGCATGAGCATCGTGGCCT
The DNA here is from genome assembly GCA_963740575.1 of uncultured Actinomycetota bacterium. Lineage (GTDB taxonomy): Bacteria > Actinomycetota > Actinomycetes > Actinomycetales > Kineosporiaceae > CAVUET01. The sequence goes on along the minus strand of CAVUET010000006.1, from coordinate 52,487 downwards.
CGGCGTTCCAGTACGGCTGGGCGCCGACGTTGATCCCGGTGACCACGACGTTGATCTCGCCACCGGCCTGCGTGAAGCCGATGATCCGGCGCAGCGCCCGCGCGACCCAGTCCATGTTCTCGGTGCCCGAGTCCATCGAGATCCGGGCCCCGGCGGACAGGGCGAACCACTCCACCGGTGCGCCGATCGACTCGGCCAGGTCGAGGGCTGCGATGATCCGGGCGCACTCGGCCTCGGCGACCGAGCCGAGCGCCTTGGTCGGATCCCCGAGCAGCGCGATCCGGGTCATCCCCTCGGGGTAGCGCGCGGTCGGGGTCCGGGCCACACCGACGACGATCCCGGCCCGGTTCCCACCCGGTGCACGGTTGACCGGGACCAGCCGGCCGTTGCCGTCCAGGTCGTGCTCGATGAACTCCCCACCGGTGCGGGTCAGCAGCGGCAGCAGCTCGTACGGGTAGACCGTGCCCCGCTGCCGGGAGCGGAGCACCTTCTGCGCGTAGTCGTCCAGCGGCTTGAGCCGCTCGGTCGGCGGGCCGCTGACCGAGGTCACCACGCCCGTGCCCTGCTTGTACGAGAACCTGGCCGCCACCGCGACGGGGGGGCCGCCGGGCTGGGTGGCCACGCGCCCCTGGGCGACGACCTCCTGCAGCCCGGCGCCGGAGGTGATCGGTGCGACGCTGCGCCGCAGCGCGGTGAGTTCCTCGACCGGAGCGTCGATCACCGGCCAGATGTAGAGCCAGACGTGGTTGGAGTCCATCCGGCGGCCCGGACCGGCGGCGCGGGCCTTGCGGATCGCGTCCATGCAGCTGGCGATCGCGCGCTCGGCCTGCGGCAGCGAGCTGATGTGCCCGGCGGAGTCCCGGACGATGGACAGCTCCCGCACCTGGGCCAGCGCCACCAGCCTGACGTCGGACTCGTTCTCGGGCGCGACGCAGCGGTACAGCAGCACCTCGTCCGCGGCCTCCAGCCGGGTGATCCGGAAATCCCTGAGGCGCCACAGATCCAGGCGCCGCCCCACCATCGGATGCAGGCCGCGGACCAGTTCGTCCTCGACGATCGTGCCGTCCGGTCCGGGGCGGAAGGTGAACTGCTGCAACACCTCCCCGTCCCCGGCGCTGACCGCGACGGCCACCCGGCGGACCCGATGCGTGAACGGCAACGCCGCGAACACCGTGCGCAGCGAGGTCAGGGACGCCTCGATGTTGGTCGGTGCCTCGGCCCAGGCCAGGTAGAGGTCGACCACGCCCTGGTGTCCCGGCGGTGCCTCGTCCAGGGCGGTCTCGATCGCCGCGGCCGCGGCCGGCAGGCCCTCCATCGAGGCGATGGTGCTGACCAGGTGCGTGGGGCGGTCGTCGAGGGTGTAGTCGGCGATGACCATGGGGCGCCGGCCGACCGTGATCGCCCTCAGGTCGTGCAGGGTGTACTCGCGATAGTGCCTGCGCGCCAACACCTCCAGCAGTGGCTCGTGCTCGGGCAGGTCGCCCGCGATCCGCTCGGCCAGGAACCGGACCACGGGTTCGGGGCTGGCCACCAGGGTCTCGATCCGGTGGTCGTAGTCCGGCGCCTCCGGGTGCGCCGCGAGGTAGCGCAACTGCTCGCGTACCGCCGTGTACGCCGCCGTGCGCGCGGCCTCCACGACCGGTGCCTCGAACCAGCGATAGCGGACGCTGCGGGCCAGGTCACCGATCACCGGGTAGCGCAGCTGGGTGGCCAGCACCAGGCGATCGAGCACCTCGTAGGCCCGTTGGGCCCGGGCCGAACGCGGCGGCGTGCTTCCCAGCCAGCGCTCCAGCAGGGCGGCCACCACCGGCAGCTGGCTGGTGGCGCGCTGCTGGGACAGGAAGACCCGGAACACCGCCTCCTCCAGCGCTTCGGTGCGGTCCGTCCCGGCGACGTCGTAGTGCGCCAGCGTGCGGGCCAGCCGGGCGGTGAAGTCCTCTGGCAGGTGCTCGCGGGCGACGTCCAGCGAGTGCAGGTAGACGTGGAAGAACTCGCGCGGGCTGTGCACCCGCTCGTCGCCCGACTCCTCGGCCAGCGGCCGGTTGCGGGTCAGCTCGCACAGGTCGGCGAAGACGGTGAGGATGCCGAGCTCCGCCTTGATCAGCGCAGGATCCTGCCCGGGCAGGGCCTCGATCGCCTGCTGGTACTGCGAGATGCAGCGACGCCCTTCCTCGGGCACGAGGTCGTAGCCGAGCAGCAGGCTGCGCAGGTCCTCCAGGCAGCGCAGGACCCGTGCCCCGGGATCGGACGACGCGGCCGGCTCGGGCAGGTCCAGGACCCGGGCGGGCTCACTCTTCCCGTCGGCCGCGCCGTTCCCGATCTGCTCCAGCCGCAGCAACGGCTGCCCCGCACCGACCTGATCGTTCGTGCCCGTCAGAAGCTCGCGCAGCCGCCCGGCGAAGGGCGCCGGCACGACCGTCTCCATCTTCATGCTCTCCAGCACCGCCACCGGCGCGCCGGCCGCGACCTCCTCGCCGGGCGCGACCGGCAGAGCGACCACCAGCGCGGGTGCCGGTGCCCGGACGATCCCGCCCTCGTCCCGGCTGATCCGGTGCACCGTGCCGTCCACCTCGACCGTGTGCGCGGCGGCGTGCGTGGCCGTGATCAGGCGGAAGGTCTGGCCCTCGACGGTCAGCCGGGCCGCGTAGCCGCTGAGGATCTCGCGCTCCGCGTGCACGAAGCTGCCGTCCAGGCCAACCCGGTAGCGGTGTGGCCCGACCTGCGAGACCTCGACCCGGTAGTGCCCGCCGCGCAGCTTGAGGTCGAAGCCGCGGCCGAGCTCGTGCTGTGCCTGCGGTCGGCCGCCGTGCGCGGTCTGCAGGAACCGCAGCCGCTCCAGCGCCTCCTCGGCGTCGTAGGCGTCGATCCCGGCGGCGACCAGCGCGATCGCGGCGTTCCGGTGGCTGACCAGGCCTCCGGTCGTGCGGACCCGATCGATCCAGCCGGTGTCCGCCGAGCCGTCGATCACCACGCGCTCGCCGAGCAGGCCGAGCAGGAAGGACTTGTTGGTGGTGCCGCCCTCGATCACGACGGTGGTGTCGGACAGCGCCCGGCGCAGCCGCCCCAGGGCCTCGTCCCGGGTGCGGCCGTAGCCGATCACCTTGGCAATCATGGAGTCGAAGTCGGCGGGGATGACGTCGCCCTCGGCCACGCCGGTGTCCACCCGCACGCCGGGGCCGACCGGCATTCGCAGCAGGGCGACCCGACCCGGCGCGGGTGCGAAGTCGTGATCGGGATCCTCGGCGTTGAGCCGGGCCTCGATGGCGTACCCGCTCTCGGCGGGCGGCTCACCGACGAGGGGCATGCCCGCCGCGACCATGAGCTGGAGCCGGACCAGGTCGGTGCCCGTGGTCAGCTCCGTGACCGGGTGCTCGACCTGCAGACGGGTGTTGACCTCGAGGAACGCGAAGGACCGGTCCGCCGGGGAGTACAGGAACTCGGCCGTGCCCGCGCCGCGGTAGCCGACGGCCAGTGCCAGCCGGACTGCCGCCTGCTTGATCTCCTCGACCGAGGCGGGGGAGAGCACCGGTGACGCGGATTCCTCGATCAGCTTCTGGTTCCGGCGCTGCACCGAGCAGTCCCGGACGCCGAGCGCCCACGCGGTGCCCTGGCCGTCGCCGATCAGCTGCACCTCGACGTGCCGGGCACCGGTGACCAGGCGTTCCAGGAAGACCACGTTGCTGCCGAACGCGCGGGCGGCCTCGTCCCGGGTGCGGTCGAACACGGCGGCGAGCTCGCGGTCCGAGGTGACCACCCGGATGCCGCGCCCGCCGCCGCCCGCGGCCGCCTTGAGCATCAACGGGTAGTCGATCCGGCGGGCGTGTTCCTGCGCCTGCGTGAGGTCGTTGACCGGCCCGTCGCTCCAGGCGGCGACCGGGACGCCCGCCTGCTCGGCCAGCTTCTTCGCGCCGATCTTGTCGCCCAGGGCACGCATCGCGGCAGGCGTCGGGCCGACGAAGGTGACGCCGATCCGCTCGCACAGCTCGGAGAACGCAGGGTCCTCCGCGACGAAACCCCAGCCCACCCAGGCGGTGTCGGCGCCGCTGTCCCGCAGGGCCCGCTCCAGAACGGCGAGGTCGAGGTAGGGCCGCGCGGAGGCCGGGCCGAGGTTGTAGGCCGCGTCGGACTCGCGCACGAACATCGCGTGGCGCTCAGCGTCGGTGTGGAACGCAACGGTGCTGAGGTCGTGGCTGCCCTGCCCGTTGAGTTCCCGGACGGCGTGAATGAGCCGCATAGCGGCTTCGCCCCGGTTCACGATCGCAATACGCCGCTGGATCGCCACCGGCACTCCGCCTTTCGCTCACGCTGCACGACCGACCCCGGCCGGCGGCGCTTTCGACACCCCGGACGGCTGCGGCCCACCCTAAGAGCGACTGCGGAGTAGGGGTACCTGGCGGGGCTGCCACTCGCTGTGGTCTAGCACGCAGCCGAGACGTATCCGAACCCGCCGAAATGGGGCACGGTGTGACACCGTGCCCTATGGGTGACAGCGCTGTGTGACGCCGTGCCTAGAAGCACCGAAAGGAGGGGCGACGGGGTTAGTCGTCCGGGTCGGGCTCGGGCTCGCTCGGCTGGCCGCCGCCAGGGCCGGGGCGTACCGGGCTGCCCTCGTGAACGATGTCGTCCATGCTGGCCAGGGCCCTGGCCACGCGGCGGGCCCGGACCTGCTCGATCGCGTACCGGGTGATCAGGTTGTCGATCACGATCGCGCCGAACACGCAGGCTGCCGCGACGACGGTTCCCCGCTCGAGCGCCGCGACGCCGGAGAGTTCACCCGTCTGGACCAGGCTCCACAGCTTGGGACCGGCCAGCACGATCGCAATCAGCACTCCCCCCTTGACCGGGCTCACGGCGCGCTCATGCCGTCCTCCGCTGCTGATCGCCGATCATCGGGCCGGATCCGCCGCCTCCAGCTGGGCGCACAGCACGGCGGCCCAGGTGACCCGATCGATCGGGATCCCGTCCAGCCGGACCACCGGAACCCCGAGCTGCAGCGTCGCCGCGTTCTCGGTGACCTCCGACGCGTTGTCCACGGCGATGGCGTCGACCTGGCCGAGGGCGTCCAGCCAGCGCTGGGAGTCCTCCAGCGGGTGCGAGGCGTCGACCATCGCGATCACCACGCCGGCGTCGACCGCCTGCAGGATCTCGGCCACGGTCTCGTCGCACTCATAGCCGGTGGTCTCGACCGCGACCACGCAGCAGCCGAGCCGGTGCACCTTGGCGACGGCCGGGCCCCGGCCGCGGCGGTCCCGGGGGATCACCACGACGGGCCGGGGGCGGTCGTCCAGGGGCAGGTCGAGAGCGGTGCGGTGGGCCTCCAGTTCGACGGTGCCGGCGGGTCCCATCACCGCGACGACGGGCGCGTCCGGATCGATGTCGAGGTCAGGCATCCGTTCGAGCATCCGCAGGACCGCGCCGAACCGGTCACCACCGCGCAGACGGCGGGTCCAGGCGACCGGGACGCCGAGGCCGCGCAGCAGACGGCGGTCCGAGGTCAGCCGGGGGTCCTGGCCGCGGCTGACCGGGCGGGCCTGCTCGGCGGTGTCCACCCGGACCGCCGGGGTGGGGGCCGACGGGTGCGCGGGAACGGCCGGGTGGGCGGGAACGGCCGGGTGTCCCGTGGTCGGGTGTCCCGTGGTCGCGTAGGCCGTGGGGTATCCGTCGCGGTCGAACCCGTGCAGATCGTCCTGGTCGGCGTCGTCGGGCTCGGAGTACAGGCGTTCGGCCCGGGCCTGGCGGGGGTCGGGTCCCGGATCGTAGGGCGAGCGCTGCTGGGGCACCAGGGTGCCGGCGCGGAGCTGGTCCAGCAGCGCGGTGAACTCGGGCCGCGCGGTGGACGGCCGCACGGTCGCGAGTGGCGGCTCATGCGGCACGGACAGGGTGGGCATCAGCTCGCCCTCCATCTCGTCGAACGCAGCCCCGTACGTGGCTGCGGGCAGGTGGGTCGTTCCGGCGGACGGCGCGTCCTGCCGTCCGGTGCGCCGGGGCAGCGGCGACGCGTCGGACCCGTACACGGATTGCCCGGCGGGCGATCCCCCGGCAGCCCCGCGACCACCACCGGAGGAGGCCGAGGCGATGGCGGCGAGCCGGTCGCCGTCCTCGGGCCAGGACGCGGGCGCCGAGCCGTGGCTCACGCCCGCACCGACCAGGCTGCGGCCGGCCAGCGTGTGCGTGGTGACGGCTGCGGCCGCGCGGGCGGCCGCGCGCTCGGCGGCGCTGACCCGCTCGGCCAGCCCCAGCAGGCCCTCGGCCGCGAGCCTGCCCGGCTCGACCGTCGGGATCGGATCGGGGGGTGCGGCCCGCCGGCCCCGCTCGGCGGCCAGGGCGGCCGTGATCTGGGCCAGCACCTCGTCGGGGGACGGCGGTTCGGCCTCGGGAGCATCGACCGACCGTCGCGGTTCGGGCGCTGCGGCCAGGGGCTGGTCCGGGATCTCCACCGCGACCTCGAATCGCTCCTTGGCGAAGAACCCGAGCATGCCCCCCTGCCGGACCTTCTCGGCCCGAACGATCCGGGCATTGACCCCGCCCTCGGCGTGCGCGCGGATCAGCAGCGCCTCGAGGTCGTCACCCTCAAGCAGCAAATTCGTGGCCACGAGTCACCTGTCCGACGGTCTCGATGGAAAGCACCCCGGCGGTCTCGGTGAAGCTGACGACCGGGAGCTGGGGCAGGCTGCCTCGCAACAGGCGACGCAGCGGCAGGCGGAGCGGAGCGGCGGCCAGCAGCACAGGTGTCCACCCGTCGTTCTCGGCCAGGCGGACGAAGTCGGACACCTCGTTGACGAGCCGGTGCGCCGTGACCGGGTCCATGGCCAGCACGACCCCCTGCTCGCTGGCCCGCAACGACTCGGCGACCTCCTGCTCGATGCCGGGGTCGAGGGTGATGGCGTGCAGCGTCCCGAGGTCGGTGTAGGGCGCGATCAGGGCCGGTCCGAGCGCGCCCCGGGCCGCCTCGAGCAGGGCGTCCGGGTCGGTGGTGGCGCGGCCGCGCTGCCCCACGCCCTCGAGAACCCGTCCGAGGTCGCGGATCGACACCTGCTCGTCCAGCAGACCCTGCAGCACGCGCTGCACGGCGGACAGTGGCAGCAGGCCCGGGACGAGCTCCTCGACCGCGGCCGGCCGGTCCGTCTTCAGCATGTCGAGCAACTCGCGCACATCGTCCAGGGAGAGCAGCCGCGACGCGTGCCGCCGGACCATCTCGGCCAGATGCGTGGTCACCACCGCCGCCCGCTCGACCAGGGTCGCGCCGACCAGTTCGGCAGTGGCCCGGTGCTCCAGCGGCACCCACACCGCGGGCAGCCCGAACACCGGCTCCGTGGTGCGACGTCCGGGCAGCATGTCGGGGGCGTCGCCGATGGCCAGCAGGTACCCCGGAGGAGCCTCGCCGGTGGCGGCCGTGACGCCCGCGATCCGGATCTCGTAGCTGCCCGGTGCCAGGGTCGCGCCGTCGCGGGTGCGCACCGGCGGCAGGACGATGCCCAGGTCCAGCGCGGTCTTGCGGCGCAACGCCCGGACCCGGTCCAGCAGGTCACCGCCGCGGGCCGGATCGACCAGGTCGACGAGGTCCGGCGCCAGCAGCAGTTCGAGCGGATCAACCTTGAGCGACTCGGTGATCTGGTTGCTCTCGGCGTCGGCCGGACTCGCCCCGGCCGCAAGCGCGGGCAGGCTTCCGGGCGCGGGCAGGGCGGAGCTGCGGCCCTCCTCGCGGCCGCCGGAGCGCAGAGAGGCCGCCAGCAGCAGCCCCCCTGCGAAGATGAACGGCAGCTTGGGCATCCCCGGGATGAGCGCCAGCACGAGCAGCGCGCCACCGCCGATCCGCAGCGCCTCGGTGTGCCGGGACAGCTGGCCGACCAGGTCGTTGCCGACGTCTCCCTCGCTGGTGGACCGGGTCACGATGACGCCCGTGGCCACGGACATGAGCAGCGCGGGGATCTGTGAGACCAGGCCATCGCCGACGGACAGCAGGCTGTAGGTGTTGATCGCCTCGCCCGGGGCCATCCCCCGCTGCAGCATGCCGACCGCAAACCCGCCGATCAGGTTGACCAGCGTGATGATCACGGATGCGATCGCGTCGCCCTTGACGAACTTCGTACCGCCGTCCATCGCGCCGTAGAAGTCCGCCTCGGCCCCGACCTCCTTGCGCCGGCGGCGGGCCTCCTCCTCGTCGATCAGCCCGGAGTTGAGGTCGGCGTCGATCGCCATCTGCTTGCCGGGCATCGCGTCCAGGGTGAAGCGCGCACCCACCTCTGCCACCCGGGCGGCACCGTTGGTGACAACGGTCAACTGGATGATCACCAGGATGGCGAAGACGACCAGCCCGATCACGATGGAGCCGCCGATCACGATGTGCCCGAACGCGTCGATGACGTGGCCGGCGTACCCGTCCCGGAGCACCAGCCTGGTCGAGGAGACGTTCAGAGCCAGTCGCAGGATCGTGCCGACCAGGATCAGGGTCGGGAAGACGGCGAACTCCAGCGGCTTGCGCACCTGCATGGCGACCAGCAGCACGACCAGCGCGGACGCGATGTTCATCGCGATCAGGACGTCCAGGACGGCAGCCGGCAGCGGCACCACCATCATGATCACGACGATGACCACGATGACGGGAACGGCGAGACGGGCCAGCCGGCTGGACGGCATGGAACCTCCGGTATGCCGGGGTAACAAGGTGCGCTCGGGATCCGTGCGCGGGGGTACTGCCGTCCGTGGCTGTCCTGGTATTCGGCCGCAGCGGCGGTGAACTTGAGACCGCCGTCCGGGCGACCGCCGGAAGAGGGTCGTAACCTCTCGTGGCCTGTCGGCGCTCTTCAAGTGGGAACCAGGCGGGGGCGAGATGCGTCCGTGCAACGAGGGTGTCGCGCATCACTGATCTTCGGAGAGCTTCAGCTGGGTGAGGCCGGACCCGATGACCTGATGACGATCGGACTCGAGCAGGGTGGGAGGTGCCCGGCAATGGCATTCCTGGTCGCCGTGGTGGCCCTGCCGGCCGTCGCGCTGCTGCTGGCGATGGTCGCCCGGATGGAGCACTTCGTCGAGGGTGAGCAGCCGTCACGCAGCCGGTTCGGTGAGCGCTAATCCCTGGCTATCGCACGCCGGCCTATCCGATACCCCAGCAGTGCGATCGCGGCGCAGCCGGTCAACCCGATGACCGCCAGTGCCGGCAGGCGCCGGGAGGCGGTATTGGTCCCGGTGGCGAACAGCGTCCAGAAGTACAACCACGGCAGCGCGGTGACCAGCGTGGGCGCGACCCAGCCCGGCCGGCGCCTCGACACCAGCACGGCGATGGTCACACCGGCAGCCACCAGCAGGATCGAGGCCCGGGAGAGCGTGTACACGCCGGTTCCCCAGCCGCGGTAGAAGATCCATCGGTGGTCATCGAAGGCGTAGCCGGATGACGTGGCGATGCTGATCAGCAACCCGGTCAGGATCAGCGTGCTTGCCCCGAGCGGTGCCCTCGCCGATCCGGTCAGGTTCACCCGGGCGACGGACGCCAGGAGGCTGAAGGCGGCGAGCAGGACGAGCAGGTGGATCGGCGGCAGCGCGAGGCCGGTGACGCGCCCGGCCGTCGGGGCCATGACGGCCGAGATCCCCGAGGCGATCAGGGCCCAGCGTGGCCCAGCGTGCCCCACCGGGGCGCGGCAACTCGCCGAGCGCCAGCGCGGTCAACGCCAACGCGGCGCCCGAGACCATGCCCAGGACGGCCACCCGCTCCCGCAGGCGGGGCGGGATCGGGGCGGTCAGCGCCCGCAGCCTCGCGCCCGCGCCCCAACCGATCAGGTTCAGCGACGCGGCGGCGGCCGGCCGGCGGCGGCCCTCGTCGGCGGCGCCTGCGATCAGCACGGACACGACCTCGTCCTCACGGTGGTCCCGCCAGCTGCGCGGGTAGGCCAGCAGGATCCGCCGGTACGCCTTGTCCAACCGCTGCTCGGCAGCGCTGGGCGCGCTTGCCGGCTCGCTCCCGGTCATGCCGTCACCCCGCGCATCTTGAGGCCGTTCACGGCCAGCTGGACGTTGCGCCGCAGTCGTGCCGTCTCCTCGGCCAGGACGGCGGCGCCCTCGTCGGTCAGGTCGTAGTAGCGCCGCAGCCGCCCCTCCACGACCGCCTGCTCGGTCTCGGCGACCAGGCCCTGGGCGGTCAGGCGGTCCAGCGCCGCGTACAGGGTGCCCGCCCGGACGGTGCCATGGCCGTCCATCGAGCGGCGGATCTCCTGCATCAGCGCGTAACCGTGCCGGGGGCCGCCGGCCAACGTGGCCAGGACCAGGAACGACGGCTCGCGAAGCTCCGGACGAGCCATGGCCAGGATGATAGTCAGATCATCTGTATATGCAAGAGCTAGGATTATGAATCCCGGGGCAGCCGTCGACGCGGCAGGGCCTCGGCACCGGCGGTGCTCGCCTTACCCTGTACGAGTCTGGGACGAGGAAGGGCGTGTGGGTGGTCTCCCGAGCAAGATCAGCAGACGAGCCGCGGATCCCCTTGAGCAGAGAACGAGTGCTGCGGGCCGCAATGCTCGTCGCTGACGAGCGCGGCATCGAATCGCTCACGATGCGCCGGCTCGCCGAATCGCTCGGGGCCGAGGCGATGTCGCTCTACTACCACGTGTCGAACAAGGAAGACCTCCTGGACGGCATCGTCGACCTCATCGCGACGGAGATCAACGATGTCGTCGACCGGATCGATCTGCCCACCAAGGGCACGGCCTGGAAAGGGGCCGCACGCCGGAGGATCCTGTCCGCTCGCGAGATCTTCCTCCAGCATCCGTGGGCGCCGCGCGTCTTCGAGACGCGCACCACGATGAGTCCGGCGTTGGTCCGGTACCACGACAGGCTGGTCGGGCTGATGCGGGACGGCGGCTTCTCCCACGACCTGATCCATCATGCGCTGCACGTCCTGGGAAGCCGGGCGCTGGGCTTCACGCAGGAGTTGTTCGATCCCGGCAGCGGCGCGGGTGACGAGGACGCCACGGCCGCGATCGCCGGCATGGCCGACCAGTTCCCGTACCTCGTCGGGATGCTGTCGGAGATCGCCCACGACGATCCCGACTCCACCTTGGGCTGGTGTGACGACCAGGCCGAGTTCGAGTTCGCGCTCGACCTGATCCTCGACGGTCTCGATCGGATGCGCGGGGCCCCACGTCCAGGTCCACGTCCGCGCCGGAGCCGGTCGGCCCGAACCTGATCATCCGGCACGCACGTCTCGGCGGCCGGAGTCCCCACCCTTGACCGCTCTTACCTTGTAAGGCTACCTTACGCGGTACTACTTACAGCGTAAGGTCAGGTCGATCGGCCGTGAGCGCCATCGAGCCGACAGACATCGCGAGGAGAGCCGATGAAGGCCATCGTCCAGGACCGGTACGGCTCACCCGACGTCTTGGAGCTCCGGGACGTCGACCAGCCCGAGCCCGCCGCCGGCGAGGTGCTGGTCCGCACCCGCGCGGCCTCGGTCAACGCCTACGACTGGCACTTCATGCGAGGCGATCCCTACCTGGCGCGCGTCACCATGGGGTTCGGCGCGCCGAAGAAGACGATCCGGGGCAGGGACTTCGCCGGTCGGGTGGAGGCGGTCGGCAGGGGCGTGACCCGGCTCCGGCCTGGTGACGAGGTGTTCGGCGAGGTGGACGGAACCTTCGCCGAGTACGTCTGCGCGCCGGAGGGCCAGGTCGCCGTGAAGCCGGCCAACCTGACGTTCGAGCAGGCGGCGGCCATGCCGCTGGCCGCCAACACCGCCCTGATGGGCCTGCGCGACGTGGCGGGGGTCAGACCGGGACAGCGCGTCCTGATCAACGGGGCGTCCGGGGGCGTGGGCACGTTCGCGGTGCAGATCGGCAAAGCGTTCGGCGCGGAGGTGACGGCCGTCTGCAGCACCAGGAACGTCGAGCTGGTCACCTCGATCGGCGCGGATCACGTCGTCGACTACAGCCGCGACGACTTCACCCGCAGCGGCCGCCAGCACGACATCGTGCTCGACCTGGTGGGCAACAGGTCGTTGACCCACCTGCGGAGAGCGCTGGCCCCGACCGGCACCCTGATCCTCTCCGGCGGCGGCGTCTTCGAGGGCGGCAGCCTGTTCGGCCCGCTCGGCCTGATGATCAGGGGGCGTGCCCTGTCCCGTTTCGTCGGCCAGAGACTGGTCCTGCTCACGGCGAAGCAGAGCCAGGACAATCTGGCGACGCTGAGGGAGCTCGCCGAGTCGGGGAAGATCACCCCCGTCATCGACCGGACGTATCCGCTGGCTGCGGCGGCCGACGCCATTCGCTACCTCGAGACCGAGCACGCCCGCGCCAAAGTGGTCATCACCATCTGACGAGTGCGGGCAGATCCGCAGTGACACGCCGGCGAGTCGAGGCCCGAAGTGCCCGCACTCGCGTTCAGCCTCGGCGCCGGGCCCAGCGCCGGGCTTCGCGGGTCTCGCGGGACCGCCGGGCGCGCAGCTGGGACCTGGCGGGCAGCTCGGGCAGCGACAGGAAGCCGGACCCCGACGGGCGACTGGCACCGGCGTTGCGCCCGGGACGCCCGGCGGACATCACGAACGCCAGGATCCGGGCCACCGCCAGGTACAGCTCGGTCGGGATCTCGTCACCGAGATCGCAGACCCGGTAGAGGGTCCGCGCCAGCGGCTTGTCCTCCACCACCGGAACTCGGTGCCGGCGGGCCTGCTCGCGGATCTTCAGGGCCAGCGAGCCGGCGCCCCGGGCGACCACCCGCGGGGCTCCCCGGGAAGCCTCGTACTTCAGCGCGACCGCGTAGTGGGTCGGGTTGACCAGCACCACATCGGCCGACGCCACCGCGGACAGCATCCGGTTGCGGCTGATCGCCAGCTGCCGGGAGCGGATCGCGCTCTTGACGTGCGGGTCACCCTCGGTCTGTTTCGCCTCGTCCTTGATCTCCTGCTTGGTCATCCGCAGTTGTTTCATCACCGTGCGGCGTTGGAAGGCGTAGTCCGCCAGGGCCAGCACCAGGCCGGTCACCGCCGCCGAGACGATCAGCGTCTGCAGGCCGCCGCGGGTCCGGTCGATCACCGCGCCGAGCGGCATCGGGCCGGACAGCAGGCTCGGGACCAGGCTGCGGCTCAGCGCGTAGGCGACGATCGCGATGATGCCCACCTTGGCCAGGCCCTTGATCGCCTCCCACGCGGATCGGACCCCGAACATCCGCTTGAATCCGGACTTCGGGCTGAGCCGGTTGAACTTGGGGACCAGCGTCTTGCCGGTCAGGTACACGCCCTGCGCCGCCGTGGCCAGCACTGCCACGGACACCGCCGCGATGCAGGCCGGCCCCGCCGCGACCATCACGCCGTGCGGGATCTCGCCGAGGGCTGCCAGCGCCCGGGCCTGGGTCGGGTCGGAGGCCACCTCGGGCAGACGCCGCAGGTCGATGCGCACCTCGTTGATCAGCGCGCTGCCGACCTGCGGCAGCAGCGCGGTGCCGGCCAGGATCGACAGCCAGGTGGCCGCGTCCTGGGTGCGCGCGACCTGGCCCTCCTTGCGGGCCATCCGCAGCCGCCGGGTGGTGGGTTTCTCGGTCTTGCCGCTGGTGTCGGCCATGGCTCACCCGCCCCCGTAGATCGCCCAGCCGGAGAGCACGGCGTGCCGGATCACCGTCTGCAGGACGGTCGGGATCCGGACCACGATCAGCCCGGTGAGCAGCACCGCGAAGAGGATCTTCATCGGGAACACGAGCGCGAACGCGCTCAGGGCCGGTGCGGCGCGGGTCAGCAGGCCCAACGCCACGTCCACCACGAGCATGACGGCCATCACCGGCGCGGCCACCTGGACGGCCCCGAGGGTCACCCCGGCTGCGGCGGACGTGACGGCGTGGCCGACCTGGTCCCAGGACATCGCCGGCGTGGGCATGGCCCGGGCGCTGCGGGACAGGCCCTGCAGCACCATCAGGTGCCCGCCGGTGGCGAACAGCAGCGTCACCGCGAGCAACTGGTGCAGCCGTCCCATCACAGAGGTCTGCACGAGCATCAGCGGGTCCATGGCCATCGACATCTGGAAGCCGCCGACGGTGTCGATCACGTCGCCGACGGCCTGGATCGTGGCCACCGCTGCGAGCACGAGGTACCCGAGGGTCAGGCCCATCAGCACCTGCGCCAGCATCTGCAGCAGGAGCCAGGTAGAGGTCAGCTGCGGGTGCGCCTGCGCCATCGGGGTGGCCAGCGGAATGGCGAGCACGAAGGCCACCCCGGCGCGGGTCTTGCCGGGTACGGCCCTGGTGTTGAACGGCGGCGCCACCAGGACGAAGCCCGCCGTCCGCGCGGTGGCCAGCAGAAACGCGGCCAGCGTCGACTGGCCGATCGCAACCTGCAGGCCGTCCACGGTCCGGGCCGGCTCAGGAGTTCAACAGGGAGGGGATGGTGGCGAAGAGCTCCCGGGTGAAACCCTCCAGCACCCGAAGGGTCCAGGCGCCGGTGATCACGAGCACGACCGCGGTGACCACGAGCTTGGGCAGGAAGGTCAGGGTGGACTCCTGGATCTGGGTCGCGGACTGCAGGATGGACAGCAGCAGGCCCACCACCAGGGTCGAGATCAGCACCGGCCCGGCGATCTTGGCAGCGGTCAGCAGGGCCGATGCGACGATCTGGATGATGTTGTCTTCCAACGGGTCTCCTTCTGTCCGACGGTGACGGCCCTGAACGAGTGGTGGCTGGGTGAGCGGTGGCTGGGTGAGTGGTGGTTGCGCTAGTGGTAGCTGCCGATCAGCGCCGTCACGACCAGCGTCCAGCCGTCGACGAGGACGAAGAGCAGCAGCTTGAACGGCAGCGACACGATGGACGGCGGCAGCATGACCATGCCGAGGGACATCAGGATCGCGCTGACGACGACGTCGATGACCAGGAAGGGCACGAAGATCACGAAGCCGATGATGAACGCACCGCGCAGCTCGCTGAGCACGAAGGCGGGGATCAGGGTGCGCAGGTCGACGTCCTTGCGGTCCTTCGGCAGCGGCCGGTTCGCCGCCTTGGTCATCAGCGCGAGCTCCTCGCTTCGGGTGTGCTCGAGCATGAACTCGCGCAGCGGGACGGTGGCGTCCCGGTAGGCCTGGGTCGAGGTCTTGGTGCCGTCCAGGTAGGGCTTGAGGCCCTGGGCCTGCATCGTGTCCAGGGTCGGGCCCATCACGAACAGGGACAGGAACAGCGCGAGCCCCACCAGCACCTGGTTCGGCGGGATGCTCTGGGTGCCGATGGCGCTGCGGGTCAGCGAGAGCACAACGACCATCTTCGTGAACGAGGTGCACAGCAGCAGGATCGCGGGGGCGATCCCGAGCACGGTGACCAGCACGATGATGGTGACCACGCTGCTCGGCTGCCCGGGCACGCTGATGCTGATGGACGGGTCCGCCGTCGCGGTCGGGCCCTTCGGGCCGGTGGGCCCGCCGGTCACGGCGAAGGCGGACGCAGCTGGCAGCAACACGGCCGTCAGCGCACCAGCAGCGGCCCACCCCAGCCGGATCAGCCACCGGCGCGCGGGATCGGGCTTCGTCGGGATGCTCATCGCGAGCTACCCGCGCCGAGCGGTGAGGTCGCGCAGCGCCTCGACGCTCTGCCGCCAGGTGCGCGGGTCCAGGACGGATCCGGTACCGGTGCCGGTGTGGGCGGTGGCGGCGGGCAGATCGGTGGGGGCCAGGCGGGCCAGCGTCCGCGCGGCGCCCTCGGGCAGCTCGGTCACGGTGACCTCACCGTGTGGTCGTGGCGACGGATCGCCCTGCCGCGGCTCGGTTCCGGCCTGCGGGCGCGGCGTGGGCAGCAGGCCCCGTCCGGGTCGCCGTCCTATCCCCCGTGCCGTCCCCCGTCCCGCTCGCCCGGCCGGGCGAGCGGTGGAACCACCCTCGTGCAGCGAGCTGATCTCGGCTCCGGTCAGCTCGGTGACGACGTTGACGCTGTGCGTGGTGAAGCCGACGAGCAGTCCGCGCCCACCGACGTCGACCACCGCCAGCGAGGCCTCGCGGTTCAGCGCGACCCGTTGCAGGACCTGGATTCCCTGCCCCTGGCCGCGCAGACCGGCCCGCCGGGCCAGTCGTGATGCGATCAGCGCGAGAGCGATCACCACGGCCAGCGACACGATCACCTGCGCCGCCGTGGCCAGGCCGCCGGCCGCGTTCACGAGCGGTCCCCCGCCATCATGCGGCCCGAGCCGAGGATCGGGCGCTCATGAGCCGTCCCGGGTGACGATCTCGGTGATCCGCAGGCCGAAGCCCTCGTCCACCACGACGACCTCGCCGCGGGCCAGCAGCGTTCCGTTGACGAGCAGGTCGGCCGGCGACCCGGCCAGCCGGTCCAGCTCGACGACATCGCCGGGCGCCAGCGCGAGCAACTGCCGCACCGTCATCCGGGTCCGGCCCAGCTCGCAGGTCACCTCCATCTCGACATCCCGGAGCATGTCGATGCCCCAGGCCCGCCCTCCCGCCGTGACGGCCGCCGTCGCGTCCGGTCCCGACCCGCCGGATGCGCCTGCGGCCGAACCGGATCCGCTCGGCGCGGCCGCGGTCGAGCCGGAGGTGAAGGTCACCCCGACGACCGCGTGCACGGCCTCGTCACCGAGCAGCGGGATGATCACGGTCAGGTCGCCGGCCAGCACGTCGAGGCAGTCCTCGACGGCGATCGCGGTCGGCGCGCCGTCCAGCCGCCCGCCGAGCTTCTCGGCGACGGTCTCCAGGGCGGGTCGAAGCGCCTGCGACGGTTCCAGGGCGCCGAACGGGCTACCGGCCAGCGCCTCGACCAGATCCTGGCCGACGACCAGCAGCACCTTGCCCTCGACGCCTCCGCCGAGGTACCCCGTCACTGCGGTCCCGGCCGGGCTGGGCAGGGTGACCGCGCCGACGTCGGAGAGCGGGGCGTCCGGCATCAGCGGCACCGCGCTGGGGATCTGGACGATCGCCTCGCTGACGCCCACGAGCACGAGCTGGGCGGCCTGCCGCCAGAGATCGGTGCTGTCGACCTGCTGTCCGGGAACGAGCGGGGAGGCGGAGAAGCTCATCGGGATCCCTCCACGGTGCGGGCGGGGTGGGCCTCGGGGCGGGTGCGGGTCATCGCGCCCTCCCGTTGTCGGCGACGATCAGAACGGCCAGCTTGCTGCCGGACGAGCCGGGGACGGCCCTGGCGAACGTGGTGGACGCCGAGGTCACCGACAGCGGCGTGGTGGTGCGGTGGTGCAGGGTGAGCACGTCACCCACCTCCAGATCGGCGATGGTGCGGGACGGCAGCCGCAACGGGTCGAACCGCACCGAAACGTCCACCAGGACGTCGGAGAGCCGCTGCTGGGTGCGGCGGGCGGCGTCCGCCCGGGCCTGGGCCTTCTCAGGGGTGTCCCCGCTGGCGGAGAGCAGTTGTAGCGCCGGGGCGAGCATGGCGTAGGGCAGGCAGAGCCCGGCGGTGCTCTCCTGGGAGCCGATCGCGAGGTCCATCCGGGACACCACGACCGGGTCGGTCAGGGCCGCGGCCTGGACGAACCGGGCGTCGTTCTCCAGCGCCAGCAGCTTCGGGGTGACCTCGGCGATGGGTTCCAGGGCGTAGGCCAGCTCGCGCAGCATCCGGGTCAGCAGCTGGCGGATCAGCGCCTGCTCGATATCGGTCAGCGGCCGGTCCGGTTGGTCGGGGCCGCCCATCCCACCCAGCTGGTGGTCGACCATGGTCAGGACGGCGGGCAGGTCGAAGGCCAGCAACGCCTTGCCCGGCAGGGGTTCCAGCGAGAGCACCGCGCACACCGCCTGCTCGGGCAGGCCGGAGAGGAACTCGTCGTAGCTGAGCTCCTCGATCCGCACGGCGCCGAGCGAGCTGAGCACCCGCAGCGTCGTCGTCAGCACGGTCGTGGCCTGCCGGGTGAAGGTCTGCATGGAGATCCGGATGATGTGGGCATGCTCGCGCGCCAGCCGCACCGGGCGGCGGAAGTCGTAGGTGCGCGCCTCACCGCGCCGGCGACGCGCTACCGAAGTCGCCTGATCGGAGTAGCCCACGAAGCAGGCATCGGGTGGAACGCCCCGCTCCTTGAGCGACCAGGATGGCGCCGTTCCTGTCCCGCGTCAGGGCCCCGGGGCCGGGATCGGATCACGGGCGGGCGGGAGGTTTCCCGCCCGACCCGTCACGACACCTTGACCGTCGTCGTGGATGTACCGGCCGGGGTGTTGACCAGGATCTGAACGGCCCCCGCTCGCTGTCCATAGGCGGGGAACTGCCAGCCGAGGACCGGTCTGGTCGACTGCCGGTAGATGGTCATCGGAGCGCTGGAGTGGATGGATGCGGTCCGTCCCGACGAGGGATGCCTCAGCGTGATCGTCTTGTGGTCCGAGGAGATGGTGACGGCGTTCCAGGTGGAGTCGAAATGCAGTGAGGTCACTGACGCGGCGGCGACCTTGTCGGTAAGGGTGACCTGATGCAGGGAGGTGTCGATGCGCCAACTGCGGGTGTGCGCCAGGCCGTACTGCGTGTCCGTCGTGGAGTAGGCATGCACGCTGCCGGAGGTCGTCGTTGCTCCCATCTTGACGACCGCGCCGGGGACGAAGGTCCGTTTGTTGACCGTTTGGACGTCGTGTGCGATCGGACTGATCTGGAAGGTGTGGTAGATGCCGGGGTCGTAGCTGAATGTCCCGGGGTCGATCAGGACAGGCACTCCCAGCGTCGTCCAGACCAGCTCAGTGCGGTCCTCGTGACCATGCGCTCGCCTCGCGGGCCCGTAACGCAGCAAGTAGTAGGAGGTCTTCGGGTCGGTCCAGGACCAGCGGCCGGTCACCAGCCCGGCTGCATCGTCGCGGAACGTTCCGCTGGCCTGGGCAGTGACGGGGAAGGTGGTGTCGTCGGCGTCACCGTAGGGGACGAGATGGCCACGTGGGTCGGTCATGTGCGCGGTGGCGATGCGTGCCTTCGCCACCCTGGCTCGGATGCCCGGGGCTGCGCCCGAGATCGACGCGTCCGGGTAGGCCACGAGGGTGTCGGCGACCAGTGACCAGAGGTCGGCGTTGGTGGTGTGGTAGCCGGAGGACTGCTCGATGCTGACTCCACCGGCGGTGAACGCGCCGGCTGAGTCGGTCACCAATCGGCTGACGGCGACGGACTTCCAGGTGGCGTTGTTGAGCAGTTCGCCGGCGTCGAGCAGGGCGAGGTTGGCCATCAGGCCGTGGTTGTGCGGTGGACAGTTCGGCAGCCCGTAGTAGCGGCTGGTGTCCATGTTCGCCTTGGCCGTTGCCGTGATGGCCGGTATCAGGCGGGCGTCGCCGTTGCTCGCGCGGTAGAGGCAACTGAGGGCCTGCTGGCGACGCAGATTGGTGCCCTCGTCCCAACCGTTGATCGCGGTGCCGGGGTCGGGGTTCTTGGCCACCGACTCGGCGGCAGTGACCACCAACGCGTCGATGGCCTCGGCGTCGCCGTTCGTCAGTGCCCGGTAGGCCACGTTCTGCTGCCACATGAGTCCGCGAAAGTACAACTGCCACACCGGGGTGGATACCGGCGGTGCCTTCCACCACGTGATCGGAACCCCGTTGACGGCGAAGGAGATCGTCGAGGTCTTGATAGCCACATGTGTGGATGCGCCGGTGCCCGTGATGGAGTCCACCACGTTCATGCCACCGCAGGCGTCCGGAGTTGCGGTCGCCAGAGCCGACGCCTTCACCCGCGACAGGGCGGTAGCGGGGTTGCCGACCGGCGGACCGCCCAGGTCGGGTGACAGGGTCTCGGCGAGGCGCTGGGCCGTGATCATCGCCTTGGGCGCGTCCGGGAGGGTGGGAAGCCGCCCGGCTGCCTGACCGGGGCTCGCACCGGCCAGGGAGATGGTCACAGCGGCTGCCGTGGTGAGGGCCAGGGCAGCCATCCGTCGCGGGATAGCCGACGTCTTCATCGCTTCGCCGTCCTTGATGTGTTCCTGAGACTCTTGATCCGGACCTGGCCGGTGGTTGACCTCGAGCCCGGAGAAGGGCGGCAGCATCGTGGACGGCGCGTCAAGGAGCTTGCGCACTGCTGAGTCTCGGGACAGGCGCCGGTAAGGACAACTCATCGAAGCACGAGCTGACGGCGCCTGAGCTAGCTACGTCACAGAAGGTGCCCAATCTCACGGGGCCCTGACCCGTATGGCGGGCGGCTCGAACGCTCGGTACGCGGCTCGAACCCTCGGTTCGCGGCTCGAACACACAATGTCATGGTCACTGATAGACGAACTCGGTGAAGTAGACGTCGTAGACCTTCTGTTCGTAGAGCTCGTAGACCTCCTTGACCAGTTCGGTCTTGGATTTGTCGCGCCCGTGCTTGCTGGCCAGTTCCTGGATCGTCATCCCGCTGTAGAGCGAGATCGCGGCGTCCAGGGCCTTGGCGCCGTCCGGGGCCTCGGCCATGCTCTTGTCCGCCTGCAGGGCCAGGCCGAGCTTGAGGAAGTGGCCGCCGGCCAGGTTGATCGTGATCGGCTCGATCGTGGCGATGACGCCGGGGACCGGCTTCGGCTTCTCGGTGGCCGAGCCGGACGACGGCTTGAGGAACAGGAACCAGGCCGCCGCCAGGACGATCACGAGCACCGGCGCGATCATGATGATCTTCTTCTTCTTGCCACCCTTGCCCTCGGCCTTGTCGTCGTCCTTGGCCGCCGCCTTCTCCTTGCCGGTCATCTTCTTCCCCTTACCGTCCGCGAGCCCTCGCCGCGCCTGTTGTTTGGTCGCCGTAGACGCCGCTGGCTCGCCGTCCCCGGTGCTCATCACCGACCTCCGGTACTCATCACTGACCCCCGGTACTCCCGCTCGACGTCCCCGCGTTGCCGAGTGCCTCCACGGCGCGCCCGGCCGTGTTGTCGACGGCTGCGATCACCACGATCTCGACCCGGCGGTTGCGGACCACGGACGCCGGATTGCTGTCCGGCAGCAGGGGCCGGGTGTCGGCGAACCCGGCCGCGGACATCCGCGCCGCCGGAATGTGATCGGAGGACGCCAGGTAACGCAGTACGCCGGTCGCCCGGTCGGTGGACAGTTCCCAGTTGCTCGGGAACTGGACGGTGTGGATCGGGATCGAGTTGGTGTGACCGTCGACGCTGATCTGGTTCGGCAGCGCCTTCAGGGTGGGAGCGATGACGTCCAGGATCCGCCTGCCCTGCGGGCGCAGCGTGGCGCGGCCGTTGTCGAACAGGACCTTGTCGGTCGCGATGCTGACCACCAGACCGCGCTCGTCGAACCGGAAGGTGGCGCCGTTCTTCAACCCGGCCGCAGCGAGGGCCTTCTGCAGCGCCGCGCGGGCCTGCTTGAGCTTCTCGACCTCCTTGCTGACGGCTGCCTGCTCGGTCGCGGTGGCCAACTGGGAGACCGCTGCCGGGTTGATGGTGTCCTTGGAGTCCGACGCCCCCTTGCTCCCCGCCGCGCCGGCGATGTTGACCGAGTCGGGCGCGATGCTGCCGCCGACGTCGAGCATCCCGGTGGCGCCGTTGAGCATCGTGACCGGCGCGCCGAACCCCGCCGCCAGCCCGGTCTTGAGGGCCATGAACTTCTTCTGGTCCACCTGGCTGATCGCGAACATGACGATGAACAGCACCATCAGCAGGGTGATCATGTCGGCGTAGGTCAGCAGCCAGCGTTCCTCGTTCTCGTGCTCGGCATGCTCCTCCTCGTGCCCGCCCCGGCGGCGCGCGCCGCCGCCCCCGTGCCCGCGGCCGCCGCCGCTCACCGCCTGCTCACCTGGGCCCTCATGCGGCGTCCTTGGCGCTGGTCGGGCCGGTGCCCGGCATCCGGGACTTGAGCTTGGTGGCCACCACCCGCGGGTTCGAGCCGGCCTGGATCGCCAGCACGCCCTCGATGATGATCTCCATCCGGGCCGCCTCGTTGGTGCCGACCGCCATGATCCGCTTGCCCAGCGGCAGGAAGAGCACGTTCGCCGACATCACACCCCACAGGGTGGCCACGAAGGCGCCGGCGATCAGTTCGCCGAGCTTGCTCGGGTCGGCCAGGTTGGCCAGCACGTGCACCAGGCCCATCACCGTGCCGATGATGCCCAGGGTCGGGGCGTACCCCCCGGCGTCGGAGAAGAACTTCGCTCCCGTTGCGGCGGAGGTCTTCTTGGCCTTCACTTCGGCGGAGAGGATCTCGAACAGGTCGTCCGGGTCGGTGCCGTCGACCGCCATCTGCAGGCCCTTCTTCATGAAGGGGTCGTCCACTTTCTCCATCTCCGCCTCGAGCGCGAGCAGGCCCTCCCGCCGGGCCCGCTCGGCCATCTTCACCAGCGGCTCGACCACACCGTCCAGGTCAGGCTTCTTCGCGGTCAGGCCGTAGATCATCCACTTGATGCCGCCGATCATCCCGGGCAGGGTGCCGGACGCGAGGGACACGGCCGGGGTGCCGACGAAGATCAGGAACAGCGGACCGGGCAGAAGCAGCGAGGCAGGGCTGCCACCCTCCATGATCATGGACCCGAAGATGGCGACGAAGGCAACGAGAACGCCGACGAGGGTGGCCGGATCCATGGTCAGTCCTCCCTGGACGGCAGGTGCAGCACCCTGGCGAGGGTGGTGCCGAGCACGGTGTGGGCGGCGACGTCGTCAGCGACCGATGCGGCCGAGCCCGGCAGTGCCCCGCGATCGGGCTCCTGGTCGGGATCGGGCCCCGGCCGGTCGGTCTGGTCCAGCTCGTCCTGGGACAGTGCGAAGGCCTGGGCCGCGATGGAGGCACGCCAGATGCGCACCCGCGCGACCACCTCGTCGACGGACTCGGCGACCACGAGCTTGTGCCCGTCCACCATCGTGATGACGGTGTCCGGGGTCGGCTCCGCCCTCTCGATGAGGTCTGGGTTGACAGCCATCTCGTGGCCGCCCAGGCGGGTCAGGATGATCACGGCGTCCGTCCTTGGATCCGGGTGGGACCGGTCCGTGGTCCCACCTGTTCTGGTCGGCAGTGGCACAGGCGTCTTGAGCAGTGCGGTGTCGCGTTGCACCCACCCCGCCGTCGCCCTCCGGCGCTCGGTCACGGCGGGTGAGGACGTTGTGCGGGCGACCATGGGCGGGGGGACGTGGCTGGGCCGGACGGGTGCCGCCGAGCGGGTGCCGACGGGTGACGCTGCGGGGTGGATGCGGGGTGGGTGCGGGGTGGGTGCGGGGACGCGGTGTGGAGGATCGCGCCAATACGCGCGTCGAGCGTGGAGGTTTGCGCCAGATCCGTACTGGCGCGGTGTGCCATCGCACCAAACTGTCTGGCGCAATGGCACACCGCGCCGGAAGAGCGCGAGGCGTTACCGCTTGATGTCGACCAGGTCCTGGAGCATCTGGTCACTGGTGGTGATCACCCGGGAGTTCGCCTGGAAACCGCGCTGGGCGATGATCAGGTTGGTGAACTCCTGGGCCAGGTCGACGTTGCTCATCTCCAACGACCCGGACAGCAGCTGCCCGCGACTGCCGCCGGCCGGGGTTCCGACCTGTGCGATGCCGGAGTTGGCCGTCGCCTGGTAGCTGGTGCCGCCGATCTTCTCCAGGCCGTCAGGGTTGTTGAACGTGGCCAGGGCGATGACGGCGAGGTTGAGCTTCTGCCCGTTGCTGAACGCGCCGACGACGGTGCCGTCCTCGGAGATCTGGAACTTCTGCAGGGTTCCGGACGCCGAACCGGTGCTGCCGGTGACGCCCAGCGACTGGGACCCGCCGTAATAGGTGATACCGCTCAGGTCGATGTCGATCGAGGTGCCGTCCGGCAGCGCCACGTTGATCGGGCCACCGGCGGCGTAGGAACCGTCCGCGTTGAACGACAGGTTGTCGCTGCCGATCGGCGTGGTCGGGTCCACGGTGACGTCGGTGATCGACACGTCGTAGGTGCCCGAGTTCGGGGTGAGCACGATGGACAGATCGTGCGCGTTGCCGGCGGTGTCGAAGACGGTCTGGGTGAGGGTCAGATCGGTGGTCGTGCCCGAGGTGATGTTGCCGCCCAGGGCGACCCCTGTGGTCGCCACCGGCGGGATGGTCGTGCCGGCCGGCAGGATGATGTCGGCGGTTGAGCCGTTCGTGTTCACCGTGCCGTTGGTGGCCATCCAGCCCTGCACGATCATCCCGTCGGAATTGACCAGCCGGCCGTCGGTGTCGAACGTGAACGCGCCGGCCCGGGTGTAGTCGATCTCGCCACCGTTGCGGACGACGAAGAACCCGTCGCCCTGGATCATGAGGTCGGTGGAGTTGCCGGTGCTCTGGGCCGACCCCTGGGTGAAGTTCGTGGTGATCGAGCCGAGTTGGACGCCGAGCCCGACCTGGGCCGGGTTCAGACCGCCGACGCCGTTGCCGGGTGCGGCCGCTGCGCGGACCATCTGGCTCAGGGTGTCCTGGAAGGTCACGGCGCTGGTCTTGAAGCCCGTGGTGTTCACGTTGGAGATGTTGTTGGCGACAACGTCCATCAGCTGCTGATGCGCGCGCAGGCCGCTGATTCCGGAGAAGAGCGAGCGAAGCACGGATCCTCCTGGGGAGTGATGGGTCGGCATCCGTGCCGCAAGGCCGCCGGCATCGTGCCGGTCGGGTCGTGCGCTTTTCGGGCGGTCAGCCGGTGCTGACCCCGGTCAGGGAATTGATCGGGACGCTCGTGCCGCCGACGGTGACCGACGGCGACGAGCCGAGCGTCGCCCCGCTGACCTTTCCGCTCACGGTCGCTCCGGTGCTGGAGTCGATCCACGAGACGGTCTTGCCAACCAGGGCCGCCGCGGTCTGCGACTGTGCCTGGCGGACCAGCTCGGTGTCGCTGCTGGCGAGGGCGTTGAGCTTCTCGACCATGGCGAACTGTGCCGTCTGCGAGAGGAACTGGGTGGCGTCGGCCGGGTTCTGCGGATCCTGGTACTTCAACTGCGCGACCAGCAGCTTGAGGAAGGTGTCCTGGCCGAACTGGTCGGATGTGGCGGTCGTGCCGGACGTGCTCGAGGCCGTCGTGGTCGTCGGGATCGTCCCGGTGATGCCGCTCGTGGTGGTCATCTGCCTGCTCCCTTCGGATCGATCTGGTTGTCGGGCGATCGTTCAGACCCGAATGTCCAGCCCTGAGGTGATCGGGCCGGCGCGCCCGCTCCGGGTCCGGGCGACGGGGGAGGCCGCACCGGGCAGGCCGCCTGCCGGCCCGGAACCGTTACCGTTGTGGGCATTCCTTCCGCTGCCGGATTCGCCGCCCGTCCCGGTGGCGCCGGGACCGCCGGGCCGGCCCTGCTGCCCGCCGCCACCGGTCGCCGTGTCGCCGGCGTCCGGCCTGAGCGTGACGTCGGCCAGGGTGAGCCCGGACTGGGCCAGCTGGGACTTCAGCTCGGGCAGGTCCTTGCGCAGTGCCGCGAGCGCCGCGTCGCCGGCAGCGAGCCCCAGCTTGACCTCGCCGGCGTGCACGTCGACGGTCACCCGGACTGCGCCGAGGTGTTCCGGCGACAGGTGCAGGACGGTGTGCCGGGTGCCATCGCTGAGGGTCCGCGCGACCAGCAGGTGGCGGGTCACCTGGTCGATCACGCCGCCCGGGTCCGCCCCCTGCCCACCGGCAGCGGGTTGCTGGGTGGTGGCCGCCACGCCCGACGTCCGCATCGCGGCCTGGGGTGTCGCGCCGCCCAACGCCGCGGCGGCCTGCTCCCCGGCGCCGGCAGGGGCGGCACCGTCCAGCCCGGGGACGCCGAGGTCGGGACCGGGCGAGCCGGGCCCGCCCGCACCGGCACCCGTCCCGGTCGACACCTGGACCGCGGCAGCTGCGCCCAACACCGCGCCGGAGACCGTGCCCAGCATGGCGCCGGACACCGTGCCGGGTGCCGCCGTGCTGCCGGCCCGGCCGGCATCCGTCGCCGGCCCCGCGACCGGTACCGGAACGCCGGCTGCGATGCGAGTCGCGGTGCCCGTCCCGGGGACCCGCGCCGGAAGGCCGGAACCCGTTGCGCCGGAGCCCGATCCGCTCGAGCCCGCGGTCCCGGGGCCCGGCCAGCCCGCGCCGGGGCCGCCGGGGCCTGAGCCGCCGGGGCCAGAGCCGCCGGGGCCAGAGCCGTCCGGACCCGCTGCACCGGGGCCGGCAGATGCGGCATCCGGACCGTTGACGAGGGGCGCCGCGGGCCCGGTCGGCCCGCCGGCAGCCGCTGGTCCGGACGGGCGGGGACCTCCGGGCAGGGTGGCCGGCGCGGCGATGCTGCTCGACACGACCTGGCCGGCCGGGGCATCGCCTCCGAGCGCCGGGCCAGATCCGTTGCCGGTGCCCGCCTCGGCGAGGCCGGGCGTGGATGGGTCGGATGCCCCAGCGGCCGTCCCGGCATCCGGCCGCCGTACGCCTGGCGCGACCGCGGTGTGCACCGAACCGGTTTGCGCGGCCACGGTTTGCGCGGCCACGGCCTGCGCGGCCACGGCCGGCACCGCACCGGCCTGCACCGCACCGGCCGGCACCGCACCGGCCTGCACCGCACCGGCCGGCACCGCACCGGCCTGGGCGGCGAGGGCCTGCTCGGGCGTCCCGCCGGACATGCCCGTGGCCGGCACGTCGGCCCCGCCGGACCCGGGCGGCGCGGAACCAGATCCGGCCGGAGCAGGGGACGCCGTGGCGGATGCGCCCGCCGGGGCGGGGTCAGCCGACGGCGCGGCGGCAGCCCGCCCACCGTCCGTCGCTGTGCCGTCCGTATCGTCCGTGTCTGCCTCCCCGCCGGATCGGGCCCGCATCGCCCGGGTCGCGGCGGACCGCCGCAGCCGCCCCGTGGCCGGCTGCCGCTCGGCCCGCGAGCCCCGGTCGGGCTCGGGACGATCGAGGTCGTCGATCCCGCCGGAGTCCGCACGGCCCGCGGGCAGGCCGCGGCGCGACCGTGCCTGGCTCTCCGGCTCGGTGGTCGGTTCAGGGCCGGTCGCGTCGCCCGCATCGCGCCTGCTCGTCATCAGCGCCAGGGCCTGACCGAAGGCCTCACCGTCCGGCAGGTAGCCCGGATCACCGGGTGGCCGCCAGCGCAGGCCGGACGGAGTGGTCGGGGTGACGGTCATCGAAGGGCCTCCCAGTAGCTGGTGACACGCCGGACGTAGTTCTGGGTCTCCTGGTAGGGCGGGACGCCTCCGTACCGGGTCACCGCGCCCGGCCCGGCGTTGTACGCGGCCAGGGCGAGGTCGACCCGGCCCGAGTAGCTGCGCAGGCTGCCGGACAGCAGCCGCGCCGCGCCGTCAACCGCCTGTTCGGGGTCGAACGGGTTCACGTCGAGCGAGCGCGCCGTCCCGGGCATCAGCTGCATCAGGCCCTGCGCCCCGGCGCCGCTGACCGCCCGTGGGTCGTAGCCGCTCTCGGCCCGCGCCACGGCGGACAGCAGGGCGGGGTCGACGCCGTACCTGGTGCCGGCCGCGGTGAACAGCTCGGCGTACGGTCCGGTCAGGCCGCCGGCCGACGAACCGGCCGCCAGCGCGGAGCCGGCGGCGCTCAGCGCCGAGACCGAGGCCGAGTCCGTGCCGGCGGGCAGCACCCTGCGGATGTGCGAGGGCGTGCCGTACAGCTTGTGCACGCCGACGCTGCTGCCGGTGTGCGGGGCATCGATCATCTGGCCGTCGCCGATGTAGACGCCCACGTGGTGCGCGGGCTCGCCGAAGAAGACCAGGTCGCCGGGGCGGGCCTGATCGAGCGAGGCCACCTCGGTCCCGCTGTGCTGCTGCTGCTGGCTGGTCCGCGGCAGGTCGACGCCGAGCCGGCCGTAGACCAGCTGGACCAGGCCGGAGCAGTCCAGCCCCGACGACGCGTCGGTGCCGCCCCAGCGGTACGGCACGCCGGCGTACGAGCTCGCCACCGAGACCGCAGCCTGTCCGAGGTCGGTGCCACTGCCGGACAGGGTTCCCGACAGAGTGCCCGACAGGGCGCCGGAGAGCGTGCCGGCGAAGTTGCTGGCCGCCTTCCCGGACGTCGTCACCGGGGGAGCGAGCAGGCTCTGCAGCTGCGCCAGCCGGGCCTGCACGGCGGCCAGGCCGCCGGCCTGCGGTCCGGTGCCGAAGTCCAGCCCGGCGGTCATGCGGCGTCACCGCCGAGGTCGTCGTATCCGCCGTCCCGCAGCGCGATGACTCCGTGCCGGTGGCCGTTCGGCTCGATCACGCTGACGCTGCGATGCCGGACGGTGGCCAACTCGTCCAGCGCGCGCTGGTCCAGTCGGTCCTGCTCGGCAAGCAGCAGGGCCCGGTGCCGGTCGTGCAGGGCCTCGACGGCGCGCAGCTCGGCCCTGGCCGCGAGCCAGCGGGCCTGGGCGGCCTCGGTGCGACGGCCGAGCTCCGCGATCCGGCCGTCCATCAGGGCGATCCGGTCGCGCAGCAGGGCCCGGTACTCGGCCGCCGAGAGCACATCGCCCGGCCGGGCGACGGTGTCCGCGACGCAGCCGAGCAGGTTCTCGCGCAGCAGCGCACGGCTGGCGTCGGCGTCGCGCAGGTCCCGCCGGGTCTGTGCCAGGGCGCGGGCACTCTCCGCGAGGCGGGCCGAGCGGATCCGCTCGACCGCGGCCAGCCGGAAGGTGCGGTTCACCGGGCACCACCCCCGTTCAGCGCGGCGGTGAGCAGCGACCAGGACGTGGCTGCCGGGACCACCTGGTCGGGTGCCTGGCGCATGAAGGCGTTGATCGCCGGGCGCAGGCGCAGGGCCAGGTCGACATCGGGGTCGCTGCCGGCCGCGTAGGCGCCCACCTCGACGAGTTCGCGGACGTCGCGCCAGGCGGCCAGCAGCCGGCGGGCGGTGGTCGCCAGCGCGCGGTGCTCCGGGCTGACGATGGCCCGCTCGACCCGGGACACCGACTCCAGCACGTCGATGCTCGGGAAGTGCCCGGCCGTGGCCAGTCGCCGGGACAGCACGACGTGGCCGTCCAGGATGCCGCGGACCGAGTCGCCGATCGGGTCCTGCAGGTCGTCCCCCTCGACCAGCACGGTGTACAGCGCCGTGATGCTGCCGTCCGCGCCGGGCCCGGAGCGTTCCAGCAGCCGGGGCAGCATCGCGAACACGCTCGCCGGGTAGCCCCGGGTGGCGGGTGCCTCGCCGGCGGCCAGCGCCACCTCGCGCTGCGCCATCGCGGCCCGGGTCACCGAATCGACGACGAGCAGGACGTCCTCACCGGTGTCCCGGAACCACTCCGCGATCCGGGTCGCCGTGAACGCGGCGGTCAGCCGCAGCATCGGCGGGTCGTCCGCGGTGGCCACCACGACCACCGTCCGGGCCCGGGCCGCCGCGTCCAGGGTGTCCTCGAGGAACTCGCGCACCTCGCGGCCACGCTCGCCGACCAGGGCCACCACCCGGACCGGCGCGGCCGTACCGCGCACCGCCATGCCCAGCAGCGTCGACTTGCCCACGCCGGAGCCGGCCATGATGCCGATCCGCTGCCCGGCGCCGACCGGTACCAGGGTGTCCAGCACCCGAACGCCGGTCTGCAGGGCGACGTCGACCCGGCGCCGCTGCAGCGGATTCGGTGCGGAACCGTCGAGCGGGACCTCGTGCACGCCGGCCAGGGCGGGGCCGGAGTCCAGCGGCCGCCCGAGCGCGTCCACGACCCGGCCGAGCAGGCCCGGTCCGGCCGGCACCCGGACGGTGTCCCCGGCGGACAGCACCGGGTCTCCGGCCGCGACTCCCGAGGTCGAGCCGAGCGGCATGCAGGTGACCGTGTTGATGTCATAAGCACGCTGCACCGCCACCACCTGCGCCGGCAGCGGACCGTTGCCGGTGAGGACGGTGACCAGGCCGCCGACGCTGGCCCCCAGGCCCTGCACCTGGATGCCCAGGCCGATGACCGCCGAGACCGTGCCCTCGACGGCCGGCCGGGCCGCCGCGGCGGCGCCGGCGCAGCGTTGCCGGACCATCCCGGACAGCGCGGACACCGCCTCCGCCAGCGTGCCCTGGTTGATCACCGACTGGTTGATCACCGACTGGTTGATCACCGACGGGTTCATGACCGCAGCACCTCCTCGGCCCGGGCCACGGCGGCCGGCAGGTCCCGGCGCAACCGCTGCACGGGACCGGTGGCCAGCACCGATCCGGGCGACAGGCTGCTGTCCGCGACCAGCCGGATCCCGGCGGGCAGCTCGGGCCCGGCCAGCTGCTCCACCAGAGCCAGGTCCTGGGGGTTGACGTGCACGGTCAGGTCGCTGGGCTCGCCGAGACACCGGACCGCGATCCGCACCGCGTCCGCGGCCTCGGCGTCCACCGCTGCCAGCTCGCGGCCGAGCGCGGCGCGGGCGATCGCCAGCGCACCGTCGGCGACGGCGTCCGCCACCTCCTCCCAGGCCGGCGTGGCCGCCAGGTTCACCTGCCGGGCGGCCTCCTGCAGGGCGTGCAGCAGGACCTGCGCGCGCTCGGCCTGGACCCGCATGGCCTCGCGCATCGCCTGCATGCGTTCGACCCGCTCGGCGGCCTCGTGCTGGGCGGCCTCCTGGCGTCCCTGCGCCCAGCCGGCCGCGTAGCCGAGGCTGCGGGCGTCCGCCACGGCGCGCTGGGTGGCCTCGGCGATGCGGCGCTCGACCAGCGGATCGGCCCAGCCCAGAACCCCGTTCAGCTGCCGGTCGAAGCGGGCCGGCCGGGGTTGGGGGTCAGTCGACGAAGGTCTCATCGCCGCCCCGCATGATGACGATCTGCCCGGCCTGCTCGAGGGCGCGGATCTCGGTGACGACCTTGGCCTGGGCCTCCTCGACCTCGGACAGGCGCTTCGGCCCGAGCAGGTCGATCTCCTCGGACAGGTTCTCCGCCGCCCGCGTGGACAGGTTGCGCATGATCTTCTCGCGCACCGCAGCGCTGACACCCTTGAGCGCGAGGGCCAGGTCGGTGCTCTCCACGCTGCGCAGCACCAGCTGGATCGCCTTGTCGTCCAGGGTGGTGATGTCCTCGAAGATGAACATCTGGGCGCGGACCTGCTCGGCCAGATCCGGGCTGACCGTCTCCAGGCCCTCGAGGATCATCCGCTCGGTCGAGCGGTCGGCCCGGTTGATGATGGCGACCAACGGCGCGACGCCACCGACCGAGGACAGCTCCTGCGGGCCCAGCACCGTGGACATCCGCCGGTCCAACTCCCGCTCGACGGTGCGGATCACCTCGGGGCTGGCCCGCTCCATCAGCGCGATCCGGTGCGCGATGGTCGCCTGCAGCTTCTGGTCGAAGCCGGACAGCACGATCGCCGACTGCTGCGGCGACAGGTGCGCCAGGACCAGGGCGATGGTCTGCGGGTGCTCGTCCGCCAGGAAGGTGAGCAGCTGCCGGGCGTCGGCACGGCGCATGCTCTCGAACGGCATCTCGGCCAGGGTCGCGCCGAGCCGTTCCATGATCTCCTCGGCCCGGTCGCTGCCCAGGCTCTGGATGAGCAGTTGCTTGGCCAGCTCCAGCCCGCCCCGGCCGCCGCTGGTCGAGGTGGTGATCAGGTTGCGGGCCTCGTCCAGCACGCGCGAGGCGTCGTCACCGGAGACGTCCCGCAGGCGGACGATCTCGGCGGTCAGGTCCTCGACCATCTGGTCGGGCAGGCGGGCCATCACCGCGCCGGCCCGCTCGCGGCCGAGCTGGACCAGCAGGATGGCAGCCTTGCGCAGGCCGGAGAGCCCCGCCTCGGCGACCACTGCCACGGCTCAGCCCTTCCGCTGACTGAGCCAGCTCTGGATGACCTGGGCCATCTCCTCGGGCTGGTTCTCCACCAGGCGGGCGACCTCGTCGCGCAGGTTCTCCCTGTTCCTGGCGGCCTCGATGGCGGGGTCAGGCCCGGACAGCTCGGCGTGGGCCTGCCCGCCTGCCCCGGCGGCGGAACCGGCCGGCAGCGCCGCGTGGTGCAGCCCGGACGACAGGCCACCGGACATCAGCATCCCGCCGTCGCCGGGCAAGTCGCTGGCGTAGGCCTCGATGGACGGCGATCCCTTGCCCCGCTTGCGGAGCATCAGCACGGCCACGATCAGCACGACCAGCCCGAGCCCGGCCTTCTTGCCGAGGTCGAGGTACTGCGCGGTCTTGGCTGCGGACTGCGCCGACGCGATCTCCTTCTGGGCGGTCGCGGCCGCGGTGGTGTCGAACGGCAGCGAGTTGACCACCACGCTGTCCCCGCGGGCGGTGTCCAGCCCGACCGCGTTGCCCACCAGGGACGAGATCTGGGTCGAGTCCAACTTGGTCGCCGTGGTCGAGTCCAGCACCACGGCGACGGTCAGCCGCTGCACGGTGCCGGGCGCGGCCTGGGCGCTCTCGACGATGCTGCCGACCGCGTTGTCGACGGTCTGCTGCGAGCGGGCGTAGCTGCCGGCCCCGGTGGCGCCGGCGGCGGGGGTGAGCGTCGGGTAGGTCTGGCCGAGCGCGCCGCCGCTGCCCGCCGCTGCCCCGTTGTAGTTCTCGGTCGAGGTGGCCAGCGACAGCGGCGGAACCCCGGAGGCGCTGACGTACTTCTGGCTGGTCGTGGTCCGGGTGTCGAAGTTCAGCTGGGCGTTCACCCGCACCACGGCGTGCCCCGGGCCGAGCACCTTGTCCAGCATGGTCTGCACGGCAGAGCTCAGCCGGCTCTCGTACTGCGCCGTCTGCGAGTCGGTCTGGCCAGCCACCGCCGCCGCGTCCCCGCCGGCGCTTCCCTTGGTGGACAGCAGGTTCCCCTTCGAGTCGGTGACGGTGACGTTGTCCGGACTCAGCCCCGGGATGCTGCCGGCGACGAGGTGGGTCACGGCGCGGACCTCGTCCGTGGTCAGCGTCGTGCCCGGCTGCAGGGCGAGCAGGACGGAGGCGGTGGGCTGGTCCTGCTTGTCGCTGAACACGTCCTTGGCCGGCATGGCCAGGTGCACGATCGCGGTCTGCACGCCGCTGATCGACTGCAGGGTGCGGTTCAGCTCGCCCTCGAGCGCGCGCTGGTAGGCGATGTTCTGCTGGAAGTCGGTCGCGGTCAGACCCTGGGAGTCAAGGATCGAGTAGCTGTTCCCGTCCGACGGGGACACTCCCTTGCCGGCCAGCGAGACCCGGAGGTCGTACACCTGGACCTGCGGGACCAGCACGGTGCCGCCGCCGTCGGCGAGCTTGTACTGGACGTTGTCCGAGCGCAGCTGCTCGACGATGGCATTGGCGTCCGTGCCGGACAGGTTGCTGTACAGCACCGTCCAGCTCGGCTGGGCGGCCCAGCGGGACAGGCCCACCGCGCCGAGCACCAGGGCGAGCGCGGCGACCAGGATCACCCCGCGCTGCCCGGGGGTGAACCCCTTGAGCAGTCCGCTGGCCCTGCCCAGGGTCTTGGTCATCCTGGCCGTCACAGCGGCATCCTCATGATCTCGTTGAAGGCGTCGAGCGCCTTGTTCCGCACGGTCGTGGTCAGCTCGGTGGCCACCTGCGCCTGGGTCGCGGCGATGACGTAGTCCTGGACGTCCTTCAGGTCACCGGTCGCGGCCTTGACCGCCAAGCCCTGCGCGGAGCTGTCCAGCCCCTCGAGCTTCTGCAGCCCGTTCCCGACCGCGGAGGCGAAGTCGGCGCCCCGGGCCGCGGTGGACGGATCGGTGCCGGCGGCCGCCCCGACGCCGGCGCCGGGGGAGGTCGCGGCCGCGGAGGCAGCGGCGTCCGTGCCGGACAGCACCTGCTGGCGGTACAGCTGCGCGAGCTGGGCCAGGTTCGACATGCCCACGCCGCCGACCGCGGACACGGCCATCAGGACTTACCCATCTGGATCGCGGCCTGGTAGGTCTCGCGCACCCGGGACAGGTTGGCGATGTTGGCCTGGTACCCCCGCTGCGCCATGATCATCGTGGTCATCTGCTCACCGAGGTCGATGTCCGGCAGCCGCACATAGCCCTTGGCGTCCGCCTGCGGGTTGCCCGGGTCGTAGGTCAGCCGCCCGGTGGCGCTGCCCAGCTCGACCCCGCCGACCGCGACACCCGCCCCGGTCGAGCCGTTCTCGACCGACTGCGCGACCACGTACCGCGCCTGGAAGGCCGGCTGGCTCGTCGGCCTGACCGTGTTGACGTTCGCGATGTTGTCCGAGATCGCGTCCATCCAGGTCTGGTGGACGTGCATCGCGGATCCGATGATCCCCAGCGCGTCGAACATCGCTTACCCCTGCACCGCGGAGCGCAGCAGCGTGAACCGGTCGCCGGTCGCGCGCAGCGCCAGGTCGAACTTCATCTGCGTCTCGACCCCGAGCACCGTCTGAGCGTTGAGGTCCACGTTGTTGCCGTTCAGCTGGGCCGGGTCGGTCGTGTACGAGGCCTGCGGCGTGGCGCCGAGCGGGTCACTGCCGTCGGCCAGGGCGCGCTTCAGGCCGGCTTCGAACGAGACGCTGCGCGCGGTGAAGTAGGGCGTGTTCACGTTGGCGAGGTTGTCGCTGATCGCCCGCTCCCGCTCGGACAGGCCGTGCATGGCCGCCTGGAGCGCGGTGATCGAGATGTCCTCGAGCATGCGGACCCCCACCTCAGCACCGCCGGTGGCGGTGCAGCCGGCCCGGTCCGTGCCGCTGCCGGGATGGCCTCGACGACCGGGAACTGAACGCCGATCCGTGGCGCATCCGAGCGGTCCATGCTCCCTGATGGCTTCGGTGGCAGCGCGCAATCCCTTGAGCGGCAGTGCCTTCGGCGTGCTCGCCGTTACGTCGAACGGCCCAACGCCGGGCCGTCCGGCGTGCCGCAGCGTGCCTGCGGCGGCTCCGCCCGGGTGATCCGCGCGCACCCGAAGGGAGGCTCCGCGGGGGCCCGCTCACCGTGAGTGGGCTGCGGCGGGGCCGAACGGGT
Source organism: uncultured Actinomycetota bacterium (assembly GCA_963740575.1). Taxonomy (GTDB): domain Bacteria; phylum Actinomycetota; class Actinomycetes; order Actinomycetales; family Kineosporiaceae; genus CAVUET01. Next base: position 17,916 of record CAVUET010000006.1, on the reverse strand, counting down.
GAGGCATTGGGCCGGGCGAGGGCGGGTTCCGCGTGGTGGCCCACGTGCACAGTAATTCGGCCCGCGGTCCAGGACCTTCAGGGTCGCGTGCTTGGCTCTGCCGCGCGCACAGCCACGGCAGTTCGCCGGCCCGTCGGGTTCAGGCCGGCGGCCCGGCTGCCGACAACCGGCGCATGCCCGGTTCCACCCTCGCTGCCGTCCTGATCGTCCGGAACGAGGCCGAGTACCTGCCGGCCTGCCTGGACGCCCTGAGCGGACTGGTCGACGAGGTCGTCGTGCACGACACCGGATCCACGGACGCCACGGTCGAGATCGCCGAGCACGCGGGCGTGCGGGTCGAGCGCGGCTACTGGGACGACGACTTCGGCCGGGCCCGGAACGCCGCGCTGGCCGCGACCCGCGCAACCTGGGTGCTCTCGGTGGACGCCGACGAGCGGGTCGTGGCCGACCGGGATGCGTTGCGCAGCCTGATGGTCGAGGCATCCGGCAGGGGGACCGACCTGCTCACCGTCCGGATCGACAACCACGCACCGCCCGATCTCGGCGGCCACATCCGGACCACCGCACCCCGGCTGCTGCGCCCGGCGACGATGTCCTGGACCGGCCGTGTGCACGAGCGGCCCACCCGCCGCGACGGTTCGGCCGCTCGGATCGCGTCCTGCCCGGGCGATGTGCTGTCCCTGCGCCACGTGGGCTACGACGACGCCGCCGCGCTGCAGGCGAAGTCCCGGCGCAATGCCGAGATCGGCCAGGTGGAGGTGGATGGCCTGCTCGGTACCCATCCGCGCGACAACGCCCGGCTGGCCCAGGTGCTGCTGGATCTCGGGCGCAGCCTGGTCGGCTGCGCCCGCCTGCAGCAGGCCGTGGACACCTTCGAGGTGCTGCGCGACCTGGCGCCTGGTTCACCGCAGGCGGTGCAGGGCACGGACGCGCTGGCGGGCGTGCTGCTCGCGGCCGGTCATGACGAGCTGGTGCTCGTGCTGGCCGCCCAACTGCGCGAGGCGGGGGTCGCGGCCGGCTACTGCGGCTGGCTGCGCGCCCAGGCGTTGGCCCAGCTCGGCCGGCCCGCTGAGGCGCTCGAGCTGCTGCGCGGCGTGCGCGACCTGGTGGATGCGACCGGCCGCGAGCTGGACCTCGGACCGGTGCTGGAGGTCCGCGCGCTGACCGCGAGCCTGGTCGGGGAGCCGGACGAGGCGCTCGCGGATCTGGTCCGGGCCATGGTCGGGCACGGGCGGATCGCCGGACGCGGTGAGCTGCTGGCCCGGCTCTGGGACGACCGGCCGGTGAGCGGGATCGCCGAGCTGGTCCGGGACTGCGCCGGGACGGTCGGCGACGGCGCCGTACCCGAGCGGATCATCGCCGTCGCCGCCGAGCTGGCCTTGTCGCCGCCGCCGGGACCGGAGCTGGCCGGGGTGCTGGCTCAACTGCTGGCGACCGCGGGGTTGACCGCGGCCGCGGGCCTGCCGATAGGACCCGCATGCGCAGGGTGACCCTGGCCGCGGCCCTCATCGTCAAGGACGAGGAGGACAACCTGCCCGGCTGCCTCGACTCGCTGCAGGGGCTGGTGGACGAGATCGTCGTCTACGACACCGGGTCCACGGACGCCACGGTCGAGATCGCCGAGCGAGCCGGGGCCCGGGTCGAGCACGGCCACTGGGACGGCGACTTCGCCCGGGCCCGGAACGCCGCGCTGGCGATGACGTCCGCGACTTGGGTGCTGTCCATCGACGCCGACGAGCGGGCGATCGCCGACCGGGTCCGGTTACGTGCGCTACTGGACAACTCCAAGCCGGTGGACCTGTTCGGGGTGCGGATCTACAACATCGTGACTGCCGGCACCGGTGGCGGGCATGACCACCCGGCGCCACGGATCCTGCGCCGGGGACTGATGCGCTGGGCCGGGCGGCTGCACGAGCATCCGGTGCGGCGGGACGGAGGCCAGGTCCGCAAGCAGCTCTGCCCGCGCGAGATGCTGCGGCTGGACCACTTCGGCTACGCCGACGCCGAGACGGTGGCCGCGAAGGTGCGGCGCAACCAGGCCATCGCCCAGTCACAGCTGGACAGCGTGGTCGCCGAGGGCGCCGTCGATCCCGAGCTGCTGCCCAGGATCCTGCTCAACCTCGGCCGAAGTCATGTCGCGGCCGGCGAGCCGCAGCGGGCCGCGGATGCTTTGGAGACGCTGCGGGAGCTTGCTCCCGGCACGCCGCAGGCGATCGAGGCCACCATGGTGCTGGCCGAGCTGCTGGCCCGGCACGGCCCGCAGGAGGCCGTCTTCGTGCTCGCCGACGAGTTGGCCGTCGTCGGTGCAGACCCGCGGACCTGTGACTGGCTGCGCGCTCAGGCCCTGGCGACGCTGGGCCGTCCGGCCGAGGCGCTGCCGCTGCTGCGCGGGATCGACCAACTGGTCGACGTGGTCGGGCGGGTGTACGACCTCGGTCAGGTGCTGGTCCTGCAGGCCCGCGTGGCTGAGCAGCTGGGCGAGCTCGACGAAGCGGCCGCCGCCCTGATCGTGGCCATGGTCCGGTACGGGCGGGTTGCCGGCGAGGGCACGTGGCTGCTGCGGCTGTGGAACGGGCGGCCGATCTCGTGGCTCGCTGACGTGATCCTGGCGGTCGAGCACCGTGAGCACCTCGACGAGACGCTGGCCGAGCTGCGCGGCTGCCCCGAACCAGGTCCGCAGGTGGCCCGGATGGTCACCACCCGGTTGGCCGCCGCGGTCGGCTGAGGTGATCGAGCGGCGCGGTTAGCCGAGGACGTCGAGGCTCGCGCCGAGCGTCCCGCGGTCGCCCTGCGGCCGGACGGGGTGCAGGCCCGCCAGCTCCTGCCGCACGGCGTCCCGGCGGGTCTGGGCCCGTGCCAGGACCTCTGCCATGCGTGACTGCAGCCCTCGGGCGCGGGCCCGCTGATCGGCGGTCGGCGTGCTGATCGGGAGTGCCAGGTCCGGCCAGCCGGGCGGGTCCCCGGCCGCGAGCGCGGCCTCGGCCACCCCAGCCGCGTGCGCGAGCCGGGTAAGGTACTGCTCCCACAGCGGCGCCGGGACGGCGGCGGTCCAGGCGGGCTCCGGCGGCCGTGGGCTCATCGCGCGGCGCCCACTCTTGATCCGTCCACGGGCCGAGCCGATGCCGCCGCGTCGGCGGGTGCGCCCGGCTGCCCGAAGGACGCCTCGTGCCAGGCGTCGCGCAGCGGCTCGATCAGGCCCCGGCAGTCGGCGACCCGCTGCGGCTGTCCGGACATCCTGGCCCGCATCAGCTCGCCGATGATCCAGACGTAGAGCTGGTCCAGCGCCTCGCCGCCGGCCCACAGGCTGGTGTCCAGGGTGGCGTGCAGCTCCAGCAGGATGGCCTGCGCGCTGCCCAGACGCTCGCCGACGACCTGCGGATCGTTACGCGTCATCGCCTCTTCGGCCTGCAGCAGGTCGGACACCACCCGGTCGTACAACATCGTCAGCAGCCGGGCCGGGGACACCGTCTCGGTGGCGTCGCTGGTGTAGCGCGCCCTGGCGAGTCCGTAGGACATGTCCGCTCCTGCCGGTGTGGTTGATCGGGGGTGCTCATCGGGGGTGGCGATCGCGATGGTGCCGGTCAGCCGCTGCTGGAACTGGTGCTGCTACTGCTACTGCTCGTGCTGTTGAGCAGTCCGGAGAGGGCGCTGAGTGAGTTCTTCAAGGTGTTGATCGAGGTTTCCATCGCGGTGAACTGGGCGACCAATCGGGCACGGTAGTCGGCGAGCCGCTGCGTCCATCGGTCGATCTGGTCCTGCAGGTCCTTCACCTGGGATGTCGCGGACTTCTGCCCGGAGGTCAGCGTGCCGGCCGTGGAATCGGTGGCGCTGGACACCAGCTGTTGCAGGCTTCCGGCCAGGCCGGGGGAGTAGTTGATCTGGCCGATGTCGCCACCGGTGGCGGTGAGATCGGCGGCAGTGGTGTCCACGACAAGGCTCAGGCCGACCGCCCCGCCGGTGCCGGTCGCCAAGGACAGCACATTGCCCCGGCCGGTGGCCACCTGACCGGCGATGCTGCCCGCCACGTCCTGCCCGGCGACCAGCTGGGAACCGGAGACCCCGGCCAGGCTGGTGCTGAAGGCTCCACTGCTCCCGGCCGAGGATGCCGTGAGCAGCAGGTTGCCTCCGGACGCGGACGCAGCGACGCTGGCCCCCGCGTTCGCGAGCGCCCTGTTGATCCCGGCGATCGAGGTGGTCAGGTCCTCGTCGGCTGCGGCGGCGTAGGTGACGGTGACCGAGCCCTGGGTGACGGACACGGTCTGGCCTGCGATGGTGCCTCCGGTGACAGCCAGGCTCCACTGCTCCCGGGCCGCGGCCTGAGTGATGTGGACGGCGTAGCTGCCGGCCCGGGTCGTGTCCGTGGAACTGGAGAAGGTGAGGCTGCTGTGCTGGGCTGCAGGGGCGCGGCTGAACGATGCGGACGCGCCGAACTGCGCGGCCACCTTGGCCGGGTCGGCGCTGAACGCGCTGAGGAAGCTGGTCTGGTCGAAGCTGAGCCTGCCGTCGCGGTCGAGGCTGACGCCGCTGACGCCAGCCAGGCTGACCATCCCGAGGATGTTCTGCTGCAGGGACCGGACCGAGGATTCTCCGTTCAGGGGAGAGGCAGTCTTGGTGGTGGCACTCCAGGCGGTCGCCGTGTCGATGTAGGCCAGCACGCTGTTGGCGGCGTCCACCAGGCCGGACACGGTCTTGGCGACCGCGCTGCCGTCCACCGCGGAGCTGACCGTGACGCCGTCCTCCGGCCTGCTGACCGTGAACGACAGTCCGGCGACGAGGTCGGAGAAGGTGTTCGTGGTCGAGGAGGCGTCGAACCCGGTGCTGGAGTCCCCGACGTGGATCAGCGCGTCCGCGCCGGTGGTGAGGGTGTTCAGCGCGGTGAAGCCGGTCAGCCCGGAGATGTCGAACCGGGTGCTCTCGCCGGTGGTCCTGGCCGCCACCTGCAGCCGGTAGGCACCGCTGGAGACCCGGACGGCCGAGGCGACCAGGCCGGTGTCGGAGGAGTTGATCGCGGAGATGACCTCACCGAGCGTGCCCGTCCCGACGTCCAGCGAGGTGGTCGCGCTGCCCTGGCTGATCGAGATGCTGCCACCGCTGGCGACGATGTCGCTGGTCGAGCCCACGGAATCGGCCGAGATCACGGTGTGCGCGGCCGCGGGATGGACCACGTTGAAGGTGAGCGAGGCAGCGGTGCTGCCGGTGGCGGTGGCGGTCACCGAACTGGACGACGAGCTGGCCGTCGTACCCACCCACGACGCCGTGTCCGCGACCGTCGTCGCGGCGGTGGAGAGGCTGTTGAGCTTGCTGATCAGCGACGCGTAGGCGTCCACCGTCTTCTGCTTGGTGGTCTGCTGGTTCTGCAGCAGCGTCTGCTGCGCGCCCTCGACCGACACCAGGGCACTGATGATGCTCTGGGTGTCGATTCCCGACGACAACCCGGAGAACGAGATCGTCATGGCTGACCTCTCAGGGACTCAGGGGGATGCGGGCGCGGGCCGTGCAGCCCGGTGGCGGCCACGCGGGCCGCCACCGGGCTTCAGGACTACTGCAGCAGCTTGAGCACCGTCTGCGGCGCCTGGTTGGCCTGGGCCAACATCGCGGTGCCGGCCTGGGAGAGGATCTGTTCCTTGGTGAAGTTGACCATCTCGGACGCCATGTCGGTGTCCCGGATCCGGCTGTTGGAGGCGGTCAGGTTCTCGATCGTGACGTTCAGGTTGTTGATCTTGTGGTCGAGCCGGTTCTGGTAGGCACCGAGAGTGGCTCGGGTGCCGGAGACCGCTTCGATCGCGGAGTCGAGCGAGTCGATCAGGCCGGCGGCGGTGGTGGAGTCGAGGGTGTTGCCGCCGACGCCGCCGAGGGAGGAGTCCATGGCGGTCGAGATCGCCACGGCCAGGGTGTCGCCATTGTTCGCGCCGACCTGGAAGGTGCCCGTGTAGGAACCGTCGAGCAGGGTGACCCCGTTGAACTGGGTGTTCTTCGAGATGTCGTCGAGCTCGCCGGCCAGCTGCTGGAACTCGGTGTCGAGGTCGCCGATGCTCGTGTCGTTCTGGGCGCCGGTGTTGTTCGCCTCGACGGCGAGGTCACGCATGCGCTGGAGGATCGCCGTGGACTCGTTCAGCGCACCTTCAGCGGTCTGGACGACGCTGACGCCGTCCTGGGCGTTGCGGACGGCAACCGTCAGGCCGCCGATCTGCGACTTCAAGCTCTCCGAGATGGCCAGACCGGCAGCGTCATCCGCAGCCTTGTTGATCCGGTAGCCACTGGACAGCTTCTCCAGCGAGCTGTTCATCTTGTCCGAGGTCACGGACAGGTTCCGGTAGGCGTTGAACGCCGCGACGTTGGTGTTGATCCGAAGGCTCATCTGATCCTCCTTGGTTGGTCTTCGGCACCGGTCCGTCCGTGGGCCGGTTCGAGGTACCTATCGGCGCCCCGGACGCGATGTTGAGGGATGTGTCCTGCACCGTTCGGGTGATGCCGCCCGCCTGGCGCCGAGGGTGGCGAAGATGTCCCCATCTGGTCCGATTGGCGACATCGTCGTCACCGCCCGCTTTGCGGCGTTCCGGGAACCGCTCGAACCGGACGTGGTGCTCGCCGGGGTCAGCGCGGCCGGGATGCTCGGGGTCGCGCTTGCCGGGCCGGAGGATCCGGTCGAGGCGGCGATGCCGCATGACCGACGGCGCGGTCCCGACCCTATCTGCGTGTCCGGGGTGATCAGCTGCCCGCTGACGAGGGGTTGCGGCTCGGTTCCGGCGCCATCACCAGCCCGGCACGCACGGCCCTCGACCTGGCGACCTCAACGTCGTCCGCGGCGGTCCCCTGGTCAGCCGGGGCCGGGGTCAGCCGGTTTGAAACCGGGCCGCGCGGGCCTGGGCGGAACCGCCCGTGGTCGTCGGGTCGGGCGTCCCGGCCGGCCGGTGGGCGGCGTGCAGCGCGGCGCCCTGCAGGTAGGCCTCGACGTTGATCCGGTCGCGCAGGGTGGAGCGGCTGGCGACGGCTCGCACGTAGGCTTCCCGTCTCCGGGCCCGGACCCCGTCCGGCCCGCGGTCGGCCCCGTCGTCGTCGTTGCCCCGGGCCCGGGCGCTCTCCTGCAGCAGCGCGGACAGGGCCTCGCGCAACAGCTCCAGCCCCTCCGATCGCAGCTGCGAGGCCCGCGACTGGGTCACCCCGAGCTCGTCGGCGATCTCGGTCAGCGGCCGGTTCTCCAGGTAGTACCCGGCGACCACGCGGCGGGTCCGCTCGGGCAACTCGGCGATCGCGTCCCGCAGGTAACCGAGTCGTTCCGCGGCCAGCAGCACCTCGTCGGGGCGCGGTGCGGTGTCCCGCAGCGAGGCGGCGGCGCCGCCGTCGTCCGAGGTGATCGGGTCGAGGCTGAGCAGGACGGCCCGCTCGGTACCCTCCCGGATGCCGCGCACCTCGGCGACGCTCATCCCGGTGGTGGCCGCCAGCTCGTCGTCGGTCGGCGTGCGCCGCAGCGCGGCGGTGAGCCCCTCGGCAGCCTGGTCCAGGGCGCGGGCCCGGGAGCGCACCGACCGGGTGGCCCAGTCCCGCTGCCGCATCTGGTCGATCATCGCGCCGCGGATCCTGGTGCCGGCGAACCGTGCGAACGGAACCCCGAGCGAGGGATCGAAGGCGTGAGCGGCCTGGACAAGAGCCAGCGCGCCCGCGCCGACCAGGTCGTCGGTGTCCAGATGCCGGGGGAGCCGGTGGGCGGCCTCGCGCGCGATGTGGCCGACCAGCGCGAGATGTCCGCCGACGAGGTCCTCGACGGCAGCAGTGGGGGCGGGCACGGTTCCTCATCGGCCACGGCCGCGCCGGGCTTTCGGGCCTCGCCGTCGCCCGACCCGCACGGCCGCGACGGTTCACCCGTCCGGCGCATGCTGCCCGCCGGCAAACACCTCAGGTCTCAGGGCCCGCTGCCGAAAGGAGATCCGAGGGTCCGATCGTGGCCCCGCCGTGCCGGCAGACGACGTCAGGAGCGATCGTGAGCCTTCCCGACCTCGCCGCCATCCTCTGGCGGCAGCGCGAGCTGCTCGAGCGGCTGGTCTACCGGCTCGAGTGCGAGCAGCTGCTGTTGGCGTCCGGCAGGACCCGCTGGCTGGCCACCGCGACCTCCGAGGTCGAGGTGCAGCTGGCCGAGCTCGCCGTGATCGAGATCCAGCGGGCGGCGGCCGCCGATGCCGCCTGCCGGGAGGTCGGCGTGCCGGAGGGCTCCACCCTGGAGACCCTGGCGGCGACCACCCAGCCACCATGGACCGGCGTCCTGCTCGACCACCGCCAGGTCCTTCTCACCCTGACCAGCGAGCTGTCCGCCCTGGCCGAGACCAACAAGCACCTGATGGCCGCCGGCATGCAGGCCGTGGAGTCCACCCTGGCGCAGCTCGGCTACCGGGCCGGTCAGGCGGATGACGGGTATGACGCCCAGGGCCGTCGCGGTACGCCGGCCCCGAGCACGTGGGCCGTCGTGGACCGGACCCTGTGAGGTCCGGATGAGCGGCTTCTCGACCCTCAACACAGGCCTCACCGGGCTGAACGCCGCCCAGCGGGCTCTGGACGTCGCGGGCCAGAACGTCGTCAACGCGAACACCGACGGGTACTCCCGGCAGCGGGTCGACCTCGCCACCGCCGGGACCACCTCGGCGGCCACCCGCTACACCGGGAACCAGCCCACGCTCAGCGGCGTGTCGGTCGAGCACATCACCCGGATCCGGGACACCTTCCTGGAGTCGATGCGGTCCGCCGCGGGCGGGCGCCAGGCCGCGCTCACTGCCGAGACGTCGACCCTGACAGCTGCGCAGCAGCTGCTCGCGGAACCCACCGGCACGGGCCTGCAGGCGACCCTCGACTCGTTCTACTCGTCCTGGCAGGACCTGTCCCTGAACCCGACCGACGCCGCGGCCGGGGCGGTGGTGCTGCAGCGGGGTTACGCGGTCACCGACCAGCTGCACTCGCTGTCCACGGGGCTGTCGGACCAGTGGACCACCACCCACACGGCGCTCGAGAACGTGGTCTCACAGGCCAACCAGACGGCCTCCGACCTGGCCACCCTGAACGTACAGATCCACGCCAGCACGATCGCCGGGACGGATGCCAACAACCTGCTGGACCGCCGTGACCTTCTGGTCCGGAAGCTGTCCGAGCTGGTGGGCGGTGTCGCGCAGCTGGGCAGCGACGGGACCGCCACGGTCACCGTCGGCGGGGTGACCGTGGTGTCCGCGGACAAGGCGCAGCAGCTGACCGTCAGCGGCGCGGCCGACATCTCCACGGTCGCCGCCAGCCCGCCCAGCCTGCTGTGGGGCAGCACGGCCGTGCCGGTGCAGTCCGGTTCGGCGGCCGGCTACCTGGCCGCGATCAAGACCGACCTGCCCGCCATGAAGACCCAGATCGACGCCCTCGCGGTGGCCCTGCGGGACGCCGTGAACAGCGTGCACCAGACCGGGTACACCCGGAACGGTGACACCGGGACGGACTTCTTCGACGGTACCGATGCGGGCACCCTCACCGTGCTGCCGGCTGGTCCATCGGACCTGGCCGTCGCGGCCGACCCGGGAACGGTGGACGGTTCGGTCGCCGCCGCCATCGGCGACCTGGCGGCCGACTCCGTGTCCTCGGCCGCCCTCGGCGGCGCGACCGGCGCGTCGGAGTTATGGCGGAGCATGACCACGGCCCTCGGTGTAAAGGTGCAGAGCCTGCAGTCCGCAACCAGCGTGCAGGACTCCGTGGTGGCGGCTGCCGATGACGCGGTGCAGTCCAGCGCCGGCGTCAACCTGGACGAGGAGATGACGAGCATGCTCCTGTTCCAGCGCGCCTACCAGGCCTCGGCCCGCGTGATCACCACCGTCGACTCGATGCTCGACACGCTGATCAACAGGATGGCGGTGTAATCGCGATGTCCGTCGGCCGGGTTACCCAGCGCAGCGTCAGCGACACCACCCTGCGAGGGCTGCAGGCCAACCTCACGTCGCTGCAGAAGCTGCAGAACCAGCTCTCCAGCGGGCACCGGATCAGCGCGCCGAGCGACGACCCGTCCGGGACGGCCAGCGCGATGCTGCTGTCCTCGCAGAAGGCCGCAGACGACCAGTACCTGCGCAACATCGGCTTCGCGCAGAGCCGCCTGCAGGTCACGGACTCGACCCTGCAGTCGCTGTCCACCCAGCTGCAGTCGGCCCGAGATCTGCTGGTCCAGTCCCGCAATGCAGCGTTGAACACCGACAGCCTGACGGCGATCTCCCAGCAGGTCGACCAGATCCGCAGCCAGGTGGTCGACCTGTACAACACCCGGTACCTGGATCGGCCGGTCTTCGGCGGCACGATCGCCGGGGAATACGCCGTCGACCCGGCCACAGGGGCGTATCTCGGCGACGGGGGAGGGGTTGCCGCTCGGATCTCCCGGGACTCGAGCCTCCGGGTCGACATCGCCGGGACGTCGGTCGGTGCCGACACGGTGCCCGACGCGCTGGAGCAGTTGGCGACGAACATCGGCACGACCGGAGCCACCGATGCGGATCTCGACGCGCTGGATGTGGCGCTCTCCTTGGTGTCGCAGGCCCTCGGCGACGTCGGCGCCCGCGAGAACCGGGTCACCGATGCCCAGAACCTGGTCACCGCGCATCAGTCGACCCTGACCGATCAGATCAGCCAGAACGTGGACATCGACCTGCCGGCCACGATCATGAACCTGCAGACCCAGCAGGTGGCCTATCAGTCGGCGCTGGGTGCGGCGGCCCGGATCCTGCAGAAGTCGCTCGTGGACTTCCTGTCGTGACCGGCCCGAACGGTAGTGTTGCCGGCGTCCTGCACCACGGCCGGCTCCGGCCGGGCGGCGTCGAGACCGTACGCCGCGTCGGCAGGGACCAACGCGCTGGAGGTGCGCCGGTGGCCGGTGACGTGCCGGTGATCCGCTTCGTCAGCCCGCTGCCGGGCTTCCCGGATCTGGACAGCTTCGTCCTGGTCCGGCTCGGCGAGCCCGAGGATGGTCCGGCGGGCGGAGCCGACGATGCCGGGGCCGATCCGGTGCTGTACGAGCTGCGCAGCGTTCAGCGGCCGGAGATCCGGTTCCTGGTCGCGGTGCCCACGGTGTTCTTCCCGGACTACGCCGTGGAGCTGGAGGAGGCCACCTGCGCCGAGCTCGAGCTGATCGACGCCGGTGACGCGCTGCTCCTGGTGATCCTCACGGTCGGCGTCGACCCGGCCCCGACGACCGCTAACCTCATGGCACCGGTGGTCCTCAACGCCCGGACCCGGGCTGCGGCCCAGGTGATCCTGTCCGGGGCGGACTGGCCGGTACGCGCCACAGTCGCGTAGCGACCCGGAGCTGGGTCCTGGCTGCGGCGAGGGATCCACGGAGGGAGCCCGCCAGTGCTCGTTCTGACCCGGCGCGCCGGTGAGAGCATCGTGATCGGCGACGACGTCCGCGTCGTCGTCCTCGAGGTCCGGGGGGACACGGTCCGGCTCGGCATCGAGGCTCCGCGCAGCGTCCAGGTGCACCGGGCGGAGGTGTACGCCGAGGTGCGGGCGGCCAATGCCGCCGCGGTCAGCCGCGTGGAGAACCTCGAGACGGTGGCCACCCGGTTGCAGCGCCTGGCCCGGCCCAAGCCCCGCCCGGGTACCGGCGGTCCGCAGCGAGTCGCGCCGGAGCCTGCGCCGGCGAAGCCTGCGCCGCCGGAGTCGGTGGCGCCGGAGTCGGTGGCGCCAGTCGAGGCGGCGAGTCCCGGCGGTCCCGAGGCGGGGTAGCCGGCCCAGCGCCATGCCCGGGCCGGGCCTGTCCCCGTCCGAGCTCGACCGCTACCTCGCGGTGCTCGGGCTGGCCAGGCGCGAGCCGAGCATGGCGGCCCTGGACGAGCTGGTGGCCGCCCACCTGAGCCGCGTCCCGTTCGAGAACCTGTCCAAGGTGCACCGGTACCGGCATCTCGGCCTGGTCGACCTGCCGCCGCTGGAGCTGTTCCTGGACGGGATCGAGCGGAACCACCTCGGCGGCACCTGCTACGCCAACAGCGGCCATTTCTGGTCCCTTCTGCTGGCGCTGGGCTACCGGGCCCGGCTGTGCGGCGCGGACATGAGCCGACCCGACGTGCACGTCGTGATCATGGTCGAGGTCGAGGGACACGAAGTGCTGGTCGACGCGGGGTACGGGGCACCGTTGTGGTCCGCGATGCCGCAGACCTCGCCCGGGACCTGGAGATCACCTGGGGTCGGGACCGGTACGTGCTCCGGCCCCGCGACGAACTCGGCCGCTCGCGCCTGGACCTGTACCAGGGCGGGAAGTCGCGGCACGGGTACCTGGCCAAACCGGCCGGGCGCGACCCGGCGTACTTCCGCCAGGCGTCGGTGGACTCGTTCCGGCCGGACGCCCTGTTCATGAACACGTTCCTGCTCCGCCGATTCGAGCCGGACCGCTGCCTGACCCTGCAGAACCGGCGGCTGGTCGAGTCCACCATGGACCGGGCGGTCGTCCACGAGCTGGCGGGCGATGCCGAGGTGGTGGCCGTGGCGCGGGAGCGCTTCGGGGTGCCTGCCGAGATCGTGACCGAGGTGCTCACCGTGGTGGCAGCGGCAGCCGATCTCTGGGGGTGACCGCGCGCCGCGACCGGCGGGTGCTTGACGGCTGACATGCTCGCGACCGTATACTCGTGCACGGATAACCCGATACGGATATCCGGATGCGATCATGGAGGAGCACATGCCGAGCGGTGGTCGTCGGGGGAGCCTGCTGGCGCTGGCCGTGCTCGGCGTCCTGGTACAGCGGCCGATGCACCCGTACGAGATGGCCTCCGTGCTGCGCGAGTACGGCAAGGACGCCAGCATCAAGATCAAGTGGGGCTCGCTCTACACCGTCGTCGCGGGGCTGGAGAAGCGCGGCCTGATCTCGGCCACCGGCACCACCCGGCAGGGCGGCCGGCCCGAGCGGACCGTCTACGAGATGACCGACGAGGGACGCACCGAGTTGATGGACTGGCTGCGCGAACTGCTCAGCCTTCCTCAGCAGGAGTACCCGAGGTTCGAGGCGGCCCTGTCGCTGGTCGCGGTGCTGCCGCCGGAGGAGGTGACCGGGCTGCTGACCACCCGGCTGGTACGGCTGGACGGGGAGGTGGCCGCGCAGCGGGCGGCCCTGCAGCACTACCAGCAGAGCCTGCCCCGACTGTTCCTGATCGAGACCGAGTACCACCTCGCGCTCGTCGAGGCAGAGGCCGAATGGGTGCGCGCCATGGTGACCGAGTTCAAGTCCGGCACCTTCCCGAACCTGGCGGAGTGGGGCGAGTATCACCGGACCGGCGAGATCCCGCCCCTGTTCTCCGGCCTGGCCGGTGCGCCCCCCGATCAGTAGTGCCAGCAAGACCCCGGCACGGTGCTGCGAACACCGTGCCGGGGGCCGACATCCCGAACCGATCCGCGAACGGATCCCGCCCGAGGTCTGGCAGCCCCAGGGTAGGCGTCCACTGGTTCGCGGTGCTGATTCGGGTCCATCACACCCGGAACCAGAGGTGATCTCATGCACGGCTCCACGTCGCCTGCCATCGAGGCGGGCGATCTGGTCAAGACCTACCCGGGCGACGTCCGGGCCCTCGACGGGTTGTCGCTCGAGGTCCGGCCCGGAGAGGTCTTCGGCCTGCTCGGCCCGAACGGGGCCGGGAAGTCCACCACGATCAAGATCCTGACCACCCTGGCCCGGCCGGATTCCGGTACCGCCGCGGTGACCGGCATCGACGTCCGCAGGCATCCGGACCGGGTCCGCCGAGTGATCGGCGTGGTGGCCCAGCGCTCCGGCGCCGACCCGGCCGCAACCGGACGGGACAACCTCGTCCTGCAGGGCCGCCTGTACGGCCTGGGCGGGCGGCGGCTGCGCACCCGCGTGCGAGGAGTTGCTGGACCGGTTCGACCTCGGCGCTGTGGCCGGCCGCGCGGTGCGGACCTACTCCGGCGGCACGCAGCGCCGGCTCGACGTGGCTCTCGGGCTGGTGCACCGCCCCGAGGTGCTGTTCCTGGACGAGCCGACCGCCGGGCTCGACCCGCAGGCACGGGCGGCGATGTGGCAGGAGATCGCGCGGCTGGCCGGCAGCGACGGCTTGACCATCCTGCTCACGACGCACTACCTGGACGAGGCCGACCGGCTCGGTGACCGGCTGGCGATCGTCGACCGTGGCCGGGTCGTGACCACGGGGACCCCGGACGAGCTGAAGGGCAGCCTGCGCGGCGACGCCGTGCACGTCGAGCTCGCCGGGCCACCCGGCGCCGATCAGCAGGAGCGGGTGCGGGACCTGGTCCGGGCGCTGCCGGGTGTCCGGGACACCACCCTGGACGGCCGCCGGCTGAGCGCGCGGACCGACGACGGCGCCACCGCCGTACCGTCCGTGCTGGCCGTCCTGGAGCGATCCGGGGTGCAGGTCGCCGCGGTCACCGTGGCCCGGCCCTCGCTGGATGACGTGTACCTGCGGCACGTGGGGCGACGCTTCGCCGAGGTCGACGCCGGCCCGGACGCCGCGGGCTCCGGCGAACTCGTCGGCGCGAGCCGGGCAGGTGCCCGATGAGCGCGATCGTGGCGGACACGTGGTGGATGACCGGGCGCCGGGTCCAGGCCGTGCTGCGCCAGCCATGGGTGGTCGTGATCACCCTGGTGCAGCCCGTGGTGTGGCTGTTCCTGTTCGGCAACCTGTTCCGGAGCATCACCGAGTTGCCGGGCTTCCCGTCCGGGTCGTACCTGGACTACCTGGTGCCGGGCGTGGTGGTGATGAGCGCCGTCTCGTCCACCATGTGGGCCGGGATGGGCATGATCGAGGAGATCGATCGCGGCACCCTGAACCGGTTCCTCACCACACCCGTCCGCCGGGGCGCGCTGATGAACGCCAGCGTGGCCGAGCAGGGGCTGACCACGGCCGTGCAGTCGCTGCTGATCGTCGGCCTCGGCCGGCTCGGCGGGGCGCGCTACCCGGGTGGGGTCGCGGGGCTCGCGGTGCTGGTGGCGGTCTCGGTGCTGCTCGGCACCGTGTTCAGCTCGCTGTCCAACACCTTCGGGATGCTGCTGCGGCAGCGGGAGACGATCATCGCGATGAGCGTGTTCCTGTTGCTGCCGCTCACCTTCCTGTCCTCGGCTTTCATGGCCCGGCCGCTGATGCCGCACTGGATGCAGCGGGTGGCGGCGGGCAATCCGGTGAACTGGGCCCTGGACTCCGCCCGCGCGGCGCTCCGGTCGGATCCGGACTGGGGCAGCACGCTGTGGCACGGCTCCTGGCTGATGCTGCTGGCGGCGGTGTCGATCTGGTTGTCCACCTTCACCTTCCGCAGCTACCAGCGCTCGGTCTGAACGGGTCGTGCCTCGAGAGGATCAAGGAGAGCCATGAGCAGCATGAACACCGAACACACCAGGCGGCGCAAGCTGCTCCCGGAGATGGAGGGCTCGACCGCGAGGCGGTACGCGCGGCTGCGCGACTCCGAGCCGCAGCGCGAGGAGAACCGACGGCAGGCAACCCGGTTTGCGTCCGAACTGGCGCCGGGTGCGGCCGTGCTCGAGGTCGCGCCCGGCCCCGGGTACCTCGCGGTCGAGCTGGCCCGGGTGGGACTGCGGGTCACCGGCCTGGACATCAGCCGGACGATGATCGAGATCGCGACCGAATACGCCGAGCGGTCCGGGGTCGGCGTGACCTTGCGGCAGGGCGACGTCACCGAACTGCCGTTCCCGGATGGGGCCTTCGACCTGGTCGTCTGCCAGGCGGCATTCAAGAACTTCGTCCGGCCCGTCACGGCCCTGGACGAGATGCACCGGGTTCTGCGGCCCGGCGGTCAGGCCGTGATCCAGGACCTGAACCGCACCGCGTCGCGTGCCGACGTCGCCGAGGAGGTGCGCTGGATGCGCCTGCGCGGCCTCAACGCGGCCTTCACGAAGCTGGCCCTGGCCATGCTCCGTCGCCGGGCGTACACCCCGGCAGGCTTCGAGGACCTCGCTAGGCAGAGCGCCTTCGGCAGGTGCACCGTCAGCACCGAGCGGATCGGCATCGAGGTACGGCTGACGCGACGGGAGTGAACCGGGAGTGAACACAGCCGCCGGCCGGCCGGGGCTCAGCCACCCCACGGCAGGGCCGGGATCGCCCCGGGGAGCAGGAAGAGCACCCCGGCGGCGACCCCGCCGAGCGTGAGCAGGAGGAACACCCCGACCCAGGCCAGACCGGGCAGGCCGGTCAGCCGGGCCAGCTGGTCGGCGTCCGAGATCGGGACCTGGCCGCGCCGGCGCTTGCGCTGCAACTCGACCACCGGCCGGGGGCCGGCGAGCAGCAGGAACCAGGCCAGCGCCCGGGCGAAGCCGCCCTGCACCGAGGCGTCGGCCCAGATCGAGATCGCGGCCAGGACCGCGCCGGTGGTCAGCATCGAGATCACGCCGAACGCGTTCCGGATCGCCAGCAGCAGCGCCGCGAGCAGCACCAGGAAGCCCCACAGCGTGGCGGTGACGTGGCCGGATCCGACGGCGGCCGCCGCGGCGACGCCCAGCACGGTCGGTGCGAGGTAGCCGGCGGCGGCGGTGGCCACCATGCCGGGCCCGGTCGGGCGACCCGCCGAGAGGGTCAGCCCTGAGGTGTCCGAGTGCAGCCGGACCCCGCGCAGGCGCCGCCCGCTGAGCAGGGCCACGGCGGCGTGCCCGCCCTCGTGCGCGATGGTGACCACGTGCCGCACCCGGATCCAGGTGGCGGTGTGCAGGACGGCGAGCAGCGCTGCCGCGGCCGTGCCGAGGACGACCCAGCGCGGCGGGTCGGGTTGGGTGGAGACCAGGGCGTCCCAGGCTCCGGTCAGCCCGGTGTGGACGGGGTACACCCGATCATCCCTACCACGTCGAGCTGGGACGAGGGTGGCGGCGCGGGTGTGGCGGGGGTGTGGCGGGGGTGTGGCGGGGCGTCAGCGTGCCAAGCCGGTGCCGGGTCAGCCGGTGCCAGCCCAAGCCGGTGCCGGGTCAGGCCTAGGGCGTCCCACCGCGCTGCACGGCGGCCAGCAGGAGTCTGGGCGACGTCGGTGACCTCGACGCTCCTCGGGGGCGGTGCCTTCGGCCTGGGCGGTGGTCAGGCCGTCGGTGAGCATCACGCGGCAGAACGGGCAGCCGACCGCGATCCGTGTCGGCTCCGGTGGCCACCGCTTCGGCGGTGCGGTTGGCGTTGATCCGGGTGCCGAGTTTCTCCTCCGTCCACATCCGTGCCCCGCCCGCGCCGCAGCAGAACGACCGCGCGGCGTGCCGGGGCATCTCGGTGCAGCTCACGCCGGGCAGGGCCTCGATCAGCTCGCGCGGCGGGGTGTAGACGCCGTTGTGCCGGCCCAGGTAGCAGGGGTCGTGGTAGGTGACGCTGGCTGCCCGTTGCCGGAGCCGTTGCCGGACGCGGGGGCCACCGGCGTGAGCCGTCCTCGCGGACCAGCCGGTTCAGCAGTTGGGTGTGGTGCACGACCTCGTAGTTGCCGCCGAGCTGCGGGTACTCGTTGCCAGGGTGTTGAAGCAGTGCGCGCAGGTGACGACGATCTTGCGTGGCCTTGGCCTCGCTTCAGCGTCTCGACGTTCGCCTTCGCCAGCATCTGGAACAGGAACTCGTTGCCCGCCCGGCGGGCGGCGTCGCCGGTGCAGGTCTCGCCGTCGCCGAGCACCGCGAACGAGACGCCGGCGCGGTGCAGCAGTTCCGCGACGGCGCGGGTGGTCTTCTTGGCGCGGTCCTCGAAGGCCCCGGCGCAGCCGACCCAGAACAGGTAGTCGACCTCGACAGGTCCTCGACATCGGCGCCGACCACGGGGACCTCGAAGTCCAGGCCCTTGGCCCAGTCCATCCGCAGCCGGGGGTTCATCCCCCACGGGTTGGCGTTCTTCTCCAGGTTCTTGAACAGCCCGCCGAGCTCGTTCGGGAACGCAGACTCGATCAGCACCTGGTAGCGCCGCATGTCGACGATGTGGTCCACGTGCTCG
>CAVUET010000005.1:0-312106 GCA_963740575.1 uncultured Actinomycetota bacterium | reverse complement strand
CATGGTCGCGGCCTCGTCCCGCCATGGGTCACGCTGCCGACCCGCCAGACGAAGATCAGCCCGGCGATCAGCGAGACGGCGATCTCGGGGGCCAGCCAGCTGCGCGTGAAGCGCCACCAGCCGTCGCCTGATGCCGATTTCCTGCTCGGCGGGGCCTCGGGTGCGTCCGTGACCAGCAACTGCACCCTGGCACTCCTTTCCATCCAGCACGCCCGTCCTCGGGTGGCGCGGCTCCGGCCAGCAGGTACCCGGACCGGGCGCCCGGTGGTGGGTGCCCGATCGGCGATACCGGATGGCAGGTACCCGAAGGCGGTACCTCACACGCGCGAGAGCCCCCGATCGGGGGCCCCCTTCAGATACCTAGGGTAATCGATCGGCGGTTGCGCCTCGGTCACAACGAGGCAACGAGGCCGCCAAGAAATGCCGGTCACAGCACATTCACAGCTGGCCGGACGGGCGAGGCCATGATCAACCAATCACGCATGGTCAACTAGACGTGAACATGATCCATCCTGTGCGGCTCACCTGTTACCGGCGAGCCGCCGGCGATCAGCGTTGACGATCAGCGGTTGACGATCAGCGGTTGACGATCAGCGGTTGACGATCAGCGGTTGACGACAACGCCGGCGAAGGGCGGCAGCACGTCGACCTGCACCCCGGCGCCGAGCACCCGGCCCCGGTCCGCGGCGATCTCGTTCGCCAGGAAGCTGCAGGCGGCCAGGACCCGGGCCATGCCCGCTCCGTGCCGGGCCGACAGGGCGTCCGACAGGTCCTGCACGGTGCCGCCCGCGGGCATGGTGAGCACTTCCTCACCGGTCCCGGCAGCGGCCCGCGCCCCGGCGAAGTACCGGACCGTCACCTGCACCGCCGTGATCTCACCGGTCGTCCGCTCCACCGCGGTCAGCCGCCGATCGCGCACATCGGCCGGGTCGGGCTGCAGGAACGACGGGTCGTCGATGCCGTGCCCGGCCCGCTTGCCCCACATCGCGGCCCGCCACCGCTGCGGCGAGCTCCTCGTCGTCGGCGCCGGCGCGCAGCGGGCCGCGCAGGTCGGTCTCGTCCGTGGCGAACAGGCAGTTGCGCACCTGGCCGTCGGCGGTGAGCCGGGTCCGGTCGCAGTCGCCGCAGAACGGCCGGGTCACCGAGGCGATGATCCGACCGCCGACCCGGCGCCGGCTGCCGCCGTCCACCAGCCAGGTCTCGGCCGGCGCCGCGCCGCGCTCGCCCGGATCGGGGGTGAGCGCGAACGCGGTCCGCAGCGCGCCGAGGATCTCGTCGGCGGTGACCATCGTCGTCCGCGTCCCAGCCGTGCTGGGCGTCCAGCGGCATCTGCTCGATGAAGCGCAGCCGGTAGCCGTGCTCGAGCGCCCAGCGCAGCAGCGCGCGCCGCCTCGTCGTCGTTGACGCCCGCGCATCAGCACGGCGTTGATCTTGACCGGGGCCAGCCCGCCGCGGCGGCCGCGGCCAGCCCGGCCAGCACGTCGTCCAGCCGGTCGCGATGGGTGATCCGGCGAAGCGGTCCGCGGTCGAGGGTGTCCAGCGAGACGTTGACCCGGTCCAGCCCGGCGGCCGCGAGCGGCCCGGCGCAGCCGGTGCCAGGCCGATGCCGTTGGTGGTCAGCGCCATCCGGGGACCGGGCGGTGCGCAGCGCGGCTGGTCCGGCCGACGATCCGCTCCAGGCCCGGGCCGCAGCAGCGGCTCGCCACCGGTGAAGCGGACCTCGTCGACGCCCAGGCCGCGCACCGCGATCCGGATCAGCCGGATCAATCTCGTCGTCGGTCAGCAGCTGCGGTCTCGGCAGCCAGTCCAGCCCCTCGGCCGGCATGCAGTAGGTGCACCGCAGGTTGCACCGGTCGGTCAGCCTGATCCGCAGGTCGCGTCGCCGCCCGGCCGTAGCGGTCCAGCAGGCGGTGGTCGGCGGGCCGGTCATCCGGCAGCGCCGAGCGGTGGCGCTACCGGGACGGAGACGGGGCATGCCGAGGACGACGGGGTCCATTCGGTAAGCTATGCAAGCCTTCGCACAGGCGCCCCGGACCTTCGGGGCCGGACACCTGTTCGCCCGACCGTCGCAGGGTGATCTCGCGACCTCGGTGACATCGAGGTGCGCAGCAGTGGCCCGGGTGTACGGCGGGCTGTGGGTGAGCCGGGGCACAAGCGGGTCGCGAGGTCGGGGCGAAGCGGGCATTGGGGCGGCGGGCCCGGCTGCCGGTGAGCATGATGGGCTGCTGGTGACCACGCAGGAGGGACCGCCGCGATGACCGGGCAACCGTCCGAAGCACCGACCGAGCTGAACCTGTCCGCCCTGCCCGCCGGGCTTCCTCTGGGGGACGCGACGTCCGCGTTCCAGATCGAGGGGGACGCCGAGCACCGTGGGGAGTCGATCTGGGACGCGCTCTGCGCCGAGCCGGGCCGGATCGCCGACGGCAGCGACGGCCGGGTGGCCTGCGACCACGTGAAGCGCTATGCCGAGGACGTCGCCCTGCTGCGCCGGCTCGGTGTCGGGCGCCTACCGGTTCTCGATCTCCTGGCCGCGGGTGATGCCGGGAGGCACCGGCCGGCTGGTGCCGGACGGGATCGGCTTCTACGACCGGCTGGTGGACAGCCTGCTCGAGGCGGGCATCGACCCGTGGGTCACGCTCTACCACTGGGACCTTCCGCTCGAGCTGGAGCGGGACGAGGGCGGCTGGGCGGCCCGATCGATCGTCGACCGGTTCACCGACTACGCGGTGGCCGTGCACGCGGCGCTGGGCGACCGGGTCCGCTCCTGGGCCACCCTGAACGAGCCGTGGTGCTCGGCCTGGCTCGGGTACGGCAACGGCGTGCACGCCCCGGGGTCCGCGACCGGGCCCGGGCCACCCGGGCCGCGCACCACCTGCTGCTGGCGCACGGCCGCGCGGTGCAGGCGATGCGCGCGCAGGCCCCGGCCGACCACCAGTTCGGGATCGTGCTCAACCTGTCCGCGACCCGGCCGGGCCCGCAGACCCCGCCGGGGTCGGTGCTCGAGGTGGCCGCGACCGCGCAGCTCATGGAGGGGCTGCAGAACCGCTGGTGGCTGGACGGCCTGTTCGGAGACGGCTACCCCGAGACCGTCACGGACGTGCTCGGCACCGACCTGGCCTCGGCCGTCCGGGACGGGGACCTGGACGAGATCGGGGCGCCGCTGGACTTCCTCGGGGTGAACTACTACTTCGACCAGCTGCTCGAACCGGCTGACCGGGCGGACGGCCCGGCCGACGGCGAGGACGGGTCGGCGGGCACCACTGACGGCGAGGACGGGTCGAACTGGCGGACCGGCCGGCTCGAGGACGCCTACCCCGGCGCCCGGGGTGTTCGGCAGGCCGATCCAGGGCCTGACGGGACCGCGATGGGGTGGCCGGTGACCCCCGAGGGGCTGACCCGGATCCTGGTCTCGATCACCGAGGAGTACCCCGACGCCCCACCGCTGCTGGTCACCGAGAACGGGTCCGCCTACCCCGACCAGGAACCGCTGCCGAAGGGCAACGCGGTGCTCGACGACCCGCCCCGGGTCGCCTACCTGGTGCAGCATCTGCAGGCGCTGGCCGACGCGGTCGATCAGGGCGCCGACGTGCGCGGGTACTTCGCCTGGACGCTGCTGGACAACTTCGAGTGGGCGCAGGGCTACCGGCCCCGGTTCGGCCTGGTCCGGGTCGACCCCGGGTCGCCGCGGCGCCGCCCGCGGCGCAGCTTCGAGGTGTACCGCGACGTGATCGCCGGCAAGCTGGGCAGCCCTTCGGACACGACCTGACCGGAGGCCCCGCTCTGCCGCGCCGTTGACGCTCTGCCGCGAGGTTGACGCTGCGCCGCGGTTGGCACTGGGCGCCCCCGCTACGAGTAGTCAGCAGCGGGGACGCCCAGTGCCAACCGCGGGTCCGGGGGGCACCGCGGGCTCGGAGCCGTCACGGGCGGCGGGCCGTCAGCTCGCGGACCTCGGCGTAGCGGGCCCGGACGGACGGCACCGGGTCGGCCTCGAACACCTCGGTCCCGGACAGCTCCCACTGCGGGGGCGCCGAGCCGCCGAGCTGCACCCAGGCTGCCTGCCGGGCGGCGCCGTCGGCGACGTACTCGCCCGGCGGCGGTACCACCACCGGATGCCCGAGCACGCTCGGCGCGATCCGGCGCAGTGCCTCGGACCGGGCCCCGCCGCCGACCAGCAGGACGCGCTCGATGCGGGCGCCCTGCGACGCGAGCGCGTCCAGGCCGTCGGCCAGCCCGCACAGCAGCCCCTCGACCGCGGCCCGGGCCAGGTGCGCCGGGGTAGCCGTGTCCAGCCGGAGGCCGTGCACCGCACCGGTGGCGTCGGGGCGGTTCGGCGTCCGCTCGCCCTCGAGGTACGGGACCACGGCCAGCCCGCCGGCACCCGGCGGCGCGGACAGCGCCAGCCGGGACAGCTCGTCCAGGCCGACCCCGAGCATCCGGGCGGTCGCGTCCAGGACCCGGGCGGCGTTCAGGGTGCACACCAGCGGGAGGTAGCGCCCGGTCGCATCGGCGAACCCGGCGACGATGCCGCTGTCGTCCGCGGCCGGGACGTCGGCCACCGCCGAGACCACGCCGGACGTGCCGATCGAGACCACCACATCGCCCCGACCCGCGCCGACCCCGAGCGCCGCGGCCATGTTGTCCCCGGTCCCGGGCCCCAGTCGTGCCCCGCTGACCAGGCCCGCGACCTCCGCAGCGCCGGCGTCCTCGGACGGCCCGAGCACCCGCGGCAGCACCGCGTCGTGGCCGAGCGCGAACCGCAGCAGATCAGGCCGGTAGGACCCGGTCGCGGCGGAGTAGTACCCGGTGCCGGAGGCGTCCCCGCGGTCGGTGACCAGCCGGTCGAAGCGGCCGGCGCCGCCCGCGGCGCCGGCCCCGCCGCCCGGGACGGAGCCACTGAGGTACCAGGTCAGGTAGTCGTGCGGTAGGCAGACGGCCACCGTCCTGGCGGCGTTCTCCGGCTCGTGCTCGGCCAGCCAGGCCAGCTTGGTCACGGTGAAGGACGCGACCGGCACCAGCCCGACGGCGTCCGCCCAGGCGCGCGCCCCGCCGTGCTCGGCGGTCAGCCGCTCGGCCTGCGGTGCCGACCGGGTGTCGTTCCACAGCAGTGCCGGACGGACCACGGTGCCGGACTCGTCCAGCGTGACCATCCCGTGCTGCTGCCCGCCCACCGCGACGGCGACCACGTCGTCCAGCCCGCCGGCCGCCCGGACCGCCTCGCCGAGGGCATCCAGCCAGTGCTGCGGATGCACCTCGGTTCCGTCCGGGTGCGCGGCGCGCCCCTCGCGCTTGAGCGCGCCCGTCTCGGCGTCCCGGATCACGACCTTGCACGACTGGGTCGACGAGTCGACCCCTGCGACCAGCGTCATCGCCATCCCCAGAGGCTAGCGAGCCCTGGCGGTCAGCGAGCGCCCATGAGGTGCTCGATCGCGAGTTGGCTGAGCCGGACGAAGCCCAGACCGCGCTGGCCGATCGGCTCGGGGTCGAAGTCGTCGAAGGCGCTGCGGTCGGCGAGCAGGTCGACGTAGCTCTCGCCCGCGCCGAGCGTCGGCACGGACAGCTCGTCCACCCGGGCGTCGGCCCGCGCCTGCTGCACCTCGGGGTCGGCCCTGAAGGCCAGAGCCCGCTCCTTGAGCAGCAGGTAGGTGCGCATGTTCGCGGCGGCGGACTGCCACACCCCGGTGGTGTCCTCGGTGCGCAGCGGCTTGTAGTCGAAGTGTCGCGGGCCGTCGTACACCGGGCCGCCGTCCGGACCGTTCTCCAGCAGGTCGACCAGGAAGAACGCGTTGATCAGATCGCCGTGGCCGAAGATCAGGTCCTGGTCGTACCTCGGGCCCTTCTGGCCGTTCAGGTCGAGGTGGAACAGCTTGCCGTGCCAGAGCGCCTGGGCGATCCCGTGCACGTAGTTCAGGCCGGCCATCTGCTCGTGCCCGACCTCGGGGTTCAGCCCGACCATCTCCGAGTTCTCGAGCGAGTTGATGAAGGCCAGCGCGTGCCCGATCGTCGGCAGCAGGATGTCGCCGCGGGGCTCGTTCGGCTTCGGCTCGAGCGCGAACCGGATCCCGTAGCCGCGGTCGGTGACGTACGCGGCGAGGGTGTCCAGGCCCTCGCGGTAGCGGTCCAGGGCTGCCCGGACGTCCTTGGAGGCCTCGGTCTCGCTGCCCTCGCGTCCGCCCCAGAAGACGTAGGTCTGCGCGCCGAACTCGGCGGCGAGGTCGAGGTTGCGCATCACCTTGCGCAGCGCGTACCGGCGGACCCGGCGGTCGTTGCTGGTGAACGCGCCGTCCTTGAACACCGGGTGGCTGAACAGGTTCGTGGTCATCATCGGGACGGCCAAGCCGGTCTCGGCCAGGGCCTTCTTGAAGTCGTCGATCCGGTGCGCGCGGGTCTCGTCGTCCGAGCCGAACGGGACCAGATCGTCGTCGTGGAACGTGACGCCGAAGGCGCCGAGCTCGGCCAGCCGATGCACGGACTCGACCGGGTCCAGCGGGGCGCGGGTCGGGTCGCCGAACGGGTCGCGCGCCTGCCAGCCCACGGTCCAGAGCCCGAAGGTGAACTTGTCGGCGGGGGTCGGCTGTGCGGTCATGGGGGCTCCTCCACCTGCGCAGCGCGATCCCTGCCGCGCCGCATCGACAGTTCGTTCAGCTCATGAACTTACTCTGCGGGGTGGGCGGGATGTCAATGCCTGTGCCGGTCCGATCCTGCCGGCCCTGCGGGGATCCGCTCCGATTCGGGGTGAGGTGCCCGGGCCGCGCGGGCCTGTTCATTCAGGTCCTGAACGAATACCCTCGCAGGGATGATCAGCCGCCGGCCCGAGCCCGCCCGCCAGAACTCGCTGCGGGCGCACAACCTGGCCCTGGTGCTGACCGAGGTGGCCGACGCCGGGCCGGTGTCCCGGGCACGGATCGCGGCGGCCACCGGGCTGACCAAGGCCTCGGTGTCCAGCCTGGTGGACGCCTTGCTGGCCGGCGGGCTGGTCGCGGAGCTCGGACCCAACCCGCAGGGGTCGGTCGGACGCCCCGGCTCGTCCCTGGGGCTGGCCCCGGACGGCCCGGTCGGGATCGGGCTGGAGCTCAACGTCGACTACCTGGCCACCTGCACCGTCGACCTGGCCGGAGAGGTCCGCGGACGCGAGCTGATCGCGTCCGACCTGCGCCGGGCCGCCGCCGGTGAGGTGCTGACCCGGGCAGCGGCAGCCGTCCGGCGGGCGATCGAGCGGGCGCCGTCCGAGGTCGCGGGCGTGACGGTGGCGGTCCCGGGGCTCGTCGACGCCGGCAGCGAGGTGCTCCGGTTGGCGCCGAACCTGGGCTGGCGGGACATCCCCGTGCTGGCCGAGCTGCGCGCCCGCGGCGAACTGGGCGACCTGCCCCTGCAGCTGGACAACGAGGCCAATCTGGGTGCGCTGGCTGAGCTGTGGTGCGGCGGTCACCGGGCCCCGGACGGGGCGCGGCTGAGCACCTTCGTGCACATCTCCGGCGAGATCGGGGTCGGCGCGGGGATCGTCGTGGGCGGCCGGCTGTTCCGCGGCGCCCGGGGGTTCAGCGGCGAGATCGGGCACCTGCCGGTCCGCTCGGACGGACCGACCTGCCGGTGCGGGGTGGCCGGGTGCCTGGAGCAGGCCGCCGGGCTGGAGGCCATCCTGCGCGCGGCCGAGCCGCCCGGGCCCCGGGCTCCGGCCGAGGTCGGCACGCTCGGGCCCGAAGCGGCACTGGCCGGCCTGGTCGCGCGGGCGGAGGCCGGGCAGCCGGAGGCCATCGCGGCGGTGGAGCAGGCCGGGCAGTGGCTCGGCATCGCCATCGCCGCGCTGCTGAACATCGTGGACGTGGGTGCCGTGGTGCTGGGCGGGATCTACGCCCGGCTGGCGCCATGGCTGCGTGGTCCGGTGGAGGCCGCGCTGACCCGGCGGGTCCTGTCAGCGGGGTGGGATCCGCCGCAGGTGTATGCCTCCAGGCTGGGCGGCGAGGCGGCTGTCCGCGGGGCGGCCACCGCCGTGACCCAGGACGTGATCGCCGACCCGGTGCGACACCTGGCCGGGCGGGACCGCCTGCCCCAGCTCGGCGGCTGAGCCGAGCCCCGCCTGACACCTCCGCCGCTGCCTTACACCTCGAAAGCCGCTGCGCAGCCGCGTTCCCGGGTCAGGCAGCGGCATTCGAGGTGCAAAGGGGCGTTTGAGGTGTAACTGCGGCGGTCAGGGGCGGCGCCAGAAGTGGTCCCGGGGGGTCGGGGCCGGGGCGGGGCTGGTCGGGACCGGGCGGCCGGAGGTGATCGCCTGCAGTGCCCGGACGGTGTCCTGCCAGAGCCGATCGAAGACGTGGCCGCCCGGCGGGAGGTCCTGGTCGCACACCCGCAGAGCCTCGGCCAGCCGCTCCAGCTCGCCGGCCAGGTGCTCGGCCTGCGCATCGGTCCTCGGGTCGCCGCTGGGCACGGCCGAGCGCAGGTCCGCGGCCAGCACAGCCAGTCGCGTGCCCAGGTCGGCCAGCACGGCGCAGCGCTGCAGCCAGGGGCCGTCCCCGGTCGCCTGCAACAGGCGCAGCTCGTCGGCAAGCCGCGCCCGCAGCTCCTCGACGAGCCCGCCGGGCCCCTGCGGGATGCCTGGCGACCCGGGCATCTGCGGCGTGCCCGGTCCCTGCGGCGTGCCCGGTCCCTGCGGCGTGCCCGGCGATCCGGGCACGAGCCCCGGCGTTCCCGGCGCCGGCGGACCGCCCGGAGCCCGACGACGACGCCAGTCCGAACCGGCCGCCATCAGCTTCGCCGAGACCCGCCCCGTCACGCCGGGGAGACCGGCGTCGGGCGCCGCCATCGGCGCGCTGGCCCGCATCGCCATCGGCCTGGCCTGCCCCGCCGCGCCCGGCGGCATCGCGGCGAGCTCGGCCGGGGGGCCGCCCGCGGCCGGGAACCGGAGCATGTCCCAGCCGGAGACGGGTTCGACGGGCTGGACCACCCGGTGCCCCGGGGCGCCGCCGGTGACGACCCGCTCGTCCACGGCGACCAGCGCGGTGAACCGGCAGAGCACCCCGAAGCGCAGCGACGTCTCGACGACCTGCCGCTCCAGCGCCTGCGGGTCCTTCGGATAGGCGGCGTAGAGGTCCTCGAGATCGCGCAGGTGCGCGCGGGCCCACAGCGCCGTCGCCGCCGTTCCGGCCGGCGCGGTCGCCTGCACGGTGACCGTCCACGGCTGCCCGTCCGCGGTGCGCGCCGTGACCTCGACCTGGCGCAGTCCGGCCTCGCAGCGTCCGGTGACGACCAGCGGGACGCCCGGGAACAGGTCCGGATCGCGGCGGGGGGATACGGTCGTCGCATCGATGCCGTCACCGGTGAGCCGGACCCCGGCCAGCAGTGGCGCGGCGATTCGGCGGTGGATCCGTTCGGCCGCCTCGTCCAGCCGGTCCTCGGACTCCACCAGCTCGCACCGGCCGCCCCCGGCGACCGCGAGCCGGGCCAGGAACCCGGCGTTGACCGCGCGGTCGATGCCGATCACGTGGACCCGGATCCCCGCCAGAGCGCCGGTGCTCGCCTGCAGGATCTGGTCCTCGTTGCCGACCTGGCCGTCGGTGACCAGGACGAGCACCAGATCACGGGCGACGGCGCCGAGCAGGCCGATGCCCTGCAGCAACGGTTGGAGCAGCTCCGTGCCGCCCCTGGCGTCCAGCCGGGCCAGGTGCTCCACCGCGCGGAACCGGTTGCGGTCGGTGGCCTCGACCAGCCCGGACGGCAGCCCGTCCGGAGTGCCGACCTCGTGGTCGAAGCTCAGCACGGCGAACCGGTCGGCTCCGGTCAGGGTGTCCACGATCCGCGCAGCGGCCCGCCGGGCGGCGATCATCTTCCAGCCGTCCATGCTGCCCGAGCGGTCCAGCAGCAGGACGACGTCCCGAGGCCTCGGCGCATGCTCGGGTACCGCCGGCAGCAGGGTCAGCCGGAACGTGCCGTCGGACACCGACAGCGCCGCGCCGGTCTGCGCCGCGTTGCCGTAGCCCAGCCGCAGGATGAAGTCGCGGTCCACCCGTTCCCCGGGCCGGATCGAGATCCGGCTGCCCTCGGTCACGACGGCATGCAGGCTGGACCGCACCCCGGACAGCTCGAGCCCGTCCGGGTCGACGTCCACGTCGATGGCGAGCCTGACCGGGTTCGGGAAGCCCGGCAGCAGGACCGGCGGGGTGATCCGGGAGGCGTCCGGGACGGCGCCGGTGTCCGCCGCCCAGCCACGACCGACCGGCGCGCCGGGCAGCGGCTCGCCCGGAATGTACCGCGGCGCCACGACCAGCGGGAACCGGAACTCCGCCTCGCCGTCGGCCACGGGCAGCGGCTGGACCATGCTCAGCCGGAGGGTGACCCGCTCGCCCGGCAGCACGTTGCCCACGCGCAGGGTGAACACGTCCGGCCGCTCCTGCTCGGTGATCGAGGCACGCCGGCCCTCGTCGAGCGCGCGCTGGTACGCGGCGCGGGCCTGTGCCCGCTCCTGCAACTGCGCGACGACAGTGTGTCCGTCAGCCTCCATCCGCAGCCCGGTCACCGCGGCGCGGGCCGGCAGGGGGAACACGTAGGTCGCCTCGAGCGGCTGGTCGAAGGGGTTGTGGAAGCCCTGGGTCAGCTCGACCTCGGCCACCAGTCCGGTGATCCGGGCCTTGACGGACAGGTCCTGCAGGGGGAGGTTGCCCCGCTCGGTGTGCAGGGCGCCGAGCCCGCTGTCCGGGCTGGTGGACGGCCCGGCCGGCTCGACCTGCGGAAGTGGTTCCACACGGAGCGTCTGCGTCATGGCTGGATCCCTTCGTCGGTCTTCCCCGGTCGGATGAGCAGGTCGCGCAGCGGTGCCGCGGCGGCCCGCAGGGTGTCGTCGGAGACGTCCGGCAGGCTGCCCGCCGCCTCGGCGTCGAGAACGAGCAGGACGCCGGGTGCGAGCCTGACCGCGCGCACGCCTGCAGCCTGTGCCGCTGCCGTGGCGGCGAAACGCGAAGGTGCCGGCTCGTCGAGGGCAGCTGCCGGGATCGCCTGCATGGCCTGGCCGGAGGCGGGGCGAACGCCCGCGGGCTGTGCCGCAGCGGCCCAGAAACGGATCCGCCCGGCCGCCGCGTGCCCGTCGGCGGGTGGCCACGCCGCCAGGTGGCCGTCGGACTCGGCCGCGCCCCCCGGGCCGTCGATCAGAGCGATCTCGGACAGCGCGCGATCCGGCAGCCCGCCGAGCTCTGCCTGGATGTGCGCCAGCGGCAGGCCCCGGGCCTGCAGCCGCTTGACCGCGACCAGTTGCAGCAGGTGGCGCCTGCCGTACAGGGCCTGGCGGCCGCGGGTCGCGGCCGGCGGATCGACCAGTCCCCGGGTGATGTACCAGCGGATCGCGCGCTGGTTGGGGACCTCCCTGACGCGTGCGCTCGGCGGCCCCGGGTAGTCGACCGCGAGCGCCGCCTCGACGTGCTCGGTCAACTGGTCGAGAGTCCACAGCTCCTGGTCCGCCATGGATCTATATTGACACTGTCATATTGACACTGTCAATCGCGGGACTCGCTCCCGACAGACCCGGCGCGCCAGGCCCGGGGCAGGGCCTGCGTCGGGCAAACGTGCACTGCCCCGCCGCGAGGGGCAGTGCACATCACCGCGACGACACCCCACCGCCAGAGCCCGCAGGCCGAGCCCGCAGGCCGAGCCCGCAGGCCGAGCCCGCGAGCCGGCCCGGACCCCGAGACACCCTCCGTCATCCCGATCGTCGTGCGCAGTCGTTTGGGCCATGCTGAGCACATGACCGACAGCTCGACCACCTCACCGCGACCCGGCTCTCCGCAGGAGCTGGCCGTAGCCCTGCGGGCCACCGGATACCTGGTCGACGAGGGGCTGTCCACGGTCGCCTGGCTCGCGCTGTCGATGCGTCGCCCGCTGCTGCTCGAGGGCGAGCCGGGCACCGGCAAGACGGCCCTGGCCGAGGCGATCGCCGCGGCGCTCGGTGCCGAACTCGTCCGGCTGCAGTGCTACGAGGGCATCGACGCCAGCCAGGCCCTGTACGACTGGGACTTCCCCCGCCAGGTGCTGCACCTGCGCGCGGTCGAGGCTGCCCGGCGCGATCAGGAGCAGGTTGACCTCGACGCGCTCGAGCACTCCCTGTTCGACGAGCGGTTCCTGCTGGCCCGACCGATCCTGCGGGCGCTGCGCAGCGACAACGCCGTGCTGCTGGTCGACGAGGTGGACCGCGCGGATGACGAGTTCGAGGCCTTCCTGCTCGAGGTGCTGTCCACGGGCGCGGTCACGATTCCCGAGTACGGCACCATCAAGGCGGTGCACCCGCCGATGGTGGTGCTCACCTCGAACCGCACCCGCGAGGTGCACGACGCGCTGAAGCGCCGCTGCCTCTACCACTGGGTCGACCATCCCGGGCTGGAGCGCGAGATCGAGATCCTCCGGACCCGGCTGCCGGAGGTTCCGGCCCGGCTGGCCGAGCAGGTCGCCACCGCCGTGCAACGGATGCGGGCCGGCGCGATCGGCCCCGGCGCCGCCGACCTGCTCAAACCGCCCGGGGTGTCCGAGAGCCTGGACTGGGCCCGCTCGCTGCTCGAGCTCGGCCGCCGGGAGCTGGACGTGGAGACCGCCGCGGCGACGCTCGGCGCGGTCTGCAAGTACCGCGAGGACGCCGATCGCGTCCGCGGCGCCCTCGACCGGCTGCTGGCCGGCTGACCCCGTGACCGCGCTCGGCCAACCGGGCGAGCTGGGCCGGGTCGAACCGGGCGAGCCGATCGAGATGACGCTCGCCGGCTTCGCCCGGGCCGTCCGCGCCGCCGGCGTCCCGGTCACCCCGGACCGGACGCAGACCTTCCTGGCGGCGGTGGCGACGGTCGGGGTGGACGACCCGCGCGGGGTCTACTGGGCCGGTCGGTCCACCCTCTGCGCCGAGCCGGACCACTTCCCGCTGTACGACCGGGTCTTCGAGTCCTGGTTCGCCGGGCAGGTGCCCCGGCTGGTCCGCGGCCGCCCGACGTCACCGCAGCGGCCCACGCCCGGCCTGCTCGAGCTGCCCACGGACGGGCGCGGCCGCCCCGAGGAGGCCACACCCGAGACCGAGGTGCTGCGCGCCCGAGCCACCGACGCCGACCTGCTGCGGCACCGCGACGTGGCCGACCTCACCCCGCAGGAGCGCCGGGCGCTGGCGCTGCTCTTCGCCGCCATCCGTCCGCGGTCGCCGCGCCGCCGGGCCGCCCGCCGCCGACCTCACCATCGCGGCGACCTCGACGCCAGGCGCACCCTGCGCGAGGAACTGCGGCGGGGTGGTGAGCCGGGGCAGTTGCGCTACCGGCGGCCGTCCACCCGCCCGCGCAGGGTGGTCCTGCTCGTCGACGTGTCCGGCTCGATGTCGTCCTACGCGGACGCCCTGCTGCGCCTGGCCCACGTCTGGGTCCGCAGCGCCCCGCGCAGCACCGAGGTCTTCACCGCCGGAACCCGGCTGACCCGGGTGACCCGGGCGCTTCGGGCCCGCGATCCGGACGACGCCCTGCGCGGCGCCGGAGAGCAGGTGCCGGACTGGTCGGGGGGAACCCGGCTGGGTGAGGTGCTGCAGGCGTTCCTCGACCGCTGGGGGCAGCGGGGCACGGCTCGGGGCGCCGTCGTCGTGCTCTTCTCGGACGGCTGGGAGCGCGGTGACCCGGTCCTGCTCGCGGCCCAGATGGCCCGGTTGCGCCGGCTCGCGCACCGCGTGATCTGGGTCAACCCGCACCGCGGCAAGGTCGGCTACCGGCCGGTCCAGGGCGGGATCGCCGCAGCGCTGCCGTTCGTGGACGACTTCCTCGCCGGGCACTCGCTGGCCACCTTCACGGCCCTGGTCGACCTGGTCGGGGCGTGCTGACCCGGCGGCGCCTGGGCCGGATGGGCGGGCCTGCCGCCCGGGCGGGTGGCGCGCAACCGAAGTCCGGGGTAGCGGGTGCCGGGACAGGGCAGCATGACCGTCGGGCCCGCCGGCCACACGGCGGAGGTGCTTGCGCGAGCGGCTCGGGCCGGACGCGCGCATGCTGCGGTAAGACGCGCATGCTGCGGTCAGAGGAGGATGAAGGCGGATGCGTGAGGTGCTGCCGGAACTGCTCGGCTGGTGGCGCGAGGGCAAGCCGGTCGGGCTGGCCACTGTGGTCGCGACCTGGCGCTCGGCGCCCCGCCCGGCGGGGGCCAGCATGCTGCTGGGACCCGGGGGCGAGGCGGTCGGCAGCGTGTCCGGCGGCTGCGTCGAGGGCGCCGTCTACGAGCTGTCGGGCTCCGTGGTGGAGTCCGGCGAGCCCGTCCTGCAGCGCTACGGGGTCAGCGACGACGACGCCTTCGCCGTCGGCCTGACCTGCGGCGGGATCCTCGACGTGTTCGTCCAGCGGGTCGACCCCGACGGCTTCCCCGAGCTCGGCGAGGTGGCCGCCGACATCGAGTCCGGGCGTCCGGTCGCGGTGTGCACGGTGATCGACCATCCGGACCCCGCCCGGCTGGGGCTGCGCCGGATCATCCGTCCCGCGCCCGACACTGCGCCCGAGCCCGAGATCGTGGACGCAACCGGCTCCCTCGGCTCGGACCGGGCCGACGACGCGGTGACCGACGATGCGCGCGGCCTGCTGGCAGCCGGGCGGTCCGAGACGCTCACCTACGGTCCGGACGGCGAGCGGCTCGGCGAGGGGATGCGCGTCTTCGTGTCCTCCTTCGCCCCGAAGCCGCGGATGATCGTCTTCGGTGCGATCGACTTCGCCGCCGCCGTGGCCCGGGTGGGCAGCTTCCTCGGCTACCGGGTGACCGTCTGCGACGCGCGCCCGGTGTTCGCCACCAAGTCCCGGTTCCGGGACGCCGACGAGGTCGTGGTCGAGTGGCCGCACCGCTACCTCGCCGGTGAGGCGCAGGGCGGGCGGATCGACGCCCGGACCGTGCTCGCCGTGCTGACGCACGACCCCAAGTTCGACGTCCCCGTGCTGCAGGTGGCGCTGCGGCTGCCGGAGGTCGGCTTCGTCGGAGCGATGGGCAGCCGGCGCACCCACGACGACCGGCTGCAGCGGCTGCGCGAGGCCGGCGTGGCCGAGGACGAGCTCGCCCGGTTGTCCTCGCCGATCGGTCTCGACCTGGGCGCGCGGACCCCGGAGGAGACGGCGATCAGCATCGCCGCGGAGATCATCGCCCTGCGCTGGGGCGGCGCCGGCGAGCGGCTCGGCAGCGTCGGGGGGCCGATTCACCACGGCGTGCCCCGCGGTGGTCAATAGTTCAACCCTTCCCCTTGTGATCAAGGCGTTCTTGACCTTGGATCGAGTGCGTCAGGTCACACCGGGCAGAGGAGCCCGGCCGAGCCGTGCACGCCTGCGGCCGGTCCGGATGCACTGGCCCCCGGTCTGATCCGGGGGGCGTGCCGTCCCGCACGTCCCTTACGTCACGACGTGAGAGGCGTGGAGGCCGGATGGGCACCAGGAGGATCTCCGTCACCGTTGACGGCGTCAGCTACACCGATGACGTCGAGCCCCGGATGCTGCTCGTCCACTACCTGCGCGAGCGGTTGGGCAAGACCGGCACGGTGGTCGGATGCGACACCAGCAATTGCGGCGCATGCACCGTCCACCTGGACGGTCGGAGCGTGAAGTCCTGTTCCGTGCTGGCCGTCCAGGCCGACGGGCAGGAGGTCAGGACGATCGAGGGCCTGGCCGCCGGCGGGCAGCTGCACCCGATGCAGCAGGCCTTCCACGAGAATCACGCGCTGCAGTGCGGGTTCTGCACGCCAGGGATGATCATGCAGGCGATCGACCTGCTCAAGGACAACCCCAACCCCTCGGAGACCGAGGTCCGCGAGGGCCTGGAGGGCAACCTCTGCCGGTGCACCGGCTACCAGAACATCGTGCGGGCGGTGCAGGCGGCGTCCCGGATGGCGACCGCGCCGACCGGCGCGATGGCGGGCGGTGGCGAATGACCGCCGTCGAGGAAGGCGTCGCGATCGGTCTGGAATTCGGAAAGGCCCGGCGGCGCAAGGAGGACCAGCGGCTGATCACCGGCCGAACCCGGTGGACGGACAACCTCGTCCTGCCCGGGATGGTGCACCTGGCCATGGTGCGCAGCCCGATGGCGCACGCGACCATCGCCTCGATCGACACCTCCCACGCGGCAGCGGCGTCGGGCGTGATCGGGGTCTGGACCGGTCGTGACGTCGCCGACGAGCAGGGCGGGCTGCCCTGCGCCTGGCAGGTCACGCCGGACATGAAGGCGCCGGTACGGGTGTCGATGGCGGTCGACGAGGTCAAGTTCGCCGGGGAGATCGTGGCCGTCGTGGCCGCGCGCTCGGCGGCCGAGGCCCGGGACGCCGCGACGCTGGTCGAGGTCGAGTACGACGACCTGCCCGTCGTGCTGGACATGGAGGCGGCGCTGGCGGACGGCTCCCCGCTCGTGCACAGCGAGCTCGGCACCAACCGGAACGCCTACTGGGTGTTCGACTCCGCGGATGCCGGTACCGGCGGCGCGGTGGAGGAGGCGATCCGGCAGGCCCGGGACTCCGACGATGGCATCGTGATCGAGCGCCGGTTCCGCCAGCAGCGGCTGATCCCGGCCTTCATGGAGCCGCGCGCCGTCGTGGTGGACCCGACCGGCGAGCAGCTGACCATCTGGTCCTCGTCCCAGGTGCCGCACATCGCCCGGGTGCAGGTGGGCCTGGTGCTCGGCATCTCCGAGTCGAAGATCCGCTTCATCGCGCCGGACGTCGGCGGCGGGTTCGGCGGCAAGATCCACGTCTCGCCGGAGGAGATCGTCACCATCATGGTGTCCCGCCGGCTCGGCAAACCGGCCAAGTACACCGAGACCCGGTCGGAGACCATGCAGTCGGCCCACCACGGCCGGGACCAGATCCAGAGGCTCACCATGGCGGCCCGCCGGGACGGAACGATCACCGGCCTCAAGGTCGAGCTGCTCGCCGACATGGGTGCCTACCTGGGCCTGGTCACCCCGGGCGTGCCGCTGCTCGGCGCGTTCATGTTCAACGCCATCTACAAGATCCCCGCGTACCGGTTCGAGTGCACGAACGTGTTCACGAACAAGACACTCACCGACGCCTATCGCGGTGCCGGCCGGCCCGAGGCGACGTTCGCGATCGAGCGGTTGATGGACACCCTGGCCGACGAGCTCGGCATGGACCCGCTGGCCGTCCGGGAGCTGAACTGGATCAAGCACGAGGAGTTCCCGTTCACGACGGTGGCGGGGCTGACCTACGACTCCGGCAACTACGAGGCGGCCACGTCCCGCGCGGTCGAGCTGTTCGACTACGAGGGTCTGCGCCGCGAGCAGGCCGAGCGCCGGGCCCGGCGTGATCCGATCCAGCTCGGGATCGGCGTCTCGACCTTCACCGAGATGTGCGGCCTGGCGCCGTCGCGGGTGCTCGGCGCGCTCGCGTTCGGGGCCGGCGGCTGGGAGGCGGCCTCGATCCGGATGCTGCCGACCGGCAAGGTCGAGGTGATCACCGGGACCAGTCCGCACGGCCAGGGGCACGAGACGGCGTGGAGCCAGATCGTGGCCGACCAGCTCGGCGTCCCGTTCGAGGACGTCGAGGTGCTGCACGGTGACACCCAGGTGTCACACCGGGGGCTGGACACCTATGGATCCCGGTCGCTGACCGTCGGCGGGATCGCGATCGTCAAGGCCGCTGAGAAGGTGGTCGAGCGGGCCCGGCCGATCGCGGCCCACCTGCTAGAGGCCAACGTGGACGACCTGGACTACGCATCCGGCAAGTTCACCGTCCGGGGCACCGACAAGGGCAGCACGCTGGCCGAGATCGCGTTCGCGGTGTTCACCGCGCACAACCTCCCGGACGGCGTGGAGCCGAGCATCGACGCCGAGGCGACGTTCGACCCGGAGAACTTCTCCTTCCCGCACGGGACGCACCTGTGCGCGGTCGAGGTCGACACCGAGACCGGACGGAGCACGATCCGGTCGTACGTGTGCGTGGACGACATCGGCACCGTGGTCAACCCGCTCATCGCCGAGGGCCAGGTGCACGGCGGCCTTGCCCAGGGCATCGCCCAGGCGCTGTACGAGGACGCCCGCTACGACGAGTCCGGCACCCTCACGACGGGAAGCCTGGTCGAGTACACCGTGCCGAGCGCGGCGGACCTGCCGTCCTTCACCACCGACCGGACCGTGTCGCCGTCGACCACGAACCCGTTGGGAGTCAAGGGCGTCGGCGAGGCCGGGACGATCGCCTCGACCCCGGCCGTGGTCAACGCGATCGTGGACGCCCTGCGACCGTACGGGGTGGACGACGTTGAGATGCCGTGCACCCCGCAGCGGGTGTGGCGGGCGATCAGCTCCTCGTCGGGCTTCGACCCGAACGTCGGAGCGCGGGACAGCCGCGACGGGACCCATGAGGCGTCACCAGGTAACGGCCAGCCGCTGTGGCAGGCCGGCGAATCGCAGGGAGGTGCGCAGTGATCCCCGCCGCGTTCGACTACGAGTCGCCCGGCAGCGTGGACGAGGCGATCAGCATGATGGCCGGAGCGGCTGGCCGCGACGTCAAGGTGCTGGCCGGCGGGCAGAGCCTGCTGCCAGTGCTGCGGATGAGGATGGCCGCGCCGGAGCTCGTCATCGACCTGGGCCGGATCGCCGAACTGCGCGGGGTCCGGGAGGACGGCGACGTGATCGCCATCGGGGCGATGACGACCCACGACGACGTCACCCGGGAACGGCTGATCCGCCAGCACGCGATGCTGCTGTCGATGGCGGCGCAGACGGTGGCCGACCCGCAGGTCCGGCACCGGGGCACCTTCGGCGGCTCACTCGCGCACGGCGACCCCGCCGGCGACATGCCGGCCGCGGCGCTCGCGCTGGACGCCGAGATGGTGATCGCCGGGCCGAACGGGCGCCGGACCGTGCCGGCGTCGGGGTTCTTCACCGACCTGTTCACCACCGCGATCGGTGACGGCGAGCTGCTGGTGGAGATCCGGATGCCCAAGCACACCGGCTGGGGCGCCCATTACGAGAAGTTCAACATCACCGCGCAGGCCTGGTCGATCGTCGCGGTGGCCGCGGCGATCCGGACCGAGGGCGGCTCCATCGCGCAGGCGAAGGTGGCGCTCTCGAACATGGGACTGGTGCCGCTGCGGGCGACCGCGGTGGAGCAGGCCCTGATCGGCAGGCCGGCCACGGCGGAGGCGATCCGCGACGCGGCCATGCGTGCCGCCGAGGGGACCTCGCCGATGACCGACGCGAATGCGGATGAGGACTATCGCCGGCACCTGGCGACGGTCCTTACCGGTCGCGCCGTCCTGGCAGCGGCAGGTGCCATGGTCTGACCCGGCGACCGGTTCCGCCCCTGCTTGGCGCGGTGGCACACAACGCCAGACCATTTGGCGCGATGTGCCGCCGCGCCAAGCGGGTTCTGGCGTGATCTTCCACAGATCGTGGCTGCCGGAGTCTGTGGAGGAGTCTCGGGGTGTCGGGGTGCGATGGTCCGGGTCAGCCGGCCAGGGGGCCTGGCAGGGGACGGGTGTGCACCACGGTCAGCCCGGACACGGCGCGGGTCAGCACCACATAGAGCCGCCGCAGCCCGGTGCGGAGATCCGGTTCGGCATCCGCGATGGTCGCCGGGTCGACCACCACCACCTGGTCGTACTCCAGGCCCTTGGCGGTCCGGGCGGGGACAACGGAGATCCGCGCCGGCAGCCCGTCGTCGGGCCCAGCCTCCTCGTGCGCCGCCTGTGCCAGGACGATCTGTGCGCCGCTGCCGTCCGCGAGGCCGTGCTCGTCCCCGAGCACCTGGTGGGCCAACCCGGCCGCGGCCAGCGTGCGGGCCGCTGTCGCCGTCC
Source organism: uncultured Actinomycetota bacterium (assembly GCA_963740575.1). GTDB lineage: Bacteria > Actinomycetota > Actinomycetes > Actinomycetales > Kineosporiaceae > CAVUET01. The sequence continues at coordinate 292,349 of CAVUET010000005.1, read as the reverse complement.
AGGCGTCCGGCACGATCAGGCCGAGCGACCCGTCGGGCTGCAGGGCGGAGCGCACCGCCCGGACCACCGCCGGCCACAGCTGCTTCTCGTCGACGGCCGTGACGATCAGGCTGCCCGGGTCGTCACGGACCGACTCGGGCACGCTCAGACCGGGCGCGATCAGCGGCAGCAGCCGGGCCGCGAACGACAGCACGGCGGCCGGGACCCGGAAGCCTCGGTCGAGCTCCTGCACCAGGGCGCCGGGCTGGCCGAGGTGGGCCAGGCTGTCTCGCCAGGACGGCGTGGCCCACGGCGTCGTGCCCTGTGCGAGGTCCCCGAGTACCGTCGCCGAACCCGTCGAGCAGCGCCGACCCACGGCGCGCAGCTGCATGGGGGAGAGGTCCTGCGCCTCGTCCAGCACGACGTGGCCGAGGCTCGGCGTGCGGCGCAACAGGTCGGCAAGCTCGTCCAGCAGCACGACGTCGGCCGCAGACCAGCGGACCGCCCCGGGCGTGCGGGCCGGACGCTGATGCTGCAGCAACGCCTGCTCGTCGGGGGCAAGCACGCCGTGCGCACAGGCCGCGAGGAACTCCGGCTCGCCGTACAGCCGCCAGAGCACCCGGCGAGGGTCGAGCTCGGGCCAGGCGGCGTCGACGTACCGCCGCACCTCACGGCTGCGCGCGACCGCGTCCTGGACCCGGTCGTCCGGTGCCTCGCCGGCCTCCTCCATCTGCACCAGCAGGGCGTGCGCGAGCCGTTGGGGCAGCATGTCCCGTGCCGCCGCGTAGCGGACCCCACGCTCGGCGAGCTCGCTGACGACGGCGGCCGCCTCGTAGGGCGGGATTCGCCAGCGCCGGGAGCCGCGGGGGAGCACGAGCGGGAGCTCGGGCCGGACCAGGTGCGACCAGACGGCGGCCTTCAGCACCGAGGCCATCCGCGCATCACCTTTGAGCGTGCCCAGCTCGGCCGGGTCCTGCCCGCGCACCGTGACCGCGATGGGCAGCGCCGAGCGGACCAGCGCCTCGACCGTGGTGTGCCGCACCTCGGCCTCTCCGAGCGATGGCAGGACAGCCCCGACGTGCTCGAGGAACGAGCTGTTCGGCCCGATCACGAGGACTCCGGCGCGGCTGAGCCGGTCCCGATGCGAGTAGAGCAGCCAGGCGGCCCTGTGCAGCCCGACCGCCGTCTTGCCCGTGCCCGGCGCTCCCTGCACGCACACCGAGGTGGCTAGATCGGCGCGCACGATCTCGTCCTGCTCGGGCTGGATCGTGGCGACGATGTCCCGCATCGGGCCGATGCGCGGGCGCTCGATCTCGCGCGCCAGGATCGCGCTGCGGACCTCGCGTCCGCTCGGGTCACTCAGACGTTCGTCCTCGTAGGCGGTGATCGCGCCGCGCTCCATACCGAACCGGCGCCTGCGCTGCACCCCCATCGGTTCCGCGCGGCTGGCCCGGTAGAAGGCCCGCGAGATGTCCGCCCGCCAGTCCACGACGACGGGATCGCCTGTGGCGTCAGCCACGTGCCGGCGGCCGATGTACCAGGTGGCGCCGTCGAGGTGGTCTGTCCGGCCGAAGAACAGCGCGGTCGCCGGGTCGTCGACGAGTGCCGCGGCGCGGTGGTAGAGCGTTGCGGCGAGGTACTCCGCTGACACCTTGTTGCCGCCCTGGACCTCCAGGGACAGGGTGCGCTCGCGCATCCGGGCCAGATCGGCCCGGGCGGCAGCCAGGTAGTCCTGCTCCCTGGCCAGTACGGCTTCTCCCGAGTGGTCGTCCCCCGTGGTGAGGCCGGGGTCTTGAGTCGGGCCGCTCGCCACGTATGAGGAGCGGGGGGCAGGGTCATGGTCGGGGTGTGATCGAGCCGGGGCGGACGGTGACAGCTCAGCAGACACGAGGATCCACCGTAGTCGGCGTGGCGGATGTCATCCTCCTGGTTTCTCGGCAGCGCAGCACCGGCTGCTAGGCTTGAAGATGAACAAAAGATGAACGAGAGGTGGAGTGATGACGACGTCGATTCAGCTGGTTGGTGAAGCTGCCGCCGTCCGCGCGCGCCCCGCGGTCCGCTGGCACGTCGTCCGCACCGAAGGTGGCCGGGATCGGCTCGAGATGGTGTGGGCCGTGCCCGGTGCGGAGCCCGCGCCCGCCCCATTCGCCGCCTCGGCCGTGCCGTCGGCCGCGACGCCTGCTCAGCGCCGCCCGTCGGCGCACGAGCGGCTCTGACACCTGGCTTCAGGGCGCAGCCGCTGATCTGTTGATGAGGCTCCCGGGCGGCCGCACGTCATCCGCCCGGAAGCCTCCGTCCTGACCCGGCCAATCCGTCGCCGCGCTCGCCCGCACCCTCGGCTGACCAGGCCCCGACCTACTGCGCGAACATCCGCACCGCTGACTCCTCCGCCTGCGCGTACTGCTGGCCCGCGACGGCCAGCGCACGCTGGATACCCTCGAGGGCCAGCCGGACCCGCTCCTGCGTCGCCCGCCAGTCGTTGACGACCTGCTGGAAGGACGTCGCCGCCTGACCCTTCCAGCTGCCCTGCAGTTGGATCAGGTTCCGCAGCATCCGGTCGACCTCGGTGGAGATCTGCCCTGCTGATACCTGAACGGCGCTGCTCGCCTGCGCGACCTGCGCGCTGTCCACCTCGAACCGGCTCATACCTCACCCCGTTCCGCCGCCCGTGGGCGGCCGCTCGTCGCGCTGCTCACGCGCCCTTGTCGATCTCCACCCTGGCACCGTCGGCGGACACCCCTGCCGGGTTATCCACAGCCGGACAGGTGCCACGGGCACGGGAACGTGCGGATGGGCAGGCATGGGCCGCGGCTGCGAGGATCGACGTGTGCGCGCTCACGCCGGCACCAGCGGTCACAGGCGGGTTGAGTGACCCTCCTGATCGACCCGCCGATGTGGCCCGCCCACGGCCGCAGGTGGTCGCATCTGGCCAGCGACAGCTCGCTCCTGGAGCTGCACCGGTTCGCGGCCGCGATGGGCATACCCGAGCGCGGTTTCGAGGGCGATCACTACGACGTCCCCGAGGAGCGGTACGCCGCGATCGTCACTGCGGGCGCCATGCCGGTGAGCAGCCGGGAACTACTCAGGCGGCTGCGCGCCTCCGGGCTGCGCCGACCGAAGCGCCGAGGCGAGCGCGTGGTCGCCAGCCGCACCGACGTCGCCGCCGGGTACCGGGTGGACACCGTGCTGTCGGCGCTGAGCGTGCCGGGGCCGGTCACCGCCGCCCACCTCGTCCTGGTCCGCGGGGCCGAGCTGCTGGTCCAACCGGACGGAGAGGGGCGCGCGCTGCCGTCGGTCGGGGTCGGTCCGGGGGAGAACCCGCTGGAGCTCGCCGCGACCCGCGCCGTCTCGTTGATCGGTCCCGGCGCCAGCCTGTTCCAGGTGGGTTACCTGCGGCGGGTTCCGGACGGCTCGTACCGGCCGACGGAGTGCCAGGTGGTCTTCCGCGGCGGGCAGGGCCAGGGGCCGGCGGGTCACGTCCCGGACCCGTTGGGCTGGGTTCCGGTCGAGCAGGCCGCCGCCCTGCTATCGCCTGACCTCGCGGTGCTCGCCCGGCTCGGCCCGCACGCACCCGAGCGCGGTCACCACTGACCCGCGCGCCGAATCCATCAGCCCCGAACCGTCAGCCCCGAACCGTCAGCCCCGAACCGTCAGCCCCGAACCGTCAGCCCCGAACCGTCAGCCAAGCAGCGCCCCGGGCAGGAACTCCCCGTGCCGGTCGGTCACCGAGGCAAGGCCGTGCTGCCACCGGGCGGCCGGATGCCCGGAGTCGAGCTGCCGCTCCCGGGCCTCGTACCGGCGGCGCAGCGCGATCGCGTCCTCCCGGCACGGCGCCGGTACCTCGTCCGCGGTGCTGACCCGGTCGAGCACCTCGACCGCGCGGCGGTAGCAGGCACGGCTCCCGATCAGGTGGCCCCCGGGGGTAGCCAGGTCGGCGGGCGGCGCCGCGGTCACGCCGTGCGGCAGCACCACGCCCGCGGCCAGAGCGAGCCGGACCAGGCGCACGAGCAGTTCGACCTCGCCGGCAGGCCAGCACGGCGGTTGCGCCGTACCGCCCGGCCCGGTTGCGGGCGGGGGCTCGGCCCGCTGGGCCGCCAGCTGAATGCCCGCGAGCAGGATCTCGGCCTGTTGCTCGACCAGGTCGGCGACGGCCAGATCGAGCCGGTCGGCCCTGGTCCTGCCGGGCGTGACCTGGCGTGGCGGCGCTCCGGCGCCGGCCGGCGGTCGGCGACCGTCCTGCCACGGCGCGCTGGTCATGATCGGATGCCAGTCCATGTCCGCCACCCTCCGCCTCGGCGAACCACGTCTGCTCGTGATTACTGACAGTATGCGTTTGATTTCAAAGAGTAGCCACACCTCGAGCCGACGACTCGCTCACACCCATCCGGCCTATCGACTATTGGGGCCGGCGACTCTCCACGTCCGCGATCTCCGCCGCGAGGTTGGCGCGCGCCGCCGACTCCCACCGCTGTCTGGCGGTCGCGGTGCGGAACAGCGGCGAGGCCTCCAGGTCCCGCAGCACGGCCAGCCGTCCCGCCCTGAAGGCACCGGCGGGGACCTGGGCGTACTCCGCCCGGACGGCCTCGGCGTACCGCGCGTAGCGGTCCCGGCCGGACGCCAGGACAGCAAGGTCGGCGTCACACAGGACCGCGCCGTCCAGGTCGCCGGGTGCGGGATCGTGCCCGGTGGTCAGCCGGACCAGCCGGGTGACCACGGTGACCGTCCGGGCGACAACCCCGAGTTCGGCCAGGACCCGTTCTGCCAGAACAGCACTCGCGTCCTCGTCGGCGCCGGGACGCCCTTGGTAGACGGCATCGTGGAACCAGGCGGCGAGCCGGACGGCGGTGGCGTCCTGCGCGTGCGCCTCGAGCAGTGCCACGGCGTCCAGGATCTCGGCCAGGTGCTCGACGTCGTGGTAGTGCCGGTGCGGCTCGGCCCAGCGCCCGAGGAGCTCCTCACCCATCCGGACGATCACGCCGTCCGGGGCAGGGCTGCCCGCGGCGCGGAGGTGTTCGAGCCACTGCCCCAGCAGCTGAGCCGGCCGGTCGGTCGCCGGACTGTTGTCGGACACGAAAGCCATCCTGCCCGGGACACTCCTGCCCGGGACACTCCTGCCCGGGACACTCCTGCCCGGGACACTCCTGCCCGGGACACTCCTGCCCGGGACACTCCTGCCCGGGATGCCCGGGACACTCCTGCCACACTCCTGCCCGGGATACTCCTGCCGGCGACACCGGACCGCCGGGACACGGAACCGCCCCGGACCTCTCGGGGGGAGGAGGTCCGGGGCGGCCGGCACGCGGGCGGTCATCGGAGGACGGTGACCACCCGCGACTCGAGGGCTGCTGCCGGGCGCTCGGGGTACACCCGGTGCGCGCCTCGAGGCATTCGCCGCTCAGCTGGTCTTGGTGCCGAGCGTGACCTTGATATCCATCGCCGATCCGTTACGCACCACCGAGAGCGTGACCTGCGTCCCAGGGTGCATCGCCCGGATCTCGCCGACCAGCGAGTCCGCGCCATCCACTGCGACCCCGTTGATCGCGGTCACCGCGTCACCGGCCTTCAGACCGGCCTTGGACGCCGGTGTCCCGGACTGCACCTGACCGACCATCGCGGCCTGGCGCTGGGCGCCGTTCACCGAGACGGTGCCGTCCTGCAGCGAGATGCCGAGCCAGGCGTGCTGCGCTTTGCCCGTCGCGATCAGCTGGCTGGCGACGTCCTTGGCCTCGTCGATCGGGATGGCGAAGCCCAGGCCGATGCTGCCGGACTGGCTGCTTCCCACGGACGAGCCGAGCGAGGCGATCGACGAGGTGATGCCGATGACCCTGCCCTGGCTGTCCACCAGCGCGCCGCCGCTGTTGCCGGGGTTGATCGCGGCGTCGGTCTGGATCGCATTCGTGACCACCTGCTGGGCGGCGCTGGAGCTGCCGCCGAACTGGTTCTGCGAGTCCGACGACGTCGTGGTCACCGGACGGTTCAAGGCGCTGACGATGCCTGTCGTCACCGTGTCGGCGAAGCCCAGCGGGTTGCCGATGGCCATCACCTGGTCACCCACCCTGACGTTCGCCGAGGCCCCGAACGCCGCGGGCTTGAGGTCGGACGGAGCATTCTTGATCTGGATCACGGCGAGGTCGGTGGTGGGATCGGTGCCGACCACGGTGGCCGGGTAGCCGCGGCCGTCGCTGAGCACGACGGTGATCGTCCCGCCGCCCGAGGCGTCGGCGACCACGTGGTTGTTCGTCAGCACGTGACCCTTGGTGTCGATGACGATCCCGGAGCCCTCACCGCTGCCGGACTGCCCGCTCACCTGCACGGACACCACGCTCGGCTCGACCGCCTTGGCGACCGCGACCCAGTCGGGGTTGGACGCGCTGCTGCCGGTCACCGGCGCCGAGCTGGCGCCGAGGTTGCTCGCGGTGGAGACGCCGCTGCCCGACCCCGATGACGACGTGCTGTCGGAGCTGGTCTTGAGTACGCCGGTCTGGGTCAGGACGCCGGCGGTGAGCAGGCTGGACAGGACGGCCGCCCCTGCGCCGATCGCCACCACGCCGCCCCAGCCGGGACGCCGCGGTTCGCGGGGCGCGCGGCCGCCCGATCCACCCTGCCCAGGTGGGGCCGGGGGGACGGCCCACGGGTTCACGGGGTCGTTCGGGAGGGTCTGGGTCGGCTGCGTGTCCGGGTCGTTCGGAGCCGCCGGAGCGGGGGCCGGGTAACCCGCGGACAGGTAGCCGATCGTCTGCCCGGGCGCGGGGTACTGCTCGGATCCGGCTCCTTCGGCGGCACCGGCAGGTTGGGCCTGCGTGGCGTCCTGCGCCGCGCTCACGCCCTCCGGCTGAGGCTGCCCAGCCGGAGTCGGCGAGGCCCAGCCAGAGCCCCAGGGTTCTGGCCTTGGGTCCGTGGTCTGGGTCATGGAAGTCACCTTTCAGTGGACCGTCGATATCCATCACACCCGCCAGCGCTGGGCGCGCCCTCGGCTGAGCCTGGGAGTCAGCTGTGAGCCTATGACGCGGCGGTACAGGGGTCAGCGGCGCGGAGGGAGTTCCTCGGCCGGACGCGCGGGCCTGCGCCCCGCAGTCGCAGCCGGGCCGACCGGCATCGCCGCGGACCCGTCCTGGGCTGCGAGCGGAACCTCCACCCGGAAAGTCGCGCCACCCCCGTCGGTGGGCAGTGCCCGTACCCGTCCCCGGTGCGCCGCGACCACGGCCGCGACGATCGACAGCCCGAGACCGGAGCCGCCGCCCCGCGCGCGGGAGCGCGAGGTGTCCACCCGGTAGAACCGCTCGAAGACCCGTTCGGACTGCTCCGGGGACAGCCCCGGCCCGTGGTCGCGCACCTCCAGGACGGCAGCGGGCGGGGCGTCGTCCTGTGCCGGCCTGACCCCGACGGCGACCTCGATCGGCGTCCCGACCGGGGTGTGCCGGACCGCGTTCACCACGAGGTTGGCCACCACCTGGCGCAGCCGGTCCTCGTCCCCGATCACCACCGCGGGCACCGGGCCGGAGCCCGCGTCCAGGCCCGCCAGCCGGACCGGACGGTCGGGGTCAAGGCCGCGCATGTCGTGCACCGCGTCCCCGGCGAGCACCGCCAGGTCGACGTGGTCGGTGCGTCCCGGGCGCTGTTCGTCCAGCCGGGCCAGCAGCAGCAGGTCCTCGACGAGGCCGCCCATCCGGGTCGCCTCGTCCTCGATCCGGCGCATGGTGCGGGGCACCTCGTCGCCCGGGACGGCGCCCTGGCGGTACAGCTCGGCGAAACCGCGGATCGCGGCCAGCGGGGTGCGCAGCTCGTGCGAGGCGTCCGCCGCGAAGCGCCGGGTCCGGGCCTGGGAGGCCTCGCGGGCGTGGAAGGCGGTCTCGATCTGGTTCAGCATCCCGTTCAGCGACGAGGTCAGCCGTCCGACCTCGGTGCTGGCCGGCCGTTCCGGCACCCGGCGGGACAGGTCACCCGCCGCGATCGCCGCCGCGGTCTCCTCGACCTCCACCAGCGGCACGAACGCCCGCCGGATGGCCAGCCAGCCGAGCAGCGCGCAGATCGCGGCAACCAGGCTGCCGGTGACGACGACGTACCATCGCAGCCGCTCGACGGTGCGCTCCACGCCGGTCAGAGGGAGGCCCACGTCGGCCAGGTAGGTCCCGGACCTGCCCGCGGTGACCACGGTGACGGCACGCCAGCGGACCGGCCCGGACGAGGACCCGAGCTCGTACGGCGACGAGGTCGTGCCGAGACGTTCGGCGCCCTGCAACCCCGTCAACCCGGACTGTCCCGTGATGCCGCTGAGCTTCGGCAGCTTGGACGCCGACGGCCAACGCGGTGGCTGCCCGCTCTGGGGTGGCACGGTAGCCAGCGGCGTGCCCGACGCGGAGCGCAATCGGATCGCGAAGTTTCCGGGTAGGGGCACCTGACTTTCGCCGCGTTCCAGGGCCTCGACGGTCAGGCGCGCAGCGACCTGGGCGTTGCTGTCCAGTTGCGCGTCGACCTGACCCACCAGATACGACCTGAGCACGAGCTGGGTGGCGTATCCGGTGACCGCGAGCGCGGCGAACAGCGCCGCGAGCAGGATACCGACCAGCCGGGCACGCAGCGGGACGCTCGCCCAGCGGGCCGCGAGGTCGGCCGCCCACGGCTTCGGGCTCGATCGGGCTGGGTTGTCCGTCGGTCCGGCGTCGGTTGCGGACGGCGCGGACTGCTCCTCACCGGCAGGCTCTGGCGAGTCAGGAACCTGCTCGGACGGCGCACGACCCGAGCTGTCGGGGGCCGGCTGTCCGTTGTCCGGGGCCGCGGCGGGACTCGCGGCCGCAGGGGGTGCGGCGCCGGGTTCGACCGGCGTTCCGTTGCCCGGGCCCACCGCCGGCAAGGTGCCGAGGTCGAGGGTCGCGGCGTAGCGGCTCTCCGCGGACCGGTCCGGCCCGACGGCGCGGTCAGGCCCGACGGACCGGTCAGGCCCGGCGGGCCGATCGGGCCGATCGGGCCGATCGGGCCGATCGGTGGCGCGGTCGGAGGACATGCCCGCCGCTCAGCCCGCCGGGGGGAGCCGCAGCACGTACCCGACACCGCGCTTGGTGTGGATCAGGGCCGGCTCCTGGTCGTCGATCTTGCGGCGCAGGTAGGAGATGTACGACTCCACGATGCCCGACTCGCCGTTGAAGTCGTAGGCCCACACGTGATCGAGGATCTGCGACTTGGACAGCACGCGGTTGGGGTTGAGCATCAGGTAGCGCAGCAGCTTGAACTCGGTCGGCGAGAGCTCGACCAGCTTGCCGCCGCGGCGCACCTCGTGCGAGTCCTCGTCCAGCTCCAGGTCGTGGAAGACCATCCGGCCCGAGTCCGCCTCGGCCCCGACCCCGGTGCGCCGCAGCACGGCGCGGATCCGTGCGACGACCTCCTCGAGGCTGAAGGGCTTGGTCACGTAGTCGTCGCCGCCGACGGTCAGCCCCTGCACCTTGTCGCTGGTCTCGTCCCGGGCGGTCAGGAACAGCACCGGCATCTCGCGGCCGCGCTCGCGCAGCTTGCGGGTCACGGTGAAGCCGTCCAGGTCCGGCAGCATCACGTCCAGGACGACCAGGTCGGGCCGGTGCTGCTCGGCCAGCTTGAGTGCCTCGGTGCCGTCCGCGGCCGGGAACACCTCGAACCCGGCGAACCGGAGGCTGGCCGTGAGCAGCTCGCGGATGCTGGGCTCGTCGTCCACGACGAGCAGTCGCGCCTCGGGGGTCCGTTCCACCACGGGGGTCAGTGTGGTCCCGAATACTGTCAATCGCCTGGGAGCGCGCTGGGTGTCGCCCGCGCGATGCCAGCAGGTCGCCGGTCCGCGCAGGGCTCATGCCGGCGCCGCGACGGTGCTGACGGCGCCGGCCCGGTCCACCACGAAGGCCCCGTGACCGGCAAGCCCGCCGAGCCAGCCGACGCAGCCCGGACCCCGTGCGAACGCGGCCGTGGCATAGACGTCCGCCCAGGTCAGCAAGGGTCCGATCACGGTGACCGCGAGCAGCCGGGAGGCCGGGGAGCCGGTCGTCGGATCGATGATGTGCTCCCCGCGGGCAGCCGTCCCGGAGGTGGCGACCCCACCGACCCGTAGCGGCACGGTGGCCAGCAGCCGGGACCGGTCGGCCGGGTTCTCGACTCCCACCCGCCAGTCCGGGGTGTCGGTGCGGGTGCAACCGAGCACGAGGTCACCGCCCGCGTTCAGCAGGAAGTCGTACCCGTCGAGGCCGGCCAGATGCCGTGACGCCCGCTCCACCGCCCAGCCCTTGACCAGACCGGTCGGGTCGAACAGGCGCCCGCCGCCGGGCTGCGGCAGGTCCGCGTCGAACCAGCCCTCGGTGCGTTCCCGGGCCTGCGCGCACAGCAGCGCGACCTCGCGCACCTGCGGGTGGCAGCCGGTCAGCTCTAGGTCACCGCGCTGCAGCCGGCTGATCTCGCTGTCAGGCCGGTAGACGCTGAACCGGGCCTCGACTGCCCGCAGTTCGTCGAAGACGGCCCCCACCGCGGCCGTGACGGCCGGGTCCTGAAGGGCCGGCCCGCGCAGGTGCACGCTGATCGGCATGCCCATGATCTGCTCGACCCAGGCGCGGCGGGGCAGGTCGGCCAGGGCTTGCACCGGGCCGAAGGCGGGCGGGGTGGTCGGGTCGGTGGCCATCGTCCTCAGTCTCGGTCAGCAGTCTCGGTCAGCAGTCTCGGTCAGCTTTGGTGCGCCTTGTCGATCGCCGACTGCAGTGACTGGACGTACCCGCCACTGGTCACCGTGGCGCCGGAGACAGCGTCGATCTGGGCGCTCTGCGCCTGCAGCGCCTCCTGGGCCAGGACCGGCAGCGCGTAGGAGTTGATCTCCTGGTCGCGGGGGTTGTTGTCCGGGTAGACGACCGCCTGCGCGCCGGTGATCTTGCCGTTCTGGACGGTGATCTGCACCTGGACCGGACCCCAGCGGGTGTCGAACGAGTCCCCGGTGAAGGTGCCCGAGGCCAGGGTCGTGGACGTGCCGGACGACCCGGACGACCCGGACGACCCGGACGACCCGGACGAGGACCCGGAACTGCCCGACGAGCCGGACGAGGACCCGGAGCTCCCGGTCGATCCGCCGGACCCGGTCGATCCATTGGATCCGGACGACCCGGTGCCGGCACCGATGGCGCCGGTCGACCCGGTGCCGAGGGTGCCCTGCCCCTGGCTGGTGTGGTAGCTGAAGAGCAGCACCAGGCCACTGATGGTGCTCATCACGGCGATGGCGATGCGTCTCACGGCGTGCTCCTCGTCCTCGGTCGCGTGTTGCGGTGCGGCCGGGCCGTCACCAGCTGAACCGTTCCAGGTGGATGTTGGCCGCGGGGACGCCCGCTGCCTGGGCGGCTGCCCGCGCGGCGTCCATCCAGGCGTCCGCGCCGCAGATGTAGACGTCGTGCCAGGCGATGTCGGGGACCAGCTCGAGCAGCGCCGCCGGGTCGGACAGGTGCGCAGCCGCTTGCGGCAGCCAGCTGGCGCGCTCGCGGATGCGGCGACCCAGCACGTAGAAGACGCGGGCCCCGCGGGCCGCCGCCAGCTCGTCGATCTCCCGGCGGAAGACCAGGTCCCGGTTCTCCCGGGCCCGGTAGACCAGGGTCAGATCGCCCGGGCCGAAGTCGAGTTCCTGCAGCAGCGCCCGCATCGGGGTGATCCCGATCCCGCTGGCCAGCAGGGTGACCTTGCGCCGGGTCCGGACCCCGCCGTGCAGCCGCCCGTACGGCCCCTCGATGATCGCCCGCGTGCCGGGCTTGATGCCGGCCAGCCGGGCGCTGCCGTCGCCGAGGTTCTTGGCGGTGATCCGCAACTCGGTGCCGGTGGGCGGGGCCGAGAGCGAGTAGGGATGCGCCCGGGTCCAGCCCGCTCCGTCCAGGAACCGCCAGGTGAAGAACTGCCCGGCGCCGGCGTTGAGCCGGTCCAGGTCACGCCCGCGCAGGTAGACCGACACCACGCCGGGGCCCTCCCGGACCACCCGGTGCACGACCAGGCCGTGCCGGAGCGTGCGCTGGATCGGCAGGGCCACGCGCCAGATCAGGATGGCCGCGAGCGCCGCCGCGTACAGCGTCCACCAGTACAGCCGGGACAGCGGCGAGACGATGAAGTCGGCGCCGGTCCACACCTCGTGCGGGATCGACAGCCCGACCCCGAGGTAGGCGTACAGGTGCAGCAGGTGCCAGGACTCGTAGCGCATCGACACCCGGGCGGCCCGGACCGAGGTGATCGCCACCAGGATCAGCAGGCCGGTGGCCGCGGTGGCCAGCAGCATCCCGGGGTAGTTGACGACCAGGTCCCAGGTCTGCCCGAGCAGGCCGAGGGTGCTGCTGCCGGTGTAGCCGAGGATGATCAGCCCGACGTGGGCGAGCATGAGGTTGAACGAGGTGAAGCCCACCAGCCGGTGCCGCCGGGCCAGCTCGTCCTGGCCGTAGGCCTGCTCCACGAACGGGATCCGGGCCATCAGCAGCACCTGGACGAGGAGCAGGTCCGCGGACAGAAGCCCGGTCAGCCGGCCCAGGCTGGTCAGCGCGTTCGCCGCGCCGGACAGGTTCTGCACGCCCCCATCGGCCACCCACATGGCCGTCACGACCAGCAGGCTCAGCCACATCAGCGACCCGGCCACATCGGCGAACCAGGCAGGCGTGGGACGGCAGCGGGACGCCGGTCGGTGCAGCGTCCGGTCGGAGCCCGTGAGCTCGTCGGAGACGACGCCGGCGCTCATCGGTCCTCCTGTGTTGTGGTGCCGGGCTGGGTCTTCGGTGCTGGTCCACGGTGCTGGTCCACGGTGCTGGTCCACGGTGCTGATCCACGGTGCTGCGTTCCGATGTCCACCATCTCAATCGAACCGGCTGTGAAGATCCTGAACGCCCGCTGGGCGGGGCTTATCGAAGCTGCGCGGGGCTACCTTCGCCCCCCACCCCGGCTGCTGCCGTACACCTGGACTGCCGGTGATGACCCGGGTTCTGGCAGCTCAGCAGCGGCAGCCGGGGTGTAAAGACGCGTATCAGGTGTAACCCGAGTCGGGGTGGCGGCGGGAATCAGCCGGTCAACGTCCGGTCAAGGCTTCGCGGCGGCGGCCCAGTGACTCCAGCGCGGCGGCGGCCAGCAGCACGCCCTCGTCCCGCAGCACCAGGTCCGCGCCGTGCGCGAAGAGCAGGAGCACGACGTCCGGCACCGCGTTCCGCCCGACCGTGGCCAGCAGCGCCGCGCCGGGGAACCGCAGCCGGAGCAGGTGCAGCGTGTCCGGTGTGGCGTCGCTGCTCCAGACCAGGTCCGGTTCGAGTTCCGAGGCGAGCGCCTCGGCGAGGGGAAGCTCGTGGACCTCGGCGTCCGGGCCCAGCGCGTCACCGAGGGTGGGCTGGGCGGAGAACGCGCGCTCCACGTGGAGCACTGTCGTCCGGGTCATGGCTGACAGCACACGGCCTCCGCCTCCGGACCACCTGAGCACCGTCTGAGGAGTTCCTGTGTGCCGAAGATCGCAGACGCGATGAGAGCCGAAGGGCACAGCCGCGCCCGGCGCGGGTGGTGCCAGACTGACGACCGGGCGTCCTGCCGGGGGCCGGTCCGGGGACCGGCGGCAGGGCGACCCCTGGAGGTGATCGTGATGCAGTCCGAGCCTCGACCCGACGAGCCGATCGGTGCTCATCAGTCCGCGGAACCTGCCGCGCCGTGGGGCAGCCAGCCTCCGGCCGGGGACGGTGGCGACCAGAAAGGCGACACCCTGGGCCTGGCTGACGACCGGCGCCGACGCGAGGCCGTCCGGCGGCTGGAGAAGAAGCGTGGCTGGACGTCGGGCATGGTCGCCTACGTCGTGGTGAACGCCTTCCTGATCGGGATCTGGGCGGTCACCGGGCGGGGCTACTTCTGGCCCGGCTGGGTGCTCGGCGGCTGGGGCATGGGCATGGTCCTGAGCTTCTGGGACATCTTCGTCCGCCGCCCGATCAGCGAGTCCGACATCGACGCGGAGCTGCGCCGGGGCCATCCCTCGCCCTGAGCCCGGCCGTCAGGGCTCGGTCGGGCCGGCCAGCACGTCGTCGGCGTCGACGATCCGATAGGCGTAGCCCTGCTCGGCCAGGAAGCGCTGCCGGTTGGCGGCGAAGTCCTGGTCCACGGTGTCCCGGGCGACGATGGCGTAGAACCGCGCGGCCCTGCCGTCCGCCTTGGGCCGCAGCACCCGACCGAGCCGCTGCGCCTCCTCCTGCCGGGACCCGAACGCGCCCGAGACCTGGATGGCCACGCTGGCCTCGGGCAGGTCGATGGAGAAGTTCGCCACCTTGCTGACCACGAGGGTGCGGATCTCACCCTGCCGGAACGCCTCGTAGAGCCTCTGCCTCTCCGCCACGGTGGTCTCGCCCTTGAGCACCGGGGCGCCGAGCCGCTCGCCCAGCTCGTCCAGCTGGTCGATGTACTGCCCGATGACCAGCGTCGGCTCGCCCGCGTGCCGCCGCAGCAGCGCCTCCACGACGCTGATCTTCTCCGGGGCGCTGGCGGCCAGCCGTGGGCGCTGGTCCGGCTCGGCGGTGGCGTAGAGCAGGCGATCCCGCTCCGGCAGGGTCACCCGGACCTCGACGCAGTCGGCGGGCGCGATGTAGCCCTGCGCCTCGATGTCCTTCCACGGCGCGTCGTACCGCTTCGGGCCGATCAGCGAGAACACGTCGCCTTCGTGCCCGTCCTCGCGGACCAGGGTCGCGGTCAGCCCGAGCCGGCGGCGGGCCTGCAGGTCGGCGGTCATCCGGAAGATCGGCGCCGGCAGCAGGTGCACCTCGTCGTAGATGACCAGTCCCCAGTCCCGGGCGTCGAACAGTTCGAGGTGGCTGTAGACGCCCTTCCGCTTGGTCGTCATCACCTGGTAGGTGGCGATGGTGATCGGGCGGATCTCCTTGCGCGAGCCGGAGTACTCGCCGATCTCGTCCTCGGTCAGGGCAGTCCGGCGCAGCAGTTCGTCGCGCCACTGGCGGGCCGCCACGGTGTTGGTCACCAGGACCAGCGTGGTCGCCTGGGCCCGGGCCATCGCGGCTGCTCCGACGATGGTCTTGCCCGCGCCGCAGGGCAGCACGACCACGCCGGACCCGCCGTGCCAGAACCCGTCGGCCGCTTCCCGCTGGTAGGGCCGCAGGGTCCAGCCGTCCTCGCGCAGCGCGATCGCGTGCGCCTCGCCGTCCACGTACCCGGCCAGGTCCTCGGCCGGCCAGCCGAGCTTGAGCAGGATCTGCTTGAGGTGGCCGCGCTCGCTCGGATGCACCGCCACGTGCTCGCGGTCGATCCGGGCGCCGACCAGCGGGATCACCTTCCGGCTGCGGAGCACCTCCTCGAGCACCGGGACGTCGAGGGCGCGCAGGACGAGGCCGTGCGCGGGGTGCTTGAGCAGCTGCAACCGCCCGTAGCGCGCCATCGTCTCGGCGACGTCGACCAGCAGCGTGTGCGGGACCGGGTAGCGGGAGTACTCCAGCAGGACGTCGACCACCTGCTCGGCGTCGTGCCCGGCGGCGCGCGCGTTCCACAGCCCGAGCGGGGTCAGCCGGTAGGTGTGCACGTGCTCGGGGGCGCGTTCGAGTTCGGCGAAGGGTGCGATCGCCTGGCGGCAGGCGACGGCCGCTTCGTGATCGACCTCGAGCAGCAGGGTCTTGTCGCTCTGGACGATCAGGGGTCCGTCGGTCACCCGACCATCCTGCCCTGTCACGGCCCGTGCCGTCGGGCCGGGCGATGGGCAGAGGTCAGAACGGGCCGAGATCAGGACGGGCCGAGATCAGGACGGGCCGAGATCAGGACGGGCCGAGATCAGGACGGGCCGAGATCAGGACGGCCAGGGGTCAGTAGGTGGTGCTGGTGCTTCCGCTCACCACGGCAATGACGATGAACGCGACGATCGCCAGCAGGATCACGCCGGCGATCACGCCGAACGTGATCCAGCCGATCCTGGTCAGGCGGCGGGTCGCGGCCGGGTCCTGGCTGTTGCGGGTCAGGGCGATGATGGCCAGCACCAGGGCGGGGATCCCGGCGAGCGAGAAGTAGCAGCTCAGCGTGGCGAGTCCGGACACCACCAGGAGCACGATCGTGGATGCCGGGGTCGGGTTGGAGGCTGGCGGGTTGTAGCCCGGGCTGCCGTAGGCGGGGGCGCCATAGCCGGGGGCGCCGTAGGGCCCGGTCCCGTAGGCAGGCGGCGGTGGCGGGGTTCCGTAGCCGGGCGGCGGTGGCGGGGTTCCGTAGCCGGGCGGCGGTGGCGGGGTTCCGTAGCCGGGCGGCGGTGGCGGGGTTCCGTAGCCGCCGGGGTCGGGGGGGCCGTAGGCGGGCGGCTGTTCGGGCGTGCCGTAGCTCGGCGCCGCGGGCTCGACCGGCTGGTACCCGGGCCCCGGGTCGGTCCCGTACGCCGGCTGCTCCGGCTGCTTCGGTGCGTTCGGGTCCTCGGGCGTCCCGCGATACGGCGCGTCGGGCGGCTGGCTCACTGCGTCCTCCTGATCGCCGGGCGACGTCAGGCGCGACCCTACTCCGGGCCGAACCCGTGCCACCGGACCTGCGCGATCTTCGTGACGCGCGTCGCCGGGCGATCACACCGGGCGATCACACCGGGGGATCAGGCGGGGGCGAGCGCGACGCCGGTCACCCGGTGCACCGAGAAGCTGCGGATCTCCTGCGTACCGCGGTCGAACGCGTCCACCCGGCCCGCCTCGACGTGCAGCGGCTGCACCAGCCGCCGGGAGGGCGTGCCGGTCGCGTCGGCGTACCCGATCCAGACCGGTCGCCGCCGGGCCGCGGCGTCCCGGAGCACGGCGAGCACGCCGAGCGGGTCCATCGCGGCCAGCGGCGGCGCCTGGTCCGGATCCACGCCGGCCAGCGCCTCGGCGCGGGCCCGGGCCGAGGCGGCGTCGTCGGCGGCACGCAGCGCCTGCACGGCCGCGGACAGCGCGTGCACGGGCGGCGGCGGTGGCAGCGGGGAGAGCGGACGGGGCCGGGCCCGGGCCGGGGTGCGGTAGGCGCGGGGCAGGCCGAGCAGGAGCTCGCCGTCCGGGCTCTCCGCAGCGGGTGCCAGGCCGAGCTCGCGCAGCACCTCCAGCACCACCTGCGGCGGGGCCTGCGCCGCGAGCACGGTCGGCGCGAGGCGTCGCAGCCGCAACGATGCCGCCCGGCGGTCGGCCAGCAGCGCGGCGAGCGCGGCCTCGTCGTCGGCCCGGATGTAGGCGGTCGCGGCGCTCACTCGCATCCGGCCGTGCCGGCGGGCGATGTCGGTGATCAGGTACTGCAGGGGTTGCGGGACCGCGGTGGAGGCGTGTCCGGTCAGCAGGGTGAGCAGGTCGTCGGCGGACCGGCCGGCATCCAGTCCGCGCCGGATGGAGCTTGGCGAGAACCGGTAGACGGTCGCGCCGCCGCGGCTCTCGACGTCCGCGATCAGCTCGAGCTCGCGGGCCAGGTCCGGTGCCAGCGGTCCGGGTGCCACGGCGGTCAGGTCGGCCTGCAGCAGGATGCGGTCGACCGGCTCGGGCAACCCCTCCTCCAGGACGCCGGCCGCTGCGGCCAGGTCGGGCGGATCCGCGAGCAGGGGTCTGGCGTGCCGGGCCAGCGCTCCGCGTCCGGTGACCCCGAGCCAGTCGGCCTCGTCCAGCGTCCAGCCGACCATCGCGTCCCGGGTCGGGCCTGCCCGCCGGGGCACCGCCCAGTCCAGCGCCGGTCGCATCGCCTCGGCGTCGACCGCGGCGAGCCCTCCGGCGGCGGGCGTCCCGTTGCCCTGGCCGCCCGCCGGCCGGACCTCGGCCAGCGCCCGCAGGATCCAGGCCCGGACGGCCGGTGCGGCGGCGCGGTCGATGGCCGGGCTCAGCGCGGCCCGGGTCGCGTCCCGGGAGTCGCGGGTGCCGACCAGTCGCGGGCAGCGCGAGCTCGCCAGCCAGGCGGCTGCCAGCTCGGCCCACCGCTCGCCGGTGTCGCCGACCCGCCAGGCGTCCAGCGCCGGCGTCGGTCCCCACCGCGGCTCGGCCTCACCGTCGTCGGCCACCAGCCCGGCGGCGTAGCTCAGCTCCACCACCAGCGCGGCGCGGGTCTCGTCGAGGTCGAGCGCGGACGCCACCCGGCGCAGCTCGCGCACCCCGAGCCCGCCGGAACGCAGCACCGGCGGCGGTCCCGCGCCCCACAGGTCGCCGAGCGCGTCCACCAGCCGGACCGCCTCCACCGCGGCGGCGGAGGCGGCGGAGGTGACCGTCGCGGCGTCCAGTCGCTGGCTGCGCAGCGCGGGCGGGCGGGGCTGCGGCGAGCGGTGCACCCGGCCTCCGCGCAACGCCAGGCCGACCTCGCGCGGCAGCACCACGTGCGCGGCGTCCGCCACCGCGAGCAGGCCGCGGGCCAGCAGCCAGTCCACCGGCCTCCGGGCGGTGGCCACCCGGGCCGGGCGCTCGGCGTCCATCACCTGTCCCACCGGAGGGCCCCAGGTGAGCCGGTCCAGCACGGCCAGGACACCGTCCGGAGCATCGGCGAGCAGCTGCTCGATGATCTCCGGTCGGCCGAGGTGCTCGGCAAGGCGGCGCAGCGCGGACGGCGGGTCGGCGGCGGGTGGCAGCCCGAGGTCCTCCAGCAGCTGGTCGAGGCGTTGCGGGGAGCGCCGTCCCAGGGCGTCTGCCAGCGGCGGCCCCAGACCGGCCGGGTTCGGGCCGATCAGGTCACGTGCCGTGCGGACCAGCCAGACCGATCGGGCCGGCCCCCAGACCAGTGCCAGCGCCCGCAGCCGGGCGAGTACCGGTCCCGCGGGGGAACCCCAGCGACGGCTGATCTCGGTGGGGGAGACCGGCTCCGGCAGTGCGGCGACCGCCTCGAGTACCTGCAACCCAGGGGTGTCCAGCCCGTCCAGGGCGCGTTGCACGCTGGCCCGACTCGCGGCCCGGGCGGCCAGCGAGGTCAGGTCCCCGACCAGCGGGACCGCGAGGTCCGGTCGCGCCTGGAGCAGGGTGACCAGATCCCCGTCCGGCCAGGTGCGCAGCTCGTCGGCCAGGCTGCGCGGCGCCGACCCGAACCGTTCCGGGACGTGCCCGTCCGGCCCGGACGCGTCGGCCGCGGGCTCGGCGGGCTGCTCGGCTTCGGCGCACTGCTCGGGTTCGGCGGGGGAGGTCATCGCGTCCACCGTACGGCTCGGCGGCCCGGCGTGTCGGCGAGGGCCCGCCACGGCCGCGCGTCCCGGACGTTCGGCCCCGAACCAGCACATCGCCGGGACGGGAGAGGGGACGTTGGGCCTGGGGCCGGGCTGGTGAGGTCGACGAACCTGGACCGGACACGGTTGGTTGACCCTTGACACTTACTCGCGAAAGGGGCCGGCCCGGGGACGCGAGGAGGAGTGCCGGTGAGGCGGCGTCGTGTGGTCGTGGTCGGCGGCGGGATCAGCGGGTTGGCGACGGCCTACCACCTCACCCACCGCGAGGACGCGGCCCCTGGTGAGCCACCGCTCGACGTCACCCTGCTTGAGTCCGCGCCCCGGCTGGGCGGCAAGATCCTCACCCGCGAGATCGCCGGGCTGCAGCTCGACGCCGGCCCGGACGCGATCCTGGCCCGTTCTGCGGTCGTCGAGCGGCTGCTCACCGATCTGGGCCTGATTCCCGAGGTGAGCCGGATGGCCCGCTCCGGGGCGTACGTGTGGGCCCGGGGGGCGCTGCGCCGGCTTCCGCCTTCGTCACTGTTCGGGGTCCCGGACACCCCGCTGGCGCTGCTGCGCTCGCGCCTGCTCTCGCCCTGGGGAGCACTGCGGGCCGGCGGCGACTTCGTGCTGCCGCGCCGCCGCCTGTCGCCGGACCCGACGATCGCCGAGCTGCTGCGCCCGCGCTTCGGCCGCGAGGTCTACGACCTGCTGATCGAACCGCTGCTCGGCGGCGTGCACGCCGGTCGCGCCGACGTGTTGAGCGCCCGTAGCGCCGTCCCCGAGGTGTACCGGGCCGCGCGGGCCAGCCGGAGCACCTACCTCGCGCTGCGGCAGCGCCGCGGGTCTGGACAGCCCCGCCCGTCCGGCCTGGGCATGATCTCGCTGCACGGCGGCCTGCAGACGCTGGTCCGTGCACTGGCCGATGCCATTCGGGACGTCGACCTGCGCGTCGGCACCGCGGTGACCGGCCTCGAGCCCGCCGGAGCCGGGATGGTGGTGACCACCGGCCGGGCCGACGGGATCGGCACGGACGGGATCGGCACGGACGGGATCGGCACGGACGGGATCGGCACGGACGGGATCGGCACGGAGCGGATCGAGGCGGATGCGGTCGTGCTCGCGACCCCGGCGTTCGTCTCGTCCGGCCTGCTCCAGCCGCTCAGCCCGCAGGCGGCCGCCGAGCTCGCCGGGATCCCCTACGTGGGCGTGGCCATCGTGACGATGGTCCTGCGCCGCAACGCGATCGGGCGCCCGCTGGACGGTACCGGCTTCCTGGTGCCGCCGGCGTCCGGGCGCATGATCGTCGGCTGCACCTGGTCGTCGGTCAAGTGGGAGCACCTTGTCCCACCGGTCGGCGAGGACATCGCGGTGATCCGCTGCGCCGTCGGGCGGCACGGCGATCATCGCTGGGAGGGCATGACGGACGACGAGCTGGTGGCCCGGGTGCTGGAGGAGCTGGCCGAGCCGATGCGGCTGTCGGCGGGTCCCGAACAGGTGTCCGTGGACCGCTGGCCGCAGGCGATGCCGCAGTACACGGTCGGGCACGAGCACCGCCTCGTCCGGCTCGCCACCGCGCTGCACCAGCTGCCGGCGGTGCACCTGACCGGGGCGGCGTTCCGGGGCGTCGGGATCTCCGGCTGCCTGATCCAGGCCGTGGACGTCTCCAACGCGGTGCTCGCGCAGCTGCGCGGCACCTCCGCCCTGCCGGGCCGGGCCACGGCCCTGTCCGGCTTCGGCTCCCCCCGATGAGCGAACCGTTGGCGCCGCGAGCCTCGGGGGCGACCGAGCGCACGCCCGGCAGTCACAACGAACCCGGCCACGGTGTGTCGCCGCATGTCGGCCCCGTTGTGACTGCGGACGGTGCGGACGACCGGCCGCAAGTGACTGCGGAACCCTCGGCACCGCGGCGGCATCCTGCCGATCCGCCCCAGCAGCCCTTGCCCGCCGGGCACCCCGCCGTCCCCTCCGGAAGGGTCGACTTCGCCCGGCGTCCGATGCTCGTCTTCTGGGAGACCACCCGAGCCTGCGGGCTGGCGTGCGCGCACTGCCGGGCCAGCGCCACCAGCGACGCGCTGCCGGGTGAGCTGACCGCCGCCGAGGGGCTGGCGCTGATCGACCAGGTGGCGGGGTTCGGCCGTCCCCACCCGATCCTCGTGCTGACCGGAGGCGACTGCCTGCTGCGTCCGGATCTGTTCGACCTGATCGCCCGGGCCACCGAGCTCGGCATCCCGACGGCACTGTCCCCGTCCGTGACCCCTCTGCTGACCGCCGCGGCCATCGAGCGGATCGCAGCCAGCGGGGTGAAGGCCGTCTCGATCAGCCTGGACGGTGCCCGGGCGGACACCCACGACGGCGTGCGCGGGATCGCCGGGCACTTCGGACGGACGGTCGAGGCGATCAAGGCCCTGGTCGCGGCCGGGCTCACGGTCCAGATCAACAGCACCGTGATGGCTGCCAACCTCGACCAGCTGGCCGACCTCGCGGCGCTGGTCGCCGACACCGGGGCGCACATCTGGGAGGTGTTCTTCCTGGTGCACGTCGGCCGCGGGACGAGCGCCGGGGCACTGACCGCGTCCGAGCACGAGGACGTCTGTCACCTGCTCTGGGACGCAGCGCAGTACGGCTTCGTGGTCCGGACCGTCGAGGCACCGTTCTTCCGCAGGGTGGTTGCCCAGCGCCGGGACGGCGGGCCTGCTCCGGAGGGGACGCTGTACCGCGGGATGGCCGCGCGCCTGCGCGAGCTGCTCGGCCCGGCCACGGCCCGGCCCAGCGCGCACACTGCGGCGACCCGCGACGGCAAGGGCATCGTGTTCGTCGCCCACGACGGACAGGTGCACCCGGCGGGGTTCCTGCCGATGGAACTCGGCAGCGTCCGCGACCACGACCTGGCCGACCTGTACCGCGATCATCCCGTGCTGCAGGCGATCCGGGGTGCCGGCTTCGCCGGACGGTGCGGCCGGTGCGAGTACCGCGACCTGTGCGGTGGGTCCCGGGCCCGCGCCTACGCCGCCACCGGCGATGTCCTGGGCGAGGACCCCGCCTGCGCCTACCAGCCGGTCCCGCCCCCGCCCGTTACACCCTGAACCCCGCGTTACACCTCGAACGCCGGTCCCGGGCCCGAAATGTCCGGCTCAGATCGGCGTTCGGGGTGTAAAGACTGCCCGGCCGCGGCGTCTGACCGGCCCGGGTCGAGGTAGCGTCCGGGCGTGCGCATCGGGATCGTCATCCTGCCGCAGCGGCGCTGGGCCCAGCAGCAGGACCAGTGGCGCCGGGCCGAAGAGCTCGGCTTCGCCCACGCCTGGACCTACGACCACCTGACCTGGGACCCGCTGGCCGGAACGCCGTGGGGCGCAACGGTTCCCACCCTGGCCGCGGCCGCGGGGGTGACGTCGCGCATCCAGCTCGGAACCTGGGTGGCCTCGCCGAACTACCGGCACCCGGTGCCCTTCGCGCGCGAGCTCGCCGCCCTGGACGACCTGTCCGACGGGCGGATCCTGCTCGGCATCGGCGCGGGCGGAACCGGTTCGGACGCCACGGTTCTCGGCGGCCCGGTGCTTCCGCCGGGTGACCGGGCCGCCCGGCTGGAGGAGTTCGTCGAGCTGCTCGACCTGGTCCTGACCCAGCAGTCGACCAGCTATCAGGGCCGGTTCTACCGGGCCGAGAACGCGCGCACCACGCTCGGCTGCGTGCAGCAGCCCCGGCTTCCCTTCGCGGTGGCGGCGAACGGCCCCCGCATGATGCGGCTGGCAGCCCGGCACGGCGCCGCTTGGGTCACCACCGGCGCCCTGCGGGGCGATCCGGACCGCGACGATGAGCAGGCGTGGTGGGCATCGGTGTCCCGGCTGGCCGGGCAGTTCGACCAGGTGCTCGCCGACGCCGGCCGCGATCCCGGCACGGTGCAGCGGATGCTCTCCGTCGACGCCGCGCCGACCTTCGCGTTGACCAGCGTGCAGGCGTTCCAGGACGCGGTCGGGCGCGCATCCGAGCGCGGCTTCACCGACGTCGTCGTGCACTGGCCGCTGCCGGGCGCGCCCGTCTATGACGCCCCCGAATCCGTGCTGGACGCAATCGCCCCGCTGCTGGCGGACCTGCAGGCCGGCTGACCCCACGGCTGCCCTGTTCGACAGCCCGCCGGTCGACGCACGGCACGACCGTCCGGATCATTCCGTCCCGCAAGGTCTCGCCGCGGGTGGTGTCCGCAGGTCACCATGGATGCCGACGACGACGTCCACCGCGGGGAGCCCCGATGCTGACCAAGCCGCTGCCGTCCTACTCCTCCGCCATCGCCGTCACCCCGCTGCTCGGGGAGACCATCGGAACCAACTTCGAGCGGGTCGTCGCCCGGCACGGAGACCGCGAGGCGCTGGTGGACGTGGCCACCGCCCGTCGCTGGACCTACTCCGAGCTCGACGTCGAGGTGGACGCGCTCGCGCTCGGGCTGATCGAGCGGGGGATCGGCAAGGGCGACCGGGTCGGGATCTGGGCGCCGAACTGCGCCGAATGGGTGCTGGTCCAGTACGCCACCGCGAAGATCGGCGCGATCCTGGTCAACGTCAACCCCGCCTACCGCGGCCACGAGCTGCGCTACGTGCTCACCCAGTCCGGGGCGCGGATGCTGGTCAGCGCGACCGAGCACCGGACCAGCAACTACCGGGCCATGATCGACGAGGTCCGCGGCGACTGCCCCGCCCTCGAGGACGTCGTGCTGATCGGCGAGCCGTCCTGGACCGCGCTGATCGACGGCGGCGGCCGGCTGGACCACCGGCTGCTCGACGGCCGGATGGCGACGCTGTCCTTCGACGACCCGATCAACATCCAGTACACCTCGGGCACCACCGGGTTCCCGAAGGGCGCGACGCTCTCCCACCACAACATCCTCAACAACGGTTACTTCGTGACCGAGATGATCGGCTGCACGCACGAGGACCGGATCTGCGTCCCGGTGCCGATGTACCACTGCTTCGGCATGGTGATGGGCGTTCTCGGGGCGTACAGCCGCGGCGCCGCGATCGTCTTCCCCGCGCCGGCGTTCGAGCCCGGCGCGACCCTGCAGGCGATCGAGGACGAGCGCTGCACGGCCCTGTACGGCGTACCGACGATGTTCATCGCCGAGCTCGGCCATCCCGAGTTCGCCGGCTTCGACCTGTCCAGCCTGCGGACGGGGATCATGGCCGGGTCGCCGTGCCCGGTCGAGGTGATGAAGCGCGTGGTCGCCGAGATGAACATGACCGAGGTGGCCATCGCCTACGGGATGACCGAGACCTCGCCGGTGTCCACGATGACCCGCCGGGACGACGACCTGAACCGGCGGACCTCGACCGTGGGCACGGTGATGCCGCACGTGGAGGTGAAGATCGTCGACCCGGCGTCGGGCCTGGAGGTCCCGCGCGGTACGCCGGGGGAGCTGTGCACCCGCGGCTACTCGGTGATGCTCGGCTACTGGCAGGAGCCGGAGAAGACCGCCGAGGCGATCGACGTCGCGGGCTGGATGCACACCGGCGACCTCGCCGTGATGGACCCCGAGGGGTACCTGAACATCTCCGGGCGGATCAAGGACATGGTCATCCGGGGCGGAGAGAACGTCTACCCGCGCGAGGTCGAGGAGTTCCTGTACACCCACCCGGACATCGCCGACGTCCAGGTGGTCGGCGTGCCGGACGAGAAGTACGGCGAGGAGCTGATGGCCTGGGTGGTGATGCGCCCGGACCACGAGCCGCTGACCGTCGAGGCACTGCGCGAGTTCTGCACCGGGCAGCTGGCGCACTTCAAGATCCCCCGGTACGTGCACCTGGTGGACGGCTTCCCGATGACGGTCACCGGCAAGGTGCGCAAGGTGGAGATGCGCGAGCGGGCCGTCACGTTGCTGAACCTCGAGTCCGCCGCCGCCGTCCGGCACGCCTGACCCGGCCGGCGGGCCGCCGAGAGGCCGGCTGACCCGCTCGACGGCGCTGGAGCGGCCCCGCAGCTGCCCGCGTGCGGGCCTGGCAGGGGTCACCGAGGGCCGGCGGGCCAGAACGACCTCTCGGGCCCCTGGACACCAGCAGACGCCCGTTTGTGCCCGGTCGGCTCCCGCGAGGGGCCAACCAGTGCCCGACTGTCCGTGTTTTTCGTCTGAAACTCTTGACAAACACAGAGACACAAGCGTAAACAGAGAGGGAACAAAGAGAAACAAAGCCAGACGGACACCCACCACCCCATCGACCGGGCCAAGGCTTCGCCGCAGGCCCAGCGCACTCCGGGCCACCCCAGCCGAACCGCACCCGCAGAACAGGACGGCGACGTCATGTACGCACAGGAGCGCCAGCAAGCCATCCTCGAGCGGGCCCGCGCCACCGGACGGGTGGACGTGACAGCCCTGGCCGAGGCCTTTGACGTCACCCCCGAGACCATCCGGCGGGACCTGACCGTGCTCGAGCGCCAGCGCCTGGTCCGCCGCACGCACGGCGGGGCGCTGCCGATCGAGCGCACCGGGTTCGAACCCGAGGTGTCCGCCCGCGAGACCCTGCTCGTGGCCGAGAAGGAGCGGATCGCCAAGGCGGCGCTGGCCGAGTTGCCCGAGGAGGGCGCGATCATCCTCGACGCCGGGACGACGACCATCCGGCTGGCCGAGCTGATCCCGCTCGAGCGCGAGCTGACCGTGGTCACCAACTCGCTGCCGATCGCGATGACCCTGGCCGACCGCAGAGCCATCACCCTGCACGTGACCGGCGGCCGGGTCCGCGGCCGGACCCTCGCGGCCGTGGACGACTGGGCCACCCGCGCGCTGTCCGGGCTCTTCGTGGACGTCGCCTTCCTCGGTACCAACGGGCTGTCGACCAGCCGCGGCCTGACCACTCCGGACCGCGAGGAGGCCGCCGTCAAGCAGGCCATGATCGCGGCCGCCCGGCGCACGGTGGTGCTCGCAGATCACACGAAGTTCGACAGCGACGCGTTCGCCCGCTTCGGTGAGCTGGCCGACGTCGACCTGATCGTCACCGACTCGGGGCTGGACGCCGAGACGGCTGCCGACGTCGAGTCGGCCGGGCCGAGGGTGGTGCGGGCATGATCGTCACCCTGACCCCCAACCCCAGCCTGGACCGGACGATCGAGGTCGAGCAGCTGGTCCGCGGCGGCGTGATCCGGGCCCTCGGCGGGCGGGTCGACCCCGGCGGTAAGGGCGTCAACGTGTCCCGAGCCCTTGCCGTGCACCGGGTTCCGACCACCGCGGTGCTGCCGGTCGGTGGCACCGAGGGGCGTCAGCTGACCGAGCTGCTCGCGCCGCTCGGGGTGGCCGTGTCCGTCGTCCCGATCGCGGGCACGGTCCGCGCCAACGTCACTGTCGTCGAGCCGGACGGCACCACCACCAAGCTGAACGAGCCCGGCCCGCGGCTGACCGACGCCGAGGTCGAGGCGCTGGTCGCCGCGACCCTCGCGCTGGCCGAGCCGGATGGCTGGGTGGTCGGCTGCGGCAGCCTGCCGCTCGGGGTGGACGACGGCTTCTACGCCCGGCTGGTCGCCCCCGCCCGCAGCCGTGGCGCGCAGGTCGCCGTGGACAGCAGCCGCGATGCCCTGCGGCTGGCCGTCTCCGCCCACCCCGACCTGGTCAAGCCGAACCGGGAGGAGCTGGCCGAGGCCAGCGGGATCCCGGTGCGCACCCTCGGCGACGCGGTCACCGCGGCGGAGAAGCTGCGCGCGCTCGGCGCCGTCACCGTGCTGGCCAGCCTCGGCGCCGACGGTGCCGTCCTGGTCGACGCGACCGGCGCGGTGCACGGCGAGGCCCGGGTGGACCAGCCCCGCAGCACCGTGGGCGCCGGTGACGCCATGCTCGCCGGCTTCCTGTCCTGCCCCGGCGGTGGCCGGGACGCCCTGGCGTCGGCGCTGGCCTGGGGCGCCGCCGCGGCCGGGTTGCCCGGCAGCCGGATGCCCACCCCTGACGACGTCGCCGCGATCGCGGTGACGGTGCACGAACGACTCGACCGTGCCCGAATCCTGGAAGGTGACGCCTGATGCCCGCCCTGATCGAAGCCGACCTCGTCGTCCTGGACGTCGAGACGCCTGACCGGCAGTCCATCACCCGCACGCTCGCCGAGCGGCTTCAGGCCGCCGGGCGGGTGACCGACCTGGAGGGCTTCCTCGCCGACGTCCGCGCCCGCGAGGCGCAGATGCCGACCGGCCTGCCCGGCGGGATCGGGATCCCGCACTGCAGGTCCGTGCACGTGACCGTCCCGACCCTGGGGTTCGCCAGGGTGCCCACCGGCGTCGACTTCGGCGCCGAGGACGGCCCCGCCAACCTGATCTTCCTGATCGCCGCCCCGGAAGGTGGCGGGTCCGATCACCTGATGATCCTCGCCGCGCTGGCCCGCCGCCTGGTCCACCAGTCCTTCCGCGACGCCCTGCTCAGCGCCGCGAACCCCGCCGAGGTCGTCGACCTCATCACGAAGGAGGTAACGCCGTGAAGTTCGTCGCCGTCACGTCGTGCCCGACCGGAATCGCGCACACCTACATGGCGGCCGAGGCGCTCGAGCAGGCGGCGCACGCCGCCGGCCATGAGATCTCGGTCGAGACCCAGGGCGCCGCGGGCGCCACACCCCTTGCGCCAGAAGTGATCGCGGCCGCCGATGCCGTCATCTTCGGCGTCGATGCCGCGGTCCGGGACCGGGAACGGTTCGAAGGAAAGCCCCTCGTCGAGGTCAGCGTCAAGAAGGCGATCTCGGACGCGCCGGGCATCGTGGCCGAGGCTGAGGCGGCCGCCCGCCGGGCACCCGCCACCGTCGGCGGCGGCGCGGGCGGGCCCGTCAACCCGCTCACCGGCGGCGGCCCGGCGCTGGCCTCGAAGGTCACCTCGGGCGCCGGGGTCGGAACCCGGGTCCGGCAGTGGCTGATGACCGGTGTCAGCTACATGATCCCGTTCGTCGCTGCGGGCGGCATCCTGATCGCGCTCGGCTTCATGCTGTCCCAGTTCGCCGCCGGTAAGGAGGGCGTCGTCCTGGTCACCAAGGTTCCGCTGACCACGATCACCCAGCACTTCGACGTCACGTCGGGGATGCACTGGGCGGCGCTGCTGTTCCAGATCGGCGTGGTCTCGTTCGGGTTCCTGGTCCCGGCGCTGGCCGGGTTCATCGCGTTCGCGATCGCCGACCGGCCGGGCATCGTCCCCGGTTTCGTCGGTGGCTACATCGCCGCCAACCTGGTCGGTGCCGGGTTCCTCGGCGGCATCGCGGCCGGCTTCATCGGCGGTTTCGCCGCACTGTGGCTGGCCCGGCGCAAGGTGCCGAAGGGCATGCGCGGGGTGATGCCCGTGGTCGTGATCCCGCTGCTGGCGACGTTCTTCACCGGCCTGGTGATGATCATCGTGCTGGGCCGGCCGCTCAAGGCCGTGTCCGACGGGCTGACCGACTGGCTGAACGGCCTGACCGGCACCAACCTGATCATCCTCGGTGTCCTGTTGGGTCTGATGATGGCCTTCGACATGGGCGGCCCGGTGAACAAGGTGGCCTACACCTTCGCCACCACAGGGCTGCTGGCCGCAGGCACCGCGACCGACGCCCCCCAGCTGAAGATCATGGCTGCGGTGATGGCCGCCGGGATGACCCCGCCGCTGGCACTGGCCCTGGCCACGGTGCTCCGTCCTCAGCTGTTCACCGACGCCGAGCGGGAGAACGGCGCCGCGGCCTGGCTGCTCGGGGCCTCGTTCATCACCGAGGGCGCGATCCCGTTCGCGGCAGCCGATCCGCTGCGGGTGATTCCCTCGATCATGGCCGGCAGCGCCGTCACCGGTGGGCTGTCGATGGCCTTCGACAACACCCTGCGGGCCCCGCACGGCGGGCTGTGGGTGACCCCGTTGATCAGTGGGCCGTTCCTGTACCTGGTCGCGATCGCCATCGGCATGGTCGTCTCCACGGCCGCGGTGATCTTCCTCAAGCAGCTGCGGGAGACGCACCTCGCACGGCGCTCGGCGGCGGAGCCCGCCCTGCCGGCCGCCTCCGTCGGCTGAGCGCCCGGCCGGCCCGCGGCAACCCTGCCCACCGCCGCGGGCCGGCCACCCGTCCACTGCGCCCACCCCAGCCCCTGCACCAGCACCGTCCGGCCCGTTCGACATCGAAGTGTCACCTCGAAGGAGAGTCCTGTCATGGCCGAGCGCAGCGTCGTCGTCGGATCCACCGTGGGCCTGCACGCCCGGCCCGCCGCCCTGTTCACCCAGGCCGCCGCCCGGCAGCCGGTCGCGGTTACCATCGGCCGGCCGGGCAGCGACCCCGTGGACGCCCGGAGCATCCTGATGGTGCTCACGCTCGGGGTCGCCCACGGCGACACCGTCGTCATCGCCGCCGACGGGGACGGTGCTGACGCCGTCCTGGACGAGCTGGCCAGGTTGCTGGCCAGCAACCTGGATGCGGAGGAGTGAGCATGGCCGGCGAGATGGGCACGGTCCTGACCGGCCTCGGGGTGAGTCCCGGGATGGTGACCGGCCCGGTCGCCCGGATCGGCCTGCCGCCGCGCCCCCCGGTGGACGAGCTGGCCGGGACGGACCCGGTCGCCGAGCTGGCCCGGGTGCAGTCGGCTCTGGCCGGGGTCGCCGAACTGCTCGAGGCGCGGGCCGAGGCCGCAGCCGGCGCCGCCGCCGAGGTGCTGCGGGCGACCGCATTGATGGCCCGTGACCCCGGGCTGATCAGTGCCGTGCAGGCACTGCTGAACGGCGGCCGGCCGACCGCGCACGCGTTGGACTCGGCGATCGAGGGCTTCTGCGACGCGCTGTCCGCGGCCGGCGGCTATCTCGCCGAGCGGGTGGCCGACCTGCGCGACGTCCGGGACAGGGCGCTGGCCCTGCTGCTCGACGTGCCGATGCCGGGCGTCCCGCATCCGGGGCACCCGTTCGTCCTCGTCGGGCTGGACCTGTCGCCCGCGGATACGGCCACCCTCGACCCGTCCGAGGTCCTCGCCCTGATCACCGAACTCGGCGGGCCGACCAGCCACACCGCGATCCTGGCCAAGGGCCTGGGCGTACCGGCCGTGGTGCGCTGCTCCGGCGCCCTGGACCTGGCCGACGGCGACCTGGTGGTCGTGGACGGCTCACACGGCCGGGTGGTCGTCGATCCGGACGAGGCGGTGCGGGCGCACGCCGAGGCGAGGTCGACGGCGCGCCGGTTGCTCGCCGCCTCGGCGCACGGCCCGGGTCAGACCGAGGACGGCGGGAAGGTGTCCCTGCTGGTCAACATCGGCGGCGTCGAGGAGGCACTGCGCGCCGCCGAGGGCGACAACGAGGGCGTCGGGCTGTTCCGCACCGAGGCGCTGTTCCTGGACCGCCGGGACGCCCCAGGGGTGGACGAGCAGGCCGACGTCTACACCCGCGTGCTGTCGGCGTTCGCGCCTCGCCGCGTGGTCGTGCGGACCCTGGACGCGGGGGCCGACAAGCCGCTGGCGTTCGTCGAGCACGGCCAGGAGGAGAACCCGGCCCTCGGGGTGCGCGGGCTGCGGGTGGTCCGGCGCCACCCCGATCTGCTCGATACCCAGCTCACGGCGCTGGCCCGGGCCGCGAAGGCCACCGGCGCCGATGTCCGGGTGATGGCGCCGATGGTCTCCGTCCCGGTCGAGGCGGCCGCCTTCCGGGATGCGGTGCGGGCGCACGGGTTGGACGTCGCCGGGGTCATGGTCGAGGTGCCGTCGGCAGCGCTGCGGGCCCGCGAGATGCTGGCCGAGGTCGACTTCGTCAGCCTCGGCACGAACGACCTGGCGCAGTACACCTTCGCCGCCGACCGGCTGCAGGGCGACCTCGCCGACCTGCTCGATCCGTGGCAACCTGCGCTGCTCGACCTGATCGCGGCCGTGGGCACGGCCGGGACCGCGCTGGGCAAGCCGGTCGGGGTCTGCGGCGAGGCGGCCGGCGACCCGCTGCTGGCCTGCGTCCTGGTCGGGCTCGGGGTGACCAGCCTGTCCATGGCCGCCGGGGTGTTGCCCGAGGTCCGGCTCGCGCTGTCCCGGCACACCACGGCCACCTGCGTCGAGATGGCCGTGCGCGCCCGGGCAGCCAGCACGCCAGAGGCCGCCCGCGCCGCCGTGCGTGACCTCGCTGACCCGCAGGTACTCGCCGCGCTCTGAGGACTGGCGTCCCGGGGACTGTCCGGTGGTCCCGCCCGGCGGCCGGTTCATCGGGCCTCCGGTTCATCCTCTGGTGTGTGATCGGGGTATCCGAGTCGCTGGATACCCCGATCACATACCAGATGTTCATGCCGCGCCGTTGGCGCCCTTGGGTGGGTGAAACTGGGGGCGCGTCTCCCGTTGACGTCGTTCCTGTGTGGTACCTGGTGAGTCCGGATACCAGATTGACGCTGGAGCCCGCCCGGTAGGTGCCCCGGGTTGCTGCCGTAGAGCGCGTGTCTCAGAGTCTTGATCTTCACGGGCTCCCGGGAGGCGCTGGTCAGCGGTGACGACGAAGGCGGGTGAGTGGTGTGGAGATCGTGCTTGAGCGGGTGGCGGGCATCGATGTCGGGAAGAAGGAGATCGCGGTCACCGTCCGGGCCCCCGGCGGCGGCCCGGGCGCCGCGCGGGTGGAGACCACCCGGAAGTTCAAGACGTTCTACCCGGTGCTGGCGGTGATGACGGCCTGGCTGGCCGAGCAGGGTGTCACGCACGTGGTGATGGAGTCCACGGGGATCTATTGGCGGCCGGTGTTCCACGCCCTGTGCGAGGGCGAGGTCGACTTCGAGGTCCTGCTGGTCAACGCCGCGCATGTCAAGACCGTCCCGGGCCGTAAGACGGACGTGAAGGACAGTCAGTGGCTGGCCCAGTTGCTGGAGGTCGGCCTGCTGCGGGGCAGTTTCATCCCGCCCAAGGAGATCGCCGCGATCCGGGAGATCACCCGGTACCGCAAGAAGCTCATCCAGTCCCGCACCAGTGAGTTGCAGCGGTTGGGCAAGGTGTTGCAGGACGCCGGGGTGAAGATCGACTCGGTGGCCTCCAGCCTTTCCACCAAGTCCGCCCGGGACATGATCGAGGCGCTGATCGGCGGCCAGCGGGACCCGCGGGTGCTGGCCGATCTGGCCCGGGGGGTGATGCGCAGCAAGATCCCGGACCTGTCGATGGCGCTGGCCGGCCGGTTCGGTGACCACCACGCGGTGCTGGCCCGGCTGCACCTGGACATGATCGACCATCTGGAGCAGATGATCGCCCGGCTGGACGGTCAGGTGGAGGCGATGACAGTCCCTTTCTGCGCGCAGATCCAGGGCCTGTGCACGATCCCGGGGATCGCTGAGCGCACCGCCCAGGTCGTCATCAGCGAGATCGGGGTGGACATGTCCCGGTTCCCGACCGCAGCGCACCTGGCGTCCTGGGCCGGGTTGTGTCCGGGCAACAACGAGTCGGCCGGCAAGCACCACAGCACCCGTACCCGCAAGGGCAACCGGGAGATCCGCACCGCGCTGGTCGAGGCAGCCTGGGCGACCGCCCGCACCAACACCTACCTCGGGGCGAAGTTCCGCCGCCTACACCGCCGGTTCGGCCAGAAGAACGGCGGCAAGGCCGCCGTCGCCATCGCCCACGACCTGATCATCATCGCCTGGCACGTCCTGCACGACGGCGTCGCCTTCTACGACCTCGGCCCGGACTACTACACCCGCCCCGACACCCCCGCCCACCACCACCGCAAGGACTACCTCGTGCGGGAACTGCAGGCCCTCGGCTACACCATCCAGATCAACACCCCAGCAGCCTGAACAAACCAAACAACCGATCCCGGCTACGCTGCGCTCCGCCGGGAGCCTCCGGCCTGCCCGCTCACCATTCAGTTACGTCTCAGAGGACGCGCCAGGGAGGTCGCGCCAGGGAGGTCGCGCCAGGGAGGTCGCGCCAGGGAGGTCGCGCCAGGCGCGGTCGGGCGGGGCCCGGGGCGGCGCGGGCTCGCCCGTAGGCTGGCGGGCATGCCCGCGCACAACCCGGTGGTCGGCTTCGACCTCGACATGACCCTGGTCGACTCCGCCGCGGGCATCGCCGCGACGATGATCGCCGCGCTCGGCGAACACGGGGCCGAGATCACCCCGGCGCAGATCTGGCCGCTGATCGGCATCGACCTGGTGGAGACCGTCGCCACGCTGGCGCCTCAGGTGGACGCCGCCGCCGTCGCTGCCCGCTACCGGGAGTTGTACCCGAGTCTCGGGGTCCAGGGTCTGCAGCTGCTGCCTGGTGCCGCGGAGTCCGTCGAGGCCGTGCACGCCCGCGGCGGCCGCGTCCTGGTGGTCTCGACCAAGATCGAGCGGCTCGTCCGCGAGGTCCTCGACGAGGTCGGCCTGAACGCCGGCCCGCGCGCGCCCGATCGGGTGGCCGGCGGCCTGTTCGGCGCCGGCAAAGGGGTCCTGCTGCGAACCCTGTCCGCGGACGTGTACGTCGGCGACCATCCCGGCGACGTGACCGCTGCGCGGGTTGCGGGCGCCGTGGCGGTGGCGGTCGCGACCGGGCCGCACGGCGGCACCGAGCTCGCCCGATGCGGGGCCGACGTGGTGCTCGACGATCTCGTCGCGTTCCCCGCGTGGTGGGACGGGTTCCTCGCCGGGAGAGTGGCACAAAACGTACCTTCCGCCCCATGAAAACCGTTGTGGTTTGCCGATAGCCTGTCGGAGCACAGGTCATGCATGACCTTGGCGCGCCTGCCTGGTCCGGCCTGGGGCGCTGCGGTCTGTGGGCCCAGGAGACGGATGATCCAAGAGGTTGTGACGTGCCGACTGGCAAGGTGAAGTGGTTCGACGCCGACAAGGGCTTTGGCTTCCTTGCGAACGACTCCGGTGGCGAGGTCTTCGTGCATGCCTCTGCCTTGCCCGCAGGCACGGCCACTCTCAAGCCCGGCGCCCGGGTGGAGTTCGGGATCGCTGAGGGCAAGCGTGGTCTGCAGGCCCTGTCCGTCCGCGTCCTGGACCCGCTCCCTTCCGTCGTGAAGGCGACCCGGAAGCCGGCCGAGGACATGACGGTGATCGTCGAGGACGTGATCAAGCTGCTCGACGGGGTGTCCAACACCCTCCGGCGGGGGCGCTACCCGGAGAAGAACACCGCCCACAAGATCGCCTCGCTGCTGCGCGCGGTGGCCGACGACCTGGAGACCTGAGGCCGCGTCCGTGAACGGGCCCGAGCCGGATCCGTCCGGGCGCCGGGCCGTGTGCTGGTCCTGCTGCGAGGTGACCGCGCACGAGCGGGACGCCGATCGCTGGGTCTGTTCGGAATGTGGTCGTCCGGATCACGCAGCGCCGCCGGCCGAACCCGCTCGTGGCGGTCAGCGCCGGATCGGACGCTGACCCGCGCGACGTCGCCGCGCGCGCTCGTCCCGGTCGATGCGCAGCAGCCCCGAGGTGACCAGCACAGCGGCGACCCACATCGCCGTGGCCGCGATACCCAGCCCCCAGGCGCCGGACAGGGGCAGGATCAGGCCGACCCCGCCCCCGCCCACCCAGGCGAGCTGGAGCACGGTCTCGGAGCGCGCGAACGCCGACGTGCGAACGTGTTCGGGCACGTCCCGCTGGATCATCGCGTCCAGGCACAGCTTGCCGAGCCCCTGGGCGAGCCCGGAGATCAGCGCGATCGCCAGCACCGGCCACAGGCCGTAGGCGAGCGCCGACCAGGCGGCCACGGCCGCGGTCACGATCACGACGCCGACCACGACGCCCTCGGGCCTGATCCGGCGCAGCGCGCCACCGAGCGCCGTGCCGACACCGCCGCCGACCGCGGCGAGGCTGACCACGATCGCCACCGCGGCCGTGTCGTGCAGCCCGCCGAGCGGCTGGTGGCGCAGGCGGAAGGCGAGGAACAGGGTGAGGAATCCGGTGAACGCGCGCATCGCCGTGTTGGCGCGCAGACCGAGCACGACCTGCGGTCCGGTGCCCCAACTGCGCACCCGCCCCGTCCCGCCGGACCGTGCCGTGTTGCGGCCGGGCTTGGGCCCCCCGTCGGCATCGTGGTCTTGGCCTGAGGCCGCGTCGGTGTCGCGGTCAGGTCCGGACACCCGGCCCCGGCCGGACGTGATCCGGGCCGGGATCTCGCCCTCGCTGGAGTCGATCCGGGGCGAGAGCGTCAGCGCCAGCACGGTGGCCGCGGCGAAGACGGCGAAGGCCAGCCGGAGCGTCCAGGCCGGGCCCACCCAGGAGGTCAGGCCCACGCCGAGCGGCGCGCCGATGGCCATCGCGGCGACACCGGCCAGCGAGATCCGCGAGTTCGCGGCCACCAGCCCGGATGCCCTGGGCAGCACCCGCGGTACGGCTGCCGCCCGGGTCACGATGTAGGCCTTCTGGCTGACCAGGAAGCCGAACGCGGCGGGGTACAGGCTGAACGCCGCCTGGGTGTCGCCGGCCCCGCCGACGGCGCCTGCCATCACCCAGGCCAGGAAGGCCCGGACCACCATGGTCGCGGCGATCGCGTACCGGCGGCCGCCGCGTACCCGGTCCAGCAGCGGGCCGATCACGGGTGCGAGCACGACGAACGGCACCATCGTGACCAGCAACGAGGTGGCCACCCGGCCGCGGGCCTGCCCGGACGGCACGGCGAAGAAGATCGTGCTCGCCAGGGCCGTCACCATCAGGGCGTCCGCGAGGCTGGACACCAGGTGCAGCTCGATCATCCGGGCCAGGCCCGACTCGCCCGCGCCGCGGGCATGGGTGACCCGCCGGACGCCGCGCACGGTCCGCCGGGACGTCCGCACCGTGCCCCGCCAGGAGGCGGCGAGCCCGCGCGCCGAAACGGTCGCGGCGTTGCGCGACGCCTGCGCGGCCCGCCGCGAGGCTGCCGCCGCGCGCTCGGCGTCCCAGCGCCGGCGCCCGGCGGGCCCGGCGCCGTCGTCCTCGTCGTCGTCCTCGTCGTCGTAGTCGTCACTTGGGTCGTTGTCGGAGTAGTCGTCCGAGTAGTCCTCGGGGTCGTCCTCGGCGCAGTCGTCGGGGTGACGCTCGTCCGGGTAGCCGTTGCCCTGGTACCCGTCCATGCGGTCCTCGTGCCCGTCCCGGCCGTGCCGGTTCGCGTCGTCGCCACGCTGAGGCGGCGGCGCCGGCGAATCGTGGCCCGCGCGCGGGGGGACGTCGTCCTGCACGCCGCCATCCTGTCAAGGGTGGGCGCCAGGTGTTCGTCGTCCGGCACTCCTGTGATGGGGGAGAATCAACCCGTGCCGACGACCAGCGTCCACGACCAGCAGTTCCTGAACCCGGCGGGCGACCCCGGCGACCTGTCCGGAGGTGTGCCCGGAGGTGTGCCCGGAGGTGAGTCGGGCGGGTCCGGGCCGTCCGGCGGCGGGTCGGGCGACGCCACAGCTGCGGAGATGCCCACTGCTGCGGGCTCGGGTCCGGCCGCAGGCGCGGCGGTGGGTTCCGGGCGCGGGCCTGTCGAGCCGGACGGTGTCTGCGCGGCGGCGACGCCGGTCGCCCGGGCCGCGGCCGAGAACGTGGCCGAGACCGGCACGGTCGGCGAGCACCTCGGTGTGGTCGCCGAGTCCGAGCGGCTCGTCACACACCTGTTCGCCTGCCTGGCCCGGGGGTACCGGGGCTGGCACTGGGCGGTCACGCTGGCCCGGGCTCCGCGCTCGCGGACCGCGACGGTCTGCGAGACGGTGCTGCTGCCGGGGCGCGACGCCATCCAGCCGCCGGTCTGGGTGCCGTGGTCAGACCGGCTCGAGCCCGGCGATCTCGGTGCCTCGGACGTGCTTCCGTACCGGCTCGACGATCCGCTCCTCGACCAGGGATTCGAGCAGACCGACGACGAGGAGGCCGACCGGCTGGCGGTCTGGGAGCTGGGGCTGGGACGGGTCCGGGTGCTGGGCCGGACCGGACGCGACGCGGCCGCCAACCGCTGGTACGGCGGGTCCCGCGGACCGACCGCCGACGAGGCCGTGCACGCCGCGGCGGCCTGCTCGACCTGCGGCTACTTCGTGCCGCTGGCCGGCGGGCTGCGGCTGGTGTTCGGCGTCTGCGCGAACGAGTGGTCGCCGTCCGACGGCCGCGTGGTCAGCGTGGATCACGGCTGCGGCGCGCACAGCGAGACCGACCTGGAGCGGATCGAGCCTGCCCCGCTGCCGGAGCCAATCCTCGACGAACTCGGTCACGAGGCGGTGGAGGTGCCGCGCGGGACCCTCGCCGATCCCGGATCCGTCGTGGACGAGACCGAGCCGGTGGCCGACGAGGGCGAGCCGGTGGCCGACGAGGTGCCGGAGATCGGGGACCCCGAGCCCGTCGGGGAGCCCGAGACCGGGCAGTGACCGCCGATCCGTTCGGCACCGACTCGATCCGCGAGCGGGTGCTCGCGGGCTGGGCGGCGGCGCCGGTGCGCTTCCGGGAGGACGCGAACGCCGAGGAGGACCTGGTCCTCGGCGCCTACCGGGATCGCCTCATCGTCGAGCTCGCGCAGAACGCCGCCGACGCGGCGACACGTGCGGACGTGCCGGGACGGCTGCTGCTGCGCGTCGACGAGATCGAGGGCCGCGCGGTGCTGGTCGCGGCCAACACCGGGGCTGCGCTGGACCCGGCCGGTGTGCAGGCCCTGGCCACGCTGCGGGCGTCGGCGAAGCGTGACGAGACCGGCCCGCCCGGCACCGGTCCCTCCGACTCTGAGCAGCCCGACTCCGATCAGCCCGACTCCGATCAGCCTGACTCCGAGCAGCGGGGCAGCGGCGCGGGCGTGCCGGTCGGGCGGTTCGGGGTGGGCTTCGCGGCCGTCCTGGCCGTGACCGACGAGCCTGCCGTGCTGTCCCGGCACGGCGGCGTCCGGTTCTCCGCTGGTGACAGCCGGGACGTCCTGGACGACCTGGCCCGCCAGGCACCGGGACTGGCCGACGAGCTCGCCCGCCGGGACGGGCACGTGCCCGTGCTGCGCCTGCCGTTCCCGGCCGAGGGCACCGCGCCGGACGGGTACGACACCGCGGTCCTGCTCCCGCTGCGCGACCCGGCCGCCGAGGACCTCGTGCTGCGGCTGCTGGCCGAGCTGGACGACGCCCTGCTGCTGGCCCTGCCCGGCCTGGACGAGGTGACGATCGTCGCGCCCGGCGTCGCGCCCCGGGTGATCTCCGGCGCGGCCGAGCGCTGGCACGTGCTGCGCCGCTCCGGGGAGCTGGACCCGTCCCTGCTGGCCGACCGCCCGACGGAGGAGCGCACCCACCGGCGCTGGTCGGTCGCCTGGGCGCTGCCGAAGGACCCCGCGACACCCGTGCCGTCCGTGCTCTACGCACCGACCCCGAGCGACGAGCCGCTGCCCTGGCCGGGGCTGCTGGTGGCCACCTTCCCGATGGACCCGGCCCGCCGGCACGTGGCGCCCGGCCCTGCCACGGACGCCCTGATCCGGTTCGCCGCCGAGGCCTACGCCGACCTGCTGGAGCAGCGCGCCCGGGACGGCGCGGAGATCTGGACGCTGGTTCCGGTCGGGCTGCCCGCCGGCGCCGTGGACGACGGTCTGCGCGAGCGGTTGCGGCAGGTGTTGCCGGACCGTCCCGTGCTGGCGGCCCCGACCGGCCCGTCCGGCTCGGACCTGCCGCGCGCGCTGATCCGTCCCCGGAACGCCGTGGCGCTGGAGCCTCCGGCGGGCACCGACGCGGACGTGGTCGCGGCGCTGGCCTCCGCGATACCCGGGCTGATCGCGGCACCCCGGCGCGCGGCACCCGTGCTGACGACGCTCGGCGTGGACCGCGTGCCGCTGGCCGATGTCATCGAGCAGCTCCCGCTCGACCCGGACCCGGCATCCTGGCACCGGATGTACACCCTGCTCAGCGGGCTGTCGATGGATCCGTTGGCCCGCGAGGCGCTGGCCGCGCTGCCGGTGCCGCTGGCCGACGGCCGGCTGGTCCGCGGTGTCCGCGGAGTCGTCATCCCGGTCGGCGGGGCCGAGATCACCCGCGCCCTCGGGGTCCTCGGCGCCCGGGCGGTCCATCCGGTGGCCGCGCACCCGCTGCTCGAGCGCCTGGGCGGGCAGCCGGTCGGCCCGCGCTCGGCGTTGGAGCTGCCCGAGGTGCGTGCCGCCGTGCTGGCCGACGCCGGCGACGGCGGTGCCGCCGACTGGGACGTGCAGCCGGGCTGGGACGTGCAGCCGGGTTGGGACATGCGGGAGGGCGGGGACGCGCGGGAGGGCGGGGACGCCGGGCCGCAGACGGTGCCGGACGCCGTGCTCACCCTCGTGCAGGCGGCGACGGCGGCGGGCGAGCTGCTGCCCGCGGAGCTGCCCTGGCTGGCCGAGCTGTGGCTCGAGGACGCCGAGGGCGAGCCGTCCCAGGCCCGTGACCTGGCGCTGCCGGAATCGGCCGCGGTGCACCTGTTCGACCCGGACACGATCGGCGTGGTGGCACCCGCGCTGGTCGACCGCTGGGGTTCCCGCGTGCTGCAGGCCGTCGGGGTGCTGGCCGGGCTCTCGGTCCTGCAGGCAGCCGAGGTGCCGCTGGCCGCCGACGCGCTGCCGTCCGGGTTCGACGGGGGCGATGCCGGTCCGTCCGGCTGGAACGGGGTCGACGCGCTGCGCGAGTTGGACGGCTGGGACGCCTGGGCGTCCGGGGTGATCCGCGTGGTGGAGGACGGGGGCAGCGGCGAGGTCCTGGTCGGCGAGGTCCTGGTCGGCGAGCTGCTCGCGATCCGCGACCTGGACGTGGTGCGCGACGACGCCTGGGCCGGCGTGCTCGACCTGATCGCGAAGGATCCCATGCTGCGCGCAGCCGTGACCGCGCCGGTCCGCGCCGTCGCGCACGGGCCCGGCGGGACGGTCCGCGCCGACGTCCCGTCCTACAGCGCGTGGTGGTTGCGGCGCCGGCTGGCCGCGGGCCGGTCCTGGGCGGACCCGGACGCGGACGGCGGCCTCGCCGTGCTGCTGCCCCCGGCACCCGAGCCGCTGGACCGCGCCGAGCCGCAGTTACGCCGGGCGCTCGGCGGCGTGAGCGCCGCGGCCGACCTCGATGCCGGGGCGCTGCGCTCGTTGCTGACAGCGCTGGCGGACCCGTCGGTCGAGCTGGACGCCGGCACCGCGATCGAGGTGTGGGCGGGCCTGGCCGAGCTTGCCGTGTCCTGGCGGCAGGTCGGGCAGGAACCCGGGCCCGAGTCGGATGACAGCGCACCGCAGCGGGTCCGGGTCCTGGACGGGGCCGGCACCCGCGTCGTGGACGCCGCCGAGGCGGTCGTGGTGGACACCCCCGCCTTGCTGCAGCGCCCCGATCTCGGCGCCGCCGTGCTCGCGGCCACCCCTGACGTGGCCGTCGCGCTGGCCGATCTGCTCGACCTGCCCCTGGCCTCGGAGCTGGCCCCCGGGCAGGTGCTCGAGTCGGGTCCGGACGGTGTGTCGGGGCCCGTGCCGGCACAGGTCGCCACCCTCCTACCGTCCGCGCCGACGGTCTGGTGCGAACACGAGGAACTGCTCGTGGACGGCGTCGAGGTGGACTGGTGGGTGCAGGGATCCGGCCCGGACGCGGAGGTGCATGCCAGCACGCTGGACGGCCTGGCCCGCGGGCTGTCCTGGGCCGCCGGGCAGTGGCAGCGACGGGCGGCGGTCGCCGAGGTGCTGGCCGACCCGTCCCGGCTCGGCGACCTGCTGGCCGACGAGGTGTTCCGCGATCAGTGATCCTGGGGGCAGCATGGAGGGCACGCACTTCTGGCAGGTGACCACGACCGTGGCCGAGCGTTCCGACGCGGAGGCGCTGGCCCTGGGCGCGGTCGGGGCCCGGCTCGCCGCCTGCGCCCAGGTCGGCGGGCCGATCACGAGCACCTACTGGTGGGAGCACGAGGTGCAGACCAGCCAGGAGTGGGTGGTCACGCTGAAGACCACGGACCAGCGCTACCCCGCGCTGGAGAACTACCTGCGGCACGCCCACCCTTACCAGGTGCCCGAGATCGTGGCCGTCCCGGTCACGGCCGGAAACCCCAGCTACCTGGCCTGGATCCGCGCCGAGGTCACTGCGTCCTGAGGCCGAGACGGACCGGCTGCCCCGCGATCGCGCACGGGCCTTCCGCCACGTCACGCAGCCGCGGGCCCCGACCCGGTACATGTGCGCCGGTGATGTGCACTGCCCCGCCGCATGGGGCAGTGCACATCACCGCGAAGCAGACACCCGGCCCGCCGGATCGGCAGCCCGCCGGTCCGGGCGCTCAGCCCTCGCGATGCGCGACGGTCGCGGTGGCCTGGGCGACCGGCTTGACCACGATGTGGTCGATGTTCACGTGCTTCGGCCGGGTCACGCAGAACGTCACCACCTCGGCGACATCTTCCGCCGATAGCGGGGTCAGGCCGCGGTAGACGCCCGCGGCACGCGCACTGTCGCCGGCGAACCGGACGGTGGAGAACTCGGTGTCGACCATGCCCGGCGCGACCTCGGTGACCCGGATCGGCTCGCCGTTCAGCTCGAGCCTCAGCGTGCGGCACAGCGCGTTCACGGCGTGCTTGGCAGCGGTGTACCCGGCCCCACCGGGATAGACCTCGAACCCGGCGATCGACCCGAGCACCACGAGGTGCGCGTCGGAGCTTCGCCGCAGTGCCGGCAGCAGGGCTTGGGTCACCCGGAGCACGCCGAGCACGTTGGAGTCGTACATCCAGCGCCACTGGTCCAGGTCGGCGTCCTCGACCCGGTCCAGTCCGAGCGCCCCGCCGGCACTGTGCACGACCACGTCCACCTGGTCCAGCTGCGCCGCGAACCGGTCCACCGAGTCCCGGTCGGTGACGTCGAGGGCCAGGGCCCGCCCGTCGACCTCCTTGGCGAGGGCCATGCACCGGTCCAGCCGACGGGCGGCGGACACCGTCTCGAACCCCGCCGCCGCGAGCGAGCGCACCGTCGCGGCACCGATCCCGCTGCTAGCTCCGGTCACTACCGCCACGCGTCCTGTCATGGGTCCCATCTCAGCACGTCGTCGCGGGGCCTGCTGATCCGCCCCCGGCCCGGACGCCGGATACGCTCACGGGGTGCGCCTCTACCTGCGCTCCGCCGATCGCCGGCCGGACCCGCCACCCCTGCGCACCAACGATCGCGCCGCGATCCTGGTGGGGATGGCGGTCTGGGCGATCCTGCTGATCGTGGCGCTGCTGATGCGGTCCTGGCTGGACGAGCGTGGGCGCGGCTGGTGGGTCTGGACGCCGGTCGCCGGCCTCGTCCTGGGCTGTTACGGCCTGTACTACGTGTGGCGCAGGGACCAGCGCGCAGCGTCGCCCGGCACGCCCGGCGCGGAGCCCGCCGAGCGGCCCCCTGACTGAGCCCGTCGGTCAGGGCACCACCCGGATCTCGACCCAGCGGTTCGCGGCCCGGTTCGCCGCCGAGGTGTTGGGCAGCGTGGGGCTCTTCTCGCCGAGGCCGTTGAAGCTCATCCGGGACGGGTCGATGCCGAGGTAGCGCAGCGTCAGGTAGACCGTCTCGGCGCGCGCGTAGCTGAGCTCGTCGTTGACCCTGACGGTGCCGACGTCATCGGTGTGGCCGACCAGCCGGACCCGCACCTGCGGGTGGGCCGCGAGGATCCGCGCCACTGCGCGGACCGTGGCCTGGTCGGGCTTGGTCAGGGTGCTGTACGCCGTCGCGAACGTGAGCGGGGGGAGTCGGCGCAGGTCGGCCGAGACGCTCGCCCGCGGATCCACGCTCAGCCGGTCGGTGACCGCGCCGGGGTCTCCGGTCAGGGCCGCCGCGGCTGCCTTCGCCGCCGCGCGGGCGGCCGGCGACGGGACCCCTCCGGCGAGCACCAGCTCGCCACCGGACAGCTGAACGGTGACCAGGGAGTCCGGGCCTAGTGCGCGCAGTACGGTCGGCAGCCTGCCGAGCCCTGCGTCCCCGGCGGACGGATCGACCACGATCCGGTCCACCACGACGGCCGGGGCCACCGCGGAACGGATCGCGCCGAGCAGCCGGAGCCGGACGGCCTGGGACGGGACCCGCCCCGAGACGCGCACCGTGCCACCGGCGATCTGCGCCGACACCTGCGCCTGCGCAGCAGCC
Organism: uncultured Actinomycetota bacterium; assembly: GCA_963740575.1. Lineage (GTDB taxonomy): Bacteria > Actinomycetota > Actinomycetes > Actinomycetales > Kineosporiaceae > CAVUET01. The sequence continues at coordinate 249,417 of CAVUET010000005.1, read as the reverse complement.
GGCACGGACGGGCTCACGGACGGGGACCGGCTCGCGGACGCTGTCGGGCTGCCGGACGCAGACGCGGTCGCGCTCGGGCTCGCGCCCGGCCCGCTCAGGTGATCCGTGGCGACCCGCACGCCCTCCTGCGCGCGCACCAGCGCCAGCGCGGACACGTGGTCGCCGGGCGAGGTCACGGTGCCGGTCACCACCCCGTCCCGGCCGGTGAAGGTGACGCTGACCGAGCGGAGCCCGGCCGCGTCCAGCGCGCTGCGGGTCCGGGCAGTCAGGTCCTGCTCCATGTCGTGGCGGACCGGCAGGTTCTGGGCCACGCCGAGCGCCGCCAGCCCGATCACCCCGACGGCGATCGGGACGACCGGGTTGCGCCGCCGTCGCTCGGAGAAGGACCCGTTGAAGGAGTCCGGAGGCAGGCGGGAACCGGCTGGAGCCGAGGTCACCTCGCGCTCCTCCACGACGGTCACCACCTGGTCGGTGCCGGGCGCGGACTCGAGCTCGCCGGACGGTCCGCCGGGCGTCGTAGCGGTCATCAGCCGTTCCGCCCGCTCTCCCGACCCGAGACGAGCGTGTCGGTCAGGGCCACGAAGGCGACCTCGTCGCCCTCCACCAGCAGCGCGGCCTGGCGCGGCCAGGTGGGCAGGCTCGGCGCGAATCGGAGACCGGACGCCTCAAGCGCTGCCTGCAGCGCCGGGACCTCGGCATCGGCAAGCTGGCGGAAGGTCCGGATGCCGGACTTGCGCAGCGCACCGGCGATCCGCGGGCCGATGCCCTCGACCCGCTCGAGGTCCTCGTCCTCGTTGTCCTCGTCCTCGGCGTCGTCGACCCCGCTGCCGGCCGCGCTCGGGGCGGGCCCGTCGACCGGGACCGCGGCCTGCGCCGGCTCGACCTCGGCAGCGGGCTCCGGTTCTGCCACCGGCTCGGGCTCGGGCACCAGCTCGGTTTCGGCCTCGGTTTCGGCCTCGGTTTCGGCCTCGGTTTCGACCAGGGATTCGGCCAGTTCGGGCTCGGCGGCCAGTCCGGGCACGCCCACCGGTTCGGCCTCGGGTTCGGTGACCGGTTCGGGTTCGGTGACCGGTTCGGGTTCGGTGACCGGTTCGGGTTCGGTGACCGGTTCGGCCTCGGCCGCGGGAGCGTTGCGGGTGCGGCCGCGGGATCGTCCGCCGACAATCTCGGCACGCAGCGCCCGGAACCCCTCCTCGTCACCTGCTGCTAGCAACGCCGCCTGGCGCGACCAGGTGACCAGGCTCGGCGCGAACGCCAGCCCGGCCTCGCGCAGCGCCGCGCGCAGCGTCTCCTCGTCCGCCTCGGCCAGCGCGACGAAGGAGTCGATGCCCGCTGCGTGCAGTGCGGTGGAGATCCTCGGACCGATGCCCTCGACCCGTTCCAGGTCGTCCGGTTCGGGTGCCGGCTCGAGCGCGATCGGCCCGGCGTCGTCCGCCTCGCCCGCCGCGGCACCGCCCGCCGCGGCCGTGGCGGCCACGCCGGCTCCGTCCGGTGCCGGGCTGTCCGGAAGCTGACGTTCGGTGCCCGGCGACCCGGCGGCCTCCCGGAGCCGGGCGATCTCCGCGTCCCGCTCGCTCACGAGCGTCTCGAGCCGCTGAGCGACTGACTGGACGGCTGCCGACTCACCGAGCGGGACCCGGCGCCACAGCCGACCCCACCAGAGCCAGCCGACGATCAGACCCAGGACGAAGGTGAGAGCGATGATCACGAGCGAGTTAGTGACGAACCAGGCCACCAGAAGCCTCCACAAGAACGGCGCGAGCTAACGTCGCCCGCGCTGCGGGAGCATGCCACGTGACGACACTCCGCAACAGCACGATTGGTCCCTTCGTAAGCTGTTACAGCGTGTCGTCACATAAACGCAACACGCAATATAGGACCAAAGACGGAGTAAACCGGCAGTCTGGCTGGCCGCGCTCCGGATTGCCGGTTGTCACTCTACGGCGCGGGCGCCCGTCCAGAGGCCCTTGATGATCGGAGTTGCAGCACACACATCGGTGACATTCAGTAGCTGTAAGTTACTGTATGGAGTCGGTGTCTCTCAGGTGATCGCCCGGCCCTCGACTCCCGTGATCGTGAGTGTCGCGGGCACGATGAGTTGATCATTGCCTCCGCTGAGTGCTCGACAGGTACCCATCGGTGCACCGTCGGCACGGGAGCGTCGCGCGATCATCTGGGGTGAATACAATCCGTAAGGTGCTGCTCGCCCCGGTTCGCGTCACCGTCTCCTTCTGGAACGGGATGAACCGCCTGGTCGGCGACCTCGTGCTGCCGCCGTGGGAGGGGCCGCACCCGCTGGCCGTCTTCGTCGACGGCTACGGCCCCGGAGGGCGCGACCAAGGCACCTGGCCGCAGCGACTGGCCGGTGCCGGGATCGCCAGCCTGGCCTACGACAAGCCGGGGTGCGGGGAATCGACGGGGGACTGGTCCAGCCAGACCCTCCAGGACCGGGCCGACGAGATCGCCATGGCCCTGTCCTCGGTGCGCGCCCACCCGGCCATCGCCGGGGGCGCCGTCGCGCTGCTCGGGTCGGGCCAGGGCGGCTGGGTCTGCCTGCTGGTCGCGCAGGCGGGTCAGGTTGCGGCGATCGTGGTCACCTCGACGTCGGCGATGGCGGCCGTCGCCCTGGAGGAGTATCGGCTGGGGCGGCGGATGACCCAGGCCGGTTGCGGCCCGGCCGAGGTGGGCCTGGCCCAGGCGTTGCTGCGCGAGCGGGTGCGCCGGCTGTCAGCCGGGGACCCGCCGTCGGCCGTGCTGGCCGCCGAGGCCGCCGTTCACCACGCCCCGTGGTACGGGCTGATGCCCGGTGCCACAGCGGACGAGGTCCGGTTCGTGGCCCGGCTGGCCACCTTCGATCCCGCAGCGGCGCTGTCCGCGCTGCAGGTGCCGATGCTGGCTCTGCACGGCTCGGACGACATCTACCTGCCGGTGGACGAGAACGCCCTGCGGCTGCGGGCGATACTCGACGCCACGGGACACCCGGACCACGAGATCGTCGTCGTCCCTGGGGCCGATCACGGGCTCCGGGTGCATGTCGGGCCCGGCCCGGCGCGAATGATCGACGGGCGCTACCAGACCAGCGAGGTCGCCCCGGGCGTGTTCGAGCTGATCGTCACCTGGCTCGATCGCCGGCTCGGAAGGCTCGACTCCCCGCTCGCCCTGGTCCGCCGGTAGACCCCTTCGGCGCGCCTGATCTCCTGCCGGGGAACCGGTTCGGCGCCCGCCTGCGCCCGTTCGCAGCGGAATACCGAACCCCCGGAAAACCCTTAGCCAAGGTAATGACCTACGCTAACGGTATGGAAGCGGCCCTGGCCTCGCCGGCAGGCGCGGAGGTACGTCCGGCGCAGTGCCGGCCCGCGCAGCTCGCAGCCGAGCTCCGGATCTCGTTGATGCGCAGCGTCCGCCGGATCCGGGCGCAGAAGTCCGATGACGACGTGAGCGACGGGCAGTACTCCGTCCTGGCGGTGCTGGACCGGCGCGGGGCGCTGGGCCTGCGCGCGCTGGCCGATCACGAGGGCGTCCAGCCTCCGTCCATGACCAGGACGGTCGCGGCGCTGGGGGAACTCGGACTGGTCACCCGCACCGATCACCCGACCGACGGCCGCCAGGTGCTGGTGCACCTGACCGCGTCCGGCTCGGCCGCAGTGCGCGAGACGCGCCGCCGCCGTGACGCCTGGCTGGCCCGACGGCTGGCCGAACTGACCCCCGACGAGCGCCGCGTGCTCGCCGCCGCAAGCGAGATCCTGAGGAGGATCGCCGACTCGTGAGTCCCACTTTCCGTTCCCTGCGCATTCCCAACTACCGGCTCTGGGCCACTGGGGCGATCGTCTCCAATACCGGTACCTGGATGCAGCGGGTGGCGCAGGACTGGCTGGTACTCACGGTTCTGACCAAGGACTCCGGCCTCGCGGTCGGGATCACCACGGGGCTGCAGTTCGCGCCCATGCTGCTGCTCGCCCCGCTCGCGGGCTCGCTCGCGGACCGGGTGAACCGCCGCCGGATCCTGATGGCCACCCAGACCCTGGCCGGCCTGCTCGGGCTCATCCTGGGCCTGCTGGTGATGCTCGACGTGTCGCAGCTGTGGGAGGTCTACCTGCTCGCCACGCTGAGCGGCGCCGTGGCCGCGGTGGACGGCCCGGCCCGGCAGGCATTCGTCTCCGAGCTCGTACCCGGTACCGACCTGTCCAACGCGGTGGGGCTGAACAGCGCCTCGTTCCACGCCGGGCGGCTGATCGGCCCGGGGATCGCGGGCCTGCTGATCCACTGGCTCGGAACCGGTCCGGTGTTCCTGATCAACGCGGCGAGCTTCGGTGCGGTGGTGCTGTCCCTGACCCGGATGGACCTGTCCGCGCTGCGTCCCGTCGGCACCCGCCCGCGCGGTCGGGGGACGTTGCGCGCCGGGCTGTCGTACGTGCGCGGACGTCCTGACATCAAGCTGATCATGATCGTGATCGGGGTGATCGGCACGTTCGGGCTGAACTTCCAGCTGACCACCGCCCTGATGGCACGGATGGTCTTCCACCGCGGGGCGGGGGAGTATGGCCTGCTCGGCTCGATCATGGCGATCGGATCCCTGGCCGGCGCGCTGCTCGCGGCCCGGCGGGAGAAGCCCGGCATCCCGCTGGTGCTCGGCTCGACGGTGGTGTTCAGCCTGTTCTCGGCGATCGCGGCGCTGATGCCCACCTATGAGCTGTTCGCGATCGCGCTGATCCCGGTCGGACTGTCCGCGCTCACCGTCATGACTGCCGCCAACGCCACCGTCCAGCTGAGCACGCCGGCCCACATGCGCGGCCGGGTGATGGCGATCTACATGGCCGTCTTCATGGGCGGAACGCCGATCGGGTCACCGTTCATCGGCTGGCTCGGGGAGCAGTTCGGCGCCCGCTGGACCATCTTCATCGGCACTTTCACCGCGCTGCCGACCGCGCTGATCGCGGCCGCCTGGCTGGCTCGCGCCAACCGCCGGGCGCGGCAGCTCGCCGAGGGCGTCGCCGTTTCCCCCTCGGACGCCGGGCCCTCCGACGCCGGGCCCCCCGCAGCCGCCGCCGTGCCTGTCGACGTGCAGCCCGTGTTCATCGGCAGCGTTGCGATGCCCGGGGAGACGCACGCGGCGATACCTCGTGCACGAACGACACCTAATGCGCGAACGACACCTAATGCACGAACGACGGGAACAGGTAGTACCCGACGAAGCTGACCACGTCGAGCACGGTGTGCGCGATCACCAGCGGCATCACCCGGCCCCGACGCATGAACCAGGCTCCGAACAGCAGGCCCATCACCGCATTCCCGAGGAACGGGCCGAAGCCCTGGTAGAGGTGGTACGACCCGCGGAGCGCGGCGCTGCAGCCGAGCACCGCCCAGGCGGGCCAGCCGAACGACCGCAGCCGGCTGATCAGGTAGCCGACCACGACGACCTCCTCGATCAGCGCGTTCTTGACCGCCTGCAGCACCAGCACCGGGATGGTCCACCAGTGCGCGTTCAGGGCCGCGGGCACGACGGTCGCGGTGATCCCGAGCGCGTGCCCCACCAGGTACAGCCCGAGTCCGGGCAGCCCGACCAGCGCGGCCAGTGCGGCACCCACGCGCAGGTCGTACCAGGGCCGTCCCAGGTCGAGACCGATCATCCTGAACGCCGACCGGCCGCCCTCGCTGAGCAGCCAGAGCGCCAGCGCGGCGGGGACGAGCGTGAAAGCGATGTCGGCGACCTGGTAGGTGAGGTCGAGGTAGGGGCGCGGGCTGGCCGAGGCGTTGAGGGTCGCGGTCTGCTGCGCCAGCGGCCGGCCGGCGGTGAGTTTCGCGATCAGGCTGATCACCGAATACACCGCGGACTGGCCCAGCGAGAGCCCGAGCACGATCCAGATCTCGCCCGCCAGCCGGCGCCGCGAGGCGGCAGTCCGGTCGTCCGGCGGGGTTCCGTCCGCCACTGGGGCGGACGCGGGCGGGATGGTCACCCGCACATTGTGCTTCCCGGTGCTGAGACTGCCGCGCCGGGTCGCTGCTCGGCCGGTGATCTGCGCTCCGGTGCTACCTGCCTTACCGTGCTGCGCATGCCGAGCCTGCTCACCGGGACACCGATCGCGGACGGATACCGGATGCCCGCCGAGTGGGAGGCGCACCGCGGCTGCTACCTGGTCTGGCCCGAGCGCCAGGACACCTGGCGGGACGGCGCGAAACCGGCCCAGGCGGCGTGGGTCCGGCTGGCCTCGGCGATCGCTACCGGCGAGCCGGTGACGGTGCTGGCCTCGGCCGGGCAGTGGAGCAACGCCCGGGCCCGCCTGCCCGGGCAGGTCCGCGTGCTGGAGGCGTCCACCGACGACGCCTGGGTCCGGGACACCGGCCCGACCTTCGTGGTCGACGGCCGGGGCGGGATGCGCGCAGTGGACTGGACCTTCAACGCCTGGGGCGGCCTGCGCGCCGGGCTGTTCTTCCCCTGGCACGCCGATGACCTTCTGGGCCGAAAGATCGCCGAGCTGGAGGGCGCGGACTGCTACCACTCGGACGTGGTGATGGAGGGCGGTGCCATCGACACGGACGGCGCGGGCACCCTGCTGACCACGGCCGAGTGCCTGCTCAACCCGAACCGGAACCCGGACCTGTCCCGCGACGACCTGGAAGCCGTTCTGCGTGACCATCTCGGCGTCAGCGCGGTGATCTGGCTGCCGCGCGGCGTGCACGACGACGAGACCGACGGCCATGTAGACAACATGGCGCGCTTCCTCGGCCCCGGCGTGGTCGGGCTGACCTGGACCGACGACCGGGACGATCCGCAGTACGAGCGGTCCGCCGAGGCCCTGGACGTGCTGCGCTCCGCCCGGGACGCGGCCGGCCGGCCGATCGAGGTGGTGACCGTGCACCAGCCCGGGCCGCTGTTCCTGACCGAGGCCGAGGCGGCAGGTGTGGACGCGGTCGACGGCGCGAAGCCACGCCGGGCCGGCGACCGGCTGGCCGCGTCGTACCTGAACTGCTACCTGGGCAACGGGATCGTGGTGGTACCGGTGTTCGGCGACGAGCACGACGAGGCGGCGCTGAAGGCGTACCGCACGCTGTGCCCGGGCCGGACCGTGATGCCGGTGCCCGGCCGGGAAATCCTGCTCGGCGGGGGAAACGTGCACTGCGTGACCCGGCAGGTGCCTGTCGCGGCCACTGCCGCGGCCGGGTGATTCCAGCGGCTCAGGGCGTGGACCGCTCGCCCTGCGTCAGTTCGGCTCCCGCGGTACCGGCGGCCGCGGCCACCTGCCGCAGGAAGTCCTTCAGCAGCACCAGTTCCTGCTCGCTGTACGCGGAGCAGATCTGGTCCATTCCGGTCAGCATCCCGGCATAGAGGCGGAAGACCTCACCTGCACGCTCCCTCCGGATCCGAACGCTCACGCCGCGTCGGTCGGGCGCCTCGGGATCCCGTTCGCGGCTGAGCCATCCCGCTCGCTGCAGCCGATCCAGGATGCCGGTCATGGTGGCGGGGTGCAGCCCCGTCTGCCGGGCGATCTCGCTCGGGCTGAGCGGGCCGTTGCGCTGCACCAGGTCGAGGCAGTCGAGATCGACGTCGCGAAGCTCGAGTCGGGTCCCGACCAGGTGGTTGAGCAGGGACAGCTGGGCGCTCACCTCGCGGAGCTGATCGCGAACGTCATTGGCCAGCTGACGGCGCCGACCGGACAGCGCCCCTCGGCGAGCGTTCATGGAATTCATATTATACGGTTTTCGTATTGATTGGGTGGTGGACGTTCTCGCCACCCGTCAGCACTCGTATCAACACTCGCACCAACACCAACAGTCGCACCAACCGTCGCACCAACAGTCGCACCAATACTCGGAAGGCAGTTGCCATGAGCCAGAACCGACCGGACAGCACCGGCTCGTCGGCGCCCACGCCGACGGCCAGCACCTTGCGGTTCCAGGGGGCGGCGAACCGGATCGTTCGGGTCCTGCTCGCCACGCCGGGGCTGTCCCGCCTGATCGGGCGCCGCCTGGTGACGTTGTACGTGGTGGGGCGTTCATCCGGGCGGACCTTCGTGCTGCCGGTCGCCTACACGCCCTACCAGGGGGACCTGTTGATCGGCTCGCCGTTCCGTTGGGTCCGAAACCTCAGCACCGGCACGCCGATCCGGATCCGCTACAAGGGCCGGCGCGGCACCGCGCAGGTCCGGTCCTCACCGGCGAGGCAGAGGTGATCGAGCACTTCGGCATCATGGCCAAGGACAACCGGGCCTTCGCCTCGTTCAACCAGATCGGCTTCGACGCGGCCGACAACCCGGACCAGGAGGACCTGCGACGGGCCTGGGTCGGCGGCGCCTGGGTAGCGCGCCTGACCCCTGTTGCACCTCTGGTGTGAGATCTGGGTATCCAGCGCGAATGCCCCGATCTCATACCAGAGAACGCCGAGAGGCCGAGGCTCATGCCAGAGCCGGCCTCTCGATCGGCCTCGAGCGACGTCAGGCCAGGATCGCGCCCAGCTCGGTGCTGGACATCGAGTGCGCCTGGGCGACCGGACCGTAGGCAACCTGCCCGGCAACGGTGTTCAGGCCGCGGGCCAGGCTCGGGTCGTCCAGCATCGCCTGGCGCCAGCCCTTGTTGGCCAGGTCGACCGCGTACGGCAGGGTCACGTTGGTCAACGCGTAGGTGCTGGTGTTCGGCACCGCTCCGGGCATGTTGGCCACGCAGTAGAACACTGACTGGTGCACGGTGTAGGTCGGGTCGGCGTGCGTCGTCGGGTGCGAATCCTGGAAGCAGCCGCCCTGGTCGATCGAGATGTCGACCAGCACGCTGCCCGGCTTCATCCGGGCCACCTGCTCGTTGGTGACCAGGGTCGGGGCCTTCGCGCCCGGGACGAGCACCGCGCCGATCACCAGGTCGGCGTCGGCGATGGCCCGGTCGATCTCATAGGCGTTCGAGGCGACCGTCTGCAGGTGGCCCTGGTAGATGGCGTCAGCCTGGCGCAGCCGCGCGATGTTCCTGTCCAGCAACAGAACCTCGGCCTGCATGCCGAGCGCGATGGCCGCCGCGTTCATGCCCGAGACACCGGCGCCGATCACGACGACCTTGGCCGCGTAGACCCCGGACACGCCACCGAGCAGCACGCCCCTCCCGCCCTGGGCCCGCATCAGCGTGTAGGCGCCGACCTGCGGCGCGAGCCGCCCGGCGACCTCGCTCATCGGCGCCAGCAGCGGCAGCGCGCCACCCGGCAGTTCGACGGTCTCATAGGCGATCCCGGTCACCTCGCGGGCCACCAGTTCCTCGGTGAGCGCCTTGTCCGCGGCCAGGTGCAGGTAGGTGAAGAGCGTCTGGCCGGGGCGCATCCGGTGGTACTCGGCGGCGATCGGCTCCTTCACCTTGAGGATCAGATCGCCCTCGGTCCAGACGTCGTCGGCGGAGGCGAGCACCCGCGCTCCGGCGGCCACGTAGTCCTCGTCCGGGATCGACGATCCGAGACCGGCGCCGGTCTCGACGCAGACCTCGTGCCCGTAGCGGACCAGTTCGTGCACGCCGGACGGTGTGATCGCCACCCGGTACTCGTTGTTCTTGACCTCGCGCGGGATCCCGACCTTCACCGTGATCACGGTCCTCTCGATGCAGCGCCTCCGATGAGTCAGCGCGTCCGACCCTGATAGCAGGTTACGCGCTGTCGAGCGGCAGGTGGTACCAAGTCATACCCCGCAGCAGCTGAGCAGTGGCATGATATTGCGCGTACTCGCCGATCGGAGGCATGACATGCCTGACCGCATTCCACCCATTCCCGGCCTGGACCGGCTCGACCGGGCGATCCTGCGCGAGCTGCAGCTCGACGGCCGGCTGACCAACGTCGAGCTGGCCAAACGGGTCCGGCTGTCGCCGTCGCCCTGCCTGCGCAGGGTCAAGTCCCTGGAGGAGCGCGGCTACATCCGCGGCTACTGCGCCGTGCTCGACCGGCCTGCGATGGGCCGCGGCCTACACGTGTTCGTCATGGTCAGCCTGACCTCGCAGCGGCAGGAGTCGCTGGAGGCGTTCGAGCGCTCGGTATCCGTGCTGGACGAGGTGCTCGAGTGCTACCTGATGGCCGGTGAGTCGGACTACCTGCTCGGAGTGGCGGTCGCGGATCTCGATGCCTACCAGTGGTTCTTCACCAAGAAGCTCGGCGAACTGCCCGGTGTCGCCTCGCTGCGCAGCCTGATCGCGATGAAGACCGCGAAGTACACCATGGCCCTGCCGGTCTGAGCCCGGCCACCGAGTGATGACCGGCGGCCGCGCTACACAGTGGTAACACGCGGCCATTCGCAACGGCCCGCAGGGCCGCTATGGTTCGCACCAGCCGGCGCCGCCGCCGGACGCCGGGTGCAGGCATCCCGCCCGGCGACGTCCCTGTCGCGACACATCCCGCACCGTCGTTGGAAAGGCAGGCCAAGATGGCGTCCACAGATGCCCACCCCACGAGCAGCGACGGCACGCTCGCCGTCGTCGCCGAGATCCGCGAGGGCGAGTACGGCGCAAAGGTCGCGGCGGTCGAGCCCGGCGGCGCCGAGTTCATCCCGCTCGCCGAGCGGCACGGTAGCCCGCTGAAGCTGTTCTGGACCTGGATGTCGCCGAACATGGAGTTCGCCACGGTCTTCCTCGGCGTGCTCGCCGTCGGGGTGTTCCAGCAGACCCTCTGGCAGGCGGTCGGCACGATCGTGCTCGGTACGGCGCTGGGCAGCCTGACCCACGCCGTGCTGTCCGCCCGCGGCCCTTCGACCGGCGTCCCGCAGATGGTGCTGAGCCGGATCTCGTTCGGGTTCTACGGCAATGTCCTGCCGGCCGGGCTGAACGCGGTGGTCGCCGGGATCGGCTGGTTCGCGGTGAACAGCGTCAGCGGAGCGTTCGCGCTGAACTCGCTGATCCACCTGCCGGTCAAGCTGAGCCTGCTGGTCGTGGTGATCGCCCAGATCGTCATCGCGTTCCTCGGGCACAACTTCATCCACAGCTTCGAGCGGCTCGCCTTCCCGTTGCTGGCGCTGGCATTCGTGCTGGCCACCTTCTCCGTCTTCGGTGACGCGCATCCCTCGGCAGCCAAGGGTGGTGGCGGGCTCGGGGCGTTCCTGATCATGCTCGGCGCCACCTTCGGCTACGCCGCAGGGTGGAACCCGTACGCCACCGACTACACCCGCTACCTCAAGCCCGACACCAGCAAGCTGGCCACCGGGCTGTGGGCGGGGCTCGGAGTCTTCGTCTCCTGCGTGATCCTGGAGAGCGTGGGCGCCGCGTCGGCCACGATCGCGACCTCGAGCACCAGCACGCCCACCGAGGCGTTCATCACCGGGATGCCGACCGCGATCGCCAAGCTGACGCTGCTGGCCATCGTGATCGGAGCGGTCTCGGCCAATGCGATCAACGTGTACTCCGGCGCGATGTCCTTCATGGCATTGGGGATCCGGATCCCGCTGCACCTGGCCCGCGCGATCGTGGCCGTGGTGTTCGGCGTGGTCGGGTTCGCGACCGCGTGGGGCGGCCTGAACGACGCGGGGCAGAAGTACGAGAACTTCCTGCTGATCATCTCCTACTGGATCGGGCCGTGGCTCGCGGTGTTCTTCACCGACCAGTACCTGCGCCGCCGCCACGAGGTCGGAGGGTTCCTGTTCGACCGCATGCACAACCCGTTCGCCGGCTGGGTCGCGATGGCGATCGGCATGGCGGTGTCGATCCCGTTGTTCTCCAACCAGACCAAGTACGTCGGCCTGGTGCCCAAGCACGTCAGCTCGGTCGGCGACATCACCTTCGAGGTCGGGTTCGTGGTCGCCGCGGTGGTGTACTACGTCCTGTTCCAGCTCCAGCGAGACCGCACCGACGAGGCCCTGGTCCTGCCCGACTGACTCGCCGGGCCCGGCCCGAGCCCGACGGCGCGGCGCCCTGCTTGCAGACGCCCTGCTTACACCTCGGTCGCCGCATTACACCTCGAGGACCGGTTCTCAGCCGCCAATACCGCGCCCGAAGCGGCTTTCGCGGTGTAAGGCAGCACTCGAGGTGTAACGGCCCGGCGGCGGGGCGTTAGGGCCGCAGGAAGGTGACTTCGCGTTCGGCGCCGGCCACGGTCACCGTGGTCCGGGCCGGCCGGGTCCGGGCCAGCACGCGGCCACCGCGCAGCACCAGGAACCGCGGGGCCACCAGCCGCAGGGCGTCCTCGGCGCTCGGCGCGTCGAACACCACGAGGTCGGCAGGACCGCCGACCCGGATCCCGCTCGCGTCGACGCCGAGCGCCCGGGCCGGGTTGGTGGTCACCATCTCCAGCAGGTACGGCAACTCGGTCGCGCCGCTGAGGTGTCCCAGGTGCGCCAGCATGAAGGCGGCCTGCAGCGGGTCGCCGTAGCCGAGCGGGTACCACGGATCCATCACCGAGTCGTGCCCGATCGCCACGTTGACCCCGGCCGCCAGCAACTGCTTGACCCTGGTGTGCCCGCGCCGGATCGGCCCGGTGTCGAAGCGGCCCTGCAGGACCGCGTTGTCCAGCGGGTTGGTCACCATGTGCAGCCCGGCACGGGCGATGTTCGCGATCAATCGAGCCGCGTAAGCGTTGTTGTACGAGTGCATCGCCGTGGTGTGGCTGGCGGTGACCCGACCCGACATCCCGCGCCGGATGGTCTCGGCGACCATCACCTCGACGAAGCGCGCGTGGTCGTCGTCGGTCTCGTCGCAGTGGATGTCCACCAGGAGCCCGGCCTCATCGGCCAGTGCCATCGCGAACTTCACCGACTCGACGCCGTCCTCGCGGGTCAGCTCGAAGTGCGGGATGCCGCCGACGACGTCCGCGCCCCGCTCCACGGCAGTGCGCATCAGCTCGGGCCCGCCGGGAAAGCCGAAGATGCCCTGCTGCGGGAAGGCCACCAGTTGCAGGTCGATCAGCCCGCGCAGCTCCTCGCGCAGACCGGTCAGGGCCTGCAACGCGCGCAGCTCGGGGTCGCAGACGTCCACATGGCTGCGGACGTGCTGGACGCCGCAGGCCAGCTGCCACAGCAGCACCTCGCGGGCGCGGGTTGCGACGTCCTCGACGGTCAGGGACTTCACCCGTTCGGCCCAGACCGCGATGCCCTCGAAGAGCGATCCCGAGGCGTTGGCGCGCGGTTGGCCGACCGTCAGCACGGCGTCCAGGTGGATGTGCGGCTCGACCAGGGGCGGGGTGACCAGCCTGCCCTCCAGGTCGATGACCTGCTCGGCGCGGGCCGCGGCGCCGGACTCTCCCGGGCCGTCCCCGACCGGCACCAGCCGGCCGGCCTCGACGCCGAGGTCGGTCAGCCCCGAGGCACCGAGCAGGCGGGCATTGCGCAGCAACAGGTCCATCGGCTCTCCTCCGGTGTTGGATCAGGGAGTCGCGTTCTCCCGTCCTCTGGTATGGAACCGGGCTATCACCTCGCCCCGATACCCCGATCTCATACCAGAGGTTGCCGCCGGCGCACAGGCTGACCCCGGAACAGCCGGCGAAGCCGGCCCCGTGGGACCGGCCTCGCGGACCGCGGCTGTCGAAGGTCAGTACCGGAACTGGCTGACCAGCTGCCTGAGCTCGGCGGACATCTTGGCCAGCTCGCCGGTCGAGCCCTGGGTGCTGGCCACGCCGGAGGTGGTCGCCTCGGCGGCCGAGGCCACCGTGGTGATGTTGGACGCGATGTCCTGGGTGCCCTGAGCCGCCTCCGCGACGCTGCGGGTCATGTCGTTCGCCGTCGCGGTCTGCTCCTCGACGGCGGAGGCGATGGTGGTCTGGTAGTCGCCGAGCTGGTTGATGATCGCGGAGATCTCGCCGATCGCCGATACGGCGTCGGTGGTGTCGGCCTGGATCGCCTCGACCCGGCGGGAGATGTCCTCCGTGGCGCGGGCGGTCTCCTGGGCCAGGTCCTTGACCTCGTTGGCCACGACGGCGAATCCGCGGCCGGCGTCGCCGGCCCGGGCGGCCTCGATGGTGGCGTTCAGCGCGAGCAGGTTGGTCTGCTCGGCGATCGACGTGATCAGCTTGACCACGTTGCCGATCTCGGCGCTGGACTCGCCCAGCTTGCTGACGGTGACGTTGGTGGCGGCGGCGACCTGCCCGGCCTGGCCGCCGATCCGGGCGGCGTCCTGCGCGGTGGAGGCGATCTCCCGGATCGAGGCGGACATCTCCTCGGTGGCCGAGGCCACCGTCTGGACGTTCCGCGAGACCTGCTCCGCGGCGGCCGAGACGGACCCGGACTGCGCCGAGGTCTCCTCCGCGGCGGAGGCGATCTGGGACGAGCTGGCGGACAGCTCCGTGGCCGAGACGGACAGCGCATCTGCCGAACCGGCGATGGTGCCGACTGCGGCCCGCAGCGAGATCAGCGCCCGGTCGAGGTTCTGGGCCATCTGGCCCACTTCGTCGTTGCTGGTGATGTCCGCGGTCTGGGTGAGGTCACCGTCGGCCAGGGCCCGGGCGACATCGGAGACCCGGTGCAGCGGGCGCGAGATCCGGCGCGAGATGAAGTCGGCCATCAGGGCGGCCAGCAGTAGTCCGATCAGGAGCAGGACGATGACCAGGGTCCGGGCCGAGGTGTAGGTCGAGTGCGCGGCCGCGAGGCGGGTTTGGCCGGCGGCCTCCTGCGCCGTGGTGGCCTGCTCGAGCGCGGCGGTCGCCTGGACGGAGACAGGGGTGGCCTCCTTGCTGTTCACCTGGATGAAGCGCGCGGTGTCCTGGGTCAACGCGGCCGGCACCAGCCTGGCGTCCCGGATCTCGCGCCACTGGGTCCACAGCGTCTGGAAGCGCTCGACGGCCTGCACATCGGCGGCCTTGGTCCTGTACTCGGCCAGGTCCTGATCGAGGGTCGCGTCCATCGCCTTGACCTGGTCCACGGCCTTCTGGGCGTCCGTGGCGTCCTGGGCCAGCGCGGCATCCCGGATCAGCACCCGGGAACGCTGCACGTCCACGTCCACCCTGGCCAGCTGATCGCTCGGGGCCAGCACCCCGCTGACGAGGTCCTGGGTGGATCCGTAGACCGAGGCGAGGCGGCTGATCGACAGCACGCCGACCAGGATGGCAACGCCTGCCACGACCGCTACTGCGCCGAGGATCTTGACCCGCAGGCTCCGGTTCTCGAGCAGATCCCTGAGTCCGTTCGCGGAGCGAGGTGTCTCGGGCGCGGGCGCGTATGCCGTCATCTGAATGCCTCGCTGGTGGTCGGGTGCAGGTGGCCGTGACCCGCCCCGAACCTCCGCGGCCCGGGGCGGGCCCGCAGGCTGTATCGGCGCAGGAGGCTCGGTCATTGATCCGTGAATCTGCCGATCATGGAATGACACCCGTCCGGGTGATCGGGGTCGCGCGACCTGCCAGGATGGGATCGATGCCCGAGGACCTCGACGCCGCGCTGACCCGGCTGCGCCCGCTGCTGCTGGACACCGGCCTGGTCAGGGCCGTCGCCAGCGGGCACCGCCGGGGCGCCCGCCCGGCGTTCGTGCGGGCCGAGCTGCGGCCGGTGGACCTCAAGGGCGGACGGGTCCTGCAGGTGGTGACGACCGACGGCCGGTCCCCGATCACCCGGAACTACCCGCCACCGGCCGCCGCCGACGTCGTGGACGGGCTGCTGGCCGAGCCGTTCGCCAACTGGTACGTGCACACCGCGGGCGGCGTCCTGCAGTTGCGCGTCACCAAGCGCGGGCTGGCCCAGGTGCACACCGGGCCGGGCAGCACCGGGTCGGGCAGCACGGGGTCGGGCAGCAGCGGGTCGGGCAGCAGCGGGTCGGGCAGCAGCGGGTCGGGCAGCACCGGCTCGGGCAGCACCGGCTCGGGCAGCACGGGGCCGGGTGGCACCGGGCCGGGCGAGCCCGGGCACGACCGGGTCAAGCGCCACCTGCTCGACCCCGGTGACCCGCTGTTCGACGTCCTGCAGGCGGACGCCGCCAAACGACGCCAGGTGGACGCGTTCCTGCGGGTGCTCGCACCCGCGCTGCCGCGGCTGCTCGATCGGGCCCGGGCCGCCGGGCGTCCGATCCGCGTCCTGGACCTGGGCTGCGGCAACGCCTACCTCACCGTGACGGCCCACCGCTGGCTGCGGACCGCCGCGGAGGCCGACGCCGGGGGGCCGGTCGGCCTGCGCACCGTAGGCGTCGAGGCCCGGCCCGAGCTGGTGGCGCGGGACGCCCGGCTGGCCGAGCAACTCGGGGAGGACGGGCTGAGTTTCGTCGCCGGCACCATCGCTGGGTGCGAACCGGCGCTGGCGGAGTTGGGCCTGGACGAGGTGGACCTGGCCCTCGCGCTGCACGCCTGCGACACCGCGACCGACGAGGCACTGGCCGTCGCGGTCCGGCTCGGGGTGCCGGTCGTGCTGGCGGCGCCGTGCTGCCACCACGACGTCCAGCGGCAGCTGTCCGGCGGCCGGGCCGGGAGGCTGGCGGTACCCCACCCGTACGCCGCCCTGACGCGGCACGGGATCCTGCGCGAGCGGTTCGCCGATGTGCTGACCGATGTGCTGCGCGCGGACCTGCTCCGGCTGCTCGGGTACCGGGTCGATGTGATGGAGTTCGTCGAGTCCCGGCACACCCCGCGCAACCTGCTGCTGCGGGCCTACCGCACCGGCGCGCGGCCGAGCCTCCAGCGCCGCGCCGAGTACGCCGACCTGGTCGCCGCCTGGGGGCTGCGACCCGCTCTCGCCGGGCTGCTGGCCGATCGGCTGGACCCGGTTCTCGGCGACGTGGTGAACGTCGGCAGCAGCGCAGGCGCCGGATGAGCTTGCGGCGCCTGCTCACGGCGCTCGCCCTGGCCGCCGCGCTGGGGTGCGTTCCGCTCGCGGGCATCGCCGCCGCGGCCGATGCCCCTGCGGCCACGCCGGGCGGGGTCAGCGTCGATCGGGTCGCCCGGGACGCCCGGATCCAGGAGTCGTCCGGGCTGGTCGCGAGCGGGCTGCACCCCGGAGTGCTCTGGACCCACGACGATTCGGGCAACGCGCCGCTGCTGTTCGCGCTCGCCCGCGGCGGCGCGACCGCGGGCACGGTTCGGCTCCGCGGCGTTCCCGACGTGGACTGGGAGGCGCTCGCCCCGGTGACCGGCCCGGGCGGGACATCCCTGCTGGCGGTCGGCGACATCGGGGACAACGACGCGGTGCGGCACCGGATCGAGATCGATCTGGTGGCCGAGCCCCGGCAGCTGGGCAGCACGACCGAGCGGCCGTACCGCGTGCTCCGGCTGCGCTACCCGGACGGGCCCCACGACGCCGAGACGCTGCTGGCCGATCCACGAACCGGGCGGCTGTACATCGTCACCAAGGGTGTCTTCACTGCGACCGTCTACCTCGTGCCCGCGTCGGCCTGGCCGTCCGGGGCGGGCACGGGCTCGGTGGCGGACGCGGTGCTGCAGCGGGTCGGGCAGGTCTCGCTCTCGCTGGTCACGGACGGCGCGGTGCTGCCAGACGGGCGTGTCCTGCTGCGTACCTACTCGACGCTGGCCGTGCTGCCCGCCCTGCCGGTGACGCCTCCGGCGCAGGGGATGCGGCTCGAGCCGCTGGCGACGGTGGCGCTGCCGTCCCAGCAGCAGGGCGAGGGCCTGACCGTGCTGGACGCCGGCACGGGCGTGATCGCGCTCAGCTCGGAGGGCATCCGCCAGCCGATCCTGAAGGTGGTTCTCCCGGCGGCGTTCCGGCAGGCGGGCCGTCCGGCCGGGCGCCGCGCATCGGCTACCTCCCCGGCCGTCCCGGGCAGCGCGCCGGCCACGTCCGGCGGCTCCAGCCGGGCCTCGCCCAGTGGTGGCAGCGGCCACCCGAGCGGCGCATCCGGGTCGGGCGGTGCGCCCGCCTGGCTGACCGGCTTCGGGCTGCTGGTGCTGATCGTGCTGGCAGGCGCGGTGATCGGGCTCAACCGCCGACGGTGAACTGCGCGAGCAGCCCGCGGACGGCCTGCACGACCTGGTCCAGGTCCCGCGTCGCTCAGCTCGTCAGGATTGGCCGGCCTGCCGCCCGGCCAGCTGCAGCAGCACCAGGGCGAGCACGATCAACCCGGGCACGACCAGGAAGGCGGTGTGCGTGCTCGTGAGGTCGGCCAGGGCACCGATCGCGAACGGCGCCAGCCCCGAGGACAACCCGAGCCCGAACGACACCAGGCCGCTGGCCCGGTCACCGTGCCCCGGCGCCGAGGCGAGCACCAAAGCCATCCCGAGCGGGTACTGCCCGGCGATCCCGATCCCGGTCAGCACCAGGCCGGCCATGGCGGGCACGGGCGAGGTGGCCAGCCAGGTCAGCGTCCAGCCGGCGGCGGTCAGGGCGAACGCGGCCAGCAGCAGGCGGGCCGGGGCGATCCGCAGCGCCAGCCGTCCCAGCGCCGTCCGTCCGACGGCCATCCCGCCGACGACGGCCGTCACGGCCGCCGATGCGGCCCCGGCGGACAGCCCCACGGTCTGCCGGAGCAGGTCCGCCGACCACGCCGTGCAGCAGAACTCGATCCCGACGCAGCCGACCACGGTGGCCACCAGCAGCAGCGTCCGGCGCCCGAGCCGGACCCGCTGCGGGCCACGGGGTGGCGGGACGCCGTCGATCGAGGTGCCGCCCGGGACCCGCCGCACCAGCAGGGCCAGCACCCCGAGCAGCGGCAGCACCGCCAGGACCGCCGGCCGCCAGGTCACGCCCAGGGCGACCCCCGCGCCGACGGCCAGCGGCGCCACCAGGCCGACCCCAGCGGCGACCGCGTTGGCCTCGCTGAGCGCGGCCGCCCTGCCCCGCCCGTGGTGATCGGACAGGGTCGCGTTCACCGTGTTCACGATGGTGGACCCGCCGATCCCGATCAGCAGCACGGCGGGCAGGCTCACCGCGGGAGACCGGCCCAGGCAGAGCACCAGGGCGCCGAGCCCGATCGCCGCCAGCGCCGCGCGGATCCCGCCTCGGCGGCGCAGGCGGCGCGTCATCGGCACGATGGTCAGCCCCGACAGCACGGCACCCGCGGCCAGCGCGAGGCTGTGCAGGCCCATCACCGTCCGGCTCGTGCCCTCCTCGGCCCGCAGCAGCGGGAGGACCGCGCCGAATCCATAGAGGAACCAGGCCCAGGTGGCCAGGCCGCCGTAACCGGCCCAGGTCACCACATCCCGGGTCAGCCGGGCCGAGGCTCCCGTGACGGGGGCGGCCGGCCCGGCTGTGCCGCTCGGGGTCCCGGGCCCGGAGTGCGGGCGCGGCTGCCTGCGCCTCAACCCAGCCGCTCGACCACCAGGTCGATGCAGGCGGTCAGGGCCTGCACGTCCTCTGGGTCGACGGCCGGGAACATCGCCACCCGCAGCTGGTTGCGGCCCAGCTTCCGATACGGCTCCACGTCGACGATCCCGTTGGCGCGCAACACCTTCGCCACGGCCGCGGCGTCCACGGCCGGGTCGAAGTCGATGGTGGCGACGACCTGGCTGCGGGCGGCCTCATCGGCCACGAAACAGGAGGTGTACGAGGTCCGCTCGGCCCAGCCGTACAGCCGGCCGGACGAGTCCGCCGTGCGGCTGGTGGCCCACTGCAGGCCGCCCTGGCCATTGAGCCACCCGACCTGGTCGGCGAGCATCGCCAGGGTCGCCACCGACGGAGTGTTGTAGGTCTGGTCCTTGCGGGAGTTGTCCAGCGCGGTGGTCAGGTTGAGGAAGTCCGGGATCCAGCGCCCGGACGCTGCGATCTCCTCGACCCGTGCCAGCGCGGCGGGCGACAGCAGCGCCAGCCACAACCCGCCGTCGGACGCGAACGACTTCTGCGGCGCGAAGTAGTAGGCGTCGGCCTCGGACACCTCGACCGGCAGGCCGCCGGCGCCGGAGGTGGCGTCGATCAGGACCAGCGCTCCGGGGTCGGCGCCCTGGACCCGCCGGACCGGAGCCATCACGCCGGTCGAGGTCTCGTTGTGGGCCCAGGCGTAGCAGTCGATCCCGGCTTCGGCGTGCGGCTCGGGCAGGGTGCCGGGCTCGCCCTTGATCACGCTGGCGCCGTTCAGGAAGGGCGCGCTGCCGGTGACCTTGGCGAACTTGCTGGTGAACTCGCCGAACGCGAGGTGCTGGGCGCGGGCGGCGACCAGGTTGAACGCCGCGACGTCCCAGAAGCAGGTCGTTCCCCCGTTGCCGAGCACGACCTCGTAACCGTCCGGAAGGGCGAAGAACTCCGACAGGCCGGTACGGACCCGGCGGACCAGGTCCTTGACCGGCTTCTGCCGGTGAGAGGTACCCAGGACGGACCGACCGATCGAGGCCAGGTAGTCGACCTGCTGCGGGCGGACCTTGCTCGGGCCGGAGCCGAAGCGGCCGTCGGCGGGCAGCAGGTCTGCGGGAATGATGATCTGCGGGGCGTCGGTCGTCGTGCTCACAGAGGTGCCCTTCGGGGCCGGGAACGGGGAGGATGCGGCCACGCTGCCGTCGTCGCCCAGTCTCCCGCACCCCGACCGATCCCGGGACGTGGCCCTCGCCGGACTGCCGCCAATGTGACGTTTGCCGACGGTGATCTCGGATACCGAGACCGCACCGTCGGCAAACGTCACACTCGACGCACCCGCCCCGTCCTCGCGGATCACGGCACGGCGCCGCCAGCGGGAGATCTGCAGCCGGTGCATGGTCGCCCGGGTGTAGCTCTCCGGGTCGTGCACGTCACGCCAGTGCGGGATCAGCCGCGCCAGGGCTTCCTGCAGCAGGTCCTCGGCGCCGCCGTCCCCGACCAGCAGTCGCGCCGTGCGCAGCAGCGCGGGCGAGCGGGCGTCGACAAATTCGCGGAACGCCGTTTCGCTCTCCGGTCTCATGACCACCTCCGCCGATCAGACGCGCGGGGCGGCCGTCACTATGCCAGTTCCTGCCGGACGTGATCTCCGGCACCACGATGGGCACGGTGTGACACCGTGCCCGTAACCAGGGGCGTCAGCTGAACGGGTGCCAGGCGCGGGTCAGCCGCGAGTCACACCACGTGACCCTTGGCCAGGGCGTCGTCCCAGCCCTCGACCTCCTCCGGACTGCGCGGCCCGCAACCGACGTACCGTGCGGCCGGCCGCACCAGGCGGCTGGTGCGCTTGTGCTCGAGGATGTGCGCGGCCCAGCCGGCCGTCCGGGCGCAGGTGAACAGGGCCGGGAACATCGGCGCGGAAACCTCGGCGAAGTCCAGCACCACGGCGGACCAGAACTCCACGTTGGTGGCCAGCACCCGGTCGGGGCGGCGTGCTCGCAGTTCCGCCAGCGCCGCCTTCTCCAGCGCGACGGCGGCCTCGTAGCGCGGCGCGCCCAGCCGCCGGGCGGTCTCGCGCAGCACCTTCGCCGCGGGTCCTCAGCGCGGTACACCCGGTGCCCGAAGCCCATCAGCCGCTCACCGCGGTCGAGCACGGCCCGCACGTACCCGTCGGCGTCACCGGTGCGCTCGACCGCCTCCAGCATGTGCAGCACGCGCGAGGGCGCCCCGCCGTGCAGCGGCCCGGACATCGCCCCGACCGCCCCGGACAGGCACGCGGCCACGTCGGCGCCGGTTCCGGCGATCACCCGCGCGGTGAACGTCGAGGCGTTCATCCCGTGTTCGGCCGCCGACACCCAGTAGGCGTCTACCGCCTCTGTGTGACGGGGATCCGGCTCGCCCCGCCAGCGGATCATGAATCGCTCGACGATCGTGTGGGCCTTGTCGACCTCGCGCTGCGGAACCATCGGGCGGTCCATGCCGCGTGCCGACTGGGCCACGAAGGACAGCGCCATCACCGACGCCCGGGCCAGGTCGTCCCGGGCCTGATCGGTGTCGATGTCCAGCAGCGGCCGGAACCCCCAGATCGGCGCGAGCTGGGCCAGCGCGCTCTGCACGTCCACCCGGACGTCACCGGTCCGCACCGGCAGCGGGAACGGTTCTGCGGGCGGCAGACCGGGATTGAACTTGTTGTCGACCAGAAGGCCCCAAACGTTCCCGAAGCTGACCCGGCCGACGAGGTCCTCGATGTCGACCCCGCGATACCGCAGGGAGCCGCCTTCCCGATCCGGCTCGGCGATCTCGGTCTCGAAGGCGACGACCCCTTCCAGGCCAGGCACGAAGTCGGGCATCACACGCTCCTTCGGATGTGGCCGGCCGGTGGGCACGGCGGTTGCGAGCCGTGGACGTCCCGGGTCGGGATGGGTCGTCCCGGTCACGGGATCCGCCGAACCGGTGATAGCTCCTGTCCGGCATTCTGGACCCAGTCCCTGAATATGCGCTGCTCGGGGCAGACTGGGCCGGGTGACGGAGCACTCGCCAGGTCGTGTGGACCCGAAGGACGCCGTCCCTGACTATGCTTCGCAACGAACCCGCTATCGCTCGGCGGCGCTGTTGGAGGGCGGGCTCGCCGCCCACCCGCTGGCCCAGTTCGAGCGCTGGTACGCCGAGGCGGTCGCCGCCGGCGAGCACGAACCGAACGCGATGGTGCTGGCCACGGCCGGGTCGGGCGGGATCCCGTCCGCCCGCAACGTGCTGCTCAAGCAGGCTGACGCGCGCGGGTTCGTCTTCTACACCAACTACGGCTCCCGCAAGGGGCAGCAGATCGAGGCCGATCCGGCGGTGGCGCTGGCATTCCGCTGGCCGGTCGGTCACCGGCAGGTCTGCGTCCGCGGTCTGGCTGAGCGGCTCGGGCGCGAGGAGTCGGCAGGCTATTTCGCCCAGCGCCCGTGGGAGTCACGGATCAGCGCCTGGTCCAGCCGGCAGTCCGAGCCGGTCATCGACCGGATGGCGCTCGAGGCGCGGTGGTCGCGGTTCGCCGTCCGCTGGCCGGATCGCGGCCGCCCGGACGACGTGCCCGTGCCCGAGCACTGGGGCGGCTACCTGGTACGTGCGATCGAGGTCGAGTTCTGGCAGGGTCGCCCGTCCCGGCTGCACGACCGGCTCGCCTTCGTGGCCCCGCAAGGCCCGGACGGTGCGCCGCCGCGCCCGCCGGCGCTCGACGATCCCGACGGTTGGCGGGTGGAGCGGCGCCAGCCGTGATCGCAGGGGCGCCCGCGGCGCGGCGCGGCCGGATGCTGGCCGATCTGGCGCCGTTGCGCGAGAGCCCGGCCTACCGCCGGCTGTGGCTCGGGCTGTCGCTCGGAGGCATCGGCCAGCAGGTCGCTGTGGTCGCGATCGGGCTGCAGGTCTACGCCCTGACCGGATCCAGCTTCGCGGTCGGGCTGGTCGGGTTGTTCGGGCTGGTCCCGCTGGTCGTCCTCGGCCTGTATGGAGGGGCGATCGTGGACGCCCACGACCGGCGCCGGGTCGCCCTGATCGCGTCGGTGCTGATGTGGGGCGTCTCGCTGGCCACGGCGGCCCAGGCCTGGCTCGGGCTGCGCTCGGTCGCGTTGCTCTACCTGCTGGTGGCCGTGCAGGCGGCGGGGTACGCGGTGAACAACCCCGCCCGGCAGGCGATCGTGCCGGCGCTGGTCCGGCGCGATCTGCTGCCCGCGGCGAACGCCCTGACCATGCTCTCCACGAACGTCGGCTTCGCGATCGGGCCGATCGTGGCCGGGCTGCTGGTCAGCGGGTTCGGGTTCCGCGCGGCATACACCGTCGACGTGGTCACCTACCTGGCGGCAATGACCGGGGTCTGGCGGCTGCCGCCGATGCCTCCGCTGGCGGCGGCGCGCAGGTCCGGGCTGCGCAGCGTGCTGGACGGGCTGGCCTTCCTGGGCACCCGGCCCAACGTGCGGATGACCTTCCTGGTCGACCTGGCCGCCATGGTGCTGGCCCAGCCGCGGGCGCTCTTCCCGGCGATGGGCGCGGTGGTCTTCGGCGGCGGTGCCACCACGGCCGGGGCGCTGACGTCGGCCGTCGCGGCCGGATCGGTTCTGGCCGGGGTGCTCTCCGGCCCCCTCGGGCGGGTGCGGCGGCAGGGCCTGGCGGTGCTGGCCTGCGTGGCGGGCTGGGGCTCGGCGATCGCCGGGCTGGGGGTGCTCGCGCTCCTGGCCCAGACCTCGGGCGGAGTGCGGCACGGCGTCTCGGCACTTCTGTGGCCGGCACTGCTGATGCTCATGCTGTGCGGCGCCGCCGACTCTGTCAGCGCGGTGTTCCGCAGCACGATCCTGCAGGCGGCCACCCCCGATCCGATGCGCGGCCGGCTGCAGGGCGTCTTCATCGTGGTCGTGGCCGGCGGGCCCCGGCTCGGTGACCTGGTCGCGGGCAGTGGCGGGGAACTGCTCGGCGGGGGAGTGGCCGCCCTGGGCGGGGGCGTGCTCTGCGTCCTGGCGGTGCTCGGCCTGGCGCGCTACCAACCCCGCTTCGCCCGGTACGACGCCCGCGCGCCGATGGCCTGACAGCGCGGTGGAGGTCCCGCGACCTGTCGGCCGGGTCGCCTACCCGGAGGGCGCGGGTCGAACGGCCTCGGCGCGCCCGGCCACCCCGGCCGGCACGAATCCCGATCCCGGCGATCCGGGTGCCGGCACGGGGCCGTCGGACGGGGCGAACCGCTGCCAGATAGCGTTCGCCTGGTCGGACATCCCGAGGTCGTCCAGGAACGCGGACAGGTAGCCGCCGAGCCGGCCGGCCTGCTGCCGGTCCCCGTCCGCGAGCGCTTCCTCGGCCGCGGAGCTGAGGATCGGCAGAGCCTCGGTGGTGCGCCCGAGCTCGTCCAGCATCCGGGCCTTGAGCCCGATGACCTCCCGCGCGGTGGCGCCGTCCCCGATCGTGCGGAAGGCGTCGTCCAGGCCCTCGACCGCGACCAGCGCCTCGTCCACCTCTCCGGCTCCGGCCAGGATCCTGGCCCGCTGCTCGGCCAGTGCCAGGCCCTCCCAGACCAGGCGGACCTCCTCCTGGTGGCCGGGCCGGGTGCGGGCCAGCTCACCGTCGGCCTCCTCCAGCGCGATCAGTGCCTCCTCGAGCCCGCGCGAGTCGAGGATGGACAGGGCACGGGCCCGGCGGCAGCCGGCCGCGTCCCACCAGCGGCCCGTGGCGGTGAACAGTTCGGCGGCGCGGGCGTACAGGTCTGCTGCCTCCGGCACATGCCGGGTGCACTGCGCGGCCAGCATCATCGCCTCCGCCTGCGGATCGCCGGCGCCGTCGGCCCAGGCCGCCGCCCTGCGGGCGAGGTCGGCCGCCAAGTCGTTCTCGCCCAGCGCCTGGGCGCACTGCGCCGCCGTGAAGGCCAGATCGCCGGCCACCCGCCCGGCGTCGTCGACCGCGGGCGGACCGTCACCCGGATCGGGCTGGATGCCCCAGGCGTCGAGCGCGTCCTCCAGCTCGTCGAGGGCCGCGTCGGCGAGCTCAGCCGCCTCGACCGCCTCACCGGTGTCCCGCAGCGCCGCGGCGAGCCCCTGCCGCAGCTCGGCCAGCAGCAGGGCGCCGGCGTCGGGACCGCACAGCTCGACCGCACGGGACAGGGCCTCGACCGCGCCACCGGCATCGCCCGCGTCGGCCAGCGCCCGGCCGAGCGCGTGCTGGGTGTGCACCGCCAGCGTGTCGTCGGCGGCAGCCAGCGCGTCGTCGGCCGCGGTGGCCAGCGCCTGCGCCGCCGGGCCGGTCTGGGCGGACTCGGCCAGACCCGTGCCGAGCGCGTAGCCCACCAGTGCCCGCTCCCGTGGCTGCATCCCGGGCGGGAGCAGCTCCAGGGCAGCGGTCAGGGCCGCGATCCGCCCGGGCAGCGGGAGCGTCAGGGCGTGATCCCGCCGGAGCAACGCCACCGCTGCCCGCTGGGCCGGCGTCAGCTCGGACGCGGGGACGTGCTCGACGGCGAGCAGACCCCGGGCCGTCGCCGCTCGGGCCCGCTCGTGCAGCGTGTCGGCGGCAGCGCCCGCGCCAGGGGCCATCTGGTGCAGCAGCGCGGCCAGCCCGAGTTGTAGGCAGGCCTGGTCACCGGGCGGTGCGATCCGCTCGCCCTCGAGCACCAGCGCCATGGCGTCGGCGACGATGTGCTCGGGGTCGGCGCCGCGGCCGAGCTCCATCCGGATGCAGGCCAGCGCGTGCCGCAGGGCCGCGCCGGGTTCGCCCGCCTCGTTCAGCTGGGTGGCCGCCGCTCTGGCCTTGTCCGGGGTGAGCTCTCCGCGAGCGGCCCGGTCCAGTGCCAGCGCCGCGTCCAGCCGGGCGACCGCGAGCGACTGCGGCTGCTGACCGTCCGGATCACCTTCGCGCGCAACGTGTTGCGCCACCTGGCGAACGGCCGCCCAGTGCGCAAGGACCGCCGTGCGCGTCGCCGTCGAGCCGGCCCCCTCCGCGTCGGCCAGCCCGTCCGCCAGGGTGGCCGGGTCGGCGCCGACCAGCCGGACGTCGATCGGGCCGGTGTGGTCACCGACGGCAGTGAACGAGCCGGCCGCCGCCGGGCGGAACGGCCCCCGGCGCTGTCGCCCCGCGGCGTCCGGTGGCGTCGCGCTCGCCGCGCCGGAGGGTCGCGCCTGCCAGGCCCCGGACAGCGGGGGCGGTCCCGCCCGGCGGCTGCGGGGCCGGGTCAGCACCCGATCGATCGGCAGGTCGGGCAGCGGCGGTGCGTCCAGCCAGCTGGTGACCTGCGCCCCGACCACGGAGGTTGCGTTGCGCCGGTCGAACCGGTCGGCGAGCTCGAGCGCGCGGCGGGCCAGCCGGGCCCGCAGGTCGCCGACCGCGTGTTCCTGCAGCCCGCCGTCGCCGATGGCGTACTCGCGGATCGGCAGGTCCTGCTCACCCGCGTCCTCCAGGCCGCGCAGCAGCCGCGCGCCGGCGGCAGCCAGCCACATCGCGTCCTCGGGCACCGCCGCGTCGTCCACCTCGTGCAGCCTGCTCTCCAGCAGGTCGAGCCCGCGGTGCAACCTCCCGGTCCGGGCGCAGAGCAGGACGTGCTGGGCCCAGGTGGCGGTGCTGCCGGGACGCTCCCGCAGCAGCCGGACCCCGCGCAGGTGCTCCCGGGCCGCCCGCTGGGCCATCCCCAGCCGGAGCATCGGCTCGACGGCGTGGCCGATCATCCGCTGCGGCTGATCCGCGCAGCCGCCGTGGTCCAAGACGGGGAACGCGTGCCCCAGGGCCTGCGAGTCCTGCCCGATCGCCGCCAGGTGCCAGACCCGCAGGGCCGGCTCGCAGGTCTGGCAGTCCGACAGCGGTGTGCGCGGCGCGGCCGTCCAGGCCCGGTAGACCTCGTCCGCGGCCTCGTGCCCCTGGACCCGGGCCAGCACCTGGAACCGGCAGCTCAACACCGGGGCCGGCGCCTCCCGGGCCGCTGCGTAGTGCTGTGCCATCTCGTCCAGCCCGGCCATGATCCGGTCCAACGGGACGGCCGGGTGCTCGACCGCACCGACCGTGACCGACTTGAACATCCACAGCAGGCGGTACTGGTCGTCGTCGTCGAACAGCTCGCGGGCGCGGTCGTACCGGCCGAGCAGCCAGGAGAAGACGGGGAAGCGCTTCAGAGGCTCGCCGCCATAGGAGTAGGCGGTCATCAGCCGCAGCTGGGCCTGCACGAGCAGAGCCTCGTCCCCCAGCTCGTCAGCCTGCTCGACGAGCGACTCCACGGCCGCGCTGCGGGCGATCCCGAACGGCATCGCCCTGGTGGCGTCCAGCTCGGCGCGCAGCTGCTCGGACGCCTGGCTCACGTGAGGATCATGTCCCGCCGCGGCCGCGGACGGAAACCGGCCGGTTCCGTCGTGGCCGTTCCGTCGTGGCCGGTTCCGTCGTCATGGTCGCGTATGTCCGTCGTGCATGGTTCCGTCGTGCATGGTTCCGTCGTGCATGGTTCCGTCGTGCATGGCCCCGTGGTGTCCGGATCGATGGTGCATGGCATCGCCTGTCGTCGGTCGCGTTCCTCGATGCCCCCTGGCGCTCACGGTATCCCGGACAGGCAACAGCCCGCGGGTTGCCTCCGACTGGAGGCGCGCCGTGCTGGACGAGGCACGGCCCCCGCGGGCTGCGGTGACTGCCTGGTTCTCGCCGGTCGCGTCACGACCGGTGGGAGCCCTCGATCGAAACAGGATCGGGGCAGCCCGTCCGATGGACGTCGGCTAGCGGACAGCCACCTCACGCGTCCGTTGGCAAATCATTCCTCGGACCACCTCCTTTCCCGTGTAACCCCGAACTTACGTCCGGCCCGGGAGGCTGGCAACGCGATTGCGGCTCCCCCTCCCCATTGCGGCACGGTGTGACGCCTGCCCATCTGCGGGGCACACCCAAATAGGGCGCAGCGCCCCACAGCGGTGCGCAGGACGTCAGACCGTGCTGACGACCTGGTGGAAGTCCAGCCGGGGGTTGCGCGGACGGTACGCGTCCGGCCCGGGCACCCCGATGTTGACCACGGCCAGCAGCAGCTGATCACCACCGGGGAAGAACTCGTCCTCCAGAGCCGTCGCCTCGTAGCCCGTCATCGGGCCCGCGGCCAGCCCGGCCGCGCGCACCCCGATGATGAAGTAGCCCACCTGGAGCGCGCCGTTGAAGCCGGCGATCTGCTCTCGCCTCCGCGCGTCGGCGAAGAGCTCGCGCGCGTCCGGCTTGTGCGGGAAGACCTGCGGCAGATGGTCGTGGAACCGGCGGTCGGCGGTCAGGACGGCGACCAGCGGCGCGGCGGCGGTCTTGTCGCGGTTCCCCGGTGCCAGGTGGCGCAGCAGGCGCTCCCGCGCGGTCTCGGACCGGATCAGAGTGATCCGCAGCGGCTGGGTGTTCATGCTGGTCGGCGCGTATTTGACCAGGTCGTAGACGGCTCTGACCTGCTCGTCGGTGACCGGCTCGTCGGAGAACGTGTTCGCCGTGCGGGCCTCCAGGAAGAGCATCCGCTGCGCTGCGGTGTCCAGGGCGAGCCGGTGGACGAGGTCCTCCCGCGGGCCGGCGGTCTCGCGATCCTCGGGTCGCAGGTCGGTGACGGTCACGGTGGGTCCTTCCGAGCAGATGATTGCCCTAGGCGAACAGTAGAACACTCAACTAATGTCGGAACTTCCGGCGCCGTCCGTGAGGGATGTCACGCGTCGGGCGAGCGCAGGGTGGGGCCAAGGCCGTATCGGCTGCCGGGAATCTCCCCTCGCCCGGCCGGACCCAGCCGTCGGGACCGTCGGGTGGGGTCCGGACGGGCGGTTCACGATCGCGACACTGATCGACACGAGTCGGTGCAGGTTGGACCGCAAGCCCTGGTCACGTCGAGAATGGGGGTACCGGAACGGACCCACCGGGGTCCGGCCGGGGACAGGGAGGCTCGGCTCAGGTGAGCGATCTCATCGACACCACGGAGATGTACCTGCGGACGATCTTCGAGCTCGAGGAGGAGGGCATCGTCCCTCTGCGGGCCAGGATCGCCGAGCGCCTGGCGCACTCCGGCCCGACCGTGTCGCAGACGGTGGCGAGGATGGAGCGGGACGGACTGTTGCACGTGTCCGGCGACCGTCATCTCGAGCTGAGCGACGCCGGCCGGGTCAAGGCGACCCGGGTGATGCGCAAGCACCGGCTCGCCGAGCGGCTGCTGCTGGACGTGATCGGCCTGGAATGGGAGCTCGTGCACGACGAGGCCTGCCGCTGGGAACATGTGATGAGCGACAGGGTGGAACGCAAGCTGCTCGGCATCCTGGGTGACCCCCGGGAATCCCCGTACGGCAACCCGATCCCGGGCCTGGACGAGCTGGGGGGCCCGGGTCTCGAGCTGGCCGACTTCCGCAACGGCGTCGTCGCCCTGCCGTCCGCGCTGGACTTCCGTGCCGTCGGAGTGTCGGTCGTGGTGCGCCGGCTCGGCGAGCCGCTGCAGACGGACATCGACCTGATGGGCGAGCTCGCCCGCGCGGGCCTGCGGCCCGGAGCGGTGGCGGTGGCACGTCGCGGGCGCGAGCTGATCCGGATCGACGGCCCGGCCGGAGAGATCGAGCTCGCGCCCGTCCATGCGGCGCACATCTTCGTCTCCGTCGGTGCGGCCTGAGGGTGCGGCCTGAGGGTGCGGCCTGAGGGCCGCGTCCCGGTCGGCGCCGCGGATCTCGGCATCCCCCGTCGGCGCGGGCGCGTCGCGGCGGAGACGACGTTATCTATCGGTGACCTGCGTCACGGCGCCGCCGCCCTTCACTGCGTCCGATTCGTTCCAGAACCGTCTGATATATGACTACCGATTGTAGTCAATGCTTCGCTCTGTGATAATGAAGGTAAAGACCGGGCTCGTGTCGGGTGTGACATCCGGCGACTCCTCGGTTAGCGTCGGATCGCTTGCCTGACCGAGGCAGGCCCCCGGGCGGACGCCGAACTCTGCCACTGACCCGGGGTCGGCTCACACCGCATGGCAGAGGCGGGGGACCCACTTTTCCGGGGCGACCGGGCGGCACCTACCGCTCGAAGGCCCCTTGGGGTGAAGCCTCCGGCGACCGGCGGACCGAGGTCCGTACGGGCGCCGAGGCCGGGTGACTACTTCTCCCACCCGAACCCGACAGCTCACCTCGAAGGCGTCCGGAGAGGCTCACCGTGACCGAACGCGTCACTGGACGCCATCGTGCGCCCGATCGCGCTACGACACCGTTGTCAGCTCTCACCTCAACACTGTCCACCGTGGTCGGCGGCCACGTGGCGGGGGTCGGCCGGGGCGGTCTCGTCCTGGCCATGTCCTCCGGCCTCGTGGCGAGCATGGGAATGCCGGCAGGGGCCGCCACCTCCGCACCCCAGACCGGCGCCGTTCCGGTCGCCGCCGAAGCCTCCACACCCGCCACGGGCCTGATCCCGCTGCCCGCGTCGTTCGTCGACGGGGCTGCCGTCAAGGCCCCCACCACCGCACGGGTGACGTTCGAGCACTCGGCGTTCACCGCCGTGCCGAAACCCAAGCCGATCGCGATGCCGGTCTCCCGCTCGGCGACACGGACAAGCCTCTCGAGTGGAACCAGCTCGAGCGGAACCTCCACGAAGTCCGTGTCCAGCGGGTCGTCCAGCAGCGCACGAGGGTCGTCGATCATCGCGATCGCCGCCCGCTACCTCGGTGTGCCGTACGTCTACGGCGGGAGCACGCCGAACGGCTTCGACTGCTCCGGGTACACCAAGTACGTCTACGCCCAGGCGGGGATCAAGATCCCGCGGACGGCGGAGGAGCAGCGGCAGGCCGCCCGGCAGGTCGCGCGGTCCCAGGCCCAGCCCGGCGACCTCGTGTTCTTCCTGTCCGGCGGATCCGCCTACCACGTGGGCATCTTCGCCGGCGGCAACATGATGTACGACGCCGGCAAGCCGGGCGAGGTCATCACCAAGCGGGCCATCTGGTCCAGCAACGTGGTGTTCGGGGAGTTCTAGCCCCACCGGACACACCGAACCCCGACACACCGAACCCCGACACACCGAACCCCGACACACCGAACCCCGACACACCGAACCCCGACACACCGAACCCCGACACACCGAACCCCGACACACCGAGCCCCGCCGCAACCCCCCCCGCGGCGGGGTTCGGTGCGTCCCGGGCTGCACCGCGACCGCCACCGGACATGCCTCTCGCAGCGGTGAAACCGTTCGTCTGCCGCGCGGCACCTGCCCGTCGGCGGACCGACACCTGCGCGTTCCAGGGACCAAAGCACGTGCTTATCGGCACGTGGTTCCCTACCCTCAACAGCAGACGGTTCCGATGCACCTGCCCTTGGAGGCTCGTCGTGCACGATGCGGTACGCAGCGTGGCCGCCGCACTTGCCTGTGCGGGGCGGCCCGCTTCCGCCGCGTTCACAGAAAGCGTCGTCCCGGTTCGGGGCGGCGCTTTCCGGCGTCCTGGGGAAGATCTCGACGGAATCGTCGGTACATGTCGCGACACCACCAGCCAGGTGGGTGTCCCGTCCGGAAAGGGGGTGAGGGGATGCGCACCCTGGTTCTCAACGCGGGGTACGAACCGCTCGCTGTGGTGTCGTTCCGCCGTGCCATCGTGCTCGTCCTGGCCGGCAAGGCCACCATCGTCGCCGACTGCGGTGCTCCGGTCGTCGGCGGTTCGATGACGTTACCCCGCCCCTCGGTGATCCTCCTGGCCCGGTACGTCCGGGTACCGCACGGCCGCGCGGTCCCGGTCAGCCGGCGCGGTGTCCTGCGCCGGGACGCCCACCGCTGCGCCTACTGCTCGGGGCACGCGACCACGATCGACCACGTCGTGCCGCGCAGCCGTGGCGGTCAGGACATCTGGGAGAACCTGGTCGCCTGCTGCGTGCGCTGCAACAACATGAAGGGCAACCGGACACCGGACGAGAAGGGCTGGGCGCTGCGCGTCCGGCCGTACGTGCCGCGCGGTCCCGCCTGGGTGGTGCGCGGCGCCGAGGTTCGCGACCCCTCCTGGGACGCCTACCTGGGCGACGCCGCCGTCGCCTGAGCCTGCCCGGGACGGCTCGCCACCCGGCCGTGGGCCCGGCAGGGTGAGGGCATGGCATCCACACGCCCGGAACTGACCGGTGACTTCGGCATGGTCGCCAGCACGCACTGGCTGGCCTCGCAGATCGGCATGTCCGTGCTGGAGCGCGGCGGCAACGCCGCGGACGCCGCCGTGGCCGCGGGCTTCCTGCTCCAGGTGGTGGAGCCGCACCTGAACGGCCCCGGCGGCGAGGTGCCGATCCTGGTCGCCGATCCCGACGGCGACGCGGTGGTGATCTGCGGACAGGGCGACGCGCCTGCCGCAGCCACCATCGACGCGTTCGTCGGGCTGGGCCTGGATGCCATACCCGGCACCGGATTGCTGGCCGCGACGGTCCCCGGCGCGTTCGGCGCCTGGACGGTCCTGCTCGAGCGCTACGGGACCTGGACGTTGCGGCAGGTGCTGGAACCGGTGATCGGCTACGCGGAGGCGGGTGTGCCGGTCCTGCCGCGGGTGGCCTCGACCCTGACAGCGATGGCGCAACTGTTCGGGGCCGAATGGACGCCGTCGGCCGCGACCTACCTCGATCGCGGTGCGGCGCCACAGGCCTGGGACCGGATGCGGCTGCCCGGCCTGGCGGCCACCTACCGCCGGATCCTGGCCGAGGCCGAGGCGGGGGGTGCCGATCGGGGCCGACAGCTGGCCGCTGCCCGGGACGCCTGGTACCGCGGCTTCGTGGCGGAGGCCATCGGCACGTTCTGCGAGCGCACCGCATGGCTGGACGGTTCCGGGCAGCGGCACGGCGGCCTGCTGCGCGCGGACGACCTGGCTCGCTGGCAGCCGCCCGTCGAGGCCCCGGCCCGGGCCCGGTTCGGGGACATCGAGGTGCTCAAGGCCGGCCCGTGGTCGCAGGGCCCCGTGCTGCTGCAGCAGCTCCTCCTGCTCGATGCCCTCGGCCTGGACGTGCACGACCTGGGAGGGCTCGGGCCGGACGCGCTGGGTCCCGACTTCGGCGGCTCGGACCCCGGCGGCTCGGACCCCGGCGGCTGCGGCCCGGTGGACCCGGACGGCCTGCACGCGCTGATCGAATGCCAGAAGCTGGCGTTCGCCGATCGTGAGGCCTGGTACGGCGACCCCGACCACGTCGATGTGCCTCTCGACGACCTCCTCTCGGCCCCCTACGCCCGCCAGCGCCTCGAACTGCTCGACCCGGGAGCTGCAAGCCGTCAGCTCCGGCCCGGCTCTCCTGGGGGCCGTACGCCGCACCTGCCGCCCCTCCCGGACTACGCCGCAGGCGGGGTCCCGATACCCGGGAAGGACCCGGCGGCCGCCCCGCTGGATCCCGTGGACGGAGTGCCCCTCCTTTCGGGCGGCGAACCCACTGCCCGAACGGCTACCTTGGGTGACCATTCGGGCGTGTCTCGTGGTGATACCTGTCACGTCGATGTGGTCGATCGGAACGGCATGATGATCGCCGCAACCCCCAGCGGGGGCTGGTTGCAGTCCTCGCCGGTCATCCCCCAGTTGGGCTTCCCGCTCGGGACCCGGGCGCAGATGTTCTGGCTGCATCCGGGGCTGCCGTCCAGCCTGCGCCCGCGCTCGCGGCCGCGGACCACGTTGTCACCGTCGCTGGCCTTCAGGGACGGCCTGCCCTGGCTGGCCTTCGGCACGCCCGGCGGGGACCAGCAGGACCAGTGGAGCCTGCTGCTCCTGCTCAGGCTGGTCGCCGGGGCGGCGGGCCGCCAGCCGGTCCTGCAGGCCGCCGTGGACGCTCCGATGCTGCACACCGACCACGCGCCCTCCTCGTTCCACCCGCGGTCGGCCGTGCCCGGGCGGGCGGTGCTCGAGGACCGCTGGCCCGAGCAGGTCCGCACCGAGCTGGCCCGCCGTGGACATGACCTGGTCACGGTGCCGGGCTGGACCCTCGGGCGCCTGAGCGTGGTGGCCCGCGAGCGCCGACCGGACGGGGTGTGGCTGCGGGCCGCCGCCAATCCGCGCGGCGGCACGGGGTACGCGACCGGGCGCTGAGCCCGCCGCCCACCGCCGACGGGCTCCGGCCGGGCGCCCGACTGGGCCGTCCCGTGCCCGGCGCGCTCGGCGGCCCGCGCTTGCCAAAACGCCTGCCAGCCTGCGGCTTTGGTCCCTGCGCGCCGATCGCCCGATGGGAGCACGGTGGTGGTGTTGGGTTGCCGTCGGTGCGGACCGAGGAGGTACCGATGACCAGGTCGATCATCGTCGTCGGGGTCGATGACACGGACAGCAGCCGTCGCGCGCTGGCCTGGGCGGCTACCGAGGCACTTCGCCGCGGCGCCACGTTGCGGGTGATCACGGCCTGGACGTGGGACGCCGTGGAGGGTGCGCCCCTGGCGGCGGTGGACCCGCAGACCATGATGGACGTCGCCGAACGGATCCAGGAGGACGCCGTCCAGGCGGTCCTCGAAAGGCTGCCGGAATGCCCCGCCGTGGAGCGCGACGTGGTCCAGTCCACGGCCGCCGACGCACTGGTCGAGGCGTCCCGGGATGCTGATCTCGTCGTGGTCGGAACGCATGGCCGGGGGCCGGTCCGGTCGTTCCTGCTCGGCTCGGTGAGCCAGTCCGTGATCAAGCACGCCGCCTGCCCGGTGGTGGTCATGCCCCCGCTGCACGAGACGCAACACGAGCGCGGCGGAATGGCCAGCTTGGGCTGATTGCTCCGGGTAGTCACCGGTCCGCACGGGCTGCGGAGGTGTCACGAACCCGGTTACGCAGAGTATTGGGACTTTCGTTCAGCGCCATCATGTGGCACGCTTCCATTCGCACCGGCGCCAACGGCGCCGGTGCACCAGTTTGGGCGGGAAACCGTTGAGCGCTCAGGCAATCGGGTGCGCTCCGGTGCGATCCGGTGCCGATCACCCGGTCCGCCGCGGTGGCGGCCCGCCCGGCGGATCACTCGCGTGCCGCCTCGCCAGGTAGTCACTCCAGGCCTGCAGCTGCGGATCGTCGGCCGGCACGTCCGGCTCCGCCACCCTCGTCCATTCTGGGGCGGCTGCCCTCTGCCGGCCGGACGGGGACTTCTCCACCAGCAGCCGCCACCACAGGCGCAGGCTGAAAGGCTCCGATCAGCGGCCACTCGATCACCTAGGCCCAGCTGAGCTGGTTGCCGCCACGCGCGCGGTCGAGCTCGAACCAGGTCGCCCCGGTGCAGATCACCGCCACCAGGTTCCGCGCGTCGAGCCGGCGGGCGGCCACCGCCTCGGCGCGCAGCCAGCCCTGCACCGCCATGGCCACCCAGACCGCGTCGATGACCATCGCGCCCGCCCGCATGATGGCTCCGCCGAGTTGCTGGCCGGCCAGCGGTCCCGGGCCGAAGGGACGGCGGACCACCTGGTAGGCCGGGTAGAAGCGGTGCGTCGACGCGTACAGGAAGAAGCCGGTCATCGTCTCCGGCGCCATCATCACCACCAGCGAGGCGATCTTCGCGATCGCCGGCACGCGGAACGGGACCGGGTTGTCGCCGAGCAGCGGGTAGAAGTACAGCAGCCCGGCGGACAGGAACAGCGGGTGCTCGACGTACTGATGCACCACGGCGTGGCCGACCGCGTAGTTGTAGAACGGCGAGAAGTGCGTGCCGAGCAGGACGGTGGTGAACGCTGCCCAGCTGGTCACCGGGTGGGTGATCCGGCGCATCGCCCGGCTGCGCAGGACCAACGGCGAGGACGGTGCCAACGGCTCGCAGCCTGCGCCGCGGGAGCCGGAACCCGTTCCGGTGGGGGCGGATGCCGTGGTCGACGCCCGCGAGGTGGAACCAGCCGGCGCCGAGGCGGAAGGCCGATCGACGTGAGCGCCACGAGCGTCTTCTCCCTGCGCGGGCTGAACACCGAGGGAGGGTGGATCCCGGAGGGCGGCACGACGGCCGGCATCGGCATGGGCTGGGTGATCGCCGGGGTTGTCGTGGTCAGCCTCGTCGCCTACCGCGCGCCTGCTGATCGTGGTCGACATCGGGCTGCAGTTCTACCAACTGCTGCACGTCGGGATGCTGGGCACGCAGGGCTCGTACGCGTCCTCGTTCCTGGCGCTGTCCAGCTACCACGTCGTGCACCTGGTGCTGACCCTGTTCATCGGCCTCGGGATCTGGAACCGGGCCCGGCAGAACCTGTTCAGCGCCGGGAGCCACTGGCACGTCCGGCTCGTCGGCTACTGGTGGATCTGGGTCACCATCTCGGCGATCCTGACCGCCTTCACCACGTCCTTCGTTCGAGCTTGAGTCACTGGTGGCGGGTCCGCGACGGCCGGGCGGGTGCGGGTGTCAGCCCTTGGCCGCGCGGCGACGTGTCGTGGTGGTCGGCCTGGCGACCGTGCTCGCGATGACGCTGGGCAGCTGTTCGCGAAGCGATGGGGGCGGGCCCGGTCGGGGCCTCCGGAGCGTCCGGGACGGCGGCAGCGTCCTCGTCGGCAGCGTCCTTGTCGGGCGCGACGGGTGGCGGGTCGAGTCAGGCCGCGGGCCGGTATCCCCTGGGGCTCAGTCTGATCCCCGTGGCACACCGCCGCCCTCTGCCGACGGTGTCCGGGCCGACCCTGTCCGGTGCGCAGCTGTCGATCGCGCAGCTGCGCGGGCACGTAGTGGTGCTCAACGCCTGGGCGTCCTGGTGCGAGCCCTGCAAGGCCGAGTCGCCGGCACTGGCCCGGCTGGCCGATCAAGCCGCGCCGTCAGCCGGCCTCAGGCCGGGCGTCAGTCCAGCGGGCAGTCCGCGAGCTGGTCCGGTCCGATCGAGCTCATCGAGACGATGCCGCGCTCGTCCATCCGGACCCAGACCTCGCGGTCGGCCAGCCGCACCCGGTGCACGCCGGGGCGGCGCCAGTCCGGCTCCGACACCGGAATCGCGGCGCGCGGCGCGGCCACCGGGGCGTCGTCCTGCGCGGTCCGGGGCTGCGGAACGCGCGGGGTCGGGTCCTGCATGCCTGCCTCCTGGGGAATGCGCGGGACGCCGGGGCGACGCCGCGCGATGATGCAGCACTCCCTGGATCGGCAGCAGCGAGGCCGGGCTGGACCGCTGGCCCGATCGTTCGGGCCGATCGGGTGACCCCGCGACGGCGACGTTACCGGCCGGTAGCATGGCCGTAGCGGCACCCGCAGCCGGGCGGTGCCGGTCGAGCAGCTCGGAGGCCGAGGGCATGGGCGTGACGTCGCAGGCGGACATCAAGGCCGACGCGGGTGCGGTGTGGGCGGTCCTGGTCAACGCGGCCGGTCTGGGCGACTGGGTGACCAACCACCTCGGCTTCAGCGGGCAGGCCCCGACCGAGCTGCAGCAGGGCGACGAGTACACCGAGAAGATGCGGGTCCTGGGCATGCCGAACGAGGTCCGCTGGACGGTGACCGAGCTGGCTGCCGGCGAGCGGATGGTCCAGCGGGGCAAGGGCCCGATGGGGATCTCGATCCGCGGCGAGTACTCCGTGCAGCCGGCCGACGTCGGCGTGCGGGTCACGCTCGACCAGTCCTTCTCCGGGGCCGCCGTGTTCGCGATCAAGGGCCAGCTCGAGCGCGAGGTCAAGGAGATCCAGGTCGCGTCGTTGGAGAAGCTGCGCGCCCTGGTCGAGGCGGGCTGACGCCCAAGCCGATCAACAGGCCGATCAACAGATCCGTGGCCGATACCCCTCACCCTGGCCGCGGTGGGTCAACGAACCGCCAATGATCGCCCGCGTGGCCGGCTCGACGGCCGGGCGCCGGCGGCGCAGCATGGTGGAGGTCGGCCCGCGTCGGGTGCGAGGGCCTGCGCTTGGAGGTGCGAGGTGGCGACAGCCGGCCCCGGCTCGGACTCCGGCTCCCGGTCAGGGCGCCAGGGCGGTGACAGGTCGACGTACCGCTCGGCCTGGCGGACCCAGGAGCACGACGACCTTGCCGACCTGGCCCGGACCTTCTTCGCCAAGGAGGTCGTGCCCGAGGCCGACCGGCTCGAGGCCCAGGGACACCCGGATCTCGCGCTCTACCGCCGGGCCGGCGAGCTGGGGTTGCTCGGGCTGTCGGTCCCCGAGCAGTACGGCGGTGGCGGTGGCACGTTCCTGCACGAGGCGGTGGTCTTCGAGGAGCAGACCTACGCCGGGGACAGCTCCCTCGGGCTGGGTGTGCACAGCGGGATCGTGCTCGGCTACCTGTTGCACTACGGCACCGAGGAGCAGAAGCACCGCTGGCTGCCGCGCCTGTGCAGCGGTGAGCTGGTCGGCGCGATCGCGATGACGGAGCCGGGCGGCGGGTCGGACCTGCAGGCGATCCGCACCCGGGCCGTCCGGGACGGTGACGACTACCTGGTCACCGGCTCGAAGACGTTCATCACCAACGGGTTGCTGGGCGGGCTGGTCATCCTCGCGGTGAAGACGGACCCGTCCCTGGGTGCCTCCGGGATCTCGCTGCTGGTGGCCGAGGTCGGCGACGACCCCCCGGGGTTCCGCCGCGGGCGGGTGCTGCGCAAGGTCGGTCTGAAGTCGAACGACACCGCGGAGCTGTTCTTCGACGGGATGCGGGTGCCGGCGGCCAACCTGCTCGGACCGGTCGAGGGCAAGGGGTTCATCCAGCTGATGGAGCAGCTGCCGCAGGAGCGGCTCACCATCGCGGTCGGCGCGGTCGCGGCGATGGAGCGGGCCGTCCGGCTCACCGTCGAGTACACCAAGGAACGCACGGCCTTCGGCCAGTCGCTGTTCGAGCTGCAGAACACCCGGTTCACCCTGGCCGAGTGCGCCACCATGGCCCGGACCGGGCGGGTCTTCCTGGACGACTGCCTGGTCCGGCACGCCGCCGGCGAGCTGGACGTGGCGACCGCTGCGATGGCCAAGTACTGGCTGACCGATGGCCAGTGCACCGTGGTGGACCGCTGCCTGCAACTGTTCGGCGGGTACGGGTACACCACCGAGTACCCGATCGCGCGGATGTACGCCGACGCCCGGGTGCAGAAGATCTACGCCGGCGCGAACGAGGTGATGAAGGAACTCATCGCACGCTCGCTCTGACCGCCGATCGGGACACTCGGACGGCACCACACGTCGTCACTGGATGCCCTACAGCTCGTGCCCCTCCTGCCCGATAACGGTCGTGTCATGGGCGAAGAGCTGGAATCCGGTCTGCCGGCCGCGGCGCGACCGCGGATCGGCGAGTATCGCGCGAGCATGACGGCCGCGTGGCGGGTCGCCGCGGAGCTGGGCGCTCCGGCGATGGCGCTGGTCCCGGCCAGCGCCGACCTGACCGGGCCGGACACGCTGGTGGTTCGCTGGGCCAACGCCCATCTGCTGAACCTGCTCGGCCTGCGCCGCACCGAGCTGATCGGCCGTACCCTGCCCGACCTCCCCACGGACGGCCCGGGGTCGCTGGTCCCGGTGCTGCGACGGGCCCTGCGCGATCAGGGCGACGATCTGTCCGCGTCCGTGCGCGGCCCCGACGGCAACCGCCTCACGGTGCGGCTCGAGCTCGGCTCGCTGCAACCGGAGTCCGCGGGCTGGCTGGTCCGGGTCATGCCGGTCACCGACGACGAGCAGGCCGGCCGGACCGCGCTGCGCGAGGCGGAGCACCGCTTCCGTGCCCTGGCCGAGCACGCCCCGGTCGGGATCTTCATGTCCGAGGCGGGTGCCCGCCTCGGCTACGTGAACGAGCGGTTCGCCGAGACGTTCGGCAGGGACCCGGCGTCGCTGGCGGGCACCCTCTGGCTGGACTGCGTGCACCCCGAGGACCAGCCCGGCCTGTACGAGGCGATCGAGTCCGTGCTTGGTGGTGGGCAAGCCGACCTGTCGGTCCGGCTGGCACCGGACGGCGAGCACCTGCGCTGGGTTCACCTGCGGCTCGCGCCGACCACCACGGCGTCCCGCTCGGCGGGCTTCATCGGCACCGCGGAGGACATCACCGACCGGCGGGCCCGCGAGGAGCGGCTCTTCTACCAGGCGCGCCACGACGTGCTGACCGGGCTGGTGAACCGGCGCCGGCTGGCCGAGGTGCTGGCGGAGCTGCTCGGCAGCCAGCGGCACCGCGATCACCGATTCGCCCTTCTGCTTCTGGACCTGGACGGGTTCAAGGACGTCAACGACTCCTACGGCCACGAGGCGGGCGACCGGGTCCTGGTCGATGTGGCCCGGCGATTGCAGCGGGCGGCGCGACGCTACGACGTGCTGGCCCGGGTGGCCGGTGACGAGTTCGTGGTCGTCCTGCAGGACGTCGACTCCCCGATGGCTGCCGAGGCCGCGGCCCGGCGGTTCGTGGAGAGCCTGTCCGCGCCGTTCGTGCTCGGCAGCGGCCAGAGCCGGCTGTCGGCCAGTATCGGGATCGCGCTGGCCGGCCCGGGCGACACCCCGGAGAGCCTGCTGCGGTCCGCGGACCGGGCGATGTACCAGGCCAAGGCGGAGGGTAGCGGCCGTTACCGGATCGCGGCCGGCGCCGTCCGATCGGACCAGCCATGACCGTCGACGCCGCCTCGGTCCTGCTGGCGCGGCACGAGCAGCTGCGCTCGCGTGCGGGATCAGCCGCCCGGGTGCTGCAGCTGGTCGACGATCCCGACACCGGGGCACCGGACCTGGCCAGGGCGCTGGGCTCCGACCCGGTGCTGGCCGGCCGCGTCCTGCGGGTGGCGAACTCGACCTACTACGGCCTGAGCGGGCGCGTCAGCACGCTGCCGTACGCCGTCTCCGTCCTCGGCTTCCAGACCGTCCGGAGCCTGGCCGTGGTCGCGGCCACCGGCCTGGACGACCCGGCCGCCCTGCCGCCCGGCTTCTGGCAGGCCGCAGCGCTGTCCGCCACGGCGGCCGAGTACCTGAGCAAGCCGATGGAGGCCGATCCCGGGGACGCTTTCTCCCTCGGTCTGTTGCACACCTTCGGCGCCGCCCTGCTGCACCAGCACGAACCCCCGGGGCTGCTCTGCCTGCCCGAGACCTCCGACCCGGCCGAGCAGGCTCTCCTGGAACTGGACCGCTACGGGATCACCCACGAGCAGGCCGGCGCCCGGGTGCTGTCGAGCTGGCAGATCCCCGAACGGATCTGCACCCTGATCGGCCGGCACCACGAGCCGCTGCTGCCCAGCGCCCCGCCCCTGGAGCGGGTGCTGCACGCGGCCCGGTACCTGGCCGACCGGGCGCTGCGCGAGGACCTGGAGACGCCCGGCGACGAGAGCATCGCCTGGATCACCGAGGGCCGGGTCACGGCGGCCGATGTTCCGGCGCAGCTGGCATGGGTCCGCGACCGCGCCGCGGCCCTGCTCGACGGGCTGCTGCCCCGGAATCGTGAGCCGGAACCGTTGAGCCGGAACCGGTGAGCCGGAACCGGTGAGCCGGAACCGGTGAGCCGGAACCGGTGAGCCCGGCCTGGGAATGACGCCCCTCAGCGGGCGAGGAAATGCCAGCCGAGCCACCACCAGACCACGAGCACGCCGATCCGCCCGGAACGGGTGGCCATCAGCCGGCTCATCACCGTGCCGAACCCGGCCAGCTGGGACTGCGGCCGCCGGGCCAGGCGGTCGATCGCGAGCACGGTCACGGCCAGGATCGCGAAGCCCAGCACCGCCGCCCAGTGACTGCTCATCGGCGCACCAGGTAGTCGCCGAGCGTCATCCAGGCGAGCACTCCGAGAAAGCGGCCCGCCGGGGCGTTGGTGACCGGGTCCAGGAGGATCGACAGCGTCGGATGGGCGTACGTCGAGCCCAGCGCATCGTCGATGATCTCCAGCACGGCGAAGGCGAGCAGCGGCGCCCACCAGATCATCAGGGCCCGACGTGAGGGTGCCGGTGGCACCGGGCCGCGCTCGTCCCGGGACAGCCCCAGCCCGCGGTGCACGACCAGCCCGCCGCCGACGATCACGCCGAGCGTGGCCGGCCAGGTGAGCGGCCGCACGGCGGTCAGAAACACCGCGGTGCACAGCACCTGGACAGCCGTCGGCGCGTCCGGCAGCAGCCGGCGGCCCGGCGTGACGGCCCGGGCGGGCACCGCGGACCCGGCCGCCGGCCTGGTCTCGGCGGCGTCCTGGTTGCCGGGCATGGACCTATCGTGCACCTGGCACCTGGGCGGTAGCGAGGCCGGATCGCCCGGGGATCAGGGGGATCAGGCGGCGTCGGCGGCGGCGCGGGTGCCGCCGGGCGGGGGCATCTCCGGGCGGCTGTACAGCTCGTCCTCCTGCGCGTTGTGCAGGCGCATCACGGCGTGCAGCCCGTAGAGCAGCCGTTGCACCTCGGTGCCGTCCTCGGGATCGGTGATCCCGCCCTCGGCGTCGATGTCGCGCATCAGCCGCTGCAGCCGGGCCACCTGGTGCTCGATCTCCGCATGCGCCCGGCTGAGCGCGGCCGTGGGGTCGTCGCCGCCCAACACCCTGGCCATCACCGGGTGCAGGAGGCGCTCCTCGGCCCGCTCGTGCGGCAGCAGCCGGCCCTCCAGCCGGTCGAGCAACTGCCGCACGCCGTCCAGATCGTCGCGGGCGCCGAGCTGGTCGGCAGCCTGCCGGATCTCCTCCACCAGCGGACGGATGCCGGTGTGCTCGTCCTGCAGCGCGCTGACCACCTCGGCGTCGGGTCCGGTCAGGAGCCGCTTGCGGGAGTGCGCCGGCAGCACCGCGCGGAGCGCGAGCAGGATCGCGATCACGTCGATCAGTTCTTGCAGAAGGGCACCCGCGGTCGGCGGCAGCAGGCCGAGCGCGGCCGCGCCCATGGCGACCATGGACAGGCCCATCCCGACGCCGACGCTCTGTACCGCGATCGACCGCGATCGGTGGGCCAGCTCGATCGCTGTGGCCAGCCCGTCCACCCGGTCCACGGTCAGCACGACGTCGGCGGCCTGCGAGGACGCCGTGGCGCCGCGTGCCGCCAGGGCCACCCCCACCCCGGCGGCGGCCAGCGCGGGCGCGTCGTTCACCCCGTCACCGACCATCACCGTCGGCCCGATCCTGGACTCGGCCAGCACCACCGCGAGCTTCTCGGCCGGGTCATGCTCGGCGTGCACGGCGTCCACACCGACCACCCGGCCGACGGCCTCCGCGATGTCCGCCCGGTCACCGGTCACCAGGACGATCCGCTCCAGCCCGGCGCGGCGCAGCGCGCGCACCATCCGCGGGGCGTCTGGTCGGATCGGGTCCTCCAGCAGCAGAGCACCGGC
This sequence comes from uncultured Actinomycetota bacterium, assembly GCA_963740575.1. GTDB lineage: Bacteria > Actinomycetota > Actinomycetes > Actinomycetales > Kineosporiaceae > CAVUET01. Next base: position 206,289 of record CAVUET010000005.1, on the reverse strand, counting down.
CGGGACGCCGTCCACCGACACGTAGACCGAGAGCGAGCCGTCCAGCGCCGCGCGGCGCCGCAGCCTGCGGGCCCACGGGCTGGGCCGGTCAGCCAGGATCCAGGAGGCCCGGCCGATCCGGACCCGCCGGCCGGCCACCGTGCCCTGGATCCCGTAGCCCGGCTCGTCGGCCACGTCCTCGGGCAGTTCCAGGCGCAGGCCGCGGGCCCGCCCGGCGAGCACGATCGCGCCGGCCAGCACGTGCGGCGACACCTGGTCCAGCGAGGCCGCCAGCCGCAGCAACTCGGTCGCGTCCACCCCGCCGGACCCTGCCAGAGCGGACTCGGGCCCTGCCAGAGATGTCCCGGCGGGGTCGGGATCGGCGACCACGATGCCGACCACCTGCGGCGAGCCCTGGGTCAGCGTGCCGGTCTTGTCGAACATGAGCACCTTGCCGGCAGCCAGCCGCTCCAGCGCGGCACCGCCCTTGATCACGACCCCGGCCCGGGCCGCCCGGGACAGCCCCGACATGAACGCGATCGGTGCGGCCAGCAGCAGCGGGCAGGGCGTCGCCACCACGAGCACCGCGACCGCCCGGACGGGGTCGCCGGCAGCCCACCAGGCGCAGCCGGCCAGGACCAGGGTGATCGGGACGAAGGCGACGGCGACCCGGTCGGCGGCGCGGACGAAGGGCGCTGACGACGCGCGGGCCTGCGCCACGAGCCGGATCAGGTGCGCGTAGGTCGAGTCGGCGGTGGCCGAGGTGGCGACCAGGGTGAGCGGGCCGCCCGCGTTCAGGCAGCCGCTGCGCACCTCGCTGCCGGACGCCCGATCGACCGGCAGGGCCTCGCCGGTGAGCGCCGACTCGTCCAGCACCGCGGGCCCGAGCAGATGCCCGTCGACCGGGATGATCTCGCCCGGGCCCACGACGAGCACGTCGCCGCGGGCGATCTCGTCGACCGGGATGTCCTCGATGTCCCTGTCCCGGCGCCGGCGGGCCCGGCGTGGCGCGCGCTCGACCAGCAGGCTGAGCTCGCGGGTCGCCCGTGCCTGGGCCCGCTCCTCGAGCACCCGGCCGGTGGCCAGCATCCACGCGATCACGGCGCCGGCCAGGGGCTCGCCGACGGCCAGCGTCCCGGCCAGGGCCAGCAGCGCGATCACGTCCACGGTGGCCTCGCGGCGCAGCGCGGCGGCGATCACCCAGCCGACGGACAGTGCGAGAGCGGTGACCGCGGACAGCACCCACGCCCCGGTCGCAACCTGATGCCAGCCCCCGCCGGCGCCGAGCGCGTGCGGGATCAACCCGCAGGCGAGCAGGACGCTGGTGGCAAGGAACAGCGTGGCATCAGGGTGGCGCCGAAGGATTCGCACTGATCCAGCCTGGTTTCCGCTGATGATCAGGATCGGGACCTTGGTCTGACCGGGCGCGTCAACCCGTTGTTCCGTGGCGAAAGAGTCACGGCTTGTGGGCCCTACGGCCCAACAATCTTCATGTCGACAGAGCATGGTGGATACACGTGTCGCGCGCGGGTGCGGCACGCAGCGCCGAGATGTGACGAAGGAAGCGATCCACCATGGCAGGCCAGCTCGCGTTGGACTCGGACCAAACCACCGCCACGACCGACCGCGTATGCCTGCTTTGTGGCCTCTTCGCCGAGGGGTGTGACGGCACGGTCTGCCACGTCTACGACGCGGACTGACACGCGTCGGCGCCGCCGGCGCTGCCCGGGCTCAGGGCTCAGGGCTGCTGCGCGTTGAGGCGGGCGAACATCTTCCGTTGAACCCGGTACAGCCTCGGGAACTCGGCGAACAGCCGCCGGTACACCGCGACCCGCTCCGGGTCGGGATGGAACGTCGCCGTCACCGGCACCAGGTCCCGCAGTTCGTGCACCTCGATCAGACCCAGCGCGAGCCCCGCCCCGAGCGCACCGCCGCGCAGACCGGCCAGCATCGGCTCGGACACCTGGTCGATGGTGCGGTCCAGAACGTCCGCGTGGATCTGGCACCACAACGGTGAGCAGGCGCCGCCGCCGACGGTCCGCAGGTGGTCCAGCCGCCGGTTGGTGAACCGCTCCACCACCTGCAGGGTCCACAGGTCGTTCAGGGCCACGCCCTCCAGGACCGCGCGGATCAGGTCGGCCCGGGTGGTGGACAGGGACACGTTGTGGAAGCCGCCGCGGGCGTTCCGGTCGGCGATCGGCGTCCGCTCACCGGCCAGCCAGGGGGTGAAGATCACCCCGCCGCTGCCGGGTGCCGCCGTCGCCGCCTGGGCGGTCAGTTCGTCGAACGGCGTCTCGTCGTTCTCCAGCACCTGCCGCAGCCAGTGCAGGCACCGGCCGGAGGTCTCGTGGTTGTTCACCACGAGGTAGCGGCCTGGGAGCGTGCCGGGCACCGAGGCGACCTGGTTGATCACGTCCGTCTTCTTGAACGGGACGTGGCAGGCCACCCACGAGGTGGTGCCGAGCGACAGGTGCGGCTCGAAGTCCGCCACCGCGCCCGACCCCAGCGCGACGGCGTGCGCATCGGTCAGGCCGGTGACCACCGGAACGCCCTCGGGCAGCCCGAGCGAGGCGGCCACGGCCGGCAGGATCGGCCCGATCAGCGTCCCGTTCCCTTGCAGCGCAGGGAGTTTGCCCGCATCCAGCCCGGCCAGCCGGATCAGCGTCGGGTCGTATCGGATGGTGCCCAGGTCTCTGTTGTCGGTCAGCCACGAGCCCGTCATGGACGCCGGCGTCGCGGTCGCGCGACCGGTGAACCGCATCGTCAGGTAGTCCACCGGCTCCAGCAGCCAGCGGGCCCGGGCGTGCAGGTCCGGCCGCGAGGTCTGCAGGAACCAGCGGTGACCGAGCGGGTCGGCGCCGTCCAGCGAGGGAGCGCCGCCGGACCGCCGGACCCAGGACAGCAGCTTGCCCGGGGCGTAGCCGGCCACCGGGCCGCCGACCCGGCGGGTCGCCTCGGGCCCGCCGCGACTGTCCATCCACAGCACGCACGGCCCGACCGGTTCGCCGGACTCGTCCACCGGAACGGTCGACGCCCACTGCCCGACCACGGCGACGGCCCGAACGGACGCCGGGTCGACCGCGCCGCTGCCCAGGGCGCGCCTGGCCGCCCCGGTGATCAGCTGCCACCAGCCCTCGGCGTCCTGCTCGGCGCCACCACCCGGCAGCAGGACCGTCTGCAGCGGATGCTCCTCGTGCCAGATCACCCGGCCGGTGACGGTCGCCAGGCCGACCTTGACCGCGGTCGTGCCGAGGTCGACGGTCAGGACTGTATTGATCGGTTCGCTCGGGCGGCGGCCCTGGGTGGCGGGGTCTTCCCTCGTCGCTGTCGGCGCCTGCGGCGCGACCGCTCCTCGGTCCAGACCCCGCCGGGCCGCCTGCTCGCTCACTGTGTTGATCGGTTCGCTCGGGCGGCGGCCCTGGGTGGCGGGGTCTTCCCTCGTCGCTGTCGGCGCCTGCGGCGCGACCGCTCCTCGGTCCAGACCCCGCCGGGCCGCCTGCTCGCTCACTGTGTTGATTGGTTCGCTCGGGCGGCGCTCCTGAGGTCCGGGTCTTCCCTCGTCGCCGTGCGCGCCTGCGGCGCTACGGCTCCTCAGTCCAGACCCGGACGGAGCGCCTTCCTCGCTCACGGGTCCAGACCCGGACGGAGCGCCTTCCTCGCTCACGGGTCCAGACCCGGACGGAGCGCCTTCCTCGCTCACGGGTCCAGACCCGGACGGAGCGCCTTCCTCGCTCACGGGGCCGGCTCGTAGAAGGCGTCCAGCGCGGCGCCGAGGAGGGTGCGTGCCATCGCGACGCCCTCGGGCCCCGCGCCGGACAGCCCGTACAGGGCTCCGCTGCGGGCCGTGCCGTGAGCCTGGCCCCGGGCGTAGGCCACCCCGTCGGCGAGGTCGGCCAGGAACCTCTCCACCACGCCGGGCTCGGTGTTCGGCCGGGTCACGCAGAAGTGCACCGCCGGGGGCGCCTGCAGGCCGTTCAGCCGCCAACCCCGCTCGGCCACGTAGTCGTTGACGTGGAAGATGTCCACCTCGTCGGAGCTGAAGGCGATGATGAACAGCGGATCGCCGATCACCCGCAGCCCCTCGATCGTCCCGATCCCCGCCCGCAGCCGAGCTGCCGTCTCGAACACCGGCCGGGCGATCTCCAGGTACCCCTGCTCGCCGAGCGCGACCATGGCTGCCCAGGTCGAGGCGATCAGGCCACCCGACCGGCTGCCGGCCATCCCCGGCGAGATGTAGATCCCGCCGGGCCACTCCGGCGCGGTGAAGTACTGGTGGCGGCGCAGATCCCGGTCGGCATAGAGCAGGACGCTGGTGCCCTTCAGGCCGTAGCCGTACTTGTGCGGGTCGGCCGAGATCGAGGTCACGCCGGGCACCCGGAAGTCGAACGGCGGAACGGGGAAGCCGAGCCGCTCGCCCCACGGCAGGATGAAGCCGCCCATGCACCCGTCCACGTGCAGGCCGATGCCGTGCTCCAGGGCGATGGCGCCGAGTTCGGGGATGGGGTCGATCAGACCGTGCGGGTAGTTCCCGGCCGAGCCGACCAGGGCGATCGTGTTCGATGTGACGTGGTCGGCCACCCAGCCCACGTCCACCCGGAAGTCCTCCCGCACCGGCGCCGGCACCAGCGTGATGCCGAAGTAGTGGGCGCCCTTGGCCAGCGAGCAGTGCGCGGTGACCGGGGCGATCACCTCCGGCGCGGTGATGCCGCGCTCGGCCCGGGCCCGGTCCCGGTAGGTGAGCATCTGCGTGATCAGGCTCTCCGAGCCACCCGAGGTGAGCACGCCACAGGCATCCGGCGCGGCCTCCCCGTGCAGCAGGCTCGCGGTCATCGCCACGATCTCGGCCTCGAACTTGGTGGCCGACGGGTACATGTCCCGCTGCAACACGTTGGCGTGCGCGAACAGCCCGAACGCCTCGACCAGGAAGGCGTAGTGCTCCGGGTCGCCGTGGTACAGCGATCCCGAGACCTGCCCGAGCAGCCCCTTCTCGTCCTCACGCTGCGCCATCCAGCGCAGTTCGGTGAGCAGTTCCTCCCGGTCGCGCCCCTGCTCGGGCAGCCGCCGGACGGTCTCGAAGCGCTCGCGGTACGGGTAGAACTCCTCGATCAGACGCTGGAGCTCTTCGGGTGTGTCGAACACCGTGTCTCACCCCTTAGTGACTGCAGTCACTGCAGTGAAATCGCTTCTTCGGAGTTCGTCAAGACCCCTCTGACCTGGCCACTTTCTCAAGGCTGCCAGTGGCGCAGGGCGTCCCGGCGCGCCGTCGCTACTCTGGCTGCATGAAGAGGGACGAGCGCCGCGCCGCCACCCGGCAGGCGCTCGCGGACGCGGCCCTCAGGCTGTTCCTCGAGCAGGGGGTCGACGCCACCACGATCGAGGAGATCGCCGCGGCAGCCGGGGTGAGCCCGCGGACCTTCTTCCTGCACTTCCCCGCCAAGGCCGCCGCCGTGTTCCCCGACCACGAGGAGAACATGGTCCGGTTCAGGGCCGCGCTGGCCGGGCTCCCGGCGGGGGCTGACGCGGTGGCTGCTGTCTGCGGCCTGCTGGTGGACAGCATCCGCTGGCAGCTGCCGTCCGGTTTCCGCCACCGCCGCTACGGTCTGGTCGCCGCGTCGGCGGCCGTCCGAGAGGTGGACGCGCGCAATGACCGGGACTACGAGACGGCCATCGTCGAGCATCTGCGTGTCCGGTGGGGTGATGAACCGGAGGCGGTGCTGGCCGCGGAGGCCGTCGCCAACGTGGTCGTGGGGGTCGCCCGGGCTGCCCTGCTGGCCTGGGGAAGGGACGGCCTGGACCCGGCTGCGTCGGCATCGAGGCTGCTGGACCGGCTGGTGGGCTCCCCGCTGGGCGGTGTCCCGGCGGACCTTCGGCCCGGAAGGGGCTATTCGCGGCCAGCGACGATGGACTCCGAGCCAGTGGGTTGAGCCGTCCATCAGTGGGTGACGCGACCCGGAGGAGGTCCACCATGGACACGCAGGTTGAAGTCCCCCTGGGTGTGATCCGCGCGCTGGTGGCCCGGGCGCGACTCGCGCCGTCGACGCACAACACCCAGCCGTGGCGCTGGACCGTGTTGCGCGACGGCGATCGCCCCACTGCCACCCAGCTCGAGCTGAGCCGGGTCGACGAGCGCTCGCTGCCTGAAGGTGACCCGGGCGGGCGCGAGCTGGTGATGAGCTGCGGTGCCGCACTGATGACCCTCCGGGTGGCGGCCGCCGAGGCGCTGCTGGACACCAGGGTCGAACTGCTGCCCGATCCCGGTCGCCCTGAACTGCTTGCCCGGGTGCGGTTCGCCACCGGCGCGGTGGACTGCGCCTTCTCCGAGTTGGACGCCGCCGTGCCGGTCCGGCACACCTGGCGGCGACCGTTCTCGCGCCGCGGTGTCCCGCCGGAGCGCCTGGATCGGCTGGCGTCCGAGGCCGGCGCCGAGGGCGCGCAGCTGCGGGTGCTCAGCGCGCAGGAACGCCCGATCGTTGCGGCCCTGGTCCGCGAGTGCGACCAGGCCTACTTCAGTGACTCCCGGCGCCGGGCCGAACTCGCGCGCTGGATGCGACCGCGTCGCCGCGGTGACGGCATGCCCTCGCCCGCGGTGCGGCGGTTGCCCGCCCGGATGGGCATCGGCCGGTCGTCGCTCGGCCGCCGGGTCGGCGACTACGACTCGGGGCTGCTGATGGCGGCGCCCGAGGCGGTGGTGCTGTGGACCGATCACGACGACCCAGCGAGCTGGTTGGCCGCAGGGCAGGCGCTGCAGCGCGTACTCCTGGTGGCCGCCGATGACGGTCTGGCCGCCGGCTTCGCCAACCGGCCGTGCCAGGACCAGCTGCGCAGGGCCGCGATCCGGGGTCTGCTCGAGATCGACGGCCACCCTCAGGTGATCATGAGGCTGGGCTACCCGGGCACACCGGCGCGCCCGGTCCCACGGCTGCCCGTGGACGAGGTGCTCGACCTCGGTGGCCCCGAGCCGGAGGGCTACCCCGACGGCTGGACGGCCGCCGACCCGGCGGGGACCAGCGGCGACGAGCTCGGCTGAGCGCTCAGGTCACTCGGATTCGTCCGCGAGCACCGCGCGAGCGGCCTGCACGTCGAGGTCGCCCGCAGCCAGGGCGCGCAGCGTGTCCAGCCGTCTGTCCGCCTCGGCCGGGCGGGCGGATCGCCCGGGCGGCGTCGCGGCGGCTCCCGCCGGCGTGGCCGCGGGCTCGGCGATCCCCAGCTTGCGCAGCAGGTCGTCGAACCGGGCGCGAGCCGTCGGGTAGCTGACGCCGAGGTGGCGTTCGAGGTCCTTCATGTTGCCTCGCGAGGCGAGGAAGACGCGCAGGACCTCCCGGTCGGCGTCCTCCAGTCCGCAGAACTCGCAGGGACGGAACCGCCCGGACAGCCCGGTCCCGCAGTTCGAGCACCCGAGCTGGGTGATCTCGAGCCGCTCGGCGCAGACCGGGCAGTCCCGGGGCGGCCGGTAGGGCGATCCGCCGCGCGACGGCGAGGTCGTGGCAGGAGTCACCCGACGACCGTACTCGCCGCGCGGGAGTCCGCCGTGATGAGCACCGAGCTCATCAGGGCGTCCACGGTGAGCTGGTCCCGCCCGTCACCGACGGTGGCCTCGATGGTCTCCGCCAGCGGTCCGCCCGCCCTGGTCATGTGCCCGGGCAGGACGACCTTGCTCATCCGGTTGGAGCCGTGGATCCGCACGCTCGTCCCGGCCAGCAGCGAGACCTTCGCCGAGGACTGCTCGCAGTTCAGTCGCGAATCGCCGGTCGGGCCCAGCGAACCCTTGATCGACGAGGTCATCGCATCGATGCTCAGCGGCCCGCGGATCCGGTCGGCCTTGAGCGAGCAGGCAATCAGGTGCAGGTGGGCGCCGGCCTCGAGGCCGAGGACGCGCAGGCTGCAGCCGGCCGCATCCACGTCGAGCGGCAGGTTCGGGTTCACCCGGACGGTGAGGGCCTCGTCCCGCCAGCCGCGGCCCCAGCCGATCGAGCGAGGCAGCGCGGAGAAGATGAACCGGCCGTCCTCGCCGCTCTGCCAGGGTGGGTTGTCGGACTCGATCACCAGGACGTCGCCGTCCCGCCGGACGGTGTGCGGTCCGGTGGCGTGGGCCTGGCTGACGGCGGCGTCTGCCACCACGGTCACGGTCCGGTAGGCCACGGCCAGCCGGATCTGACGCGGGGCTGCCCCCTCGTCGTCCCGGCCTGGCCCGCTGCCGCCCGGCGGCTCGCGGAGCAACTCGTCCTCGGCGCCCGCCTGACCGGCCCCGTGCTCCTCTGCGTCGAGCAGACGGGCAGCGTCCTCGGGGGACAGCTGGCCGGTCGCGACGCGGCGCAGTACATCATCAAGTCGATCGTTCGTCATGCCGAAAATGCTAGGTCGGAATTCACAGATTGGCAAGTGCCAATGCCAAAGTGGCAACTCGGAGCCGATTATGATCCGCTCCGCTCCTGGAGCAGCTCTACCAAGCGGTCGAGGAACGCGACCTGCGCGGGGATCACCACGCGGCGGGCGTGCGCCAGGTCGAACCAGGCGAACCGGTCCAGCTCCGGGACGACCAGCCGCCGCCCGGACCTCGGGGGCCACTCGATCTCCGCGTTGTTGCTGTATGCGGTGTCGGGGTCCAGGTCCCCCTCGCCGGCCCAGGCGAAGACGGTCTTCCCGCCGGACTGGCGGATCGAGCCCAGGGGGATCAGCTCCAGATCCGTCACGGCGTGCCCGGTCTCCTCGGCGAACTCCCGGCGGGCCGCGGCCTCTGGTGCCTCCCCGTCGTCCAACTCACCCTTGGGGATGGTCCAGGCGCCGGCGTCCTTGCGGCTGAAGAACGGGCCGCCGAGGTGGCCGAGCAGGACCTGCGGTTCGGGCGGTGACGGTGACCGGCTGATGCGGAACAGGACGATGCCTGCGCTCGGGGTTCTCGGCACCCCTCCAGCGTGGCCCCGCGTAGTCGAATAGGCCAAGCCGGTCGGTTGTCCGGGATTGTGCTGACCGGCAGTGACGGTGACGTCGGCCTGGGCGGGGCAGGGCGGTCGTGCGGTACTGAACGGATGCGGACGGTGATCGGATCGAACCAATCATCGGGCATGTCGGTCACGACACGTGATAGACGCGATCGTGTGCGATAGGGGACGAACGTTGACGGATGCCCCCTGACAGGTAGGCTCGATGCTGCTGAACATCACCGGCGAGGTCAGGCGGGTGGGATGGCACGGGGAACGGGCGAGAGCGAGAGTCCGGAGTTCGACTGGAGTTGGACGGACGAGGGCATCGACTGGGTGCCACCTGCCATCGACCCGACCAAGCCGAGCGTCGCGCGTATGTACGACTACTACCTCGGGGGCAAGGACAACTTCGCGGTCGACCGACAGGCGGCGGAGGAGGTCGAGAAGACCGCCCCTGATGCGCGCCTGGTCGCGCTGGCCAACCGCGAGTTCCTGACCGACGCCGTGGAGGCCATGGCGCAGGAGGGGATCAGCCAGTTCCTCGATCTGGGCACCGGGATCCCGACGTCCCCGAACGTGCACGAGACCGCGCGCCGCTTCACCAAGGACGCCCGGGTTGTGTACGTGGACAGTGATCCGGTTGTGCTGGTACATAACCGGGCGCTGCTGGCCAAGGATGACCACCTGCTGGCAATCCAGCACGACCTGCGGCAGCCGATGTCGATCCTGGATGACCCGCAGGTGCGGGATCTGATCGACCTCAGTCGGCCCGTCGGCGTGCTGTTCGTCGCGGTGCTGCACTTCGTCCGCCACGACATCGCGCCCGAGATCCTGGCCCAGTACCGGAAGCTGCTTGTCCCCGGCAGCTACGTGGCGATCTCGGCGGCCTGCCGGGAGGACCTGGATCCCACCATGGTGAGACGGCTGGAGAGCATCTACGCGGAGACGAACGCGCCGATCGTCTTCCGCAGCCGCGCTCAGATCGAGCAGCTGTTCGACGGGTTCGACTTGATCGAGCCCGGCCTGGTGCCGCTGGCCACGTGGCGTGAGGACGGGCCGGGTGCTCCCGGAGGGCTGTGCGGGGTCGGCCGCCGGCTCTAGCTCTCGTCAGTTACTAGTAGTCAGTACTAGCTGGTCGGTACGAGTACGGGACTCGCCGCGACGAGTACGGGATCGCATCTGCCGTCCGAGGGCGCCGGGCCCGCTGGTCAGCTGATCCGAGGGTGGCGCTGCACGAGACCGAGCGAGGCGCCCGAATGCGTGATCAGCTGGTAGCGCGGGGATCGCTGCCCGGGGATGGAGACCTCCGAGAGCGGACGGCTGCGTACCTGGCCGGAATGGATCAGATGGTCGAGGATCGACTGCAGGTGCGCCTCGGGGATGTTCACCGCGACGCCGAGTGCGAGCAGGGACATGCCGTTGTCCCCGACAGCCGAGAGCGCCGTGACGACTGCCTTGCGCTGCCGGGACCTGCCTCGGGACCAGATCATGTCGGCACCCTCCCGGTAATCGGCGGTCGCCGAGCCGGGGGGCACGACCCGGCGACCGCCTGCTTGTGGTCATACCGGGAGCGGGCCAAGAACCTCCCGGTCATCGCAGCTCCTTCACTCGCGAACCGCGGGCTGCTCACCCGTCCGCCGCCCGTCGGGCGCCGTCCGGACGTGCGATCCGACCGTTGGCTTCCGCATTGAACGCCCTATGCAGACGTCACGAGCAGATGCACGTGCACGGAAGACTAGCAGGGTGCACAGGCAGATGCACGTGCATCTGCCGACATCTGTGGTGATTTCTGCGGCCTGGGACGCTGCATGCGAGCAGGGAGACGTGGCAGACTGCGATGGAACAATCGCCGGAGGGTAGCTGTGACCACGCCGACCACAGGCGGACCTACCGTGCGCCGAATCCTCGTCGGTGCACAGCTGCGTCGTCTCCGTGAGGCGAAGGGCATCACCCGCGACGATGCCGGCTACGTGATCCGGGGGTCCGGATCCAAGATCAGCCGTCTCGAGCTCGGCCGTGTCAGCTTCAAGGAACGCGACATCGCCGACCTGCTGACCCACTACGGCGTGGAGGACCCCGAACAGCGCGAGGCTCTGCTCGAGCTGGCCCGGGACGCGAACAGCCCCGGCTGGTGGCACGACTACGACGACGTCCTGGCGACCTGGTTCCAGACCTACATCGGTCTGGAGGAGGCCGCGTCCATGATCCGGTCCTACGAGGTGCAGTTCGTCCCCGGCCTGTTGCAGACCGAGGACTACGCGCGGGCCGTGATCGTCGCCGGCCGCCCCGAGCTGCGCGCCGAGGAGGTCGAGCGCCGGGTGGGCCTGCGGCTCAAGCGGCAGCGCGTCCTCGCGCGGCAGCACCACCCGACGCAGGTGTGGGTCGTCGTGGACGAGGCGGCTCTGCGCCGGCCGATCGGCGGTGCCAAGGTGATGCGGGCGCAGATCCAGCACCTGCTGGACATGTCGATCATGCCCAACATCACGATCCAGATCATGCCCTTCCGGTTCGGCGGTCACGCCGCCGAGGGCGGCGCCTTCAGCATCCTGCGGTTCCCCGAGCCCGACCTGCCCGACGTGGTCTACGTCGAGCAGCTGGTCAGCGCGCTCTACCTGGACAAGCGGGAGCACGTCGACCGGTACCTGGAGACGATGAACCGGCTCACGCTGGACAGCCAGCCCCCGGAGATGTCGGCCGAGACCTTGAACAAGCTGCTGGCCAGGGCCTGATCCGGGCCTGACCAGGCCCGACCAGGCCCGATCCAGGGCCTGACCGGCCCTGACCGGGGATGGCCTCCGGCCGTGCGTCCCGATCACCACCTGATCGCCCTGCGTGTGTCGATGCGGCGTGTCGCGCCGCCAGTCATGATCCTCATCGCCGCCGGCAACGTCTCATGAGGTGTTTCGCCCGTTTAGCGGCTTTCTATGATTACACAAGGTTGCGGGCCTACCGGAAAAACAACCGTGCGTACGAGCGGCTGTTCTGAGCTATGATGCGCGTACATGCAGATGCGCGAACCGATGCACGTGCATACGCCCGGGCATCACAGCACTGGTTCTGGCAGGGCAGTCCAGCGCTCGCGCATACGGTTACAGGAGGCGAAATGTCCCAGGTGTACAACGGCATACCTGCCATTGAGCTGCAGGGCGTCACCTGGCGGAAGAGCCGGCGAAGCAACTCGACCGGCAACTGTGTTGAGCTTGCTGAACTGTCTCCGTCCGGGGATGTTGCAGTCCGCAACTCACGTGACCCCAAGGGCCCGGCGCTCGTGTACACCCGGGCCGAGATCGAGGCACTGATTCTCGGTGCCAAGGACGGCGACTTCGACGACATGCTCCGGTAGGCGAGCTCGCCCTAGGACCGCGACGGGCGTGGTGCGAATCAGCGCACTGCGCCCGTCGCGCAGCTTTGCCCGCCGGCGACAGGTTCCGCCCGCCGGTGAGCGGGGCTCGGCCCAGCGGGTGGTGGTCGGCCGTGGCCTCAGATGCCGTGGATTCAGATCAGGTCGGCGTAGTGATTCCACCCGGTGCCGATCCGGTGGCGCGGGGTGAAGCTGCCGCGGCCGTTGCCGGGGTAGAGGTAGAGGGTGCCGGAGCTGGTGCGGGCGAGCAGGTCGGGGATGCCGTCGCCGGTGAGATCGCCGGGTGCGGTGAGGGTGACGTTGCCCCAGCCGGTGCTGACCAGTCGGCGGGCGGTGAAGCCGCCGCGGCCGTTGCCGGGGTAGAGGTAGAGGGCGCCGGAGCTGGTGCGGGCGAGCAGATCGGGGATGCCGTCGCCGGTGAGATCGCCGGGTGCGGTGAGGTCGGTGTAGTGGTCCCACCCGGTGCCGACCAGTCGGCGGGCGGTGAAGCCGCCGCGGCCGTTGCCGAGGTAGAGGTAGAGGGCGCCGGACTTGGTGCGGGCGAGCAGATCGGGGATGCCGTCACCGCTGACGTCGCCGGGTGCGGTGAGGTCGGTGTAGTGGTCCCACCCGGTGCCGACCAGTCGGCGGGCGGTGAAGCCGCCGCGGCCGTTGCCGAGGTAGAGGTAGAGGGCGCCGGACTTGGTGCGGGCGAGCAGATCGGGGATGCCGTCACCGCTGACGTCGCCGGGTGCGGTGAGGTCGGTGTAGTGGTCCCACCCGGTGCCGACCAGTCGGCGGGCGGTGAAGCTGCTGCGGCCGTTGCCGGGGTAGAGGTAGAGCGTGCCGGAGCTGGTGCGGCCGAGCAGGTCCGCGTGCCAATCGCGGGTGAAGTCGTGACCGATGCCCGGGGGTGGCGGCAGGGCCGGGGCGAGCGTGAATCGGGCGCACGGGACGTCGACGTCGTAGTGACCGTCCGTCCACTGCACCATCAGCAACGGGCCGCCGGACAGGCTCGGCTGCGCGCACCTGGCCGTGGCCTCGGCGGTCGACCCCATCCCGACCGTGCCCCAGGCCGGGGTTCCCGGCAGCCACCACGAGCCGATGATCGTGGTCCAGTCGTAGCGGCCCGCGTAGATCCCGTATCTGATGCCGGCGTCGGAGAAGCCCCGCATCAGGCCCTCGACCACGTACCGGTTCCTGGCCTGTGCGGTGGGCGAGCCGGACTGCCACGGCTGCTTCCCCAGGCGCTCGACGTCCAGCCAGACCATGCGCGGTGACATCCCGACGCTGCCGAACGCCCGCCGCGCATAGGTCGCCTCGGCGTACCCGACGTTGCGCAGCCGCGACTCCAGCCCGGCCCCGGTCCACGGGCCGCCACTGCCGTAGACGGACAGCTGGGCCGCAGTCGGGTAACCGGCCATCGTGTAGGCCTGCACAGGCTGGGCGTTGGACCGCGCCCACGACACCTGCGTGGACAGACATCGGTTCACCGTGAACGGGCGCCCCTCGGTCAGCCCGATCACGATGGCGCGGGCCGTGCTGGGTGGCAGCGGCTGACCGTAGGGCTGGCACTGCGGCCACGACATGTCGTACACCGGGCCGGCGCCCACCGCCGACGCCGTCGACGGCATCGACGCGACCACCCCGAGCGCCGCCGCCAGGGCGCCGAGCCGCACAGCCCGGCGCCGCCCCGCACTCCTGATCATGAATCCCCCATGCATCCCGCAGTGGCCGCACCCGCCGTGGCGCGGCCGCACTCGCGGGAAGCTAGCGGAAAACGGATCACTCACGACAACTTTGAGTGATGACACGCTCACGCATCGTACGATCAGACGAGGAGGTGCCGCCTGGCGGGTGCCCGAACGGCCATGGCGTCGGGTCAGACGGGTGGCATGCCCCCACCCAGGGCCTTTGGCACCGCCGCCGCCGGTCCCGCACCCTGAACAATCGCCTTCGTGAGCCCGAAGAGCAGAGGACGCAAGCCCACCGCCCGGCGCCGGAACCGGCCCCCGGTGGCAGACCCGGCCACCAGCACACGTGTGGCCTCCACCTCGACGGACGGGGCCGGGCCGGACGAGGCGCAGTCCCGCCGGGACGCCCTGCACGTGACGCTGCTGGCCGAGTCCGATCGGTTCGCGCACCTGCTCAAGGTGGACGACCCGCTGGACGCAGAGTTGCGCGCGGCCCAGTTGCTGGCGGTGTACACGACAGCCGGCGGAGTGGGCATGGCCGGCCTCGTCCAGGGCATCGTCGAGACTGCCACCCGGTATCCGACGCCGCAGGTCGCGGCGATGGCGCTCTCGGTCGGATCGCTCCTGCCGGGCCGGATCACGACCGGGATCGCGACCGACCTGGTGCGGCAGGGGGTCCTTCTGCCCTCCTGGTACCGCCGGCTGGGTATGGCCAAGCCGGTCAGGGCCTGGCGCAGCCGGGACGTGTTCGGCGACCAGGAGCTCGTCCTGATCACCTTCCACTACGGCGAGGCCGAGCACGCGATCATCGTGGAGACCGTCACCTGCCCGACGCCGCGGGTTCTGGCCGTCCAGGTCACCACCGCGACCGAGCGGGCCAGGGCAGCGGTCGAGGCGTCGACCGACGCCACCGGGGCGCAGCGTGCCATGGAGGAGATCTCGCTGATCGAGGCCCGGGCCGCGGTGTCGCGGGCGATCCGGCGCCCCTACCGCGAGGCGCAGGCCGACGATCTGGTCCTGCTGCCGGTCGTGCGAAACCGTGTCGGCCGCCTGCCCGAGGTGGAGGTCGAGGACGACGACGAGAACGGCTACGAGCCGACGTTGCTGTGGGGCAGGGCCCCCGAGGGCATGCCCAGCCGGACGGACCGAGCCGCCGCCGTCGAGGAGTTCCTCGCCGATGCCGGCGCCACGGCCGGCGTCGAGGAGGGCGTGCTGAGGTTCTGGGCCGGGGCGCTGGCCGGGTACACGGCCCTGACCCGGTCGCAGGCCTCCCGGATCGGCCCGGTCTGGCTGGACCACGCGCTCGGCGACCACGTCTCGTGCGTCTTCGAACTGACCCCGGCGCAGCGTGCCGCGCTGGTCCCGGCGGTGTCCGCGTGGGCCTCCTGGGCCGCGCGCAAGCAGGGTCTGCCCGCCTCGGCGGTCGGCCTCCTGCTGCGGCGCATCACCGAGCTGGACGCCGTGTTCGACGACCTCTATGCCGATCCCGACCTGCTGCCCCTGCGCTGCTACCTGAGCGACGTGGCCGCGCGCACCGCCGACGGGGAGGACCTGCTGCGGGCGCACCGCCAGCGCATCCTGGCGGTCCCGCCGCCGGCGCGCCGGGCGGCCGGAAGCCAGCACCTGCTCGCGTCCGACCCCGAGCACCGCCGCCGCATCCACGCCGAGCGGATCGCGAGCGACGGGACCCCGGACGGGGTCGCCGAGCGGGACTGGCTGGACGCGCTGGCCGGTGTCAGCGACCGGCTCTGGGACGTCGGCCCGGGCGAGCTCACCGCGGCGGTCACGGAACACCTGGACCGCATCGAGGTGCTGGACCGGCACGACTACCTGGTCGACCTGGACAACGACGACGTCGCGCCCGATCTGCTGGACAGGCTCGCCGAACTGGCGATCGCGCACCCGGACGATGGCGCCTTCCTGGCGGCGGTCCGCACCGGCTCGTGGGCCGGCCTGGGCTGAGCCGAGCCGACCCGAGCTGACCCGTCGCGCCGGCCTCTCCAGCGCGGTCCGACCCGGGCCTGTTGTGGCTATGGGCGCGCCGCCTGGTGGGACGGCGACGTCGCTGCGGCCGTCGTCGTCCCGGCGGCCGGCCTGGTGGCGCGCATCCGCCGGGCGGCGTGCACCGCGGCGGCGAACAGCAGCAGGGCGTTCAGGCCGTGCAGAGCGCCCAACGCCGGTACCGAGTGCAGCAGCCCACCGAGGGTGATCTGCACGAGGACCAGCACGAAGACCGCGCCGGCCCAGCGCCGGCCACCGGGGATGCGGGCGAAGAACGACCAGATCAGCAGCATCAGCGCCAGGACGGGGATGACGAGCGTCCCGTTGATGCCGTGCACGGCGAAGCCGGCCACCTCGGGGAACGGCGCGCTGTCGCCCTCTACGGAGGCCTTGGTGAGCACGCCGCCGTCGTCAACCCAGTGACCCAGGCCGGCCATGCCGTAGGCGATCGCCATCGCCTGGACCACCACCTCCGCGGCGATCAGCCAGGCCAGGGCTCGGTAGACGGGACTGCGGTACGAGCGGTTCATCCTGGGCTCCGTTCTGCGGATGCGATCACCGGTTCGCGCCGGCGGGCCGGCACCTCGAGGGTCAGGCCCTGCCGCGCGAACCTGACCGGCCGCCCCTGCGGGGTGGAGGTCAGACTGGCGGCCAGGGCGTCGAGCTCGTCGTCGGTGCGCCCGGGCGCGTGGTGGGTGAGCACCAGCTCGCCGACGGCGTAGCGGTCCGCGAGCAGGACGGCGTCATCGACCACCGAATGCCCGTAGGCAGCCGCCGTGGCGCGCTCGCGGGGGAGGTACTGCCCGTCGTGCACGAGCACGTCCACGCCGGTCAGCAGAGCCGCCGCCGGGTCACCGTTCGGCCCCGCCTGGTCGGGCAGGGCGGCAAGGTCGGGCGGAGCGGCAAGGTCGGGCAGGGCGGCATGGTCGGGGACGTACCCGACGCTGGCCCCGTCCAGGTCGAGCCGGTACCCATAGGTGACCCCGCCCTTGTGCGGCACCGGCACCGCCGTCACCTGGGCCGGCCCTGCTGAGGCCAGGGGCCCGGGGCGCGCCGGCAGGAACCGCCAGCCGCCCTGAAGGCCGTCCGGACCGATCGGGAAGTGCGGCGGCGACATGGCCCGCGCCAGCAGCGCCGTCGCCTCCCCGGACCCCGCGTCCGGATCCCAGTCGCCGGGCAGGTGCAGCTCCACCCGGGCGTCGGGCCGGTCCATCGGCGGGCAGAACGGCAACCCCTGCACGTGGTCCCAGTGCAGATGGGTCAGCGCCACCGCGCCGCGGAACGGCTGACCGCCGAGCAGGCCGTCCAGATCCCGCAGGCCGGTCCCGGCGTCCAGCACGAGCGATGGGACGCGCTCACCGTCGGCCAGCACGGCCAGGCAGCTGGTGTGCCCGCCGTACCGGAGGTATGCCGCCCCCGGCGTCGGGGTGGAGCCACGGACGCCGAGGAAGACCAGCTTCACCGCGTTGCCGGCTCGGTCGCCGTATCGAGGTCCAGCTCGCGCCGGTGCCCGGTCGCCAGCCTGGCCAGGGCCGCCCGGTCGATGGCGGCGGCCGGAGCCTCGGCGATGCAGATCGGCGTGACCGCCGTCAGCGTGGCCGTTCGGACCCCCGACTCGAGCACGGCACGCTCACCGAGCACCGCGCCCGGCCCGACCTCGCCGAGCGAGTGGCCGTCCACGACGATCTCGAGCACGCCGTCCAGGACCAGGAACAGCGAGGCGCCGGGTTCGCCCTGGCGGACCAGCACGTGCTCCGCAGGGTGCCGGTGGATGCGTGGCGCCTCGGCTCCGTGCATGAGCAGGGCGGACAGCTCGCGCTCCAGCGCGGTCTCGGCGGCGGTGACCACGATGGCGGAGTCCTCCTCGCCCCACGGCGTGCTGCGCCAGGACGGCTGGCCCAGCCAGGCGGCCCAGTCGGCCACTCCGGCCTTGAGCGCCAGCTCGCCGTCCGGGCCGTAGACCCAGTGCCGCGGGAACGGGCTCGCGCCGGACAGCGCCACCTCGCTGCTGCCGTCCGCGTGCAGGGTCAGGGACAGCGTGGTCCACACCAGCGGGGCCTGCAGCCGCACGAACGGAGGCTTGCGGATCGAGCGCGGAAGCGGCAGCGCGGTCCGCCCGCCGCTGGTCTGAGTGAATCGGACCCACCCGTCGCCGACCTCCGGCGCGGGCTGCAGGTCGGGCATCGCGACCGCGGCGAAGGTCGCGCCCAGCCCGGCGATCCGGACCGTGGTGGAGCCCATCAGGCCCCCGCCGCTCTGGCCGTAGCCGGTCACCTCGTCGCCGGAGAACTCGGCCCAGGCGTCCAGCCGGTTGGCGAAGCGGAAGCCGTCCGCGCGGCGCAGCGCGTCCAGGTCGTCGAGGGTGCCGGGCGGCGGCGAGTCGTAGTGGCTCAGGCCGGCCGAGAAGGTGGACCGCATGATCCCGGTGACCGCCTCGGAGGGGATCCACGACAGGGCGGTCGCGGTGGACTCGACTCTCATCGGTGTCTCCTTGTCCCGATGCCCACCGTTGGCAGGCGATACAGGGACGCTAGGCGCGCGCCGCGCGCGCCCCCAGGGCGTTGACCAGTGGCTTGCCGGGTGTGCCAGCACCCCCGGAAGGTCGTCCTGGCAACCCTGGTCGCGGACCCCTCCGGCACGGTCCAATTGCCCTTGTGACTCAGATCACCGTCTTGTTGGCGGACGACAACCTCATCGTCCGTGAGGGGGTGCGCGCGCTGCTGGCCCGCGACCCGGACGTGCTGGTGGTCGGCGTCGCGGGTGACTACGACGAGCTGGTCTCGGCGGCGATCGAGTTGCACCCCCAGGTGATCGTCACCGACATCCGGATGCCGCCGAACTTCCAGGACGAGGGCATCGAAGGAGCCAAGGAGGTCCGGCGCCGCCTGCCCGGCACGGGCATCGTGGTGCTCAGCCAGTACGACAGCCCCGATTACGCCGTCGGGCTGCTGGCCGACGGCGCCGCCGGGTACGCCTACCTGCTCAAGGACCGGGTCGCGGACTCCAACCGGCTGGGCCGGGCCATCCGCGAGGTGGCCACCGGCGGGTCACTGCTCGACCCGGAGATCGTCCGGGCCCTGATCTCGCCGGCCCGGCGCGAGGGCATGCTCAGCCCGGACCAGGAGGCGCTGCTCGAGCAGGTCGCGCAGGGCCGCTCGGTGAAGGCCATCGCGGCGACCGGCGGCGACCCCCCCGAGGCCGTCAACGCCGCGGTGGAGAGCCTCTTCCTCGACCTGGCCCGGGGCGCGAGTGCCGGTCAGGAGGACGCCCTGCGCCGGCTGCGGATGCTGCACGCCGCCATCGCGCGCCGCGAGGAGCAGGGCGAGACGCTGTCCCGGCTGCTGCCCGGTGGCCTGGCAGACAAGCTGCGCAGCGACCGCGGCGCGGCCGAACGGACCGAGCGGCTCGTGGTGACCGTGCTGATGTCGGACGTCCGCGGCTACTCGGGCATCGCCGAACGATCCGACCCCGCCGTCCTGGCCGGACAGCTGAACGCCCACCGCAGCGCGATGAACGGGGCGATCCTGGCCGAGCACGGGACGGTCATGCAGTACGTCGGCGACGCGGTGATGGCCGTCTTCGGGGCACCGGACCCGCAAACCGGGCACGCCGGCTGCGCGGTGCGCGCGGCGCTCGGCATGCACGCCCGGCAGCGGGACCTGAACGGGATCTGGGCCGGGCAGGGCCTGGCGCCGTTCGGGCTCGGGATCGGACTGTCCACCGGCGAGGTCGCCGCCGCCCTGCTCGGCAGCGCGGAGCGGCTGGAGTACACCCTCGTCGGCGACGTGGTGAACCTGGCCCAGCGGCTCCAGGACCTGGCCCGGCCCGAGGGCAGCACGGTGGCCGGGGAGGCCACGGTGCGCGCGATCGAGGCCGAGGCCGATGGTGAGGCCCAGGATGCCCCATGGTCGTGGGATCCCCTGGGCGCCAGGGAGTTCAAGGGCCGCGAGACGCCCGTACAGGCCTTCCGTCTGGCCGGGCCCGATCTGGCCGGTGACGATCATGCGGGCGGGATCACGCTGGCCGCCGCCCGGGAGGCAACCGCGGCGGAGGGCACGGAGGTATTGCAGTGACAGGGGTTTCAGCGATGGAGGGTTGGCGATGACAGTGCGAGAAACGCGGGTGCCGGGCGAGATGCTCGCGGCGGCAGGGGATTCCGCGGTCGGGCGGGAGGCCGCGGCGCGGGCGGCGGTGTCCGTGCGTGGTGCGCGGCGGACGTTCGCCGCGGAACTCGCCCCGGTGCGGGCCCTGCGCGGGGTGGATCTCGACGTGACGACCGGGGAGTTCGTCGCGGTGATGGGCCCGTCCGGATGCGGGAAGTCCACGCTGCTCAACGTGATCGCCGGGCTGGACCGGGTGGACGACGGCACCGTCGAGGTGGCGGGCGAGCGGGTGGACGGCCGGGACGAGGACTGGCTGGCGCGATTCCGGCGCCACCACATCGGCATCGTCTTCCAGTTCTTCAACCTGCTCGACGGGGTCAGCGCGCTGGACAACCTCGTCCTGCCCGGCGTCCTCGGCGGGATGCGGCGCAAGGTGGCCGAGTCACGGGCCCGGGACCTGCTCGACCTGCTCGGGCTCGGTGACCGGGTGCAGCAGGTGCCGGCCGTGCTGTCCGGCGGCCAGCGCCAGCGGCTGGCGATCGCCCGCGCGCTGGTGAACGAGCCCACCCTGCTGCTGGCCGACGAGCCGACCGGCGCGCTGGACAGCGACGGCGGGCTGGAGGTCCTGGAACTGTTCCGGCGCCTGCACGACGACGGGCAGACCATCGTCATGGTCACCCACTCGCCGGACGTTGCCGCGGCCGCGCAGCGGCAGGTCCGGATGCGCGACGGGCTGGTCGTCGACATCGGCGTGCCGGTCCTGCCGCCGACCTGAACCCGGTCGGAACCGATGTCTATCGTCTGGACCTGGTTGCGCGTGGATCTGCGCCGCCGCTGGCGGTCCCTGACCGTGCTCGCGTTGCTCGTCGCGGTATCCAGCGCGACGGTGCTGGCGGCCGTGGCCGGTGCCCGGCGCGGCGACTCGGTGCTGCAGCGGCTGACCACGAACGGGCTGCCGGCCACCGCCGTGGTGCTGCCCAACCAGCCCGGCTTCGACTGGGACCGGGTCCGGGCCATGCCCGAGGTGGAGTCGCTGACCACCTTCCTGCTCGGGCTGCAGTTCCCGGTCGTGGACGACGCCACCGGCAAGGACGTGTCAGAGGCCTTCGGCTTCCCGGTCGGCGATCGGGCCTGGACCACGACGATCGAGCGCCCGGTGATCTCGGCGGGACGTGCTGCCGATCCCTCCCGGGTCGACGAGGTGACGGCTTCACGGCAGTACATGTACCGCCTGCACGCGCGGCTGGGGGACACCCTCACCGTCCAGTTGTTCACCCCGCAGCAGGTCGCGGCGACGGCGGGGCTGACCGACGAGGCCCCCGCGCCGGCCGGGCCACGGGTCCGGCTGCGGATCGTCGGCGTCGGGGAGTCCGCCTGGGGGCATGACACGCCGGACGAGAACGGCGGTGTGATGACCACGGCCGCCTTCGCCGAGCGCTACCGGGCGAACTTCTACAACGAGCAGACCAGCTACACCAACGCGCTGGTGCGGCTGCGGGGTGGCCAGACCGCGCTGCCGGCGTTCCAGCAGCACCTGGCGAAGCTGACCGGGCGGCAGGACATCGACGTCTGGGACCGGGCCGCTCAACTGCGGCAGGAGCAGCGCAACAACGTGTTCGAGGCCCGGTGCCTGCTGGCCTTCGGCGCCGCGGCGCTGGTCGCGGCGCTGTTCCTGATCGGGCAGGCAGTGGCCCGGTACTCCACCTCCACCCTGACCGATCTGGAGGTGGTGCGGGCGCTGGGAATGACGCCCGCGCAGGCCGCCCGGGCCGCGGTGGCCAGCCCCGCGCTGGCCGCGCTGGCCGGCGCCACGATCGGAACCGTGCTCGCGGGTCTGGCCTCCCGCTACTTCCCGATCGGTGCCGCGGGGCTGGCCGAGCCGTCGCCCGGCCTGAGCCTGGACTGGCTCGTGCTCGGCACCGGCTGGGTGGCCGTGCCGCTGCTGGTGGTGGCCGGGTCGGCGGTTGCAGCCTGGACCAGCCTGCGCTGGGCCAGGCGGCCCGTCTCGCCGCGCCGGTCGGCCGTGGCCCTGGCAGCCGCGCGCGCCGGGCTGCCGGTGCCGGTCGTCATCGGCAGCCGGTTCGCGCTGGAGGCCGGTCGCGGCCGGACCGCTGTCCCGGTGCGCCCGGCGCTGGTCGGCGCCGTCGCGGGCGTGCTCGGCGTGATCGGGGTGCTCACCTTCGCCGACGGCGTGGCCGACGCCGCCGGAAACCCTGCCCGGTTCGGGCAGACCTGGCAGCTCGGCGCCTTCCTCGGCTACAACGACGACGACATCCCGAACGTTGGGGGCCTGCTGACCGCGACCGCCGGCGACCCCGGGGTGGCGGCCGTGAACGACGCCCGGCTCGCGGTGGCCCATGCCGGTCCGGACGACCGGGCTGTCTCGCTGTTCACCTACGCCCCGGTGGGCTCACCGCTGACCACGGTGCTGACCGGGGGGCGGATGCCTGGCTCCGCGACCGAAGTGGCGCTCGCCCCGACCACGGCCAGGGCGTTGCACGCGGGACTCGGCAGCCGGATCCGGTTCACCGGCGCGGCCGACGGGAAGGAGCTGACCGTGGTCGGGGTCGGCTTCGTGCCGACGTCGCCGCACAACGACTACGCGGACGGGGGCTGGCTCACGCCGGACGGCTACCGGTCGCTGTTCGGTACCAAGCTCAAGTTCCACTTCGCGCTGATCGCGCTGCGGCCGGGGGCCGATCCGGGTGCGGTATCGCGTCGGCTGACCTCGCTCCCGGGCGCGTCGCCCGGAATGTTCCTCGTCTGGGCGGACGAGTTCTCCCTACCGCTCGCGCAGCTGCGGGACGTCCGGGGGCTGCCGGTCGCGCTCGGCGTGTTCCTCATGTTGCTGGCGGTGGGGGCGGTGGGTCACGCGCTGGCCACAGCGGTGCGCCGGCGCCGCCTGGACGTGGCGGTGTTGCGGGCATTGGGGATGACGCGGTGGCAGTCCCGGGGGGTGGTGGTCACGCAGGCCAGCCTGCTGGCGATGGTGGGGCTGGTGTTCGGGGTGCCGCTCGGGGTCGCTCTGGGCCGAACGGTGTGGCGGGTGGTGGCGGACTACACGCCGCTGGCGTACGTGCCGCCGGTGGCACTGGTGGCCCTGATGCTGGTCGGCCCGCTGGCACTGGTGGTGGCGAACGTGCTGGCGGCATGGCCTGGGCAGCAGGCGGCGCAGTTGCGGATCGCGCACGTGCTGCGGGCAGAGTGAGACCCGACGATGCGACGGGCGGGCAGGCAGCCGGGCGGACCCGAGCCAATGCGAACAGCAGGCGTGGCGCTTGCCTGGCTTCGGCTGGACCTGCACCTGAGACGGCGGTTGCTGGCAGTCATCGCCCTGCTGATCGCGCTCTCCGCCGCCACCGTGCTGACCGCGGCCGCCGGCGCCCGTCGGGGGGAGAGCGCGCTGAGGCGGCTGACCGAGCCGAGCCTGCCCGCGACGGCGATCGTGCTGCCGGCCCAAGAGGGATTCGACTGGGACGCCGTCCGGGCCATCCGCCAGGTGGCCTCCGTGGCCCCGCTGACCGAATCCGGCCTGGCGTTCGAGGGCATCGACCAGCCCGGACAGAGCGGGCTGTACGCCCTGCCCCAGAATGCGGAGCTGCTGCGGTCGATCGAACGGCCGGTGATCCTGCGGGGGCGGCTGCCCGACCCCGCACGCGCCGACGAAGCCGTGGTGACGTCTGGTTTCGTGCGCAGCTACGGCAAGGGCGTGGGCGACACGCTGGTGCCGCTGGTGGACGATCCGAACCTGACCGAGGCCGCCTCGCCGGTGCACCGATCGTCGGCGCTGCCTGCGCGGATCATGATCGTCGGGGTGATCCGGTCGCCGCTGTTCTCGGCCGACGCCGGTGCCTGGGGCCAGATCGTGCTCTCGCCCGGGCTGATGCCGGCCTACCTGAAGGCGGTCGACCAGCCGTTCTTCGGCGCGCTGGTGCGGCTTCGCGACGGCAGCGCCGGGATACCGTCCTTCCGGGCCGAGCTGGCCAGGGTCGGCGGCGCAGCTGGGGTCGATACCCAGGACCTGGCCGTGCAGACCCATCGCAGGCAGCGGCTCGCCGTCTTCGAGTTCGGGGTGCTGCTGGGCTTCGCCTGCGCCGCGCTGATCGCCGCGGTCTTCCTTGTGGGCCAGGCGATCAGCCGTCACGTGCTGGCCGGGATGGTCCAGTTGCGGGTCCTCCGGGGGCTGGGCATGACCCCCTGGCAGGCCGCCCTCGCGGCCACGGTGGGGCCGCTGGCCGCAGCCGTGGCCGGAGTTGGCCTGGCGCTGCCCGCGATCGTGCTGGCGTCAGCGCGGTTCCCGATCGGGTCCGCGGCCGCGTCCGAGCCCGCCCCGGGGATCCGTCCGGATGGACTGGTTCTCGCGGCGGGAACGGTCGCCACCCTGGTCGCTGTGACGGCGGTCAGCTGGGTCACCGCTCGCTGGGAGTTGCGCAGCTCCGCGACGCCGGTGCCGGACCGCCGGTCGGCCGTCGCCGCCGCCGCAGCGAAGGTCGGCGCCCCGGTCTGGGCGAGCGTTGGTGCCCGGTTCGCGCTCGAGCCCGGCCGAGGGCGAACCTCGGTCCCGGCCCGCCCGGCGCTGCTGGGCGTGACGATCGGGATCGCCGGCGTCCTCGCTGCATTCACCTTCGCCAGCGGCATCTCCGAAGCCGTCGGGAACCCTCGCCGGTTCGGGCAGACGCTGCAACTGGCGGCCTTCCTGAACGGTGACAGCCAGCCACCGGCGACGGTTGCCAGGCTGCTGGCCGCTGCCGCCGCTGACCCCGACGTTCGCAGTGCCGCTGACTGCCGGGGGAATGTCGCGAGGGTGGCGGCGGACGCGAACACGGTCGTGCTGTTCACCTGCCGGCCACACGATCGCCCACCGGAGGTTGTGCTCACCGACGGGCGGATGCCCGAGTCGGCCACCGAGATCGTGCTCGGCGTCGAGACCGCCGCCCGGTTGGGCAGCCGTGTCGGCGCCCGCCTGGTCCTCGCCGGCACCGGTTCGTCCCGGGCGGTGGTGGTGACCGGGCTCGGCTTCGTCCCGGAGAGCTGGCGCAACAGCCACGCCGACGGGGGTTGGGTCACCGCCGACGGGTTCGACGGCCTGTTCGACAGGGCCGACGGCCGGGCCGTCTTCGTCGAGCTCAGGCGCGGCGCGGTCACCCGGGACGTGCAGGCCCGGCTGAGCCGGGCCAGCGCTGAGCTGACCGGCGGTGACCAGTTGCCCTTCGATGCGGCGTCGGCGCCGTTGCGCAGCACCGAGTTGCGACAGCTTCGACTCCTGCCGGTCGCGCTGGGGCTGTTCCTGGTGATCCTGGCTGTGGGCTCGGTGGGGCATGCGCTCGCGGCGGCGGTACGGCGGCGTCGGGGGGATGTGGCCGTATTGCGGGCGTTGGGGATGACGCGGCGGCAGTGCCGTGGCGTGGTGGCGACCCAGGCCAGCGTGTTGGCGGTGGTGGGGCTCGTGTTCGGGGTCCCGCTCGGGGTTGCGGTCGGCAGGGTGGTGTGGCGGGTGGTGGCGGACTACACGCCGGTGCAGTACGCGCCGCCGGTGGCGATGGCGGCGCTGGTTCTGGTGGCACCGCTGGCCTTGCTGGCGGCGAATCTGTTGGCGGCCTGGCCGGGGCAGCAGGCGGCGCGGTTGCGGATCGCGCACGTGCTGCGGGCGGAGTGAGTGATGCATGCCGCCTGGACCTGGCTCCGGATCGACGCCGCACGCCGGTGGCGCTCCCTGGCGGTGCTGGCTCTGCTCGTGCTGGTGGCGGCGGGCACCGTGCTGACCGCGACCGCCGGAGCCCGCCGGGCCAGTACGGCGCTGCCCCGGCTGGTGGCGCGCACCCTACCCGCCACGGCCCGGGTGCAGCCGAACCAGCCGGGTTTCGACTGGGACCGGGTCCGGGCCATGCCCGAGGTGGCTGCGGTGGCCACCCTGCTCGGTGGGCCGGACGTTCCGCTGGACACCGGTGGCGCCCTCACGGTGCGGCTCGGCGACACCGCGCTCGGCCGGACCATCGAGCGTCCCGTGGTGCTGGCCGGGCGGATGTACGACCCGGCCCGCCCGGACGAGGCGATGGTGTCGCCGTTCTTCGTCCGCAGCTATCACCGGGGTGTCGGCGACCTGGTGACCGCGCACCTGTTCACCCCGCAGCAGATCCGCGCCGCAGGAGGTTACGGCGACCCCGGCCCCCCCGCGGGCCCGAACGTTCGGCTCCGTATCGTCGGGGTCTGGCGGTCCTTCGAGGAGGCCGATGACGAGGTCGGCAGCCAGGGCGCGCTGATCCCATCGCCGGGCTTCACCGCCCGCTACCGGGCCATGCTCTACGACGACGCCGGCGGCTCCACGAACGCGCTGGTCCGGCTGCGCGATGGCGAGCCGGCGCTGCCCGGGTTCGAGCAGCACCTGGCCCGGCTGACCGGTCGGTCCGACATCGGGATCTGGAGCGACGCTGCGCAGGTCCGCCGGACCCAGCGGCTGCTCAGCTTCGAGGCGCGTTGCCTGCTCGCGTTCGGGCTGGCCGCCGGGCTGGCCGAGCTGTTCCTGATCGGCCAGGCGATCGCCCGCTTCGTCGGCGGCGGCCTGGCAGAGCTGCAGGTGCTGCGCGCGCTCGGGATGACCCCGGGGCAGGCTGCGCTGGCGGCGGCCGCCGGGCCCACGCTGGCGGCCCTGGCCGGAGCTGCCGGGGGCGTGGTGGCGGCCGGGGTGGCCTCGCGCTGGTTCCCGATCGGCTCCGCGTCGCTGTACGAGCCGACACCGGGCCCGCGGCTGGACCTGGCCGTGTTGGGCTGCGGGCTGCTGGTGATCCCGCTGGCGGTGTTGTTCGGTTCCGCCGCGGTCGCCTGGCTAGGCCTGCGATCCGTGGGCCGCGAGCTCGTGGGCCGGCGCTCGGCGGTGGCGCTCGCGGCAGTTCGGGCGGGCTTGCCGGTTCCGGTCGTGGTCGGCACCCGATTCGCCCTGGAGACCGGCCGGGGGCGTACCGCAGTGCCGGTCCGCCCGGCGCTGCTCGGCGCTGTGGGTGGCGTGCTCGGCGTGCTGGCGGCCTTCACCTTCTCCACCGGCGTCGCCGATGCCTCGGTGAACCCGGCCCGGTTCGGCCAGACCTGGCAGCTGGCAACGTTCACCGGCGCCGAGGGCGATGACCTGGTGCCGCAGCCGCAGCAGGCCCGGCTGTATCGGGCGCTCGGCAGCGACCGCGACGTCACCGGGGTCACCGACGCCCGGACCGCAGCCGCACACGCGGGTGCCGCCCGCACAACGGTCGACCTGTTCACCGTCTCGCCGCAGCCCGGTCAGGTGCCGACCGTGTTGCTGGCCGGTCGGATGCCGGTCAGGCCGGGTGAGGTCGTGCTGGCGCCCGGCTCCGCCGCCGCGGTGGATGCCGGCACCGGCAGCACCATCCAGATCACCGGCTCTCGCGGGTCGAGGCCGATGACCGTGGTCGGGATCGGCTTCGTGCCGCAGGGCCCGCACAACGACTACAACCTCGGCGGCTGGGTCGCCCCGGCCGGGTTCGACGCCCTGTTCGACTCGTTCAAGTTCCGCTTTGCCCTGGTCTCGCTGCGTCCGGGCGCCGATCCCGCGCAGGTGCGGGCCAGGCTGGAGCGGGCCGCGACCGGCGTGCTGGGCGCGCCGGGGTTCCAGCTGTCGGCTCCCGACGAGCTGCCCCAGGTGGCCGAGTTGCGGCAGGTGCGCGTGCTGCCAGTCGTCCTGGGCGGGTTCCTGGCGGTGTTGGCGGTGGGGGCGGTCGGGCATGCGCTGGCGACGGCGGTGCGGCGTCGGCGGGTGGATGTGGCGGTGTTGCGGGCGGTGGGGATGACCCGGTGGCAGTGCCGTGGGGTGGTGGTCACGCAGGCGAGCGTGCTGGCGGTGGTGGGGCTGGTGTTCGGGGTGCCGCTCGGGGTCGCTCTGGGCCGAACGGTGTGGCGGGTGGTGGCGGAATACACGCCACTGCAGTACGTCCCGCCGGTGTCGTTGCTGGCGTTGCTGTTGGTGGGTCCGGCGGCGTTGCTCGTGGCCAATGTGCTGGCGGCCTGGCCGGGGCAGCGGGCGGCGCGGTTGCGGATCGCGCACGTGCTGCGGGCGGAGTGAGCCATGCCGACGGTCGCGCACGCTTCCAGCGCTCGGGTGATCTGGCTGTGGCTGCGGCTGGACGTGCGACGACGCTGGCCGGCGATGGCCGTGCTGGCGCTGTTGATCGCCGTCTCCACCGGGACCGTGCTGACTGCCGTCGCCGGCGCCCGCCGCGGGGACAGCGCCCTGGCTCGGCTCTCGGCCCGAACGCTGCCCGCCACCGTGGACGTGGCGCCGCTCGGGCCGGGCTTCGACTGGGGCCCGGTTCGCAACCTGCCCGAGGTCGAGGCGCTGGCCACCTACGTCGACACCGACTTCCTGGTGGAAGGGATCCCGCGGGGCAACCTGTCGGTCGGGCCGCCGCCGGCTGACCGGGAGTTGATGCGCACCCTCGAACGGCCGGTGGTGCTCCGCGGCCGGTTGGCAGATCCGGCTCGGGTCGACGAGGTCGTGGTCACGCCAAGGTTCGTCAGCACCTACGGCAAGGGTGTTGGCGACACGCTGGTCGCCGTGCTGCCCACGCCGGAGCAGTCGCAGAGCACGCTCACGATCGCCGACGCCCAGCCGTCCGGTCCCCGGATCCAGATGCGGATCGTCGGTGTGATCCGCTCGCCCTGGTTCGCCGACGGGCCGCAATCGCGCGGCAGCCTGATCCCGACATCGGCGCTGTTGAGCACATACCAGCCGAACCTGCTGAACTCGTCCACATGGATGAATGCGCTGATCCGGCTCAGGGGCGGCGAGGCAGCTGTGCCCGAGTTCCGGAAGCACCTCGAGGCGGTCACCGGGCGCTCCGACATGTGGGTGCGGGATCTCCCCGAGCAGTTGCGGCACCGGCAGCAGGCCGCCGCGTTCGAAGCACGATGGCTGTTGGCCTTCGGGGTCACCGCGCTGCTGGCTGCTCTCGTCCTGCTCGGTCAGACGCTGAGCCGCTACGTGTCTGCGGGCCTGGTCGGTCTGGACGCTCTGCGCGCCTGCGGTATGACGCGAGGCCAGCTGATGGCCGCAACGGTGACTGGACCGATCCTCGCGGCCGCGTTCGGCAGTGCGGGCGGGGTGGCTGCGGCGGTGATCGCCTCGCGCTGGTTCCCGATCGGCTCCGCCGCTGGTGACGAGCCTTCACCGGGCGTTGCCGTCGACGGGCTGGTGCTCGGCTGCGGTGCGGCCGCGGCGATCCTGCTCGTCGCCGCCGACGCGGCGGTTTCGACCTGGCTCACGTCCGGACCTGTCGCGCGGATCGGTGCCCGGCGCTCGCTGATCGCCGTTGCCGCCTCCGCGACCCGCCTGCCGGTGCCGGTGGTCGTCGGCACGCGGTTCGCGCTGGAAGCCGCATCCGAGTCGGGGTCCCGGCGGGCCGCTGCGCCGGTCCGGCCGGCGTTGTTGGGTGCCGTGGCCGGTGTCACCGGGGTCGTGGCGGCGTTCACGTTCTCCGCCGGGGTGAGCGAGGCAGCGGGGAACCCGGCCCGGTTCGGCCAGACCTGGCAGCTGGAGGCGTGGATGGGCTACTCCGGCCAGGACTTCATCCCGCCGGGCATCCTGCGCACCGCCGGGCAGGACCCGGACGTCGCCGCGGTGAACGACTGGCGGGGGGCCGTCGGCACCGAGACCGTGCGGCGGGTGTCAATTCTCGTGTACACCTACAGCCCGGTGGGGCGGCCCATTCCGGTCGTCCTCACCGCAGGCCATCTGCCCCGGCAGTCCGGCGACATCGTGCTCGCGCCAGAGACCGCGTCGGAGTTGCATGCTCGTGCGGGCGGGGCCGTTACCGTGGCCGGCACGACCCGGCACCCGCGCACCCTGACAGTCACCGGGATCGGCTTCGTACCCGCCGGATCGCACTGCGCCGGGTGCAGCAGCGCAAGCGGTGGATGGGTCACGGACGCGGGTTTCGACGCTCTGTTCACCACATTCCAGTTCCATGGCGGGTTCGTCGCGGTCCGGCCCGGTGTCTCCGCCGCGGCGGTGGCCGCCCGGCTGCAGCACCTCGCGCCGGGGCTGGGCGATCAGGATCTGTTCGCTGCGCCGTATCCGCCGTTCGCCGCCAAGGAGCTCAGGCGGGTGCAGGCCTTCCCGCTGGCACTCGGCGCCTTCCTCGCGCTGCTCGCGGTGGCAGCCGTCGGTCACGCTCTCGCGAGCGTGGCGCGACGGCGCCGTCACGATCTCGCAGTGATGCGAGCGCTCGGCATGACCACCAGGCAGTCCCGGCTGGTGCTGATCACGCAGGCGGGGGTGCTGGCTCTGGTGGGGCTTGCGTTCGGGGTCCCGCTGGGGGTCGCTCTGGGCCGGACGGTGTGGCGGGTGGTCGCCGACTTCACGCCGCTGTTCTACGTGCCGCCGTCGGCGGGGTGGACGCTCGTCCTGGTCGGGCCGCTGGCGCTTCTGGTCGCCGCTGGCCTGGCCGGCTGGCCCGGGCACCGTGTGGCCCGGATGCGGATCGCGCACGTGCTGCGGGCGGAGTAGCGCCGAGCGCCAGGCCGGTCAGCGGGACGGCGCGCGGCGCGGTCGCGTGGCCAGCCGGGTGGCGGCGATCGAGCCGGCCCGCCGATGGGTCGGCGCGTGGCCGGTGACCGCGGCCAGGAACGGCTCGCGGTCGAGGCGGTAGAGGGTCGCATCGCTGGCGGCGAGCACCGTCGCGGTGCGCGGGGTGTCCCGCAGCAGCGCGATCTCGCCGACCGCCTCGCCACGCCCGCAGCGGCGCAGGAACCCGCCGTCCTGCCGGGCTTCCAGCTCGCCGGACGCGATCGCGTAGTAGCAGTCCCCGGGCTCGCCCTGGCGCATCAGCACGGCGCCGGCCGGCAGGCTGACCGGGTCGAGCGCCTGGGCCAACCCCTCGATCACCGGGGGCGGCAGCTCCGCGAACAGGGGGAGCGAGCGCAGCAGGGCGATCTCGACGACGGGAACCCGCGCCGCCGCGTCCATCCGCGCCGCGGCCCGGCCACCCGCCAGCACGGCCACCGGCAGCACAGCGGCGACCACGGCCAGCGCGAGGGTGCTGCCGCCGAGCCGGACCAGCGCCGGGACGGCCAGCGCCCCGGCCGCGAGCCCCGCCATGGTCAATCCCTCGACCAGGCCGAAGACCCGCCCCAGCCGCTGCGCGGGCGCAGTGCGCTGCAGCAGGGTACGGGTGGCGACGTCCAGCACGGCCCGGCAGCCGCCGACCAGGACGAGCAGCGCCACCGTGCCCGCGGCGCCGGGTCGCAGGGCCAGCACGCCGAGAGCCGCGCCGAGCAGCAGGGTCGAGCCGACCACCGGCACGGCGAGCCGGCGCCCGACCAGAGTCACCGTCACCGCCGCCGCCAGCACGCCGCCCGACCCGTAGGCCAGGTTCAGGTAGCCGGTCCAGGCCGGGGAGCGGTGCAGCACGGCGATGGCGAGCACGACGAACAGCAGATCCAGCGCGCCGACGACGACCGCCTCCGCGGTGAGCAGGGCGACCGGCAGTCGCAGCCCGGGCTCGCGGATCGCCTGGGACAGGCCGGCTGCGAGGTCCGCGAGCCCGGCCCGCAGCCGGGACGGCGCGATCGGCCGGGCGGTGCCCCGTGGGACGTGCAACCCGGCGACCAGCGCGCTCGCCGCGACCGCGAGCACCGCCGAAGTGGCGAACACTCCGGACACGCCGAACAGCGGGATGCCCGCGCCGACGAGCAGGCCGGACGCTGTGATGCAGCCCGTCTCGATCCAGCCCAGCAGCACGTTGGCCGCGGTCAGCTGATCGGGCGAGGTGGCCAGCGAGGGCAGCAGCGTCGCCTGGGCCGGGCGGGTGGTGGTGACGGCGACCGAGGCCAGGATCGCCCCTGCGTAAGCGGCAGTCGGGTGATCCCCGGCGATCGCGGCAGCGGTGGCGGCCATCCCTGCGGCCTGCCCCAGGTACCCGCCGGCCAGCAGCCGGACCGGGGAGCGGCGGTCGGCAACGGCCGCGGCCAACGGCGCCACCAGGGCGGCCGGCGCCAGTTGGGCCACCGCGATCCAGCCGGCGAGGCTCGCCCCGCCGCGCCCGTAGGCGTAGACCAGCATCGCGATCCAGACCGAGTACTCGGTCACGATGAAGACGGCGTACCCGCCGGCCACCCGTGCCAGGTCGCGGCGCACCCCTCCAGGCCTGCTGCCGTTGCGCATGGCGCCGTCCCGTCCGATCCGTTCCGCTCCGAACGGATCTGTTCGGAGCCTCACGGTAGGGTGGCGCGGCCGTCCCGGCCGAGGGCGCCACCCGGCCGGGTTCCGCGTGCCAGCACCCCGGCGGTAGTGGTTCTGCCTCCCTTGAGGCTGCGGCGGAAAGGGAGCTGAATAGGGGTGGATCGCGCCGTACGGGTGCGACTGGCGGGCGGGCGGAGCGGGGTATGGGCGGGTTGCGGGTGATCTCGCTCCTCCTGGCTCTCGCCTGGGCGGTGGCGGCAGTCGGGTCCCGGCGTGCCGGCATGGGCCGGCTGGCCCTGCCGTGCGCGGCGCTGGCGGGAGGGCACCTGCTCGCCGCCGCGTCCGCCGCGCTGGCGCCGCTCAGCATCGCAGGGTGGCTGTGCTACGGGCTGGTGGCGCCGACGGGGCGGCTGGGCTCGGCCGGCCGGCGCGCGGTCGCCGCGCTGGGATCGGCGGCTCTGGCGGGCTGGGCGGGCTACCTGCTGCTGCACGGGCAACAACCGACGTGGCCGTCGCTCGTGTTCACCCTCGGCGCGGTGACGGCGTGCTGCGCGGCGGCGACCGCGCTGCGGTGCCCGAAGGCGGCCGCGGCGCAACGGCGGATCCTGCAGTGGCTGGCAGCGGCGGTCGTCCTGGCGGGCGCCTTCGACGCGGTCACGGTGGCACTGCACGCGCTGATCGGTGCGCCGGACTCGTTGCGCGAGCCGCTGCTCGGCTCGCTGCTGCTGGTGCCGATGGCGCAGGCTGCGGTCACGGTCCGGGGGTGGGCGACGGCCGCCGAGCGGGTCCTGGTGGAGTCGATCGTGCTGGCCGGCCTGGCCGCGCTCGTGGTGGTCGTGTACCTCGTCGTCGTGGTGGGCCTCGGCCGGCCTCCGACCGGCGGCGAGCGGGACGTGCTGCTGTCCAGCATCCTCGCCGCGGTCGTCGTGGCAGCGCTCGTCCTACCGGTCCGGACCCGGCTCGTCGGGTACGGGCGGGCGCTGGTGGGCCGGGAGGACACCTCGGCCCAGGAGGTCGTCGCGACTTTCGGTGCCCGGATGAGCCGGGCCGTGCCGATGGACGAACTACTGCTGCAGTTGGCGGAATCGTTGCAGGCATCGATGGCCGGTCGCGGTGCGGAGATCTGGGTCGGACCGGACGGGATCCTGATGCGCGCGGTGAGCGTGCCGGGGCGCCCGCCGGCCCGGATCGTTATGGACCAGCAGACCCGGGTCGTGGTCGGCAGGGCCCGCGCGGGGGGCACCAGCTGGGCCTCTGTCTGGCTGCCCGACCTGATCGAGGCGCCCCCCGGCGGTGGTCAGTTGCGGGTCGCGCCGGTGGCGCATCTCGGCGAGCTGCTCGGGCTGGTCGTGGTGCGCCGCAATGCCGACCAGGAACCGTTCGCGGAGGAGGACGAGCGTCAGCTGGTCGAGCTCGCCCGACAGCTCGGCCTCGCCCTGCACAACGTCCGTCTGGACTCCGCGCTGCAGGAGTCGCTGGCCGAGCTGGAGCGGCGCAACGAGGAGCTGCGCGCCTCCCGGCTGCGGATCGTGACCGCCTCCGACGAGGCCCGCCGCTCCATCGAGCGGAACCTGCACGACGGCGCGCAGCAGCACCTGGTGGCGCTGGCCGTCCGGCTCGGGCTGGCCAGCCAGATCGCCCAGGAGGATCCGGCCGCCGTTGCCGGCCAGCTGGACGAACTGCGCAAGCAGGTGCAGACCACCATCCGCGAGCTGCGGGAGCTGGCGCACGGCATCTACCCGCCCCTGCTGCGCGATCACGGGCTCGGCGAGGCCCTGCGCGCAGCGGCCAGCCGCTCGCCGCTGTCCTGCAGCGTCGAGGTGGATCTGCCCGGCCGCTACCCCGAGGAGGTCGAGACGGCCGCCTACTTCTGCTGCCTGGAGGCCCTGCAGAACGCGGGCAAGCACGCGGGCCCGCAGGCAGCCATCACCGTCCGGGTCGGCAGCGACAGCGGTGCGCTCAGGTTCAGCGTGGCCGATGACGGGGCCGGTTTCGACGCCAGCGCGATCGCAGGGGCAGGCTTCGTCAACATGCGTGACCGGCTGGGCGCGATCGGTGGCTCGGTGCACGTGGAGGCGCGTCCCGGGCACGGCACCAGCGTCTCCGGCACGATCCCCGCGCACCCGCTGGGCAGCCATGCCCCTGCCCGACCGAACGGCCACCCGAACGACTTCGCCCACCCGAACGACCACCCGAACGACCTCGCCCACCCGAACGACTTGGCCCGCCCGAACGATCCGGCCCGGGCCGACGGTGACCTGAGGGCGCAGGCGTGAGCGGTGGTGCGGACGGCTTCGACGCCGTCGTCGTCGGTTCGGGTCCGAACGGGCTGGTCGCCGCGGTACGGCTGGCCGAAGCGGGCTGCCGGGTGCTGATGGTCGAGGCAGCCTCCCGGGTGGGCGGGGCCCTGCGCACCGAGGAGCTGACCCTGCCCGGGTTCCGGCACGACGTGGGGGCGACAGCGCTGCCCCTGGCCGTGGGGTCCCGGGCGTTCCGGGGGCTGGGCCTGGAGGCTGACGGGCTGGCCTGGGCGCACCCGCCGGTTCCGGCCGCGCATCCGCTGGACGGCGCGGATGCCGTTCTGGTGCACCGGGATCCGGCCGCCACCGCGGCGGGTCTCGGGCGTGACGGTACCGCCTGGTCGCTCATCGTCGGCGCCACCGCCCGCGCCGGGGCGCCGCTGGTGGACACCCTGCTCTCGCCGCTGTCCCCGCCATCCGCGCCGCTGGCCGCACTCCGGTACGGCGCGTTCGGCGCGCTTCCCGCGACCTGGCTGGCCCGCGGCGCGTTCCGGACCGAGGCCGGCCGGGCGGTACTGGCCGGGATGGCCGCGCACTCGATCCTGGACCTCGGGCAGCCGATCACCGCGGGGTACGGCCTGCTGCTGGCCGCCCTCGCGCATTCGGTTGGCTGGCCGGTGGTGCGCGGCGGGTCCGAGCGGCTGGCCGAGGCCCTGGCCGAGCGGCTGACCAGCCTCGGCGGCGAGATCCACGCCGGGACCCCGGTGCGGGACCTGGCGGAGCTGCCCCCTGCCGGCGCCGTCGTGCTCGACCTGACCCCGCGCCAGGTGCTCGCCGTGGCGGGGGACCGGCTGCCGCCCGCCTACCGTCGGCGCCTGGAGCGATTCCGCTACGGTCCAGGCGTCTTCAAGCTCGACTGGGCGCTCGGCGGGCCGGTGCCCTGGCGCGATCCGAGGCTCGCCGACGCCGGTACCGTCCACCTCGGCGGGACCCTGGACGAGATCGCCGCGGCGGAGCGGGACGTCGCGCGGGGCCGCCACCCGGAGCGACCGTTCGTGCTGTGCGTGCAGCCGACGGTGGCCGACCGCAGCCGGGCTCCCGAGGGGCGGCACGTCCTGTGGGCCTACTGTCACGTCCCCAACGGTTCGACCCGGGACATGAGCGGGGAGATCGAGGCGCAGCTCGAACGGTTCGCGCCGGGCTTCCGGGACCGGGTGCTGGCCCGGCACGAGATGCCCCCGGCCGCCCTGGAGGCCTTCGACGCCAACCTGATCGGGGGCGACCTCGGGGGCGGTGCGGCCGACCTGCGGCAGTTCGTGGCGCGCCCGGCGCTGTCCGGCGCTCCGTGGCGGACGCCGGTGCCCGGGTTGTACCTGTGCTCGGCCAGCACGCCGCCGGGTGGTGGCGTGCACGGCATGGGCGGCTGGCACGCGGCTCGGCTGGCGTTGCGCGACGGCGTCAGGCTCCGACGGCCTGCAGCGTCTCCAGGAGGCTCGCCTCGGTGAAGATCCGGCCGTTCGACAGGGTCGGGCAGCCGCTGCTGGAGTACAACAGGTCGACGTCCGGGCGTCCCGGATAGGCCAGCACGATGACCGTGCTCCGGCCGTCGCCCGGGGTGCAGCTGCGCACCTGGTTGACCCGGTGCGCCAGGCTGATCCGGCCCACATCGCGCGCCACCAGTGCAGCTCGGGCGGCGGTGAGCCGGACGGTCCTGCGGAGCTGGAACCGGTGCCCGTTGGCCCTGTCGTACCGGCAGATCAGCCCTTCGGTCGGGGCCCCGGCCGACGGCGCCGGCAGCAGCCGGTCCGCCAGGTCGGCGCCGCCGTTGGTCACGCCCACGGCGCCGCGGTCACGGGCGGGGCAGCCGCCGGCGATGGTGACCCGCAGCCGGGGGCCGGGCCGCCGGTCCGGAAGCGGTCTGGGGTCCAGCCAGGTGACCAGGGCATCGGCGCGGATCAGTGTCGAGGATCCCTTGGTCGTGATCACGGCGATCTGGACCTGGGCTCCGTTCCAGGCCGGGCGGTCCGGCGCGGAGTAGGAGTCACCGGTGATCTGAACCTCGGGGCCACTGACGCTCCACGATGCGGACGGGGTCAGCTCTGCCGGGCGGCGGCCGCGCAGCCAGCCCAGCACCTGCGCGGAGCGCTGGTTCAGCTGCCACTGCCGGTGCCGGTCGATCACGGAGTCGGCGGCCGGGCGGGTCACCGGGAAGGAGTGCGCCAGCTGCGAGGGGAGCCGGTCCACAGCGGTCGCACCCGTCGGGACGCGGACCAGGGCCAGCAGCCGGTCAGCCTCGTGCTGCGCGGCTCGCCGATTGCCTGCCACGGTGGCGGGTCCCGACCCGCTCGCTGCCGGCGGGCTCGACGTGGTGACTGACGATGAGCATCCGGTTAGAGGTCCGGTGGCCAGGAACGCCGCGACCAGCACCGAGGTCAGCATCGACGGACGTCTCGTCATGACGCTGTGACGCCGCGGGGTCCCCCCGGGTTCCGGGGCCTGCGGGTACGGGGTGCCCCCCGGGTGAGCCCAGTAAGGCAACACGTGGGGTCACTGGCAGTGCACATCTGCACGGGTCCGGTTCTGGGCGGGGTGTTCGCGCTCGATCCTTTGCTCTGCGATCGGTTTCGAATCACCAGCCGCGCGCCCGCCTGCCCCCCGCCGCACAGTCCCGCCGCACAGTCCGGCCGCACAGTCCCGCCGCACAGTCCCGCCGCCGCCGTTCACCTCGGGGTTCCAGCCGACCGTGATGGCTGTGCGGATCGCTGTGGTATCCGTGCTGCCCTGCCAGCAGGCTTTCCACCACCAGGCGCACTACCACGGCCGGCCCTGACTGGCAGGGCACCGTGATGCGTTGTCGATCGCAGAGCAAACCACGCAGCACGAGAACCCCGACCGACCAGAGGATCCGGCGTGGGCACGGGCCCCGGGTCGATACCGGGTCGATACCGGGTCGATACCGGGTCGACCCGGAGTCGAAGCGCTGACCGGAAACAGTGCTGCCGAAGACACCACCAGTTGCCGCAGTGGCGGGCTCGCGGCCGTGCTCAGTCGCCGCAGACCTCGCGCAGCAGCCGCGGAGTGAGATCGTCCTTGCGGATGTAGGCCACCGCGCCACAGCTGAGCGCCCCGGCCGGCAGGTCGTCCGCGGCGTAGGTGGACAGCAGGACGACCGTGGCCGACGGAACCGAGGCGACGATCCGCCGGGTGGCCTCGATGCCGTCGATGCCGGGCAGTTTGATGTCCATCAGCACGACGTCCGGGCCGGCCTGCGCGAACGCGCTGACTGCCTCCTCGCCGGTGGCGGCCTCGGCCACGACGTGCCAGCCCGCGATCATCTCGACCAGGCTGCGGGCAACCGACCGGAACGGTGCCTGGTCGTCGACGATCAGCACCGTCATCGCGCTGTCGGACCGGGAGGCAAGCTCCCGGCCGCCGGCAGGATTCGCCCTCACCTGATTACCATCGGCCCTCGGCGCCGCCAGGCCAAGGGATGGCCGCATCCCAGTTCGGGTCGTGCTAGTACCCCGTTGACGACTCCACGGGGCGCGCGCGGCGCACGCGGTAGCTCGATGTGCTCCGGCCACGGGTCGGCCGGGACGTGGCTGTCGCGCCCCTTCGGAGACCTCAGGCCCCGCCCCGCCGATCACGCGCTGACAGGTGCATCAGCACCACCGTGACCCGGCGGTTGATGTCCGGCTCCGGGCCCAGGCCCAGCTTGGCGAACAGGGTGTTGATATGCTTCTCCACCGCTCGTTCGGTCAGGAACAGTGCGCCGGCGACGGCCGCGTTGCTCTTGCCCTGCGCGATCTGGTCCAGCACCTCCAGCTCGCGCGGGGTGAGGGCGTCCAGCGGTGACGAGCGGGCCCGCCGGGACGCCGAGACCAGCGCGTCGACCACGAGGGGGTCGATCACCGAGCCGCCGGAGGCCACCGCCCGGACGGCGTCCGCCAGCTGCCCGGGCTCGCTGACCCGCTCCTTGAGCAGGTAGGCGCGCCCGGCGCTGCCCGCTTCGAGCAACGCGTTGGCGTAGCGCGGTTCCGCGTACTGGGACAGCACGACGACGCCCATCCCGGGGTGGCTGACACGCAGCCGGTTGGCCGCCTGGATACCCTCCTCGGAGGATGTCGGCGGCATCCGGACGTCGGTGATCACGACGTCCGGCGGGTCGGCCTCCACGGCGGCGAGCAGCTCTGGCAGGTCGCAGCAGAGCGCGATCACCTCGATGTCCGGCTGACGGCCGAGCAGCCGCGCGATCCCCTCCCGCACGAGGAGGGAATCCTCAGCCACGACCACGCGGAGCCCCACCTCAGCAGGGTAGCCGCAGGATGATCCCGCGCGGCCGGTTCCGCCGAGCGGCCCGGCACCCGGGTCCGGCTGCCTACCATGCGGGATGCCATGGCAGAACCGGGTGACGCCCGAGGGCGACCTGATCGCCGTCGCCGAGCGCGGCACCCTGACCGGCAATCGCGGCGTCCTGCACGACGGGGGCGGCCGGATCGTCCGCCGGTCCCAGGTGCGGCGCTGGATCATCTGCGTGCTGGAGTTCCGCGACCGGTACCGCGCGGTGATGACCCCGAACCGCTACACCCACCTGTTCTTCCTCGACGAGGCGACCGCGCTGGCCGCCGGGCACCGGCCCTGTGCCGAATGCCGGAACGCCGCGTACCAGCACTTCCGCCGCTGCTGGGCGGACGGGCTGGGCCTGGCCGACCTGCCCGCCGCGGGAGCGATGGACGACGTCCTGGACGCCGAGCGCCGGCTGTCCGCGGGCCGCCGGGTGACCTGGCCCCAGGAGGTCTCGGCGCTGCCCGACGGCACGTTCGTGCAATGGCACGGCGAGCCGTGCCTGCTCGCGCGGGGCACGCTGAGGCGCTGGACGCCGGGGGGCTACGCCGAGACGTTCCCCCTGCCGGACGCTCGGCTGCCCGTGCTCACGCCCCGCAGCACCGTCGCGGCGATCCGGGCAGGCTTCCACCCAGCCAGATGTGAGTGATCCTCGGCGCAGGTGCAGGTGCAGGCGTAGCCAGGGGACGCCGCTGTGCTCAGGCGGCTTCGAGGCCGGGCTCGTACTGGCCGTGACGTGCGAGGCTGTTCAGCCGTGCTCGCGTCAGCAGCGCCTCCCGAGCGGCGGCAACGTTCTCGGCCTTGCCCGCCCATCGCCGCAGGGCGGTCTCCTGCAGCGCCCGCCCGAAGCTGAAGCTGAGTTGCCACGGGACTCCGCCGATCTGGTTCATCAGGCTGAGATGGTGCGTGGCCTCGGCCTCGCCCTGCCCTCCGGACAGGAACGCGATTCCCGGAACGGCCGCCGGCACGTGCCGGCGTAGGCAGCGCAGGGTCGCGGCGGCAACCTCGCCCGGCCCCGCGCGGTCCGGGGCCGCCGTGCCCGAGATGACCATGTTGGGCTTCAGCACCGTGCCCTCGAGATGTACCCGATGGGCGAACAGCTGGCGGAAGACCGCCTGCAGGACGGCGTCGGTGACCTCCTCGCACCGGGCCAGCGAGTGGTCGCCGTCCATCAGCACCTCGGGCTCGACGATCGGCACCAGGCCGGCCTCCTGGGCGAGCGCGGCGTATCGCGCCAACGCCTCGGCGTTCGCATCGATCGCGAGCGTGCTGGGCAGGTCCGGCCCGATCCGGATGACGGCCCGCCACTTCGCGAAGCGCGCGCCGAGCTCCCGGTAGCCGGCGAATCGATCGCGCAGGCCGTCGAGGCCTTCGGTGATCGTCTCCTCGGAAGACCCTGCGAGTGGCTTGGCACCGCTGTCCACCTTGATCCCGGGGAGGATCCCGTGCCGGGCAAGGGTCGTCGCGAAGGTGATCCCGTCCCGTGTCGACTGGTGCAGCGTCTCGTCGAAGAGGATGGCTCCGCTGATGTGGTCGCCGAGGCCGTCGGTCGCGAACAGGAGCTCGCGATAGGTGCGGCGGGAGTCCTCGGTCGACTCGACCCCGATGGCGTCGAACCGCTTCTTGATCGTGCCCGACGACTCGTCGGCGGCCAGAATGCCCTTCCCTGCGGCGGTGAGCAGTGCCGCAGTCGTCTCCAGTTCCGTCCGGTTCATGATGACCTCCACCTGTCGGAGACAGCGATCCTCTCCTACCGTCCCGCGGTCACGACCATGCCGCCAGGGCAGCACTGGGCGCTAGCCGTCCTCGAGCGGGAGGTCGGTGATCGGCAGCCCGTGCCAGGAGTCGCTGGTCGCGACCTCGAGCGCGGCCACGCCCGACGCGCTGATCCGCGGCGAGCCGTCGTGACCGGTCAGCTCGAGTCGGGCTCGGGCCAGCCCGGTGTGGGCGACCTGCCGGCTGCCGTGACGGGGATCGCGGTAGGTCACGCCGACAGTTCGCGCCTGGCCCGCGTGCACGCTGATCGCGAGCTCGCCGGCCGAGGTCGGCAGCCTCAGCTCGACCCCACCGGCCGCCGCAGCCTCGACCACCGGCCTGCGCCGCAGCCCGCCGAGCAGGACCCGCCCGGACGCAGTCCCGGCGCCGCCGGCGGCCAGCCACGGGGTCAGCCCGGAGCCGATCCGCGCACGGGCCAGGACGAGGTCCAGCCAGCGCAGCGGCCCGAGCGCTGCCGCGTGCAGCCAGATCCACCGGTCCGCGTGCTCGACACCCCAGTTGTGCCCGACGGTCGCGGGCCAGCCCGACAGCTGCCAGGTCCCCTCGCCGGACTCGATCCGCCCCGCCGCCAGGCCGAGCGGCACCGGGACCTCGACCTTGGTCCGCGGGAACGGCAACAGGTACAGCGCGGCGGGCCGCAGCGGCCGTAGCGGACTGTCCGGCGCCGCGATCCTGACCTGCCACGAGCGGCTCGCCGCCGCGGTCCGGGCCTGGCCGCGGAAGGCCGTCGGGCCGGCCTCGGACCCCGACCGGCCGACGTCACCCGCGTGGATCTGCTTGACCACGCCGGCACTCGCCGACGTGAAGAGGGTGCACCAGTCGGCCACCTGCGGGGGTCTGCCGGGGCTGCGGTGCACGGTCCGGCGCAGCCAGACCCCGCGGGTGCCGTCGGGGGAGCGGGCGCTGAGGAACCAGGACTCGTATCCGGGCACCATGGCACCAGTATCCGCCCGCCCGGCGAAGCTCTCGCGGCACACAACGGCCAGCCCGCAGACATCGGCGGAACGATCGAGTTCGGGCACGATGGGGACATGGAGTTTCGCGTGATCCCGGTGCTCGGTCCCGGGGCGGAGGACGTCGTGGTCGCCCTGAGCGGGCCGGACGAGGGCGCGGTGTTCACCGGCACCGAGGATGGGGCGATCCAGCGGATCAGCCACGACGGGCGCCGGGTGGAGCGGGTGGCCAACACCGGCGGTCGCCCGCTCGGCATCGAGCTGCTGCCGGACGGGAGGCTGCTGGTCTGCGACGCCCATCGCGGCGTGCTGGCGGTCGATCCCGGCAGCGGCGCCGTCGAGACGCTCGTCGGGCAGGTCGGCGGGCGCCCGATGGTGTTCTGCAACAACGCGGCGGTGGCCCAGGACGGCACGGTGTACTTCACCGATTCCTCGGCGGTGCATCCGATCGCTGAGTGGAAGGCCGAGGTGATCGAGGTGACCCGCACCGGGCGGCTGCTGCGACGCTCGCCGAGCGGCGCGGTCGACGTCCTGGTCGACGGGCTGGCCTTCGCCAACGGCGTCGCGCTGGCCGCGGACGAGTCGTTCGTGGCCGTCGCGGAGACCGCTGCCCGGACGGTCGCGCGCTATTGGCTGGCCGGGCCGAAGGCCGGAACCCGTGACCTGCTGGTGTCCGGGCTGCCGGGCTACCCGGACAACATCGCCGGTGGCAGCGACGGCCTGATCTGGGTGACCATCGCCAGCCCCCGCGACCCCCTGCTGGAACGCGTGCAGCGTGCTCCGATCTGGATGCGGCAGCAGGTGTCGCGCCTTCCTGATGCGCTGAAACCCACCCCGAAGCGGACGATTCGGGTTCAGGCCTACGACGCGGCC
Source organism: uncultured Actinomycetota bacterium (assembly GCA_963740575.1). Lineage (GTDB taxonomy): Bacteria > Actinomycetota > Actinomycetes > Actinomycetales > Kineosporiaceae > CAVUET01. Next base: position 163,881 of record CAVUET010000005.1, on the reverse strand, counting down.
GGCCTGCTCGTTCGGGACCTTCAGGTCGACGAGCGCGCCCGGGGCGTCAGGTACCACATGATCACCGGGGTCCGCGAGCACGACGGCCGGGTCTGGATGGGCAGCCTGCACGAGAACGCGATCGCCCTGCTGGAGCCGTGACCTCACCTGGGCTCGAGTCGAGTGCGGGCACTTCTGACCGCGACTCGCCGGTGTCGCGTGTCCGAACTGCCCGCACCCGCGCGAGGTCAGGCCGGCGGGGCCGGCGGGGCCGGCGGTCGCAGGATCGGAGGGTTGAGCAGGACGGCGCGCCCGCGGCGGAACAGTGCCGCCGGTCGCCCGCCCCCGCGGGTGGTCGACTCCCCGGTGTCGACCAGCAGGCCAGGGGTTCCAGTCACCTTGCGGTGGAAGTTCCGCGGATCCAGGGGGACGCCCCAGACGGTCACGTAGACGCGGCGCAACTCCCCGACAGTGAACTCCGGCGGGCAGAAGGCAGTCGCCAGCGGGGTGTACTCGAGCTTGGCGCGGGCGCGCTCGATCCCGTCGCTGAGGATCCGGTGGTGGTCGAAGGCGAGACTCGACGGGCGTCGAAGCCGCCCGACCGGGTGGAATGTCGCCTGCGCGGCGTCGCTGCCTGCCCTGGGCTCGGGCAGGTCGGGCGCGAGGGCCAGGTAGGCCACGGTGACCACGCGGGCACGCGGATCGCGGCCCGGCGTGCCGTAGGTGGCCAACTGCTCGAGGTGTCCCAGGCCGCCGGCGTCCAGGCCGGTCTCCTCGATCAGCTCGCGGCGCGCCGCGTCCGCCAGGTCCTCGTCCGCGAGCACGAATCCTCCCGGTAGTGCCAGCCGGCCGGCGAACGGCTCGATGCCGCGCCGGACGAGCAGGACCTGGAGCGCCTCGTCGCGAACGGTGAGCACGACGAGGTCGACCGTCACCAGGAACGGCGGCGGCTCGGTGGGCTGCGCTGTGGTGGGCTGCGCTGTGGTGGGCCGTGTTCTGGTGGGCTGCGCTCTGGGGGGCCGTGTGCCGGTGGGTCGGGCCATGCCATCGACTATATCTCGTCTTCTTGACGATAAGCATGGCCAGCGTTATCGTCGAATTGACGTTAAGCCCGGAGGGGCAGGGAGAGGTGTACCGAGATGGCCGACATCAGGCGCTATCCGCTGCTGCGGCACTACCGCGGCGGTCCGACAGATCACGTGCTGCACGTCCGCCGGGGGCGGGTGGTGCATTCCGGCACCGGCGGCTCGTTCTGGTTCCGCCCGCTGACGGCCGCGCTGAGCGAGATCCCGGTGGACGACCATGAGGTGCCGCTGCTGTTCCACGCGCGCAGCGCGGACTTCCAGGACGTCGCGGTCCAGGCGACCGTGACCTTCCGGGTGGCCGATCCGGTCGCGGCGGCGACCCGCCTGGACTTCGGGCTCGACCCGGACACCGGCCGGCGCCGCGGCAACCCGCTGGACCAGGTGGCCTCGATGCTGACCGAGCTGGCGCAGCAGCACGCGCTCGTGGTCGTCACGTCCACACCGCTGCGGGAGGTGATCGCGGCCGGGCTGCGGCTGGTCCGGGAACGGGTCGGGCAGGGCCTGGCGGACGATCCCCGGCTGGCGGACACGGGCATCGAGGTGGTCGCCGTCCGAGTGGTCGCGATCCGGCCCGAACCCGACCTCGAGCGCGCGCTGCAAACCCCTGCGCTGGAAGAGGTTCAGGAGGAGGCCGACCGTGCGACCTACCAGCGCCGGGCGCTCGCCGTCGAGCGGGAGCGGGCGATCAGCGAGAACGAACTGCAGTCGCGGATCGAGCTCGCCGCCCGCGAGGAGTCGCTGATCGAACAGGAGGGCGCGAACCAGCGACGCCGGGCTCAGGACGCAGCCGGCGCGGCGCGGATCGAGGCGGAGTCCCGGGCCGATCGGGATCGGATCCTGGCCGAGGCCCGGGCGGCGGCCACCCGCCTCGTCGGTCAGTCCGAGGCGGACGTGGAGGCGGCCAGGCTCGGTGCCAGCGCCGGTGTCGACCGGGGCGTGCTGCTCGCGCTGGCGTTGCGGGATCTGGCGGCCAACCTTCCGTCCATCGCGAACCTGACCGTGACGCCGGACCTGGTCACCGCCGCGCTCGGACGCCTGGCGGCGCTCGCTCCCGCGGGTCAGGACGCCGCTGCCGGGCCGGCGCCCGGGGAGCGGGCGTGACCCTGGCGGCGCGGGTCGTCGTGGTGCACCGGCGCACGGAACTGCAGGAACTGCTGGACCGGCACGGCACCCGCGGGCAGGCGGAGTTCTTCCTGCGCAGTCGCGGCCGAGATCTGGCCGGGGTGCAGCACCGGCACGATCTGGTCGCGGATGCGCTGCGCACGGTGTCCGAGGCCGTGCCGCGGGACTGGCGCAGGGCCGGGGTCGAACGGGCGGACCTACCCCGGTTCAGCCTGGACGCCGAGGACATCGTCGTGGTGGTCGGCCAGGACGGGCTGGTCGCGAACGTGGCCAAGTACCTGCACGGCCAGCCCGTCATCGGGGTCGATCCGGAGCCGGGGCGCAATCCCGGGGTCCTGGTCCGGCACGCTCCGGATGCCGTGGACCGGCTGCTGCGCCGGGCGGCTGGAGCCGGCGGGCCGGCGGGCGGTGGGGTGGACGTCACCCGGCGGGAGTGCCTGTCCATGGTCGAGGCCCGCACCGACGACGGCCGGGCGCTGACCGCGCTCAACGAGATCTACGTCGGCCATCCAGGCCACCAGTCGGCGCGGTACCGGATCCAGGTCCCGGGCCAGGTGGGGGAGCGGCAGTCGTCCTCCGGGATCGTGGTCGGCACCGGGACGGGCTCCACGGGCTGGTGTGCCTCGCTGGCGCGCGAGCGGCACTCCGGCGTGAGCCTGCCGGCGCCGACGGACGAGCGGCTTGCGTGGTTCGTCCGCGAGGCCTGGCCGTCACCGATCACAGGGACCAGCCTGACCGAGGGGCTTCTCGACGGGGGCGAGCGGCTGGCCGTGGTGGTCGAGACCGACCAGCTCGTGGCCTTCGGCGACGGGCTGGAGTCCGATCGGCTGATCGCCGGCTGGGGCCAGCGGGTCGAGGTCGCGCTGGCCTCCCGCAAGCTCACCCTGCTGACCTGACCCTGCTGACCTGATCCTGCTGACCTGATCCTGCTGACCTGATCCTGCTCACCTGATCCTGCTCACCCTGCTCACCTGACCCGGTTGATCCGCCACATTGCTGCAACCGGGTGTCGCACGACTCTCGCCGCCCAGCGGTAACGCTCGCACCCGCGGCTGCCGATAGTCGCCAGGACGGCAGTGCAGCAGACGGGCCAGCGCCTGTCCGACCTGGGGAGACCGCGATCGAAACGGCGACGGCGGCCGACGTCCCGATGGACATCGATGTCTTCGAGCTGGCCGCCGTCGGCATGGTCGTCACCGATCGCACGGGCTGCTTCCGGCGGGTCAATCCTGCCTTCGCCGCCATGGTCGGGCGCTCGGCCGGCGAGCTCGTCGGCCTCCCGTTCCGCTCCCTGACCAGCCCGGATGACATGGGCGTCAGCCAGAGGGCGATGCGGGACCTGCTGGCCCGGGTGAGCGAGACGGCACGCTTCGAGAAGCGGTACCTGCGCCCGAACGGAGCCCTCGTCTGGGTGGACATGACCGTCCGCGCGCTCACCGGGCCGGACGGCGAGGTCGCCGCCTTCCTCACCCAGGCCCTGGACATCACCGAGCGAAGGGTGGCCGAGGCGCAGATCGCCCAGCAGGCACTCCTGTTCACGGTGATCTCCGACGGGGTCTTCGTCAGCGACGTGGACGGCGAGCTGCGGGACTGCAACCCCGCCGCCGAGCGGCTCACAGGGCAATCCCGGGCCCAGCTGCTGGCGACCACGGACCTACCGGACTACCAGCCCTGGCGCCGGCGGATGCTCGCCGCGATGTCGGAGGGCGGCTGGGCCGGTGACGTGACCTTCCAGGCGGGGCGGGACGGCGGCCGGATCACCGAGACCACGATCGTGCCCGTCTACGACGATCGCGGGGCCGTGCACGGCGGGATCGCGGTCTGCCGGGACGTCACGGCTGCACGGACCAGCGCCGCGGCCCTGGCCACCGCCGAGGAGCGCGCCCGGCACGACGCCTTGCACGACACGCTCACCGGGCTGCCGAACCGCAAGTTCCTCGCCGACCGCTTCCGGCGGCTGGCCCGGTCCGGCCGGTTGGCCCTGCTGATGATCGACCTCGACCGCTTCAAAGAGGTCAACGACACCCTCGGCCATCAGTGCGGGGACGCACTGCTGATGCAAGTGAGCCGCCGGATCCAGGACGCGGTGCGGGACGGCGACACCGTGGCCCGTCTCGGCGGTGACGAGTTCGCCGTGATCCTGCCCGGGGTCGTCAGCACCGACGATGCCGCGGCCCTGGCTGACCGGGTGCAGACGGCCCTTGAGCAGCCCTTCCGTGTCCAGGGCATCGACCTCGACGTGGAGGCCAGTATCGGGCTGGCGCTCGGCGGTCCGGAGCTGGACCTCGACACCGTGCTGCGGCACGCGGACGTCGCCATGTACGTGGCCAAGCGGCAGGGGCTCGGCGTGTTCGCCTACGACCCGTCCGCCGACGGGCACACCACCTCGCGACTGGGGCTGCTCGGGGAGCTGCGCCGGGCCCTGCACGAGCGCGAGCTCGTGCTGCACTTCCAGCCTAAGGTCCGCATCTCCACCGGCGAGGTGGTCGGCGCCGAGGCGTTGCTGCGCTGGCAGCACCCGACCCGTGGGTTGCTGCCGCCGGCCGAATTCATCCCGCTCGCGGAGCACACCGGTCTGATCCGGTCGCTGACCCGGTACGTCCTGGACGCTGCGCTCGAGCAGGCACGACGCTGGATCGACGCCGGCTGGCCGCTACCCGTCGCGGTGAACCTGTCCGCCCGCAACCTGCTCGAGGAACGCCTGGTGGAGCAGGTGTTCCAGCTGCTGCAGCGGCACGGGGTCCCGCCTGAGCTGCTGGAGCTCGAGATCACCGAGTCCAGCATCGTCAGCGAGATCACCAAGGCGAGGACTCTGCTGGCCCGGCTGCGCGGCGCCGGGATCAGGATCGCGATCGACGACTTCGGCGCGGGCTTCACCAGCCTGTCCGAGCTGCGCAACCTGCCGGTCAACGAGCTCAAGGTGGACCGCTCGTTCGTGACCACGATGTTCACGCAGCCGGACGACGCGCTGATCGTCCGCAGCGTGATCGAGCTCAGCCACAACCTCGGGCTGACCGCGGTCGCGGAGGGGGTGGAGGACTCGGACGTGCTCGCTGCGCTGGGGGTCCTCGGCTGCGACACGGTGCAGGGCTTCCACGTCTCGAGGCCGCTGCCCGCCGCCGACTTCGCGCGCTGGTACGAGGAACGGGCCGCGTCCGCCCTGCAGTCCGATCTGGAGTCCGATCCGGGGTCCGCCCTGGAGTCCGATCCGGAATCCACCCCAGGGCTGGAACGGGACTCGGACCCGGATGCCGCACGCGACGCGTGACCTGCGGCACAGCCGAAGTCCGTTGAGCTGCGCGAGACCACTAGGTACATTGTTACTAGCGCGCTCCCTCGTGCTGCTGGGCGGCGCCTGGCTCGCGGGCCCCGCGAATTCGCGGAAGCGGGACCCCCTGCGACTAGGCGCCGCACAGGCGCGCTGACGGCCCCCATCGGGGTGACCGTCCACCTCGGCCCCCCTGCCGCTGCGGAGAAGGACGCGTGTCTGACGCCGTGCGGCCACCGGCCCGGCGCCGGGCCCCTACCCTCGTGCCCATGCCCGACCAGCTGTCGCTGTCCGAATGGATGGTGCTCGCCGTGGTCGCGGAGCGGCCGACACACGGGTTCGCGATCGCCGCGCTGACCACTGAGGACGGTCAGCTGGGCCGGATCTGGCGGGTGCCGCGACCGATCATCTACCGCTCGCTCGCGCGGCTTGCCGAGGCGGGGCTCGTGGTGGCGGAGGGAACCGAGATCAGCCGCGGCCCGCAGCGCACCCGTTATGCGGCGTCGGAGCCGGGACACCTGGCCGTCGGCGGCTGGCTGGAGTCGCCGGTGCTGCACGTGCGAGACGTGCGGACCCACCTGCTGGTCAAGCTGGCCCTGCTGGATCGGATCGGCGCGGACCCGTCGGCCCTGGTACAGCGCCAGCGCATCGTGCTCGAGCCGATCGTTCAGGCGCTGGACAGTGAGGAGCGGCTCGCCGGCGACTTCGAGGCGACCCTGCAGGCGTGGCGGCGGGTCACGGCTCGGGCCGCGATCGACTTCCTCAGCGAGATCGAGCTGCCGCGAGGCTGAACCTCAGGGCCCGCGACGGGACGCTCGCGTTCCCGGGTGAGAACTCCTGGTCACGGCAGTTCCGGGCGCCGGGTCCCGGGCGCGGGGTGTCGGTCACGCACCGCGGCCGGGCGGAGGTCGAGGTGTTCCTGCGCCGGTACGTCGCCGCCGGGATCCAGATGGAGATCGAGGACATCCTGGTGAACGGTCCGCCGTGGAACACCCGCGCCGCGGTGCGGGTGCGTGACTGGTCGCCCGGCCCGCCGGGGACGGAGCGCTACAGCAACCGGGCGGTCTTGTTCGTGACCTCACGATGGGGCCGGGTCACGTCGCAGGAGGACTACGAGGACACAGTGCGGATACTGGCCTTCGACCGGTTGCTCAACCCGGAGGGTGAGTCTCCGACCCGTTGAGCCCGCGCCCTGAAGACGTGCCCTGAAGACATGCCCGCAGCCCATGCCCTCGACCCGTGCCCAGAGGGCGCAGCCGCAGGGAGGCGGAGGCGGTCCGCGCGTGTGCGCTGCCCCCAGCGGCGGGGCAGTGCACATCACCGGAAGACACGCCCGCCGGGCTGCGCCCGCACGTCCAGAGCCGGCTTCTGACCTGGACGGACGCCGTGTCAGCTACTCAGTGTAGCCGGACGAATACGCATGTGACGCCCCTGTGTGCCAGATCGCTGTTCGTGAGTGTGACCGCGCGTGAATGCGTGCGGGTCGTCTCTGGGGAGAGCGTGTGCGTACAGCAAGAATGCGGGTGTCCGCTGCGTCTGCGGCGGCCGTCGCGGCAGCCGTCGCGGCAGCCGTACTGGTGGGGCTTGCAGGGGGCCTTCCCGCTTCGGCTGCGGCGGGGAACCCGCCAGGCAACAACGGCACGGTCAAGATCGACCGGATGCCCTTCGATGACGTTCCGAACAACGAGCCGCATGTCGGATGTACCTTCCAGGTCGACTTCTACGGCTATGACCAAGGGGATCTCACAGCTCAGGTGACGTTCGAGGCCCAGCCTCCGACCGTGCCGGCCGGCCCGGACCGGGTCCTGCTGACCGACAACGTGTTCATCGGGGAGGACAGCCTGGCCGGTGGCGGCAGCACTGCGGGACTCGACGCCTCGCGCACGTACCAGCTGACCTTCGACGGCATCACGCCGCACCCGAAGCAGGGCTACCACGTCAAGCTCACCGTCGATGCTCAGGGCTCGCAGGGGGCGGACGTCAAGCACAAGGTGTTCTGGGTGACCGGTTGCACCACGCCGTCCACTCCACCGACGACGCCACCCTCCTCGGCTCCGCCGTCCAGCCCGCCGGCAACACCGGTCCCGACACCCAGTGCGTCGACCGGCGGCGGCTCTGGCAGCTCGGGAGGCGGCGTCTGCACCGAGGCGGACGAGTCCGGCAGCTGCGAGGTCGTCTCGCTGTCCCCGGGCTTCACCGGCTGACCAGTCTGTGACCCGATCCGGTCGGGATGCGCGGCCAGGCCGGCGCCGGGTCGGGCTCGCCCGCGCCGGCCTGGCCTGCGTCGTGCTCTGCCTGGCGGCGTGCGGTGGAGGTGGATCGGACCTTCATGCGATCACGCCGCTGCCCGAGCCCACAGTGGACTCGGGCGGGGTTGCACCGTCCGGCACCGGGCTGCAGCGCGCCACCCCGGTGTCCGGCGGCGACCTCGTGGTGCGCTCGCAGCCCGCGGCCGACGCGCCGGTCGTGACCCGGCTGGGGCCGCGTACCCCGCTCGGTTCGGGGCGTGTCCTGCTCGCCATCGGCCGCAGCGGCGGCTGGGTCGAGGTCGCGCTGCCGATCCGGCCGAACGGCAGCACGGGCTGGGTGGCGGTCGGGCAGGTGCGGTTGCAGGCGGTTCCCGGCCAGATCGTGGTGGACCTGGCGGCGCGGCGGATGACGATCACGCTGGACGGACAGGTCGTGGCGGACACCCCGGTGGGCGTCGGGACGCCCGACGATCCGACCCCGACCGGCCGGTTCTACGTCACCGATCGGGTCCGGCCGCCCGACCCCGGCGGCCCGTACGGCGCATTCGCGCTCGGGCTGTCCGCCCATTCGACGACGCTCAGCGAATTCGACGGGCGGGACGGCCAGGTTGGTATTCACGGCACGAACGCCCCCACGAGCATTGGGCGGGCGTCGTCACACGGCTGTGTCCGGGTGCCGGCCGAGGTCGTGCGGGTGCTGGACGACGTGCCGCTAGGGACTCCGGTCCTGATCAACTGAGGACATCCGCATGATCTCCTCAGCGATCGGCGGGGGCGCCTGGAAGTCCCAGGCCCGGAACAGCACCGCGTTCGGCACGTTCATCGCGCGCCCCTGCAGTGCCGTGAACCCGGAGATCATCGGCCGGGGCTGTGGATGCCCGGGCAGGCCCGCGAGATACTCCGCATGGGCCTGCAGTGAGGCGATGCCGCGCTCGAGGGGCTCGCCGGTGACGTCCACACCGTGGGTGGGGCGCGGATCGCCGCCCACCAGCAGCCAGCGGACGGAGCACGGTTCCAGGCCCTCGTCCAACAGTTCGGGGAAGACCCAGCGGTTGCCCGCGTCCCGCAGCGCGTCGAGCGTGACGAGGCCGGCGACCCGGTGGTCGGCGTGGTTGAGCCCGGCGACGAACTCGACCTCCCAGGAGCCCGCCACGACGGCGTCCGGCCGGAAGGACCGGATCACGCGGGCGATGTCGCGTCGCAGGTCCAGGCCGTACTGCAGGACGCCGTCCGGGTGGTCGAGGAACTCGACCCGGGTGACGCCGACCACTCGGGCCGCCGCCTGCTGCTCGCCGACGCGCACCTGCGCGGTCCGCTCCGGCGGGCTCGCGTCCATGCCCGCCTCGCCGCGGGTCAGCAGCAGGTACGCCACCTCGATCCCGGCCACGGTCCAGGCGGCGACCGCGGCGGACGTCCCGTACTCCAGATCGTCCGGATGCGCAGCCACGCAGAGTACGCGGCGGAAGTCGTCGCCGGAGAAGGGTTTGATCGGTTCGTCAGGCATCGAACGAGCCTAACGGTCGGTGGTGGTCGCGGACCCCACGGTCCCCTCGTTCGCGCCGGAACCTTCGGGCCCGACTGACCGTGCGGGCAGCGCCTTCACCGGACCGTCGGAGCGTGGGTCTAGCGTGTCGGCATGGCTGAGCGCATCACACCGAAGCAGTTCCATGACTCCGATGGCGTCGACGACTGGCGGGTCCTGTGGGCGGTCGCGTTCGCGCTGTACCGCACGGGCGACTTCGCGACGGGCCTGAAACTGGTGGAGAGGATCGGACAGCTCGCCGAGGCTGCGGATCATCACCCGGACCTCAACCTGCGGCCCGGCGTGCTGGAGGTCCGCCTGGTCACCAAGGCGGCGTGGTCGCTGACAGAGATCGACCTGACCCTGGCCAGACAGATCTCCGCGGCCGCGAAGGACCTCGGGGTCAGCGCCGACCCGGACCACACCCGGACCTGGGAGTTCGCGCTCGACGCGTCGGACGTGGACAAGGTGCGTGCCTTCTGGTGCGCGGTGCTCGGCTACGAGCTGGCGGGGGACACCGACATCATCGACCCCGATGGGCTCTACCCGCCGGTCTACGTACAGCACATGGACCCCATGCGGACCGGTCGCAACCGCATCCACATCGACGTCGGCGTCCCTCACGATCAGGCCGAGGCCCGCGTCGCCGCCGCCCTGGCCGCCGGGGGGCGGTTGGTCAGCGATCGGTTCGCCCCGATGTGGTGGACGCTGGCCGACCCTGAGGGCAACGAGGTCGATCTCGCGACCTGGGTCGGCCGGGACTGACCACCGGGGCTCGCCCCGAGCACGAGGACGCCCCGGCTACGCGCGGCACGGGTGAGGGCCAGCTCGACGATGGCGCAGCGGCCGATGCACTCGAACGGCAGCACGGAGACGATCACCCGGCCTAGGTCGAATTGCGCCCGCCAGGTCCCGGCTCGAAACCGGCCGTCCTCGGCCGAGATGACCTCGTCCACCCGGCTTTCGGAGGTCAAAGTCCCAGCCCGACCCAAGGAGCCTCACCGGGCCGGTCGGGTGAGGTCGGGCTCGGCGGCCTCGTGCCGGGCGCCACCCCGCGTGGTGGCGCCCTGCCTGGCCACGGCAATCGTGTAGATGCCCAGGGCCAGGTAGAGCGGGAAGCCTGAGATCGAGACCACGATCACCCCCGGAATGCCACTGATCACGGTTGCCCAGCCCAGCGAGGCGGGCACCGTGCCCAGCTGCCGTTGCGTCCAACGGGCCAGGACGCCGACGACGAAGAAGGGAACCCCGAGGTAGAGCAGCCAGAACGCGGCTGCCCGCTCGGGCGAGTCACCCAAGGCGTTGAAGATCCCGGCCGTCACGATGTCGCCGAGGTCCCTCCTTGCGAGCACGGCGATCAGAGCCAGGTGGAAGATGCCCAACCCGATCCACAGCTCGCCGATCCGATGCCTCATGACCTCGGCCTCCGAGCGGGCGTCGCGGCGCGGGCCCGCCGGTCGATCGCCGCGAGCCAGCTGCGCCGGATCGCCCCGCTGAACGGGCGGATCAGCAGCCAGTACCGGCGGAAGCTCCGCCGGGTCGCCGCGTCGGTGCAGTCGACGAGGGTGTCGGTGCTGACGAGCAGGCGTCCCTCTCGCTCGATCAGCCTGACGTCGGCGGCGATCCGGCAGAAGCCGGGTGCGTCGAAGCCGGCGAACGCCTCCGGCGAGCCTGTCCAGTGGCTCTCGCCGGGTCGCAGGTGATGCGGCTGGCCCACTTGGACGAACAGTTGCAGACCGGGCTCGCGGGCAAACCACTCGAAGCCGCCCCCGCTGAACGCCTCGGTCAACCGGCGGTCCCGGCGAAAGGGCTCGGCGCCGCCACGGCGGGAGAACCACATGGGCAGGCTGCGGACGGCGAACAGCGGAGCCAGCAGGCGCACCTCGCCGACTGTCACCTCGTCCATCGCCTGCTCGATCGCGGCGCGTGGGGCGGTGATGACGCGTTCGTGATGCTCGCCGAAGCTGGGCGACGGGATGAGTTCGGTCAGGGTCAGGCTCACGATGTTCATGCTGCAGGTCCGGACTGCCCGGCGGATCGGAGCGTGGGATGAACCCGATCCACCCGTGGTCTGGGATTACCGGGGCGTGACCAGGCCATGGTCGTAGGCGAAGATCACGATCTGGACCCGGTCCCGCAGTTCCAGCTTGGCCAGGATGTGGCCGACGTGGGTCTTGATGGTCGCCTCCGACAGGTGAAGCCGGGCGGCGATCTGGGGGTTGGGGTGCCCGTTCGCGATCTCCACCATGACCTCGCGCTCCCGCTCGGTCAGCCGGTCGATCATTCCCCGGTCGGCGGCGGGCGGGCGGGCCTTCACCAGATGGGCCAGCATCCGGCGGGTGGTGGACGGTGCGACGACGGCATCCCCGGCGTACACAGCCCTGATCCCCGCCAGCACGTCCTGCGCCGTGGCGTCCTTCAGCAGGAACCCGCTGGCTCCGGCGCACAACGCGGCGTAGGCGTACTCGTCGAGATCGAACGTGGTCAGCGCGATCACCTTGGGCGGGTCCGCACCCGCGACGATTCGCCGGGTCGCCTCGATGCCGTCCATCCGCGGCATCCGGATGTCCATCAGGACGACGTCCGCCCTGACCTGCGACAGCACCGCGACGGCCTGCTCGCCGTCGCCGGCCTGGGCCACCACCGTCATGTCGTCGGCGGCCTCGACCACCATCGCCAGGCCCGTCCGCACGAGCTCCTGATCATCGACCAGGGCGACCCGGATCCTCATCGGGCTGCTCCGACGCTCCGGCGGGGAAGGGTTGCGCGCACGACGAATCCGGCGTCGCCGGGGCCGGCGCTGAAGATGCCGCGGACGGCCGAGACCCGCTCCTGGAGACCGCGCAACCCGGTTCCCGTTCCCGGCACCGGCGGGTGAGGATCACGCTCTCCCGCCCTCGGAGATCTTGCGCCGCCGCTGTCGCGGATCTCGATCAGGAGCGCCTCGGCCTGCCAGTCCAGGGTGACCTCGACCTGCGCGCCGGGACCCGCGTGCTTGATCGCATTGGTCAGGGCCTCGCGGATCACGTGGTGTGCGGCGAGCTCGCCGGCCGTTCCGAGATCGTGACGGGTGCCCCGCTCGGTGACCTCGACGCCCAGGCCGGCGGCCCGGACCCGGGCCAGCAGCGGTGGCAGGTCGTTCAACGATGACTGCGGCGCGATGTCCGGGGAGTGCGACTCGGAGCCGTCGCCGTCGGGGTGGCGGAGCACGTCCAGCATCCCTCGCATGTCGGCGAGCGCCTCGCGCCCTACCTCGGCGATCGTGCGGAGCACCGGCGCGGCGCGCTCGGGCGAACGGGTCGCCAGCAGGGCGCCGCCCTCGGCCTGCCGGACCATGACGGCGAGCGAGTGCGCGACGACGTCATGCATGTCGCGGGCGATCCGGGACCGCTCGGCCAGGATCGCCGTCCGGGTCGCCTCGACCCGACGAACCGCCTCGCGCCGCACCTGGTTCGCCCGGGATATCCCGAGCCCCCACGCGGCGGACACCGCGAGCAACAGCGCGAACGTGACGTACAACCGGTACTGCCAGACCGGGTACCCCGACGGAACGACCTGCCCCACCCGTACCCCGGCGAGCAGTGCACCGAATGCCGCGACCACGATCGCGCCCGCCGCCGTACGTCGTCCGGCCGCGAACCCCACGGAGTACAGCACGGGCAGGAAGGTCAGGCTCGACTGCAGGAAGAGCATCGGCAGGACACCGACGGCGCCGGGCGACGGGTGGCTGATCCGCGCATCGGGGGCCAGGACGACGACCAGCATCATCAGACACGCCAGCAGATAACCCAGCACCGGTGATGTCCGGCGCAGGGCCAGGGTCAGATGCAGGACCAGGAAGGTACCCAGAACAGTCGCCGTCCAGCCGGCCGACGCAGCCGTGGCCGACAGCGAGGCCACGGTCAGGGGCAGCAAGGCCGCGGCGACTCCCGCCGCCACGAGGGCGTCCATCACGATCGGCTTGGCGCCCCGCAGGCGGGCCGTCGGGGGCCACGGCAGGGTCGCCCCCCGCTGGCCCAGAAGGGCAGACACCCCATGATCGTAGGGGCGGCTACCCGACCGCCCGACCGCCGGCGCTGCGGGTCAGGGCTCGAGGGCGGCGCGCCAGGCGTTCATCCGAGCCCAGAACGCGCCATCCACCGGCTCAGGGGCCAGCAGGAACATGAAATGCGTAGAGGTGGAGTCGCCGACTATCGTCTCGGCGGCCGGGCGCGGCCCCGGACCGTTGAGGTGGTAGTACGTGTAGTCGAATTGGTCCATCACGGCGTGCAGCCGATCCTCGACCCGGGACCAGAGCACCTCGACCATGATCCACGGTCGGTGCTCGCGGATCAGCTTCTCGGCCCCGGCCAGCACCTCCGGCTCAGAGGTCTCGGTGTCGATCTTCAGGATCGACGGAGCGGCGCCGGTGCGCCCCACGTAGTGGTCGATCGTCTCGAGCGGGACGACGATCTCCTTGCTGTGCGGCCGGAATTGCGGGTTGAGCGAGTTCGAGCTGTCGGTGCTGTCGGACAGGTACAGCGTGGCCATGCCGGTCTCGTTGCCGAGCGCGAGCTCGGCCACGGTCATCGGCAGTCCGTGAGTCGTGGAGGCAGCTCGGGCGATCGCAGCGGTATCTGGTGCCGGCTCGAAGCAGTGCACCTCGCGGTCGCCGTACGCCTGGGCGAGCAGGCCGTACAGCCCGACGTTTGCCCCGACGTCGAAGACCGCACCCGGTCCGGCCATCTCGACCAACGCGAGGAAGCATTCGAGTGCATACGGCTCGTACCTGCTGAGACCGTTCTCCGCGAGCTTGTAGGGGATGAACATGTACTTCGGGCACTCGAACATCAACGGTGCGGGCGTCGGCCCGCCCCCCGGCGGAGCGGGTAGGGGCACGCTGAGCCGCCGCATCGCTGGGTTCGCCGGGAACCAGCGCGTGCCGCGAAAGCGCCGCCTGATCGCGCGCTTCAGCGGCGCGGGGAGCACTCGGGTGACGACCCGTCGTACGGGGTCGCCGGGCTGATGTGGGGCTGCGGAGCCGGCACTCATTGGCCAGTCATAACCGTTGTGGTCCACTCCCTTCTGCCAGTACGTCTGCCGTGACGACACACCGGGTGCGATCGTCAGGCGACCGCGCCGGGCCGTGACGGGCCGGTCACCACTGTGCCAGGGACCGGTGGGAACGCACCTCCAGATGCTTTCTGCCTCGGCTCGGGTGGCTATGCAGCCACGGCGAGGTCGCGACGGGGCACATCGTCGCCGACCGGGTTATCGGGTCTCACCAATCGTTCCTGCGGTCAGGCCGTCGCCTGGGGGACACATTCCCCTGTTGAAGGATCCGGATGGCGTTGCCGAACGGGTCCCGAATGCCCATGTCGATGCCGTAGAAGTGCTCCGTAGGCTCCTGGGTGAAGTCGATGACGCCGCGCGCTTTGAGGCTCTCGTACAGACCGCGGGCATCGTCCGTGTTGAAGACGAGGCCGTTCAGGGCGCCTTTGGTGATCAGTTCGCGGAGCAGCTCAGTTGTTGCTTCGTCGTGCAGTGGCGGGCCCGGCTGCTCCAGGGAGATCTCGGTACCGCCATTGCCGGGGACGCGGACGGTCAGCCAGCGGTAGGAGCCCCGCTGAACGTCGTTGCCCTTTCGAGCCCGAGTTTGTCGACATAGAAGTCCAGCGCCTCGTCCTTGTCGAGGACGTAGATGGACGCGACGTTCAGCTTCGTGATCATCTGGCGTTCTCCTCTGCAGGCAGTGAGGGGGAGGTCGCCAGGCTAGGTCCACTGCTTCGACGGCGGCTTCTCCGAAACTGCTCGATCGTGTGCTACCGGCGCCCGCGCGCGGGCGGGTGTTCGCCGTCTGGGCGCAGTTCGGCACAACGATCGGGCCATGACAGCTGCGATAGCCGGACGGCGTCTCCCCGACGATCTCCCGGAACGTTCGGCTGAAGGTCCCGAGACTGGTGAAGCCGACGTCGAAGCAGACGTCAGTGACGCTGCGGTCGGTCTCCCGCAGCAGGAACATGGAGCGCTCTACCCGTCGCCGCTGCAGGTATCGGTGCGGTGTCTCGCCGAACACGGTGCGGAAGCAGCGGCTGAAGTGCGCCGGTGAGATGTTGGCCACCGCCGCGATGGCACGAACGTCGAGCGGTTCGGCGTAGGCGCGGTCCATCACATCGCGGGCGCGGAGCAGGCGCCGATTCAGATCCTCGACCTCTCGGCTCACGCTGCAATGGTAGGGATCTCGCGGGAGGCGGCCACGCCGAGACGAGCGCGGAACGGACAGGTGGAGTTGGCCAGAGTCCACTGAAGCTGCCGCCGGACTGACGCCCGGTGACACGCATCAACCCTTGACGTAAGAGAGCTTCTCGGCGATCCGACCGGCCCGCAGCGTGATCACGTCTACCCCGCGGACGTGCCCGGTGCCCCAGTCGAAGCGCCACCGCTGCACCACGCGATCGCCGAGCGCGACGATCTCCTCGAAGTCGAAACGGCTCTGCGGCTCCTCGAAGATGGGCCGCCATTCCTGGGACACGGCCGCCCGCCCCTCGATCCGCCTGCCGTCCGGTGCTGGATCGGTCGTCTCGAACACAACGTCCTCGGCGCACAACTCGATCGCACCGGCCAGGTCGTGCGCGTTCCAGGCCGCGTTGAACGCATGGATGAGCGCGAGCGTGTCCTCCATGCGCGCCAACCCTACGGGCCGAACGCCAGCGTGTCCGGGCGGCCCGGCCCGCCCGACGCCGCCGCGCTGCCCTCTTGGCCAACCTCTGGTGTGAACGGGGGCTATCGGTTCGCCGGGTAGGGCCCGTTTGCCACCAGAGGTTGGGGTCGACGGTGACCGGTGGCGCGGGTGGGGCCCGGGGTCACGTCACGGCGGGGGCGGGGCGTGGGCAGTCGGGTGTTGGTACTAGTACCGAGGTCTGATGGCGGTTGCTACCTGAGATGATCGAGAAATGGAGGACCACATCGGAACAGCTGGAGGTCCTCATGATCCGCATCGTGCTTCTGTCCGCAGCCGCCGGTCTGGCCGCTCTCGTGCCGGCCGGTATCGGCCTGGCCTCGAACCCGTCGATGAGTCAGAGCGTGCCGGTCGCCCCGGCGCAGGTGCGCTCCACGCTGGGGCCGGATCTGTCGCCGTCCAGCGTGCGGACCCGGCATGCCGAGCCGGGCGATGACCGCGGCGGAAGGAGCGCCGAACCCGGGGACGACCGCGGCGGTGTCACCCGCCACGCCGAGCCCGGCGACGACCGCGGCGGTGCCACCACCCACACCGAGCCCGGCAACGACCACGGTGGCGCCGACCACCCACGCCGAGCCCGGCGACGACCACGGCGGCCGGCACGGCGGCGGCAACTGAGCCCGCGCGGCCTTCACGTGCCGACCAGACGTGAAAGGCGCGCTCAGCACGTATCCGCAATGAGGAGCCGGGTCGCGGTCGAGACGAGTCTGGTAGTTCTGACGGGGCTCGAAGATGGCCTGCATCCCACACAGTGCTCCCGGTGGGGGAGTCCCTGTAGCCGCAGGGGCTCCCCCACCAGGCTCTTCCTCTGCGGCGCGTCGGACCACGCCTACACCGTTCTCTGCAACCAGAAGGCCATCGAGGACGCGGGCCTGTCGTTCATCCTGGGCGCCCGGATCCCCAGACGTCCCCTACGTGGTGCAGACCGCCCGCTGCGGCCCGAGAGTCTCTCCTGCCCGTTGAGTATCAGTACTCACGTGATGCGCTCCTGTGTGATCAGGCGGGGTCGGCGGACGGGGATGACGTCCCCGTCCGACAGGTCGTCGGCAGGTCAGCACGGTGGCCGTTGGCTCCCGCGCTGCACAAGACTGGAGATGGCACGGTGGGGCGGCCGCCGTTGATGGAGGGATCATGATGGGCAACCAGCCGGGGCAGCCGAACGTGGGGGCGTCGGGTCGACTTCGGCGCGGTTCCACCGGGCCGAAGAACGCCCGCCGCTCGGCGGACATCATGGTGGATCGGGGAGCCAGGGTGCTGGATCCGTTCAACGCCCCGCGCTTCCCCGGTCAGGCCCTGAACTCAACGGTCTACCGGCATGACCGCCTGCTGATGTCGTCCGCCACCTGGCAGGGGCCCTCCCGCGCGTTGCTCGACGAGATCGCGGCCCGGGCCGGAGCGCGGCTGGAGCTGGACGGGCCACCGGCGCAGCTGCCGGAGGCCGTCGACCGCTCGCCCGAAGAGCAGACCATGGTGTGCGTGCGGGTCATCCCGGAGGGGAACGAGCCGCGGCAACCGGTGGACGCCTGGCAGCTGATGCAGCAACTGCGGTCCGCGGTCGCCGGCTCAGGCCGCGAACCGGAGCGGATCACCGTGGGCCTCGATCACATGTTGATCAGCGGGCCGCACTGGGAGCCGAACACCATGCCGGGCGCGAGGTGGTTGCCCAACCCGCACTGGGACCCCAACCCGCACTGGGACCCGAACCCGCACTGGGACCCCAATCCGGTGTCCGGATACGGCAACGGGCTCTCAGAGCGGATCCCGGTCGCGGTGGTACCGATGGGCCTGACGCGCAAGCAGGCGCCGAACGGTCGGCGGCCGGTGGTCGTGATCATGGACACCGGCTGCGGTCGGCACCCGTGGCTCAGCGCGGACGTCGTGGACCGCCTCCCGTACCTGGACGGCATGCCGATCGGGGAAACGGATCCGGCCACCGATCCCGAGGTCGGCGGCGACATCTTCGGCCCGCTGGACGGCGCTCTCGACCCGGTCGCCGGGCACGGCACATTCATTGCCGGCGTGGTCCGCCAGGCCTGCCCGGACGCAGACCTGGTCGCGATCCGGGTCGTGGGCGCCGACGGCGCCGTCCCGGAGAGCTCCGTGATGTACGCGCTGGCGCAGGTCTACGAGTTGGCCCGCCGGCACGCCGCCGGTGAACCCGGCGGCCGCCCGGTGGACGTGCTGGTGATGGCGATGGGTTACACCCACGAGACGCCGGAGGACCTGAACACGGACACCCCGCTGCTGAGCCTGCTCGTAGGGCTCGGCCGGCTCGGGGTTTGCGTGGTCGCGTCCGCCGGGAACAGCGCCACCACCGAACCCACCTTCCCGGCCGCGTTCGCGCCGACGACCATCGCTCACGCCGGCACCGCCCTGGTCCCGGTGACAAGCGTCGGCGCGCTGAACCCGGACCGGGAGACGGTGGCGCTGTTCAGCAACTCCGGGACCTGGGTGGTGGCCTGGGAGGTGGGCGCGAACCTGGTCAGCTGCTTCCCCACCACCTTCGACGGTGGTGAGCAACCCGCGGTGGAGCTCGAGGACCCCTCCGGCAGAGAACGCTCCGACCTGGATCCGGACGACTACCGCGGTGGCTTCGGCATCTGGAGCGGAACCTCGTTCGCCGCTCCGCTGGTCGCCGGGCAGATCGCGGCCGAGCTGTTCCGTGCCAGCGAGTCCGGCGAGGCATCCTTGAACCCGCACGGCGCTCAGGAGGCCGTGCGCCGGGGGCAGAGGGCGGTGGCGGCGGTGACGAAGGCGTGACCATGGCGCTGGCGGACATGCGCCCGGATCCGTGAAGCCGCCGGGTGGCGCACGCTCGGCCCTGGAATGGAGGAGCTCGTGAACGCGAGAGATTCGGGGCACGCGGCGATGACGGCAGCGGATCAGGAACTGGTGGGCTCGTTGCGCCGGATGTGGGAGGACCGCGATCCGGTTCCGACGGACCTGGCCGATCTGGTCAGCTTCGCCTTGGAACTCGACTGGTTCGGCGTCGATCTGCTGCGGCCGGTGGAACGGACCTTCGCCCCTGCCGGTGCACGGGCCGAGGAACGCACCCGGATGGTGACCTTCTCCAGCGAGAGCCTGGTCGTGATGATCACCATGGACGGGGACGCGGCTGACGCGATCCGGGTCGACGGCTGGATCAGCGAGGGCGGCCTGCTGCGGGTCGGTCTGCGGCTTCCCGACTCCGAGCGGCTCACCAACGCTGACGAGGATGGACGGTTCGCCTTCGACGCCGTTCCGCCGGGCCTCGCCCAGCTGGTCTTCCATCCGACCGAGGGCGCGGGCGTGGCGCTGGGAAAGGTCGTCGTCACACCGACCATGAAGTTCTGAGAGCGCCCCTGCGTCGTCGGGCGCGCACGCTGCAGCCGACGTCCGGGAAGATGGCCCCGTGGTTCCGGCACGCGCCGACGCCAAGGCGCTGTTCGAGCGCGGTCTCGCGCAGGCGACTGCCTACCGCCAGGCGGACGCCGAGCACCTGCTGCGACGGGCTCTGACGGAGCTGGAGCGCCGGCCGGAGGCGGGTGGCCTGAGCCGGGAGCGGGTGTTGATCTCGCTGGCCAACGTACGGGCCGAGCGAGGTCACGCCTCGGAGGGCATGCAGATCCTTGACTCGCTGGTCGGGCGGGTCTCGGGGGAGCTGCTCGGCTTGGTGCACAGTCAGCGCGGCCTGCTCCAGTTACGGACCGGCCGGGTCGCCGAGGCGATGGTGGATCTCAATGCGGCCGTCGGCCTGATCGCAACCGACAGCCGCGCGCTCGCGGCCGCGCTGCTGAACCGGGGCTGGCTCAACCTCTCCGGCGGCGAACTGGAGGCGGCCCGCAGCGACCTCGAGCGCTGCATTCAGGTCGCCGGCGCGGCCGGACTGGTCCGTTCCCGTGCGAAGGCCCGGCACAACCTGGCCTACCTGGCCTTCTTGGGCGGCGATCTGCCGAGCGCACTGGCCGGCATGGAGGCGGCGCACGCCCAGTTGCTGGCCGCGGACCAGGCGAGCGGCACGGAGCCCGCCGTCGACGCCGTCTACCACCTCGACCGGGCCAGGGTGCTGTTCACGGTCGGCCTAGTCCGCGAGGCCGACGCCGACCTGGAGATCGCAGCGGCGGCCTTCGCCGCGCGGGGCAGCCGCCAGGATCAGGCCGAGTGCGAGCTCGGCCGGGCCCAGGTGGCGATGGCGGACCGGCCGGAGCACGCGGCCCGGATGGCCGATCGGGCCCGGCGCCGGTTCGAGCGTCGGGGGGCCACCGCCTGGGCGCACCTGGCCGAACTGCTCGCGCTGCGGGCCCGGTTCAGCTCCGGGCGCCCGGCGGCGCGGATCGCCGACGCCGCGGACCGGCTGGTGCCGCTGCTGCGCGGCGACGGGCTGGCCGAGGACGCCCGGGTAGCGGCGCTGCTGGCGATCGCTGCACGGGTCGCGGCCGGCGGTGCCGAGGCGGCGGCCCGGGCCGGGCGCGGGATCCGGGTTGGGCAGGGGGACGGCATCCTGACCCGGCTGTACGCCCGGCAGGTCCGGGCCGAGGTGTCCTGGGCCGCGGGCCGGACACGGGCGGCGAAGGCGCAACTGCGCGCCGGGTTGGAAGAGCTGCACCGGTACCAGGCCTCGTTCGGCAGCATCGACCTGCAGACCGCAGTGGCCCGGCACGGTCGCGCGCTGGCCAAGTCGGGGGTTGCCGCCGCTCTGGTCTCGGGCCGGGCCGCGGAGGTGTTCGCGTGGTCGGAGCGGGCGCGTGCACTGGCGTCGCGCCTCCCGCCGGTCCGCCCGCCGCGGGACCCTGAGGCCGCCGAGCTGCTCGAGCGGCTCCGCTTCGTCCGCGCCGAGCTGCGAGCGGTGGAGCTGGCGGGCCGGGACGAGCCTCGGCTGCGTGCGGTCCGGGCAGACCTGGAGCGCCAGATCCGGCGCCGGTCCTGGTTCCAACCCGGTCCGGGCGACATCCACGTCCCGGTCACCCTGACCGAGGCCCGGGCGGCGCTGAGGGATCACGACAGCCTGGTCGTCCACCTGGTCTCAGGCCGGGACCTGTACGTGCTGGTGGTGACCGCGGCCCGGGCCACCGTGCTGCCGCTGGGCGACATCGACGGTCTGCTGGAGACGCTGCGCCGGACCCGGGCGGACCTGGACGCGCTGGCGGTTCGGGGCCTGCCCGACCCGATCCGGCGGACCGTGCTGCGCAGCGCGACCCGGAACCTGGACCGGCTGGACGCCCGGCTCTGGGCGAGGGTCGATCCGCTGCAGGGCAGCGGGTCGCTGGTGCTGATCCCGTCCGGGGCGCTTACCGGTGTGCCCTGGCCGATGTTGCCGCGGCTGCGCGGCCGGCCGCTCACCGTGGCCCGGACCGCGACCTCGTGGATCCGGGCCCAAGGCCAGGCCCACAACCAGGCCCGCGGCGGGTCCGGCATGGATCGGGTGCCCCCGGACGGTGGCCAGGTCGTCCTGGCCGCCGGGCCCGACCTGGTCCGGGCCGAACCCGAGGTGCGGGAGGCGGGCGAGCTGTGGCGCGGTTCGCGGGTCATGGTCGGTGCCTCGGCCACCGGGTCGGCGGTGCGTGCGGCCATGGTCGGAGCGGATCTGCTGCATCTGGCGGCGCACGGGACCTACGAGCCGGACAACCCCCTGTTCTCCTCGGTGCACCTGGCCGACGGCCCGCTGTTCGGGTACGACTTGACCGGGCTGACCGGAGGCTCCGCCCCGGGGCTGGTGATCCTTTCCGCCTGCGATCTCGGACTGGCCACCGAGCGTCCCGGGGACGAGCTCCTCGGGATGACCGCCGTCCTGCTCCAGGCGGGGACCCGCTGCGTGGTGGCGTCGGTGGCAGGGATCTCCGATGAGGTGGCGCGCACCGTGCTGGTCGACTTCCACGGCCGACTCCACGCGGGCAGGTCCCCGGCACAGGCGCTCGCCGAGGTGACGCAGAACCGGATCGACGCACCGTTCGTGTGCTTCGGGGCCGGCAGCTGAGCTTCGGACGGTGACTGAGCCTCGGACTGTGCGGGATTGCGACCGCGTGCCGCGAGGTGGCCCGTGCCGACGCCGGTGTCGGCGGCGGTGTGGGCGGTGGGGTGGGTGGTGCGGTGCCGGGAGAGGAGCAGGGCGGCGAGGACGAACGTGGCGGCCATCGCGGCGGCGCCGATGGCGGCGGTGGTGGCGAAGCCGGCGATGAAGGACCGGGCTGCGGCGGCGCCGGCGGCTGGCCCGGCCAGGTGCGCCACGTCCGCGGCCTGCCCGCCGGCGACCAGGGAGTCGTAGCGGTGGTCCAGGCCGGTCAGGGCTGCGAATCGGTGGTAGGCGACGTTCTCCCCGATGGTGGCCAGCAGGGCCAGGCCGAGCGCTCCACCGAGTTGGCGGGCCATGGTGGCGACTCCGGCGATGACCCCGACCTGCTCGCGGGGGACCCGGTCCAGGACCAGCGATGCGGCGGTGGGCATCGCGGTCGCGAACCCGGCGCCCAGACCGACCAGGGCAGCGGCGAAGGCCGGGTAGCTGGTGTGGGCGTTCAGGCGGGTCAGGGCGGCCAGCGCGGCGGCGGCGATGAGCAGGCCGACCAGGAGCACGCCCCGGGGTCCGCGGCGGGCGGCGACCTTGCCGGCCAGCGGCGCGATCAGCAGGGTGGCCATGCCAGGCTGGGCAGTGGCAGCAGACCGTCGCGGGCCAGGCGCTGCTGGAGGGCGAAGAGGAGGCCGGCGACGGCGCCGGCGCCCAGCAGGGCCAGGGTCGCCCCGCTGGTCCAGGGGTGCAGGATCGCCCGGGTCAGCCCGGCCACCACCCCGGTCAGGCTCGCGGTGATCAGGACTGCTCCGACCCAGTCGACCCGCTGAGCCACCCGGGTGGTCTCCGCGCGTAGCCCGGGCAGCCCGAGCAGGGCCGCGGCAAGCGCGATCGGCACGTTCACCCAGAACACGGCGTGCCAGCTGGAGTGCTCGATCAGCAGGCCGCCGGCCAGCGGACCGATCGCCAGGCCGACCCCGGAGACCCCGGCCCACACCCCGATCGCCACCGGCAGCTGGGCCGCCGGGAACGCCTCTGCCAGTAGGGACAGCGACAGCGGCGCCAGCAGCGCGGCGCCGGCGCCCTGGACGGCCCGGGCGCCGATCAACATGCCTGTGGTCCCGGCGAGGGCACCGGCCACGGATGCGGCCGCGAACAGCACCAGCCCGGCCACGAACATCCGGCGCCGCCCCCACCGGTCGCCGAGCTTGCCGCCGGCCACGACCAGGCCCGCAAAGGCCACCACGTAGGCGTTGATCGCCCACTCCAGCTGGTCGGGGGCCGACCGCAGCCCGTGCTGGATCGCCGGGATGGCCACGTTGACGATCGTGTTGTCCAGGAAGATCACCAGCAGGGCCAGGCAGGCCGATGCCATCGTCACGGCCCGGGCCCGCCCGGCCAGTCCCGGCACGAGGGTACCTGCGTGAGTCGTTAGCTTAGGGACTCGCTGATACATATGGTCAGTGAACGCCCCAGCGAGTACCTTGTCAATATGGGAAAACCGACGGGCGATCACGCAGCCAGCACGACCCGGTCGGACGTGGCGGCGGCGCTGCACCGGTTCGGCATGGCCCGCGACCGGATGCGCGCCGGCATCGCCCGCGCCCTGGGGATCGGCCTGACCGACCTGGACGCGATCGAGCACCTCGAGCTGGACGGCCCGCTGACCCAGAAGGAACTCGGCGACCGGCTGCTGCTGACCTCCGGAGCGGTCACCCTGCTGGTCGACCGCCTGGAACGGCTCGGTGCCGTCCAACGCCGCGCCCACCCCAGCGACCGGCGGGTCACCCTGGTGCACCTTCTCCCGCACGACGACCTGGCCGGTCAGCTGCCCGCCCTGGACACCTACCACGCCGCCCTCCGCGCCACCGTGGCCGACCTGCCCGACGACGCCCGCGCAGCCGTCACCGGCTTCCTCGACACCATGGCCGCACACGCCGCCCGCACCAGTGAGGCCCTACCCGCCCACCGGCCGCGGGAAGGCACTCATGCCCGGGTCTCCACCGGCGAACACCCAGCCGCAGGCCACCCGGAGCGGTAGCCGACCAAGCCGGGCGCGCATCCCTTCGGAGGCGCAGGCGCTCGCTCTCGCCGCCAGTCACAACCGTGATGTCAAATAATCTAGACATCATGTCCAAGATTGGTTACCTTGGCGATGTCAAAGATTCTGTACATCGGAGGTGACCGTGACGCACGAGGAGAAACGGGCCTGGATCCTGCTGGTGGTCACGGTCCTGGCCTACGCCGGGTACATCGGTGCGATCGCCGGCCGCGCCCACGGACACCGGCTGGCGGAGGTCGACTACGCGGCCACCCTGCTGTGGACCATCGGCGCCGCGATCGGTGCGTCCATCGTGGCGGAGATCGCGATCGGGATCGTCAACCCGCGGGCCTCCCGGGACAAGGACGTGCGGGACCGGCAGATCGCCCGCCTGGGCGACCACGTCGGCCAGGCGTTCGTGATCGCCGCAGCCGTCGCCGCGATGCTGATGGCGATGGCCGGTTGGGACCGGTTCTGGATCGCCAACATCATCTACCTGGGCTTCGTGCTCTCAGCGGTCCTCGGATCGATCACCAAGGTCCTGGTCTACCGAGGGACGTTCCCGCAGTGGTGAAGCCGACCCGGATCACCAACTCCATCAGGGCACTGCGATTCGCCCGCGGCGAGATGACCCAGGCCGACCTCGCCGCCCGGATCGGGGTCACCCGCCAGACCCTGATCGCGATCGAGCAGGGCCGCTACTCCCCATCCCTGGAAATCGCCTTCCGCATCGCTCACGTCTTCGGCGTGAGGTTGGACGAGGTGTTCTCCTACCCCGATTCCCTCGACGAGAACTCCCACGAGGGCTCGCCCACCGCCGGGCCGGGGGACCCCCACCCGAGACGAGGACTTCCGTCATGACCGACCGGCGAACACGACTGACCACCCTGTGGATCTTCGTGCTCTTCAACTACCTCTATTGCGATCCCATGCCGCCGGCGTCGTCATGACCGCCGTCCAGGTCGCGACCCTGCTCTCCGGCACCGTCACTGCCTACTACGCCTTCTTCAGCATTGGGATCGGCGCCACCGCCCTGATCGTGCGATCCGCCTGGACCTGGCGCCCACCCCAGAACACCCCGCGGGCGGAGGCCTCCCCAGCAGCCCCGGCGGTGCAGCGATGAGCCGGTGGAGGTCGACCCCGGCCGGAGCCGCGTCTGCGATCCGGTCCGATCTGCCGCCGGGCACCGCCGCAACCACCGCGGGCCTGGCGCTGCTGGCCATGACCCTCGTCTCGGCGGCCAGCTTCGCCGCCTACAACACCCTCGTCGTCGCCGATGCCGCCCGCACCGCTGCCAACATCGCCGACCATGAGCTGGTCTTCCGGGCCCTGACGGGCGGGTTCCTGGTCGTCGCCGTGCTCGACGTGGTGGTCGCCTGGGCGCTCTACCACCTGCTCGCCCCGGCCGGCCGGCCGCTGGCCCAGCTCGCCGCCTGGCTGCGGGTCACCTACGCCGCCGTCTTCGCCGCCGCCCTGAGCAACCTGCTGATCGTCGCCCGACTGCTGACCGACGCGAGCCTGCGGGCCGGGTTCGACCCGCGGCAGGCCGACGCCCAGGCCGTGGCGTCGGTCCACGCCTTCAAGGACGGCTGGGACGCGGCCCTGGTGATCTTCGGGTTGCACCTGCTGGTCCTCGGACGAATCGTGCTCCGCTCCGGCTACGTCCCGAGGACGCTGGGTGTCCTGCTGATGATTGCCTCCACCGGCTACCTCATCGACGGCCTCGGCCGCCTCCTCTCCCGCAACTACCACGCCAACATCACCGCCTTCACCTTCGTCGGCGAAGTACTGCTCATGGTCTGGCTGCTGTGGAAAGGCCGGCGCCTACCCGATCCAGCCACCACGCCCGCCCAGACCTGAGGTTCCGCTGGAAGTGGCGGCAGGCGGGACCTCGTTCACGTACAACGCGAAGATCGGTGGCGCGCGATCCTAGATGGCTGCCGCCTCGGACAAGCCTTTCTGCCTCCGGACAAGCCTTTCTGCCTCCGGACAAGCCTTTCTGCCTCCGGACAGGCCCTGGAGCCGTCACCGCGAATGATCGACGCCAGCGTGTCATCGCGGGCTCACCTGTCGCTAGGTGCCGGCTCACGCGCGTGAGCGACCGTGTGACCATGTCGCAGCCGCGGCGCGTGGCCGTGGTGACCGAGTCGTTCTTGCCGAGTCTCAACGGCGTTACCACCAGCGTCTGTCAGATCCTGCATCGCCTGCAACGGCGCGGCGACCAGGCCGTCGTGATCTGCCCCGGGCCGGCACCGCCGACCTACGCGGGGTATCAGGTGGTCACTGTCCCCGCGGTCAGCTACCGCCAGTTCCCGGTCGGGCTGCCGACCCTGACCGTGACGCCGCCAGCGCGCCCAATCCCTCGATCCTGAGCCGTCCGCGGACCCCGGCCTGGTCATCGACTGACAACGGCGATCAGCACCGAACGGAGGACCCACAGATGGACGCCCTCGCCATGACCAGCACCAGGCCGACAGGCCGCGGCATCGGCCCGCGAACACCTTGCTCAGGCCAGCGCGAAGGCCACCTCGGCGACGGTGGCCAGTGCCCTGTCGAAGAACTCGGTCTTCTCCCAGGTCTGTCGCCATTCGGAGTTCGCCCCGATCACGCGATCCAGGGCCCGAGCCGCCGAGGCGAGCAGATCGGGCGTGACCGGCGGCAGATCTGCGGTGGACAGGTTCGTTCCGCTGTGGTCGTCGGTCACGGGCCGCCCGTGGCGCGCGGCTGCCACGACCGCGGCCGCCGCGATGGCTGTCTGGCCCTCGTCGACCCCGAGGTGGTCGCCGGCATCGGCGGCTTGCAGGGCCTCGGTCACGACGCGGCCACGCCCGCGAGGTTCGCTGCGCGCAAGCGCGGCGAGGAAGTTCCCGGCGGCGTCGTTGTCGAAGGCCCCCGTGCCCCATGCGCGCATCTGACCTGGGCTCCTTCCCATCTTGACGTGGCACGTGATCTCAGCAGACCCGACCCTGCCACGGCAACCGCGCGGGCGGCGGTATGAACCCCAGTCGCCAACCTCACGCCACCCCGCCGCAGGGACGGGGGTGGGCCTACGCCGGGATCGTGCTCGGCGCCGCCGTCTCGATCGCCGCCAACGTCGCCCACTCCTACGTCCGCCCGCCCAGCCTCCCCACGGACAGGCCGTGGACTCCCGAACCCGGCGCCGTCCTCGGCGCGACTGTACTGGCGGAGGACCTCGACCGTCTCAGCGTCCAGAGCGATCCGGCGTTGCTGGTGTGTCTTCGTCTCGCGCCGGACCAGCTTTCCCTTGTCGGGCTTGAGTCCGGTGCGCACGAGCAGCACGGCGCTGTCCAGGTCGGCGTCTTCGCGTTTCAATGCGCACAGTTCGCCGCGGCGCGCTCCGGTGGCGGTGCTTTGGCGGCCTCGATGGGTTGCAGTTGACCCAGCGCCACCGCACCGCCCGGGAAAGCGCCGAGCTGAGGACGAAGTGGGTGGCCGGGATCGAGGAGGACCCCAGGCCCCGGCACTTGTGCGGGCCGCACCGGTCGTCGCACTCGTGCTGGCGTTCGGTTCGGTGCTCGATGAATCGCTTCCCGCCGCACCGTGCCGGGCAGGTTCGCAGCCGGGCGTAGAAGCGGTTCAGCAGGTCCCCGTCGAGTCGGCTGACGGCCCGCTGCCTCAGCACGGGCCGGATGTGGTTGCGGATGATGCCTTCGTACCTGGTCCGCGTCGTCGGCTCGACGTCCAGAACCTCCAGGTACCGGTCCATGATCTGGTTGACCGTCGCCCTGGTGGTGGGGTTGCGCTGCTCGTCGACCTGCGAGGAACCGGATCCTCACCCGCTCCGCTTCCGGGCCCGCCTTCGGTCCGACGGGAACCGTCTCCTCGAGGTAGTGCCGGTGACCGGTGAGCGGGTCGTACCCGCGTAGACACGGACTCGCAGGGAGCCGCTCGGCAGCGGCTGGATGCTTCCACGCTGCCTCTTTGCGCGCCCTTCCCCCGGCGGACATGGCCATCATCGTGGCGATTCGCACCACGTTGACGGCACGCCTGGGTAACCCAAGATCGCGGTCGAGGCGTTTGTGCAGGTCAGGCTGGGTGTCCCCGAGAGGACTCGAACCTCCGACACACGGTTTAGGAAGCACACCGGTGCTCGCTAGATGCCACGAACTCGTTGACCGGCAGCGCAATCGTGGCGGGTCGGTGCTGGATGCTCGGAAACCGTGTGTCGCCGTGCATGCAATTCGGACTCACGGCATACCCCTCAGGAACGGTAGCGACGGCTTCACGGAGCCGTGGCGCCGTCAGGAGCGCAGTAGCGGCCCCAGGGCGGCGGCCGGGTCCGGATCGGGTCGGCCCGCAGGTTCCCAGTGCGCGCCGATCCGCCGGTAGGGGTACCACTGGTAGTCGCGGCCGAGCCGGACCTGGAGCCCGGCGGCGGTGATCCGATCGCGCTGCAGACGGGCGGCGAGCCCGCTGACCCGTCGCACAGTCGCCCGCGCGGCGTCCAGCAGATGGGCCGTGCCAGCTCCCCCCTCGACAGCAGGGTCCCAGCCGGCGCGCAGCGTGTCGAAGCCGTGAGCGCCCCCGTGTCGCCAGGCCAGGGCCCGGCGGGCCAGTTCGCGCTCCGGGACGCCGCTGCGGGCGGCGAGCCCGCTGAAGGCGGCTGTCCCCAGGGAGGCGTCCGCACGGCGAGCGAGGTCGGCGTCCGGGTCCAGCCCCAACCCGGCGTCCGGGCTGGTTCCGGTGGCGAGTTCCCAGGCCCGGTGCGCGGCGTCGGCTGCGAGCGCGAGCAGGTCTGCGCGGAGGCCGCTGAACTCGGGAGGCGGGTCCAACGGGAACGGGACGGGGCGTCCTGGGCGTCCTGGCGGCAAAGGCGGGACGGGCGGCGGTACCCGGTCCGCCGACGCGGCGGCAAACACCGTGCGGGCGTCGAGCCCCTCGTCAGCGGGGACGAACGAGTCCGGGTCGGGACCCGCTGCGGGATCGATCACCGCCGTATCGACGGCTTCCGCGGCCGGTGGTGCAGCCACTGCCGAGCGGGCGGTGCCGACCTCCCGCCTTCGGGTTCTCAGCCCCGCCAGCACTTCCTCCCGGGTGCGTCCGCGCAGCAGCAGCACCAGGAACGGGTCGGCGTCCAGCGCCTGGGCCACCAGGTAGCAGGCGGCGGCGGAGTGCTTGCAGGGGTCGGCGTCGTCCGGGCAGGTGCACCGGGGTCCGATCTCACCTGCCGCCGGCAGCAGGCTCAGCCCGGCGTCGGCGACATCGTCGGCGACCTCACCGGGTAGCTGGCCTTCGAGCATGGCGGCGGTGTGTGCCGCTCGCGCTGCGATCGCGTCCAGCACCCGCGCCCACTGCCCGTCGTCGAAGGCCCGGACCCGGATCCGCACCTGGTAGGGGTCGCGCTCGCGGCCCTCGACCAGGGCCTGTACCTCGCCGGGGCCGATCACCAGGTCGCCGACGCTGCCTTTTCGGGCGTAGGCGACACCGCGGGGGAGCCGGCCGGGGTCGAGTTGGGCACGTTGCTCCAGCGCCTGCACCCAGGCCCGGCCCCACCAGGTGCGACCGAACCGTCCGGCCGCCCCGTACCGCCCGGCGCCACCCCGCAGGGGCCCGGTCACGACGGGCTCCGCAGAGTGACCAGGTCGGCCAGTTCGGCGTCGGACAGCTCCCCGATCCACCCCTCGCCGGACCCGACGACCGCGTCGGCCAGGTCCCGCTTCGTCTCCAGCAGGGTGGCGATCCGGTCCTCCAGGGTTCCCTCGGCGATCATCCGGTGCACCTGCACCGGGCGGTCCTGCCCGATCCGGTAGGCCCGGTCGGTGGCCTGGTCCTCCACTGCGGGGTTCCACCAGCGGTCGTAGTGGATGACGTGGGTGGCGCGAGTCAAGGTCAACCCGGTGCCACCGGCCTTCAACGACAGCAGGAAGACCGGCACCTGCCCGGCCTGGAACTGCGCCACCATCTCCTCCCTCCGCGCCACCGGCGTCCCGCCGTGCAGGAACAGCGACGGGACGCGCCGCTCGTGCAGGTGCTGCTGCAGCAGGGTGGCCATCTGCTTGTACTGGGTGAACACCAGTACCGATTCGCCCGCGCCAAGGATCAGCTCGACCAGCTCGTCGAACGCTGCCAACTTGCCCGACCGACCAGCGACCGCGCCACGTTGCTTGAGGTACTGCTCGGGATGGTTGCAGATCTGCTTCAACGCCATGATCAGCTTCAACACCAGCCCGGCGCGTTCGAACCCCTCGGTGTTGGCGATCGTGGCGAGAGTCTCCTGCACCACCGCCTCGTACAGCGTGACCTGCTCGGTGCTCAGCGCCACGATCACGTCCGTCTGGGTCTTCGGGGGTAGTTCCGGGGCGATCCCCGGGTCGGTCTTGCGGCGTCGCATCAGGAACGGGCGCACCCGCCGGGCCAGGGCAGCGGTCGCGTCCGGGTCCCGGTGGCGTTCGATCGGGACGGCGGTGCTGCGGGTGAAGGCCTCCATCGGCCCGAGCAGCCCCGGGGTGCTCCAGTCCAGGATCGACCACAGGTCCATCAACCGGTTCTCCACCGGCGTCCCGGTCAGCGCGATCCGCGCCGCTGCCGGGATCGCCCGCAGCCTCCGGGCGGTGGTCGACTGCGGGTTCTTCGCCTGCTGGGCCTCGTCGGCCACCACCAGGCCCCACCCCACCGCGGCCAGCTCCTCGGCGTCGCGCAGCACCACCCCGTAGGTGACTAGGACCACCTCGTCCGCGGCGACGGCCTGCAGGTGCCGGTCACCACCGTGGTAGCGGCGCACCGGGACGTCGGGGGCGAACCGGGCCAGTTCGCGCGCCCAGGAGCCCAGTACCGACGCCGGGCAGATCACCAGCGTCGGCCCGGCCTTGTGCTCGCGCCGGTGCAGGTGCAGGGCGATCACCTGGAGGGTCTTGCCCAGGCCCATGTCGTCGGCCAGGCATCCGCCCAGGCCGAGATCGCACATGCCGGCCAGCCAGGCCACCCCACGCTGCTGGTAGGGCCGCAGCGTGGCCACCAACCCGTGCGGAGACGCCAGGTCCGGTGGGGTCTCGGCCAGGGCAGCCAGCCGCCCGGCCAGCGCCGCCAGCTGGTGGTCGGCGACCACCTCCACCTGCTGGCCGTCGATCTCCGCGGTGCCCGCCAGGACCACTCCGAGCGCCTGCACCGTCGTCATCCGGGTCCGCGGGGGACGGCGCAGGCGCTCCAGCAGGGCCGGATCCACGGTCACCCACCGGCCGCGCAACCGGACCAGGGGGCGCTTGGCCTCGGCCAGCAGGGCGATCTCGTCGGCGTCCAGGACCTGCCCGTCCAGGGTGAGCTGCCACCGGAAGCTGAGCAGGGCGTCCAGGCCGAACCCGGCCTCGGTCACCTTGCCCGGCGCCGGGACCACGACGGCACGCAACCTGAGCCCGTCTGCCGCCAGCTCGGCCGGCCACAGCAGCTCGATGCCGGCGTCGGTCAGCTCCTCGGCCACCGGCCCGAGCAACTCGGACAGGGCGGCGTCCGTCAGGTCGAGCTCGCACGGACGGGCCTGCTCCAGCAGCGGGCCGAGCTCCGGCCACAGTTGCGCCGCGCGGTGCAGGGTCAGCAGCAGGTCCGTGTCGGCCTGGGCTCCGAAGCCCGCCACCACGCGTTCCGGCTGGTACCACAGCCGGGCGGCGTCCACGATCAGGCTCGGGTCGGCCAGGCTGCGCACCTGCAGCACGATCCGGAAGGTCGGACCCGATGCCGGCGCCGGCGCCGGCGTCGTTGTCGGCGCCGGTTCGACCTCGCTGCCGCGATCACGATCGAGGTCTTGGCTGAGGTCCGGGTCGGGACCGAGGTCCGCGGGTGTCAGGTCCTCGTCGACGTCGTCGAACTGCTGGTCCGGCACGCCGTGAGCCGTCGGTACCGTCTCGATCCGCAGGCCGAGCCGTGCGCCGGCCCGAGGCAGGTCCACGGTCGAGGCCAGCCAACCGGTCAGGTGCTGCACCGGGCTCGGCTCGATCGCCGCGAACGCCGGAGCCCCGACGGCCCGGGACGCGGACCCGGTGCGCACCAGGGTGTCAGCGATGGCGTCCCAGAACTGGCGGACCAGCCACTGCGGGGAGTGCACCCGCATCGGCCGGGACCCGGGAATCGCGAGTGCATGCGCTGCCTGCGGGAAGGAGTCCGCAAGTTGGTCGAGCCACCGTAGATCGGCCTCGTCCAGCGGGCCGACCCGCCAGGCGTCCAGGCCCGAGACCGTCACTGTCGGGGCCAATCGCCCTCGCGCGACCAGCCCCACCCCCGCGATCGCCGCAGCCGACCACACCTCGAAGCTCCGCCGCCGCCCTCGCCGGCCGAGGTCCGGGCCTCCGGTCTGCGCCGCGAGCAACGCCGGCAAGGCGTGGTCCACGGTCAGGAAGCCGGCCCGGACCGTGCGTTTGCGGACCCCGTGCCGGCTGCAGGGAAACACCAGTTCGAGCGATTCGTCGCCGCTGCCCCACAGAGCCAGCCGACCTCGCCGGGGGACCTCGTCGGGGACAAACACGGCCTCGCCACGCAGCACGGGTCACGACCCTACCGGCACCGCAGCCCCTTCGAGCCACGGTCGGACCCGCCCACGTCGTGGTCGCCGCGGCGCGCGGGTTCGCGCCGGTGGTGTCACGAGCCCGCGACCGCCCGTCAGGAACGGACCAGCCCGCAAGCCTGGCGGAGCGGTCTCGGCCTGGCCCTCACCCCGTCGAACCCGGGTCCGAGCAGGCGAGCGGTGCCGTCAGGGCACCGGCGGGTCCGGATGGGCGGCGAAGTACGCATCTGCCTGCCCGTCGGGGATGAGGTCGTTCTCCTGCAGCCATTCCACCGCGCGGTGGGTGGCGCGGGTGTCTCGGAACGTGTACCAGGCGGGCAGGAGTTCGGGGTACTCCTCGTGCAGTTCGGCCTTGAAGCGTCGGAAAGCGCCGCGACCGTCGAGTGCTCGCCCGAGCCGGCGCACCGCACGCTCGTCGCTGACCTGCTCGGCAAAGTCCACCATGTCCTGGTACCAGACCCAGGACGGCAACGGGTTGATGGGGACCAGGTCGACCTCGTCCAGATCCACCGGGTGTTCCCCGTCCAGGCCGCCGTCCCGGGTCCAGAACGCGACCTCGCCGGTCTTGGGATCAAGCAGCCAACGATGCTCGTAGTCGTCCTGATCGGCCAGCGCGGTGGCGATCTCGTCCAGGTCGAGACCGTTGAGCTCGAGCACGCGGGCCTCCCGAGTGGTCACTGACCCGGAGCACAAGGGCGCCAAGAGGGGCCTGTGGGTCCGGTTGCGAGTCTACGAGAGATCACCACGGAAGCGGCTCCATCGCCGGTCGACCAGCTGCGGCAGTCGGTTCCAGCACGCAGCGGGTCCAGTTCGCGGCGCGGAGGGGTGGACGGCCCGGATCAGGTCGCGGCAGAGGTGTGGCGCCGAGGGCCAGGGTTTCCCCGCGGTCAAGATCACTCGACCGTGGAGACCGCTTAGTAGTGCTTTGTTAGGTCATTAGGGTGGGACGTCTTGATGGCAGAGAGGGCAGAACCCAAGCCACGTCGCGAGCAGGAACTGCAGTTCGCGGAGAAGGCCGTAGAGGCTCAGGTCTGCCCAGCTGCTTTTGGGTTCTCCAGGCGGAGTCTGGTCAGGAAGAGTTGCGCGGCCGCGGTGAGGGTGACGTGGCGGTGCCAGCCGATCCAGGAGCGGCCTTCGAAGTGGTCCATGCCGAGGCCGGTCTTGAGTTCGCGGTAGTCGTGCTCGATCCGCCAGCGTGCTTTGGCCAGCCGAACGAGGTCGGCCAGCGGGGTGTGGTCGGGCAGGTCGGACAGCCAGTAGTCGCTGGGCTCGTCGGCGTCGGGTGGCCATTCGACCAGCAGCCAGGCTTCGGGTAGGACTCCGTCGTGGCCGCGCGGGATCGATCGGCCTGCGGGGCGGACCCGGACGGCGAAGAAGTGTCCGGCCAGGTCGCCGACGGGTTTGTCGGGGTCGGTTCGGTCGGGCAGCCGAGAACGCCACTTCACCACGTGCGCGGCGGTGGCGCCGTGGGTCATCGCCAGGTCTTTCACGCTGACCGCCGGGTCGGGGTAGGCGGGCCGGGGAGGGCGACCCATGCCGGGGTAGGTCTTGGCGTGCGGTACGGCGTCGCCGGGCTGCACCGTGGTCGAGGAGGTGGTGGCCACGACGTAGCGGATGTCGCGCTCGGTCAGGCCTTGGCGGAACTCGGCGACCTGCCCGTAGCCGGCGTCGGCAGTCAGAACCGGCGGGTACAGGCCCCAGCCAGCCAGTTCGTCGACCAACTCCAGCGCGATGACCCACTTGGGCCGGTAGCGCTGCTCGTCCGGGATCCTCGCGTTGCCCCGGCGCTGCTGGATAGCGGCGATCTGCTCCTCGCGCGGCAACCGCTTGCGCACGTGGGGCTTCTTCGCCCCGGCCTCGTCCAGGGTGTACGGGTCATGTCGCAGCCGGTGGGCGTGCTCGTTGCTGACCTTGCCGTCCGCATCCGGCACACAGGTCTCATCCCAGGACTCCGGCACGAACAAGCAGGCGCCGAGCATCGCCGACGCCGCCTCCGTGGCCGCGTGCACGCTCACCCCGATCTGGCAGTTGGCGACCTTCCCCAACGCGCCGGAGTACTGCCGGGCCACGCACGGAGATGCCTTGCCATCCTTGGGAAACCCGGTGTCGTCGATGACCCACACCTGTGGCGCGATCAGGTCGACGGCCAGCCTCGCGCACCGACGACGCACATCGGTCACGTCCCACGTGGACGAGGTCACGAACTGCTGCACCTGCTGGTAGCTGGCCCCCAGCCGCTCGGCCATCGGCTGCATCGACTTGCGCCGCCCGTCCAGCATCAGCCCACGCAGATACCGCAGCCCGGTCTCCCGCTGATCCGAACGCGCGAACCCTGCGAACACCTGCCGCGCGTAGTCCTCCAACTGCGGCCGCACCTCGATGAGCCCCCGCTCGTCCATGCCCGGAGTCAAACATGATCAAAGACCTCAAACAAGCGACACGCCGATCACCTAACAAAGCACTATTAGTACTTCATCGGGCTTGCTCCTCCGCCTCGAGCCCGCCTCCGGGCCGATCGTGATACCTGGTCGGAGCCGCGCCGCCGAACCCGACATCACCGCGTCCCCTCCGCCGGCCGGCCGGCTCGCGGCGCGCCGAGCGGCGACCTGGGCACGGGACCGCTCACGCCCGGGTCGCCGAGCACCCATCGCAGGGGGTGGTCCGGGTCGGACCTCCGCCATCGCGTCGAGGTCGCTGCCGATGACGTCGACGTCCTGCTTGAAGGTCTCGAACGACGCGGTGTGGTCATCGAGTTCGGCGTACCGACCCTCGACGACGTCCAGGTCGTTGGCGACCGGGCGGTCGACCGGGATGCGCTGGCATCGGCCACCCTCCTGGGTGATGGATGAGTGCTGTCACCCAGAAGGCGTGACATCCGGCGTCACGATGTGCTTCGAAACGGCCGTCGGGTCTACGCCCGGCCGGCTCTCAGGCGGTCAACCGGCCAGCAGGTGCTCCAGGCGCAGGGGGGCGCCGAGGTAGACGGCGCCCGCTCCGGCGGAGGCGTCGTCGGGCCAGATCACCTGGTGCCCAGCCGTGATGCCGGCGACGATGCGGGCGGCGACGAGTTCAGGGGCGGCCTTGTCGGCGTCGACGCCGGCCAGCATGTCGGTGTCGATGCCACCGGGGTAGGCGCCGACGACGTCGATCCCGCGGTCGCGCAGTTCGGCCCGCAGGGCCTGGGTCATCGAGTGGGCTGCGGCCTTGGAGGCGCTGTACCCGGCCATCGGCGGGACCGGGGCGAGCGCGATCAACGTCAGGATGTTCACGATCGCGGCGGGGAGGCGCGCTTCCAGAACAGGCACGAAGGCCCGGCTCACCCGCAGGGTGCCGAGGTAGTTGGTCGCCAGGTCGCGCTGGAACAGGCCGAGGTCTCCGTCCAGGGCGCCGCCGAAACCGAGCACCCCGGCATTGTTGATCAGAAGGTTCACGTCCGCGGCCCGCTCCGCCGCCGTTTGGACGCTGCGGTCATCGGTGACGTCCAGGGCGAGGGTGCGCACCCGCGGGTCGGCCGAGACCCGCGGGCCGACGGTGCGCGGGTCGCGGGCGGCCGCGTACACGCGCCGGGCTCCTGCGGCGAGCAGTTCGCCGACCAGCCGGGCGCCCAGCCCGCGGTTCGCGCCGGTGACCAGGACGGTGCTGCCATGGATGTTCATCGGGACTCCTGTTCAGGACGAGGTGATGCCCCGACGCTATGCAGTCTCGATGCTATGGTCGATGACGGAAAGGCTCGAATCGATAGCCGAGCGTCTCATTGGAATCCTGTCTGTGAGCCGCTCGCTGTTATGGTCGGTTCGTGGACGTGCTGGGTGACGTGCTGTCCGTCTGCGGAGTCGCCGGAACCGTTGCGGCGACCCTCGACGCCGGTGAGCACTGGGGTCTGAGCCTTGATCAGGTGCCGGGAGCCGCGTTCCATGCGATCGCGACCGGAACGGCCTGGTTGCTCGTGCCAGACCGACCGGCGGTACACCTGATGCCCGGGGACGTCGTCCTGCTGCCCGGCGGGGCGCCGCATCGCCTGGCAGGGGACCCGGACGGGCCGGTGATCGCCTTCGATCACGCGGCAGCCGAGCAGGCCATGCCCGCGGGTGGAGTGCTGCAGGTCGGCGCCGGACCGGTACGCACCAGGATCCTCTGCGCCACTTATCGGCACGATCCAGCGTCGAGCACCCGGTTCTTCAGCCTCTTCCCCCGGGTCATCCACGTGCCGGCCGGAGCCGCTGGGCGCGGCGCCCTCGACGACACGCTGCGTCTGCTGGCGGCCGAGGTCGCCGAACCCCGGCCGGCCCGGGCCGTCGTCCTGGACCGCCTCGTCGACATCCTGCTGATCCAGGTGATGCGGGCCTGGCTGCAGAGCGGACCGGACGTGCTGCCGGCGTCCTGGCTTCGCGCGTTGTCCGACGAAGTGATCGCTCCCGCCCTCGCCGCGCTGCACGCCGACCCGGCCCGGGACTGGACCGTGCAGAGCCTCGCCGAGGAGGCCGCCGTGTCCCGTGCGACGCTCGCCCGTCGCTTCACCGGCGCGGTCGGCGAGTCCCCGGGTGCCTACCTCACCCGCTGGCGGATGGACCTGGCAGCCCGGCGCCTGAGGGACACCGACGACCCGGTGTCCGTCGTGGCCCGCTCCGTCGGCTACACGTCCGAATACGCCTTCTCCCGTGCGTTCTCACGAGCCCGCTCCCTGCCGCCGGGGCGCTACCGCTCGTCCGGACGCAGGCCCGTCCCGACAGACTCCAGCACCACGGCGGCCCACGCCAGCTGACCGCCCTCCCCATCGGCCGCGGACACGGCGTGCACGTGCGTGAAACCCGCCGCTCCCGCCGCACACCCGATCGCCAGCATGATGACCACCTGAACGACGGACTCCGCTCTCGTCCGCCCCGGTCACGAGTGATCGTCACCAGGACGAGATAGGCGACCGCGCCGGCGGCGAGCAAGGTTCCCTCGACGGTGCGGAACGCGACCGAGGTGATCGCGACGGTTTCGTCGTGCCGCCTCAGCATCGGGAACATCGTCAGGGCGATGCCGATGATGTCCAGGGCCAGGTACAGGACGCAGAAGGCACCCACGACAATCCTGCCCTGGTGCTGGGAGACCTCTGCGGTCGGGGCGTCGAGGATCGGCGCGACGACGTTGGCGTCGACCATGCCCGCGAGCATCGTGGTGATGAACAGAACGCCAACGATCCGGGGGTGGTCGTAGCGGCCGAGCTGGACCGGGTGCTGGGGTTGGTCAGGCGCCTGGACCGGAACATTCCGTCGTTCAAGCAGCGGAATCGTAGCCTGAGCGCGGGGCAGACGCTGATGACGGCCGCCTCCTGCCAGTTAGCCGGTGTGGATCACCTGGCGTCGTTGGACCGCCGTCGCGCCGATACGGCGGGGCAGGAATTGGAGCCGGTGCCCACGCCTGCGTCGACGACGACGGCGGGGCTGGCGAAGCGGTTTGGTCCCGAACAGTTCGCCGGGATCGAGGCGGGGATCGGTGCGGTCAACCTCGAGATGCTGCGCCGAGTCGAGCAGGTCCGCCGCTCGGCGCTGCGGTCTAGGAAGCACACCGGTGCTCGCAAGATGCTACAAACCCCTTGACCTGCAACGCAATCGTGGCGGAGACGTGCTAGTTGCTCGGAAACCGTGTGTCATTGTGCGGCCGTGCATGCTCTTACGCCGTCGGGAACAAGGGTAGCCGCGATGACGGCGATCCCGTCTGCGCCACGGGGCTGAGCGGATACTGGGCCTCTTAGCCGTCGGCGTCACCGTCGTGTGAGCGGCTTCGGAGGCTACCGGGCGGTCGCTGGCCAGTACCCGGGTACCGCACCATCGAGAGGATCAGGTGCGGCGACGACTGGCCGCGCAGGTTTGGCCTCGGATCCCCGGAGTCGTTGGCCTTTGCTGGTCGGTCCGAGTTCGCTTGCTCGGCACCTGACAGGGGGATGATCGTTCGGGTCGGTGGTTGTCGGGTCGAGCAGGGCCTGCGCGTGGTGCGGATATCGGCGAGGCGGTGCGGGTGCGCGAGGTCGTGCTGGGTCTGGTCGTGACGGCGGTGAAGGTTGGCGGGCTCGTGGCCGTGGTGGGGGCCTGGCCTTCTGGCAGTACTGGCGGGTTCGGGACCGTCTGCGCCGGTGGGCGCGCGAGCACGGCTGGAAGTATTCGGCTGGGGCCGGGTCCTGGCGTCCGGTGGCCCGGCACCTGACCTTCGGCGGCGGACATCCTGGTCCGGCCGTGTCGGGGACGTTCGACGGCTGGCAGGTGACGGCCTTCCGGGGGCAACTGCCGGGCGGTCGCCTCCGGCGCGTCACGGGCCGACGGCCACGTGATCACCCACCCGTCAACGACCAGGATCGGCATCGGCGCCACCTGCAGCAGCCGGTCGGTCAACGGCGGGCGCGACAAGCCCCGGGGCTGCGACTGGCTCGCGCGCCTGCAGCAGGTAGCGGTCATCGAATGCCGGCACCCCGGTGCGCACCTGCGGCGTCCCGAACGCGGCGACCAACCCGGATGCCCATGTCCAAGGACGCAGACTCACCTCGGGCAGCATCACCGCAACGCGACAGCGACCACGGCGTCGCTGCCGCCCGCGGGTAAGGCCGGAGGGAGCAGGGGTCCGCACGTGCCGGCAGGACCTGCGGGTGGCGGCCTGTGAAGGGAGAAACCGATGGCGCGTCCGCGTGGTGAGCGGTCGTCGCGGGACGGGATCGGGCGGGCAGGCCTGGACTGGTTGCTGACGCTCGCGGTGGTCGGCGGGCTCGGGGTGGTGGCGGTTCCGTTGGTGCGGGTGATGACCTCTACGCATCTGGCGGGGTACCGGGATGCGGGGACGGGCACGGTGGTGGGGTTCACCGTGAGTGCCCTGGTCACTGCCGGCGTGGCCGTGCTGCTGGGCCGGCCCGTCGCGTGGTGGTGGCTGCTGCGGCTGGCAGGTCGAACCGCGCAGGCCACGGTGGTGCGGCACGTGCGCCGCTACCACAGTGACGAGGGTCCCGATGATGACACCTACCTGGTCACCTTCCGGAATCACGGCGACCGGATCCACCGGGCGTGGGTGTGGATGAGGGCGACCGACGCGGAGCCGCTGCAGGCAGGTGCGTGGTTCATGGTCCGCTACCTGCCCTGGCGGCCGTCCTACGCCCGCCCGGAGGAGTCCTCGGGGCTGGCCGAGGCCGCGTTGTTGATCCACCGGTTGCGGGCATGTCGGGCCTGGCGCAACAGTTCGCCGCCGCGGCCACCGGTCACGGGTAGGGCCGCCCGCGTCCGAAGCGTCACCGAGACCGGCAACTCGCCGGGGGAAGTGCTGTCGGGAGGATCTGGCGGGACGTCGCGTCGGTTCTATCCGGGCGGGCGGGGTCTTGGCCCTCGGGAGGGCTGGGCAGGCGCTCGCCCTGGGATCAGTCGCCGTTCCCGTCCCTGCGGTGCAGTGCGGCGAAGGCCTCGTAGACCAGGTAGGCCGGCCAGACCAAGGCCTTCGCCAGCGCCAGCCCGCGCTGCGCCGGGGAGTCGGCCCGGCGCCAGAAATACACGGCTGCGCCGATGAGGCCGAGCCCGTAGACGGGGCTGCCACTGCCCGCGCTCGCGCCGGATGCAGACCGGCGGCCACGGCGGCTGGTCTTCTCGGTCGTCCCGACGGCTGCTTGATCGGTCACGGCTCACCTCCAGGGTCGGGCTCATCCTCCCCCGGTCACCTCCCAGGCGACAGGCCCAAGGCCCCGCAGATAGCCCCGCGTCAGGACCCGACCCCTGCTGCACGGGCAGGGACTGTGCTGTGGGCCTGTCTCCAGTCGACGCCGTGCCCTTGATCCACCGTTCCCGGTGACGCAATGCTGAGGGCGTACCGTGTCGCCACACAGCAGGGTGCGAGTCTCCGGCAGCGTGCAGAGAGGGATGACCGATGGCCGAGACGCAACCGCGGGTTCCGAGGCTTCCTCCCCGATGGTTCGTCCGGGGTGCCTGGTCGGTGGATCGGGCCCTGTACCGGTTCACCGGCGGGCGTCTCAGCCTGGCTCGGCTGCGTACGGGGTTGCTGTGGAAGACCATGCGGCTGACCACCACCGGGCGGCGCAGCGGCCAGCCGCGCAGCGTGCTGCTGGCCTACCTCGACGACGGACCGAACCTAGTCACGCTGGCGATGAACGGGTGGGCGGACCCGGAACCGGCGTGGTGGCTGAACCTGCAGGCCAACCCCGACGCCACCGTCGAACACGACGGCCGCACCAGCCCGGTCCGCGGACGGGCCGCCGCGGGCCAGGAGCGGGAGCGGCTTTGGGCGCGGTGGCGCGACAGCAACCGGGCCCTGGATTCCTACGCCGCGTTGCGGTCACGGGAGACGGCCGTCGTCGTCCTCGAGCCACATGCGGGTCCCGATCCGGCGTCGACGTAGCCCCTGAGGTCTGTCGGCACGTCCACGCGCTCGGCCACGCCGGGGCGTATGGCCCGGTCCGAGGATGGGAGGAGCCGTTCATGGTCAGGACCCACCGCCTGGGGCGCGGCGCGCCGGGCGGTGAACACGCTGACCACCGCGCTGGTGCGGACGGGCCGGGCAGGTAGGTCGACGTACCTTCTGACCACGGTCGGCCGCAGGAGTGGCCTGGCCCGCATGACCCCGGTGGTCCTGGTCAAGGCCGAGGATCACCTGTGCTTGTGTCCCCTACGGCCAGGTGGGATGGGTACACAACGTGCGAGCCCGTCCCGAGGTCGTGCTGCAGCAGGGAAGAACCCGCGTACGCATGATCGCCGAGGAGGTGGATGGCGGGACTGCGGGGCCGATTCTGCGCAGGTACCTGTCCCAGGCGCGGGTGACCGCCCCGTACTTCGACGCCAGAGGCACCGACCCGGCCTCGGTGTTCACCGCCGAGGCCGACCGCCACCCGGTCTTCCGGCTCACCGAGTCCCCTTGCTCAGGCGGTGAGGTGCTGGCGGAAGAACGCGCTGACCCGGTGTCGGGCGTCGGCGGTGGCGTCAGCGTCGAAGGCAACGCCACCGACGAAGCGGGCCATCAGCGCGAAGTACCAGGGGGTGCGCTCGTCGCGGTGGTCGTTCATGAAGGAGTGCCCGACGCCGGGGTATTCCTTGACGTCGTGGTCGATCCCCAGCTCGTCGAGGAGGGCGTTGAGTCGTTCGGCCGTCCCTCGCAGTGACTTGTCCTGGGCGCCGTAGCAGCCGACGATCGGGCAGGCCCGGGCCAGCGCGGTCTCGGCGTGCGCGGGCAGCGCCCCGTAGTTCGTGCTGGCGGCGGCGAAGCCGTGCCCAGGTGCCAGGGCGAGGGCGAACCCGCCGCCCATACAGAAGCCGATCACCCCGATGCGGCCGGTGCAGTCGGGGTCGGCGGCGGCCCAGGCCCGGGCGGCCTCGATCTGGTCGAAATAGCGGCCCTTGCCGGCGCGGATGTTGGCGAACACGGTCCACATGCAGCGGGGCAGGCCCGCCCAGGCGAACAGGTCGGGGGCGATAGCCAGGTATCCGTCCGTGGCGAGCCAGTCCGCCTGCCTGCGGGTGTCCCTGCCCAGGCCCCCGGAGTCGTGGATGATCACCACGCCCGGCCACGGGCCGGGGACGGCAGGGCGCGCGACGTAAGCGGGCAGCACCCCGTGCGGGCTGTCCAGTCCGACGTCGGTCATCGCGGTGCCGACTTCCGGTCCCGGCCTTCTCCTTCACAGGGGGCCGTGCGGTCCCTGGCCGGTGTCCAGCGCGGGTGGAGGATGCGTGGTTGAGGGTCTGGGGGCGGCCTGGGCAGGTGGTTTGGGCGCGGGCGCGCATGGCGGCTCCAGGGGTGGGCTCGGGAGCAACTTACTGGTTCACCGCGTCCACCTCGTTCGCCAACCCGGCGGTGACGAACGGCCGGGGCTTCTCCGACACCTTCGCCGGGATCGCCCCTGCCTCGGTGCCCGCCTTCGTGCTCGCCCAGGCTGTCGGCGGCGCCTTCGGCCTCGCCGTGGTGGTCACCCTGTTCCCGGACCTGACCAGCACCCCCGCAGCGGCCCAGCACGCGGTCGCCACCGACCTGGACCACGCCCGCTGACCCATCGCCCACCGGACAGCCCGGGGGTGGCGGGCAGGACGACAGCGTCCCCGAGCCGGTCCGGGGCTGATGTGGTCACACCCGGGTGGTAGCCGTCAGCGGGAACGGGCTGCGGCGGCCCCGATCTCGGCAGCGATCCGCACGGCTCTGCCGGTCGGTCGGGTCTGCGCCACTGCCGGTGCTGGACTACGCGGGAGAGCACCTGAGTCCCGTCGCGCAACCGCAGGGTGATGCCGTCGGGGCCGGCGGTGACCGCCTCGATGTCG
The DNA here is from genome assembly GCA_963740575.1 of uncultured Actinomycetota bacterium. GTDB lineage: Bacteria > Actinomycetota > Actinomycetes > Actinomycetales > Kineosporiaceae > CAVUET01. Next base: position 121,131 of record CAVUET010000005.1, on the reverse strand, counting down.
CCCAGGGCGACCTGGCGGGTGGACCAGCCGAGGTCGTGCACCACGACCTGTTCTGTTCCAGCCGTAGCCAGATGAAGATCCCGCTCAGGGTCCAGATCCCCAACCCGACCAGAGCGACTACGGCGAACATCCGGGGGAACGGCCCGATCCCCGGCACGGTGACCAGGTACCCCCCGAAGGCGACCAGCTCCACCGCGATCACGAGCATCGCTGTCCGCACCGCGCTACAGGCCAGTGCTGGTTGCTCGGAAACCGTGTGTCATCGTGCCGTCATACTGCGCGCCGTGTCTGCGTCAACGTTGCCACGAACAAGGGTAGCTGCGGTGACGGCGATCCTGGTGTCGCCGTGCTGCGAGGCAGGCATGGCAGTGGCAGTCGATCGGCTCCTGACGCTCCGTGGCTTGCTGCCTGGTCGGTGAGATAGCGGTCCGGTCTGCGGGTCGCGGCCCCGAGGTCGGGCCGGTCGTGGTCGACGAGCGGACGGCACAGCGGGCGATGGCTCGGCAGCCGTGGTCCGTCGCGTCGGTGCCGTAAGTCGGAAGGGGTGACCCGGCGCCCGGTGGCCTGAAGGTGCAGCAATCGGGAAGGACGCCGATAGGTCGGGATGACGACGAGGAGGTACAGCACGGCAGCGTGGCTGCTTCTTCCGGCGGCGGCGATCATCGCCGGTGGCGCGGTCAGGGGAGCGGCTGCGGCACAGACCGACTCAAAGGACCATCCGGTGACCGGGACGGTACAGGAGCGTACGGGCAGCGTGCAGTCGCGAACCCGCGACCGGGAATGCGACCACACCGGCGACCTTCGGGCGAGCGGCAGCCGACCGCGCCCCCGCGTCCACGGGGCTGGTCACCGGCGCTGTGGTGACCAAGGTCCCCACGAGGATGTCGCACCACCCGATGATGGTCGACGCCCCGGCCTGCCAGGGCCGGGCGAGTCGGCATGCACGTCGTGGAGGTCATCACCGCAAGCACTCCCGCGCGCGCCACAGTGGGCGACCAGCGACCCCACGGCCAGGCACGCCGACCCCTGAGCCGCCCCGTTCGCTCCCGACTTGGGAGCTGGTAGGGGCTTCGCCGTGCTCGGGCGGGGGCTGTCGGGCGCGGTGGACGGGTTTCCTGGTTCAGCCGGTGGCGAGGAGTCGGTAGAGCACGACGAGCCCGGACAACCTCGGCGTGCCTTCGCTCCACACGCTACTCTGAACTAGACCGGCTGGTCGGTCTGGAATCGTTCGTTGGGGTGGGGATGCTGATGCCACGACCGGATGTCAGCGGCGAGCGGCGCGCCCAGATCCTGGACGCGGCCGCCCGGGTGTTCGCCAGGCTGGGCGTCTACCCAGCGCGCATGGACGACATCGTGCGTGAGTCAGGGCTGAGCAAGGGGGCGCTGTACTGGTACTACAAGAGCAAGGACGAGATCGTCACCGCGATCCTGGACCGCCTGTTCCAGCGGGAGTTCGACAGTTGGCGTGCCGCCCTGGACGCGGAGGGGTCGTCGAGCGAGCGACTGATCGCCCTGGTCCGCCAGCAGGTCGCCGAGCTGCAGCGGATCCCCCTGTTCCTGCCACTGGCTTACGAGTTCTACGCCCGTGCCTTCCGCAGCAAGCCCGTCCGGGCCGCTTTGAGGAGTTACCTTCGCCGGTCCTTCGACATCCTCAGCCCCCTGATTCGCCAGGGCATCGACCGTGGCGAGTTCCGCCCGGTGGATCCCGAAGAAGCGACCATCGCCATCGGCTCACTGCTGGAGGGAACCCTCCTGTTGTGGGTCTATGACCCCGACACCGTGGACTTCGGGCGGCACATGGAGACGGGCATGCGCCTGCTGTTGGACGGATTGCAGGCACCGGCGCCACCTCCGCAGCACCAGACCCATGATGGCCCGACTCAGGAGTCAGGCCAGTGACAGGGGATCCTCACGTTGTCCCTGGACACGCACCACCTCGCGCAGACCACCCGCCGGCCGCCCACCTGGATGAGGCGCGCATCGTGCGCAGCGGGGCCGGCCACCCGACCCCGACCTGAGGACATCCCCCGTCTCCGCAGGCTGCCCGAGCGCTTCCTCCGTGCGGCTCACGTCGCGGGACGCAACGCCAGAGGGGTCTGCTGCCGGGCCGAGGCACGGCCACAGGGCGGTGAGGGGCGTGGCCGACGACCCCGCGCGCCGTTCCGACTTTCCACACAAAGGTGATTCCGAGTTCCCCACGAGAGGAGCGACATGACCGGACTGGCCATCGACGCGAGAGGACTGACCAAGACCTTCGGCGCCCAGCGCGGGATCGACTCGGTGGACCTGGCCGTCGAACCTGCTCAGATCTACGGGTTCCTCGGGCCCAACGGCGCCGGCAAGTCCACCACGATCCGGATCCTGATGGGGTTGTACCGGCCCTGCCGGGGTACGGCCTGGATCCTCGGGCACCACTGTCGGACCGAGGCTGTCGCCGTCCACCGCCGGACCGGATACCTGCCGGGGGAGCTGGCCCTGCCTGCCCCGTTGACCGGCAGGGAGGTGCTGACCCGGCTCGCCCGCATCCGCGGCATGACCGACACCGCCTACCGCGACGGCCTGGTCGAACGGTTCAGCGCCGAGCTCGACCGGCCCGTCCGAGCGCTGTCGAAGGGAAACCGGCAGAAGATCGGTCTGATAGCCGCGTTCATGCACCGCCCGGAGTTGCTGGTGCTGGACGAGCCCACCTCGGGCCTGGACCCGTTGCTGCAGGGGGAGTTCAGCGACCTGGTGCGCGAGACCGCCGAGGACGGGCGCACGGTGCTGTTGTCCTCCCACGACCTCGCCGAGGTGCAGCGGGTGGTCCATCGGCTGTCCATCATCAAAGAGGGCAAGATCGTCGTCAGCGGCAGCGTCGACGAACTGCGGGCCCACGCGCCGCGAACCTTCGAGGTGACCTTCGACCACCCGGTGACGGCGGACCAATTCGACGGGCTGGACGGCGTGCGGGCCTGCGAGCTGGCCCCGAACCGGTTGCGGCTGTTCGTGTCCGGGCCGATCGCGCCGTGCCTGAAGGCCGTCGCCGTCCTCGACCCGCTCGACCTGGAGGCCCGCCCCGCGGATCTCGACGAGCTGTTCCTGAGCTACTACCGGGACATCGGCGAACCCGCCACCGCTGAGGAGATGGAGGCCTCCCATGTGGCCTGAGCTGACCCTGCTGGACCTGCGGCTGCGCCGGCGCTCGATGCTGTGGTACGCGGTCGGGATGGCGGTCTATGCCTTCCTCGTCGTGGCCATGTACCCGGCGATGAAGAACGACACCGCACTGTCGAACATGATGAAGGGCAACCAGACAGCCGCCGCACTGTTCGGCGCCAGCGGATCGGTGACCTCACCGGTGGGATGGGCCAACGCGAACCTGTACGCCAACTTCCTGCCCCTGCTGGTGCTACTACTCACCATCGGCTACGGCGCGAACGCCATCGCCGGCCAGTGCGAGGAAGGCACCCTCGGGGTGCTGGCCACCCTGCCGATCAGCCGCCGCCGCCTGCTGCTGGAGAAAACCCTCACACTGGTCGTCGTCGCGGTGCCGATGGCCCTGGCGACCATGGCGATCATGCTGCTCGGTCCGCGCTACGACCTCCACCTCGGCGTCTGGCCGCTGACCGGGACGACACTGACCCTGATCCTGCTGGGCGTCGACTTCGGCCTGCTGGCCCTCGCCGTAGGTACCACGACCGGGCACCGCGGGGTCGCCCTCGCCACCACGTCCGTGCTGGCCGCGGCCGCCTACCTGGTCAGCTCCCTGGCCCCGGTCATCTCCTGGGCCCACACCTTCCGGTACGCCTCCCCGTTCTACTGGGCCATCGGCGACAACCAACTGGCCGGCGGACCATCCGCTACCGCCATCAGCATCCTCACCGCGATCGCCATCGCACTCCTGACAGCAGCCCTAGCCTCCGTCCCCAGGCTCGACATCCGCTGACCACCCAACTACCACAGCGATCAACCCCTGACATCCCCGACATAAGCCCCCATCCGTTTCGGTCAGTCGGGGTGGCGGTTGTGGCCCAGCGGCCTTCCACTCGCTCTCTTTATCGCCACCGGCCGTTCCGTTGTTGCTTCTGCCGCCAATTGCACCGAACGCGAATAGGTGATGGTTTGCGAGGCTGCAGTGATGAGGTCGTGGAACCTGCCGCTGACCAGGGCCGTTGGACGGCGGGTCCGTCCGTGAGGGTAGCGGTCGGTTGGGTGCGACCGTGAGTCGCGGTGGCTTGCTCGGGTGGCTGACCTGCGAGTCGCCGTCCGACTCGCATCGGATGCGATATCTTCGCATCCAATGCGGGTGACGGAGAGCGACTAGAGGTGACTGACGGTGGTGTCGAGCGGGTTAGGGCCGGGGACGGCGAAGCTGCTCGTGATCGATGGGGTTGCGCTGCTGCGGCCGGAGGAACAGGTCTTCGCGTCGATGCTGACCGGGTTCGCGAACCAGCAGCTGGCGCGGAATCTGGCCCGCACGACGGTGGAGGGCCGGGAGAGCACGGTGAAGGCGTTCGCCGCCTACGTGAACACTTTCCCCTGGCGGTGGACGCCGGGGATGGTGGACGAGTGGCTCGGTGACCTGCGGTCGCTGCGGGACCTGAAGCGCTCGACGATCCGTTCGTACTCCGAGGCTGTCCGCGCGTTCTGCAGTTTCGTCACCGATCCCCTCTACGAGTGGGCCGCGACCTGCGAGGAACGGTTCGGCACCTATCCGGTCCAGGTCGTGCACGAGTGGAACACCGCGGTGCACGTGCAGGACAACGAGGCGGACCCGAAGAAGCGGGCGTTCACCAAGGCTGAACTGCACGCCTTCTTCGCGCACTGCGACGACGAGGTCGCCCGGATCCGGGCGTTCGGCCGCAAGGGCTGGCTGCCGGCGTTCCGCGATGCCACGTTGTTCAAGACCGCCTACGCCTTCGGGTTGCGGCGCAACGAGACGCGGATGCTGGACGCCGCCGACTTCGGCCGGAATCCGCACGGGGTCGAGTTCGGAGAGTGGGGCCGCTGCCAGGTCCGCTTCGGTAAGGCGAAGAAGGGCTCGCCGCCCAAGCGCCGCAGCGTGCTGACCGTGTGGGACTGGGCCGCGGACGTGCTGCAGGAGTGGTTCAGCGAGGTCCGTCCCCTGTTCGGCGTCGACGCCAACCCGGCAGCCTGGCCCTCCGAACGGGGACTGCGGATCGGCTGCCAGCGGCTGGACTCCCGCTTCATCAGCTACCCGCCAGGCCCTGGGCCTGGACGACGGCCTGGACTTCCACTCGCTGCGAAGGTCATATGTCACGCATCTGATCGAGGACGGCTGGGATCCCCGGTTCGTGCAGGAACAGGTCGGCCACGAGCACGCCTCCACCACCTCGATCTACACCTGCGTGTCGTCGGACTTCCGCACCCGCACCCTGCGCCGTCACCTGGACGCCACCATTGCCGCGGCCTTGCAAACCCAAGACGGGAGTAGATCATGAAACGCAAGGTCGGCTACACCTGGCGGCTGCGCGAGACGATGGCCGAACGTCGCGTCTACAGCGCCACCGAACTGGTCCCGCTGCTACGTGAACGCGGCATCGACCTGTCCGCCTCCCAGGTCCACCGCCTAGTCTCCGGCACCCCCGAGCGGTTGTCGCTGCAGGTCCTGGCCGCGCTATGCGACATCCTGACCTGCACCCCGGCCGACCTGGTGTCCACAACCGCCGAGAACGCCGGAGTGCGCAAGACCGCGACCGGCGACCTGCCAGCAGCCCAGGCTCCGGTCGCGAAGCTTCGGCCCCGACCAGCCCGGATCCTGCCCGAGGCATGAACTGCCCCTACGCGACCGACGAGCAGTACGCACGCTGGTACATGGCCGAGTGCTGCCGCTGCGGTCGTCACCGGCACAAGGCCGGTAGCTGGCCGGACGGATACGTCTGCCGGACCTGCTTGGACCGTGCGGTGCGCATTCGAGGGATCTGTCCGGGCTGCGGCGCCGAACGTGCCCTCCCGGGCCGGCGCCCCAGCGACGAGGCCGCGATCTGCACCACCTGCGCCGGCTTCTCTCAGTCCATCGCCTGCGAACGCTGCGGCTTCGAGGGCAAGCTGCACGCGGGCCGGTTGTGCACCCGCTGCACGCTGGCTGATCGGCTCGCCGAGCTCCTGGACGACGGCACCGGCCGGATCCGCCCTGAGCTCGTCCCGCTGGCCGACTGTCTGTTCGCCATGGATAACCCGCGGTCAGGCCTGACCTGGCTGACCATGCGCACGGGCAGCCCCGGTTCGGCTGACGATCTGCTGCGACGCCTGAGCCGCGGACAGATCGAACTGACCCACGAGGCGTTCCACACCCTCCAGCCCTGGCGGACAGCCGCCCATCTACAGGAACTGCTGATGACCTGCGGCGTGCTCCCAACCCTCGACCGACAGATCTGCTCATTCGAACGGTGGCTGACCAGCCACCTCGCGAGCATCGGCGACCCGGAGCACGTCCGGGTCGTGCGGCGTTTCGCCACCTGGGAAGTCCTGCCCCGGCTGCGCACCAGCGCGGAGAAGAAACCGATCACACCAGCGGCCCGCCGCCACGCCGGGAGCCAGGTCAAGTACGCCACCGCGTTCCTCCACTGGCTCGACCAGCACGACCTCACCCTGGCGACCTGCCGCCAAGGCGAAGTCGACGCCTGGTACGTCGAGCACAACGAGTACGCCCGCAACACCGTCCGGCACTTCCTGCTGTGGTGCATGGCCAGCAAGCTCACCCGCCGCTTCCGGTTGCCCGCCACGGTGATCCGCCAGGCAACACCGTTACCGCAGCACCAGCGGATGAACCTGCTCGGCCGCCTCCTGAACGACCGATACCAGCCGCTGCAACCCCGGGTCGCTGCCGCGATCGTCCTGCTCTACGCCCAACCCCTCAGCCGCCTCGTCCGCCTCACCCTCGACGACGTCATCCACGACGGCGACCGGGTCTTCCTGCGGCTCGGCGAACCGCCCTCCCCGGTCCCCGGACCCCTCGCGGATCTCTTGCTCGACTGGATCTCCAACCGCACCAACATGAACACCGCGACCAACCACGCCTCACGCTGGCTGTTCCCCGGACGCCGAGCCGGACAACCGATGAACCCCGACGCCCTGGCAGCCCTGGTCAACGACCTCGGCATCCCCACCACCGCAGGCCGGGCCGCCGCGATCCGCCAACACATCCGGGAGATGCCCGCACCCGTCGTCGCTGACGCCCTTGGCTATCACCAGGTCACCACCGCCAGGCTCGCCGCCCAGGCAGGAAGCACCTGGAGCCGCTACGCCCCCGGAGACCACCTACGGTCACCATCCGGCTGGACTCCACAGAGGAACTGACGACAGTTGATTACGCGAGCTCACCAGTCAGCCCCTGGGCCCGCCTGGGTCTTAAGTCCCTTGTATGACGCGGACACCGCCGAGCCCCCGGGTGGCGCGTGCTCGGCCTGCCTACCTGCGAGGTGCAGCCTCTCGATGAGCGACTTCGGTCAAGATCATCGCTTCGTGCTACGAAGAGGTGCCGAGCCCGCGGTCCCCGCAAACCAAGGGTTGAAAGGTTGCCACCGGCCTACCCTCGGAGCCGGACGTCGCAACAACCGAAGCCCACTCATCAACATCAGTTGACACCGGGCAATACCGTTCGCCTGTGACTCAACAACTCCGATGAGTCGCTTCACGCCGCAATGGCGCAACATCGGCACCCGTGGACAACCGAAAGCGGACTCGCAGCAGGGCTGGACTTGCCGCTTCGCCGTCGTCCCGGGGCTGGTGCCGATCGCGTATGCCAACGCCGCGCAGAACCGGCTCCACGGTGGGGATCCGGCCGGCGCCGCACTCCGCGCATCCCGCACCAGGCTCTGGCTGTGGATCACGGGAGCGGTATGGGCAGCCCTCTGGATCACCGAGATCATCGTTGCCATCGTGCAGGCCAACTCCGGGTACAGCGGCTGAGTCGGGGGACAGCGGCCGGCTCCAGCCCCGGGTCGATATCGGGAACCCGATAGCGTGCACAGCCATGAACCGGATGCTCATCACGGGGGCGTCGGGTTACCTGGGAGGGCACCTGGCCGGGCGGGCGGCGTCTCGGGGCTGGTCGGTCGTCGGCACCTACCTCACGTCCGCTCCCACGGTCGCGCAGGACGGAATCGCCTACGAGTGCCTGGACATCCGTGATCGCGCGGCCGTCGAGGTCCTGCTCGCGCGGCTCCGGCCGGACGTGGTCGTCCATGCGGCTGCCGGTCGAGACGACTGGCCGACGATCGCGGACGGGACGGCCCACGTGGCGCTGGCGGTCGCCGCGGTGGACGCCCGGCTGGTGCACCTGTCCAGCGATGCGATCTTCGCCGGGCGCCCGGAGGAGTACGACGAGACGGCGACGCCGGACCCGGTCTACCGGTACGGGGCGGCGAAAGCGGCCGCGGAGACGGCGGTCCGGGCGATCGCTCCGGGCGCGGCGGTCGTCCGGACCTCCCTCATCCTCGGCGACGGGCAGGGCGGTCAGGAGGTGATGACCCGCGAACTGATCTCGGGTCGGCGTCCGGGAGTGTTGTTCACCGACGAGATCCGCAAGCCGGTTCACGTCGAGGATCTCGCGGACGCCGTCCTCGAGCTCGCGGAGAACGACTATCGCGGGATCCTCAACGTCGCGGGCGCGGATGCGGTCAGCCGGTACGACCTCGGCGTCCTGGTCGCCCGGCAGGACGGGCTCGACCCCGACCGCCTGCGGGCCGCCACGCTGTCCGGACTGGGGCTGAGCCGGCCGGCCGAGCTGCGGCTGTCGATCGCGCGGGCGACGTCCGTGCTGAGCATCCGGCTGCGCGGCGCCCGTGAGTTCCTGGCCGCCCCGGAGCCGGCCTGATCGCCGTCCCCGGTGGTCGGGGTGGGAGGTGCCTACCGGCAACCGCCGCGGAGGTCCCACCCCGGCAACCGGGCAGCCGAGGCGCCACCGGCCGGCTCAGCCGCGGCGGGTGACGACCCGGGCGGTGAGCAGCCAGCCGGCCAGCGTCCAGGCGAGCAGGACGGCGTACGAGGTCCCCACGTGGTGGACCAACCCGTCGGTCAGCCCGGCCCGGACCACGATCCCCATGTGGTACAGCGGCAGCACCTGATGGACGTCGGACAGCCAACCCGGCAGCTGCGAGAGCGGGAACGAGATCGGGGAGAACAGCAGCACCACGAAGATGAGGATGTTCGTGATCAGGTTGATCACCAACGGGTTGCGGATCAGATGGGCTAGGCCGAGCCCGACCGAGCTGCTCATCAAGGCCGTCAGCAGGACGGCAGGCACGACCGACGCGGACACGTCGAGCTGGATCCCGTATCGCCACGAGGCCAATCCCAGGGTCACCAGCAGCCCGGGGATCGCGGTGAGCGTGGCCACGGTGAGGGTCGAGGCGATCCCGGCGGCCCGCGGGATCGGCAGCGACCACACGAAGTCGAAGGTCCCGGCGGTCTTCTGCTCCGAGATCAGCGCGGGCAGCAGCACCAGCCCGATCGGGATCAGCGCCACCGTCGGCGCACCACTGACCAGGTAGAGCGCGGCCGGTCGGGGAAGGTTCGGGATGTAGAACCCGTAGATGACCGCCATTCCCGCGCCGAGCAGGATCTGCATGATCACCGCCATCGGCAGCCACAGACGCTGACTGGACAGGTCGAACCGCAGCATCAGCAGGTAGGACCGCAGCCACCACCGCGGGCCGGCCATCCGTTCCGTCCCGGTCGCCCCGATCAGGTCGGCCGTCGCCGCGATCCCGCTCATCCCCGCCTCCTCAGCGCCCACACGGCGAGCGCGGTGCACGCCGCCGACCAGACCACCAGCACCAGGTACGCCTTCGGCACCTCGGCCACGGGATCGGCGGTCAGGCCGGCCCGCATCGTCACCGCCATCGACTCGAACGGCAGCACGTGGTTCACCGACACCAGCCAGCCGGGCAACTGCTCCGGCGGGAACGCCACCGGAGCGAACCCGATCGCCACGAAGTTGAGCACCTGGGTCAGCGCCATCGTCACCATCGGCTGCGAGATCGCATGGGCCAGAACCGCTCCCACCGCGGTGGCGGTCAACGCGACCAGCACCACCGCCGTCACCATCCCCGCGGAGACGTGGATCTGGAAGCCGTATCGCCACCGGGCGGCCAGCAGCGAGGCGACCATCCCGGGCAGGCCGGCGAGAACGGTCACGGTCAGCCAGCTCAGCAGGTCGATCACCTTCGGTACCGGCAGGGACTGCATGAAGTCGTAGGTGTCCGCCATCCGCTGCTGTCCGACCACCTGCGGCATGACGACCATGCCCAGCAGGTACAGGTTGATCACCGGGACGCCGGTCGACACGAACAGCGCCGCCCGCGGGGGGACCGTCCCCGGGATGAAGATCCCGACCCCGAGCACCAGCCCGACACCGGCGAGGATCTGTACGGCCACCACGGCCGGCAGGAAGCTGCGCAGCCCGGTCAGCTCCCAGCGGGTCATCGCCCGGTAGGAGTCCAGCCAGTAGCCGGGACCGGACCGCACCGTGCCGCCCGGGATCACCATCGTCGTGACGGCCATGGCTACCTGGCCTCCGCGAGGACGTCGAGCGCCACGTGACCGGTCAGCCGGATGTAGGCGTCCTCGAGGGTGATCGCCCCGAGCGCGAACTCCTCCGCCGTCCCGGCGTCCACCAGGCCCTGCGCCCATTCGATCGCCCGGCCCGCGGCGTCCGCGTCGATCGTGGCCACCACGCTGTTCCCGGTCCGGGCCAGGCGCCGGACGAACGCCGGCGTCGGCTGCTCCGGCTCGTCCGGCCGCAGCATCACCTGCAACCGCAACTGATCCCGGCTGTCCGCCTTGAGCGCGGACGGTGTCCCCTCGGCCAGCAACCGGCCCTCGTCGACGATCGCCAGCCGGTCGACCGCCTTCTCCGCCTCCAGCACGTTGTGCGTGACCAGGACGACGGCGCAACCTCCGTCCGCCAGCCGTCGCACCTGCTGCCAGAGCAGCCGGCGACGCAGCGGGTCGACGTCGTTGGTCGGCTCGTCGAGAACCACCACCCGACCCGGACGGACCACCACCATGGCGAATCCCACCAACCGGCGCACCCCGCCGGACAGCCGGGCCCCCACGGTGTTCCGCCACTCGCCGATGTCCAGCGCCTCGATCAACTCCTCGGTCCGGGCCAGGACCTCGCGCCGTCCCCCACCCCGGATCAACCCGCCCAGCCGGATCGCCTCCTCCGCCCGCAAGGCGTCGATCGGCATCTGCGCCTGCGGCAGGTAGCAGCACAACTGCCGGGCCACGGACGGGTCGGCCACCAGGTCGTACGGTCCGAGCCGGATCTCCCCCGAGGTCGGCTTCAGCAGGCCGATCACCTGCTTGACCAGCGTGGACTTCCCGGCCCCGTTCGGCCCGAGAAGCCCGCAGACCTCACCCGGGTCCACCCGCAGAGAGATGCCGTCGTTGGCGACCGCTTCTCGGCCGTAGACCTTGCGCAGTTCGGTCACCCGCAGTGCCCAGTTAGCCCCATCACCGGGGGCTTCGCTCGCGTTCACGGCGCCCAGCCTTCTCCCGCCGATCAACGATTGTCAAGGTGCTCTTATCAATTTGGCAGGCTGACCTTTCGTTTCTCGTCACACTGCCTCGTTTGGCGAGCGCCAGGTGTGGGCAGTCCCCTGGAGTGGCCCCGGGCGTCCCCGGTACCCCGGGGTGGTGCTGGGCGTCCCCGGTCCCACGATCGTCTCCGGGTATGACGATCAGGGCTGTGGCGGCGCGGCGACCGGGGAGCGCCAGATCGCGGTCACGGCCAGGACGATCGCCAGCGCGTAGCTGATCCGCCCCGAGGTCAGCCCCGCGGACAGCCCCGCGGACAGCCCGAGGGGCAGCGCGGTCGCGGCGACCAGGCAGGCCGCCAGGGCTCCGCGCCGAGAGCCGGCACGCACGGCCCACCACAGCAGCAGGGCCGCCACCAGGACGATCACCCGGACCGGGTGGGAGGTGCCGGAGGAGGTCAGCTCCACGGTGCCCCACGCACGCGCCGGGAATCGAGGGGACGCCCAGGGCAGCCCGACCGACACCACGGCCAGCGACGCCGGGATCTCCACCGCCCCAAGCTGCTGATGGGTTCCCTGATCCAACGCGCTGGCCGTGTGTGTCGCCTTGTGCGGATCCACCCCGATGATGACCACGAACACATACCTCTCGTCCGACAGCTGCACTGGATGGGCCGCGGACGACATGCCGACTTTCAGCTCCGGCGACCGGTCAGTCCTCTGTTGAGTCAGACCGCGGCCGGGCACCGACCGGCTCGACAAACCCCGGGAGAGCCAGCCCAGCGGGCGGCAGGCGATTCACGAGTCAGACCGGTCGGCACCCGACGGGACCCTAGATCAACCCGCCCCAGGACCCCGCCCCCATACAAGTCGGCGACTCAGTGCACCGCCGTCGGCCGGCGCCACCGTGCCAGTGCCGAGGACAGGGCCCGGTCCAGACCCAGACGGCGGACAGTCTTGACCAGAACGACGGCGCCGGCCTGGGACACCACCGCCGACCCCGCCGCATCGACCCGGACGCGTGGATAGAACTCGGTAAGCTCACTCACCAAGGAAGTGCTCCTCGAACTCGCTGATCTGGACCCTCGATAAGTCCGATCGTTGCAGTTCAGGAGCACTTTCTGCGTCTACGTCATCCTCTCGTGATCACAGCCCATGAAAGCCCCGGGCTAGACAGCGTCATCTACCCCTTGGGCGCTTGGGGGCGAATAGGGGGCGAATCACCGTAGGGGGCCGGATGGAGTCGGTGACGGCCGGACACGTCCCGGATCGGGCACCACGGTTTCGTCGCAGGTCAGGGACCGTTTCGGGCCTGTGACCAGGGTGCCCCCGAGAGGACTCGAACCTCCGACACACGGTTTAGGAAACCGATGCTCTATCCACTGAGCTACGAGGGCCGGTGCAGCAGGAGGACGGTCGAGAGCGCCAGCGAGACGATCAAGGATTTCGGTGTTCTCCGGCTGCCGAGGACAGGCTAGCGGACGAACGCGGCGGGCTGTCGGGCGTGCGATTCGCGGAGACGGCGGGGCCTCTGAGTCGGCAACGTCACCGCCCGGCAACCGCGATGTTCGGAGCCGAGTCGCCGAGCACCCGCCCATCAGGTCACCCGTCCTGGGGAGGATGCCGACCCTCTGGTGGCCGCCCGGTTCGGATGTCTGGTTCGCCACGCCCGTGCGGGGCGACCCGCGTGAGAGTACGTCCGCGCCTCCCGGACGGCGTAGCGTGCCTGCCCGCGGGAGCTCCTCGGGTGTGCGTCGCCCGGGGGTCCGCGGCAGGCGGGAGGACGTGCGGGAGCGGCGCTGGGTGGCGCCGTCCGGCCGAGGCCGGCGCGAGCGGGCCGCGTGACGAGGGAAAGGCCAGGATGATCGGGAGGCCCGCGAGACCAGGGTTGCGCCGACCGATCCGAGCCGGGCAGGCCGTCCTCGGGCTGGCGCTGGCGGCCCTCGCGGCGGGAATGATGGCCCAGCCTGCGCGGGCGGCCGAGGCCGTGACCGCCGGAACCGTGGGCGGCCGGACCTCAGGGTCCTGGGCGCCGGCCTGGTCGTCCGACTTCAGCTCGGGCCTGCCGAGCGGATGCGGGACCTACTCCGGAACGTACGGGACCTCGGGCAACGCCTGGAGCCCGTCCGAGGTCAGCACGTCGAGCGGCCTGTTGCGGATCACCCTGGAGCGCCGGACCACGGCGGGCCGCGCCTGGACGTCCGGCGGCGTCGGCTGCTGGGGCACGCCGCAGACCTACGGCCGCTTCGAGATCATCGCCAAGGTCCCGCCCGGCAAGGGCATCGACAGCTACCTGGCGCTCTGGCCGGTCCAGGGCAGCCAGGCGCGCTGGTCGGGCGTCGAGCTGCTCGCCCCCGGGCGGCAGACCGCGTACCTGACCAACGGGTGGGGCTCGGGGACCGACGTGGCCTCGGTGAACGGCAGCTACACGGACGGTTTCCACCGCTACGTCCTGGACTGGACGCCCGCGGGCGTCACGATCAGCAAGGACGGCAGCACGTTGCTGAGCTCCCGGCGCTCGTACGCCGGGCCGCGGTTCCTCGTCCTCGTGGTCAGCAACGGCGACGCCCTCACCGGCGTCCCCGCCACCTCGACCCGGCTCCCGGCGCAGTTCCAGGTCGACTCGGTCCGGGTGTGGCGCTACACCGGCCTGGCCGGGGCGGGTGGGCGCGACGGGGTCGGCGCGATGGCGGCCGGCGCGGCGGGCTCGAGCCACGCCGGAATGGCAGCAGCCGGGGCGACGTCCGCAGCCGGTGCGGTCGCGCCGTCCCTGGCCGCGACGCGCGCCGACTCAGGGGTCCTGGCCGGACCGGCAGCGGCAGGCTCCGGGGCGGCAAGCCCGCACCTGGCAACGCCGACGCCGTCCGTGGCGGCGTCGGCCGGATCGGCGATCGACGGCGACGCCCTCTCCTCGGGCGTGAAGGCGGCGCTGACCGAACCGATCCCGGCGATGACGCTGGCCTCGAGTTCGAGCAGTGCCGCGGGCGGCCCGGTGGTCTGGGTGGTCGTCGTGCTGCTGGTGGGCGTCGTGGCGGGGATCGCCCGCTCCTACTCCCGCTCGCCCCAGCGCCAGGCGGCCCGGGGGCAAGGCGGCGCGGGCGGTGGCGTGGGACACGCCTGAGGCGGCGGGCAACCCCGCGGGGCCGATCGTGCAGCGAATTCCCAGGACGATCACAGCGTCGCCCCACGTCTGTGCTGGAGTGTCGGACTATGAGCGACGAGCAGCCACCGCAGCCGGGATCCGGTAACCAGCCGAGCTCCGGGGCGGCACCGGGCGCTGGCCCTGGCGCAGGCGACCAGCCGACGCAACCACAGCCCTGGGCGGTCACGCCGGAGCCTCCCACCCAGCAGCACCCGACCTCCGACGTGCCGGCTCCGGACGCTCCGACGCCGGACGCTCCGACGCCGGGCGCTCCGACACCGGGCGCGCCGAGGCCTGACGCTCCGGCTCCCGACGTCACCGCACCGCACGCGCTGCCCGCCCCGTCCTACGGCCAGGGTGTGGGTTACGGCCCGGGCGCTGGTCCCGCGCCGGCTTACCTCCCGCCTCAGAACGGCCCCGGCTACGGCCCGCCGCCGGCGGGCAGTGGTCCGTGGACCGGCTCGCCGCCGCCCGGCTCGCCTCCGTACGGCTCCGGCACCCGGGTACCCGGCAGCGGCGGGCGGCGCGCGCTGCTGGTGGCGGCGGTCGCCGGCGCCGTCCTGCTGGTCGGTTCCGCGGGCTTCGCCGTCGGGCGGGCCACCAGCCACTCGCGCACCGACTTCGTCAGCCCCGCCGGCCAGGCGGTGCCGGGAGGGCGTCTCGGCGACGGCGCCGGTGGCGGCGCCGGTGGCGTGCCCGGGTACGGCGATGACTTCCGCGGCCAGGGCCTGGCCATCGGTCAGGTGGCGTCGGTCGGCAAGGCGTCCTTCACCATGACCACGCGGCAGGGCTCGACCGTGACGGTGAAGACGACGAGCTCGACCCGCGTGAACCAGTCGACGAACGGCAGCCTGTCCGGGCTGAAGGCCGGTGACGTCGTGCTCGTGCGGGGAACCCGCAACAGCGACGGCAGCATCACCGCGAGCGTCGTCGTGAGCCGACCGACCGTGGGCTCGAACGGGCCCGGCAACGCCGGGACGGGCGGCCAGCCCGGTGGCCAGGTCGACGGCACGACCACCTGATCGGGTCCGGGTGTTCTGATCCGTCCCGGTGTCAGGCCGGGCCGCCGAGCACGCGCCAGCCGACAGAGGCTAGCGTGCGGGCGACCAGGGCGTGCCCGGCCGCGTCCGGGTGATCCCCGTCAGCGGCCAGCAGCGGGGTCGGGTCGGCGCTCCCGTCCTGCTTGAACGGACGGTACAGATCGACGCAGCTCGCCGCGGACGCCGTCGCCGAGGTACAGATCGCCGCGTTCACGGCCCGCGTGAGCGTGTCGCTGGCCCGCAGGTAGGCCGCGGAGAACCCACCCCGCGCCACGACGCCGTCCTGGACGACGTTCCAGTAGGTGGTCACCAGGATCTCCGTGGGCAGCCCGTCGCGCAGGGTCCGGATCCGATCCAGCACCTCGTCGAGCGTGCTGCCGACCTCGTCCGCCCCGGCCTGCAGGCAGGCCTGATCGCAGTGGCCGGCCGACCACCGCGCGAGCGACTCGGCCGCGTCGTTGGCCCCGATGGTGACCAGCACGATGTCGGCCCCGGACACGGGCTGCGCCACGTCCGACGATCCCAGCTGCGCGAGCAGGCCTGACGTGGTCAGGCCGTTGACGCCGAGGTTGTCGGCCGTCATCGGGCGGCCGGTTCGCCGGGCGGTCAGTGCCGCGTACTGCTGGACGAACGGGGTGCAGTCGCAGTGGTACCCCGATGTGACCGAGTCCCCGAGACCGACCACCGCCCAGGCACCCTTGCCCGCCGTGACGTCGGCCCCGCGGGCGGGACGGTGCGCGGTTCCGCACCCGGCCAGCAGCGTCAGCGCCGAGACCGCGAGGCACGTCACCAGGACCGCCCTGCGGCGGGCGGGCATGTGGTGCGGACGGACTCGGCACGGACGGGCTCGGCACGGACGGGCTCGGCGCTGGACGGGCTCGGCGCTGGACGGGCTCGGCGCTGGACGGGACACCGGGGCAGGGTCGCATGCCCGGCTGAGCGTCCCTCCGGAAGTCGGCTCGATCATGAAGCTGGCACTCAAGGGCCCTTGTGTGCCAGGCATGCGGCAGCGCACTCTGCACCCAGAGGCCAGGTCAGCGTCGTCCGGCGCCGTTGCTCGCGCAAGGAGGTCGAGATGTCGCAGCCTCGAGTCGAGATCACGCCATTCCACGGCCGGAACCGCTGCCTGTCCGGTTTCGTCGTCAGCGGGCGGTGGCCGGTGTCGACGCGTGAGTGGGCGCAGTTCCTCGCGCTCGCCGTGCGGCTGGCGGCCGTGCCCGGACTGGTCCCGACGACCACGGTCTACCGGGCGATCGAGGACGTCCCGGACGACCCGCAGCCCGGGACTGTGGGATTGGTCACGACTGCAGGCCCGGTGCTGGGGGAGGGTGCCCCGCGTCCGGGGCAGTTCCACCTGGCCGCGCCACCCGCGCTGATCCTGCTGCACCCGCCCGCCGAGAGCCGCCCGTCCACGCCCGAGGTCGTCGGCGCCGCGTCCGGCTGCGTCCTGCTGCCAGGCCTTCCCCACCTCGGGCTCGAGCACCGTGCCGCCTGGGTGGAGGCCGAGTTGGACGGGACGGTCACCCGGCTGATCAGCCAGGTCGGGGTGGACCCGGCGCAGGACCCGGACACCGCCGTCCTCGCCCTGCTCCTGGCTGCCTGACACCCGCCGGCCGGCCCGTCGCTCACCCTGCGCTCACGGCGCGTCGCTGATTACCGATTCAGCCGGTATGAACGGCTTCCGGCGACGCGCCGCGCGCGTGAGCCTGCCAGAGGGCCTCGGCCGGTTAGCGTTGCAGAATGGCCGAGGACTCTGCGACTGGGCCGCCGTCGGGGCGGGGCGCGGCTGCGTCCCCGGATTCGGTCCTGGCGGGGTGGCGCTCGACGCTGGCCTCGGTGCGCCTGCCGAACACCCTGCTCGTTGCCGGTGATGTCGACGCCGGCTCGCTCGATCTCACCCACGCGCACCCGTCCGGCCTGGCCACCCTGCTGGCGGGTCGGCCCGCCAGGCTGTCCAGCCTGGTCCGCGAGACGGAGGCGCTGGCCGCCGCCCGCCGCCGGGTCCGGGCGATCCGGTCCGCGGCGGCCGTGCTGGCGCTGGACCGCGGGATCCACGCCGGGTACCTGTCCGCCGGGCTGGCGCGCTGGCGCGGGATCGCCGCCGGGCAGCGGCCCGGCAGCGGGCCCCCGTTGCAGGAGGCGCTGAGCGCGCCGGTGCTGCTGCGCGGTTGCACGCTGCGCCCGCACGGCTCCGGCCACGACGACTACGACCTGGATCTCGACGCCGCCGCGATCGTCAACCCGCTGCTGCTGCGCCGCCTGCACACCGACCATGGGGTGGTCGCCGATGGCGTGGCGCTGGCCGGGCTGGCGTTCGGTCCGGACGGCTTCAACCCGGCGCCGGTCTTCGAGCAGCTCGCACAGCTGTGCGCGGCGGTGCCCGGGTTCCGGATCGAGCCGTCCCTGCTGGTCGGGACCTTCACCGCGGGCTCGGGCCAGTTGCAGGCAGACCTGGAACAGAGTGCACCGGCGATCACGGCGCACCGGCTGCTCGGGCGCGGCCTCACCGACCCGCCCGCCGGCCCCATCGTCGACGTCCCGCCGCCCGCGGACCTCGCCGCGTTCGACGCGGCCGCCCCCGAAGGCACCGTGTTCGACCTCGACCCGGCGCAGCGGGCGGCGGTCGAGGCGGCGTTGCAGGGCCGGCACGTGGCGATCGAGGGACCGCCCGGCAGCGGCTTGACCCAGACCCTCGCCGCAACGGTCGGCGCTGCGGTTGCACGTGGCCGACGAGTCCTGGTGCTGACCCCGCACCGGGGGACGGCGGACGCGTTCGTGGCGCGGCTGGCGGAGTCCGGGCTGGCCGGGGTCGTGCTGAACGTGCACGACGGCGCCGGTGACCGGGCCGGCATCCTGGCCGGGCTCGGGATCGCGCTCGAGGCTGCGCTGCGCCCGGAGCGTCCCCCGCGCGGTGAGGGAGCAGCGGCGGCACGAGTGGCGGCACGCGTGCCGGCCGGCACGACGGTGGCGCGGGACGGCACGACGGTGGCGCGGGCCGGCACGACGGCAGCGCGGGACGGCACGACGGCAGCACGGGACGGTGCGGGTGCCGACGCAGCGTCCCGCTTCCAGGCGGCCCGGGACGGGCTGCTCGGCGCCGGGGACGCCCTGCACGCGCGGCGCGAGCCGTGGGGGGTGAGCGCCTATGACGCCATGGTCGCGCTGGCGGGCCTGATGTCCTCCGCGCGGCCACCGCGGACCCGCGTCCGGCTGCCACTCGAGGTGACCCGGAACCTGGACACCGGCGAGCGCGAGCGGCTGCTCGCGGAGCTGCGCGAGGCGGCCGGGCTCGGCGCGTTCACCCTGACCCGGATGGACACCCGGTGGCTGGACGCCCGGGTGCACTCGCAGCGGGAGGCCGACAACGCGCTCGCCGCGGCTGCCGCGGCCCGCTCGGCCCTGCCCACCGCCCGCACCGCGATGGCTGCGGTCGCGCAGGCGGCGGGCCTGCCCGAACCGGTGTCGGCCGGGCAGTGGCGGCCGCAGCTGGACCTGCTGCTCGGCATCCGCGCGACGCTCGACGTGATGCTGCCAACGGTGTACGAGCAGCCCCTCGGCGACCTGATCCGTGCTACCGGGCCGCACGCCGGCCGCTCGGGCCCGTCCGGCTCGACCGGCTCATCGGGCTCGTCCGGCTCGACCGGCTCGACCGGCTCGACCGGCGGGCTGATGGAGCGGCGGATGCTGCGCCGCCGAGCCCGCACCCTGGTCCGTCCCGGGGTCCAGGTGCGCGACCTGCACGCGATCCTGGTGGCGGCGCAGCAGCAGCGCGAGCGCTGGGTCGAGGCGACCGACGGCGGGGGCTGGCCGCGGGTGCCGACCGGGCTGGCGGCGGCGGACGCGGCGGTCCGGGCGGTCGAGACTATGCTGTCCACGGTCTGCGCCGCTGTCGCCGGGACGGCCACGCCGGACCTGCTCGACCTCCCGCTGGACAAGCTCGAGCAGCGCCTGGCCGACCTGGCCTGCGACGCCGACGGCCTGCGGGTGCAGCCGGAGCGGACCGTGCGGATGGACCGGCTTCGCCAGGCGGGGCTCGGCGACCTGATCGCCGACCTGCAGGAGCGCCGCGCCGGTGAAGACGAGGTCGACGGTGAGCTCGATCTCGCCTGGTGGACGTCGGTGCTCGAGGGGATCATCCGTTCCGACCCGCGGCTGGCCCGCCACCAGCCCGGGTCCGGGCGGCGCTGGGCGGCCGAGCTGCGCGAGACGGATCAGCAGATGCTGGCCTCAGGACTGGCCGCGATCCGGGACCGGGTCGAGCGGCAGGCCCGCGAGGTGGCCGCCCGCGAGCCGGGGCAGACCCGCTGGCTGCGCGCCGAGGTGCATCGAGGACACCGGTCGGAATGGCCCGCGGACCTGTTCCGCAAGGCCGGCGAGATGGTCGGCGCCCTGCGCCCGGTGTGGGTGATGAGCCCGGACACCGTCGCCCGGGTGCTGCCGCTGCCGGGCGAGCAGCCGATCGTCGACCTGGTCGTGGTGGACGACGCCGGGCAGGTCGGCATGCCCGAGGCCGCGGCCGCCCTGGGCCGGGGCAAGCAGATCGTGGTCGCGGGCGACCGGCGGAGGCTGCCGCCGTCGACCGGCGGCCCGTCCGTGCTGGAGTTCGTCGCCGGGCTGACCGGCGTGCACCGGCTGGACCGCGACCACCGCGCCCGCGACGGCCGGCTGCTGACACCGCTGGCGGACAGTTACCCCGAGCCGTGGGCGGTGACGCCCGGCACCGCGGCCACGGCGCCGCTGATCGTCCACCAGGTGGACCCCGGGCCGGGTGTCCCGGATCTCGGCGAGGACATCGAGATCAGCCCCGACGCCGAGGTCGCGCGCGTGGTCCAGCTGGTCGCCGAGCACGCGGCCCGGCGGCCGGGGGAGTCGCTGCTGGTGGTGACGCTCGGGATGCGGCACGCCGAGCGGATCGAGGACGAGCTGCGGCACGCCGTGATCCGGGACCGGGCGCTGGCCGCCTGGCTGGACGTGCACTGGACCGGCGGGCTGGACGAGCCGTTCCTGGTCCGTCCCGTGCACCGGATCGCCGGGCTGGAGCGCGACGCGGTGATCGTGTCCGTAGGGATGGCCAAGCGGCCGGCGCCCTCGGTGGTGCGCGGGTTCGGTGCCCTGGACGGGAAGTTCGGGCCCGCCTGCCTGCGCGCCGCCCTCTCCCGGGCCCGGCACCGGACCCAGCTGACCTGCTGCTTCAGCGCGAAGGACCTGCCCGCCGAGGACGAGTACACGGACGGCATGCGGATGCTGCGCCAGATCCTGGCCGGGGCCGACCGGGTCTGCGTGGAGCCGGGCGCGGGCGGTGGGGCGCCGGACGGTGGGGCGCCGGACGCGCTGGTGGCCGACCTGCGCCGCCGGTTGGAGGAGTCCGGGATGCCGGTCAGCGGCGGGATCGCCGCGCCCGACCGACCGCTCGACCTGGCCGTCGGTGACCCGCTGGAACCCGGGCGAAAGCTGGTCGCGGTCGAGTTCGACGGCCCGGCGTACGCGTCCTGCCGCAGCGTGCGGGTCCGGGACCGGCAGCGCGCCCGGGCCTTCGAGCGCGCCGGTTGGACCTACCTGCGGATGTCCGCGATGGACCTCTTCTGCGATCCGGCCGGCGAGGTCGAGCGGATCCGGGACGCCTGGCGGGCGGCCGGTGGGCTGCCGGCCAGCGTCGTGCCGTCGATCGTGCTGCCGCAGCCTCCCGCGGTGCGCGGGCAGTGGCCGGAGCGGGTGGCCACCGGCCTGCCGGTGTCCGCGTACACCGACGGCGAGCTGGACGCCGTGGCCTGGTGGGTGGTCTCGGACGGGGTCTTGCGCTCGCGGGCCGAGGTCGGCATGGAGATCCGCACCAGCCTGGGGTTCGCTCCGGGTGAGGCCCGGGTCGAGGCCGCCGTCGACGCCGCGGCCGAGCGGGTGGTCAACGCGCTGAGCGCTCCCGCGCCGGTGAGCTGGGGTTGATCCCGGCCCCCCCTGCGGGTGGCACGATGGGACGGTGAGCAGCGGCAGACCCTCGAGCGACCCGCCCGAGCCGCCGGTGGAGACGCCCGAGCCGCCCGAGCCGGGACCGCCGACTGAGTCAGAGCCGCCGGGGCTGGACCCGGAGGACTGGGGATCGGGTTCGCGGCAGGATCGCGACGACTGGCTCAAGGCGGAGCGCCCGCCGCACTGGTGATCACGACTCGTCCGCCTGTCACATCCTCAACCGGTCCGGTGTCATCACAATTGACCCGTGTGGCCCGATGAATGTGACGCGAGGAGGAGCAATGAATCCGATCCTGGTCACCGGCGGCACCGGAACCCTGGGGCGCCGCGTCGTGCCCTTGCTGCGTGGCGCCGGGCGCGAGGTGCGCGTTCTCAGCCGGCACGCGCACGCGCCCTCCGACGGCGTCGAGTACCTGACCGGAGACCTGCTCACCGGCGTGGGGATCCAGGCTGCGGTCGACGGAGCGGGGACGATCGTGCATTGCGCGGGCAGCAGCAAGGGCGACGACGTGGCGACGGGGAACCTGGTGCGGGCCGCGTCACGGGCGGGCGCGCAGCATCTCGTCTACATCTCGGTGATCGGGGCCGACCGGATGACTGTGACCAGCGCCGTCGACCGGACGATGTTCGGCTACTTCGCGGCCAAGCGGGCGGCCGAGCAGATCGTGACCGACTCGGGTCTGCCGTGGACGACGCTGCGGGCGGCGCAGTTCCACGACCTGCTGTTCATGGTGGTGGAGAAGCTGGCGAGGCTGCCGGTCTGGCCGGTCCCGTCCGGCGCCCGGTTCCAGCCGGTCGACACCGGCGAGGTCGCGGCCAGGTTGGTGGAACTGGCGCTCGGGGCTCCGTCCGGCCTGGTCGCCGACCTGGCCGGCCCGCGCGCGTACACGCCGGCCGAGCTTCTCACCGAGTACCAGCTGGCGCGTGGCAGGCGGCGCCGGCCGGTCCTGCCGGTTCGGCTGCCCGGCCGGGCTGCGCGGGCACTGCGGGCCGGCGCGACCCTGCCCCTTGGGCCGACCGCGGGCCGGCGGACCTGGGAGGAGTTCCTCGCCGAGCGGACCGGCGATCTGACCGGCGCGCCCGGCAGGAACCGGTGACCGGGGCCCGGACGGTGGATGGGGCGCCGACGGCGGCGGATCAGACGCCGGTGTTGCGCGCCCGGAGCAGGTCCCGGATCTCCTGCAGCAGCAGGACGTCCTCCGACGGCGCCTCCGGCTCGGGCTCGACGCCCTTCTTGCGCAACGACAGCAGCTTGTTCATCGGAACGATGATGACGAAGTAGATGGCCCCTGCGATGAGCACGAAGTTGAGCAGCCCGCTGAGGATGGTGCCGATCAAGAAGTGGCCCTTGCCGAGGTGGAAGTCGGCAACCCGGTCCAGGTTGGGCTGGCCGACCACCAGCGCGATCAGCGGGCTGACGAAGCCGTCCACGACAGCGCTGATCACCTTTCCGAACGCCGCACCGATCACCACGGCGACCGCGAGGTCGACCACGTTGCCGCGCAGCAGAAACTCGCGGAATCCCTTGATCATGACGTCGTCTCCCGGTTCGACAAGGTTGTCCTGCGGCGGCTCACCATATCGGCCCTGATCACCGTGGGCACGGTGACGACCCGGGTCGATGGTCAAGACCCGCTGGTCAGCGCCACTGTGACATTGCGTGATCCGTCCAGGGCGGCGAGTCTCCCCGCGGTCTCCCCGTCCACGGCGACCACCAGCAGGCCGCCGGACTGCGTGCCGGACACGCTCGCCGACGGGCTGCCCAGACCCGCCAGCCCCAGCGCATCCCCACCGGCCGACTCGCCCGAACCGTCCAGCGATCCGGCCTCGCCCCGGCCGACCGCCAGCAGCAGCGCACCCTCGGCCAGGCGCTCGGCCCCGTCGGATGCCTGGGTGCCGTTCGTCCCACTCGCACTGCTGTCGAGCCCGGTCAGCCCCGCCGCAGACGCGGCGGCGAGCACGTCGACGCGGTCCCCGGGGTGCAGCATCCCGGCGGTCGCGGGGTCGGCCAGCCGGATGCTGACCGCCACGATCCCCGCGGGCTGGCCGGTGAGCAGCCCCCGCCCGACCAGGCGGGCATCGGTCACCGGCTCACCCCGCCGCAACGGTGAGGCCAGCGTCCGGCCGGCGGCCTCGCTGATGCTTCCCTGCGGCCTGCTGCCGCGCGACCATCCGGCCCGGACCAGGTCGTCCGAGGTCAGCACCCGCCCGGCGGGCAGGTCGCGGGCCGCGACCACCACCTGCTCGGTCGGCGGTGCCGGGCGGGTGACCGCGGGCACGGCCACGGTGACGGCGGCCGCGACCGCTCCGGCTGCGAGCAGCCGTCGCTGCCGTGCCACGGCCCGGCGCCACCGCCTGGCCCGACCCGACGGCGGCCGGTCGGCGAGCGGAATCCGCGCCGCCGCCCGGGACGGGGCGGGGAACGGCGAGCGGTCGGCGGCGCCGGACACGTCCGCACGCCAACGCCGGGGCGTCCGGTCGCGCATCCGCGGGTACTCGGGCATCGCGGTGACCCGGCGACTCAGGGCAGCTCGAACGGCAGCGGCAGGCCGTCCAGAGAATGACGGCAGTCGCACTCGCCGTCCTCGGGCAGCCGGCTCACGACGTCCAGGAGCAGCGTCTTGAGCCGGTCCACCGAGCGCCCGAACACGGCGAAGACCTCGGCATGGGTGACGCCGCTGCCGTCCTCGAATCCGGCGTCCAGGTCGGTCACCAGGCAGGCGCTGGTGTAGCAGAGCGCGAGCTCCCGGGCGATCGATGCCTCCGGCAGCCCGGTCATGCCCACCACGTCGGCACCGGACGCGGCGTGCCAGCGTGACTCTGCCCGGCTGGAGAAGCGCGGCCCGTTCACCACGACCAGCGTCCCGCCCGCGCGCGCCGGCCAGCCGATGGCCTCCGCCGCGTCGAGCACGGCGGACCGGCCCCGCGGGCAGTACGGATCGGCGAAGGACACGTGCACCACGGGCCCCGGCTCGTCGTAGACCGTGTGCGCGCGACCCCACGTCCGGTCGATGATCTGGTCCGGAACGACCAGCGAGCCCGGCCCCAGTTCCGGGTGCATGGAGCCCACCGCACACGGGCCGAGGATCTGCCGGACGCCAAGGGCGCGCAGCGCCCACAGGTTGGCCCGGTAGTTCACGCGGTGCGGCGGGAAGCGGTGATCGCGCCCGTGACGAGGGATGAACGCCACCCTCCGGCCGGCCACCTCGCCGACGGTCGGCGGGTCGCTCGGCGGGCCGAACGGGGTGTCCACGGACACCTCGCGGGCATCCTCGAGCCAGGAGTAGAAGCCGGATCCGCCGATCACGCCGATCTCGGCCAGGGTTTCGGTCATGGCGGCGACCGTAGCGAATCAGCGGGTCAACGAGATCGTCTCGCCCGCGCCCTGTGGACAGCGGCGCGGCGACGGACCTGAGGACGACTCGGGGCGGCGGATCCCGCGGTGGGCGGGTCGGTGCCGGGCGGGTCGGTGCCGGGCGGGTCGGTGCCGGGCGGGTCGGTGCCGGGCGGGTCGGTGCCGGGCGGGTCGGTGGCGGGCGGTTGCAGGGCGGGTCGGTGGCGGGCGCAAACGCACCGAACGTCGTCACGATGGGGCTCGCAGCGGCGTGTTGCCGCGTGTCGCGCCAGTTGTGACGACGTTCGGTGCGCTGGCCCCGCGCCCCGCAGCCCACCGCAAGGAGCTTATTGACAATTAGTCTTGTCAATAGCAGGCTCGTTTCATGCTGGACGTCGAGGTGATCGAGGAGCCGGCAGCGGCCGTCGCCGCGCTCGACCCCGTGCGCGCCGCCGTCCTGGCCGCACTGGTCGAGCCGGGCTCCGCGACGACCGTGGCCCGCCAGCTCGGCCTGGCGCGGCAGAAGGTGAACTACCACCTCCGCACCCTCGAGGAGCACGGGCTCGTGGAGCTGGTGGAGCAGCGCCCGCGCCGGGGCCTGACCGAACGGGTGCTGCGGGCGACGGCGCGCGGCTACGTGGTCTCACCGGGCGCCCTGGGCCGTAGCGGCGCCGATCCGGCCTACACCGACCGGCTGTCGAGCCGGTACCTGATCGCCGTGGCCGGGCGTCTGGTGCGCGAGGTCGGCGTGCTGGCCCGCCGGGCGGAGGCGGCCGGGCGGCCGCTAGCCACCCTCACTCTGGACACCGAGATCCGCTTCGCCTCGGCAGCCGACCGAGCCGCGTTCACCGCCGAGCTGACCGACGCGGTCATGTCGCTGGTTGCCCGGCACCACCACGAGGCGACCTCCGGAGGCCGACCGCACCGCCTGGTCATCGCCGCCCATCCGCTGCCCGGCCCCGATCCGGCTACGACCACGTCATCCACGTCCGCGTCCACCGCCGTGTCCATCCCCAGGTCCACCCCTGTGTCCACCCCCGTGTCCATCCCCAGGTCCACCCCCGTGTCCACCACCGCTTCCGACGGAGAGGGCTGACCATGTCCGACACCCCGCGCACCATCGACCTGAGCATCGAGGTTCCCGGAACCCCCGAGGAGGTGTGGCGCGCCATCGCTACCGGTCCGGGCATCTCCTCCTGGTACGTGCCGCACGAGGTCGAGGAACGAGCCGGCGGAGTCGCCCGCGCCTGGTTCGGTCCCGGTCCCGAGATGCAGGTGGACGGCCGGGTGGCCGCCTGGGAGCCGCCGCACCGGGTGGTCTTCGACGACGGCCAGGACACCGGCGGCCTCGCCTTCGAGTGGCTGGTCGAGGCCAGGGACGGCGGCCTGTGCACCGTGCGCCTGGTCAACACCGGCTTCGGCGACGGCGGCGAGTGGGACGACCAGTACGACGCCCTGCAGGAGGGCTGGACGCTGTTCCTGCTCAACCTGCGCCTGCACCTGGAGCATTTCCGGGGGCGGCAGGCTGCCGCGGCGCTGCCGACGGGCATGTGGTCGGTGGACCCCCAGGCGGCGTGGGACACCTTCACCGGCGCGCTGGGCATCCCGGCGACCCTCGCCGTGGGCGACCGGCTCGACCTGGACGGCGGGGACGGTGCGCACCTGGCCGGCACCGTGGTCGACGTGACCGAGCGCCGCCTGGCCCTGCTGGTCGACGAACCGGCCCCGGGCACCGGGTTCGTCGTGGCAGAGGGGGACGGCCCCGGCTGCGGCCTGTCGGTGTGGGCCTACCTCTACGGCGACCATCGCGACACGCTCGCCGCCGATGTCGGCGCCGCGTGGCAGCGCTGGCTCACCGCGCAGACCCCGACGCCTGCCTGAGATCCCCGAGCGCCGATCCAGCCCTAGCGGCACCTGAGCCGAGCAGCTTGCGAGTTCAGGCCGCCGAGGTGGCAGCCGAGGCTTTCGAGCCGGACGACGACCGCGAGCTCGACCCTGAGGAACTGGATCCCGAGCCGGATGAGCCCGACGAGCCGTTCGTGGAGCCGGACGAGCCGGACGAGCCGGACGAGCCGGACGAGCCGGACGTGGAGCCGGGGGGCGCAGGCAGGGGCGAGGTGGAGCCCTTACCGGATCCCGCCGCAGCCGGCTCCTTGCTCCCGGCGCCGACCGAGGCCTCCTTGCGGGAGGCACGGGAGTCGGTCCGGTAGAAGCCGGACCCCTTGAACACGATCCCCACGGCGTTGAAGAGCTTGCGCACCCGGCCGTCGCACTCGGGGCACTCGGTGAGTGCGTCGTCGGTGAACGACTGCTGGATCTCGAACCGGTGCTCGCACGCGGTGCAGGCATATGCGTACGTCGGCACGTCGTCCTCCTGATACGTCCTCGAACCGTTCCGCCGGGCAGGCCACGGGCGCCGGCAGGCCGGTCCCGCTGGCACTCTAACGCCTCGAGTGCCAAGGATATGCCACCGCCCGAGGATCTGGGTATCGGAAGCATCTGGCTGCCGCTGAGGGTGGCCCAGGTCCCGGCGGCGGCCGCGCGCTACCGGCCTGCTCGACCCTGGCCCGTGCCGTGGCCGAGTCCGGCCCGCCAGTCGGCGAGCTTCCCCCCGGCACTGACCTCCCGCAGCCGCTGCTCGGCCCGCCCCCGCACCGCCGCCGCCGCGACCAGGATCAGCTCGTCCCCGTGCCGGAGCGCCGTGTGTGCGGCCGGCACGAAGGCCCGCCCGGCGCGGATCACCAGGGTGACGTTGCTGCTCTCCGGCAGCCGCAGCTCGAAGATCTCCACGCCGTGCAGGCGCGAGGTCGGGCCGATCCGGACCTGCAGCACATCCGCGTCCAGCGCTCCGAGCGGCGAGGAGTCCAGGTCGAGATCCACGGCCTGCAGGTCCGACCCGATCCCCAGGCCGCGGGCGACCCACGGCAGCGCCGGGCCCTGCACCAGCGTGAAGATGACGACCAGCACGAAGACCAGGTCGAACAGGCGCTCGCTGCCGGGCACCCGGCTTGCCACCGGAACTGTGGCGAGCACGATCGGCACCGCCCCGCGCAGCCCCGCCCAGGACAGGAACGCCTGCTCGCGGACCGGGATCCGGAACCAGGTCGCGGACGCCAGCACCGACAGCGGGCGTGCCACCAGCAGCAGGACGCACCCGATCAGTACCGCGGGCAGTACCTGCGCGGGCAGTCGCTCGGGGCTGGCCAGCAGGCCGAGCAGCACGAACAGGCCGATCTGGGCCGCCCAGCCGAGCCCCTCGGCGAACCCGCGCACGGCACCGCCGTGCGGCAGCCTGACGTTGCCGAGCACCAGAGAGCAGATATACGTCGCGAGGAACCCCGAGCCGTGCGCCGCCACGGACGCGCCGTACGCGCCGAACACCAGCCCCATCACGGCCAGCGGGTACAGGCCGCTGGACGGCAGGGCGATCCGGCGCAGCCCGACCGCCCCGAGCCGTCCCAGCGCCAGCCCGACCGCCAGCCCGACGACCAGCTCGACGACCGCCTCTCCGACCAGCCACCACCACGGATGGTGCCCACTACCGGTCGCCAGTCCTGTCAGCGCGACCACGGTGATGACGACCGGCGCATCGTTGAAGCCCGACTCGGCCTCGAGCACGCCGACCAGCCGCCCGGGCAGCGGGACCCGGCGCAGAACCGAGAACACCGCGGCCGCATCCGTCGAGGACAGCGTCGCGCCGAGGAGCAGGGCCAGCGGCCAGTCCAGCCCGAGCAGCCAGCGCGCGCCCGCGCCGGTGATCGCGATCGAGACGCAGGTGCCCGCGGTCGACAGCACCGCGGCCGGCGCCACCGCGGGACGGATGGTGTGCCAGTGGGTGGTGAGCCCGCCCTCGGCCAGGATCAGGATCAGCGCGCAGTAGCCGAGGACCCCGGTGAGCTCGGCATCGTCGAACCGGATGCCCAGCCCGTGATCGCCCAGCAGCAGGCCCAGACCCAGGTAGAGCAGCAGGGACGGCAGCCCGCTGCGTGCCGTCAGCCACACCGCCGCGACCGCCACCAGCAGCACGACCGCGCCCTCGAGCAGGACGATGGCGAGCTCGTCGACGGTCACCTGCCGAGCCTAGGGCGGCCCTGTCACGCCGTAGGCTGCCCGTCGTGGCTCGACGCCGAGTGGTCCGTTTCAGCCTGATCGGGTTCGCCGGTCTCGTGGCCGCGCTGCTGGTCGCGGTCCTGGTACTCGCCGTGATCCTCGTCCGCAGGCCCTTCCCGGCCTACTCCGGGACGCGGACCGTGGCCGGGCTGTCCGGGCCCGTGTCGGTGCAGCGGGACGACAAGGGCATCCCGCAGCTGTACGCGGACACCGCGCAGGACCTCTTCCGCGCCCAGGGATACGTCCAGGCGCAGGACCGTTTCTTCGAGATGGACTGGCGCCGGCACGTGACCGCGGGCCGACTGTCCGAGCTGGTCGGCCCGGACGCCGATGCGCTGGCCGCCGACAAGGTGGTGCGTACCCTCGGCTGGCGGCGGGTGGCGCAGCAGGAGTACGCCGAGCTCGACGCCACGACGCGGGGCTACCTGCAGGCGTACGCGGCCGGGGTCAACGCCTACCTGGCAGGCCGCAACTCGTCCCAGCTGTCGGTCAATTACACCCTGCTCGGGCTGTCCGTGCCGCAGGCGCGGGTCGAGCGGTGGACGCCGGTCGACTCGCTGGCCTGGTTCAAGGCCATGGCCTGGGACCTGCGTGGCAACTACACGGACGAGCTGGACCGGGCCCGGATCTACGGCTCGGTGCGGGACGTGGACCGGATCGCCCAGCTCTACCCGCTGTACCCCTACCAGCGGCACGCGCCGATCCTCCAGGACGTCCAGCCGCCGCAGGCTGCGTCCCAGGGGCAGGCGCCGTCCGGGGCGCCGTCGCAGGCGCACGCAGGCGTCCCCCGATGTCCGGGTCCTGCTGTCCGCGCTGTCCGGCGCCCCGGTGCAGTCGGCGCTGGCCGGTGCCCGCAGCGCCGTGTCGGCGATCCCGACCCTGCTCGGCGGCGGGGACGAGGTCGGGTCGAACTCGTGGGTGGTCTCGGGCGCGCTGACCGGCCACGGGCAAGCCGCTGCTGGCCAACGACCCGCACCTCGCGCCGAGCATCCCGGGCATCTGGTACCAGATGGGGCTGCACTGCCGGCAGCTGTCGCAGCGCCTGCCCGTTCGACGTCTCCGGCTACACCTTCTCGGGCGTTCCGGGTGTGGTCATCGGGCACAACAGCCGGATCGCCTGGGGGCTGACCAACCTCGGCCCGGACGTGACCGACTTCTACCTGGAGCAGGTCCGCGGCGACACCTACCTGCAGGACGGCACCTGGCGCCCGCTGACGACGCGCGCACCGAGACGATCAAGGTGGCGGCGGTCGGCCGACGTGCGGATCACCGTCCGCGCCACCCTGCACGGGCCGCTCCTGTCCGACGTCCTGCGATGAGCGTGGCGTCGGTGGGTCGCCGGGCGCCGGTGGCCAAGGGATCGCCGCCGAGGACGCCGGGCTACGCGGTGTCCCTGGCCTGGACGGCGGAGCAGCCGGGCCACGACATGCAAGCGCTGCTCGGGATCGACGCGGCGACGGACTTCGCCACCTTCCGCGCCGCCGCGCTGGAGATGGACACGCCCGCGCAGAACATGGTCTACGCCGATGTCGACGGTCACATCGGCTATCAGGCGCCCGGGCGGATCCCGGTCCGGCGGGCCCAGCCGGCCGGATCCCGGTGCCCACCGACGGTAGCTGGCCGCTGCCCGGCTGGGACAGCGCCTACAACTGGGCCGGGTACGTCCCGACCGACCGGCTGCCCTACCAGGAGGATCCGGCGGACGGATTCATCGTCGCGGCCAACCAAGCGGTGACCGAACCGACCTACCCCGTCCGGTTCACCACGGACTGGGACTACGGCTACCGGTCGCAGCGGATCCGCCAGCTGATCACCGCCGAGGCGCGGCTGCACCAGCCGATCACGGTCGCAACGATGGAGTCGATCCAGGCCGACACCTTCAACCCGGTGGCCCCTGACCTGGTGCCGCTCCTGCTGCAGGCCAAGGTGAACGACTTCACCGCCCAGGCGCGCAGCCTGCTGCGGGGCTGGGACTACACCCAGCCGGGACTCGGCCGCGGCGGCGTACTTCAACGCGGTCTGGGCCGCGATGCTCGACCTGACCTTCGCGGACGAGCTGCCGGAGGGGTCGCGTCCGGACGGCGGCAACCGCTGGTTCGAGGTGGTTCGCACCCTGCTGAAGGATCCGCAGGACCCGTGGTGGGACGACCGCCGGTCGCCGGACGTGGTGGAGACGCGGGACGAGGTGATCCGCCAGGCACTGGTCAAGGCCCGGCTGAGCCTGACCAGCCTGCTCGGCAAGGACCCGGCCCGCTGGCGGTGGGGTGCGATGCACCGGCTCCGCCTGACCGAGCAGCCACTGGGCGACGTCGGCCTGCTGGCGGTCCTGCGCCCGACGCTCAACCGCGGCCCGATCGAGCTGGGCGGCGGCCCGTCGATCGTCAACGCGCTGGGCTGGGACGCGTCCTCGGGGACGTTCGACGTCAACTGGGGGCCGTCGATGCGGATGGTCGTGGACCTGGGTGATCTGGATCGGTCCCGCTGGGTGAACCAGACGGGGGAGTCCGGCCATCCGGGGCAACAGCACTACAGCGACCAGCTGGACGCCTGGGCGCACGGCCGGACCTATGCCTGGGCGTTCAGCCCGCAGGCCGTCCGCAAGGCCACCAAGCAGACGCTGACCCTGCGCCCGGGCTGATCCGCACTCCCGAGACGGGCTCAAGGACGTCGCCCTGCGGCGTTGGACCGCAGCCCACAGGCAGTGAGCGGCAGGCCGTGCCGGCTGACGTCAGCCGAGCAGCCGCAGGCAGCGGCGCGGGGTGACGACGGCATGCACGCGTACGTCGTGGGGCTGCATCGGCAACGGTGCGAGAGCGGCGTCCAGCACCTCGTCCTCGTGCACGACGGCGATCACCGGCACGCCCGACTCGACCAGGGCCAGCGCCCGGTCGTAGTAGCCGCCCCCGTATCCGATCCGCCCGCCCAGGGTGTCCACCGCGAGCGCCGGGATGATCAGCGCGTCCGCCTCCTTGACGGCGAGGCGACCCAGCCTGGGGCCGGACGGCTCCTCGCCGCCGATCCCGGCGGGCGGCGGTCGCATCGGGCCGGAGTCCTCGGCCCAGTCCAGGACGCCGTCCGGCAGCACGATCGGCAGCAGGACGCGGTAGCCGGCGCTGCGCAGGGCTGCGCGCAGTGGTGTGGTGTCGGGCTCGCCCGGCATGGAGGCGTAGGCGGTGACGCACCGCGCGGCCCGGATCTCGGGCAGCTCGAGCAGCAACCGGGCGATCCGCACCGCGTCCTGCTCGTCCCGGCCCGGCAGGCTGCGAGCCCCGGGTATCCCGTCCTGCCCGATGGCCGCGGCGTCCCTGGCCGGATCGGCCTGCCCGGCGCGTGTCTCCTGCGCCCGCACGGCTCGTGCCGCGCGCAGCCGCCGTCGCAGGGCGCTCTTCACCGCGACGACGTCGGCGGGCGTCGGTGACTCGCCGGGGCGCGGGGCGGCGGGACCGTCAGGCACGCTCGCACCCTAGTCGCGGGGATTCCGATCCCGGCTCAGGCGCACCGCCCGCTGTAACGTCGCCGTGCCCCTGCGTAGCGGCGCCGGCAGCGCGGTGCGCCGACTGCGGAGCGCGACCTCGACCGGCGTACCGTGCGGCAGCTCACGGCCCGAGTAATCGGATAAACAGCATCAAAACGTCTCGGGAAATCGACCTGTAACCACAGATTGTGTCGTTCTGTTCACTCAACGCGTTCCCACGTGTCACGATCGAGCCGCCGTCGGGAAGCGTCGGCAGGCAAGATGAGGAGGCTCGGGTGTCCCTCCGTGCCCGGCTGGCCCTGGTGCTGGCGAGTGTCATGGTCGCTCCGCTGCTGGCCGCGTGGGTGGCCGTCGGCGTCCTGGTTCCGCAGTCGTCCGACCGCGCCGCCGAGGCCGCGTCCGACCGGGCGGCGGGCAGTGCGGCCGTCGCCCTGGCGCAGGAGTGTGCCGGCCTGGGTGACGCCGCGCGTGCGCTCGCCTACAACCTCAACGCCCAGCTGGCCACGGGCGGCACGATCACCTCGAACATGGCCGGCGCGGCGGCGATCACGGCTGCGGAGGATCGCGAAGGCGTCACCACGGCCGTGCTGCTCGGCGGTCGGGTGCTGGCCTCCGCGGGGCCGAGCGCCGACGCCGGGCAGGGCACCGACGCCGCCGCCGAGTCGGCGCTGCAGGCCGCCGCCGGAGCGTCTTGCTCCCGCCGGCAGGCCCCGGCCGACGGGTCGCCCGCGCTCGCGGAAAGCGTCCCGGTCACCTCTGGCGGTCGCGAGACGGCGCGGGCCGTCGCCCTGCACCGGCTGAACGACCCGGCGCTCGCGGAGCTGGTGGCGCGCCTCGGCCTGGACAGCCGGGTGATCCTGCTGCGGCTCGGGACCGACGGCAACCAGCCGCAGGTGGTGGCCGCATCCGGCGCGCACAGCGATATCAGCGCGGTGCTGCGCGCCGTGGCCGGCGGCGGCCAGGACGGCGTGGCCGGCGGCCTGCGGTACCGCGTCCGGCCCGCGCCCGCCGGGGTTCCCTACACGATCCTGGCGCTGGAGCGCGTTCCGGGGCGTGGCCTGCAGGGCACTCTCGCGCTGGTCATCCTGGTCGCGGTGGCGCTCTCGGTGGTGCTCATCTGGCTGCTGGCGTCGAGGCTGACCGGCCCGCTACTGCAGCTGACCCGCACCGCCGAGCAACTCGGCGGCGGCGACATGACGGCCCGCGTCGGGGTGCGCGGCGAGGACGAGGTGGGCACCCTCGCGGTGGCCTTCGACGTGATGGCCGATGCGCTGCAGGCCAAGGTGGCCGAGCTCGAGGCAAGCCGGGACGCCCTGAGTGACACCTTCGAGCGGTTCGGAGAGGCCCTCGGGCGGACCCATGACATCGACGGGCTGCTCTACACGGTGGTCGAGGCGGCCATGCGCGGGGCGGACGCCGTGGTCGGCACCGCCCTGCTCGGGGACGCCCGCAGCCTCGAGGAGCGGGCCTCGGCGGTTCGCGACGGCGGTCCGCACGCCGTGATCGGAGCCCTGGACGACCTGCACCGCCTGGCCACCGAGGCCGTCCGCCGGGGTGAGGCCGCCATGGCCGACGCCCTGCCCAGCGCCGGGCCGGCGATGGCCGTGCCGCTCGAGCGTGACGGGCACACCATCGGCGCGCTCGCGGTGGCCCGTGCCGACGGCGCGGGCGCGATGGACGAGACCGCCGCCCGGGCGGTGCAGGCCCTGGCCGCGCACGCCGGGACCGCCGTGGCGAACGTGCGGGCGCACGAGGAGACCCGACGGCAGTCGGTGACTGATCCGCTGACCGGGGCCGGCAACTTCCGGCTGCTCACCACGACCCTCGGCCGCGAGGTCGAGCGGGCCACCCGGTTCGGCCGGCCGCTGAGCGTCCTGATGCTCGACCTGGACCACTTCAAGCAGGTCAACGACACCCGCGGGCACGCCTTCGGCGACGCCGTGCTGCGCGAGTTCGCCGCCCGGCTGCTGGCCTGCCTGCGCGAGGTGGACGTGGTGGCCCGCTACGGCGGCGAGGAGTTCGCCGTCGTGCTCCCGGAGACCGGCGCCGAGGGGGGCGCCCGGGTCGCCGAGCGGATCGTCGCGGCGATCCACGACCAGCCGTTCGAGTCGCTCGGGCAGCGGCTCGGGGTCACCGTCTCCGTCGGCGTGGCGTCCTTCCCCGACCACGGGCAGAGCGCCGCAGAGGTCATGCGGTCGGCCGATGCCGCGCTCTACGCGGCCAAGCGCTCCGGTCGGGACCGCTGGTGCGTCGCCGGATCGGCAGGCGAGGGCAAGACGCTCTCCGTGGCTCGATAGCCTCGGCCCTGACTCCGATCTACCCGGCCACCGCAGCGCAGCGTGCTCAAGCCGGGCCGAGCGGGCAGGCTGGTCGAAGCAGAGTTGGGAGCACGCATGTCCGAAGTCGCCGACGCACCCGGGCGCACGCTCGGCCCCGTCATCACCAAAGCCGTCATTCCCGCGGCCGGTCTGGGCACCCGGTTCCTGCCCGCCACCAAGGCCACCCCGAAGGAAATGCTGCCGGTGGTGGACAAGCCCGCGATCCAGTACGTCGTCGAGGAGGCCGTCTCGGCGGGCCTGTCCGACGTGCTGGTGATCACCGGCCGGAACAAGCGCTCGCTGGAGGATCACTTCGACCGCGCCTGGGAGCTCGAGGAGGCGCTGACCACCAAGGGCGACAGCATGCGGCTCGCCCGGGTGCAGAAGTCCAACGTTCTCGCGGACATGCACTACACCCGGCAGGGTGATCCGCGCGGCCTCGGCCACGCGGTGCTCTGCGCGGCCCAGCACGTCGGCGACAACCCGTTCGCGGTGCTGCTCGGCGACGACCTGATCGACGAGCGTGACCCGTTGCTCGGCCGGATGATCCACGTCCAGCGGCGCACCCAGGGCAGCGTGGTCGCGCTGATGGAGGTCCCGCCCGAGCAGATCCACCAGTACGGCTGCGCCGCGGTGGAGGAGACCGGCGAGGAGGACGTGGTCCGGGTCACCGGCATGGTGGAGAAACCGGGTCCTGGTGAGGCGCCGAGCAACCTGGCCGTCATCGGCCGGTACGTCCTGCACCCGCTGGTCTTCTCCGTGCTGCGCCGGACCGAGCCGGGCCGTGGCGGGGAGATCCAGCTCACGGACGCGCTGCAGACGCTGGCCACTCGCGCGGGCGAGCCCGGCGGGGGAGTCTTCGGGGTGATCTTCCGGGGCCGCCGCTACGACACCGGCGACCGGCTGGACTATCTCAAGGCCGTCGTCCAGCTCGCGTGCGAGCGCCAGGACCTCGGCCCCGAGCTGCGTCCCTGGCTGCGCCGCTACGTTGCGGCCATGGGTCCCGAGGCCGGTGCCGACGCATCCCAGCCCGAGGTGGGGGTGCGGGCGTGAGCCTCGAACGTGCCCCCCGCGGCGCAACCGCGCCCGCCGGAGCCCACCTGCATGGAGCCCACCTGCACGGAGCCCACCTGCACGGAGCCCACCTGCACGGAGCCCACCTGCACGGAGCCCACCTGGACGGGACCGCCGGATGAGAAGCGTCGACGAGCACCTTGCCGGCTGCCTGAACGCGGTCGACATCCTGCCCCCGATCGCGCTCCCCCCGCTGGACGCCCTGGACTGCCTGCTGGCCGAGGACATCACCGCCGGGGTGGCGTTGCCGTCGTTCGACAACTCGGCGATGGACGGCTACGCCGTCCGGATCGCGGATGTGGCCGACGCGTCGGAGCTGGAGCCGGTCGTCCTTCCCGTGATCGGCGACCTGCCTGCCGGCAGCCGCGACTCGCTCGAGGTCAGGCTCGGCACCGTCGTGCGGATCATGACCGGGGCCCCGGTGCCGGCGGGTACCGAGGCGGTGGTCCCGGTGGAGTGGACCGACGCCGGGACCGTCCAGGTGGAGATCCGCCGGGCACCGACCGCTGGGCTGTACGTCCGCCCCACCGGCGATGACGTGCACGTCGGGGAGCTGCTGCTGACCGCGGGGGTTCGGCTCTCGGCCCGGCATGTCGGGCTGCTGTGCGCGATCGGCCGCGAGCGCGTGCTGGTCCGCCCGCGCCCGCGGGTGGTGGTGCTGTCCACCGGAAGCGAACTGATCGAGCCGGGCCGCCCGCTCGGGTTCGGGCAGATCTACGACTCCAACGGGTATGCCCTGGCCGCTGCCGCGGCCGACCTCGGGGCTGTGGCCAGCAACATCGGGATCGTCGCGGACGACCCGAGCGGCCTGCTCGGGATGATCGAGGCCCAGTTGCCGCGCGCCGACCTGCTGATCACCAGCGGCGGCGTGAGCGCCGGAGCGTACGACGTCGTCAAACAGGTGCTGTCCGGCCTCGGTACGGTCCGGTTCGAGCGGGTCGCCATGCAGCCGGGGATGCCGCAGGGCTTCGGCACGGTCGGACCCTCCGCGACGCCGATCTTCACGCTGCCGGGCAACCCGGTCAGCTCGATGGTGTCGTTCGAGCTGTTCGTCCGCCCGGTGCTGCGCAAGATGTGGGGCGAGACGAGCCTGCACCGGCACTCGGTGATCGCCGAGGCTGCGGTCGACTGGACCTCCCCGCCGGGCAAGCGGCAGTTCGCCCGCGGGCGGCTCGAGCGGCGCGCAGGGGGCCCGCCGCTGGTCACGCCGGTCGGCGGTCCGGGCTCGCACCTGGTGGCGGACCTCGCCGGGGCGACCTGCCTGGCGGTTGTGCCCGAGGACGTGACCACCGTGCGCGTCGGCGACGCGCTGCGCTGCATGCTGCTGGACAGGAGCAGGAGATGACCACATCCGAGCAGGGCGGCGCCACCGGGACCGCGGACAGGGCGAGCGGGGCCACCGGGCAGCCCGTTCTGACGCACGTCGACTCCCGGGGGCAGGCCCGGATGGTCGACGTCTCGGGCAAGGACATCACCGCGCGCGAGGCCACCGCGGTCGGGCGGGTGATCTGCTCGCCCACGGTGGTCGGCCTGCTGCGCGGCGAGGGCGTCCCCAAGGGCGACGCGCTGGCGGTGGCCCGGCTGGCCGGCATCCAGGCGGCCAAGCGCACCCCGGACCTGGTCCCGCTGGCGCATCCGATCTCGGTGCACGGCGTCCGCGTCGACCTCGAGGTGGTGGACGACGGAGTCGAGATCGCGTGCCACCGTGCGCACCGCCGACCGCACCGGCGTCGAGATGGAGGCGCTGACCTGCGTCGTGGTGGCTGCCCTCGCCCTGGTCGACATGGTCAAGGCGGTGGACAAGTACACCGTGATCACGGATGCGCGGGTGATCGCCAAGAGCGGCGGACGGTCCGGGGACTGGCGCCGTGAGTGACGCGATCGGCCGGGCCCTGGTGGTCACGGCGTCGAACCGGGCATCGGCGGGCGTCTACGCGGACACTGCCGGGCCGCTGCTGGTCGAGGGCCTGCAGGGGATGGGCTTCACGGTGGACGGCCCGGTGGTGGTCCCGGACGGCGACCCCGTCGAGGCCGCGCTGCGGCAGGCCGTCAGCGACGGCTACGACGTGGTCCTGACCACCGGCGGGACCGGGATGTCCTCGACCGACCGGACACCCGAGGCCACCGCGGCCGTGATCGACCGGCAGGTCCCGGGCATCGCCGAGGCGATCCGCGCCCACGGCGTCGCCAAGGGGGTGCCGACCGCCGCGCTGTCCCGGGGGATCGCCGGGCTGGCGGGCCGGATGGTCGTGGTCAACCTGCCCGGGTCGCGCGGCGGCTGCCGGGACGGGCTGGCGGTGCTGGCGGGCGTCCTGCCGCACGCGGTCGAGCAGGTGCGAGGCACGGACCACCGCCCGGGTGGCGGGGTGACGGACTCCACCTCATGAGGCGCGTCCGGGTGAGGCGTCCCGCTCTGAGGCATGCGCCGGAGCCGGGGCGGACCCGTGCGATGCTGTTCCTTCCCGCGAGGGCGACCCCGTCGGCGGCGGCCGGTCGGGAAGGCGCAGCCCCGGGGTTCCGGAACGAGGTGGCGCCGTGACTGAGCAGCCCGGTACCTGGCCCGTGGTGCTGCACGAGGGCGAGGTCACGCTGCGCCCGCTGCGGCGCCGCGACGGGCAACAGTGGCGGGCGGTGCGAAGCGCCAACGCCGACTGGCTGGCGCCGTGGGAGGCGACCCACCCCGATCCGTCCAGCCGCCCACCGACCTACCCGCAGATGGTCCGCTCGTTCAACCGCGAGGCCCGGGCCGGGCGGATGCTCCCGTTCGCCGTCGAGCTCTCCGGCGAGTTGGTTGGCCAGCTGAGCGTCTCCGGCATCACCTGGGGGTCGCTGCGCTCCGGCCAGGTCGGGTACTGGGTGGACCGGCGGGTGGCCGGCCGCGGGGTGACCCCGACCGCCGTCGCGATGGCGGTCGACCACTGTTTCTTCACCCTTGGGATGCACCGGATCGAGGTCAACATCCGGCCGGAGAACCGGGCCAGCCTGAGGGTCGTGGAGAAGCTCGGATTCCGGCCCGAGGGGCTGCGGCGGCGGTACCTGCACATCGACGGGGCCTGGCGCGATCACGCCACCTTCGCGCTCACCGTGGACGAGGTGCCCGGGGGCTTGCTGGCCGGTTGGCGGCGGCTGCAGGCGGACGTTGCCGAGGAGCGCCGGGCCCGGCTGCTGGGCGCCTACGACCTGGGTCCACGGCACCGCACGGAACACGAATTGCAACAATAGTTCTACGTTCCGTTCCAGTTTCGGCGGGATCCGGACGGGACTCCGCCGGCCGTCGTCACACCAGTCCCAGAAGTCAGCACGCGGCTCTCTGGCGACACACCGCCGACGGTGCGTGAGGTGAGTCCAATAGCCGCCTACCGTCGCAGTTTGTGCAGCCAAGCAGCCTCGTCTTCGTCGCGATCGTGGCGATGTGGGCTGCCTACCTGCTCCCGCAGTGGATCCGCCGCCGGGACACCATGGGTCAGGCCCGCGGCCGTGACCGGCACTCCGACCGGCTCCGCGTGCTCAACCCGCGGCGACGCTCCGGAGGCGGGCCGTCGACGGCGCCGCTACTCAGCAAGGGACGGGACGACCGGTCGACCGTCGAGTCGACCCGGCCCGCCACGGACAAGCCGGTGACGGCCCGCCCGGTCGCGGACAAGCCGACGACGGCCCCGCCCGTCCGGACCGAGAGCCTGGCTGCGCGACGCCGGGCGCGGGTGCTCCTCGTGCTGCTCACGGCGACGTCCGCCGCCTGGGCCTCGGTGCCGCTCGGCGTCCTGCCCGGTTGGGTCGCCGTCCTGCCGACCGTGTTGCTCGCCCTGGACCTCGTCGCGCTGCGGATGGTCGCGGTAAATGCCGCGTGCCGGCGCCGTGCCCTGTCCGCCCGGCGAAACGATGCCCGCCCGGCCCAGGCGACCGCGGGCGCAGCACGCCGCCCGGCAGGCGCACGCCGCCCGATCCGCCCGGCCGGCAGCGCCGCGGCCGCCCGGGTCGCCGCGCAGGCGGCGGCCGCGCGCCGCCGCGCCGCGCAGGCTCCGGCCGCCGGCGAGCGCGGCGCGGCCGCCATGCTCACTGCCGACGGAACCTGGGACCCCATCCCGGTGCCCGTGCCGACCTACACGCTCAAGCCCGCCGTGCACCGGCCGCAGCCGCCGGCCCTGGCTCCGTCCGAGGGAGGCCCGGCGCACGACGCCACGATCGACGGCTCCGGACTCTCCTGGCTCGACACCGCGCCCGGCGCCGCGGCGGAGGCCGCTGCGCAGGCCGCCGCGTCCGGGTCCGGGAATGAGGCCCGCGCCCCGCGCCGCCCGTGGGAAGCAGAGCGCGAGTGGGCCGACGACCTCGATCTGGACGCGGTGCTGGCCCGTCGCCGGGCCGTCAACGGCTGACTCGCACCGCACTCGATCGGGCGCGCCGCGCGCCTGCCACGACACGGCCGGCGGCATCGGGAACGGATTCGGTCTGAGCGGTGACGCGATGCTAACCTGTCCGAGCCTTGGGGCTGTGGCGCAGTCCGGTAGCGCACCTCGTTCGCATCGAGGGGGCCAGGGGTTCAAATCCCCTCAGCTCCACCGAGGACCCAAACGAGTACCACCTTGGTGGTCTTGTTCCAACCTTGGCCTGGGCGCCTGACCTGGGCTGATGTGCCGGATCGGGCGCCCTGGTCCGGCTTTCCTGTGGATCCCGCAGACACCTTGGCACAGACTGGGTGCCTCAATCGTGTCGCCAGAGGCTGGCTGTCGCCTGTCGGCTCGCGGTGATTGTCATCGACTTGGCCCTGATCGCCAGGGCAGTAATGCTCCTCGCGCCACAGGCTGGCTCGTGCTCCCTCGCCGTTCCGGCCAGCTCCTCCGCGCCCGCGTGACTGTCGGCTCTGGCCCACCTCCAGCGACCGGCATTCGTCACGTGCGGTTGGCCGCGCCCGGTCTGATGGCGCGTACCTGTTCGACGGTGCCGAGTCTGGTGCGGGCGCTGGTGGTCACGGTGAAGCCGGCGCCGGCGCGGCAGATCCCGCCGGGTTCCACCTGCTGTTCCACCACGCCGCCCGCGAACCGGAGTTCCGGGCAACGACGGACCAGTTCCAGACCGAGATGACCACCCTCGCGCACAAGTTCCTCGCCGCGCAGATCCCCGACCCGGCCTGGGCGGCGCGACTGGTCCCGGCCGTGGCCATCGCCGCCGTGACCGCCTGGCTGGACGCCGGCAGGCCCGACCCCGAACGCGCCGCCGACCGTATCAGGGACGCGATCTACGGCGTCATCGCCGCAGCCCAACAACCCTGACCACTGGCTGGGAGACCGGACCCGGGACCGCGTCTCTCAAGCCGGTCAACCGACAGCGTCATGTCGCCTGGTCGTCTTCTGGCTGCGGTTCGGTCACCGGGGCCCAGTCACCGCGCGGAAGGGCGGCCGCCGGGAGCTGTCGGGGATGCCACGGCGGTCTCGTCGTCGCCTGGCCCAGCTGCCGGCGTGGGCTGTCGGTGCAGGGTTTCGTGCATCCGCACGCCGACCAGGATCCCGGAGGCGGCGGTCAGGGCGGCGACGGTCCAGATCGCGGGCCGGATGCCGTAGGTGTCGGCGATGGCGCCGGAGAGCAGGGCGCCGAGCGCGAACCCGCCGTCGCGCCAGAGCCGGTAGACCCCGACGGAGCGGGCTCGCCAGGTGGGGTGGGCGACGTCGCCGATGGTGGCCAGCAGGGTGGGGTAGACCAGCGCGGTGCCGGCGCCGAGCCCGACTGCGGCGATCGCCCACCAGGTGAAGGTGTCCGCCAGGGCGAAGCCGGCCAGGGCGGCGGCTTGCAGCAGCATCCCGGCCACGATCAGGGGTTTGCGCCCGTACCGGTCGGAGGCGGCGCCGGTGACCAGCTGGCCCAGCCCCCAGACGGCAGGGTAGAGCGCGGCCAGGATCCCGATCCGGGTCACGGACAGGCCGGCGGCGGCGAACAGCAGCGGGAACAGCCCCCAGGCCAGGCCGTCGTTGAGGTTGTTGACCATGCCGGCCTGGCTGGCCGAGGACAGGGCGGGGTCGGTGAACGAGGTCCGGGTGAAGATGTCCCGGCCGGTCAGGTCCGCGCCGAGGGGGTGGTCGCCGTGGTGGGTGGTGGCTTCGGTGCGGGCGTGGTGGTGGGTCTCGCGGACGAACAGGGTGGAGGCGCCCAGGCCGAGCGCGGCGTAGGCGATGCCGAGGTAGAACGGGGCCGGGCGCAGCCCGTACCGAGCGGCCAAGTAGCCCGTCGCGAGGGCGGTCGCGGCGAGCGCGCCGTAGCCGGCGGCCTCGTTCAGGCCCATCGCCAGGCCCCGGCGGGCGGGTCCGACCAGGTCGATCTTCATGATGACGGTGGTGGACCAGGTCAGGCCCTGGTTGATCCCGAGCAGCACGTTGGCGGCGATCACCCAGCCCCAGTTCGGGGCCCAGATCAGCATCAGCGGCACCGGTAGCCCGAGCAGCCAGCCGGCGACCAGGACGGGTTTGCGGCCGTACCGGTCGGCCAGGGTCCCGGCGAGGTAGTTGGTGGCCGCCTTCACGGCGCCGAACGCGGCGATGTAGACCAGCGCGGCGGTGTAGGCCGGGACGTGGAACACCCGGTCGGCCAGCAGCGGCAGCACGGTGCGTTCCTGCCCGAGCATCCCGCCGACCAGGGCATTGACCGCGACCAGCAGGGTGAACTGGGCGGCGTTGACCCGCAGCCCCAGCCGCGAACCCTTCCCGACCGGGCCGGTGTCGACCGGACCGGTGTGCGAGCTGGTCACCTGCCGGTTCCCGCGGAGAGGGGGATCCCGGTCGTGGTGGACCAGTCGTCGGGGCCGCCGTTCAGGACGACCAGTCCGGTGCGCCCGGCGCGGGCGAGCAGGCTCGCGGCGGTCATCGCCCGTTCGCCGTGCCCGCACATGACCACCAGCGGCCCGGCCGGGACACGCTGGGCAGCGTCCGGGGCGGTGAGGTCGCCGAGTTCGACGTGCACCGCGCCCGGCAGGTGACCGGACGCGTACTCACCGACCTGGCGGATGTCGAGCAGTGGTCGGTCGCCAACCTCGCCCGCAGCCAGCAGGGGGATGGTGCTGATCGGGTTCCCGGCGGCTCGCCACGCCTGGATGCCGCCGACCAGTTCCCCGGCGAGGTTGTCGTAGCCGACTTTGAGGGCCTGCCAGATGATCTCGGCGGGGTCCTGGTCAGGGTCGCGGACCACGAGGACCGGCCGGTCGGGATCGGCGAGCCAACCCAGCCAGGTCGCGAACACCGGCCGCAGCGTGATCGACAGGGCGCCGGGCAGGTGGGCGGCGGCGAATGCGGCCGCGGGTCGGACGTCGATGACCTGCGCGCCCGCGGCCAGTTCGGCGGTGAACCCGGCCACGTCCACGGCTGGCAAGGCCACCGGTTCGCTGACCCGGGCGGGGCCGAGCCGGTTGACCTCACCCAGGCGGGCGAAGTAGGCCGGGTAGGAACCAAGACCGGCCAGCAGCCGGGCCACGAACGTGTCCTCGTCCACGACCCCGCCCGTGCCGATACCGGCGCCAGTCAGGAGGGGGTTGGCGGTGCGTTCGCGGCCGATCGTGGTGACCCGGTCGGTTCCGGGCGGGGCGGCGCAGAACGACCCCGCGCCATGGGTGGGCCAGACCGCGGTGGCGTCCGGCAGGGTCAGCAGCCGGGTCAGCGAGGCGTACTGGGCGCGGGCCAACTCCTGGGTGTGGTCGGCGCCGGCCAGATCGGTCCGTGCGGCCGACCCGACCAGCAGGGACCCGCCGGTGAACACCCCCAGCGGCACCTCCCCGGTCCCGTCTGCGTCGAGCAGCAGGAACGACAGGTGCTCGGGGGTGTGTCCCGGGGTGGCCAGGGCCCGCAGCCGCAGTCCACCCAGATCGACCTCGTCGCCGTCGGCCAGCCCGGTGTGCGGGAACCGACGACCACCGGCGGCCGAGGCCAGGACCGTCACCCCATCCGTGGCGGCCAACTGCACGGCACCGGACAGGAAGTCGGCGTGCAGGTGGGTGTCCGCGGCGTAGGCGATCCGCAGGCCCGCCCGGGCAGCTGCCGCACGGACGGCGCGCAGGTCGCGGGCGGCGTCCACCACCAGCCCCCGCCCGTCACCCAGGTCGACCAGGTACGCCGAGTTGCCCAGGCCCTCGTCCACCACCGGGAGCACTGCCGGTGCTGCCACCTGCCCACCTCCCCAGCCGCCCGCCCCGCGCGGGCCTCCGCGGCACTCTCGGGACTATAGTCCATTAGTCCGTGGAGCATTGGATATAGTGTCAGCCGGGTGAAGATCCTGGTGCAGCTGAACGACCCCCCGTACGGCAGCGAGCGGACCTGGAACGGGCTGCGGCTGGCGCAGTCCCTGGCCAAGCGGGAGGAGGTAGAGGTAAGGGTGTTCCTGTTCGGGGACTCGGTCGGGGCGGCCGTGGCCGGGCAGAAGGTGCCCGACGGCTACTACCACCTCGACCGGATGGTCGCCGGGATCCTCCGGCACGGTGGTCAGGTCGGCTGCTGCGGCACCTGCCTGGATGCTCGGGGCCTGACCGACGTGCCCCTGATCGACGGCGCGAACCGCGGCACTCTCGATCAAGCCGTCGACTGGACCCTGTGGGCCGACAAGGTCCTGACCTTCTGACCCGCCACACCCTCTGACCCGCCACGAGCAGGGAGGCGCGATGACCAGGCGCGA
Organism: uncultured Actinomycetota bacterium; assembly: GCA_963740575.1. Taxonomy (GTDB): domain Bacteria; phylum Actinomycetota; class Actinomycetes; order Actinomycetales; family Kineosporiaceae; genus CAVUET01. The sequence goes on along the minus strand of CAVUET010000005.1, from coordinate 76,548 downwards.
GGACAAGGACGCCCTGTTCGAGCAGTTCGCCCGGGTGGGTAAGGCGCTGGCCAGCCCGAAACGGCTCGAGCTGGTCGACCTGCTAGCCCAGGGTGAGCGGACCGTCGAGTCCCTCGCCCGGGCGGCGAACCTGGGGATGACGACCTGCTCGGCGCACCTGCAGACCCTCAAGCAGGCCCGCCTGGTCGCCACCCGCAAGGACGGCGTCAAGGTGCACTACCGGCTCGCCGGCCCGGACGTGGCCGCACTCTACGGGCACCTGCAGCAGGTCGCCGCCAGCCACCTCCCGGACGTCGCCCCCGCCGCCAGGGCGTACCTCGGCCCGGACGACACCGAGGCCGTCGACCGCGACGAACTCCTGCGCCGCGCCCAGGCCGGCACCGTAACCGTCATCGACGTGCGCCCCGCCGAGGAGTACGCCGCCGGACACCTGCCCGGCGCCATCTCCGTCCCGCTGGCCGACCTACCCGACCGGCTCGCCGACCTGCCCGCCGACACCGAGATCGTGGCCTACTGCCGCGGCGCCTACTGCGTGCTGTCCCACGACGCAGTCCGGTTGCTGACCAGCCACGGCCGCACCGCCCGGCGCCTGGCGGACGGCGTCCTGGAGTGGAGGCTGGCCGACCTACCCCTGACCACCTCCAACCGTGAGGACGTCGCGTGATCCCGACCAGCTCAACCGACCACTCGACCGGCCACCGGCCGCCACCGCACCCCGCGTTCACCGACGGCCCGGTCTACCTGGACTACAACGCCACCACCCCGATCGACCCCCGCGTCGCCGACGCGATGCAGCCCTACCTGCGCGAGCGGTTCGGCAATCCCTCCAGCGGCCACGCCTACGGCCCCCCGGCCCGCACCGGCCTGCAGACCGCCCGCACCCAGGTCGCAGCCCTGATCGGCGCCGGTGACCCGGAGCGGATCGTGTTCACCGGCAGCGGATCCGAGGCCGACGCGCTGGCCATCCGCGGCGCCGCCCTCACCGCCCTGGCCGACCAGCCCGACCGGTGGGCCGACCGGCGCCCGCACGTGATCACCCAGGCCACCGAGCATCCCGCCGTCCTGGCCGCCTGCCGCCACCTGGCCCGCTGGCACGGCGTCGACCTGACCGTGCTTCCCGTGGACGGCACCGGCCGGGTCGAGGTCGAAGACCTCGTAGCGGCCCTGACCGACCGGACCGTGCTGGTCACGATCATGCACGCCAACAACGAGACCGGGACCATCCAGCCGATCGCCGAACTCGCCGGGCTCACCCATGCCGCGGGGGCGTTGTTCCACACCGACGCCGCCCAGACCGCCGGCAAGATCGGCGTGGATGTGATCGGGCTCGACGTCGACCTGCTCACGGTGGTCGGGCACAAGATGTACGCCCCCAAAGGCATCGCCGCCCTCTACATCCGTGACGGCATCCGGCTCGAACCCCTGGTCGGCGGCGGCGGTCAAGAACGCGGGCTGCGCGCGGGTACCGAGAACCTGCCCCACATCGTCGCCCTCGGCGCGGCCGCCGAACTGGCTACCACCGACCTCGCCCACGGCGAACCCGACCGGTTGCAGGCCCTGCGGGATCGCCTCCACCACGCCCTGGAGGCGGCCCTGCCCGGCCGGGTCCACCTCAACGGCCACCCGGACCGGCGGCTGCCGCACACCCTGAACGTCAGCATCACCGCCACCTCCGGCGACGGGCTGCTCGCCGCCCTACCGGGGCTGGCGGCCTCCACCGGGTCGGCCTGCCACACCGGGCACACCGACCCCTCCCCGGTCCTGACCGCCATGGGCATCCCGGCCGACCGCGCCTTGGCCGCGCTGCGACTGTCCCTGGGCCGCTGGACCACCCCCGACCACATCGACCACGCCGCCGACCTCATCACCAGGACCTGCCGTTGAGCCCGCCCGCCCAGTCCTGCCCACCCTGGAGACGGGGGCCGCGGCGTCGTGCGGCGACGCCGTGGCCGTCCACCGCGTCGTCGAGTGCGTGTCCCACGCCGAACAGCAGGGCCAGCGCCGAGATGACCTCCGTCCGCGGGGTCAGGTCAGGCGTCCGGTGACCCATTCCCGGGTCAGCGGCATCCCCGGCACGGTGAACCGGGTCAGGGCGGTGGTGTCGAAACCTGCGGTCGTGAACGCGGCGGCGGTGTCCCGGTTGGGGGTGCAGCCGGCGCCGCACCACCGCCACGGCCGGTGCAGGCGGTCCTGCCAGCGGGCCAACTGGGGGTCCAGGGAGCGGACGTGCTCCAGGACAAGAACCTGCCCGCCCGGGCGCAGCACCCGGCGGATCTCGGCGACTGCGGCGGGCAGGTCGCCGACGGTGCACAACGTCAGGGTCGCCAGCACGGTGTCCACGCTGTCGTCGTCCAGGGGGAGCACCACAGCACCCGTCGTAGGACCAGGCCTCAAGTCGGCGCCGATGACGACTTCGATGTTCGGGACGGCTTGGGGTGAGTTTCTTGGGGTGAGTCGCTGGCCAAGGATGCTGTGGGGGCGTTCCCAAGGTGCTCGCATCTGGATGCCCCGGGCGCGGAGGGCTTGGCGGATGGTCTCGGCGTGGACATTCAGGTGGGCGCCGACCTCGACCAGAGACAGGCCGTCCTGGTGGAGGTGGACGGCATGGTCGATCTGGTGGTCGTCGAGTCCGCGTTGGCGCACACTGACGCGGTTGCGGTGGAGGTGGTGGGTGACGGTGGCGCGGTGGATCCCGAACCTGGCTGCGAGGTCCTTGACGCTGGCCCCGGCCCGGTAGCCGTCCAACAACTCGGCGACCTTGGACGATTGAAGTACCGCAACGGCTGCTCGTTGGTGGCGGTCGGCACCGGGTTGATCACCCGTCGTGAGACTCGGTAACCGCAGCATCCCTTTAGTCCATGACGCCCGTTTGGAATAGCACCCCAGCAGGTCCACCGAGGACCCAAACGAGTACCAGCTTGGTGCTCGTGTTCCAACCCGTACATGCCCTCTGACCTGGTCGGATGTCGTCAGTTGGGCGTGCTCATCGGCCCGGTGGTGGGCAGCCGGGACACCTTGGCATGGGCCTGGGGCCCGCTCATCAAGTTCTTGTCGCTCTTCGACGCGGCGACGGTGAACTCCTGCTCCGACACGATGCCGTAGTCGTGCACGGTGCTATCGCCGTTCGGGCCTGAAGGGTGGAGTCTCGTTCGGTATCGGGCCATGGCTACCGAACGGGCCCGGGCGTCCGAATAGGTCGGCTGGTGGTGCGCGTCGGCGAGGCGTACCCGTCGTTGCCTGCTCAGGGGCGATTCTGGGCCTGTCCCGGTAGGTCCACCAGTGCGACGCATTCGGGGCGCTTGAGGCGAGGAGCGGTTCGGTATGAGCGCCGGTCACGCGCATTCTCACGTCGGTTCGGTGACACGGCGGGATCAACTCATGGCCGGTGCGGTGGGCGGATCCGGTCAGGGGGGCTCGCCAGGGGCGGGTGGCGCGCCGGCGGGAGTGCGATGGGCCCTGGCGGTCCTGGTGGGGGTGATCGTGGTGGCGACCGGGGTGGGGATGGCGCTGTTGTGGCCGCGGGGCCCGTTGCCGAAGGGGACCATGACAGGCCAGACGTATCCGGGTGGGTCGATCGTGCAGGCTCGGGTCGACTCGACGCGGGCGTATCAGTGTGCGGGGACGTCGGATGACCGGATGCCGGACGGCTCGGTCCCGGCGACGGTGACGTGTGTGCGGGTGGGGGCGCACCTGACCGGCGGGTCCCGGTCGGGACGCCAGATCTCGGTCCAGGTCGCGCCGCAGGTGTATCAGGCGGGGATCGGTCGCGGGGATCTGATCGAGGTGGTGCGGATCCCCGCGTCGGCCGGTCTGGGGGAGGCGTATGCGTGGGTGGACTTCGCCCGTGACCTGCCGTTGGGGGTCCTGGCGGTGGTGTTCGCGGTGGCGGTGGTGGCGGTGGCCCGGCTGCGGGGGGTGGCGGCGCTGGTCGGGTTGGGGCTGGGCTATCTGACGGTGCTGCGGTTCATGCTCCCGGCCCTGCTGCGGGGGGAGAGCGGCGCCGGGGTGGCCCTGGTCGGCTCGGTCGCGATCATGGTGGTGATCCTTTATGTGGCGCACGGGATCTCGGCGAAGACGACGACGGCGCTGTTGGGCACGGTGGCCGGGCTGGCGGTCACGGCCGGCTTGGCGGTGTGGGCGTCGGGGGCGGCGCATCTGAACGGGTTGACCAGCGAGGACAACTACACGTTGAGCATGCTGATGCACGGGCAGAACCTGTCCGGGTTGATCCTGTGCGGGATCATCGTGGCCGGTCTGGGGGTGCTCAACGATGTCACGGTGACGCAGGCGTCGGCGGTGTGGGAGTTGCATGAGCAGGCGCCGCACCTGTCCCGAGGGCGGTTGTTCGGCGCCGGGATGCGGATCGGGCGGGATCACCTGGCGTCGACGGTGTACACGATCGCGTTCGCCTACGCCGGGGTGGCGTTGCCGACCTTGCTGCTGATCGACCTGTACCAGCAGCCGGTGCATCAGGTGCTGACCGGCGGCCAGATGGCCGAGGAGATCGTGCGGACCCTGGTCGGTGCGATCGGCCTGGTGCTGGCGATCCCGCTGACCACCGCGATCGCCGCCGTCGTGGTCAGCGTCGGCGCCTGGACACAGCCCCGCCCGCCGGCCCGGCCGTACCGGCACGTCGCCGAGGCGGCGGGGCCGGAGGCGAGCGGGGATGGGCCGGCTGGCTCGCCCCAGGACGGGTCCGACCCGGCGGACCCGAGCCCGGCCGGTCCGGCCCGCCCACCTGCTTCGGCGCCGGTTTCGGAGCGGTGGGACGACGCCGGCGGGTGGATCGGGTAGCCCTGCCCCGTGGCCGGACACCGGCCGCCCGTGTGGCGCGGGCGCCGGTGTGGGGTGCTGACCGCTGTCGAGTTCGGCCGGCGCCGGTCAGCGGGTGGTGCAGTCCGCGCAGGTGCCGAAGATCTCCAGGGTGTGGCTGACGTCGGTGTACCCGTGGGCGGCGGCCATCGTGTCGGCCCAGTTCTCCACGCCGGGGCCGTCGACCTCGACCGCGCGCCCGCAGGAGCGGCAGACCAGGTGGTGGTGGTGGCCCTGGGAGCAGCGCCGGTAGGCGTTCTCCCCCTCGGCCGTGCGCAGCACGTCCACCTTGTCCGCGTCCGCGAGGGCCTGCAGGCACCGGTAAACGGTGGCCAGGCCGACCTGCTCTCCCCGCCCGCGCAGCAATTCGTGCAGTTCCTGGGCGGTCACGAACGCCTCGATCTCGTCCAGGGCGGCGCTGATCGCGGTCCTCTGCCGGGTGGACCGCACTGCCGGCACGCCCAGCGAGCTGCGCGGTGCCCCAGCCATGTGCGCCTCCTTCCGGATCCTCCGAGCGTTTGCGTCGGTCGCCACCAGGGACCGAGAACCATCATCAATGATCCTCCCACACCCCGGCCGGAGACGTCCGCCCGGCCCACCCGCGGGGCCGGGAGCCAACATCAGCTGCCCAGCCTCCGTTTCCGCTACCGCATCCGCCACCGGCACGCTCCCGGCCAGGGACCGATCCAGGAGTTCACCGTCCGGCGGCTCGCGTCGACTTGACGCAACTAATGATATCGGATCTCATTACAACTGTCGGTTCGCGGGTTAATCGAAGGAGTGCCAAGGTGGGTGTCAGGGTTCTTGCCGTCACCGCTGCGGCTGTGGCGACCGTCGTCGGGGTGGCCGGTTGTGGCAGCTCCGGGTCGGCCGGAGGGACGTCCGGGGGCGGTGGGTCGAGGACGATCCAGGTGGTGGCGGCGGAGAACTTCTGGGGCAGCATCGCCGCCCAACTGGGCGGCTCGCACGTCAAGGTGACCAGCATCATCGACAGCCCGGACGCAGACCCGCACGACTACGAGCCCACCGCCGCGGACGGGCGGGCGATCGCCGCCGCTGACCTGGTGTTGATCAACGGGATCGGGTACGACACCTGGGCGACCAAGCTGGTCGCCGCGAACCCGGCGCCGGACCGGGCCGTGTTGACCGTCGGTGATCTGGTCGGGGTGGCCGACGGGGGGAACCCGCACCGCTGGTACAACCCGGGCGACGTGACCAAGGTCGCCGACCGGCTCACCGCCGATTACAAGAAGGCCGACCCGGCCGACGCCGCCGCCTTCGACGCCCAGCGGACTGGGTTCGAGACCACCGATCTGGCCGACTACAAGGCGGTCATCAACGACATCAAGACCAGATACGCGGGTACGCCGGTCGGCGCGTCGGAGAGCATCTTCGCGATGGTCGCTCCCGCCCTCGGGCTTGATCTGGTGACCCCGGCGTCGTTCCTGAAGGCGATCAGCGAGGGCACCGACCCGTCCGCGGCGGACAAGGCCAGCATCGACGCCCAGATCGCGGGCAGGAAGATCAAGGTGTACGTGTACAACAGCCAGAACGCCACCCCGGACATCCAGACCCAGATCGCCGCGGCGAAGGCGGCCGGGATCCCGGTCACCACCATCACCGAGACGATGGTTCCGGCGACGGCGACCTGGCAGGCCTGGCAGACCACCCAGTTGCAGGCGCTCCGCGACGCCCTGGCCACGGCCACCGGGCACTGAACCCGACGCGATGACGTCGACCTGCGACCCATCCGTCCCGAGCCGAATCAGGTGAGCCAGATGAACCCGGTGACCACCCACCAGGGTGCGCCCAGCCACCCCGTCGAGATGCACCCCGGCGAGCTGGACCCCGTCGCGGCGCGCGAGCAGCGGGCGCCGGCGGTGGAGTTCCGCGGCGCGGCGGTCCGGATGGGGGACCAGACCCTGTGGAGCGGGGTGGACGTGGCGGTCGGGGCCGGGGAGTTCGTGGCCGTCCTGGGCCCGAACGGGGTCGGCAAGTCCACCCTGGTCAAGGCGGTGCTCGGGCTGATCCCGCTGTCGGCGGGCACCCTGACCGTGGCCGGGCGTCGGCCCGGGACAGCGAACGAGGCGATCGGGTACCTGCCACAACGGCGCAGCTTCGACCCGCAGCTGCGGATCCGAGGGACCGACGTGGTCCGGCTCGGCCTGGACGGAAACCGGTGGGGGGTCCCGCTGCCGGGCGCACGCCGGTTCAGCGCCCGGGCCCGGGCCGCACGCGCCCGGGTACGGGAGGTGATCGGCCTGGTCGGGGCCGACGCCTACGCCGACCGGCCGATCGGCCAGGTCTCCGGTGGGGAGCAGCAGCGGCTGCTGATCGCCCAGGCGCTGGTGTCCCGGCCCCGGCTGCTGCTGCTGGACGAGCCGCTGGACAGCCTGGACCTGCCCAACCAGGCCTCCGTCGCGGCCCTGGTGTCGCGGATCTGCCGGCAGGAGGGGGTGACCGTGATGATGGTCGCCCACGACGTCAACCCGATCCTGACCTACCTGGACCGGGTGGTGTACATCGCCTCCGGCGGCGCCGCCGCCGGACCGCCCCGCGAGGTGATCACCAGCGCGACCCTGACCCGCCTGTACGGGACCCCGATCGAGGTGCTGTCCACCAGCGACGGGCGGCTCGTCGTCGTCGGCCAACCCGAGGCCCCCGCCCACCACGCCGACCGGCACCAGCCATGACCCGACCAGCCATGACCCGACCAGCCGCGAGAGGGCCGGGCCGGTGATCGCCTCCACTGGGGAGCTGAACCCGACGCTGTCCTGGAACCTGGTACAAGACGTGCGGCAGGTGTTCGAGTTCCCGTTCATGGTCAACGCCGTCCAGGCGGGCACGATCGTGGCGGTGCTGGCCGGACTGGTCGGCTGGTTCATGGTGGTTCGTCGGCAGAGCTTCACCGGCCACACCGTCGCCGTGGTCGGCTTCCCCGGCGCGGCCGGCGCGGTCCTGATCGGAGCCAGCGCCACCTACGGGTACTTCGCGTTCGCGATCGCCGCCGCCCTGCTGATCGGGTTGGTGCCGAACGCGGGAGGTCGCGGCTACAGCGAGGAGTCCGCGGTCACCGGCACCGTGCAGGCCGCAGCCCTGGCCACGGGCTTCCTGTTCGTCAACCTCTACGGTGGGTTCCTCAACGGTGCCGCCGGCGCCCTGCTGTTCGGCAGCTTCCTCGGCATCACCACCGGGCAGGTGCGGGTCCTGCTGGCCGTCGCGATCGCCGTGGCGCTGCTGCTGGCGCTGATCGGTCGCCGGTTGCTGTTCGCCTCCGTGGACCCGGACGTGGCCACCGCCCGCGGCGTCGGGGTCCGGATGGTGTCCGTGGCCTTCCTGGTCGTGCTGGCCGCGGCCGCCGCGGAGGTCGCCCAGATCACCGGCACCCTGCTGGTGTTCGCGCTGCTGGTCGTCCCGGCGGCGACCGCGCAGAGGCTGACCCCACGCCCGGGCCGAAGCATCGCCGTCACGGTGGCGATCGGGCTGGCGATCACCTGGGCGTCCCTGTTCGTCGCCTACTACCAGCCGTACCCGATCGGGTTCTTCCTGACCACCTTCGCGTTCGCGGCGTTCCTGGCCGCCACCGGCTGGGCGCACCTGCAGCAGCGGGTGCGTCGTCGGGCACAAGGCCGGCGAGGAGTTGACGGCTCAGCCGGGCCGACGCCCGCCGGCCGGCCCGGTGAGGTCCCGGCGCCCGCACCGACGGCAGCGCACCGATGAGCCTCTACCTCGCTTCCCAGCTGGTGACGGCGCAGCGGGCCTCGGCCCCGTCGGCGACCGGCACCGGACTGGGGGAGATGTTGGCGCATCCGTTCATGCGGCAGGCATTCGAAGCCGGCCTGCCGATCGCCGCCCTGGCCGGGGTGGTCGGGTACGTCATGGTGCTGCGCAGCCAGGTCTTCACCGGCGACGCGCTCAGCCACGTCGCGTTCACCGGAGCCCTGGCCGCGCTCGCCTTCGGCGTCGACGCCCGCCTCGGCCTGTTCGCCGCCACCATCGCGATAGGCGTCCTGCTCGGCCTGCTGGGCCACCGCGGCCGCGCCGACGACGTCCTGATCGGCACCATGTTCGCCTGGATCCTCGGCCTGGGCGTGCTGGCCCTGTCGGTCTACACCGCCAGCGCGCACGCCGCCACCAACGGCGGCGCCGGAGTCAGCGTCCTGTTCGGGTCCATCTTCGGACTCAGCGGCACCCGGGCGATGCTGGCCGCCGCCATCGCCATCGGCCTGCTGGCGGTGATGGTGGTCATCGCCCGGCCGCTGCTGTTCGCCAGCCTGGACGAGGCCGTCGCCGCCGCCCGCGGCGTCCCGGTCACCGCACTCGGCGTCGGATTCCTCGCCCTGGTCGGAGCAACCGCAGCCGAGGCCACCCAAGCCGTCGGCGCCCTGCTCCTGCTCGGACTGCTCGCCGCCCCCGCCGGAGCCGCACACCGCCTGACCCGCAACCCCTACACCGGCATCGCCCTGTCCGCCGGACTCGCGCTGACGGCGACGGCCGCCGGGCTGACCACCAGCTACCTCCTGCCGAAGCTGCCCCCCAGCTTCTCCATCCTCGCCGTCGCATCCCTGACCTACGCGATCACCTTCCTGCTCCCCGCCAGGGAACCCCGCCGCCCGGCCACGCCGGACCCGACCCAACCCTGACGCCCGCCGATGACCTCGTGGACCTCCCCGACGCCCGCTGACCACGCCCGCGCCGGCCGCGACCAGGATCCGATCGACGGCGCCGCGCTGCTCCGCGGTCTCGCTCTGGCCGCCACCCGTGCCCGCCTGACCGTCCTCGATCAGCTCGGCATCCGCCAGCCCCTCGTCAGCGCGCTCGGCCTGCACCGGCGTCTTGAGCGCGGCAGGCCCGTCGGCCTGGCCACGGTGTACCGGACCCTGGGCGCCCTGACCGACGCCGGCCTCCTGCACACCTTCCTCGTCCGCGGCGAACTCATGTACCGCCGGTGCAGCCCCGGCCATCACCACCAGATCGTCTGCATCCGCTGCGGCACGGTCTGGGAAGAACACCCCGACGCCGTCGAACACTGGATCACCGACGTCGCCGCCCGCCACGCCCGCCTGATCGACCACCGCGCCGACATCTTCGTCATCTGCCAACACTGCGACGATCTGGACCCACGCCACCCACCGGAACCAACCCCCGGCGTTCGCGCCCGCCCCCAGAATCCCTGAAGGCATCCGCCCGGCTCCGCCCGGGGATTCAGCTCGGGCGTTGCTCGCCCCCGCGGGCGAGCTGCCGATCACAGGCCTGCGAAACCCGCAGCCCCCGCCGCGGGGGTCCCGCTCGGGCGCGCGTCCAGAGATGTAGCAAGTCCCGTGAGATCGGCGCCAGTGATCACCCTGATCTTCGATCGGGCTGCGCGCGCGTGACGTGGCGGTGTCGAGCCGGCCACTGGGAGCGGGTTGCTGCAGATGAGTCAGCCTCGTTCCCATGGTTTCCTGAGCACCACGCCTCGAACTCGTAGGGCTTGGCGGACGGTCTCGGCGTCGGCGCCTACTTCGGCACCCACGCGAGCAAGTGAGTTGCCTTCGCGGTAGAGGCGCACAGCGTTCTGGCACCGCTCTTCGTCCAGCCCGCCTCGCCGCAAGGTCACACCCTGGCGGTGAAGATGCTGCGAGGCCGTCGTCGGATGGATCTTGAACCGAGTGGCCAGCTGGTGGACTTCGTCGCCCCGGACTGGTACGCCTGCACCAACGCCTCGACGTCGGCCGCGGACAGCCTTGTGACTGTTCCTCTGTGGACTACGAACGCGGACAACTCGTCCAGCACGAGCAATACGGCATCGGCACCATTAGCGATGTCGGCGGCTACGGCTCGCTGCGCAAGGTAAAAATTCGCTTCGCCGCATACGGAGAGAAGACGTTTATCGCGGACAAAGTTCGATTGAAGGTGGTGACGCGGAAATGAGTTCCAGCCGGGACGGGGCAAATCCAAGCCAAATGGGCAGCCCCGCGGCAACCGGGAGTCCTGCGTAATCGTATACCAACATCATCAGCCGATTCGCTTCATCTGCGAGGGAATCCATGTTCACGGTCAGCGCCTTTGCCGACGAGATTTCACCGGACCCGCAGGTTCAGATCGACATCCTGAAGACTTGCGGCGTACGTTACATCGAGTTTCGTTCGATTCACAAGACCAATGTCTTGAATCTCAGCGATTCCCAGATTGCCGAGTTCAAGACGCTGCTGGACCGCGACGGCTTCAAAGTGAGCGCGATCGGCTCGCCAATCGGCAAGGTCCGAATTGATGAGCCGTTCGAACCGCACCTTGAGAAATTTCGCCGGGCGATCCACCTGTGCCGCATCTTCAACACGCCGAATATCCGCATCTTCAGTTACTATCCCCCGGAGGATTTCGACGGCAACTGGACGCCATACCGCGAGCAAGTGATGGATCGCATGCGCCAGAAAGTCGCGATCGCCGAACGCGAAGACGTTCGGCTCTTTCACGAGAACGAGCACCGGATTTATGGCGACTCGCCAGAACGACTCGCGGATCTGTTTCAAACCATCTCCAGCAGGGCATTCAAAGCCGCGTTCGATCCGGCCAACTTCATCTTCTGCGGTTACGACGTAATGAAGGGCTGGCAGGTCTGCAAGCCGTATACGGCCCACTTCCACATCAAGGATTGGACCGCGGGCGAGGAGCACGGCCGGATCGCCGGCCAGGGCCAGGGCCGAATTCCGGAAATCATCGCCGATGCGGTGAAATCGGGCTACACGGGCTTCGCCACGCTGGAGCCGCATTTGCTTGGCGGCGGGCCGACCGGCGGCGTCACCGGGCCCGAATTGTTTCCAATGGCGGTGGCTGCGTTTCGGGCGATCGTCGAAAAAGCCGGCGGGCAGTGCCAGTGAGCCAAACGCTCAACGTTCACGTGCGCGTCAACGACGCGGCAACGGGCCAGCCGACGTCCGTGCGCTGCGCTTCGCCGGACCAAACGGCGAATACTTCCCGCCCCTCGGCCACGCGGCCAGTTTTCCGGTCGGCCGCAATGAAGACGTCGGCGGCCACGTATATTTGGCAGGCAAGCACTACGCGTACATTGACGGCTCGTGCGAAGTCCCCCTTCCGACCGCCGTGCCATTGACGGTCGAAATCGCCAAGGGCCCTGGGTATTTGCCGCTCAGGCAATCGGTGACGCTCGGCGAAGGGCAATTGTCCTTGCGATTTGCCATTCAGCGCGGCTTCGATGGGCGCTGGAATGATTTTGTCGCTGTCGATTCGCGATGCCACTTTTTGACCGCCGCACTCCGCAAGACTCGAAGCGGAAGCCGAAGGGCTCGATTTCGTCAATTTGTTGGCGGCCGTTCAGGACTACCCGTCGCCGGACGGTCACATGTATCGCGTGGTTCCCAACCTTAATGCGATCGGCGGGCAAAATGCTGCCCTCGAAAAGGTGTACGTCAACACACTTCAATGTGCATCCGACGTTAGGGAGACTGGGATTGTTGAATTGCCATTGCGCGGTCTTCCCGCTGACATTCGGCCACGTCGATGAGACGGACGATTGGTCGCTGGCCGACTGGTGCGACCAGTGCCATCGCAAGAAGGGCCTGGTCGTCTGGTGCGATGCCTATCGCCCCAACGCTGGATTGCCTGGCGGCGAGGCATTGCTCAACGCGATTCTCGGCAAAATCGATGCGCTCGAGTTCGACGCTCACGAGCGCCATTCGCCCTTGCTGCCCCACTGGTATCGCTTGCTCAATGCCGGGATTCGGCTGCCGATCGTCGGCGGCAGCGGCAAGGACAGCAACCGGATTGCCCTCGGGAGCGTTCGGACGCTAACTCCAGCCGAGGAGAGCCGATCCTATTCGGATTGGGTGCAATGCGCAAGGGCCGGCAAGACCATCGTCACCAATGGGCCAATGATTTGGTGGGCCATCGATAACCACGCCTTTCCAACACGAATCGTTCGAGATGCCGTTCGGCCATTTCGGATCCGAGCCGAGGTCGCATCGGTCGATCCCATCGATCGGTTTGAAATCGTCGCCAACGGCGAAGTTATCGGCTCGCGTATGCCCGAGCAGGGCGACGCGGCCACGGCAATGCTGGAAGTCGAATTCGATATGCCAGATGGCGGCTGGATCGCGGCCCGATGTTGGGGAGCGAAACGACCGGATTTGTATCCGCATATCCCCGTCTTTGCCCACACTTCGGCGTGCCAGGTAGAATCCGTGGGTATGCCGCCTTGGCGATCCGCGAACGCGATTGCGGCGTTGGAACGCGAGATCCGTGGGGTTCAGCAATGGATCGAGCGCGAAGGCCGATTCGCCAGCAATCGGCGGAAAAGTCAATTGCTCTCGCGATGCGAGGCCGCCTTGAGTAAGCTGTGCGGCTAGCCATGAAGCGAGTTCACCGCGTCTACCTGCCGATTCGCGTTTGGATCGCCATTGCCGTCCCATTCGTTCTCCTGGGAATCGGCACTGTCGGCTACAAATCGATTGGCGGCAGCGAATGGAGTTGGCTCGACGCAATGTACATGAGCGCGATCACGCTCACGACGGTCGGTTATGGTGAAACGCATTCTCTCGACGACTCCGGCCGGCTGTTTACCATTGTGTTCCTGTTCGGCGGGGTTTTCCTGCTCTTCTATTCGGCGACGGAAATTATCCGGGCCGTCGTCAGCGGTCAACTTCGCACCATATTGGGGAGGGAGAGCGTGAAGCACTCACTGGAGGCAATCCGCGATCACATCATTGTCTGCGGACTCGGCCGCATGGGACGGCTCATTTGTCAGGAGTTTGAGCGTCAAAAGGCCCGGTACGTATTGGTCGATCGCGACGAATCGATGATTTCGGACTGGACCGGTCGCATGGCATTCCCATCCACGGCGATGCCACCGAAGACGAGGTGCTCAAGACGGCCGGCGTCGAACGAGCGAAGGTGCTGGTCGCGGTTGTGCCGTCAGATGCGGACAACCTGTACATCACCTTGTCCGGCGCGCGTTCTCAATCCGAACATCTTCATTGTGGCGCGCGCCGAACACGAAGCTTCGGAGGCCAAGCTCCGCCGCGTGGGCGCGAACCATGTCGTTTCCCCCTATGTGATTGGCGGGCATCGCGTCGCCCAGGCGGTGCTGCGGCCGACGGTCGGCCATATTCTCGAACAAGCCGGCCGGCTCAACGCGGCCGATTATCAAATCGAGGAAGTGGTGATTGCCAAGAGCAGCTCGCTATGCCGCGAAGACGATTCGGCAGGCCAATCTGCGCGATGAACTCGGCGTGGTGATCATCGCCATGCGCATTCCCGATGGCGAAATCGTGCCCAATCCGAAGGGGGAAACGGTTTTGGAAACGGGGAGCGTCGTCGTGGCGGTCGGCCGGCGCGAACAACTCGACGAATTGGAGAGAATTGCCTCGGGCCGGAAACACTCCTGATCGGCCGAACCCGATTGGCGGCTTTTTTTGACAACTCGTTTTTGCCCGATTCTTGCGGCCGAACCGCGACTTAGCCCGTTGAGGTCCGGGATTCCGCAGGTATTAGCGCGCTCGACCAATACCCTGGCTGAGTGAACTTCGTTCCCCTGATTATTGCGCCTGACGCTTGGGAAGCGTCTCTCAGTCGTTTCCGGCAGCCTACGTATCGGTGGACTTCAGTCTTCGGTTGCGATGCGCCGCGATCGGTTCGGCATTCCGATGATCGAGGCAGCCAGCGATCGCGATGCCTTCTTTGCTCTCGGCTTCTGCCACGCCCAAGATCGGGCCGGCCAGCTTGAGGCACTCTTGCGCATCGGCCGCGGCACAGTTTCGGAAATCGCCGGCACGCGCGCACTTGGAGTCGATCGTATTTGCCGGCGTGTGGGCTTTCGCCATGCGGCCGATCAACAATGGGCAATTCTCCCGAAAAGAAGCCGTTTGCCCATCCGGGCTTATACAGATGGCATCAATGCCGGCTACAAGCATGGACTGCGTCGCCGGCCGCACGAATTCGTCGTGCTCGGCATCGCTCCGACGCCGTGGGAGCCTGCCGATGTGCTCGCCTACGCGAAGATTCAGCCTTGGTTCATGTCGAGCAATTGGGACGCCGAGTTGGCCCGATTCGCGCATCCTGCTCGCGGATGGGCCGGAAGCGCTGAAGGCATTGGACCCGCCTCGCGCCGAATATTCATCATTCATCACGCATTATTCATCATTCGATGCTCTGGATCGTCTCGAAAAAGACATTGCCGCGCTGCTGGAAGTGATGCCATTGGGCGGCGGATCGAACAATTGGGTCATCGCTCCGTCGCGAACGACGACCGGCCGGCCGATTTTGTGCAACGATCCGCATCTGGCGGCTCAGCTACCGGCCCCTTGGTATCTCGTGTCGATTCGCACGCCGGATTGGGCAGTTGCTGGTGCATCATTCGTCGGCTCGCCGGCCGTGCCTTGTGGGCACAATGGCTTCGCCGCCTGGGGCGTCACCGCGGGGCTGACCGACAATACCGACTTGTTTCTCGAAGAGCTTCGCCGTGAGGGCGATGACTGGCAATATCGCCAAGGCGATCGCTGGCTGCCGTGCGGAGTGCGCCGCGAAGAGATCCGCATCAAGAGCGCTGCGCCGAGTCGTTGAAGAAGTGCTCTCCACCAGTCGTGGGCCGATCATCAATCCCGTTCTGCACGAGACGCCGGAGGCCATTTCGCTGCGGGCGGTCTGGCTCGATCCATTGCCGATGGATGGCTGGCTGTCGGCGATGCGTGCCAAAAGCTTCGAGGAATTCCGTTCGCCGTTTCGCCAGTGGCCCGGCTTTTCCATGAACCTGGTTTACGCCGATGTCACCGGCAAGACAGCCTGGCAACTCGTTGGCCAGATTCCGGTCCGCAAGCGCGGCAATGGCATGGTGCCCCTGGCGGGCTGGGACGACCGCAATGGCTGGCAGCCGGACCTGGTGCCATTCGAGCAAATGCCGTTCGTCGAAGACCCGCCAGAGGGCTTTTTCGCGACCGCGAACAATCGGCCAGTGCAGAAGGAAGGCGGTCCCTTCCTCGGCGAGGATTTCCTCGATCCCTATCGGCATCAGGTGATTGTCGAAGAGCTGGCATCCCGCGAGAAATGGGACCTAGCCGGCAGCGGCGAGCGTGCAGATGAGCGTGAAGTCGATTCCGTGGCGGGACGCACGAAACGTCATTCTTGGATCGGCCGACGTCGTCGTTGAAGAAGCGCTTCGAGGCATGGGACGGGCGAATCGCGGCCGACT
Source organism: uncultured Actinomycetota bacterium (assembly GCA_963740575.1). Classification (GTDB taxonomy): domain Bacteria; phylum Actinomycetota; class Actinomycetes; order Actinomycetales; family Kineosporiaceae; genus CAVUET01. Next base: position 60,554 of record CAVUET010000005.1, on the reverse strand, counting down.
CGTGGCCGGCGGCAATCTTCGAGATTTTCCTCGCTTGGATGGCCAAGAGTGTGGCGGAGGCTAAAGCCCCGAAAGCCTGGGAATGGGTTGTGGGGAAAGGGCCATCGATTCTGAACCCGTTCGGATTCTTTGGTTACCGCCGAATGGCCACCTGATCGACTTGATGAAGGAGCAGCCTCCGGACTGGTTCGACGAAGGCTGGGCAGGTGGCGATTCGCCTGGTCCTCGACGAGGCCGGGTGGACCTATTGTCGATCACTGACGTGATGATCGGAAACCGAATTGGGGCAAGCTCCGTCCGCTCACGCTCCAGCACATGCTCATGGGCCGAACGCCGTTGCGTTCCGCGTTCAACCTCGGCCCGTTTCCAATTGGCGGCGACGAGCATACGCCGAATCATGCCTCGGTCATGCCGCTCGATCCGCTGGGGCCGGTGAAATCGCTGCCCAACTTGCGGGCGACCATCGATGTTGGCGAATGGTCGAATAGCCGCTTCGTGCTCGCCGGCGGCCAGTCGGGGAACCCGTTCTCGCCGCATTATGCCGACTTGCTGCCGCTGTGGCAAAAGGGCGAAGGAGTGCCAATCGCGTTCACGGCGGAGGAAATCCGGGCGGCCGCAGTGACGGAACTGCGGCTCAGCCCGGCGTGAAATGAATTTCCTTGACGTAAGTCCTTGCCGGTGAACAATTCGCTGAGAATTCGTTTCACTGACTCTCTGTCACCCCTGAAACGAAAGGCACTGTCCTGCTTTTTGTGGCAACAGGCCTCCAGGCCTGTGAAATCTCACAGCCTGGAGGCCTGTTGCCACAAAAAGCAGGACGGTGCCGGCCCGGATAGGGTTAGCCCCGGTCGGCAGTCTCGTCTACAACATAGGAACCGTTGCGCCCACGTAACATGGTCCAGTTTTCCCTTGTGGGCGGACCGGTTCGCCCGGCATAATCTCAGTTTCACGTGAATCAGTCGGCTTGCCCGTTCTTCGAGGTACCGAACGATGTCTCCCCTCCGCAAAACCCGCCTGCTGCTCGGTTGCCTCTTCTGTCGCGATCACTCTGGGCCTTACGCTGACCGCCCAGGGACAACCCGTGCCGGCCACGAGGCGCCGTGCCGGTCAAAAAGGTTCGGATCAAAGGCAAGAACGGCAAAGACAAGGACGACCGCGACTGGAACGAGCCGATCACGCTGCCCGTCGAGCGCGAAGCGAAGAACAAGATCGATGCGGTCAACAAATACTTGCAGGGCGACAAGGTCAAAAACCCGATTACGCCGAAGCTTTGGGACGACATTATCTCCGTCCTCCAGGGCATGCTCGACGACCCGGCCGACAAGTTCGTCGAGATCGACAACAAGGGGAACAAGGTCAGCGTCAAGCGCGAAGTGAATCGCATCATTGGCACGTTCGACAAGTCGGGCCTGGAGTTCTACCAGCAAATCGTCGGGCCGACCGCCGAGCAGAAATACAAGCAGGCCGAAGAGGAGAACGACATGCTCCTCATGGCCGAGGTGTCAACACGCTACCTGCACACCAAAGCGGGCGCCGCCGCGACCATTCGCATTGGCACCTGGCACCTCGATCGCGGCCGCTATGCCCAGGCAGCCCACACGTTCCGCATGTTTGCGTTGCGCAATCCGGATGACGAATTGCCGGCGCCCTTGCTCTTCAAGGCGGCTCTGGCTTACAAGCGACAGGCGGCATCCGACCCGACGCTTCGCCAAGGAGGCCGCCAAGTACTGGGGGCTCTTCGAAAAGGCATCCAACAAAGGCCAAGTGACGATTGGCAGCAAGACGTTCGACTTTGCCCAGTTGAAGTCGGAGTACGACAAGGCAGTCGCCGCGGGACCGAAGATTTTCCACAAGGAATGGGGCCTGTTCCGGCGCGATCCGTCGAACAACGGCATCGGCTCGGGCGGCACGCCGTTCCTGGAGCCGCGCTTCACTTACCCGTACATGATGCCCGCCGACGACATTTTCTTCGACCCGCAGCCGACGAAGCCGGGCGAAGCCGCCAGTCGGGGCCAAGAAGCCGGGCTTCGAGGTCGTCAAGGATCGAATTCAAAAGAGCATCAAATTGATGGAATCGAAAGGAATGGCGACGATTCCCGGAGTGTTCCCGCTGGCGAGCGCCGGCAAAATCATCTTCCGCGGCTACGACGGCATCTACTGTATCTGCCAGCAAGGAAGACAAGTCGATCGATCCGCCGATCAAACCGGGCGAACTGCTCTGGAAAAGCGAAACCGACCACGGTTTGTTCAATATGGTCAAGGACCTGCCGTCGCGATCGATGTTTGATCAATTCCTCAATCTGTACCTGGCGAGCGGGCCCTACTCGATTCTGATCGAAAACCCGTTGCTCGGCTCGCTCAGCCACGACGGGCAAACCTGCTACTTCATCGACGATCTGGCGGTCCCGCCCCATCCGTCGCTGTGGCAAGCGGCGATGTACAGCGGCATGCCGCAATCGAGCTTCGGCGTGTTCAACGATGCCGCCAACTTCAGCCGTCTCAAGGCCCTGGACATGGAAACGGGCAAGCTGAAATGGAAAATCGGCGAGCATACGCAAAATGCTCCGGTCACGACCAGCCCGTTCGGCGGCGGCCGGTCGCGATCGACCCAAGGACCGGCCGGCCCGTGCCGCCGAAGGCCGAACCGGTCAAGCCCGCCGTCAAGGAAACGACGGAAACACTTGCTTTCGGACTGCTTCTTCCTCGGGCCGCCCTTGCCGCTCGCGGGCAAGCTGTATGTGGTCATCGAGAAGGACGGCGATCTCCGTCTGGTCTGCCTCGATCCGGCCAAGATGGAGAAATGCACCCGCGACCCTCAGCAGGTGCAAATGGTTCCGAGTCTGGTCTGGTCGCAGGTGCTCGGCCAGCCGAACGGCAAGCTGCCGCAGGATTCGTTCCGCCGATTCCAGGGCATCAACTTGGGCTATGCCGACGGCATTCTCGTCGTCCCGACCAACGCCGGCGCCGTGCTCGGCATCGACCTGTTCAGCCACAGCCTGGTCTGGGCGGCGAATTACAAGAGCAACAAGACCAGCCACACTCCGCAGATGAACGAAATGCGAGCCGCGGCGGGTTCCGGCCGGGATGTCAATCCGGCCGGCATGAACGGCGTCATGGCTTACGAAACATCGCGCGAACGCTGGCATGCAAGCGCGCCGATCATCGTCGGCAACAAGGTCGTCTTCACGGCGTTCGATTCCGACACGGTCGAGTGCGTCGACCTCCACGACGGGCGGCCGGCCTGGAAATCGCCGATCTCCAAGCAGGAGGGCGATCAATACGTGGCCGGCGTCTTCGACGACAAGGTGCTGATCGTCGGCAAGGGCTACGTCCGCTTCCACAATGTAGCCACGGGACAGCAAATCCGCGACGCGCTGCCGACCGGCATTCCCACCGGCATTGGCGTGGCCACGCGCGGCGCCTATTTCCTGCCGATCAAGGCGGCGAAGGACAAGAGCAACGAGCCCGGCATTGTCGCCATCGACACCAAGACGATGCAGGTGAAGGGCACCAGCCGCTCGCGCAAGCACGAGCCCGCCGGCAACTTGCTCTTCTACGACAACGACGTGTATTCGATCACTCCCACGGCGATTTCGAGTTTTCCGCAACTCGACGCCAAGATCAAGGACACTGAGGTTCGCCTGAGGGCCAACCCTCTCGATCCGATCGGCCTGCTCGACCTGGCCATGCTTCAGCACGACGACGGGCGGCTTGGAGCCGGCCATCGAAAACTATCGCAAGGCGCTCGCCAACAAGCCCGCTGAAGAAACGCGGGCCAAGGCGCGCGAAAAGCTATTCGAGGCGATTACCGAATTGCTGCAGAACGATTTCAATGCCGGCGAGAAGATGCTGCGCCGAGTACAAGACGCTCTGCGACGTCGAGATTCCCAAGGATGCGACCGAAGCGCAAAAGAAGATGCTCGCCGACGAGGAGCTGCGGCGAAAATCGAATTACTACTGCCTCGTCGCCAAGGGGAAGGAAAACCAGGGCAAACTTCTCGATGCGTTCGAGGCGTACATGGCGTTCGGCACACTGGTCGGCAATAAGGAGATGGTCAGCGTCATCGACGAGCCGAATACCAACGCCCGGCCCGACGTCTGGGCGCGCGGCCGCATCCAGAACATGATCAAGAAGGCGACGCCGGCCCAGCGGCGGCCGCTCGAAAACAAGGTCGTCGAGGAATGGAAGAAGGTCAAGGACTCGAAAGACATCGACCCGCTTCGCGGATTCGTGAAGGTCTTCGGCGGCATGTTCGAGGCCGGCACCGACGCGAAGATTCTCCTCGCCGACAAGCTATCCGCCAACGGCAACGAGGACGACAGCCGCGAAGCGGAATACATGCTCCTGTCCATCCGCGACGGCGCCGAAGAGGATTCTCCGGAGGCCGAGGTTGCCGCTGCCAAGGCGACGGAAGCCCTCGCTCGCCTCTATATTCGCAAGGGACTGCTCGACGATGCCGTCGGCATGTACGCCGAATTGGACAAGAAGCACGCCAAAGTCGTCATCCGCGACGGCAAAACCGGCGCCGACTTCTTCAACGATTTGATCACCGACAAGCGGTTCCTGCCGTACTTGGAGCCGCCCTCCACGACCTGGACGTTCCCGAGACTCAAGGGCGGCGAAGTTCTGACCGGCGGCGGCTACTCCGCGGGCCAACACCATGGACGTGGACCTGAGCGGCGACGTACTGCCTTATTTCAAGCGCAATCGGCTGAGCGTGGATATGAATAATCGCGGCGGCCAGGGCTGGTCGTTGCGGATCATCGATCGCGTGCAGCGGCAACGACGTCTGGACCTCCCCGGCTTCGGCTATCCGCAATGGCACTATCAACTGGCCAACGCGAACATCCCGTATCGATTCGTTCAAGTGAAGGGGCACATCGCGGTGGTGACCAATCACGGCAGCCATCCGCAGACGGGCCAGCCGCTGGCAATGGTGTACGCCTTCGATCTTGCCGAGAAGAAGCTGTTGTGGGAGTTGAATCTCTTCGGCAGCCAACCGAACCCGGTCGCTTCAGAACGGGCCGATCAACCAGCAGATGGAGGCCGACGGGCTGCGGCTGACGTATCAGGACGGCTGGTCGACCAAAGTCGGGCAGCAATGGGTGGTCGAGGCAACGTATACCGTGGTGCTGACCAAGGACGGGCTGATCGCCAAGGACAACGCGCGCGGCACGGTGCTCTGGACCAAGTCCAACGTCTCGCCGCGAACTGCCATGCTCGGCAATGGCGAGTACGTTTTCCTCTACGACGTCAATCCGGATGGAGCGGTTTCGCCGGTCCGCTGCTACCGGGCGGCCGACGGGGTTGAGGTCACCGTGCCCGATTCGTCGGCGGTGTTCACCAACGTCAAGCGAGCCAAATTCTACGGCCGCAAGGTGCTGGCATTTGACGACGAAGCCGGCAAGAAGGCGATTCGCCTTTACGACCTCTACACCGGCAAGGACGTCTGGAAGAAGCAACTCGGCGGCGACGGCTGGCAATTGCGCAGCGACGACGACAATTTCACCGGCTACGTGACCGCCAACGGCGACGTCGTTGTCCTCAATGCGGCCGACGGCAAGGAAGTCTTCAAGAGCAAGCTCGACGAGAACAAGAAAGGCAAGCACCTCGAGAAAGTCGACGGCGCAATGCTCTTTGCCGACCCGGAGCACTTCTTCGTCATGCTCAATCGGCCGAGCGAGGGCAATAACCGCTTCGGCTATAACCCGGTCTTTACGCAGGCGATTCGCTCCGTGAAAGTGAACGGCCACATGTACGCCTTCGAACGCTCGACCGGCAAGCGCCTGTGGTACACGGACGAACAACTCGAGGACCAGAACATCTCGACCGAGCAGTTTGCCGACCTGCCGATCATCCTGGCGGCGAACAACTTCTACAAGATCGCCGCGAACGGCGGCATCCAGTCGCAGAATCAGAAGTTTGTCGCCATCGACAAGGCAACGGGCAAGTTGCGGTTCTACAAGGTGTCGCCCAATCAGGGGCAATACTACTCAATCGTAACCGATCCGAAAGCGGGGACGATCGAGGTGCTCAATTACAGTGGTCACCGGGTGCGTTTCGTTCCGGACGACGGCAGGAGCGTCGGCCTCGGTTCGACGACTCCGACGACGCCCCCGGGAGTGACGGACGTCGCTCGACCGGCGATCCGCATCCGGGCAAGGCCAGCGATTCGAGCGTTGCCGGTTCCCCCACCTCCGCCACCGCCGAAGAAGTGAGCCGGCTCGCCAACATTGGCCGTAAACGCAAGAGGTCCACGCCGAAAGCGTGGACCTCTCCCATTAACATCAGCAGCGTCGCGATTACATCGGCGGCACGAACGGCTTGACCGGCAGCGGCGGGCCATCGGGATCGGCGGGCGTCTCGGCCTTGACGGGAACAATCGCGCCATTGGTATCCAGGGCCGGGAGTTCCGGGAGCTTGGCCGGTTCATTGCGCGACAAGTCGGCCTTGCCGGGCATCGGCGGCATCGCATCGCGATTGTCGGCCTTGGCCTTGCCGGCGTCGGGACGTTGCAACGGATTGCCGGCCTTGCCCGCGGTCACACCGGGCACGTCGATCTGGAGTTTACCCGGCGGCTTGCCGAGTTGGTCGGCGTCGAGCACCATGAACACCGTCGCGCCAATGAGGGCCAAGAACGAGATCGCCAACAGCCCCGTATAGGCGTCGTTCCGCGGCTTCTGGCGGACTACTTCATCAGTTTCGGCGGCCATGTCAATTCCCCAAAAGCAGTCGGCTATTTTGTCGCGGATTTGGTCGGCGTCGCGCCGCCGCCCGGCACATCCAGGTTCAATTTGCCGGCCGGCGGCGGTCCCATCGAATCCTTGTCGAAGTACAAGAGCGCCGAGGCGCCGAGCAATACCACCAGAGAGACGGCCAGGATGCCGGTGTAGACGTTGTTGCGCGGCTCGTCTTCGATGTACCTTGCCATCTTCAGTCCCCCGGTTGAATCACTGTGGTATGGACGAGAAGCTCGTGATGACCTTGTCGCCCGCCACGATTTTCGAGGTCCGCTTGGCCGGCGTGAATTTGCCAACCGCCGACTTGGGCAACACGGAGGTCAGTTTCAAGTCGCCCTTGTATTCGCTCCCCTGATAGACGGTCAGCACGTTGCCCGCCGAGAGCCCCGAATCGCTTCCGACATCGACCTGGGCCAAGCCGCTGCCCGCCGAGCCGACGTAGGTGACCTTGCCGCGAACCCCGCCGGGCGCGGCTCGCGGCGGCGGTTCGACAATCGACGTGCCCGCCCCGCCATTGCCGACCAGGCCGGCGCCGGTCGATTCCAGGTCGCGCACCTTGACCGTCAGGTCTTCCACCGAGCGGAGCAGATTGTTGTTCTTTTGCAACAGGTTCTTTGCTTGCAGATCGGCGTTGACGGCCGTGTTCCGCCAGCGATCGATTTCTTTCTGCTGGTTCACGATTCGGTTGCGCAGATCGTCTTTTTCCTTGATGATGTCATCGCGCTCGGTCTTGATCTGCTTCAATTCTTCTTGCAGCACCTTCTCGGTGGTGTTGGCCTTGTCGGTCAGGTTTTGCTGGCTGGCGGCCGCCTTGGCCAGCCGATCGTTCTCGGCCTGGACGTTGGCCACTTCCTTCTTTAGCCGATCGATCTCGGCCGTGCTTCCCTTGGCTTCTTCGGCCAGTTGCGCGAGATCGTTTTGGTGCGAGGCCTTTTCGCTCTTGTAAGCGGCCGCGGCGGCTTCGGCCTTTTGCTTGGCGTCGGCGTAGGCCGTATGCCAGCTCGCTCGAGTGGTGAAAACGAACACGATGAGCGCCACCAGTCACGACGGCGAACACCAGGTTCATGAAGACGAGGATCTTGCCGAAAATCGTCATGGGAATCTGCCTCCTGGACCAGGCGGGGCCCCGCCTCGTCGCACCCGCCGCTTTGCCTACAGAGTTTTCCCCGAAGCAGCCGGATATACCGGCCCCTTCGGACGTGTCAACCGCAACCTCAATCGCCGCCCGTTCCCGTCCTTGTGCGGTTCTATTTTCCATTTGTTCAATTCATCGATCCGACCGAGCATCGCGTCGCGGCGCTTCTTGAGCAGGCCGAAGTCCGCTTCGCGATTGGTGATGAAATCGACGATGTATTCGTCTTCGCGCTGGGCTCGTTCCTTAAACGTCACCTGTTCCAGCAACAAGGTCCGCAAGCCCTTTTTGAGCATCGGCTGCTTATGGCCAATGATGTCGTCGTTCAGCCGGTCGCGCTCGATGATTGCCTTGGCGTTCTTGACCTGCGACGCTTGAATGTCCTCGACGAGTTTCACCATCTTCGTGTTATACCCGGCGATGCTATCCGCCTTGATGCCGGGTCGAACCATGACCGGCGGCCGACTCGGGCTCTTGATGTTGATGAAGCCATTCGAACCGTAGACGAGTTCGCGAACGGGGTCCGAAACCACGACCGTCTTGTTGTTCGCGGTCGTCTTTCCGGTGCGAATCGTGTCCAACTCATTCTTGTAAAACTCACGGCGCGGATAGCGTTCGGCTTCCAACGCCTGGACCTGGAACAAGTTGCCCGACCAGCGCGTATAGGCCTTGTCCACCGCGCCATTGTACTGGACGGCGAGCGCCTTTTGCCGATCGAAGAGGCCCGGCTGCACTTCCTTGCCCGCGTCCACCTTGGGTGTATTCCAGTCGATGCGCTGGGTATACACGGCGACGGCCCAAGCGAGAACGCCCAGGCTCAAGGCCGAGTGCAGCACAACCAGCAGCTTGCCGATGAACGCCATTGCCGTCTCCCGGTGACCGACGCGCTCCGTTCCCGAAACTCCGCGTCGCGGCGAACCTAGTTCGTTCTCAATTCGATTTGTCGCAACTGCTTTTCCAGTGCCAGGATGGCCGACTGGGCATCGCGAAGGTCTTTCTGGATCGCGAACAATCGAGCCTGCGTCGCCTTCAATTTGCCCAGTGCCGTCTTGGCCTCTTCCTTCGCTTGGGCCAGGGACTTCTCCAAATTGGTCTTTTCCGTCTGGCGCTCGTTTCGGAGGCGCTCGTTTTCCTTGGTGATCGCATCCTGGGCCTTGAGCTGATTGTCGAGCACTTGCCATTGAGCGAACAGGCTGAGCACCCGCTGCACCTGCGACCGGTATTCCGCTTCGAAGGCGCTTTGCTCTTCGGTGATGACGCCCAGAAGCCGCTGGCTGGCGTCGGCGTATTCGCTGGCTTCGGCCTCGGCGGCACGAATGTACGCGGGCAGGCCCACGATCGTCGCGACGCGCTCGTGCCAGGCTTTGCGGTCGGCGACGACGGCGGGGGTCTTGTCCGCATGACGCCAGGCGTCGATGTGGAAGAGCAGGTGTGCGATCTTGCGGGCCTTTTCATCGCGCGGCTCGCCCTTGCCGGACTTGCCGCTGCTCGCCGGCAGCTGCTGCTTCGTCGAACTTCGAGTTCAGAAGATTCAAAGCCGCGCTTTGGACGGTCGCGTCGAGATCGAACCCCCTTGGCAACGGGTCCTGCTGCGACTTGCCGATGAGGTCGGCGACGTCCTTGAGGGCGGCGCTCTCCGTCGGCACGACGGCTTTGCCTTGGGTGAACGCCAAGAGCGCGGCAATCGCTCGATCGCAACTTGGCTTGTTGGCCAATGGCTCGACGGCGACATTGGCGAGTTGCGTCCAGCCGGTTGGATCCGCCGGCGCCGGCGCCGACAATCGCGCTCTTCTCGGCGTCGCCGGCCCCATCTTCTCAGAGCGTCGAGAACCTTGTTGGTCAGGGTATTGCGAGCATCGCCCTCGGCGCCGTGGGGCACTTCGCCCAAGCAGAAAGCTCCTCATGGCTTGGCGAGCCAGGGCGACCCGGCTGGTGCGGGCCGATTCTGGCATGATCGCTTCGGGATCGCCTAGGTCGGACACTTCAACGATTGCTTTCAGCGCGGCCACTTGCGAGGCGGTTCGAGCCACCAAAGGCAGATCCCGACGAGCAGCTGGCGCGCGACCCTTGTCGCGCAGGTCGAAAAGGGCATTCATCCCGTCGCGTTCGGCCCCGGTGTAGGCCAAACTTAGAAGATAATTCTGAAGGCCATTGAAGCGTGGCTGGCCCTCAGCGGGGATCGAGACGATTACTTTCTTCTGAAGTCGAGCCACTTCGGCGGTCTGGTCGGCGACTGCCTCGCCGCCGTAGGTCGGATCGCCCTTGGGAATCAGAGATTCGAGCTTATCCTTGGGGATGCTGCGGTAGACAAGCCCGCCCGGCATCTCGAAATAGAAGGCAACTCGTTTGTCGCCCAGCTCGTCCGCGGTTGGCGGCGGCGTGGGCGGCTCCACGGCGATGCCGTGCAATTGCACTTGGCGCGACAACGCATTCCAGGTGATTTCCTGGCGGGCCTTCCAGTCCTGGAGCGTGAAATAGGCGAACGCTCCCGCAGCGAGGAGATTGAAAACGATCAGCAGCTTGCCGAAGATGCTCATATCCCGCTCCGCGTGGAGTTCCCCGATTCCAGTCTCAAGTCGCGATCCGCGCAACCCATCCCGGACCCGTGGGGCCAGTTCTGACGCTCGAAGTTCGCTACTTGAAACTTCCGGCTCCGCCCTGCCGCAACCCCTAGTCTTTAACTATCTTCTGATTTTGCCCCGTTTCACCAATCCTGACAAGCAAATCTTGCAGCGGATTCCACGAACTGGCGGCGGGCTGTACGATGCTGTCGAGGCAATCAGCAACATCAATGACCCGGATTATGTGCTAAATATGGGTCAGAGGAGATATTCTACACCTCAGCCCTCCGCCCGTAAGCGGACCAAGTGTCCGACTCGCCGGATTTGACCGTGGGATAGCCTTCCCGGTTTGTCCTGCCTAAGTGAAAGCGCCCATGAGATCGTTCATCGAAGCGGCGCGAATCGTGGTCGGGCAAGCCAAGCCGGGCCATTGTAGCCGCCGAAGAAGCCAGTGCTTGTCCCCGTTCGGCGACGTTCGCCGGGCGTGGGCAAACACCCCGCCCCACCCAGTCAGGGCAGGAGAGTGACGGATGCCGACCGACGCCCGCGCCGCTGCGCTCCAACACATTGGCGACTACGACGTGATTGCCAAGATCGCCGAAGGCGGGATGGGGGCGGTCTATAAAGCCCGAAACCAAATCACCGGCGAGATTGTCGCGATCAAGGTGCTGCCGCCGGCCACGGCCCGAAACCCCATTCTTCTCAAGCGCTTCGAACAGGAATACAAGGTTGCGGTCGCTCTGGATCACCCGCATGTGGTTCGCGGCAATCGAGTTTTGCGGAGTCGGCACGGCGCCGTTTCTGGTCATGGAATACGTGGACGGCGAATCGCTCGGCGCCAAGGTCGAGCGCGACGGTCCGATGTCCGAGGAGCAGGGCATCCTCTTGATTGCCCAGGTTTGCCAGGGATTGCATCGGGCCCACAAGCAGAAGCTCATCCACCGCGACGTCAAGCCGGACAATATCCTGTTGACCCCCGACGGCATGGCGAAACTCACCGATCTCGGGCTCGTCAAGGATGCCGACAATGAGATGAACCTCACGAAGACGGGCCGCGGCCTGGGCACGCCCAATTACATGGCCCCGGAGCAATTCCGAGACGCGAAAAACGCGGACGTGCGCTGCGACGTTTACTCCGTCGGCGCGACCCTGTACACGCTGATCACGGGTGAGGTGCCGTTCGGGAAGGTCGGGCCGCTGGAGTGCTGGCTGCGCAAGCAGCGCAATGAATTGCCGAGTCCCCGCGAGTTGAACCCGCGGATCAGCGAACGGGTCGATTGGGCGATCATGCGGGCGATGAGCGGCGACGCTTCGCAACGGCCGGCTTCGTGCAAGGAATTTGTCGAGGATCTGACTGGAAAGTCGTTGCGCCAGGCGGCGCCGCAAGCGGTCAAGCCCCCGGCCGACATGTGGTATCTCGTTTACCGCGACGACGAGGGCGAGACGCACACCGTCAAAGGGACTACCGACGGAATCCGCAAGGCCCTCAAGGACGGCCTGCTGGGCGACGCCTCCAACGTGCGGGCTTCGCGCAGCAAGCAGGGGCAATTCTTGACTCTGACCGGATGTCCCGAATTTCGCGATTTGGTGATCAAGCCGGCGCCGTTGCCCCCTAAGGAAGGGTCGATTTCGGGCCAAATGATGAAGCAGACGCCCAGTCCCGCTCGGCAAACGCCGATCACTCCGCTGCCGAATCGTCCCGACCCGGAAGCGGTGGACTACTCGACGACGCCGTTTCCGATTCGGAATTCGGGCTACGATCCGACCGAGGACTATCGTCCGGCCGGCGAATCGACCACGCGACCGTTGATCCCCGTCGGACAGGGCAAAAACTCCTCCGGCAGCGAACGGGAAAAGAAGGGAATCGACTGGATGCTCTGGTGCGGGGTGTTAGTCGTCGCCCTGGCGACGTCTCTCGCCGCGGTGTTCTTGCTACCCCGATTATATGCATTGAAATTGGCGGTCCGTCGCTGCTCGTGTCATGCCGCCAGCGGCAGGCATTCCAAAAGACCGGTGACGTGTTTGCACCGATGGTTGGGTTGCACTTCTGCTCGATAAACCGAGTCGGCACACGTGCAATGCCACTTGATTCGGCCGGGCGACAGGCGTTCCAAGGCAATTTGATACGGCGTTCGGCCGCCCGTGACTTCCCATGTCATCACACATCCGGGGCCTGGATTTTCCGGGTTCCGGTATGTCACGCGATAGCAATACAGGCCCGGCGACCGCTTGCGATCCGCCCCCGGCAAGATCTTCATCAGCATTCCATCGGGCGAGTGGTTCGCGAGCATCTTTCCCTCCCATAACTGGCCGCTTCTCAATTCAAGGGTAACAAGCAGGTCAAACCATCGAAACGTCAGTTGTAAGCGGCGAATTTCGCGTGGATTGCGCTTCGCCAAGCCTCGCAAACCGGGTACGATATTCAGCAGTCTCGGCCAGGACGGCGTCGCCCGGAATGGACTGGCCCATGCCGCTCGAATCCCTGACGCCACTACGATTCGCCCCCATATTCAAGACCGCATTGTGGGGAGGGACGCGGCTACGTCCCTTGCTGAACGCCCCTCCGTCGTCCGAACCCGACCGGCGAGGCATGGGTTCTTTCGGACCATCGCGGACAATCCGAGTGTCGTTGCCGGCGGGCCGTTCGCGGGAATGACGCTGCAACAACTCGTGGAACAAGGTCCGGAGCGAATTCTCGGCCGCGCCCGCCTGGTCAACAACCGGTTCCCGATTCTGTTGAAGTTCATCGACGCCCGCGAGGCGCTTTCCGTCCAGGTGCATCCCAGCGATACGAAGGCTCGGAAGCTGGAAGGTCCAAACGCCGTCGGCAAGACGGAAGCGTGGGTCGTGATGGAAGCGGAGCCGGGCGCTCGCCTCTTCACGGGTTTGCGCCCGGAGCTACGCGCGGGGCAATTGCGGAGCGCGATCATCGACGGCGCGTATGGAAAAGCTGCTATACGCCCATGCGCCGGCGACCGGAGATTGCCTGTTTCTACCGGCCGGCACGGTACACTCGATCGGCGGCGGACTGCTGCTGTTCGAGATCCAACAAACGAGCGATCTCACCTATCGACTGTACGACTGGGGACGCGTCGATCCAAAAACCGGGAGCCGCGCGAACTCCATTTGGAAAAAGGGCTGGCGAGTGTCGACTATTCGATCGGCCCGTGCTGGCCGTCCTCCCCAACCGCCGAGGGCCATGGCCGCGTGCGGCGGGCCAGACTGGTCGAATGCGACTATTTCTCGCTGGGCCGCTGGGACGCCGACAAGCCGTTCCAACGCCGGCGGGGCTGGTCAATGCCGGGTGCTCGTCGGCATCGGCGGCCGGGCGGTCATTCAACACGCCGGCAAGGAATACCCCATCGGACCCGGTGACGTCTGGCTGTTGCCCGCCGAAGTCGGCGCCTGCGAGTGCGTGCCGGCACGGACCCGTTGTGATCCTGGAATGCGGTCTCGTGGCATAGCGCCTCCCAGCCCGGAGTTCGGCCTCATGCTCATCGATCTCAACTGCGATCTGGGCGAGGGGGCCGGGACGGACGACGACCTATTGCCGCTGATCACTTCGGCCAATGTCTGCTGCGGTGCCCACGCGGGAAGCCCCGAGGTCATTGTTCGCACGCTCGAACTGGCGGCAACAGGGCGTCGCCATTGGCGCCATCCCGGTCATCCGGACCGGGAACACTTCGGACGTCTCGAGTTGCCAACTCCACCCGACGACGTGCGCGAACAGATTCATCAGCAAATCGTCGACACTGCGGTCCCTGGCCGATCGCGTCGGCGTGCGACTGCGCTACGTCAAGCCGCACGGGGGCCTTTACCATCAAGCTTGCCGCGAAATTGCTTATGCCGATGCCGTGCTGGCCGCGTGCGAACGACATGGGCTTGCCGGTGATTGGCCTGCCTGGCTCGCGACTCCAAGAGCGTGCCAGCGGCCGCGTGCCATTCTTCGCCGAGGCCTTTGCCGATCGGCGCTACCAGCCCGATGGCTCGCTCGTTCCTCGCGATCGGCCCGGCGCATTTGTTGAAAGACCGCAATGAAGCCGTCGATCAAGTTCGTCGCCTGATTGCCGATCGCGGCGTGCGAACCATCTGCGTTCACGGCGATAATCCCGATGCAGTGGCGTTTGTTCAAGCCGTGCGCGAGGAACTTAAGCGAGCTGGCTTCGAACTGCGGCCATTCGCATGAGCTTACAGGTGCTCAGCCCCGGCACGCATTCGCTGCTTGTGGACGGCGGGCGGCCCCGAACGCGTGGTCTTGGCATTCCCATCGGCGGACCGGCCGATCGAGCGGCGCTGATGTTGGGCAATGCGCTGGTTGGCAATCCTCCACTCGCACCTGCTTTGGAAATCACGCTGAGCGGCCCGACCCTGCTCGCATTGGCCGATGTCGGCCTGTGCATTTTGGCTCTCCGTTTCAAATCGAGCACGATGGAAACGCTGCGGCGGCCAATCACACGTTCACGTTGAAGAAAGGTCGAGACCCTACGAATCGGCGGCACGGCGAGCGACTGTCGCGCTTACCTGTGCGTGGTCGGCGGATTCCGGGCGAAACCGGTGCTCGACAGCGTGACCGGATTTGAGCCGATCAAGGCGGGCGAAGTGTTGGAGTGCGACGAATCGCGGTTGCCGGGGCGAAGCCTTGACCTCTCCCTCCCCGGCCTTGTTTTCCTCCCCCCTCTCCGCTTCGGAGAGGGGGGTCGGGGGGGAGAGGTTCTTCGCGATAAGTCTTCGCTGCCTCCCCGGCCCGCAAGCCGACTGGTTCGACGACTCGTTCTTCACGCACACCTATCTCGTCACTCCGGCGAGCAACCGCATGGGCATTCGACTCGATGGCCCAGCGCTCGCGGTGCCGAACCGCGAACTGGCTTCCGAGCCGGTCGCCCCCGGCGCGGTGCAAATCACCAATGACGGAAAGCCGATTGTCCTCGGCGTCGACGGCCAGACCATCGGCGGCTACCCCAAGATCGCCCACGTCATATCTGCCGATCTCGATATGTTGGGCCAACTTCGGCCCGGCGACGAAGTGCGGTTCCAACCCATCAGCGAAAAGCAAGCCGAATCTATCGGCGGCCGATCGACGTCGGCTGCTGCGAAAATGGCTGCGGAGAATCGCGGTGGCAGTATCCTAATCGTCGGCAACAATGTTGCTGCGGGTTCAGGACACCACGATCGCACTGGTGCATTTTTAGAATGGAATGTTATACTTGACAAACCCAAGGATCGGTTCAGGTAGACTGGTCGCCCGAACGCTTCTTCTTGGGCTTCACTTTCAACAAAGCATCAACTGCTTGCTCGAAATCTAATGGGATGAGCAATGGGGAGCTACGCAGCTTGCCGGACGACTTCTCAGTCTTCGTGGCATTTTTCTTTTTCATTCTGGCCTCCGTGGCCATTTAAGTTTCCGTCCACCCCTTTTACCAGAGAACGGCCCCGAGCGCAATTTACGTATAGAGGTCCATGCTGGAGAAAGGTTGGCCGGCCACTCCTTGGCCAAGAAGCCCATAAATCGGTCCCTGACGAAATCAAGTCGACCAATTTCCGCAGGTCTAGTCGCCGAAGCAGGTCCACGGTAATCGGTCGCTTCGAGTCCCAAAACACAAAAAAACGCTGAAGAAGTCCTGGGCGACTGGTGAGTTCAACAACGTAGCTGCAAAGTCAGCTTCATTTTCGGAACCTAGCGGCAGGAAGAGCACGGGCGTCGTCGAACACCGTTGGCTTCTTTTCGACCGGACCGATTGGAACAAACGTCAAGTTCTTGTAAAAGCCACTGATGGCGATTTTCCAGGGCGTGAATGTGTAGTCACCGACTCCGAACACCGAGAACATCGGGCGTCCCCGGTAAATCGAGCTGGCTCGCCGGTTCGACAAGTTGGAATGGGCATTGAAGTACACCCCAACGTTTTTGGGGCTGACTTCTCGATCTCAGCAGTATCCTCGCCAATGGTCTTCTGCGGAACGAGCATCCATCGCCGAGTGTTGGTGGTACGCTCCTTGGCAACGTCCGAACTCTTCAGCATCGGGTACAAGTAGTCGCTCTCAAGTTCGACCAATTCGCCGAGACCGTTTCGGTATTTGAGTCCCTCCCCTTTCAGTTCCATGACCTTGGAACAGTCGTGCTTGACCCCGGATCGCCACTTCACCAATTGATTGCCGCATAAGTGTTTCCGCCGCTCATAGACCGCCGCATCGGCCACAAGCACGTTGTCCTCGAACCCAAGGATTTTCTCGGCGGCTTTGCTGGTCAGCGACGAGTGAATCGAAGCCTGCGTCGGACCCCTTCTTGTCCAAAGTGAATCACGAGTAAGGACGCATCGACAGCGGCGTCGAAATGCCCATTGGCGTCGATTAGATGGACTGACGATTTTTCGACTGCAAAATGGTCCTTCCAAGCATGGAGGAGGATTTTGCGAGCGACACCCGATTTACAGAGCATCGCTAGTGTGCCGGTGCGACCATTCAGTGCGTGAGCCAGTTGAAGCAACATCCATTCGGAGATGTCGAAGTTGGCCTTGCCTGTAATGGCATCCAGTCCGTTATGGTTTTGGAAGTTCGATTTGACTGGTAGGTTCTCCCCACCTATCGCTCCTAGACCGGCGCTCGTGACCCAAGGCGGATTCCCGAGCACAAGGATTGGTTCGGGCATGTTCGCGAACACTTTCGACCAATCTGTCCGAAAGAAGTCTCTTTGTTCGATATGCGCACAACGGGAGGTCTTTCGGCATCCCAGTCGATCCTGAGCAGCTCTTACATACTTCGGGTTGATCTCGGCCCCGAGTGAATGGCGAAGATCCTTGAACTCATCTACGCTGCGAAGAAGAGGTTTCCATGGCCACAGGTCGGCTCCAGTAATGATTTGGGACAGACGTTTTGTCGCCTCAGCAGAGGAAACCGCCTCGGCTAGGCTATTGGGAGTCTGGAAGTCGCCGAATTCGATTTTCGTCGTCTTTGTCACTGCAACCTCTTGATTCCTTTGACACTATCTTCAGCGGCCCGAATTGCTCTCTTGGATCGCAATCGCCATTGCGAGCCGGGAATGAAGCCGAGATAGCCTTCCTCTGGAACATTCTGCAAAAGTACCCTTGCAGCTTCTACCGCCTCATTCTCGGCCATCAATAATCGCTTACTCTGGAGTGAGAAAGGCAACGAGTTCTTCAAAGTTTGGCCTGCATACCAAAAGAAATTCACGAATCTCGCTAGTAACACCATAATTGCCGGTTCGGTGTTTCTCAATGAATACAGTTTTGGACACAACTCGTGCGAACTCCCCGGCTTCTTGGTACAGCATGTTCAAATCTAGCGACTGTGAACTGGCTGACGATCTACCTCAGCCTTTGGATACCTTCTACCTTGCCTGCTTCTTCGATGACCCTCCCGTACTGGAGCCGCCATTGTAAAGCGTTTGAGATCGTCAGATAGCCTTGCTCACAAGGTTCCTTGAGCAATTTGTCAGCAATCTTAGTTGCTTCAATTTCGTCCACAGGCAGATTCTTGTCATGCATCAATCCGACCAAATCCTCCTCGTTGCAGCCCTTGGCCAAGTGGTCGAGAATCAGTCTGGTTATCGTGTAATCCGCTGTCCGAGCTCTTCTGATGAAATCGTGTGCCGGAGTTTCAATGCCGCCGTATTGGTCTTCGGGTCGTCTTTTTTGTCATAAACAAACACGAGAGTGAATACCCCAAACCGAAAATCTTCTGTCGAGCCGATTTGAATGGGCATGACGATTGTGGTTGTGTTTTCGCCGTAACCTTGATGTCCACTTCGATGTCGGGGAAATCCACTCCGCTCGCCGAATTGCATGGAGCAAACGTGTATTTTGTTTTCAAGTGTGCCCGGAACTTGTGTTCCAGATAGGTGCCAATTGCCTTGCCGTCCGTTACGCCATACAGCGTAGGCTCGGGTGCCTTCGATTCCACCTCCAAAAGGCCGCACCTCTTCGCACAAGATCGGAATCGCCGCAATTGCGGCTTCGATTTCCGCTTCGCCTTTGCCATCTGTGTACTCGCTAAAGGTTGCCGACTCCCACAACTCCTTTTCCTCGCTGCTCGGCCCGAGCGTCCCGACGTTCGCCCGTCCTTCGGCGGCCGGTACCTCAGCGCTTCCCCTCGGCACCCTTCACCGCCGTTACCAACCTCCCACCACCACCAACCTTTCTTTCCACCCCCATTATTGCACACACGTTCACTGGGTTTGTCAATTATGACATTCCGAAAGCTGCCGACAGCCATTGGTTAACAGCTCGTTGGCCGCCTACCTTCAAGATTGGACACCTGCTTGAAGTGCAGCCGCCGGGATCACTATCCCAAAGGTTGAATGTAGTCCCGGAGTCGTGTTCGCTGATCGATTTGCCGCCGGTTGCGCTCAGCCGTGCGGAGTCCATCGTGATTTCTTTCCGAGGCACTGGTAATTCGCACTGTTTTGACTGCAATCGCAGCCGCCCTCCTCGCCGAATCCGCTCTTGCCGAGTTGCCGCCGCTCATTCCGCGCGATGTGCTCTTCGGCAACCCCGAAAGGACTGCTCCGAAGATCTCGCCGGACGGCAAGCATCTCGCCTACCTCGCCCCCGACGCGAAGAACGTCCTGCAAGTTTGGGTGCGGACGATCGGCAAGCCCGACGATCAGGCCGTAACGAGGGACGAGAAGCGCGGCATCCGCCAGTACTACTGGGCCTACGACGAGAAACACCTGCTCTACCTTCAGGACATCGGCGGCAACGAGAATTTCCACCTGTTCGCCACGGAATCGCCACGAACAAGACCCGCGAATTGACCCCGTATCCCGGCGTTCGCGCCCAGGGCGTCGATCTCGACGAAAACCATCCCGACTCCGTCATCGTCGGGCTCAACAAGCGCAACAAGGCGATTTTCGACGCGCATCGCATCAATCTGACGACCGGAGACAGACAAGCTCGACACCGAGAACCCCGGCAACGTCATCGGCTGGACCACCGACATCGATTTCTTCGTCCGCGGCGCCACGACCATGAATGCGGACGGGTCCTATACGCTGATGGTCCGCGACGCGGCCGACAAGCCGTGGCGGAAACTGCTCCACGTCGATGCCGACGATCAGGCCCAGATCGCCTTCTTCGGCAAGGACCCGAACGACGTCTACGTTATCAGCAGTCACGGGGCCAACGCCGTACGTCTCGTGAAGTTGGACGGCAAGACCGCAAAGGAAACCGTGGTCGCCGAGGACAAGCACTACGACCTCGGCGGCACGTTCGTCGAGCGCAAGACCAATCGCCCGCTGGCGGTCGCGTTCGTCAA
This sequence comes from uncultured Actinomycetota bacterium, assembly GCA_963740575.1. GTDB lineage: Bacteria > Actinomycetota > Actinomycetes > Actinomycetales > Kineosporiaceae > CAVUET01. The sequence continues at coordinate 40,853 of CAVUET010000005.1, read as the reverse complement.
GGCCCGGACCGAATGGAAAGTCCTCGACGACTCCGTCAAGGACGACTTCGAGGCGATCGCCAAGATTCAGCGCGGCGACTTCACGGTCATCAGCCGCACGGTCGACGATCGGAAGTGGATCGTCCAACACACGCGCGACGACGGCCCGACTGCCTTTTATCTCTACGACCGGAAGACCAAGAAGGCGGAGTTTCTGTTCACCTCGCAACCGAAGTTGGATAAATACAAGCTGGCGCAAATGGAGCCGATCGAGTACAAGGCCCAGGACGGCTTGACGATCCACGGCTACCTGACCAAGCCCGTCGGCGTCGAAGCGAAAAACCTGCCGACCGTCTTGCTGGTTCACGGCGGACCGTGGGCCCGCGACATCGTGGGGCTTCGACCCGCTCGCTCAGTGGCTGGCCAATCGCGGCTACGCGGTTCTCCAGGTCAACTACCGCGGCTCGACCGGCTACGGCAAGGACTTTCTCAACGCCGGCAACCGGGAATGGGCCGGCAAGATGCACCAGGACCTGATCGACGGCGTGGACTGGCTGGTCAAGCAGGGGGTCGCCGATCCGAAGAAGAGTCGCGATCGCCGGCGGCAGTTACGGCGGCTACGCGACGCTCGTCGGCTTGACGTTCACGCCCGATGTCTTCTGCTGCGGCGTCGACATTGTTGGTCCGAGCAACATCGTCACCTTGCTCAAGTCGATTCCGCCGTACTGGGCGCCGCTGAAATCGCTCTTCAGCAAGCGCGTCGGCGACCTCGAGAAGGACGAAGAGTTCCTCAAGCAACACTCGCCGCTCTATCGTGCCGACCAGATCACCAAGCCGCTGTTGATCGGCCAGGGCGCGAACGATCCGCGCGTCAAGCAAGCGGAGAGCGACCAAATCGTCAAGGCGATTCGCGACAAGAAGAAGGAAGTGAAGTACGTGGTCTATCCGGACGAGGGCCACGGCTTCGCCCGGCCGGAAAATCGCCTGCAATTCTTCGCCATCTCCGAAGAGTTCCTGGCCAAACACCTCGGCGGCCGAGCGGAGCCGGTCGGCGAAATCAAGGGAGCGACGGGGATTATGAAATGACCACAATGACATGAATGACCGACGAATGAATCGAATTAATGCATCTACCCATCTTCGTCATTTGTCGGTCATCATTCCTTGCGGTCATTGGCATTGGTCATTCCTTCTTCAACGCCGCTGGCTTGGCCCTTACGGCGGCGAACATATCCGGCATCGTGAATACGTCGCCCGGCGATAGGCTGCTTGTCGCGAAGACTTTGCCTTCCTTGTTCGGCGGCGAGATCACGATTTTCACTGGAGGGCCTTCTTCCCGGATCAGTTCGATCGATAGGGCGTTCTTGGCCAAATCGAGGTTGTGCTCCGGCTTTGGGCCGGTCTTGTAGACCACGAACGCGTCGGCCTTGGGGGCAATCAGGTCGTTCAACAGCGCATCGACTTTGTTGGGGTCGATCTCGAACTTCGCCCCCGACTTCAGCGTCCACTTGCCGTCCTTGCGCTCGATGTCGAGCGTCGTCGGAGCGCCGAGCACTTCCTGCCAGCCGGTGATCTTCACTTCCTTGATCTTCACCTTGTCGATGCGATGGACGACCATGTCTTGAACTTCGGCTTTTGCCAACTGGTCGAATGCAAAGCGATCGACCGCGAAGACCAGATCGCCGAATCGCCCGCCTTGAAGTAGACGGATTTCTTTTCGGCGCCGACATCGTCGCCGAACAGGTACACGCGATCGCCCCCTTCCTTGAGATGCACCGTGGCCTTCATGCGCGGGTCGTCGGGGTTGACTTTCAGGCGATTGAGCACCTCCGGAGTCACCTTGTCGGAAACCACGCGCGTCGGGTGCAAGAACGCGAGTTGATTCAGGAGATGCGCGATGGACGAAGGATCGGCGGTCCGTCCCTTGAGCCGCTCGGGCGCGTCGATCTTCCAGTGCCGCCTGGCCGACCGGCTTGTCGGCGTTCGGCCGTTCGACTACGGTCGTCTCCTTGCCGTGCGCGATCGTCAGCTTGACGCACCTTGGCCAGGTCGAGCGGCTTGAGCGAGTCGTCGATGTAATCGAGCCGGCCGCGGGAGGCGAGTTTGAAGGCGTCGGCCGGCAGGAAGAAATCGGCCTTGGCATCGCCGACGAACCGGCGGGCATACACCACGTCGCCGACTTCGGGATTGCCAAAAACGAGCCGGGCGGTTGGCGTGGCGGCTGACCTTCGGCTTCGTCGCCGGCGTTTCTTTCTTGCCCGGCTCGGTCTTTTCGGGGACAATGCCCCCTTCCCAGAACTTGATTTCGACGCTCGGCTTGGTGAAGCCCATTTTGTCGTCGGGGATGCCCGGCGGCGGAAAGCTGCTCGCGAGTTGCTTGGCGGTCAGTCGGCCGATCAGGTCGTTTACTGCCTTGCTGCTTGCGGGCCGGCCCTTGCCGTCGCTATCAAACACCTGCCAGCCGAAACCGACTTTGCGCAGCTCGAACTTGCCGCCGTGGACATCGATGTCGATGGCGTCGATTCGTTGCGGATTCAATCGCAGGACGGTCCGATCGCGCAGCGCCCCCTTGTTGGACAGGACGGCAAGCACCTTCTTCACGGGTTCGGCAGGCACTTCGTAAACAACCGAATCCGCTTCGTGGCGGGCGTAGTACTTTTCGTGGGCGTCCTTCTTGATCGGGCCGCTCACATACATCGTTTCCTTGACGCCATCGCTGCGGCTGAAATCAATTTGCAGCGGCTTATTGGCGGCGGCGAGGCCGTACTTCGCGAGGTCGTCGCCGGCGTCGATAATCCCTTGTCCGATTGGCCGGTTGAATGTTGGAGATTGTGTTGATGAGTTGGCTGACGCTGCCGATACGCCCGCCCCGTCCTTGGCCTGGCGGTTCGGCGGCGCGGCGTCGGAGGCCGCCTCGCCATAATCGGCGGGCACTCGGAACTTCCAATGGCCGCCCGGCTCGCGGAACAGCGCGATTTGATTCTTGTCGGCGCGAACCGACAACGAGCGAACGACTTGGTCGAGTGGCCCGACGACGCCATCGCCGATGATCTTAAGCGGGCGAAAATCGTTGACTCCCTTGACGAGCTGGCCGGCGTTCGTCGCCCCCTTCGGCGCATTGGTCTTAAAGAGGGCAAAGAAATCGCCACGCTTGGCGGCTTGCGGCTTCTTGTCGTCGTCCGACGTGAGCACGTAAACGACCGCTTGATCGCCGCCGATGGTCACGTTGCCGAACGCCATCCACGCGGAGCGATTATCGGCGGTCTTCAAAGTGACTTTCACCGGCGGATTGTCGAGACCGTGCGTCGCCGGATTAGTCGAGATGTCGGCGGACTTTTCAGTCCGGGCGTTGAGAATCTCCGACACGACGTTGTCGACGGCCGAGTTGTCGGCCCGGGCTTTCGACGGCGCGACCATGACCCATTTATTATCTTCGCGAGCAAAGGCGATCTTCTCGGGTGTTTGGCCTGGCAGCTCGATTTCGACCGAGTTGACGTCCTTCGGCTTCACGTCGGCCGCCCGAAACTGGCGCAACAGGTAGCCTTCGACCGATGGATTGGTGCTCTTGTCGCTCGACGTGAGAACGAACACGCCGAGCGCCGCCAGGGCGAGAATCACGATGCCGAGGAGAATGTATGTGGTGCGGAAGTTCATGGATCTCTCGATTGGAATTCGACGATTAGCCGAGTGCCGTGCGGTGTCGCGTGTTGGCAACTCCCGGCAGCAAACGCCGCTTGGTTCGCCATCCGAGCGTTCGACTCGCCGTTATTCTACCTTCGTCGCGATAACCAGACGCCGACTCCGAGCGTGGTGATGCCAACCAGGACCATTGCAATCATCAACAACAGGCTCTGAAGGCTGGATGCGTGGGTCAGACGATAGGTCGATTCTTTCTTGGGCGGAATCCCTAGATTCGATTCGCGTTCACGAAGCCAATCGAGAGAGTCGCTGAGGCCAGGAAGCGAAACTGATCCGAAACCGCGGGGAATTCCGGACGATCTTCGATGGGCGTGTCGAAGCCGAAGACCAGAATCCGCGGCCGGCCCGATCCGTGTGCGGTCGTGGTGCCGGTCTCGACGACGGCGGTAGCGAGAGGTGTGGATCGGGTGACCAACTTCGTCTGGCGCAGTTTGGGGTCCTCTGCCAATTCCTGCGCGGTCGTCTCCGCCGATTTGCCAAAATCGTCGTCCAGCCAGTAGCCACGCAAAAACGGACTGGGCCGGAATGGGATTGTTCCAATAATCGGTGTCGCTTTGAATCCGCCACCACCCCCGGCCGCTGGACGAACGGGGCGGGCGTTCTGGAACAACAGTTCGCCCTGAGTGAAGGTTTTTTCCAAGGCCAATGATGTGTCGGAATACCCGATTCCAAGAGCGGTATCCGCCGGAATGTATCCAAGGCCCTGGATCGGCTGGAATTGCCTGGGCACGCACATGACGTGCCGGTCGGCGGACACATCCAACCCGAAGTCTCGCAGCAATGACTCAAGACCGCAGGGCGCCACCTTGCTGCCGGCCGGCTCTCGAAAGGCCGGCAGGTAAGCCAGGACCTTGCCCGGTTTTGCACCGGGCTTGGTCGGGACAAGATATTCGCAAGGCCTTTATGGTGGGCGATTCTCCGCGACTGTCCGGTGCGGGCCAGCGATCAAAACGCACGCCGCGTTGTCCGGAATCTTCGGGTCTTTGGCGTCTAAATTCAACGGCTCGATGCGAACCTTCTTGTCTCGTAGATATTGAACCGCCGAGGCCATCGACCGCTTGCCCGATCCGCTGGGATCGACGGATAGCTCATCGTGATCCTGAGTCACATACACGACTTCCTTTGACCGGGAATCCGTCAGGTAAATCAGCTCGTTGAGTAGCTTGCTTTCGCCCTGGAAGACGAAGATGATCGAGCGGCCCCGCTGATCGACATTGTAATCGACGAGATCGCGGCTGGGGATGAACGATGTAACGTCCTCGTTTTCGCCGACGGCGATGAGCATTCCGAGCTGATCGCGATCCTTATCCGCCACCTTCATGCGATCGAACAAGGCAGCGATGTGCGCCGCATCGAGTCCGGGGGACAGATAGCTTGCCGTAAGATTCCGCGATTGACGTTCGCATTCGCTCAAGAGGCCCCGGCAATCCGAATACAGTTGCGTGTAAGCAACTTGACCGCCTGGCACGTCGACGTCTTGGACGTAGTGTTCCGGCAAAATGAGATAGACGTGCACCGGGCGGTCGAGAGATCGAAGAAACGTCTTGGCCGGATCGGAGAGCGATGTAAACGCGGAGTCATTGGTTACCAGAGTGCTCGGCAACTTCAGAAACGAGAAGACGTTGACCGCAATGAGCACCATGACCAACAGCAGGCCGAGGAAGACCGAATTGAATCCATAGGCGCTCGCCGAAGCATGACATTCGATCTCTCTTGGGAACGCGGAGCTGAAGACTGAGGAACATGATGATCAGTCCCGCGGTGAAGATCGAGGCGGCGATCAATACCCATTTGGCGTCCTTGGTCTTGTCTTCGTTGATCCAGCGAAAAAGGCTCTCGTCCCAGCGCAATCCAAGCAGCAAGCCAAGCATCGCGGTAATCAGACCGATCAAACTGCCGAATGTGAGCAGTTCGGTGCGAATGGCGGTCGCCTCGGTTCCGGGACGGAGTGGCTGATTCAAAAGCCAGAAGGCCGATATCCCGCAAAGAATGGCCAAGAACCCCGCCCAAATCGCCGCGGGTAGAAAGTCGACGCTCGCCTTTGGCCCGGCCGACTTCGTTTCCGCGGCCGGCTTCTCCGCCGAACGCACATCGTGAGCCGAGGGCTTATCGGCCTCGTGCGAGGGCCAACTGCGAACCGCCCACCAAATCGCCAATGCCCCCAGGACTACCGCGGCGACCGCCAAACCGATGGCAATCTGCCGACGGAATTCGGCGAGCATTGCCAGCACACCCGTCGGCCGATTCTCTATCGTCATGAACATATCCCCGTCAATTGCGAGTAGCTAAGGACGGATTGCAAATCCGTCTTACCACCAAAAAGCCTGGAGTCGCATGCATCGACTAACTCCACCGCCGAGTTTCCAGCACCTTGATGGCCAAGAAAGTCCAGAATGCAGCAAATGAAAGCTGAATGACGACATCGCGCAAGTGCAGTCGGCCGCCCAGTGCATCCCACCAGAGGTTGATGTAGGTGATGTGCGAGCACACGCCCTTCCACACTGACCCCTCGGGAATGACCCTTCCGGCAAAAAACAGGAACAGCCAGAAGAGCATCCCGGCGAACGTCAACACGGCCGCGACGATTTGGTTCTTCGTGACGCACGAAAAGAACAAGCCCATTGCCGTGAACATCAACCCGGATGCGGCAACGGCCAGGTAGTAACTGAGAACGGGCCGGTATTCAAAGATTTTGTCTTGATCTGCTCGGAGCGCGCAGCAGAAACACGGCCCAGACGCACCATGTCATCATGAAAAACATGAAACCGGCGAAGAGCTTACTGAAAACCACGGGCACTTCGCCTACTGGAGCGGACATTAACACTTCATAAGTGCCCGTTCGTTTCTCTTCACTAACGAGCCGCATTGTGATGGCCGGAATGATAAACGTCACGGTGACCACGCTGAATAGGTCGGCGAGGTACGAGGTCACAATGGGCTCCGGCTTTTTGCGCCTGGAGCCCGTAGTAGAAGAAGACTTACGCAATGCCGGCGATCAGGGCGGTCATCAGGAGCACGAGGTAGGCGACCGGGGAATAAAAATACGCCGCAAGTTCTCGGCGGGTCAGAACCACCAGTCGCGACTCCGACACCAGGAACAAGGCGACAAGCAGATAGAGAATCCCCAACGCCATAAGCACCAGGCCGGCGGGAATGAAAAATGGCCGGTCGGTTGTAACCACCGAACGGATCAAAGCGATCGCGAACACGACCACGCCGAGCGCCCCAATGCCCAATGCCGGCCGGTAGCCCTCCAGGTCCGCACCGCCGAGTTGATTCACGAAAGGCAATAGAATCGCCAGACCCAACAGTGCCAGCACCGAGCCGTACGTCAGTGCGAAGCTCGATGCGATCAGGCCACCAATGAAGCCGGTTAAGGCCAATCCCGCGCCAATAATGCCGAGACCGAGCAGACCGTAACGCCGTTGCTTTTCTTCCGTCTCGTTCCGGCAGAACGGGATCAGGAACATCAGCCCGGCGAGGAAACACGCCCAGCCAAATGGAAAGAACAACGAGATAATATGCTTGGGACTGCCATCGGCCGGGGAGGGCCGCGCCGCGGAAATGATGACGGGCAACACCGAGAGAACAAGCCCCGATGTAGGCAAGCCGAGTCCGCCGACGTAGCCGTACAGCCGGCGAATCATTTGATCCGTATCGCGGGTGGCATGGTAAAACATCATCGCCATGCCGACCAAGATGCCCGCGAACCCAACGTTGTTCCCGATGTTCAGGCCGATCTTTGCCTTGGCCACGTTAAGGATCAGGATCAGCACGCCGATGAGGACGGCCATCAAGCCCGTAAGGCCGATCGTCCGGGCGTATGACACCTGATCTTCGGTCAACGCCGAAGGAGCGGTTTCGGGTGGTGGGGAAACTGTTTCGATTGACATTAGTTGCTTCCCGGATCAGAGGTCAGAAGTCAGGAATCAGAAGTCAGAAGTTAAAATCACTCGTCGATTACACCTTGCTTCTAACGTCTGATCTCTGATCTCTGACTTCTGACTTCTGACTTCTGATCCCTGACTCCTGGTTCATGCGTCCCGGCTCAACACCACGTCCGTGTAAAGCCCTTCGAGGTTCTTCCGTCGCAAATCGAGCCGGCGGATCGACCAGCCCGAAGAGACAATCTTGCTTGCCAGGGCTTCGCGTAAATCACTGCCTCGTTCCTGTTCAATCTCGACGCCAAGCAAGCCGTCCTCAATGGGCCGAGTTAGCACCTTCTTCACGCCGCTCTCTTGTTCCAAAAGCTGTCGAATCCCTTCTTCCGGCCCACGAACTTCCATCACCAGCATCGGCACTTGCTCGGCCAATCGGCTGAGGCGGCCATCCCAGCGGATCGTGCCGCGGCTGATGATAATGACCCGATCGCAGATCTGCTCCACCTCCGGCAAAATGTGCGTGGATAGGAGGATTGTGTGCGTGCCGGCAAGCGACTTAATCGTGTCGAGAGTCTGCCGGATCTGGATCGGGTCGAGGCCGGACGTCGGCTCGTCGAGGATAAGCACTTTGGGATCGGCAATCATCGCATCTGCCAGGCCAACGCGCTGGCGATAGCCTTTCGACAGCGTGCCGAGCAAGCGGCGGCGCACTTCCTTGACCCGGCAGCGTTCCAAGCAGTCCTCGACGCGCTTGCGGCGGATCGAACGATCGACATTCTTGAGTTTCGCTCGGTAGGTCAGATATTCTTCAACGCGCATTTCCGGATAAAGGGGGACGCTTTCCGGCAAGTAGCCAATGCTTTCGCGAACTTTCATCGAATCGTTCATTACGTCGTGGCCGCAGACCGTTGCGATGCCGCTCGTGGCGGGTAGAAACGTCGTCAGGACGCGCATGGTCGTCGTCTTGCCGGCGCCGTTCGGCCCGAGGAATCCGACCAATTCGCCCGGCGCTACCTCAAAGTGAATGTGATCGACGGCCAAGACGGGGCCGTACTTCTTGCACAGGTCATCGACCCGAATCGCGTGCTCGCTCATGTCCATTATCGTATGGGCGGGTCAATTGGGGGGCAGTGCTGTATCGGACCGACTGGGCGTACTCGTCCTATAAGTCCTATGCCGCGAGTGCCCGGAGTGTTCTAAACTCCGGCATGACTCCCAAGGCGGCCCGGTTTTTGGAGCGTATCTGCGCCGAGCCGGACGACGACGGTCCACGGCTCATTTTCGCGGATTGGCTCGACGATCGGGACGACCCGCGGGGCGAGTTTATCCGAGTTCAGATTGCCCTGGCGCGACTTCCGGCCGATGACCCTCGGCGACCGCAATTACTCGATCGGGAAGCAACGCTGTTGGCCAGGCATCACGCCGCCTGGTCGGCCCCCTTACGCGGCTGGACGGGCCAGCCCACGTTCCACCGCGGCTTTGTCGAGACGATCATCGTCGATGCCCGAACGTTTATCCGGCGGGGCGACGTGTTATTTCGCCTGGCGCCGGTTCGCCATGCCTGGTTCGTCGATATCGGCAGCAGTCTCGCGACTCTGATGGCTTCTCCACACCTGGCTCGTTTGTCCGCGATGACGATATTCGCTCATCACATGAATGAATCGCTCACTCGCGGCCTTGTCGATTCCCCCTTTCTCGGCGGGTTGCGCTCGCTCAACATCGGCCGGAACCGAGTTGGAGATCGCGGCGCCGATCGCCTTGCGTGCTCGCCCCAATTTCAGAGGCTCGTGGAACTCGACTTGAGCGACAATGCCATTGGCGACACCGGGGCCCAAGCGCTGGCCGATTCACGGAACTTGGGCGAACTGATAGCGCTCGAACTCCGCCGCAATGAGTTGAGCCGAGCGGGCCTCGGCTCCTTCTGCCGTTCGACCGCTCTGACAAGCCTTCGTCGACTGGGCTTGGGGCTGAACTACGTAGGCGCCGAGCGCGATTCGCCTCCGCCGTCAGCCGGCGCCGTTCGCCTTGCGTCGCTCGATTTGAGTGAAAACGGACTCGGTCCGGGAGGCATTGAACAATTGACAACCCTGCCCGGACTGAACGATCTCGCTCGCTTGACATTGAACCGAAACGAGATCGGCAACAACGGCGCCTCGATGCTCGCGAATTGGTCGACGATGGCCTCGTTACAATCGTTGGCCCTGGCCGGCAACCGGGTCGGCGACGGCGGGGCACGGGACTTGGCCCGGTCGCCATACTTGTTTCGACTCTCCGAACTCGATTTGAGCGACAATCCGATTCACGATTCCGGAGCATTTGAACTTTTGAACACGCCTTCCCTGCCTCGATTGAGACGCCTGGGATTGCCGCATCTCGGTCTGACTCCGCAAATGCGCGAAGCATTGATGCGCGGTACCCCGGCTGATAATCGAGCATTCTGGACAGCTACTTTTTCCGTACCTGTCCGAAAACCGCGGCACTGCCCTGCTTCTTACTTTTTCCGTACCTGTCCGAAAACCGCGGCACTGCCCTGCTTTTTGTGGCAACAGGCCTCCAGGCCTGTGAGATTTCATAGGCCTGGAGGCCTGTTGCCACAAAAACAATGACAAGCTCAAGACCGCTCGATTCGTGAGACAAATGGAGCATGGTTGCGAAATCGAGTCGATCCGTCATTCTGAGTGACGGACATTCTGATGGCACAACGAATTTCTGGATGAGGATTACATGGAGACAATTTGCCGTGGCGAGGAGCGAATTCCCTTTTGGGACGAAGTAGGCTCCTTTTGGCAAGGTTTTTGAAGCACTATAATGGTCTTGTGGTTCAACCACGCCGTCCAACGGACCGGCACCTGTCCGCCGGGGGAACGTACGTCATGTCCGTCACTATCAAATGGATTCGTTTGTCGCCGGCGGCCATATTGGCGCTATTCTTCGTTGCCCACTCCGCGTCGGCCCAGGAGAAGCGGCAAGCCGACGGTGTCTACGTTACTATCCAAAACCCGATCAACGAAGGGCAAGTGAACCAGATCAAGTCCGACATCGATGTCGCGCAACGATTCCCGGCGCAACGTCAAGAAGGTGATTTTCGACTTCAACCCCGATGGCAAGGAAGCGTCCACCGAGGCGTATGGCCCGTGCTCGGATCTGGCGGATTATATTCGGACGCTTGCCGAGAATGGACTGACGCCCATTGCCTTTATCCATGGTAAAACAACGCGGCATTCCGTGCTGCCCGCGCTTGCCTGCGAAGACATGGTGATGGCCTCCGGATCCCAAATCGGCCAGGTGAGTGGCGGCAGTACAATGGTCACCAAGAACCAGACCGATCACTACCTGACGTTGGCGGGCATCCCGCGCACCGCCGCGGTCCTCAAGATGATCGACAAGAACGTCAAACTCTACCAGGCGAAATACAAGGGAACGGTGATTTACGTCGACAAACGGAAGGTAGACGACCCGAACCGCGAACCCGCTTATGCGGAAGTCCATATCACCAAGCTGACGCCCGAACCGATGTCGCCATCCGTCGAGTTGTATGGCGTGGAGCAAGCCCGGAAATATGGAATCTGCAAGCTCCAACGCGACACCATTGAAGAACTGCTCGAGTGGTATCAGCTGCCCCCATCCATATTGCAAGGAAACCCGCTCGGCACGCGGGCGATGAAGCCGGTCCGCATCATGATTGAGGGCGCAATTAACACCGCGCTCAGGGAAAAACTTCGCCGACAGATCGAGTCGGCCAAGGCTCGCGATGAGAACATGTTTTTCTTTGTCATCGAGACTACGGCCAATGGCGATCCGAAGGCGGCGCACGACATCGCGGACGATCTGATCGCGCTGGGCAAAGACAAGGACTATCGCACCGAACGGTCGCCTTCATTCCCGGCGACGCCCCCGATCTGGCCATTTTCCTGGCATTTGCGTGTCAGGAAATTGTCATGTACAAGGGCCCGGCGCCGGAAGGGGAAGCCGTTGTCGGCAACTTCGACACGATGCTCGGCGGCGACAATGGCAAGCGTGTCAACGATGAAGCGATCCGCCGGAATCTGCAAGAAATAGCGGAGAAGATGGGCCAATCCAAGCTCATTGTCGACGGCCTGTTCGACAAAAACCTGGTCATCATCCGTGCCGTCAACGACAAGACGAGCGATCATGCGCTCATGGACGAAGCCGACCTTAAGGGGCCGGGAAATAAGGACTGGCGTCGCGAGGGGGTGGTCAAGGAGAAGGGGGTACGCCTGAAACTGACGGCATCGAAGGCCAAGGACCTCAAGATCGCCAAGACGATCGACAACAAAGACATCTCCGAGGTGTATGCCCTTTATGGCGTTGACGCCAAGGACGTTCGCTCGTCCGAGCCATCGTGGCTCGACGATTTTGCCGCGTTCTTGCGACAAACGCACGTTTCGATCCTGTTAGTTGTCATCGGCATCGCGGGGCTGGTCCTGGAGTTGAAAGCGCCCGGCTTGATCGTGCCTGGCGTGATCGCGGCGATCTGCTTCGTTCTGTTCTTCTGGGCCCAAACGCAACTGGGCGGCCAGTTGATCTATCTGGCGATCATGCTCTTCCTGCTTGGCATCGCGTTGTTGGGAATCGAGATATTCCTGCTGCCTGGGTTCGGCGTGGCGGGCGTCAGCGGCATTCTGCTCGTGTTGGCCGGTCTCGTGCTCGCGGGCCTCGACAAGGCCCCCGAGAGTACGGAGGACTGGGTGGCCCTGATCGGCAAGATGTTGCGATATGGTTTAACGATGGCGGGCGCCGTCGTGCTGGCGTTCATCCTGTCCCGGTACTTGCCGAAGATTCCGTATGCCAACCGGCTCATGCTGGTTCCGCCGGAGGACAAGCAGGAAGGCGATGAATCGTCGCCGTTGCCAGGAGTCGACATTGCAGTATCGATGCTCGGCCAGGTCGGCACGGCCACGTCGATGCTTCGCCCCGCCGGCATGGCGAAGTTCGGCGATCGATACGTCGACGTTGTGACCGAAGGCGACTTCATTCCACCGGGGACGCCGATTCAAGTCGTCGAAGTAGAAGGCACGCGGGTCGTGGTGAAGCGAATCTAGGAACACGGAGGACGGTCATGGCCCAGCCGATCCTATTGGTGGAAATCCTGCTCGTTGCGCTGGGTGTTGTTTTTCTGGTATTTGAATTCAAGGCGCCGGGCCATATCGCGTCCGGCATCGCCGCGCTCCTGTGCTTTGGCGCATTTTTCCTGATCCATTTCCTCGTTGGCGGCCAGCTCGTTTTCCTCGCAATCGTCTTGTTTGCAATTGGGGTCACGTGTCTTGGCATTGAACTTTTCCTGACTGGCGATGGAATCGCTGGCGTATCGGGCATTCTGCTGATTCTCGCCGGCTTGGTTTTGGCTGGGACTCGATAACTGGCCAACAACGGTGGCGGATTGGGCCAACACGATGAAAATCATGCTCCGCCAGGTTGTTACAATGGCCTGCGGCGCTCTGATTGCCCTCCAGTTTGCAAAATACTTGCGTGACGTGCCCTACCTCAATCGGCTGTTTCTCGTTCCGCCGGCCGATCAGTCGGAAGAAGAATCGCCCGCATTGCCCGGAATCGAGGAAGCAGCCGCGCTGCTCGGCCACGTCGGCACCGCTACTTCCTTGCTGCGGCCATCCGGAATCGCCCATTTCGGCGACCGGCGCGTCGATGTATCGACCGAGTGGGATTTCATCGAACCGGGCACGCCAATCCAAGTCGTGGCCGTGGAGGGCACGAGGATTGTGGTGAAGAAGGTCGCATCGCGTTAGGCGTGCGGCACAAAATAGCACCAACCCGAAGCGTAAGCGAGGGATGCTGTCGGCCCTCGCTTACGCTTCGGGTTGGTATGCTATTTTGTGCCGCACGCCTTAGAATGGGTAATGAAGAAACTACGTTGATGGCCGAACTCGGACGATTTTTTGGTCGTCCTGGATCGGGAATCTGAGAAAATCGATGGATCCAATTCTCCTGGCGTACATCTTGATTGCCGTCGGCATCATTCTCGTATTGGCGGAAATGGTGGTGCCAAGCGGGTTTATCCTGGTCGTCATCGGCGCGTGTTGCGCACTGGTCGGCGTCGGGCTCTTGTTCGTTCATGCTTCGATGGAAACGGCCGTGATGGCGCTGTTGAGTCTTTGTGTCGGCGGGCCGTTGCTGGGGGGACTTTTGTTCTACCTGTGGCCATATTCCCCGATGGGTCGGAGACTAATCAGGGCCGCCGAACAGGATGCCACGATCGCATCCATGCCCGCCAACCTCGAACTCGAAGGACTTCGCGGCAAGATTGGACGCGCGGTTTCGTCGTTACGACCGTCTGGGGTGGCCGAATTCGATGGCCGTCGAATTGACGTGATTACCGAAGGACTCATGGTCGATCCGGGCCAATGGGTTAAGTGTGTCGAGGTTCGAGCGAATAGAGTAGTAGTGAGGCCGGCCGATGCGCCGACCCTGGAAGACTTTGAGAACGCGGATTTTTCGTAAGCTAAGATGACATAAGCCGCTTGCGGCTGCGCGCCCGTGCTTGCCGGGCGCTCGTCGCCACCGTGCGCTTTCCCCAAGGATTAACCGTCATGCTGGCCCCAGTTTTTGCACAAGGCAAACAAATCGACAGCAGCCAGGTCTGGATTTTCGTCGTCGCGGGCATCGCCCTGCTGATCTTCCTGTTCATGCTGATCCTGTTTTTCAGCTTCGTCCGGCTCTATATCCAGAGCCTGTTGACCGGAGCGAAGATCGGCATCTTCGATCTGATCGGCATGAAATTGCGAAATGTCGATTACTCGATGATCGTTCGCCAGAAGATCGCGCTGGTCCAGGCCGGTGTGCGCAGTCACAACCGAAGACCTCGAAAGCCACTTCCTGGCCCGCGGCAACGTGCCCAAGACCGCGACGGCGGTCATCGCCGCCCACAAGGCGGGCATCGACCTGCCCGTGGAAGACCGCGGCCGCCGTCGATCTGGCCGGCCGCGACATGCTGGATGCCGTTCGCACCAGCGTCAACCCAAAGGTCATCGACTGCCCCGACGCGACCAAAGGCCGGCCCTTCCTCGACGCCGTCTGCCGGAACGGCATTCAGTTGCGGTGCCAGGCCCGCGTGACCGTGCGGACCAAGCTTGAACGGCTCGTTGGCGGGGCCACAGAGGAAACGATCATCGCCCGCGTCGGCGAGGGCATCGTCAAGGCGATCGGATCGGCCGACGAGCACAAGCAGGTGCTGGCCAACCCGCATCAGATTTCGCAGACGGTGCTACATAACTCGCTCGACTCGCAGACGGCATTCGAAATCGTCTCGATCGACATCGCCGACATCGAGGTCGGCGAGAACATCGGCGCGAAACTCCAGGCCGACCAGGCCGCGGCCGACTTGCGCGTCGCCCAGGCCGAAGCCGAGAAGCGACGAGCGGCCGCCGTCGCCCGCGAACAGGAAATGACTGCCGAAGTCCAGGAAAACCGGGCCAAGGTCGTGCTGGCCGAGGCCGAGGTGCCGCTGGCCATCGCCCAGGCGTTCAAGGACGGCCGGCTCGGAGTCATGGACTATTACAACCTGAAGAACCTCCAGGCCGATACGAACATGCGATCGAGCATTGCCGGCCCAAATTCGGACGGACAGAACAACCGATGACAGCGGTCGGAGGTCAGAGACACCCGTTCGATCTCTGACCTCTGACCTCTGACCTCTGACCTCTGACCTCTGACCTCTGACCTCTGGTGCAAAATGGCCCCAATGGCTTTAGTCGTTCTCGGCCTTTTTGTGCTGGTGTGGATCATCAGCGCGGTGGTCAAGGCATCGCAATCCAGCGGCCCGGCGGGTCGGCAGCCGATGGGCCGGCAACGGCAAATGGCGGACTCGCCGCGCAACGAGCGAACCTCAGATACTGATATCGACCGGTTCATGGCGGAGATCGACCGATTGCGCCGGCGCGGCGAAGGCGCCCCGACCCGGCGGCCACAGGGCCCGCGGCCGATCGGCGAGTCGAAGTCGGGCAATCGATCCGAATCCCGGCCACGAAGCCCGGAGAGCCGCGAGCGTGAACGTGAACGTCGTCAGCGACAACCGAGTCGCGTCGTCGCGCCTCCGCCGCCATTGCCGGTGCCGGTCTTGCGGCCGGTTGAGCGCACGTCCCCGTCAACTCCCGCCGCGCCACAGGCGCCGCCGGCGGCCCCGCCCAAGCCCGTCAAACCCGCCAAGCCGACAACCGCGTCAGTGAAGGTCGCTCCTCCATCGCCGGTACTGCAAGCGCTGCAGGGGGTCATTCGATCGAAACAGGGCCCGGCCGCGGCACTCATTCTCGCGGAGATTTTCGGCGAGCCGCCGGGCCGAAGGGGAATGGTGCGGCCGCCGCATCGCCCGAAGCACGGATGATGCGCGCGCCTAGCCCTGACGCGACTCTTCGTCGGTGGGCGTTATTCGCAGCGGTTCGCCCTCGCGATATTGTTCGGCTCGGGCCAGATATTCGCGCCGGGCCTTGTCCGCGTCCGCCAACTCCGCCGCACGTTCGGCCCATTTCTCGGCTTCGTTGAAGTTGCCGACTTCGGCATTGGCAGCAGCCAACGTATCGAGGTAGCCCGGCGTTTGCCATTCGGACAACTCACATGCACGCATCGCGCACTCGAGCGCCGCGCCGTCCGTTGCGCACGGTCGGATCGGGGGCCGTGCTCCAGACCCAGGCGAGATAGTTGAACGTCGATGCGCTGGAAGGATCGCACTTGAGGGCCGAGGTGTGGTCGCGCACCGCCTTCGAGTATTCGCGATTGTAGTAGTGCAGCATCGCGCGGCGATTGAAGAGCCGCGGCGATTCCGAATTGTGCTTGACGGCCTCATTCAAATCGGCGAGGGCATCCAGACGCGGACACCTTCTACGCGACGGTCGGCAGCGGCGGGCGGACGCATCTCATCGAGGGGACCGCGAGCGCTCGCAGCGCCAAGCTGCTGCGCGACGACGTCGAGTGTCCCTCCCTGTCGCCGGACAACACCCGGGTGGCGTTCAAGCGCCGGATCGCCGGCGCAGTCGGGCCCGTGCGCTGGCGCCTTTCCGTCCTCGACCTCGAGACGCTGAAGGACATCGCGCTGGCGGAGACCCGCAGCGTCGATGATCAGGTCGCGTGGCTGGACGACGACCGCATCATGTACGCTCTGCCCGACGCGGAGAGTGGGTCGGCCGTGACCACCACGTGGGTGCTCGATGCAGACGGCACCGGTTCACCTCGCGTGCTCGTCCCGGAGGCCTACTCGACGGTCGTATGGCGGCCCTCTCCCGACGCGCAGGCCAGCGGGAATCGCGCGCCCGACTGAACGACGCGGCACTCCTCGTCCCCGCGTCCCACCGCTAGGTTCCGACCGAAAACGCCGAGCGTTAGCTGTCGCTCGTTTTGTACTTGAGAAGCAGGGCTGATGCGACAAGTACGGTCTGACGTAGCTGCACTCCTAGACGACGCCGCAAGGCCCGTTGTCAGCAAGCACGGCGTTTGACAAAGGGTGCCGCCTGTAGTGTAGTTCAAAAGAGGGGTAGCTCCATGAAGGACGGAATGTTCGGCATAGCAGGGGCGTTGGTCCTGCTCGTTGCGTTGTCAGTCCCTGCGTTGGGAACTCAAGCTGATCGTGTTCCACCCGTCGTTCGACCCGTTGTCCGACCCGTTCTTCCGCCCGTCGCGCGGGAGTTGCCGGTGCGCCGGCAAACGCCCGAGATCGATCCTGGTGTGGCGCGGAGCGCGGTGACGATTCTGGTTGGCGGCCTTCTCATCCTGAATGACCGGCGGCGGCGCCGGTCAGCCTAGCGCTTCGCCCGCTGTCGTCTCGATCGGCTGCGCGGCCGCGAGACCAGCGTTGCGCCTTCGGGCGCAGCATGCCCCGTGACCCTGCGTGGCCACGTCGACCCTGTGGGTGTTCCGGCCCGCAGGGTGCCCTGCGATGGGTGCTCTTCGGCAGCCTGCTCGTCGCCGAAGTAAACATCCTGGGCGTGCGGCTCGATGCGGCGCCGCTGCTGGACAGCATGCCGCAGTGGTGGGCGGCGGTGCTTGGACGCGGGCGGGCGATCGCGACCGTCGCCACGACCACGGTTGCGGCATTGCTCATGGTCGCGGCGCACATGCGCGGGCACGCGGCGCCTGCGATCCGGTGGCGATGGTCGTGGGCGTATCTGTGCGCCCATCTGGTCGCCTACGCGGTCTTCTTCCGCGTGGCCGTGTTCGTGTTCGCGGGCGAGATCCACGAGTCGAGCACGCCAGGGTACTGGGCTGTCGCGCTCGTCCTCAGCGGCATGCTGACCGTGGCGCTGGGGGCTGCGACCGCGCTGGACCGCGAGAGCTTGCGACCGCTGGCGCAGCGCGCGGCCATCTTCCTTCCCGCTGGCCTCCTCCTCGGGATCGCTGCCTGGGGGGCCGGTCTGCTGACGGAAGGATGGTGGGATGGGTGGTGGGATCCCCTGCGCTACGCGACGCTGTGGGTCGTGCGGCAGGGGCTCGGGTTGCTGACGCACGACCTCATCGTGGGTCCCGAGGAGTTCGTGATCGGGACGAGCCGGTTCTTGGTCGAGATCCATCCGCGCTGTGCCGGCTACGAGGGCATCGGACTGATGCTCGTCTTCGTGTCGGGTTATCTCTGGTACGCGCGGCGCGCACTGCGCTTTCCGCAGGCGCTGTTGCTCGTGCCGATCGGCGTCGCCGCTGCGTGGCTCGCCAATGCCGTGCGCCTCGTCGGACTCATTGCGATGGGGACGTGGCTATCCCCCGAGATCGCCTTCGGCGGCTTTCACTCCTACGCGGGTTGGCTGCTGTTCTGCTCGCTGGCGCTGGGACTGGTCTGGGTGGCAGGAACGATTCCCTTCTTTGCACGGGACGCCGTTGCCGATAGCGATCGGGTCCCGAACCCGACGGGTGCGTACGTCGGTCCGCTCCTGGCCATCGTCGCGGTGGCGATGGCGACGGGCGCGCTGCAGAGCGCGGGCGTCGACCTGCTGTACCCGCTGCGCGTGGTGGCGGCTCTGGCCGTGCTGTGGTTCTGTCGCCGGCAGTACAGGGAGATCCGTCTCGCCTGGTCCTGGAGCGCGGTGGCCGCTGGAGCAGCCGCGTTCGTCGTCTGGATGGCGGGTACCTGGCCGGTCGCGGCCAGCGAGGCCGGGAGCGCGCTGCGCGAGGCACTGGGGAGCTGGCCGCGAGGCGTGGCGGCGATCTGGTTGATCTTTCGGGTGCTGGGCACGGTCCTGACGGTCCCGGTGGCCGAGGAGCTCGCGTTCCGCGGGTACCTGACGCGACGACTGATCGCCGCTGATTTCCGCTCCGTTCCGCTCGGACAGTTCTCCTGGATGTCGTTCGTGGTCTCGTCGCTACTGTTCGGAGCCATGCACCCTGACACGCTCGCCGCCACGGCCTGCGGTGCGATCTACGCCTTGGCGCTCTACCGCCGCCGCAACCTCGGCGACGCGATCCTCGCTCACGCCATCACGAACGCACTCGTAGCGCTCTGTGTGTTCACAACCGGGTCGTGGTGGCTCTGGAGTTGAGTAAGCGTCCGGCCGACTACACGTCGTGACCGGCACGGCGTTTGCGGTCGGCGCTGCCGCGCGCGACAGGGCGAGCGCTACGCAGCGTGAACGCTGCGTGACTGGCGCAGCTCTTTCCAGCGCCGCGGCGTGAGCTCGTCGATGCGGCTCATCGGGTGCGTGCTCACCCGGTCGATGATGTCGCGCAGGTACGCGAACGGATCGACCTGATGCGCCTTGCACGTCTGCACCAGCGTCAGCAGCACCATGGTCCGGTGCGCCGCCGCCTCGGATCCGATGTGTAACCAATTCTTGCGTCCGAGGACGAGCGGTCGTAGCGCGTTCTCCGCCCCGTTATTGTCGATCTCCAGGCTGCCGTGCTCCGTGTAGCGGGTCAGCGCGTCCCACTGCCGTAGCGCGTAGCCGATCGCGTCGCCCAGCGGGCTCTTCGGCAGTGCCGTGACGGCAATCTCCTGCAGATAGGCGTGGATTCTCTTCAGGATCGGCCGCGCTCTCTCCTGCCGCAGCGCGCGACGTCGATCGTCGTCGAGCTTGTTCGTCTTCGCACTGCGCTCGAGCCCGTACAGCTCCCCGATCCACACCACCACTTGCGCCGCCTCCTTCGGCGACGTCCTCACCGCCTCCTTGAACCGTCTGCGGGCGTGCGCCCAGCAGCCCACCTCTGTAATCGGGAGGTTGCGGTAGATGTCGTCGAAGGCCGGTGCCGCATCCGCCTGCAGATAGCCCCGGAAGTGGGCCAGCACCTGCAGCGGCCCCTCGCTGTTTCTCATCCAGGTGAAATCGTAGAACGCACTGGCATCCGCGCCCCGGTAGGTCCACACATGCCCTTTGCGGGTCTGCGGATTGGCCGTACGAGCCTGCACATCCACGCCGGTGTCGTCGCTCTGCACCCACTTCGAGCTCAGTACGTCGGCCGCGATCTGCGTGGCCACCGGTTTGAGCAGATCGGCCACCGCTCCGCACCACTCCGAGAGCGTCTTGCGGCTGATGTCGATCCCATGGCGGGGAAAGATCCGCTCCAGCCGGTAGAGCGGGAGGTGGTCGCCGTACTTGCTGGTAATCACGTGCGCCAGCAGTCCCGGTCCTGGGCGTCCCTTCTCGATCGGGCGGGCCGGCAGCGCGGCCTGCACCACGCCGGTCTCGCACTTGCGGCAGGCGTACTTCGGCCGGACATACACCCGCACCACCATCGATGCCGGCACGTAGTCCAGCTCCTCGGTGCGGTCCTCGCCGATTCTCACCTTCTCGGTCCTGCAGCCCTGGCAGCACAGGTCTGCGTCGGCCGGCAGTAGCTCCACAATCTGGCGGGGCAGGTCCTCGGGCAGCGGCTGGCGTCCGCCTCGCTTGCGCCGCGTGTGGGCGGGCACTTCGGTGAGCGTGGATTGCTCCTGCTCACCGTGTTCGTCGCTGGCGGCCGCCTCGACAGGGCCGGCTGCGGTGGCAAACGGCAGTGCCTGCTGCTCGACCGGCACGCCCTTCTCGCTGCGCCGTCCGAACACCTGCTTGCGCAGCCAGTGGAGCTGCTGCTCGAGCGCCTCCACCCGCCGGCGCTCCGCTTCGATCTGTTCGTACAGGACGTGCTCGCGCTTGCTCGACTCGCCGATCCGCTCGTGCAACACGCTTTCGCGTTTGCTCAATTGATCCAGATCGCCGTACAGCGCTGCGATCAACTGGTGCGCGCTCTCCAGATCTTGCGGGAGAGGCGCTGTCGTCTCCTGCATCTCCACGTCCCTACTCACCACCACCACGACAACGCCGTCGTGTATAGCACAGCTGTCGGCGGCGATGAAGATTCCTACACCGACAAAGTGAACAAACGCGGAGAATATCGTCTCACGTTCGGCGCTGATACCGCCGGCGCTGACGCACCTCCGACGCGTCGATCCCCTCGAGCACCATCATCAGCTCCCCGGCACCGATCTCCCCCCGCTCGGGCATCCAGAACGTGCCTTCCTCCAGCCGCTTGTACAGCAGGAAGAATCCCGACCGGTCCCAGTACAGGATCTTCACCTTGTCTCTTCGCCGGTTCAGGAAGACGAAGAGATGGCCGGAGAATGGATCCTGCTTCAACACCGTCTGCACCAGCGCGCACAGCCCGTCGAACGACTTCCTCATGTCGGTCGACACCGTGCACACAAACACCCGCACCGACGGCGGCAGGCTCAGCATCCGCGCAGCGTCTGCAGCAGGATGCTCAGCGCCCCCGGGTCGAAGTGCTCGGGCACACGCACCGTCGTGCCGCTGCGCAGCACAACCTCAAATGTCACCGCTGACGACGCCGTACGCACCGCCGAGCTCACCTCCGTGAAGATCGACGCCGACTGCCACCGCTCTCCATCTCCGCCACCCACAGACGCGACCGGTGGCCGCCCGGGGCGGACCCGATCGTCGCCCACCCTCAGGCGGCGCCGCCACCGGTACATCGTCTTCTGAGCGATCCCCTCTCGGTCGGCGAATCGCGACAACGGCAATCCGCTCCGCTCCCACTTCTCCAGCAGCGCGCGCATCTCCCCCTCGCGCGTCGCTCGCTTCCCGCCTCTCCCCATATCTCACCTCCGAGCGCGATTCTCGGACGGCGAGCCTACTCACGGAAGGGTGTGTTTGGCCGGACGCTTACTAACTTCCGGTGGAGGGCGCCGCTCTGTCGGCGCCGGGGCGGAGGTGGTGAGGGTGAGATACGCCCCACCGATCCCCTCCGGCGCCGACAGAGCGGCGCCCTCCAGGCTGGCTACGAATACGTGGGGCCATATCGGGGTCGATTTCCCACGCTTTGGCTGCAGCCCGCCGTCTGACGCGGTCGCTCAGCCGCAGTGCGTCATGGCCGCAATCCATCGCTGCGCGATGCAGTGATTGCGTCGCTCATTGCACCTGCATGGCGACCACATGGGACGAACGCATCGCACATGCGTGCAGCAGCAACAAATGCTCGAATCAAGGTGACTGTACATCAACATTTTCATCTAAGATAAAAATCTTCGTCAGACGTGCAGCAATGCTATTCGCCGATGCACCCCTCCGTTGGACTTTGGCGCGTTCGCGAGCTCGACGCGGTCGAGTGCTCGGTCCGCGCCGTTGCAGGAACGTCATCGGGGGACGGGACGCGACCAACGCGTGGCGTACGGAGCGGTCATGGGCGGAGAGAAGAGTGGAGCGGCAGGGCGCACGCGCCGTGCGGTGGGGGGCTGGGCGCTGGCGGCAATCGTCGTCGCCGTGACGGCGTCGCCGGCTGCGGCGCTCGACGCGCGGTTGGGATGGACGTCCGTGCAGAATGCGGCGGGGTACCGCGTGTACGTCCGCCAGACCGGCAACTCGTACACCGTCGGCACCAACGTCGGGCTCCTGCCCAAGGATGCGAGCGGCATCGTGTACTACATCGCTCGAGGCCTGCCGAACGGCATCACGAACTTCTTCGCCATCACCGCCTACGATGCGTCCGGACGTGAGAGCGCGCGTTCGAACGAGCTCTCTGCGCTGCTCACCGCCACACCGGCGGCGACGGCGACGCGCTCCGCGACTGCCGCGCCGTCGCGCACCGCAACCCGCCCGCCGACAGCCATAGCCAGTACGGCGTCGACGCCGACACCGCGACCCTCCAACACCGCCGTGCGGACGGCCACCCGTACGGCGAACACGGCCGCGACGCCGACGCGGACGCCATCCCCGAGCGCCGGTGCGGCGACCATCTGGGGACCGACGGCGGTGCCGGCGAACGCCGCGGACCCCGAAGCGGTGCCGGTCGAGCTCGGCGTCAAGTTCACCTCAGACGTGAACGGCCTGATCACGGGCATCCGGTTCTACAAGGGCGCCACCAATACCGGGACGCACAGCGGTACGTTGTGGCGCAGCAATGGCCAGCGGCTGGCGACGGCGACCTTCTCCGGTGAGACTGCCTCCGGCTGGCAGCAGGTGAACTTCGCCACCCCGGTGGCCATCACCGCCAACACCGTCTATGTCGCCTCCTATCACACCAACGTCGGGCACTACGCGTTCAACAGCAACTACTTCGCCGCGGCCGGGGTCGACCGGCCGCCGCTGCACGCCCTGCGCAACGGGGTGAGCGGCGGAAATGGGGTCTACGTCTACGGCGCCAGCGCCTTCCCCAGCAGCACTTACAATTCGAACAACTACTGGGTGGACGTGGTCTTCAGCGCCAACCAGGCCACGAGCGCGCTCGCGATGGCGCCCGCGGCGCCGCCCACCGCACGCACGGCGACCAGCGCATCCGCGGCGGCGCGGACGGCACTGAGCGCGTCGGCCCGGACGGCAACGGCGACGCCGAGTGCAACCCCAACAGCGACCCGTGTGCCGATCGCGGGGGGCCACGACCGTCTGGGACGGGCGGCGGCGCCGGCGAACGCCGCGGATCCCGAGGCCGTGCGGCGGAGCTGGGTGTCAAGTTCACCGTCGACGCGAGGGGCCGCATCAGCGGTATTCGGCTCTACAGGAGCACTGCGAATACCGGACGCATAGCGGCACCCCGTGGAGCAGCAACGGCCAACAGGCTTTGCCCGACAATTCGCGCGGTGGCGTCTCGCTTGCGATGGAGGGCGCCGCTCCGTCGGCGCCGGGGCGGGGGGTGGTGAGGGTGAGATACGCCCCACCGATCCCCTCCGGCGCCGACGGAGCGGCGCCCTCCAGGAGTGACGTTCCCGCTGGGTTAGGAATTGTGGCACGGCCCGGCCAACAGTTGGCGACAGCGACATTTCTCGGGCGAGACCGCCTCGGCCAGGCAGGAGGTGAGCTTCGGCGGGGTGGACGTGGTCTTCAGCGCGACGCCGTGAGCACCCGGGTCACCGGCCCGCGCGATCATCTGCGGCTGCCGTTCGCACAGCAGACCCTGCCCCACGCTCAGTTGGACGGCGCGGGCTCGAATCCGCTAGGGCGAGAGCCGATGACCGCACTCGACTACCGCCTCTTCGACGCCGACACCCACTACTACGAGCCCGACGACTGCTTCACCCGCCACATCGAGGCGCAGTTCAAGGACCGCACGGTGTGGATCGACCGCCGCGGCGACGCGCCGGGCCGCATGTACGTCGGCCGCGAGCGCTGCCACTTCTTCAGCGTCGGCGCGGGAGACAGCGTCGGTCCGCCGGGGATCATGAAAGCCTTCCTGCGCGGCGACAGCGACGCGGGCGGCAGTCCCGAGCCTGAGCGCGATCAACGCGCTCGCGGTGCCGGAGTTCGTCGATCGCGCGCGCCCGGCTGGCGACGATGGATGAGCAGGGCGTCGAAGCCTGCCTGATGCTGCCGACCACCGGCGTCGGCGTCGAGCCGCAGTTGCGCGAGACGCCCGGAGGTCCTCTACCCGAGCCTGCGCGCTTTCAATCGCTGGCTCGAAGAGGACTGGGGCTACGGCGCCGACCGGCCGCATCTACGGCGCGCCGCTGCTGTCGCTCCTCGACCTCGACGCAGGCCGTGGTGGAGCTCGAACGCGTGCTGGCGCGTGGCGCTCGCTTCGCGGTCGTCACCGCCGGGCCGGTCGGCCGGACGCTCGCCCGGCGATCCGCACTTCGACCCGTTCTGGGCGCGCTGCGAGGAAGCCGGCCTGAACGTCGTCTACCACATCGGCCGCACCCCGTTCAGCGAGATGTACAACCCGCCGTGGGGCCTGCGACCGCACCCGCCGTCGCACCGCCACTCGTTGATGGAGTAGGCGCTGTCGTTCACCGAGCGGCCGATCGTCGACACGCTCACGGCGCTGATCGCCGACAATCTCTTCGGCCGCTTTCCGCGCCTGCGGATTCTCAGCGTCGAGTACGGCTCGACCTGGGTGGCGCCGCTGCTGCGCAAGCTCGACCACCTGGCGCGCCTGTACAGCAAAGACATGTGGCGCTTCGGCATGCCGCCGCTGAAACCGAGCGACAGCTTTCGCCAGAACGTCTGGGTGGCGCCGTTCTTCGAGGACGACATCGTCGGCCTGGCGCGCCTCATCGGTCCCACGCCACGTACTCGGCGGCTCCGACTACCCGCACCCCGAAGGCCTGCTGTGGCCGCGCGAGTTCGCCGACGAGCTCGACGGACTCGGCGCCGCCGAGGTGCGGCTGATCATGCGCGACAACCTCGCCGGATTGATCGGTACGTAGCCTCGGCGTCACGTCGCGTTCCCGACCTTCTCCTCCCAGAGGCCGCCGAAGAGGTCATCGCAGAATGCGGTGAAGCCTCTCCCATTCGCGGGCGTGGAGGCGAACTCGTTGAAGACGCAGCCGCGGTCGGTCGCGAAACAATCCACCCTGACGTAGGTGCCGATGGCCCCGCCGAGTCGGCCTGCCAGATCCAGCATTTCGTCCAGGCAGCGCGGCGGGGCCGCCAGTGCCGCCTGCGGGAGGATGGTGTTCATCGGATCGGGCATCGGGCGCCAGTCGGCGGCGTAGTACCGATGCCGTGCCGTGTTCGCGCCGGTGCGCTCGATCATCTCCACCGCCGCGACGGTATCCCCGAAGGTGTGACACTTGTACTCGACAGGAAGGCGGTACTGCCCGTCCTCCGAGCGGACGAACTCCTCGGCCAGGATGGGGAGGGTCCACGCGAGCCAGCCCGAACGCAGGATGCTTCGGCGCAGGACCGCAGCCGAGAACGGCTCAGCGCGGAGAAGGTCGCGCCCCTCCGCCACCACGTAGACACTCTGCCGCGAGGTTCCCCAGACCGGGCGGATCACGAAGTGGGAGGGCAGTGCACTCAGCCGCGTCCGCGACGGCACATGCGCGCGCCAGTACAACGCCGGGAGGCGCCCGCCGTGCTTGGCGACGAACTCCCGGCTGTTCCACTTGTTGATCAGCGTGCGCTGCCAGAAGGCACAACAGTGCCACGCCTGGTGAGGATCGTCGCGGTGCCGCAGCATGTAGCGCTCGCGCAGCTGATGAAGGGTGTAGCGGCGCAGCCGCCCCCCTCGCCGCGGCGGCAGGTCCCACCACAGCCGCAGGCGCGCGTTGATGCGCTGTGAGAAGGTCTGCCGCGACCGCGTCTGGAATTCCATTCGCCCTCGTGTCGTTCGTCGCTGGAAGGGACCCGTCCCGCCGGCGCCGTGCGCGTTCCGGGGAGCGCTCGGTCACCGACCGGGCGGCGACGGAATGGCGTCCTCTCGGGAGTCGCTCGACCGGGTATCGGATACTGACACATCGAGGTCGCGCAGACGATCAGATCCCCACGGCGCGTCCCCCGGCGTGCTCGGGCACGCCAGGTGTGGCAGCGCGCCCCGCCGACGTTGCTTGCGCCGACCGTCTGGCGTGGGTACGGACGGAGCGTGCCGCCGGTGTTGCTCGCGCTCTTCTTCGCTTCGGGGTTCGCCGGTCTGGTGTACGAGCTGCTGTGGGTACGCGAGCTGGCGCTGGTCTTCGGGAACACGGCACAGTCGACGGCGACCACCCTGGCGGTGTTCTTTCTCGGTCTGTCCGCCGGCCAGCACGCGGCCGGCCGCCGCGCGGAACGCATGCGCAATCCGCTGCGCACCTATGCCGTGCTCGAGGCCATGGTGGCGGCGACGGCGTCCACCTTCTTCGGCCTGCTGCCGCTCTACCGCGCCCTCGCGCCCACGCTCTTCGCGCGCCTCGGGAGCGATGGCCTCGCCGTCACCGCCGCCCGCGTCGCGCTCGCTGCGGGCGCCCTGATGGCGCCGTGCGTCTGCATGGGTGCGACACTCCCGGTGATGGGGCAGCTGCTGGTGCGGCGCCCGGACGAGCTGGCGCCGACCTTCGCCCTGCTCTACGCCGTGCAAACGATCGGCGGCGCGCTCGGTGCGTTCGCCGCCGGCTTCTGGCTGCCCGGCGTCATCGGCTTCACGAACACGTATCTGCTCGCCATGGCCCTGAGTGCGAGCGTCGCCGCGCTGGCGTATCTGGCCAGCCGCGCGGGTGACGCGCCGCCCGCCCGCGCAGCGGCAGCGCGGGGGGACCGGGCGCGCGCGCGAACAGCGAACGTCGCCGGCGCGTACGCGCTGGCCGCGGCGCTCGCCTGCGTCTCGGGGTTCGGGGTCCTCGCCATCGAGGTGCTGTGGACGCACATGTTCAGTCAGGCATTGCACAATTCGGTCTACTCCTTCGCTGCGATCCTGGTGGTGTTCCTGATCGCGCTCAGCCTCGGTGGACTCGTCGCCGGCGGCCTCGCGCGGATGGCGACAGCCCGTCCGCTGGACCCGCTCGTCGCGTTGTTCGTCGCCTGCGGCCTTGCGCTGGCGCTGTCGTCCTTGGTGTTCGATCGGATGACCGATGGACTGCGTCTGTTCGCCTCGGGCGCCGGGTGGGGTGGATACGTGCGCGCCACCTTCGGCTGCGCCGCGGCGGTCATGCTGGGACCCGGTATCCTGCTCGGCACTGTCTTCCCGTACACGTTGCGATTGGTGAAGCGCTCCGATCTCGGCGCCGGAGCGATCATCGGCAGGCTGGCATTCTGGAACACCGTCGGCGCCGTCGTCGGATCGCTGTGCGCGGGGTTCGTCGCCCTGCCCTGGCTCGGCTTGTGGTCGAGCCTGCGCGCCACGGCGCTCCTCTATCTCGCCGCCGCCGCGGTCACCGCCCGGGCGGCGAGGCCACCGGCCCGGGCCCTGCTGCTGCTGCCCGCCGCCGGCGCCGTCCTGCTCTTCTCGGTCCTCGATCCGACCCGGCTGCCGCGCGTCAGCCTCGCCCCGGGCGAGGTGTTGAAGACCGTCCGCGAGAGCGCCAGCGGTACGGTGGCCGTGACCGAGATGGATGGCATTCTCGCCTTGAAGCTCGACGGGCACTACACCGTCGGCGCGAGCGGGGCCATTACCAACGACCGCCGGCAGGCGGAGCTGCCCATGCTGCTGCATCCACGGCCGCGCTCGGTCTTCTTCCTCGGCCTCGGCACCGGCATCACGGCGGGCGCCGCGCTGTTTCACCCCGTCGAGCGGGTGACCGTGGCCGAGCTCGTGCCCGACATCGCGCACGCGGCGCGCGACTCCTTCGCTCCGTTCACCAACGGGCTCTTCTCCGATCCGCGCGCTCACGTGGCCATCGGCGATGCGCGCACCCTCCTACTCGCCGATCCGCACCGCTACGACGTCATCGTCGGCGATCTGTTCGTGCCCTGGCACCCGGGAACGGGAAGCCTCTACACGCGCGAGCACTTCGAGACCGTGCGCGACCGGCTCACCGACGAGGGAGTGTTTGCCCAGTGGCTCCCGCTCTACCAACTGTCCTGGCGGGAATTTGCGGTGATTGCCCACACCATGCTCGAGGTGTTTCCGCTCGTCACTGTGTGGCGCGGGGACTTCTCGGCAGCGGCGCCGGTCGTAGCGCTCGTGGGGCACCGGATCGCCCGCCCGCTGGATCTCGACGCGGTGGTGGCCAACGTGCGCAGGCGCGACGGCGGTGCGGAGTATCCGGCGGCGCGCGCCCGCGCCTTGGCGCTGCTCTTCTATGCCGGCAACCTGAGCGCGGCACGGGCCCTCGTCGTCCACTCGCCGATCAACACCGACGACCGGCCGGTCATCGAATACCTCGCCCCGGCGACGCCCATGGAGGTCGTTGCCGGTCGATCGGAGTGGCTCACCGGTCTCGCCTTGACCCGGCTCTGGGGACAGCTGTCGGGCGTCGTCCCCCCCGACGCCGATCCCTATCTGGCTGCCCTGCCCAGCGCTGAGCGCGACGTCGTGTACGCCGGGCGCATGCTGCAAGACGCGTCGATCCTGCGCGCCGACGGCCAGGAGGCGGAAGCGGACGTGGCGTTCGCCGAATTCGCCCGCCGCGTGCCGCCCGACGTCGCCGCGGCCTTTGCCGCACCGGCCGCGCCGCGCTGAAGCGGCACCGGCCGGCTGAGTACTGCAGCTCAGAAGTGCTGTGACGCATCGAGGACGGTGAGGGGATGAAACCAGTTCACGCGTCGTCTCTGTGCAAAGCTCCCCTGCCCCGTCTCAGGCGAGCGTCGGTGGCTCTTCTGCCAGCGCCGGGAACCGAGCCCGCACGCGCCGCACGACTTCGAGGAGGGCCTGGGTCGCCGCCGGCGCGTCGGCGCGCGACAGGAAGCCGACGTAGTTGCAGAGCGCGAAGTGCCGTACGCCGGTCTCCACCTCGGCGACCAGGTGTGGCACGACGTCGTCCGGCGTCCCCCAGTAGACGGCGTGCTGCACCATCTCGCGCGGCACCTGCCGGCAGAGCCCGAGCACCCGGTCGATGGGCATCGTCGCCATGTTGCCCTCCACCGTGATCGAGTACTCGTCGCCGAGTGGATGGACGTGTCCGTACTCGCGCCAGGCGCGGCCGAACGGGAATCCGGTGAGCGCGTGCCACTGCATGAACGGATGGTCGAGCCAACGCTCCACCTTGTCGCGATCGGGATGGCAGAGGAGGAGCGGGAGCGTGGCGCAGGTGATCGATCGCGGGTCGCGCCCCGCCCGCTCGGCATGCCCGCGCGCGACGGCGAGCTTCTCCGCGATGCGCTCCGGGCGCCCGGTCACGCCACCGGGCGTATAGACGAGCCAGCCGTCGGCCCAGCGGCCGGCCGCCTCGAGCACCTTGGCGCCGCCACCGGCGAGCCACAGCGGCGGCGCAACACCGTCGTACGGCGGGAGCTCGACGACGGCGTCGGCGAGGGTCCAGAACCGCCCCGCGTACGAGATGGGTTCCTGCGTCTCGAAGAAGGCCCGCACCAAGCGGGCGGTCTCGACCAGCCGCGCGTCGCGCTGGCGGTGGTCGTACCCATACGGGCCGATGTTCTTCCACTCGCCGGCGGCGAGCACGAAGATCGCCCGCCCCTGCGTGAAGTGCTGCGTGGTGAGGAACTCCTGCGCCAGGATTGCCGGTCCGCGCCGAATCGCGTCCAGCACACCCTGGCCGATGCAGACGCGACGCGTGTGCTGGCCGAGCACGCTCATCAGCGGCTGCAGCGCGAACTTCGCGGCGAGCTTGGGATTGGTGCGCGCGCCGTCGCAGAGCTCGGCGGTCCACAGCCGGTGCGGATGCTGGAATTGGAGCTGATCGCCGGACCACACGTGATCGAACCCCGCGGCCTCCAGCGCCTGGGCCGACTGGATGACCTGCTCAACCGGCGGGTAGCTGGAGGTGTACGTGCCGAACGTGAGCGCCGCTGGGTTCAATCGGGGCATCGGAGCCTCCCTCGCGAGTGTCGCCAGGTCACGGATCGGCAAGCTCCGGCCGTGGCCGCTCGAGCCAGGCGCGCAGTCGCTCGCGGGCCGGTGCGCGGTCCTGGTCGCCCGGAACGCCCGCGACGGAAGTGCTGGCGGCGGTGTTTCCGATATACGCACCGACATACTGAACGAAGTTGCAGCCGAGGATCATGAACGGCGGGTCGTTGGGAAAGATGACGAGCTCACTGCCGTTGTCCATGAGCTGGATGGTGCCGGCGGTGGGATGGGTGGTCTGGAAGTTGTCGGTCGACCACCCGATCAGGTTCGCACTGGTCGCGCTGGCGACCTGGGCGCCGAAGAGCACGACCGGCGACGTCTGCAGCATGGTGTCGAGCGCCACGATCAGCGTTCCACCATTGGTGGTGAGCAAGCTGCCCAGTTCCGAGCCGCAGCCGCGATTGTAGCCGCCGCGGAAGGCGCACCCTCCGCCCCGGCTGTCGTCGGTGAACTGGAACGGGCAGCGATCGCCGGGAGTCGGTGTCGCGGTGGGGCGCCGCGTCGGCGTGCTCGATCGACCCGTCGTCGGCGTCGCGCCGCCGCAGCCGTCCAACGCATTGTTCACGGCGGTGATCAACTCGTTGATCGTCACCTGTCCGTCGCCGCTGCAGTCGCCGCAGCACTGTGCGGCGGCACTGCCTGCCATCGAGCAGACGATCGCGAACGTCAGGATCACCTTAGCCATGCAGCCCTCCATCAGGCGCCCACATCCCTCTCATGCCGTAGCGACAGCGCTCCATTCCGGTCGCGGCTTGCGGAGCACGCTCGCAGTGACAACGTCAGTCTCTGAAGTGGAGGCGGGCGTCTCGCCCGCTGCGCCTCCGGAGGTAGGCGCCAGGCGCGCCCCGCGCGCCTGCGGCCGAGACGGCCGCCTCCACTTCAGATAGGTGGTGTGCGATTGATGAGTCAACCGCTGCGTGCACAGCCTCGCGCGCGACAGCCGCTACGGCAGCTTCGCCTTGAATACGCTGGCGCTGTTCACATTGGCGGCCGTATAGGTCGCCGCCCAACACACATCGAATTGCGCAACCGACACATTCGCCGGACGCAGCAGCAGATAGACCTGCGCCGGTGTGGAGAGAGGCAGCGCAGGCGCTCCGAGGTTCGCGCCCCTGCCCTTCACCGCGATCCTGGCCCTGCCCGGCGGACCGGACCTGAGTGTGATCGTCCGGATGCCGTCCTGGAGCAGAGTCTTGTCTCGGAACCTGAACCCGGTGCTCCCTGTCGGCGTCCAGCCGAGACCGCCCGCGACTTCGTGGACGCTGCGAATCGCTCCGCTTGCATCGACGGCACAGATGTCGATGACCGTGGACGGATCGGTCACCGCGCTGAAGTCGCCGACGTCCACCGCGGTGTTGCCCTTCCACTGCCACTTGAGTGAATTGCGACCCGGCTGGCTGCGCTTGGTGAGGGTCACCTTGCTCTTCGCGGCGCCAGCACTGCAGGGTGGCGCAACGGCGCACCCCTGCGAGGAGCCCCCGCTGCAGGCGCCGAGATCGAACAGGCACTGGCCAAAGGAATCCGGCACACACTGCGCCGTCGCGGGCTTGAGCCGGCAGGTGCTGGTCGAACAACAGGGGCCTGCCGGGTTGGTGGCGCCTGGCTCCTGGCAGTCCTCGCCGTCGTCCACGGCGCCGTTCCCGCACCGCCGCGTCATGGTGAAGGTCAGCGGTATCGTATTGTTGCACGAGCCGCTGCCGCTGAAGGTGATGAGGTCTGAGGAAGTCGCGCTGACCGCAACCGACGCGCAGACCGCGACGCTGGTGGTGCCGGTGAGTGTCAGCGTCACCGGCGTGGTCGAGAAGTCGATGCTGCCTGAGAAGTTCAATGCGCTGGCCACCGTGCACGTGCCGGACACCGTCACCGAGGGCGGCGGAGAGGGCGCGCAGGTAGCCTGGCTGACCGTGAGGACACACACGTCGCCGAGGCTGTCGGTCATGTCCCAGACGTCGGTGACGCTGCGCACGGCGCCGCTGTTGTCCAGGCACTGCGCTGACGCAGAGGCCGCAAGCACCGCGATGAGCGCGACGCCGGCGAGCTGTTGGAAACCTGATGGCGCGGTCATATGCCCCCTTCCTGACGTTCCCCCGAGCGTCCTCAGTCCTAATCGACCCGCTTTAAGACAGTCAACTCCATTCTGGCACGCCTGGAGGGCGCCGCGCTGTCGGCGCCGGAGGGGATCGGTGGGGCGTATCTCACCCTCACCACCTCCGCCCCGGCGCCGACGGCGCGGCGCCCTCCATCGCAGCTAGACCGCCACCGAACGGAAATTGCGGCTGAGTAATTCTCTGGATCCGGTAGCATGCTGGATCGAGATGACTTGCTCCCCTGGCTGGCGCGCCATGCGGAAGCGGGCCGCTGCCGGCGCGCTTGCCGCGCTGTGCATGGTCGGCTCGGCGCCGGATGCGCGCGCCGACGCGCGAGAGGAGCTGGCGGTCGCCCTCGAGCCGGCGCCGTCATCAGGCGCGAGCCCGGTCCGGCCGGCCACAGGTGGGACGGCGGGGGAGAGCCTGTTCGCCCGCCTGCCGCCTGGCTACGACTTGCAGACCGTCGCCCGCCTGCGCGATCTGGTCGTCGCCACTTCCGAGGACGTGCCGGGCATCCTGGCGCGCGTGCGCGAGCGCGGACGGCAGACCGGCCCCGTCGGCAGCATGCTCCTGGTCTTGCTGATGGTGGCGGTGGCGTTGGCGTTCCTGGGTCAGTGGCGCCTGGCCGGGCGGGTCGAGCGGTCGCTCGCACCGCTCACCGCGACGCTGCCCGGAAGCGGGCGCGAATGGATCGGCGCGGCGGCGCACGTCGCGACGGCGGCAGGGCCGCCCTTCGCGCTCTGGCTGCTGCACCGGTTTCTGTGGCGGCTCACGGGCTTCAACGGTCCGGGGTTCATCATCGTCGGGATCCTCCTCCTCGCCTGGTCCTATTACGCGCTGGTCGTGACGACGGTGCGTGAGCTCGTTCTGCGGCCGCTGATCCCGATGCCGCTCGAGCACGGCCGCTACCTCTATGGCGTCACGCGATGGCTCGCCCTCTACGGGCTGGTGCTCTATGCGCTCCTCGATGCTGCGGAGGTCCTCGGTGTGCCGGGCGACATCATCGCCCTCATGCAGTCGCTCCTCGACCTCTCGCTCATCCTGCTGCTGACCGGCTTCCTCGCGCGCAAGCGCGCCACCTTGGCCCTCTTCCCGTCGCTGCCCAATCGACTCTACCGGCTTTTCGTCCGCGGCTTCTCCGCCGCCTACCCGGTCGTGCTCGCCCTCAGCGCCGGCACCGTGTTGCTCGCGTGGGCGGGCTACGTGCGCCTGGCCCACGCCGTCTGGCTGCGCAGTTGGGCGCTGGTCGGGCTCTTCCTCGCCATCGTGTTCGTGCTTCACCTCCTGCGCCAGACGCTGCGCCGCGTGATCATCGGCGACGCCGCACCGGCGCGCGACAGCGCGCGTTTCAACGCGTCCGCCGCACGGCTCCTCGACGTCGTCGCGGTGTGGGCCTTCATCATGCTTGCGCTCGAGCTGACGGCACTGGGGGATCCGCTCACGCGCCTCCTCTCCGTCCCCGTCTACTCGCTCGCCGATCGTCGCGTCTCCGTCCTCATGGGGGTCGAGGCGCTGCTCGTGGTCGCGGCGTTCGTCTTCTTCGCACGGCTCCTGCGCGACTATCTCAACTACCAGGTGTACCCGGCGCTGGCGGTGGACGTGGGAGTGGCGAACGCCATCGACGTCTTCATCAGCTACGCCATGGTCGTGGTCGGCATCCTGTTCGCGCTCGAGTTCGTCGGCGTGGGCGTCGGCGTCCTCACCGTGTTCGCCGGCGCACTCGGTATCGGCCTCGGCTTCGGCTTGCAGTCGATCGCCACCAACCTCACCAGCGGTCTCACGCTCGTCTTCGGCCGTGCATTGCGGCGCGGCGACTGGGTCGCGCTCGGCGACACCGCCGGCGTCATCGAGGAGATCGGCATGCGTGCGACCACCCTGCGCACGCGCGATGCGGTGGAGTACCTGGTGCCGAACGCCGAGTTCGTCAGTGGGACGATCGTCAACTGGACGCGCTCGAGCCCGCTCATCCGCGAGCATGTGCCGGTGGGGGTCGCCTACGGGGCGGATCCCGAGCACGTGCGCAGCATCCTGTTGCGCGTCGCCGCGGCGACGCCGGGCGTCGAGGCCACGCCCCCGCCCGCGGTCTGGTTCACCGGCTTCGGCGACAACAGCCTCGATTTCGAGATCCTCGTGTGGGTGAACGTCCGGGCGGTGGCCAAGCACCAGCTGCGCAGCGACCTCTACTTCTCGATGTTCCAGGCCTTCAGGGAGGCCGGCGTGGAGATTCCCTTCCCGCAGCGCGACCTGCACCTGCGTTCGATCTCGCCGGAGACCGTGCGGGCGCTGGCGGGCGCGTCGAATCGCGTCGCTGCAGAGGGCGGTGAGAGAGCGCCGACCGACTCCGTGCCGCGGCCCTTGAAGCGTCCGGCCTGAGTGGACGATGGCGCGTGCGGGGACAAGCGCCTGTCTGTGGTGACAGGCCTCCGTGCCTGTCGGGGCGGTGGCTTGCGCGGCCGCGCGCCGGATGTCAGGCCTGTCCCGACGATGACAACCAATCGATCGCCGGGAGGGCAGACACATCTGCGCCCGCGCAGCACGGCCGCTGTCGTGGTGTCGCGGTCCGACGCGCAATCCGGAGGCGGTGCGACGCCGCGCGGACGCGTGGCGGAGACTGCCACACCGGATACCGCCAGCGCGTGGGGGGCGGTGCTGACCTGGATCGTGCTCGGCGCCGCGATCGCCGCCCTCTGGGCGTCGTTGCTGCTCGGCGACTCGCTGGTGGTCAGCGGTTGAGATCATGCCCGTGGGCGCTCTCGAGCGCTATCCGGAGGGAAGATGAAGGAGTACCCCGTCAAGGTCGGCAGCATGCTGTTCACCATGGTGGATCCGCAGCCCGGGCACGAGGTCGCCTACAACCGCTGGTACGAGCGCGATCACTTCTACGCCGGCTGTCTGGTGGGGCCGTGGCTGTTTGCCGGGCGGCGCTGGGTGGCGCCGAGCCGACTCAAGGAGCTGCGGTTTCCGGCCGAGAGCACCATCGCGAAGCCGTCGGTGCGCGCGGGGTCCTACGTGGCCATCTACTGGATCCACGCCGGACACCACGACGAGCACCACCAGTGGGCGGGGCAGCAAGCCCGTTGGCTGTACCAGAACGGGCGCGGCTTCAACGAGCGCACGCACGTGCACACCCTGATGTACACATTCGACTGGACACGCTATCGCGACCCCGATCCGGTGCCACTCGAGCTGTCGCTCGACCACCCGTTCCCGAGCATGGTGTCGGTCGCGCTCGAGCGCCGTGAAGGCGTCGACCGGACGGCGTTCGACGCCTGGTTTCGCGACCAGCGGCTCGACCGCTTTCTCGCCGGCTCGCCGATGGCATCGTGCTCGTGCTGGTCGCCCATTCCGCAGCGCGAAGGGCCGATGGCGATCCCGCGCGTCGAGCGCACCCACCTGCTCGACCTGTACCTGTTCTTCCTCGACGCCGCGCCCGAGCCTGCGTGGGATCGCTTCCGGGCGCTCGGTCGTGACGTCGAGGCCGGTGGTCTCGCCCGGGTGGTCTTCGCGTCACCGTGGCTGCCCACGGTGGTGGGGACGGATCGTTATACCGACGAGCTCTGGTAGGGCCCTGCGGCCCCTACGGACGCCGATCGTCTGCGCAGCCGGTCAGCGGGTGAGCAGCATGCAGCCGGCGACCGGGCCGCCGCCGACGCCCACCACCGCGACTTCGCAGCCCGGCACCTGGCGCTCGCCGCATTCGCCGCGCAACTGGCGGCACGCTTCGGCGACGAAGCCGAAGCCGTGCAGGCGCCCGCCGGAGAGCTGCCCGCCCCAGGTATTGAGCGGCAGCGCGCCGCCCAGATCGATGCGCCCGTTCTCGACGAACGGCCCGCTCTCGCCGCGGCCGCAGAACCCCAGCGCCTCGATCCACGCCAGGGTGAGAAACGAGAAGCCGTCGTAGAGCTGCGCGGTGTCGACGTCGGCCGGCTTCAGGTCGGTGCGCGTCCACAGCTGCGCCGCGGCGTCGCGCGCCGCCATGGTCGTGATGTCGTCCCACTGGTCCCACGACGGGCGGCGCGCGGATGGCGCGTGCCGACGGCCTCGAAGCGCACCGCGCGGTGCGGCAGATCGTGCGCCGCCTCGGCGCTCGAGACGATCACCGCGGTCGAGCCGTCGCACGGCACGTCGCAGTCGTAGAGGCCGAACGGATCGCTGACCATGCGCGCCGCCGAGATAGTCCTCCATGCTCATCGGATCGCGGTAGATCGCCTGCGGGTTGAACGCCGGCGTGCCGGCGCGCGGTGGTGGCGATGAGGCCGAGGTGCTCGCGTGTGGTGCCGAACTCGTACATGTGGCGGCGCGCGTAGAGCGCCAGCCAGTTGGCCGCCGACATCGCGCCGAACGGGAATCAGAAAAGCGCCGAAGCCGCGGATCTCGTGCGAGCCGGCGCCGATGCCGAGCCGGCCGGTATCGGCGGCGGCCGTCGCTTCGGTCACCGTGCGGTAGACCAGCGCATGCCGGCACAGGCCCGCCGGCGACGGCCAGCATGGCGTGGATGATCGGCGAGATCTGCGCCGGACCCTCGGCGCCGGAGAGATGCCAGCGCAGGTCGATGCCGAGGCACTCCTGCACTTCGTAGATGCCCGGCCCGGCGAACCCCGGCGGCGCCGCCGATCGGGCCCGGGTACGCGGCGATGCCGTCGATGTCGTCGGGCCGCAGGCCGGCGTCGGCGATCGCCGCCAGCGCCGCCTCGCAGGTCAGGTCGAGGTCGGTGCGGAACAGCCGCCGGCCGATGGCCGACTGCCCGACGCCGGAGATGATCGCGCGCCGTTCCGGCTTGTCGCTCACGCGGCCTCCGTCCGGCTCGAACAGCGGCAGCGCGATGTCGTCGTTGAGGTCTCGAACACCACGCGCAGCGGCATGCCGATCGCGAGCTGTCGAGCGGACAGTTGACGATGTTGGTCGTCAGGCGCAGGCCGGGCTGTTCGACCAGCTCGACCAGGCCGATCACGTACGGCACCGGCTGGCCCGGGAACCAGCGCTGGTGGTTGACCGTGTAGCTGTGCAGGCGGGCGCGCCCGCTCACCGTCGTCGACGTCAGGTCGCGGCCGCGGCAGCGCGGGCAGATCGGCCGCGACGGGTGGATGAGCCAGCCGCACGGCGACGCAGCGCGTGAACTCGCAGGCGGCCGGCGCGGCAGGCGCGCCAGAACGCCTCGGTGTGCGGCTCGAGCGCCGGTACGCGGGCGGGGGAAGAGGGGCCATGCTCGATGCTCGGCCGCGCGTAGCGGGCCGGCATGGCCAGCGCTCAGGTGCCAGCGCGGAAAAGGCGCGGTCGCACTTGGCGGCGAAGACGAAGTCGCTCTCGGTCAGGCCGTTGATCTTGTGCGTCCAGATCTTCACCCCGACGCGGCCCCAGGCGAGGAACAGATCGGGATGGTGGTTCTGCTCCTCGGCGATGGCGCCGATGCGGTTCACCAGCTCGCAGGGCGCGCGGCGAAATTCGGCAGCCGGTAGGTCTTCTCGAGGTGGTGGTCGTCGACCACGTTCCAGCCGTCGACCTGCGCCAGCAGCGGCGCGATCTCCTCCGCCGTGAGCGGCGGCACGCCGCCGCGGCACGGCACGCAGGCGCGATCGGCGAGGCTCGTCATCGGTCCCTATGAACCACACGGCCACGACGGCTTCAACGGCGCGCGGCGGAACTTCCCGCATCGGTGTAAAGGTTTTCCCCAATTGATCCGCCGTGGGCGGGCGCGCTATCGTTCGGCCGCAGCGAGGACGCGCAACCGGCGCGGGGACTGAGCTGCAGACGCTGTAGCACGATCGCGCGTGCGGGGAGGACATGTTGCCGGAGGAGGCAACCGGATAGAGAGCAAGGCCGGTCCGACTGTCTATGTCGTCGACGACGACCCGGCCATGCGGTCGTCGCTGCGTTGGCTGATCGAGTCGGTCGGCCTCACCGTGCGCACCTGCTCGAGCGCGCAGGAGTTTCTGCGCACCTACCACGCCAGCGATCCGGGCTGCCTGGTGCTCGACGTGCGCATGCCCGGCATGAGCGGACTCGACCTGCAGGCCGAGCTCGCGGCGCGCAAGATCCAGATCCCGATCCTGATCATCACCGGCTACGCCGAGGTGCCGCTGGCGGTGCGCGCAATGAAGGCGGGCGCGTTCGATTTCATCGAGAAGCCGTTCAGCGACCAGACGCTGCTCGACCGCATCCGCGCCGCCGTGTCGCACGACGAGGTCATCGCGCAGCCGGCGCGCCCTGCGCGCCGAGGTGCGAGAACGCGTGCGCCTCCTGACGCCGCGCGAGCGCGACGTGCTCGATCGCGTGGTCGCCGGGAAAGAGCAACAAGGTGATCGCCGCCGAGCTGAACGCTCAGCACCAAGACGGTCGAAGTGCACCGCGCGCACGTGATGGAGAAGCTCAAGGTCGACTGTCTGGCGGATCTGATCCGCATGGTCCTGCTCGCCAACGAGGACGGCGACGACGCCAACGGCCTGAGCAGCGGCTCGGCGAGTGGCACAAGGGAAAACCCTCAGCCCGTTGAGGGAAAATCCCAACTTCAAACCTTTCTTGCGTGTGTTACATTTGCGTTACGTGGCAGGTCAGATGACCTGCTATCTGATGCATCGACCTTGCATTGGGGGGACGGGTCGCGAGCGATTTCGCGGATGGCGGTGGAAGGGTCAGAACCCAAATGAGGAGTCGGAACTATGAGCCAGGAATGAGAACAGAAAGAGCCGTAAGGACATCGAACCCACCAGCAGTCGGCGCAGCCGGTGTCGTGGGCGAGCACGCCAGGCCATGCCGAGCGCGGCGCGGCCGGGCAGTAGCGCGATGCGTGCGCCCTACCGGCCCGCTTTCTCGAAGGCACGGCGTGGGACGAGGTCTGATCCGTTAGCCTGGCACCCGTCCCGGCACGCCGGTCGTGGGGTCAGCGGGTTGCGGAGAGGGTGAGCATGGGCATGCCGGTGTGGTGCGTGGGCGATCCAGAGGTCGGCCAGCGGACCGGCGCCCCGCCCGTCCGTTGCCCCCCGTCGCCGCACGGCGATCGGCCAACAGAACGGCCGCGCTCTCCGGCAGCCCGCGGCACGGAATGGAGCTCCTTCGTCGCCCGCTGCCTGCGCTCGTGGGAGCAGGCGCGCGCCTCGGCAACCGAATTTCTCGCCACCTGGACGCCGCTCCACCTGCCCGAGCCGATACCGGCGCTCGTCGCTCGACCGGACGGTGCTCGCCGCAAGGCCTCCCGCGTCGACCGCGCCGGTGCATCGACGCGAACGGCTGCAGCACCCCGCTCCGCTGGTGGGCACGAGCGCCTGGACAGTACCGATCGAAGCCGCGGTGCTGTCGACCCGCTGCGCGAGCGCTATCCGTTGGTGACGGCGATGCTGATCGAGCTCGCCGCATTGTCGCGCCGCGGCACCGTCGCTCCCTCCAGGCGCAACAGCGCGGCTGAGCCACCCGATACACCGCGCGCGCTTGGCGCGCGGCGGCACGCTCAGCGACCGCTGGCCGGACGCGGCGCGCGTGGTAAAAGCGCGCATGCCCTCAGTGCGCAAGCCAGCCGCCGCCGCGAAGCAGTCCAAGTCTCGGCCGCCCGAGCTGTTCCGCAAGCTCATCGCCGTCGCCATGGAGCTCGAGCGGCGCACGATGCAGCTCTACTGCCACTACGAAAGCGTCTTCCCCGAGCCCGACGAGGTGCGCGCCTTCTGGTTCGACATGGCCGAGCACGAATCGCGTCACTACGGCGCCCTGGCGATGGTCGCCGGACTGCTCGAATGCGCGCCCGCAGCGCACCCTGCCCGCCGCACCGACCCTGACCCGCGCGCACGTCGAGCATCTGCGCAACCTGCTCGATCAGGCAGAGGCCGAGGCGAAGCGCGGCGGCATCACGCTCACGCCGCGCCTTCGAGACCGCGCTGGCCATCGAGAGCTCCGAGATCGAAGACCTGGTGCTCGATCTGCTCAGCGCGCTCAAAGGCGAACGCGAACGCGAGCGCGCGGTGAAGATCCTGATCCACGATCTCGGCGACCTGAGCTACATGATCGAGAAGTACAGCCCCAACCGCGCCCTGCTCGCCAAGGGCGACAAGCTGATCGAGCAGCAGGTGCACCGCCTGCGCAACCCGCCGGTGCGGCGGCTCGCCAGCGTGCCCAAGCGCGTTGGTCGGCGGCGCTGACCGGCCAGGCGATCGCCTTCTCTCAGAACTCGAAGCATCTGGGGGCAGGAGGGATCCATCCGCGAGCTATTTCCCTATCGCCCGTGATAGGATCGGGGGAACCGCGCAGAAAAGGATGGTGCTGCAATGCCAACGGCCATCGCGAGGTGTGCACCTCGGGCAGCCAGGTGGTTGAACAACCTGACCTAACGGTCCGACGGCAGACGCTCTGTGGTCAGTGCGCCCGCCGGACTCTTCACTGACGCGCCGCTGATGGCGGCGTCGCGAACGTCGCCGGTTATGCTGCGATCCGAACAGGGCCGAATGGTGAGTGGAGCGCAACCACGCCCAGCACAGTCGCGTCGTCCCGCGCCGAGCGCGCGGTGACGCCGATGCGGGTCGTTCTCATCCACGTGCGTGATCCGCAGTTCTACGCGCTGCCGGCGGCGACGCGCGCCGCCAACGGCAACATTCGATGCATGGGCTTCCCGCCATTTCGGCATCATGTCGCTCT
>CAVUET010000004.1:0-92641 GCA_963740575.1 uncultured Actinomycetota bacterium | reverse complement strand
TCCGGGTCGGCCCGCTGACCCTCCATGCCCAGTCCCTCGGCCTGGGCTACCTGCAGCACAACGCCATCGTGCACGCCGAGATCTCTCCGACGGACGCCTTCGCCCGGCCCGGAACGTGGACGACCGCGGCCACGACCTGGACCTGGCCACCGCGGCCGGGTACCGGACCTGGGCCCGCCTGCAGGCGGCCGACCAGCCCCGTCCTGCGGATGTCATCGGCCCGGTCGGCCGGCCGCTGCTGCACCAGCCCGGCCACACCGACCTGCTCGCCTACACCGTCCCGACCGTCCCGACCGTCCCGACCGTCCCGACTGCTACGCCGGGAGCC
This sequence comes from uncultured Actinomycetota bacterium, assembly GCA_963740575.1. Taxonomy (GTDB): domain Bacteria; phylum Actinomycetota; class Actinomycetes; order Actinomycetales; family Kineosporiaceae; genus CAVUET01. The sequence goes on along the minus strand of CAVUET010000004.1, from coordinate 92,313 downwards.
GCCGCATGAGCATCGACCCCGCCCCCGAACTCCGCCCCGAGGACACTCAACCCCTGAGCCTCGGCGAGCTGCCGGCCCCGACTGGTTGGCCGGACCGTGACCCGTCCGCCTACCCGGTCGAGCCGGACCCGGCCCACCAGGCCACCTCCGTCTGGCTGACCGCGATGCGCGACGCCAAGGCCCAACGCCGCGGCCGCTACCTGCCCGGCACCGCCGCGCACCCGGCGAAGATGCTGCCCGGACTCGCCCGGCACGCCATCGTCCACTACACCCGCCCCGGCGACCTGGTCCTGGACCCGATGTGCGGCATCGGCACCAGCCTGGTCGAAGCCGTGCACACCGGCCGGCACGCCGTCGGCATCGAGTACGAGCCCCGCTGGGCCCACCTGGCCCGCGCCAACCTCGACCTCGCCGCCGCCCAGGGAGCGCCCGGGCACGCGAGCGTGCACGCCGCCGACGCCCGCACCCTGCCCGCGCTGCTGCACCGGCCGCGTGCGCTGCCGCCGACCGACGCCCCCAGCGGCTGGGACCCGGCCCGGCCGGTCGCGCTGATCCTCACCTCACCCCCGTACGGGCAGAACGTCCACGGCCAGGTCCGCCCCCAGCCCGGCCTTGGCGTGCACAAGCACGACCACCGCTACGCCCCCACCCGGCGCGGGTCGGCCAACCTCGCCCACGCCGACCTCGACACCCTGCTCGCCGGGTTCACCGACATCCTCACCCGCGCCGTCGCGCTGCTCCGCCCTGGCGGGCACGTTGTGATCACCACCCGGCCGTTCCGCCGCAACGGCAACCTCGTCGACCTCCCGGCCGCCGTCCTGGACGCCGCCCGCGCCGTCGGGCTCACCCCGATCGAACGCTGCGTCGCGCCCCTCGCCGGGCTCCGCGGCGACAAGCTCGTCCCCCGCGCCTCGTTCTTCCAACTCCTCGCCGTCCGGAACGCCCGCGCCGCCGGCGTCCCCCAACACGTCCACCTGCACGAGGACGTTCTGGTGTGCCGGCTGATCGCACAACCCGCCGGTTCGCGGATCGCCCGTGCCGGCGAGGCGCCGCGGGCGGCCTGACGCCCCTTTGATCACGGGCTTGACCCGGCCCGGGAGTGGAGCGTCCATGGACGCCCCCGAGCCCGTCCATCGCAGTTCCGGTCGGCGGCGGCCCCTGTGCGGCCGCCGACCGGCAACACCAAGACAAGGAGCAGCAACGTGAACACGCCGATCCGGTCCCACGCCCCCACGTCCGCCGTCCCGGCCACTCCCCCGGACACCCTGGCGCCCCGGGTGACGATCCTGCCCCGCACCGCTGACCCGTCGGGCCGGACGGATCCCGATGACCACGGATCGGTCGGCGTGGACGTGGGGACGCTGCCGCCCACGCTCAGCGTGGAGCAGGCCGCCGTGATCCTGGGCTGCGGGCGCAGCCTGGCCTACAACCTGGCCCGGCGCGGTGAGTTCCCGTGCAGGGTGCTGCGACTCGGCCGCCGCTACGTCATCCCCACCGCGGACCTGCTGCGCGCCATCGGCATCCCCGTCCGACCCGCCGCATAGCCGCCGCACAGCCAACGCACGACGACACGGGGAAGGCAGGTCGACGATGAGGGGCGAGCCGTTCAAGCAGTGCGGCTGCCGCGGGCCGGACGGCCGACAGCTGGGCAAGCACTGCCCACGGCTGGAGGAACGCGGGCACGGCGCCTGGTACTACCGGTTCAGCGAACCCGCCGGACCGGACGGACGGCGCCGCCAGCCGAAGGCGGGGCCGTTCCCGACCAAGACCGCGGCGAAGAACGACCGGATCACCCGCCTGGACCAGCTCAACAAGGGCCTGCACGCCATCGCCGACCGCACCCTGACCGTCACCGCGGACTTCGACGCCTGGCTGGGCGCCAAGTTCAACCTCAAACCCTCCACCCGTCGCGCCAACGCCGAGGTCGGCACCCTTTACGTCAAGCCCGGCCTCGGCCACCTGAAGCTGGTCGACGTCCGCCCCGCCCACCTGGAGGAGCTCTACGCGGCAATGCGGCTGATCGGCCGCCCCGAGACCGGCAGGCCGCCGACCATGCTGCGGCGGCTACTGGCCGTTCGGGGCACGGGGCCGACCTCCCGACGGCGGCTGTCCGCCGCCCGGATCCGGCGCGTGCACGGCGTCGTTCACGCCTGGTTGGCCGACCGGCACCGTCGCGAGATGATCCCCCGTAACCCCGCCCACCACATCCAGTTGCCGTCCGGCCGGGCCCCACGCGCGCTGGTCTGGACCGACGCCCGCGTCGAGCGCTGGCAGACCACCGGCCGCAAACCCAGCCCGGTCATGGTCTGGACCCCCGAGCAGACCGGACTGTTCCTCGACTTCGCCGCCGATGACCGGCACTACCCGATGTGGCACCTGATCGCGTTCCGTGGCCTACGCCGCGGCGAAGCCTGCGCCCTGCAGACCAGCGAACTCAACCTCACCGCGGCCACCGTCACCATCCGCGTCAGCCACGACGACCACGCCGACCCGAGTGAGGCCGACGAACCCGAATCGACCAAGAACCGCCGCGACCGGATCCTCGCTCTCGACAAGGCCACCGTCGCCGTGCTCACCGGCCATATGCGCCGCCAGAATGAACTGCGCCGGGAGTGGGGCGCGCTGTGGCAGGACAGCGGCTTGGTGTTCACCGTCGAGGACGGCACCCCGCTAATCGCCGACACCATCTCCCAGCACTTCGAACGGCTGCTGGCCCGCTACGAGGCCATCCGCCGCGCCCCCGACGACGCTGCCCGCGCCGGCCGCGAGGCGCCCAGCGCCGAGACCCTGGCCAACATCCACAAGATGCCCATCCCCGCCGTCAAGCTCGCGCTCACCGGCCCACCCCTGCCGCCGATCCGGCTGCACGACCTCCGGCACGTCGCCGCCACCCTGACCTACCGGGCCACCAAGGACCTCAAGCTCGTCTCCCAACTCATGGGCCACTCCGGCATCCAGATCACCGCCGACATCTACACCTCGGTCTTCGAAGAAGTCGACCGCGAAGCCGCCGAAGCCGTCGCCGCGATCGTCCCGCGTGTCCGCCGCTCCTGACCGCGGCGCCGGGGACGCACTACATACGCGATCGGATCAGTCGCCATCAATCGCTAGACCTGAAGAGGGCCCACAGCCCGACTCCCCCGATTACGAGCCCGAGAGCGCTGGTCGCGAGAAAGGCCAGCGTTGCGGCTTGGAGATAAACCGGCGCATGAACGCCGTCATCCACCATCATCCCGAGGACGGCCATCCCTAAGGATAGAGCCAGCAGGAAGCTGGTTCCCAGAAGAAGCTCCACAACATACCTACGGACCTTCCTGAACCGCTCAGAGACATTCCTAGGCAAAGCGATGAGGATGGCGATCGCCGCGATCACGAAGCCGAGAAGCCCGGCCATGACTCCCGCAATTGTGGAGTAGAGAGTGAGTCGCGTACTCTGCGGCATCTCTCCCGTGAGAAGGACGCCCTTGCTGTGCTCTGCCCACCACCACAGCAAGAACCAGATCAGGAACCCGCTTAAGACTAGCATCGCCGCCCAAGATCGATCGAGGCGCCGCAGCAGGGCCTTCATTTCGACAGGAAACGCGCCACGAGCGCCCGGTCCAAGACTCCATCGCTTTGGTACTTCTCGAACATTGCGCCCAGCTTGCGGTATGCATCCTCTGCGTCTGGCATTTCATCCGACTCTGCACTCGGTAGCAGTTCGAAGTGCTCTCCGATGCGACTGCGCAGGACGTTGATGGGATTCTCGACCTTGCCGGTGCTACGTCGGCGTCCGTGCAGAACCATGCGCTCAACGAGCTCGCCAGCCTCGCCGACCAAAGCCATTGCCGCTTCCTGAACCTCGGGATCGAGGTACTTGTCTGGGCGCGCGTGGCCGACGCCGAGCGAGAGTCCAATTGTAGGAACCTTCTCTCCTAGGAGGAGAGGAACAAGGTTGCCCACCAGCCCACGGCCTTCGTCATCCGTGATTTTTGCCGGGATCACTCCGATTTCGATCTTGCGGAGTTGATTCCGCATATCTTCGATATCTTGTTCGATATCGCGATTGTAGAGACTGACTATGTTGATCGGAGCATGCAGGAAGTCCTTGAAATACTGCGACAGCTCACCCAGCGTGGGGCCATTGTCATGCCGATCGAAACAGAGGAACCCATCCGTGCGCACAAGAAGGTGCATTACGTCTGCGATGTAGCTGCCTACAGGGATCGTGATTGGGGTCAATCCTGATCGCGGCTCATATTGCACCGGAGATTCCCCCTTCGCGCGCAGCGTCATGAACCTCGCTCGGATTTCCTCCGCGCTCATGTCGTCAACTGCAAGCGCCAAGGCGTCACCGTAGATCAGCGCGGCAGGGTCACGTGCGAGATCCTGAATCTTCTTGTCGAGCAGACTCACCAAGTCGATGACCTGCCCAGGTCGCCTCGGTTCCCAACGAGCCACTACTCCCCGTCGTCTCAGCATGATCAGATCGTAGTGTGTCGCGGTAGCAATCTGCGGATCTTCGGGACAACTCGCTACGGCCCACGGGCGGACCTCGATCGCCCCGGGGGGCCCACGCAGGAGGGCCATCCCAGTCTGTTGTGAAGGTCGCACCGCCATGGTCCGCGCCGAGCGCGGAGGCCCGAATGGCATCGTTGCGGCATGACGCAACCCGTGGAGCGAGTGGCGGAGTTGTTGTCCGCGCGGAACGCGATCGACGCCGACATCGCGGCGCTCATTGGTCGCCCCATGACCTCCGGCCACCTGGGTGAGTGGCTTGCCGCGCGGATCTTCGGGATCGACCTGGAATCCAGCGCGGTCGCGGCCGGCATCGACGGCCGGTTCACATCGGGCGCCATCACGGGCGCGACCGTGAACGTGAAGTGGTACCTCGAACGTGAGGGACTCCTCGACGTGGCGTCGAACCGTCCGGACTACTACCTCGTGCTGATGGGGCCGGCATCCCCGGCCACGTCCTCGCGGGGCAGCACCCGGCCATGGTGCATCGCCGCCGCGTACCTGTTCGCGGGCAATCGTCTCCTCCAAGAACTGCAGGACCGTGGCGTCAGGATCGGCGTCGCGACCAGCGTCCGCAGGGCGCAGTGGCACGCTGCAGAGATCTACCCGAACGGCCGCAACACGATCATGAGTCTCAGCCCGGAACAACAAGGCATGCTCCGCCTCTTCGCGCCCAGGTGACACCCGCGGTTCGGCCAGCGCTCGTGCTCCGCGGCTGGTGGCCCGCACGTGACCGGCAGCGGGGCGCCTGGTCGGCCCGGCTTGCGCCCGGGCCATCGCGGCGGACTGCGACCCTGCGGTGAACCTGCCTGCAGCAACGATCAGATCGCTGACCTGCACGGACTGCATTGGCACCAGCTGGATGTGCCCACTTCGTGCCCACCGGCAGACAAACCGGACACCAGTGAAGGGCTAGGAAGGGGCAAACATGCAGGTCAGACGCGGAGCCGCCTAAGGGAATCGAACCCTTGACCTACGCATTACGAGTGCGTCGCTCTGTCCGACTGAGCTAAGGCGGCAGGTGGCCCCCTGCGGGGGGACACAGGCGTCGAGTATAGGGGCTCCGGCAGCCTCAGTCGGTGCAGGTTGTGTCGGCGGCCGGAACCGCGCCGGTGAGCAGGTAGCTCTCCACCACCCGTGCCACGCAGGCGCTGCCGCGGCCGTAGGCGGTGTGGCCCTGGCCGCGCCAGGTCAGCAGCCTGCCGGAGGAGAGCTGTCCGGCCAGCGACTTCGCCCACTCGTAGGGCGTCGCCGGGTCGCCGGTCGTGCCGACCACCAGGATCGGCGCGGCGCCGAGGGCGGTGATTCTCTGCGGCTTCATCACTGCGGGGATCGGCCACTCGGCGCAGCCGAGCACGCCCCAGCCCATGGTGGCGCCCAGCGGGGGGTAGCGCTTGGCCAGGGTGTCCGCCAGCGCCGCGATCTTCTGCACGCTCTCCCGCTCGGGATGGTCCAGGCAGTAGATCGCCGGATTGGCCGACAACACCTGCGAGTACTGACCCTTGGCGTCCCGCTCGTTGTACAGGTCGGCCAGGGCCAGGAGAGTCGTGCCCTGACCGCTCATCGCCTCGGTGATGCCCTTGGTCAGGGCGACCCACAACTGGTTGGTGTACATGCCCATCGCCAGACCGGTCACCATCAGCGACTGGGTCAGCGGGCGACTCGCGTCGTCCGTCTGCAGCGCGTGCCGATCGGCGTTGTCGATCAGCGAGGACAGCTGGGCGATCCCGTCATCGACACTGCCGCGGAGCGGGCACTCGGACTGGCGCTGGCAGTCGGCGATGTAGGCCCGCAGGCCGCGCTGGAAGCCCATCGCCTGACCGGCGGCGTACTGGTCAGTGGTCAGCGACGGATCCACGGCGCCGTCCAGCACCAGGCGCCCGACCCGCCAGGGGAACTCCTCGGCGTACCAGGCACCCAGGAAGGTCCCGTACGAGCCGCCGTAGTACAGCAGCCTCGGGTCGCCGAGCGCCGCCCGCAGAACGTCCATGTCCCGCACCGTGCTGAGAGTGTCGACATGCGCGAGCAGGGCGCCGGAGTGCTGCTCGCACGCGGCGGCGAAACCCTGTGCCTGGTCGACGGCATCGGTGATCCCGACCTGGTCCGTCGGCGTCGCGTCCGTCGCCAGGTAGGTGTCGAGCTGGTTGTTGTTCAGGCACTCCACCGGCGCCGACTGCCCCACCCCGCGCGGGTCCCAGCCCACGATGTCGAAGGCGTCCCGGACCGAGCGGCCGAACTGGGAGCGGGCGCTGTCGACGAACTGCACCCCTGATACGCCCGGGCCGCCGGGGTTGATCAGCAGCGAGCCGACGCGCGTCTGCGCCGAGGTGTGCAGCCGCTTGACCGCGAGCTGGATCGTGTCCCCAGCAGGCTGGTCCCAGTTCACCGGAACCGTGACCCGGCTGCACTGGAACCCGTTGCCGCAGCTGGTCCACGCGATCCGCTGCCGGTAGAACCGGGCCAGATCGGCCTGCTGGGCAGGATCGTCGGACGGCGTGACCTTCACCGCCGGGACCTTGCTGGGCTTGGCGTCGGTCGCCGCACCGGACCCGCTGGAGCAGGCGGCGAGCAGGGTCGCCAGCGCGAGACCGGCAGGGATCAGGACGCGGCGCAACCGCGCGGACCGGATCATCGGAGCGACGGCCTCCTGGCGGGAACAGCTCGTGGCGGGGAACAACAGCTCGTGGCGGGATCGGCGGCCGCGGGCAGCTGGCCGCGGCCCGGAACGGGCATCACCCGACCGTACCCGACCGATCTGGACGTCCGGACACGACTGGGCCGGGCGGTCGCGGGGGTCGAGATCGCCCGGGCGAACAGGGGACGGGCGTCAGGCGCAACCGCAGTCAGGCCGGGCTGCCGTCCCGCAGCTTGACCATCAGGGCCTCGACCGCCAGCAGTGGCGCCACATTGGCGGCGATCCGCTCCCGCGCCTCGGCGATGGCGTCCAGCTTGCGGATGGTCGCCTCGGGCGACGACCGGGCCGCCAGCCCTTCGATCTCGTCGGCGAGCTCGGCGTTCACCAGCTCGACCTCGGCCCCCAGCTGAACCACGAGCACGTCCCGGTACAGCGAGAGCAGGTCGATCATGGCCCGGTCCAGGACGTCCCGGTTGGCGCGGGTGGCGCGTCGCTTCTGGTTCTCCTCCAGCTGGCGGACCTGCGCCCGGACCGCCGGGGGCAGGGTGCCCGCGCCCTCGGCGCCCAGCGAGTGCAGCAGGGCCGCTCGCTCCGCGGCGTCGCGCTCGGCCGTGGCCGCCTTCGCCTCGACCGACGACACCTCGACCAGCTGGCCGGCGGCGAGCACGGCAGCCCCGACGCCGACCAGGCGGCTCGGCAGCTGGAGCACCTCGCGGCGCCTGATCCGGGCGCCCTCGTCGGTGGCCAGCCGCCGGGCCAGCCCGACATGGCTGCTGGCTGCCCGGGCCGCGAACGCCGCGACCGCGGGGTCGACGCCGTGCCGGCGCACCAGCAGCGCCGCCACATCGGCCGCCGGCGGCACCCGCAGCCCGACGTGCCGACAGCGCGAGCGGATCGTCACCAGCACGTCATCCGCGCTCGGCGCGCACAGCAGCCAGACGGTCCGGGGCGGCGGCTCTTCGATGGCTTTGAGCAGCAGGTTGCCCGAGGTGTCGTTGAGGCGGTCGGCGTCCTCGATCACGATCACGCGCCAGCGGCCCAGCGATGGCCGCTGTTGGGCCAGGCTGACCAGCGGGCGGACGTCCTCCAGCCGGAGGAAGACGTGCTCGGTCGCCACCAGGGTGACGTCCGCGTGCGCGCCCGACAGAGCCGTCCGACAGGCATGGCAGTCGCCGCAACCGGCGTCGGGGCACTGCAGCGCCGCGGCGAACGCGCGGGCCGCGGTGGAGCGGCCGGACCCCGGCGGACCGGTGAGCAGCCAGGCGTGCGTCATCCCACCGGGCGGCGTCCGGTCGGGCTCGCCGGGCGGGGTGTCGCCGGGACCACGGGTCGGGGTTTCGTCAGGACCGGCGCCGACGCCCCCCACGCCCGGGATGACCCGCTGTGCCAGCTCCGCCGCGGCGGACCGCGCCGCGCGAGACAGGATCGCGACCGGCTCGGGCTGCCCGACGACGTCGTCCCAGACGCTCACGTCACCGATCCTGGCCGAAGATCTCGTTGCCGAGGTCGCGGCCGGCCCGACGGCTGCGGCGGCTGGGCGGCTGAACCGCCGGCAGGTCCATGGTCGGCCGGACCTCGACGGCGCGGTCCTCCACCCGCAGGTCGACCGTCAGCTGCTGGTCAGGGTCTTGGTCAGGGTCTTGGTCAGGGTCTTGGTCAGGGTCCGGGTCTTGGTCATCTTTCAGTCCGGTCTTGCCAGGCTCCTGGTCAGCGTCCCGGTCAGGGTCATGGTCCTTCCCGGGCGCCCTGTCCTCGACCGGCGGCAGCTTCTGGGTCACCGCCAGCGACGGATCTCCGCCGGCGAAGCCTCCTGCCGGGCCACCCGGAGACGGCCCGTCCGTCTCACTCGCCGCGCTCGGATCGCTCGGATCACCGGGCGAGCCGGGATCGGTCACGGCGGCGCCCAGCTCCCGGGCCTCGTCCTGCTCCCGGGCCTCGTCCTGCTCCCGGGCCTCGTCCTGCTCCCGGGCCTCGTCCTGCTGCCGGAGCTCGAGCTCGGCCTCCTGCCGCCGGCGCTCGATCCCTGCCCGGCGTTCGGCCTCCTCCTGGCGGAGCTGCCGCTCGGCCTCTTCCCGGGCGCGCCGGCGGGACTCCTGCCGGGCCCGTGCCTCGTCCCGGGAACGGCCGCGCAGCTCGGCGTCCATCCGGCGGACCTCGGCCTCGGCCGACGCCCGACGCTGCCGGGTGTGCTCCTCCTCGGTCAGCTTGACCTGCAGGTCGGCCCGACGCCGTGGCGAGATCGGCACCAGGTCACGGACCCGCTTGCGGATCGCCTCCTGCAGCTGATCGCGCGGGTCGGACCCGTCCAGGACGAGGTAGCGGTGCGGCTCGCGCCGGGCCAGGTCGAGGAACCGGCGCCGGACCCGGTCGTGGAAGTCATCGGGCAGCGACTCGAGCCGGTCGTCACCGTTGCGCCGGTCGTCGGCCGCCCGGCGGACCCGGGAGATCTCCGGTGGCAGGTCCAGCAGGACGGTCAGGTCCGGCATCAGGCCGCCGGTCGCCCAGCGCGAGAGCCGGGCCACGTCCTCGGCGTCCAGCTCTCGACCGGCACCCTGGTAGGCGATGGACGAGTCGACGTACCGGTCGGTGACGACCACGGCGCCGCGCTCCATCGCGGGCCGGACCATCGAGTCCACGTGGTGGGCCCGGTCGGCCGCGAACAGCAGCGCCTCGGTCCGGGCGCCGACGTCCTCCCGCTCGCCGAGCAGCAGCTCGCGCAGGTGCTCCCCGAGCGGGGTGGCGCCGGGCTCGCGGGTGAGATGCACCTCGTGGCCCTGGTCCTCCTCGAGCCAGGCAGCCAGCAGCCGGGCCTGGGTGGACTTGCCCGCCCCGTCACCGCCTTCGAAAGCCACCAGGAAGCCCTCGTACTGCCGGCCCGGACGCGTCGGCCGGGCCTCCCGGTAGGCGGTCCAGGCGCGGCGCAGGTCACCGCGCAGCGGCGTCCCGACCCGGTCGTCCATCTGCCGGTAGGACGTGATGCCCATCGCCAGCGCCAGGACTCCGGCCAGCAGGAACACCCAGGCAGCACCGTTGTAGGTGATCACATGCTCGTCCGACAGGTGCAGCGAGTGCGCCCCGATCGGCGCCGCGAGCGCCGGCCCCAGGGCCAGCACGAGGACGAGCACGACCCTCGCCGCGGACTGCAGGAAGGCGAACGTCCGGCCGCGCACCTCGTCGTCCACCTCGAGGCCGAGCAGGGTGTACCCGGTCACCCAGGCGATCCCGCCCGCGGCGCCCACGGCCACCGTGAACAGCGCGGCCAGCACGAGATCCGGGACCAGGGCGAGCAGGATCAGGAAGACGCCCGCCGTGCCCAGAGCCAGGCCGAACAGCCGCCGCCGGGAGAAGTCCTCCAGCAGCCGTGGTCCCGTCCACATCCCGAGCGCGAGCCCGACGAAGACCGCCCCGAAGAGCACCCCGAACCCCGGCTGGCCCGCGCCGAGGTCCTGGACGAAGGTCTGGGCCAGCCCGACCACGAACCCGGCCGCGGCGAAGGCGCCGAGCATGCCGAGGACGAGCCCGCGCACCAACGGCGTGCCGCCGACGAACTTCCAGCCGTCGATCACCGAGCGCAACACGCCGACCTGGTGCTCGCGCTGCTCGCTCACGTTCGGCGGGATCTCCAGCCGCCAGATGGTCAGCGCGGACACCAGGAAGGTCACCGCGTTGAACCACAGCGCCGCCTCGACCGGGTCCAGCGACCAGCCCGGGATGACGTGCCGGATCACGCCGTCCAACAGCGCCAGCCCGGAGTAGACCAGCGCCGCGACCGGCGCGGTGCCGTAGGTCGCCACCAGGCTGATCTGGTTCGCCGCCTCCAGCCGGCGCCGGGGCACCAGGTTGGGCACCGTGGCGTCCTTGGCCGGCATCCAGAACAGCGCGAAGCACTCGATCAGCAGGGTGGCGGCGTACAGCCAGGGCAGGGTTCCGACCAGCGGGATCGAGGCGAAGAGCACGAACCGGAACAGATCACCGAAGACGAGGGTCCAGCGTCGGTCCAGCCGGTCGGCCAGAGCACCGGCGAGCGGGCCGAGCAGAACGGCGGGCGCGAGCCGGAGGATGAAGACACCGGCGATGGCGAAGTTCTCCGCCGTGTAGGACCCGCTGGCGAGGTTCTTGGCCATCGCCGCCGTGGCCAGCAGGCCGAGCCAGTCACCGAAGCTGGACAGCCCCAAGGCCATCCACAGCCGGCGGAAGGGCGTGATCCTCAACACAGCTGCTACGTCGTGATCGGGCAGCTCGTCCATATCGGCCACCTCGCCCCCCCCAGGCGGGGGCGGAGCGGTCCCGGTGGCCGCGGCGGCCAGCACCCGGGCCCCCTCCTCGGCGGCGGCAGGGTCGGCGTGGATCCCCTCATGGACGGCATCGAAGGTCTCGCGCGCGCCCGCCTCGGGCGGTCTGCGACGTAGCCTTCGCCGGGCCGGACGGGGCGCAGCCTGCCCGTCCTCGCGCTCGTCACTCACGTCGACCGCCGGCTGGACCGTCTGCTCGTCCACCGTGTCGGCATGAGCGCTGGGAGGCTGAGATCCTCCGGTGTGCCGTGCCACCGGGTCAGGGTATCGGCGGGACGTGTCAAGACCATCGTCCGTCACCCTCCGGATGGATGGGTCACGATCGGCAGGGAGGGGTCAGCGCGCCAGGTGCAGTCCCGGCCTTCACCGCCGGCCGGACGGTGTCACCACCGACCCCGTTGTCACCAGGTCCAGCCGCGGGCCCGCAACTCGGCTTCGGCCAGCAGGCGGCGCACCGGTCCCCGCTCCGGCAGGCCCATCACCCCGGCGAGCCCGCAGGCCTCTCCGAGCAGCTGGTCGTAGGCCAGCCGGGCCGCGTACAGGTGGTGGGCCCGGGCGAAGAGATCGTCCGCGAGCTCCAGCTCGGCGAGCTCCCGTTCGAGGCGGCCGAGCGAGATCTGCACCTCGAGGGCGCAGAACGGATCGATGTCCCGGCGCCGGGCCGTCCGCTGGGCGCGCGGCGCACCGGCCCGGACCAGTCGCCCCGTCCGGATGGTCCACTCAGACCACGCCATCGAACGCTCCGCGATAACCCGCTAACCCATCGGCTGCCCGGTGGCGGCCGACCACCGGCCGCTGCTTCCACGGTAACCGTCACAACCCGGACTGGGCAGCCCGATACTGCTCACGAACCGCGCCGGGCTCCGGAGGTCGCTTTCTTGGCCGTCCCGGACGCCGTCTTCTTCGCTGCCGACGCCGTCTTCTTCGCCGTCCCGGACGCGGACTTCTTGGCGGTGGCGGACGCGGACTTCTTGGCGGTACCGGACGCGGACTTCTTCGCTGCCGACGCCGTCTTCTTCGCCGTCCCGGACGCCCTCGTGGCCGGGGCCTTGCGCGCACCACGGCGCGGCTTGGCCGGTCCCTGCGCCCGCTTGTCGGCGAGCAGCTCCGCGGCGCGCTCGGCGGTGAGCGTCTCCACCTCGTCCCCCTTGCGCAAGGTGGCGTTCGTCGTCCCATCGGTGACGTACGGCCCGAACCTGCCGTCCTTGACCACCATCGGGCCACCGGACGCCGGGTCCGGACCCAGCTCACGCAACGGCGCCGCGGCGGACTGCCGGCCCCTGGTCTTGGGCTGGGCGTAGATCGCCAGCGCCTCGTCCGGGGTGATCTCGAAGATCTGGTCCTCGCTGGTCAGCGACCGCGAGTCCTTGCCCTTGCGCAGGTACGGCCCGTAGCGGCCGTTCTGGGCGGTGATCTCCTCCCCCGAGTCCGGGTCCAGACCGACCAGCCGGGGCAGCGAGAGCAGGAGGAGCGCGTCGTCCAGGGACACCGTCTCCAGCTGCATCGACGCGAACAGGCTCGCGGTGCGGGGCTTGGCGGACTTCGGCGCGCTCTCCTCGAGCACCTCGGTGACGTACGGCCCGAAACGACCGCGGCGGGCCACGATGGTCCGCCCGGTGGCGGAATCGGTACCGAGCTCGCGGTCGCCGTCGGCGTGCGTCTCGAGCAGCTCGTGGGCCTTGTCCACGGTGAGCTCGTCCGGAGCGACCTCGTCCGGCACGCTGGCCCGTCGCGGCTCCCCGCCGTCGGGGTCGGGCACCTCCAGGTACGGGCCGTAGCGCCCGACCCGCAGCACGATGCCGTCCCCGATCGTCACCGAGTTGATGTCCCGGGCGTCGATGTCGCCCAGGTCGTCGACCATCGGCTTGAGCCCGGTCGGTCCGTTGCCGTTCCGGCTGCCGTTGCCGTTCGCGGTGCCGAAGTAGAAGCGGGACAGCCAGGCGGCGCGGTCCTCCGAACCGGCGGCGATCCGGTCGAGGTCCTCCTCCATCGCGGCGGTGAAGTCGTAGTCGACCAGCCGGGTGAAGTGCTCCTCGAGCAGCCGGGTGACGGAGAACGCGAGCCAGGTCGGCACCAGCGCGGAGCCCTTGGTCTGCACGTACCCCCGGTCCAGGATCACGCTGATCGTCGCGGCGTACGTCGACGGCCTGCCGATGCCGCGCTCCTCCAGAGCCTTGACCAGACTCGCCTCGGTGTAACGCGGCGGCGGTGCGGTCTCGTGGCCGGACGCTGCCAGGTCGCGGCCGGTCAGGGGGTCACCGACGGCCAGCTCGGGCAGGCGGCTCTCGGTGGCCTGCGCGGCGTCGCCGTTACGCTCCTCGTCCCGGCCCTCCTCGTAGGCGGCCAGGAAGCCGCGGAAGGTGATCACCGTGCCGGACGCGGCGAACTCGGCGTCCCGGCCGTCCCGGGCCCGGGCCGCGAGCCGGATCGAGGCGGTGGACCCGCGGGCGTCGGCCATCTGCGAGGCCACCGTCCGCTTCCAGATCAGCTCGTAGAGCCGGAACTCGTCCGCGCTGAGCCGGCCTGCGACCTGCGCCGGAGTCCGGAAGGAGTCGCCGGCCGGGCGGATCGCCTCGTGCGCCTCCTGGGCATTCTTGATCTTGTTCGCGTAGACGCGGGGCTGGTCCGGCACGTACTCGGCGCCGTACAGGTCACGGGCCTGCTTGCGGGCGGCGGACAGGGCCTCGCCGGACAGCGCGGTCGAGTCGGTCCGCATGTACGTGATGAAGCCCTCTTCGTACAGCGACTGCGCCACCCGCATCGCCTGCCGGGAGGAGAACCTCAGCTTCCGGCTGGCCTCCTGCTGCAGGGTCGAGGTGGTGAACGGTGCGGCCGGCTTGCGGCTGTACGGCTTCTCCTCCACGCTGCGGACGCTGACCCCGACGCCCTGCAGGGCCTCGACCAGGTCGGTCGCGGCCCGCTGGTCGAGATGCACCACGCGGGCCTGCGTCGCCGAGGCGGTCAACCGCCCCTGGTCGGTGAAGTCCCGGCCGGTGGCCACCCGGGTCCCGTCGATCGCGGCCAGACGGGCGCCGAACGACGGTCCCGTCCCGGGCTCGAACGTGCCGACGACATCCCAGTAGGACGCCGACCGGAACAGCATCCGCTCACGCTCACGCTCGACCACGAGCCTGGTCGCCACCGACTGGACTCGCCCGGCCGACAACCCGGCGCGGACCTTGCGCCACAGCACCGGCGAGACCTCGTACCCGTAGAGGCGGTCCAGGATCCGGCGGGTCTCCTGGGCGTCCACCAGCCGGTCGTCGATGTCGCGGGTGTCCTGCAGAGCGCGCTCGATCGCCTCGCGGGTGATCTCGTGGAACACCATCCGGCGTACCGGCACCTTGGGCTGGAGCACCTCCATCAGGTGCCAGGCGATCGCCTCGCCCTCGCGGTCCTCGTCCGTCGCCAGGTAGAGCTCGCTGGCGTCCTTGAGCATCCGCTTGAGCTCGGAGACCTTCTTCTTCTTGTCCGCGTCCACGACGTAGTAGGCGGCGAAGCCGTTGTCCACGTCCACGGCGAACTTGGCGAAGGGCCCCTTCTTCATCTCCGCGGGCAGCTCGCTGGGCTGAGGGAGATCCCGGATGTGCCCCACGCTGGCCTCGACGTCGAACTCCGGGCCGAGGTAACCGGCGATGGTGCGCGCCTTCTTCGGCGACTCGACGATGACGAGTCGCCGTCCGGCGCGGACCTTGCTCTGGGTCACACTGCACCTTCCTTGCACATTCGGGTTCCTGCTCAGGCGGCTTGCCGCAGCCCCGCAGCGGGTTCCGCTCGGTCGAGCGCTATCCGTGACGTCAGGTGACGTACATATCACGCCTGGTACTACATCCTCGTCCACACGGTAACCGGCCACAGCAACCTCCGGCATGGGGATGTCCCTATGCCGCGGTCCCCGGTAGCGTTGCGAATCGTCCCGGGACCGTGCGCCCGGTCGTCCGCAGCGCCGCGGACGTCCGTGATGCGTGGTCCTGACGGGGTTGCGACCAACAACGGTAACCCCGAACGAGGGCTGGCCCCGCGTCTCGGGGTGGGCCCCGGCCGGACAAGGCGCCGGGGGCGGCGCCGCGCTCCGCGGTGTCAGCGTCGGACCGGGGACTATATGCCCAGATCGACGACTACTGACAGTGATGGGAAAAGTGACATCCGGCCGGATGGTCTGTAGAACGAGTAAGGCTGCTCACGCAGAGTTCCTGTGCGACGGGTTCTGCGCGTAGCCTCGTCTCGCGTCGTCTGCCACCATCGTCAGGTCCACCCAGAGCCGGAGATCACGACGGCGTAACAATCCGATCGGGGGGACAACACTCCGGCGGATCGGTCCGCCGGAGGCGCTAGGAGGGTCACGGTGCCGCGACACGGATTGGCTGCCCCCGGGGCGGAGAGGACCTCCGCCATGCCACCGGCGGCGAGGCGGGGGATGGCCAGTTGGCCCATCCGTCGCAAGCTGGTCGCGTTGGTGATCGTGCCGGTTCTGGTCATCATCGGCTCAGGTGGCCTGCTCACCGCGTCGTCGGTGGCCGGCCTGCGGCAGGCCCAGCGGGCCCGCACGCTGGCGACCACCGCGCTGGCGACCAACATCGCCGTGGTGGCGCTGGACAACGAACTGGCACAGACCATCACCTACCTGCAGAGTTTCGCAGGCCAGAAGGCGGGGGCGACCGGCGCGGAGCTCGCGATGAAGCAGCAGCGCACGATCTCCGACGAAGCCCTGCGGTCCCTGCAGAGCTATCTGGACCGCCCCCCGGCGGGCGGGTGGTCCACCACTGTGCTCGGTGCGTCCACGAGCGTCCCCGTCGCGCAGACCCGGATTAACGGCATCCGCCACAGCGTGACGGCGAGCTTCCCAACCCTCCAGATCGACAAGAACTTCCAACTGAACGTGATCGGGCCGCTGCGTGACCTGACCACCGCCCTGTCCCGGGACATCGCCACCGCGACCGCCAACGGCAGGACGGTCGACGAGTCCGCGACCCTGAACGCGCTGTCCTCCGCTTCCGCCGCGGCCACCAACGAGCGGATCCTGGGCACCATCGCCCTGGACGCCAAGCGGCTGAGCAAGTCCGACCTGGAGGACCTGACCACCGCGGCGCTCGCCCAGGACGTTCAGCTGAACATCGCCCTGGGGCACGCCACCACCCCGCAGCGGGCCGACATCGAGGCGCTGCGCAGCGACGACGCACGGATCGCGGGCTTCCGGAAAGACCTGACGCGCCTGGCCGACGGTACGCTCACGCTGGCCGACCCAGCGGCCTTCTCCTCGGCCACCGGCCAGCGGCTGAAGGGCATCGACTCCCTGGTCGGACGGGTCGCCCAGAACACCCGCGACCTGTCCGACAACGACGTGCGCAGCGCCCTGCTGCGGACGGTCCTGATCCTCGGCCTGGGCCTGGTAACGCTGCTGCTGGTGTTCGCCGCGCTGGCCGCGATCGCCCGCACCGTCACCGGCCCGATGCGCCGCCTGCGGTCGGGTGCCGTCGAGGTCGCCACCATCCGGCTGCCTGCGGCCGTGCGCCAGATCGAGCAGCAGGGCGTCGACGCGAACATCGATCTGCCGCCTCTGATGCCCGCCGGGACCGCCGCCGGGCCGGAGACGCTCGAGGTCGCGCACGCCGTGGACGGTCTGACCGCGGAGGCGGTCCGGCTGGCCACCGCGCAGGTCCGGTTGCGACACGCGCTGGACGAGGCGTTCGTCAGCATGTCCCGGCGAAGCCAGTCCATGGTGGAGAAGCAGCTGGCGATCATCGACGAGCTGGAGAGCACCGAGGAGGACCCCGAGCAGCTGCGGAACCTGTTCCGGCTGGACCACCTCGCCGCGCGGATGCGCCGCTACAACGACAACCTGCTCGTGCTCGCCGGGTCGAGCGTGCGGACCCGCAGCACCACCCCGGTTCCGGTCTCGGACGTGTTCCGGGCCGCCACCAGCGAGATGGAGCAGTACGAGCGGGTCCGCCTGCAGCCGGTCAGCTCCGCCGCCCTCTCCGGGCCGGTCGCCGGCGGGCTGATCCACCTGCTCGCCGAGCTGCTCGACAACGCGGCCATGTACTCCCCGCCGACCAGCCCGATCCTGCTCACCGCGGCTTTCACCCCGGACGGCGGCCTGCACCTGGAGGTCACCGACTCCGGTGTGGGCATCCCGCCGACGGAGCTCGCGGAGCTGAACTCGCGGCTGGCCACGCCGGGTTCGATCGATACCCAGATCCCGTCCCGGATGGGTCTGTTCGTGGTGGGCCGCCTGGCTTACCGCGGTGGTTTCGAGGTGCGGCTCTCGCCGCGTCCCACCGGCGCCGGCACCATCGCCGAGGTCCTCGTTCCGGCCCAGCACGTGGTCGGGGCACCCGGATCCACCCAGGAGGCGCCCCGGCTGCCCGCCCAGCTGCCGCCGATCCCCCAGCGCCCGGCCACGCTGCCGGCACCCGCCCCGCCGGTCCAGCTGCCGTCGCTGCCCCGGCGTCAGACCGCACCCTGGCCGGCCGCCGAGGACGTTCCGGACGGGCGACCCAGGCCGTCGGTACCGCCCTCGCCGGTCGCCCCGGCGGTGTCGTCGGGCCCGGCCATGCCGCCGATGCCTCCCGCACCGTTTGCTCCCCCGGCACCGCAGGCCCCGGCCGCGCCCGCAACACCTGCCGCGTCGTCCGGTGGTCCCGATGCCGGGCTCCCGTCGCGGGTCCCCGGTGCCGCGCTCTCGTCGGGCCCGCTGTCCGCGGGCTCGGCAGCCGAGAACCTGGCCGCGCAGCTGGAGCCGTTCGACGCCTTCGGATCCACCACCTTCGAGGCTCCACCCGCGCCCGAACCGACCACCGGCTCCACAGCCACCGCGATGTGGTCACCGCAGGCCCGGGCGGCGCGTTCCGACTCGTCGATGACAGGCGACCTGAACCTGCCGATGCGCTCGCCGGGCAGCTTCGGGTTCGATCCCACCAGCGACTACGCCGAGGGCCGCTTCGGCCCGACCGGCATGAACGGCGGCACGAGCACCGCGGAGCCCGACCTGCGGGCGGACGAGCCCCCCACCGGGACCGGGTGGCCGCTGCGGGCGCAGCAGCCGAACCCGGGCAACGGCTGGACCGGAGCCGGCCTACCCCGGCGGGCCGTGCCCGGCGGAGCACCGCAGCCACCCCGGCAGGACGAGTCGCTGCACGACGAGCTCTCCCGGCTGGACGGGCTGTCCCGCCAGGATGACCTGCCCGGGCACGAGCAGCTGTCGCGTCAGGACCAGACTCACCAGAACGACCAGGCGACCGAGCCGCCCTTCCCGTCGCGGGCAGCGCAGCCACCGCCGCACTCGCCCGCACCGCCGGCACCGATGACCGGTTCCGGGCTGCCGCGCCGGACGCCGCCCGCCTCGTCCCGGCTGTTCGGCTCGCTGTCCCGCACCGACACCGGCGGCTTCATGTTGCCGGTCGAGAAGGTCGCCCCGCTGACCGGCGAGGTGTCCCTGCGCGACCTGCTCAAGCCGGGCGGGCCGAACCTGACGCTGCCGCCGCCGTCCGAACCGCAGGTCGAGCCGTCCGCGCCCGACCTGTTCGGCGCGGTCCCGGCCGCCCAGCCCACGCTGTCGGAGATCGAGGCGTCGGCCCTGACCGAGATGGAAGAGGCCGCGCGCAGCGCCGCCGCCACCCGGTATCGGCCTGCCGACCCGAACGCTCCCATGATCGGCAATCTGGACGACCTCTCGCCGGAATCGGCGACGACGCCGATCTTCGACTCGATCTCGTTGTGGTTCAACGACGATGCCGTCCCGGCCACCGCGGCGGCGACCACCGTCGAGCCGGTCGGGCCGCCGGCACAGGAGGGCGAGCGTCTGATCGACCTGCGGGACGACCGGGCGCCGACCGCAACGGTGATCCCGGCAGGGTCGGTGCCGGCAGCGGCCAGCCTGGCCAGCCGCTGGGCGAGCCTCGGTGACCAGCAGTGGCTGGCCACCAGTGCCCGCGCCGCCGCCGGACCCGAGATCGCGGGCGAGTCCGACGCGGGCCTGCCCAAGCGCCGTCCTGGCGCGAACCTGCTGCCGTCGGCGACGTCGGCTGCCGCCCCGACGCCGCCGCCTTCCACCGGGCCGGTGCACAGGGCGGACGCCGACACGGTGCGAGGGCGGCTGAGCAGTTACCAGCGCGGCGTGGCCTCGGCCCGCCGCTCGCGGCAGATCCCAACGGGGGGAACGGCTGCCGGCCTGTTCACGGCTGAACGCACCACAGGTGAAGAGACCGGGCACGAGGCAGAAGACCTTGGAGGGCAACAGTGAGCACCGGGACCGGTACGGACGTCGGGTGGCTCGTCGACGGGTTCACCCAACGCGTCCCCGGAGTGGCGCACGCAGCGGTCGTCTCAGCGGACGGGTTGTTGATGGCGAGTTCCTCGGGGCTGCCGCGCGACCGGGCCGACCAGCTTTCCGCTGTCGCCTCCGGGCTGGGTAGCCTGACCAATGGCGCGGCCTTGTGCTTCTCTGCCGGCCAGGTGGTCCAGACCGTGGTGGAGATGCAAGGAGGGTTCCTCTTGCTGATGGCCGTTTCAGACGGCTCCTGGCTCGCAGTGTTGGCCTCGCCGACGTCAGACATCGGCCTGGTCGGGTACGAGATGACCCTGCTGGTCGAGAGGGTCGGGGAGCACCTTTCCCCGGCGCTGCGGCATCCCGGGGGCGCGCCCTCGGGATGGGTCTCTGGCTGATCCTCCACGATGGTCGATTACCCGGCTCCGGGCGACCCCGGTGACTTCCTGGCTGATGGGGAGTCACCGTCGTCGTCCATGGTGCGCCCGTACTCCCGCACGGGTGGGCGCACCAAGCCGAAGCGGGATCTCGACCTGGAAGCGATCGTGGTATCGACAGTCAACGGGCGTGAGGCAGCGACCAGCCCGCTCCTCTCGCCGGAACACGCAAGTGTGATCCAGCTCTGCCAGGCAACCGTCTCCGTCGCGGAAATCGCCGCCAAGCTGGTCGTTCCCCTGGGCGTAGCCAGGGTGATCATCGCCGACATGGTCGACCTCGGTTTGGTCGAGGTGGGCCGCACGTCGGCGATCGAAGGCGACGAACGTGACCCCGCATTCTTGAGGAGGGTGCTCAGTGGCCTCCAACGGCTCTGAGAGCCGACCCACCCGGTCGACGAAGATCGTCATTTCGGGCGGGTTCGGAGCCGGCAAGACCACATTCGTGGGTGCCGTGTCGGAAATCGTGCCACTGCGCACGGAGGCCGTGATGACCCAGGCCAGCGCCGGGGTCGACGACCTTAGCGCCACGCCACACAAGACGACGACCACGGTCGCGATGGACTTCGGCCGGATCTCGATCGACGACGAGCTGATCCTCTACCTCTTCGGCTCCCCCGGGCAGAATCGGTTCTGGTTCATGTGGGACGACCTGGTCCGCGGGGCGATCGGTGCCGTGGTGCTGGTCGATACCCGGCGGCTGCAGGACTGTTTCGGCCCGATCGACTTCTTCGAGGCCAGACGGATCCCGTTCGTGGTGGCGGTGAACGCCTTCGACGGGTTGCTGCGGCACCGCCCGGACGAGGTGCGTGAGGCGCTGTCGCTCGGCTCGGAGGTGCCCGTTCTGGTCTGCGATGCGCGGGAGCGCGAGTCGGCCAAGCAGACGCTGATCTCGTTGGTCGAGCACGCCCTGCGGACGTGGTCGCAGGTGACGCCGGCGTCGTCCTGATCGCTGTGCAGCAGGGCCCCGGACGGGCTAGCCGTCCGGGGCCCTGCTGTTGCGTTGCCGTGCGCTTGCCGTGGGGCTATGTCAGGCCGTGGCTGTCTCGGTGTCGGCAGGGACCGAGTCACCGATCGCGATCGGACGCCGCCGGGAGATCGTCACGACCACCACGATGACGCTCAGCGCCACCAGGGCGATCAACCAGCGCCAGATCGCGCTATGGCCGAACGTGAGCTGCACGATCGCCGGCGCGATCAGCACCGACACAAGGTTCATCACCTTGATCAGCGGGTTGATGGCCGGACCGGCGGTGTCCTTGAACGGGTCACCGACCGTGTCACCGATCACCGTGGCGGCGTGGGCGTCCGAGCCCTTACCGCCGTACCGGCCGTCCTCGATGAGCTTCTTGGCGTTGTCCCACGCGCCGCCGGAGTTGGCCAGGAAGACGGCCATCAGCGCACCCGCGCCGATGGCACCGGCCAGGTAGCCGGCCAGTGGGCCGATACCGAGGCCGAAACCGACGGCGATCGGCGCCATCGCCGCGAGCAGGCCGGGCGTGGCCAGCTCGCGCAGCGAGTCCTTGGTGCAGATGTCGACGACCCTGCCGTACTCGGGCAGCTCCGTGCCGTCCATGATCCCGGGGTGCTCGCGGAACTGCCGGCGCACCTCGTACACCACGGCACCGGCGGCCCGGCCGACGGCGTTGATCGCCAGCCCGGAGAAGAGGAACACGACCGCGGCACCGAGAATCAGGCCAACCAGTACGTTCGGGCTGGTCACGTCGAGCAGCAGGCTTGTGGTCCCCTCGGGCACCGTGACCTTGCCCAGCGCCGTCGTGAACGCGTCGTTGTAGGAGCCGAAGAGCGCCGTCGCCGCCAGCACCGCGGTGGCGATCGCGATCCCCTTGGTGATCGCCTTGGTGGTGTTCC
This sequence comes from uncultured Actinomycetota bacterium, assembly GCA_963740575.1. GTDB lineage: Bacteria > Actinomycetota > Actinomycetes > Actinomycetales > Kineosporiaceae > CAVUET01. The sequence goes on along the minus strand of CAVUET010000004.1, from coordinate 70,317 downwards.
CGACCGCGTCCAGCTCGGTCAGGATCCGCGCTCCCTCACCCTGCACGTCGCCCGACATCTCGGCGATGCCCTGGGCGTTGTCGCTGACCGGGCCGAAGGTGTCCATCGCGACGATGACCCCGACCGTGGTGAGCAGGCCGGTCCCGGCCAGCGCGATCAGGAACAGGGAGAGCACGACCACGCCGCCACCGAGCAGGAAGGCCAGGTAGACGGCGAGCGCCATGATCACTGCGGTGTAGACCGCAGATTCCAGGCCGACCCCGATGCCGGACAGCACGACCGTCGCCGCACCGGTCAGCGAGGTCTTGGCGACATCGTTCACGGGGCGGGCGTCGGTCCCGGTGAAGTGACCGGTCAGGCGCAGGATGACCGCCGCCAGCACGATGCCGAGCAGCACGGCGCCGAGAGCGACCAGGCGCGGGTTGCTACCCAGGCCCTTGACCGCCGAGGCGGCGCCGGGCAGGTCGCTCCACGACGACGGCAGGTAGACGAAGGCCGCGATGGCGCACAGCACGGCCGAGACCACAGCCGAGATGTAGAACCCGCGGTTGATCGCGACCAGGCCGTTCTCGCCCGGACGCGGCCGGGTCACGAAGATGCCGAGCACCGCGGTGAGGGCGCCGATCGCCGGCACCAGGAGCGGGAACACCAGGCCCTGCTCGCCGAGCGCGGCCTTGCCCAGGATGAGCGCGGCGACCAGCATGACGGCGTAGGACTCGAACAGGTCGGCGGCCATGCCGGCGCAGTCGCCCACGTTGTCACCGACGTTGTCGGCGATGGTGGCCGCGTTCCGCGGATCGTCCTCGGGGATGCCCTGCTCGACCTTGCCGACCAGGTCGGCGCCGACGTCCGCGGCCTTGGTGAAGATGCCACCGCCGACCCGCATGAACATCGCGAGCAGCGCGGCGCCGAAGCCGAAGCCCTCGAGCACTGCCGGAGCATCGCCGCGGTAGATCAGTACGACGACCGAGGCGCCCAGCAGGCCGAGGCCCACCGTGGCCATGCCGACGGTGCCGCCGGTGCGGAAGGCGACCCGCATGCCGAAGTCCCTCCCGGAGTCACGGGCCGCCGCGGCAACCCGGACGTTGGCGCGGACCGCGAGGTTCATGCCCAGGTAGCCGATCGAGGCCGAGAACAGGGCCCCCAGGACGAAGAACAGGCTCCGCCCGATCCGAATGCCGCCGCTGTCCGCGGGCAGGAACAGCAACAGGATGACAACGACCACAACGAACCACACCAGGGTGCGGAACTGGCGATTGAGGTACGCCGCTGCACCCTCCTGCACGGCCTTGGCGATCGTCTTCATCTTCTCGGTGCCATCTGGGGCAGCGAGAACCTGTCTCCGGAAGACCGTGGCCATGGCCAGCGCGATCACGGCGATGGCCGCAACCGTAACGACCAGACCGAGGTTCCCACCGGAGAGGGACACCTGAGAGGTTGCCTCGGCACGGGCGAACCCTGACATCCGTCCTCCTCGACGAGTAACGCGCCCACCCCGCACGCGGACGACGGGGCGTCGCCCACGAGCAGCCAGGACGGGACGTGGTGGTGACGCCGACCGGGCACTCCGGCGGGCACCGAACGCCGGGCAGTCTACGGAACGTTATGTCGAGCACAAAAGACAGGATGGTGTGACCTGGTCCACGACTACCCTTCGTGGATCTGGCCGGGTCGCCGTGGCGGTGCCGCCACGTGCCGGGGTTATCCCGGGTTGTGCGCTGCCGGGCGTCTCGAGGCAGCGTACGAGGTGTCGCCGACCCTGTGGTGCCCGGTTCGGGTGGCGCGCACAGATCACACGAGCACCCAGGTGAGGCAGACGACCCCGCCTGTCCCGGCCGGACCGTCGCGCACCTCGACCTGGTCGGCCACACCCTGCGCGAGCGCGAGCGCCACCCGCTCGGCCTCTCCGTCCTCCGCGTCGACGTGATCGGTCATCCGGACCTCGTAGGCGCCCGCTGCCTCGTTCATCTGCAGCTCCAGAGGCTCGTGCACCTCAGCCCGACGGCTGCGCCCCACCGCGCGGGCGCAGACCTCACCGACGGCGAGCCTGACCTCGTCCAGGCGCGCCTCTTGCAGACCTGCGCGCCGGGCGGCAGAGACGGCCACCAGCCGGGCCGTTCGCACATGCTCAGCCGCCGGTCCGAAGCGCAGCAGGATCCGCGTCTTGTCAGGCGGTTCTCCCGCGGTCTCGCTCAGGAGCGACTGCTCTCGGGAGTCGGACCCGCATCGGCGAGAGCGTCGGCGAGCGTCGGCAGGATCGGGAAGACCTTGGTCAGCCCGGTGATCCGGAACACCTTGAGGATCTTCTCCTGCGCACACACCAGGCGAAGCGCTCCCTCGTGCGAGCGAACCCGTTTCAGGCCTCCGACCAGGACCCCCAGCCCGGTGGAGTCGAGGAACTCCACCCCTTCCATATCCACGATCAGGTCGTAATTGCCGGACGCCACCAGTTCGTTGAGCCGCTCGCGCAGACTCGGGGCGGTATAGACGTCGATCTCACCGGACACAGAGATGACTGTCCTCGCCCCTTCCTGCCGGCTCGTGACGGTGAGCTCCACAGGCCCTCCTCGCATGATCCCGATCGGCTCCGGCGCGAGCGCCGAAGCCGTCACTGCATTCAATCACTGTTGGCATGTCACGAAAGGCCATCTGAATGGGCGCGGTGGGCAACCAGACGGACGAGTCTGCGGCGGAGACGCGAGCAGGGCCCACCGACACGGCCAGGTTCGCGGGATCCCTGCAGCGCGTGCGGTCCATTCCGGCTCGGCCGGCCCGCCATGCCCCCGGCCCGAATGGGTTGGTCCCGCAGCCCGGGGCTCTGCCGGGCGGGCACCCGGTGCCCCCTGGCGGCATCAGGTGGACACGATCGAGGCGGGCCCGGCCCGTGCCGTCGCCCGGGCCGGGCTCAACCCCGAAAGGATCTGCACCGGGACCAGGACAGTGACCGTGACGCTGCCGGCGCTGCCCGGCAGGCACCCGATCAGAACACCACCGTTGGCGGCAGCCACCCGAGCCGCTTCAGTGCACGAGGGCTGCGGCCAGGCTGCAGCCGCCGCGAGCGCGGCGAGATCGGCTGCGGACTGGGCCCGGTGGCGTGCCGTCACGGCCCGGCCCACCAGACCCGCCGCGATCGCCAGCAGCGCGGCGACACTGAGCACGGCGAGGATCAGCACCGTCCCGCTCCCCCGCTCGCGGGTGGAGGAGCAGGACGGTGCATGTCCGGTCACGGCGAGCGCCACGGCTGCTCGACCTCCGCCGTGGCACGACCTCGCACCGGGATTCCCGGCAGGCCGGGCAACGGCACCCGTACGACGGCCTGGACGCCGACGCCGACCAGCGAACCCGAGCGGCTCACCTCCACCCTGGCCTGGGCCGGAGCCGCTGCCTGGGCGGTCGCCACGACGGCGGACGTCGCCTCGCCCCGGGCCGCCAGCCGGGCCCCGGCACGGGCCGCGTCCACGCACCTCACCTGGGCCACGGCGACCTGCCCGGTGCCCACCACGACGGTGAGCAGCAGCAGGACCGCGGGCAGCGTCAGAGCAAGCTCGGCCGTCACGGACCCGTCGCAGGCTTGCCTGCGGTGTTCGGTGCGCCACCGCGGCCGCCCCGACCTGGGCGGCTGGCGCGTCGCCCGCTGAACCACGTCATCCCACCGACAGCGCTCGCCGGATGATCCCGAACAACAGGGAGCGGACCTCGCCGCTGCGCAGCAGGACCAGCAGCAGGCCCGCAAATCCCGCCGCAGCCAGGGTCGCGATCGCGTACTCCGCCGTGGCCATGCCCTCGTCGCGCCAGTCACGCCACCTGCCCAACACCGGCAGGCGCCCGGGCGTGGGGCCACCGGCACCGTCGTCGTCGCCGAGGCCTGCCAGGTAGACCGGTGCCGGTGAGGTGCCCGCCCGATCCCCGGGCCTGGCGAATTCGATCACGTTGTCCATGTGTCCTCCGAGTCCGGCTGAGCGGCCGGTTGCGCTGCCATGATCACGGCTGCCAACGACCTTGCCGCGGGGCGTCGATACCCGGGACAGCCCGCACCAGGGCTGTGGATCGCGTGGCGATTGAGGTGGCTGTGGACGGCACGCGACGGCGGATCCGGCACCCACGCGTCGGGGCGATCAGACGCCCGCCAGCAGCGCCAGGACCACGGGGGCGACGGTGAGCAGCATGAAGGCCGGCAACAGGCAGAGCGCCATCGGGATCACGACGAACACCGCGAGCCTGCGGACCGCGAGCGCTTGGGCGTTGACCCGGCGGCGGCGCTCCTGCTCTGCCGCGGCCCGAACCAGGGCGGATGGAGCCAGGCCGGTCGCGTCAGCGAGGTCGAGTGCGCCGGCCAGTGCCGTGACCGCCGGATGCGCGGACCCGGTCGCCGTCTCGGTCATGCCCGCCCCCGCGCGGAGCAGGACGGTCGACATCGGATCGCCCGCGTCGTGCAAGCAGGCCGCGACCGTCCGCAGGGCGTGCGCGGGCGGGGCTCCCGCGTCGATCACGGCTGCCACGAGATCCAGCACCATTTCGGGGGGTGCGGGCTGCGGCTCGGGGTCCCCCCGCAATCCGGCTCGCACCCTCAGCGGTGCACGCCACGAACGAGCACCTGCGCAGATCAGACCGATGCCGGGCACGCGTCGCCCAGCCGATGGACGTCGTGGTCGCTGGTGCGGTCGCAATCCGCTGACCCGGCTCAGCCGCCGGATCCCGGAGGTACGCCCGGACAACGCGAAGGCCACGGACGCGAGCAGGGCGACCACGATCCAGGCCAGGTCCGGCCTGACCATGCTCGGCACGCCGTCCCGCTCAGCCTGTCGCGCCGGCGCGCTCGGCGCGCGCGATCAGCCGGGAGATCCAGCACTTCCCGGCGATCCAGAACGCCGACCCCACGATCAGCACCGCTCGCCCCGCGGTCGTGCTCAGCAGCGTGATCAGGGGATTCGCGCCCAGGAGCAGACCCAGGCCCATCCCGGCGATGGGCAGGGCCGACAGCACCGCACCGGTCGCCCGGGGACCGGCGAGCGCCGCGTCCCGGTCGGCTGCAGCCTGCTGGTCGCTGCGCAATCCGCGGACGAATCCGTCCAGTACCGTGGCCAACGGTGCGCCGGCACGCTCGGCGACCTGGCAGGCCGTGGCGAGCCATCGGAGCGATGCCGGGCCCGGCGCCGATCGCACCGCGCTGCCGATATCCGCGCCCGCTGACACCTGCGCCGCGACCGCTGCGGCGGTGGCCCGGTTCTGGCCGGGTACGCGGGACAGCGCGCTCCAGGCGCTGGTCATCGCCAGCCCGGCGCGGGTCAGGGCGGCAAGTCGCTCGGCGAGCTCGGCCACATCGGTGTCGCGCGCACCGTCGACAGGCTCCGCATGCCGATCTGGCAGCCGGAAGGCCGCAGCCCGGCGCGAGACCTGCCGATCGGCGACAGAGACCCGGGGACGCGGCCTGATTGCGTGCCGAAGCCGTCCCGCACCGCCGCCCGCCGCGCCCAGCAGGACGGCGACCGCGGCCAGCACGCCGGCTACGGCACCGGCCACGCCGCTCATCCGGAGGCCTCCGCCCCGTCCACCAGACCCGCCCCGTCCACCAGACCCGCCCCGTCGACCGGCTCCATCCCGTCGACCGGCTCGATCCCGACGGCCAACCCGAGACGCTCGGCGAGCAGGGGCCACCCGGGCCCCGTACCGATGCCCGCACCAGGTCCGGGTCCGGGTCCGGTGCCGTTGCTGAGGCCGCTGAAGGGTCCCGCGCTCCGGAGCGCGGACGACACCTCGAGCCCGCCCGCCGCGCCACGTCGCACGACCGCGATCTCGGTCACGCGTCGCTGCCCGTCGGACCCACGACACAGGTGCACGATGGCGTCCAGAGCAGCCGAGGCCTGGGATCGGATCGCGTCGGGACCGAGCCCGCCGAGAGCGCCCAAGGCCTCCAGGCGGGCCGGAACCTCGGCGGGGGAGTTGGCGTGCAGGGTCCCGCAGCCACCGGCGTGGCCGGTGTTCAGCGCCGCGAGCAGGTCCCGCACCTCTGCACCGCGGCATTCCCCGACCACCAGCCGATCCGGCCGCATCCGCAGCGCCAGTCTGACCAGCTCCTCCAGCGGCACGGCCCCGCGCCCCTCCACGTTCGCGTGCCGGGCCTCCAGCCGAACCACATGCGGATGGCGCGGTTGCAGCTCACCGACGTCCTCGACCAGCACCAGGCGCTCGCTGGTGGGAGCCAGCGACAGCAGGGCGCTCAACAGGGTGGTCTTGCCGACGCCCGTCCCGCCCGTGACCAGGAACGCGGCCCGCGCGGTGACCAAGGCTGCGAGGACCGCCGCCCAAGCGGGCGGCAGGCTGCCGGCCCGGACCAGGGCGGCCAGGTCGAGGCCGCGGTCGCGCAGGATCCGCAGGCTGACGTGCGTTCCTTCGGGGGCGAGCGGTGGCACGACGGCGTGCAGCCGGATCCCCCCGGGCAATCGGGCATCGACCCAGGGCGCGCCCTCGTCCAGCCGGCGTCCGGCCGAGGAGGCCAGTCGGGCGGCCAGTGCCCGCACCCGCTCCTCCGGCCCGAGTTGCAGCCCTGAGCGCTGCAGGCCGCCACCTCGATCGACCCAGACCTGACCGCCACCGTTCACCAGGACGTCGGTCACCGCGGGGTCGTCGATCAGGGCGCGCAGCGGGCCGAGCCCCCAGCCGTGGTCGCGCACGCCGTCCACCGCCGCATGCAGGTCACCGACCCCGAGCAGCCGGCCGGACGCGACCGCCGCGGCGTGGACATGACCGGCCAGGTCGGCCCGGTCCGGTGCATCGCGCGCCGTTGCGGCGATGCCGTCAGCCGACCGTGCAGCGGCACCGGCCAGCCGTGCCCGGACCTCGTCCACCAGGTTCGCACCCACCTCGCCGGCGAGCGTGGCGGGCCGGCTCACGTCGCCACCATCCCGGCCACCACGCGCCGCGCGAGGACGGAGAGCGAGCCGCGCGGGCGCAGCACGGGCTCGCCACGGTCCATGGCGGCCGACACGGCCGGCTCCCACCGGATCTCCCCCGCCAACGGAAGCCCCAGCGCGTCGGCCACCGCGTCGGCGCAGAGCCCCGAGGGCGCCGGGCCGCGCACGACGAGCCTCTGGTCGGCCACCACCTGCTCGAGCACCGCCGCCACCCGACCGGCGGCCGCGGTGGCCCGGACCTCGGCCGGCACCACCAGCAGGGTCAGGTCGCAGCACCCCGCGGCGACCAGGTCGGGCGTGCTGAAGCGCCGGCTCAGGTCGATGACCACGAGATCGAACTCGCAGGTCGCGGCACGCACGACCGTCTCGATCGCCGCGCCGTCCGGTTCCAGGCCGCCGACCGGCGGCGGGCAACCCCGCACCACCTCGGCCTGCGGGCCGTCCGGTGTCCAACCGCCGGGACTGCGTCCTTCCGGCAGATCCCGATCCCAGGACAACACCCACACCCCGCCCGCCTCGGGCAGGCAGGCCGCGAGGGCGCCGGGCTGCAACCGTCCCCGGGCTCCGGCCAAGTCCGGCCAGCGCAGGCCGGGATCCCCCTCGGCGCCGATCAGCAGGTCCAGCCCGCCGCCGAACGGGTCGGCGTCCACCAGGAGGGTTCGCCGCCCCGAGCCCGCGCCCGCGCAGCTCAGCGCGACCGCCAGCGTGCTCGCGCCCGCCCCGCCCCGCCCCCCGACCACGCCGAGCACCGGTGCCCGCGGCCCTGGACTCGCGGCGTCCACAAGGCGCTCCAGCAGCCAGGGCTCCGCGTCGGGCAGGACAGCGACATCCTCGGCGCCGAGTTCCACCGCACGGCGCCAGACGTCCGGCGCCGGCTCACCGGTGCAGACCAGTACGAGGCCCGGGCGTCGCGAGGCCGGCGGATCGACGTCCGGCCCGACCAGGACCAGGGACTCCCGGACGGCGAGCCAGGAACCCGCTGCCAGCCGGTCACGGTGGGTCAGCATCACTCCGGCGGTGGCCGCCAGGCCGGCCAATCGGGCGGCCAGCCCGGGGTCCGACGTGATCGCCAGAACGCCCGGCGACTGGGATGCGAGCGGCTGACGGTTGGGCTGCGGGCGCGACACGGAACCTCCCGGTCGAGTGCGGATGCCCGGATCCTGCTCCCGCTTGATCGCGCCCGCGGCGGCTCGACCATCGCCTGTGGACAACGGGGCGCGGCACGGTGCTGTGGACGGATCCACGGGCGGGATCCGCTGCGAGCACTCAGATCCGAGGGACGCAGCGTCGAAGGGGTCAGCGTCACCGGACGCGGCGCCGGACAGTTCCGGCCGAAGCGTCAGGACCAGAGGATCCAGCACCGGAGAAGGGACGGCCCCCGCTGGGGGGGAGCGGGGGCCGTCTATGCCGGTCCGGCTCGGGGGGGAGGAGTCGGACCAGACCGCACGGCAATCAAGCCGGCGCCGCAAGTGTGTACCCCACGGGCCTCCACTGCAACTGCCAAGTTCGATCCAGGCACCCGGAAACTGCCCAGCCCGCCCGATTCAACCGATTTCGTCACATTTTTGCGGATCAGCGATAGATTTCGTGGAGATCGTCAGGCAGTTGACGATCTCCACCAAGCGGCCACCGAGATCGGCCGAAACCCGGTCCGCCCGAGGCCGGCCACCACGTGGCGGGAGCCTCAGCAGTTCGGGCACCGGACTTCCGCCCGGCAAGGTGTCCCGGACCAATGATCTCCCCGGGGCCGCGGATGCCGCCACTCGTGGCCGGGTCAGGGGCGTCCAGCCGCCGCCTCCGTCCCGCCCGAAGCGCCTCCGACCCGGAGCATTCGGGCCCTGCACACCTATGCTGACCAGCGTGACCTCAGTAGCCACCCGCAGCGCGGCTTTCTTCGACCTGGACAAGACCATCATCGCCCGGTCGAGCACGTTAGCGTTCTCCAAGCCGTTCTACTCCGGCGGGCTCATCACGCGCCGTGCGGTGCTGCGCAGTGCCTACGCGCACTTCCTTTTCATGGCCGGAGGGGCCGACCACGACCAGATGGAGCGGATGCGCGAGTACCTGTCCAAACTCGTCGCCGGGTGGGACGTGCAGCAGGTTCGCGACATCGTCGCCGAGACGCTCGAGACGCTGATCGCACCGGCCGTCTACCGTGAGGCCACCTCCCTGATCGACGAGCATCACGCCTGCGGGCGGGACGTGGTGATCGTCTCGTCCAGCGGCTCGGAGGTCGTCGAACCGATCGGCGAGATGCTCGGCGCCGACCGCGTGGTGGCCACCCTGATGGTGGCCGAGGACGGCCGGTACACCGGTGAGATCGCCTTCTACGCCTATGGCCCGCACAAAGCGGAGGCAGTCCGCCGGCTGGCCGAGCAGGAGGGCTACTCGCTGACCGACAGCTACGCCTACAGCGACTCCATCACCGACCTGCCGATGCTGCTCGAAGTCGGGCATCCGACCGCGGTCAACCCCGACCGGGCCCTGCGCCGAGAGGCCACGGCGCGCGACTGGCCGGTCCTCGACTTCCACCTTCCGGTCCGGCTGCGTGACCGGATGGTGCACGTGCCCGCACCCGGCACACCGACGGTGGCGGTGGCCATCGGTGCCGGCGTCGCCACCGCCGGGCTGGTCTGGTACGCCGCGCGCCGCCGCGAGCGATCTGCTTCGTGACCGGAGCGGGTCCGGCCCGAATCCGGCGTGCCGGACCGGGACCGGCCCCGACAAGGGGGTGAACCGTGAGCCGAGAGGAACTCGGTGCCGCACCGGCGGACGCCGGCGCACGCTCGCCCCTGCAACGCCCCTCCCCCGCCGTGCCGCTTCCGGAGCAGGCCAGCTCGTCGGGCGAAGCGGGTCCCACGGACGGCCCGGCGGACGGCGCAGCCCCGGCGGACGGCGCAAGCCGGACGGGCGCGCCCATTCCTTCCGATCAGCCCCCTCGCCAAGCCCCCGATCACCCCCTCGATCACCCCGTCGATCACCCCGTCGATCACCCCGTCGATCACCCCGTCGATCACCCCGTCGATCACCCTGGCGCACCCTCGACCACGACCGGCACTCGGCTCGAGACCCTCATCGCCGCCGTGATCGGCGCCATGATCGTGGCCGCTCTGCGGCTGCGTCCGGACCCGCGCCAACGAGTGGTCGCCGCGGTGCTGGGCGCCGCGCTGGTCGGGACCTCGGCGGGTTGGGCCGGTGCGTCCTCCTGGTACGCCTCCCAGAACCGGGACGCATCGCTGAACAGCTACGCGGCAAGCGCGGTGGTGACTCGGGTGACCCGCACCAACGACGGCCCGCAGCGCACTTCGGCCGAGTTGTCCGTCCAGGTCGACAACCTCGGCGGGATCTCGCTGCGGGTCAGCTCAGCCCAGCCCGGCTACCAGGCCGGAACGATCACCGATCTGACCCCGCAGCCCCTGCGCGTCCCGCCCCGGTCCTCGCACGCGCTGGCCGTGGGCGTCGCGGTGGACTGTTCCTCCCCGCAGCAGTTGGGCCTGCCGCCGCTCACGTTCACCTCGCCCGACGGGGTCGACCACACCGTCGACGTGGACGGGGCCACCCAGGCGCTGGCCGACCTGTGCAATGGAACTCCGGGCGGCCCAGCGGTGCTCGAGGTTCTCGGCGTCAGGCACGACGAGCAGCGGCTCCGGATCTCGATCACCTCGCCGACCGGGCGGGCCACGGATGTCCGCGCGGTATACGCGGGCGGCGTGCAACTGCACGCGGATCCCTTCCCCGTGACCATCGCCGGGATGTCCAGCGCCCTGTGGCTTCGCCCGCCGGACCGGTGCCCGTCCGAATGGGCCAACGGCGGCTTCCCCCGGACGCTCGACCTCGACATCGTCAGCGGCAGCACGGCCACGATCGAGATCACGGTGGGCTACCCGCTGGCCCGCTGGTTGCTCGACCGAGCCTGCGGGCAGGCGACCTCATGAGCGAGCGGGTGAGCGAGCAGGGGGCCCGGCGAGAACTGGACCGAGGAGCCGTCGCGCCGCAGGCGCCGAGGCCGACAAGGGCGACGAGGGAAGGCCCCGCCAACACAGCGACGAGGGACGACCTGGCCACGCCGGACGACGTCCTGGCCCCTGCGCCACTCCCGGCACCCGACCTCGACCTGGACGCCGAACCCGGCCCCCCGCCGTCCCGGGGCCCTCGCCCGCTCTGGCCGCTGCTCATGATGATCGGCGTGCTGTGCCTGCTCGGTGGCGCCTGGTTGCGGTCGGTTCTGGTGTCTCCGCCGTCGAGCGCCAGGCCGCAACTGTCGGCCCAGGCCACCGTGCGCGACTTCGCCCCCGGACCGCCGCCGGTCGCAACCCTTGAGGTGGTGATCGCCAGCCACGTGTCCGACGACCGGCCCGTCTCCACGGTCACCGTGTCCGGCGGCGGGCTGGCCGTCCAGAACCTGGACGCCACCGGTGTGGTGCCGGGCCAGCAATTCCTGAGCCTGCGCCTGCCCGTCCCACTGAGCTGTCCCGCGTCCGGCCTCCCGGCCGCACTCGCGGTGAGGGTGACGCTCCTGGACGGCACCGTGCTGCACGCGGTCCCCAGCGGGGCGGCCTCGACACCGGGCGGGATCTGTAGGGCCGCGCAGGCGGCCCTGCCGGGTGGCGGCCGGCGACAGGCCGCCACCGAGTCGGTGCGGCTCGAGGGGCAGACCTTCCGGCTCGAGGTCCGCGGCCTGCCCACGGATGCGGCGCAGATCGCTGGCGTGCAGGCGGATGGTTGGCTGATCCCGCTCGTGTCCGGCGCGGCTTCGGTCCAGGCCGGCCGGGCCTCGCTTGTCCTGCTTCCACCTGCCCCGAGTTGCCGGGATCCCGGGACCCGCGGACTGCTCCCGGTCGGCCTTGTGCTGATCCTCACCGGACAGAGGGGCGGCCTGCAGCAGGTGTACCTGCCGGTGGGGCCGCAACTGGCCGCATGGCTCGCGGACGCCCGAGACCGGGCCTGCCCCTCCGGTGACGGCGTCCCCTGAGAGGACGCGCGGGCAGGACACGCCACGCGGCGTGACCGTTCGTCGCAGCGATCCGGTCGGCCCCTTCCGCCCGACCCCCGCGCCGGAGTACACAGAAAGAGCGGCACGCGAACTGCTCATCCAGGTCGTGGACCGCACGGCACGCAGGTACCCACGCGCGGGCAGTCCACGAAAGGACGCGCCGTGACGGGCTTGACCCGGTCCGGCGGAGGCCGGTGCGCGCTTGGTAGCCCGCGAGCCGGACGGACGGCGGCGTCCACCGGACGCCGCCGTTCCCGTGTCCGCTGGGCGATTCACCCCCTCCCGGCTCCCCCTTTGACCATCCGGGCCTCGACACGCCGTCACAATGCGTGCAATGGCCGTAACCTTCAGGCATGGGTGATCCGACCCCCCGGGTGTCACGTTCCCTCGCCCAACGCCCGCTGGTCGTGCTGTCCGGCGCGTACCTGGGCCTGTCCACGGCGGGATACCTGCTGTCCCAGCAGGCCGGTAGCAGCGCGGGACTGTGGTTCCCCCCGGCCGGGCTGGCCTTCGGTTACCTGCTCGTCGCGGGACTGCGCGGGATCCCCGTGGTAATCGTGGCCACGGGCGCCGGCGCCGTGCTCACGCCGGGCGGCAGCCCGGTCCCGCTGACCGGCGATGCGTCGATTCCCGGGGCGGGCCTGATCGGGGTTCCGACCGGCCTGGCCTTCGCGTCGGCCGTGGCCCTGGCCCTCTGGTTCGGCCTGGCGGCGGTGGCCCAGCGCGGGCTCTGGCGGGCAGATGCCTCCTACGGCTCGCTGGCGTGGTTCGTGGTCTTCGGCGTCACCCTGTCCCCGCTCGGCGCGGCGACGATCATCGCCACCACCGTGGTGCTGACCGGGCAGCCCTTCGACAGCGCTCTGTGGGCCAAGGTCGTGATCGGAACCGCCACCGCGACCGTGACCCTCGCGCCGGCAACCGTCCTGGTGGTCGAGCGGGCGGTCACGGGCCGGCGGTTGAAGCCGCAGGTGGACGTACGGCGCCGGATCGTGCTCGTCACCCAGGCGACGGTCATCGTGCTCACCCCAGCCGTCTTCCTGGTCGCGGACGCTGCGCACGGGCCGGACCTCGCGCTGATGGCCGTGCCCCTCGCACCGCTGCTGTGGATGGTGCTGAGCCCGGACCAGACCCGTGGCGCCGTCGTTCTGGCCGCCGCGGGCCTGGCGGTCGGCGCCGTCGCCCACCTGCCGGACGCCGACCCGGCCACCACGTTCCGGCTCCAGGCCGTGATGTTCGCCGGTGCGGTGGCGACCCTGTTCGCCGGGGTCGCCCTGGCTGCGGATCACCGGGCCACCAGGCTGGCGTCCCTGCAGAGCACCCGCTGGCGAGCGCTGATCGAGGCCAGCCCCGCCATGGTGGCGCGGGTCCGGCCGGACGGGCGATGGGTGGCCGAGCCGCGGATCTCGGGCTCGGGCCGTCCCGACCCGGAGGCGATGCACCTGGCCGCCCGCGCAGCAGCGGTGCCCGCCCTTGTCGAGGCAACCCGGGACGGCACGGCCCACACCATCCAGTGGGGGCTGGACGATGACACCGGCCGCCGCTTCGTCACCCACCTGACGCCGCTGCCTGACGGCGGCAGCCTGGCCGTGACCACCGAGACCACCCGGCTGCACAGCGCCGAGATCACGCTGGCCTGGGAGCGCAGCCACGACCGTGAAACCGACCTGCCCAACCGGGACCTGCTCGTGGCCACGGCCGAGCAGGCCGCCCGGGACGCGACCGCCTCCAGTCTCGTGCTCGTCGATCTCGAACGGCTGGGACGGCTGGCACTGGTGAACGCCGACCCGGTCCGGCTGCTGCTCGTGCTCGCCGAGCGGCTGCGGGACCTACTGCCGGCGACGGAGCTGGCCAGCGGGCACGCGCTGATCGCGCGCACCGGCGACCACCAGTTCGGGGTGCTGGTCCCGGGCGAGGCCGAGGCGGCCCGCCTGCTGGCGACCCGGATGGTCGACGCGCTGCAGCAGCCGGTGCCGACGCCGCCCACACCGCTGACCGTGACGGCGTGGGCGGGTGTGGCCCCGCTCGCGGCCGGACGCAGCGCCGCGGAGTCCCTGCGCCGGGCAGGCGCCGCGGTACAGGCGGCGATCGAGGCGAGGCAGAGGTCGGTGGTCGTGGCGGACGGCATCTCGTTCTCGACCACCGCCGAGCGGGCACGCCTCGCCGGTGAGGTGCTGGGCGCGGTGCAGCGGGGCGAGCTGGAGGTGGTGTTCCAGCCCGACGTCCGGCTGCCGGACGGCCGCCTGACCGGCGTCGAGGCGCTGGTGCGGTGGCGCCGCCGGGATGGCTACGTGACCACGACCGAGGTGTTCGTCGAGCTGGCCGAGGAGGTTGGCGCCGTGCAGGCCGTGGACGGCTGGGTGATGGAGGAGTCCCTGCGCGAGGTCGGCACCTGGCGACGCGACCACAACGCGCTCGACCTCGAGATCGCGCTCAACGTCAGCGCGCTCTCCTTGACCGAGGACCTGCCGGACCGCCTGTTCGACGCCTGCCTGCGCCACGACGTGCCGCCACGGAACGTCCGGCTCGAGGTCACCGAGACGGCGCTCGCGGACGACTCGTCGGCGCCGTCCGTGCTGCGCCGGGTGCGCGCCCGGGGCTGCCGGGTCGCGCTGGACGATTTCGGCACCCGATACGCCACCCTGTCCCGCTTGAACCGCTTCCCGGTCGACGTGGTCAAGCTCGACCGCAGCTTCCTGCCACCGATCACCCAGAGCGCCGGCAGCCAGGCGCTGGTCCGGCTGGTGCTCGGCCTGGCCGGCCCGTTGCGGGTCGAGGTCGTGGTCGAGGGCGTCGAGACCGAGGAGCAGCGCGATCTGCTGATCGACCTGGGCTGCCGCCGGGCCCAGGGTTTCCTGTTCTCGCGCCCGGTCACCGCCGCGGTGATCCGCGGGATGCTCGACGCGGGCACGCCGCTCGGCGTCCCGCAGGACGTCACCGTGGTCGATCTCGTGACACCCGGCGCGCAGACCGGCCCGACGTCCACGAGTCAGCCCGGCTCCCCCGTGCCGAGGTAGTGCTCGACCTGATCCAGCTTCCGGCCGGTCGGGCTGTGGGGAACAGGCTGTGGGGAACAGGCTGTGGCGAACAGGCTGTGGCGAACAGGTTGGCGAACAGGGTGGCGAACAGGGTGGCGAACAGGTGTGGCGATCAGGACGGCAACCGTCCGGCGAGCACGGCGTCGCAGACCGCGCGACCCCGATCAGCCCCGGCCTGCACAAGCCCGGCGAAGAAGGTGATCCAGGCGGTCACCCCGTCCGGCGTCCCGCTCGCGTAGCCGGCAAGTGCGGCCGGGCAGCGCGGGCCTGCGTCGAGCATGGCTGCCTCCCAGACGGCCACCCCGGTGGTGTCCAGCCCGCGTCCGACCAGCACCGCGCGGCCCAGTGCGCAGGCGACTACGGGGTTGCCGGCCACGAACGGCCGGGCCACCCGGACCTCCGCCACGGCGAGGGCTCCCACGACGAGCGCAGGCACGTCGTCGGGAGCCCGCAGCAGGTCGACCAGCCCCTGGATGCGGTCGCCCAGCTGATCACCGTCCGGCGCGGGCAGTGGCCGTCCGGCGGCATCGAGCAGGTCCTGCCCGTCCAGCGGCTGCTCGCCTGCCCCGCGGGGCCTGCCCAGTTGCACGTCCTCGACCAGCCCGGCGGCTGCGGCCATGTGTAGCCGGGCCAGCGCCTGCAGGGGTGCCGTCCGCAAGCTGCCGGACAGCCGCTCGACCTCCGAGACGGCTCGCAGCGCACCCCGCACCGTGCGGCCGGTGCCGTCCGCCGGCAGCTCGCCCGCCCCGCGAGCAGCGTCCCTGACCGCGTCCAGTGGGATCCGGGCACCGGCGAGCCCGGCGATGCTGCACGCCGCCCGGACCTGCGCCTCGGCCCGCGCCTCCTCGGCCCGGCGGCGAAGCGCCGGATGCCAGCGCAGCTCGGCACAGGCAAGGCGGGCGGCCTCCACCGCCTCCGGCACTCCCGGGCCGGCCGCCAACCGGCGCAGCGCGGCCGCCACGGCGTCCACAGCAGGTTCGCTGGACACCACCCTCACCTGCCCCTCGCCCATCCCGCCGACGCCCTCGCCGCAACCTCTGGTGTGAAGAGGGGCTATCCACCGGCTCCGATAGGCCGATCTCCTACCAGAGGATGGCCCGGGGAACCGACGTCAGAGCACGGGGGCGCTGAGGGACTCGCAGGCTGCGCGCAGGCCCACCGCGTCCCGGAACAGGTGGCCGTCAAGCCCCGCCCGGCGGGCGCCGGAGACGTTCTCGGGCCGGTCGTCGACGAACAGCGCGAAGCCCTCCTGACCGAACCCGCGGATGGCCTCCGCGTAGAACCGGGGATCCGGCTTGCGGACCCGGATCTCGGTCGAGGTGACCACCCGGTCGAACACCGACAGCGGCTCGGCGAAGCGTCGACGCCAGATGGGCTCATGCCACGGGTTGGTGTTCATCGCGGCCACCAGCTTCCAGCCCTCGCCACGCAGGTCGGCAAGGACCTGCAGGACGTCGACGTCGATCGCGCCGAACACGTCGCTCCAGATCCCGACCAGCCGCTGGTCGTCACCGCGCCAGCCGAGCTGTACCCGCAGGTGCCGGGCGTACTCGGACTCGCCGAGCTCCCCCGTCTCGAAGGCCCGGTAGGCATCGTCCTGCAGGAACGCCGGGTCGCTGATCGCCAGCTGACCGCCGTTGGCGGCCCGCCACCGCTGCAGTGGACGCTCGAAGGAAACCCCGATCAGGACGTTCCCGAGATCGCAGACCAGTGTTGGCACTGCAGCACCCTACTGGCGGAACTCGACCACCGCCCGGCGGTCGTGGCACTTCGTAGTTATTTCGCTACAAGGCGCCATTTGCCCCCCATGATCCCGGCCACCGGTTGGCACTACCGTGGCGGGATGGGCGGAGGCGACGCGGTCCGCGCGTGGGGAGCGCTGGCGCTGGCCACGGTCCTCGTTGCGATGGTCGCCCTGGTGATCGTGCGGGTCATCCTCCGCCGCCATGACCTCGGCACCCCCGCCGAGCGGGCCACCTTCGCCACCCTGCACACCGCCTCGCTGGCCGCGCCGCACCTGCGCGAGGGCCTGACCCCGGCCGGGGCCGCCCGGGCCGCCCGGCACCTGCGCGTCCTGCTCGGCACCGCCGCCGTCGCGCTCGCCGATCACCACGACGTCCTGGCCTGGGACGGCGCCGGCTCCACCACGGCCGGACGCGGCGCTCGCCCACGCGGCCGAGCGTGCTGGCCGACCGGCCGCGCCGGTCGTGCTCGACACCGGCGCCGTCGGCTGCGCCGAACTCGACTGCCCGGTGCGCGCGGCGGTGGCCGCCCCGGTGACCAGCGAGAGCCGCGTCGTCGGCGCGCTCATCGCCTACGGCCCGGACGTCGGCGCCGGGCTGGTGCGGGCCGCCAACGAGGTGGCCCGCTGGGTCTCGGCCCAGGTCGAGCTCGCCGAGCTGGACGCTCCCGGACCCGGGCCATGGAGGCCGAGCTGCGGGCGCTGCGGGCGCAGATCAGCCCGCATTTCGTCTACAACTCGCTGGCCGCGATCGCGTCGTTCGTCCGGACCGACCCGGAACGCGCCCGCGAGCTGCTGCTCGAGTTCGCCGACTTCACCCGCTACGCGTTCCGCCGCGGCGGCGAGTTCACCACCCTGGCCGACGAGCTGCGCAACGTCGAACGGTATCTGGCCCTGGAGCAGGCCCGCTTCGGGGATCGGCTGCGGGTGCAGATCATGGTCGCCCCGGAGGTGCTGCCGGTCGCCGTCCCGTTCCTCGCCGTCCAGCCGCTGGTGGAGAACGCGGTGCGGCACGGGCTGGAGGGCAGCGCCCAGGTCGGGCAGATCCCCGATCGGCGCGACCGACGGCGGCACCCAGGCGCACATCTGGGTCGAGGACGACGGCGTCGGCGCGGATCCCGAGCTGATCCGTAGGGTCCTCGCCGGCGAGGACGACTCCGGCTCGGTGGGCCTCGGCAACGTCGACGCCCGGCTGCGGCAGGTCTTCGGCGACGGGTACGGCCTGGTCGTCGAGACCGCGCCGGGCGCCGGAACGAAGGTCAGCTTCCGGGTGCCGAAGTTCGCGCCGGGGGTTCGCGCGTCCTGACCCGGGCCGGGCTCTGATCGACCTGCTCAAACCGGCCGGAACGTGAATTCATCAAGCCCCGATGGTCACCGGAATGCCGGCGTATGTGCCGGCTCCCACACCGAAAGTGCAATCAATCATCTGTAAAGCGACAACCCGCCGTGACGCTCAATTCGGCACAGCCGGCACAGTCGGGTGGCTCCCCAGACGGGCCACATCTTGTGGTTGCCCGCGTGACCACAATCGAGGAGGATCCGATGCAGGCACGGGCTTTCCGGCACGGTCGTGAGCGGACAGGCCACGTTCGAGCGGCTCGAGGATCCGCGATTTCTGATCCAACGCTCGCACTACGACCATCCAGAGATCCCTGATGCAGACGTCGGTCATCGGGTCATCTACGGGAGGCCGTCCACGCACTACGTCGACCCCGCGGACACGCATCGCAGGAGCGGGCGAACGGCGGCCGCCATGCCTGACACACGACCGTGCAGCCCACGTCGAGCCCTGGAGCCACGCGTCACGCATCGACCGGCAGGGCCGACACCTGACAGGGACTCGATCCGTGTGACGTGGCGCCGGCGCGACGGGTGAGTGCGCTCACCTCGACACCGACCAGCCGGCTTCCCGCCACGGCTGCGAATGCCGGGGCCGTTTCGGCGGTGGACCGTGAGGTCGTACGCTCGCGGCTATGGCCGGTGCCACGACGCCCCCCGGACCGCCGCTGCGCGCCCTCGTCGTGGACGACGAGGCACCGGCGCTGGAAGAGGTCGCCTGGCTGCTCGGCAGGGATCCACGGATCGGCAGCGTGCGGACCGCGGGCAGCGGCGCCGAGGCGTTGCGCGCGATGGAGTCCGAGCCGGTCGACGTGCTCTTCTGTGACATCAAGATGCCGGGGCTGGACGGCCTCGACCTGGCCAGGGTGCTGGCCCGGTTCAGCGCGCGGCCGCAGGTCGTCTTCGTGACCGCCTACGACCGGCACGCCCTGGACGCCTTCGACCTGCGGGCCACCGATTACGTGATGAAGCCGGTGCGCCCCGAGCGGCTGGCCGAGGCCATCCGCCGGGTGGTCGAGGCGGTGGCGCTGGCCGAGCCGCAGGCTCGGGTCGAGGACGAGACGATCGCGGTGGAGCTGGGTGGGGTGACGCGGTTCGTGCAGCGCTCCCAGGTCCGCTACGTCGAGGCGCATGGGGACTACGCCCGCCTGCACACCTCGTCGGGCAGCCATCTGGTCCGGATCCCGCTGACCACACTGGAGGAACGCTGGTCCGAGGCCGGCTTCGTCCGGATCCACCGCAGCACGCTGGTCTCGCTCGCCCACGTGGACGAGATCAGGGTGGACGGCGGACGATGCACGGTACGGCTCGGCGACCGCCTGCTCCAGGTCAGTCGCAGGCACACGAAGGCCTTGCGGGACAGGCTGATCCGGGCCGCGACCCTGACCCGCGAGCAGCGCTGACCCTCGCGCTGTGCCGGGCCCCGAAGGGCCCGGCACAGCGCGACCGTGGAGGAGCGCGTCAGTCGAAGGTCACCACGGTGGCGAGCCAGTTGCCGGAGCCGGTCCCGCTACCGGTGAACGAGCCGGTGCTGGTCGGCGCCTGGTAGGCCCGGCCGAGGTAGAACGCCCCATTCGCGTACGAGGTCAGCGAGGTCCAGCCGCCGGCCCAGGTGGGCGCGGTGCTGCCATCCATCAACACGGACGCGAAGACCAGCTCCTTCGGCGTGGAGGTGGTGGCGGTGGCACCGGAGGAGAAGGTGGTGCCGTTGCCGCTCCCGGTGGACGTGCGGTCCACGCCGGTCACCCCGGACAGCTCATCGCCGGTGATCCGGTAGGTGGCAGCGCTGGGGAAGCTGATTGTGATCTTGTCGTTGGGCACCAGCGCCGTTCCGACCGTCCCGCTCAGCACCACCAGGCGGGAACTGCCGCTGCCCACGTCCGCCGCCACCGTGTAGCTGTTCCCCTGGGTGTCGGTCCCCGAGACCGCGCCGGCGGTCGAGGTGCCGGTCAGCTCGACCGTGATCACGGCGGTGTCGCCTGCTGCCACGCCGGTGGTCCGGTACACGGTGATGTAGCCGGAGGTATGGGTGCTGGTCGAGTAGTTGCTCGCGATCTGGGAGACGTACTTCGGCGTGTTCGTGGTCGGCGCGGTCGCCGTCACGGGCGCGGTCGCGGTGCCGGACAGCCCGGAGGTGTCGGTCGCGGTGACCGTTACGGTGAAGGTGCCGGGCGACGAGTAGGTGTGCGTCGCGGTGGCCTGCGCCTGCGGGCCGACCGTGGTGCCGTCACCGAAGTTGAAGCTGTAGCTCATCGTCTCGTTCTGCGGGTCGGTGGACCCGGACGCGTCCGCGGTCACGGGCAGCGGTGCCGTCCCGCTCGACGGTGACACCGTGAGCGCGGCGGTCGGAGCCTGAGGCTGCGGGCCCGACCCGGGCTGGTACTCGTACGCGCCCATGTCGTCGTAGGGTCGCGGTCCGCCGTCCGGGGTGTTCGACACGTTCGTGACGTCCACCCGCGGGTTACCGAGGATGTCGACCGACTGCTCCCCCGGGGCGGCCGAGGTGGCCTTGTCGATGGCCGGGGACGTGCCGAGCAGTTGCAGGTTGCCGGAGCCCGCCGCGACGAACCTCGGGTCACCCTGCACGCCGTACTGCTCCTGGCCGGTCGCCGCGGTCAGGGCGGCCTGGCTGGTGAACTTGGTGCCGAAGACCTCCATCGTCCCCGCGGTGGTCAGGTACACCAGGTTGTGGTTGAGGGTCGTGGTCGCGGGCGCCGAGTCCCAGATCCCGATGTTGCCGTCCCTGCGACTGCACTTGATCCCCTTGTACGCCGGGTAGACCGCGTTGTCGACGGCGACGTTGTTCTCCACCGTGTAGTTGCCGGACGTGCCCTCGACGTTGATGCCCGTCGTGCAGTTGTGGTAGATCGTGTTCCCGATGATCCGCCCGCCGGTGACGTTCAGGTCGTCGATGCCGTGGTCCCCGTTGTTGTACGAGACGTTCAGCGTCGCGAGGTTGTTGTTGCCACCAGGGTAGAAGTTGAGGCCGGAGTCCTCGTTGTCGTGCAACACGTTGCCGATGATCGTGTTCCCGGGGCTGATGACGTTGATGCCGTTCGCGTTCCGCTGGTAGCCCTCGGCGTTGAAGCTCGCCTCGTTATGGCTGATCGTCGTCGTCGTGGTCCCGCCGGTGAGGTAGAACCCGTGATCGCTGTTGTGGTCGGACGTGTTCCCGCTCACCAGGGACGAGGTGACCCGGGAGAGGTAGACCCCGGACGCCTTGCCGCTCGAGGACTGCGTCCCGCTGAAGGTCACCGTGTTACCGGTCAGGGTGATGTTCGAGGACGTCTTCACCGAGATGCCGTAGGAGGTCGTCCCGGTGATGGAGAAGCCGTTGATCACGATGTACGACTTGCCGGAGATCGCGAACCCGTTGGTGCCGCTCTGAACGTTCACGGTCGCGCCCGGCGCCGCTGTGAAGGTGATCGGGCTGCCCGCCAGGCCGGAGTGCTTGACCGAACCACCGCCGGCGTACGTGCCGGACGCTACCTGAACCGTCTGCCCCGCCGTCGCCACGCCCGCGGCCTTGGCGAGGGTACAGAACGGCTGGCCGGCGCTGCCAGGCCCGGCGTCCGAGCAGTTGGTCGTGCCGACGTACAGGGTGGTCACCGCCGCCTGCGCGACCGAGGCATTCAACCCGAGCGCCACGACCACACCACCGGCCGCGACAGCGGCCAAAGTCAGTCTCCTGATCCCCCGTGCATGCCTGGCCTTCATCTGATCCCCTTGAGCAAGTGGTTGCCTGGGCCCCCCGGAGTCTGCACGCCAGTCTGAGCCCTCGGCGTGTTGATCGGTCCAGCCAAAAGACGTAATCGACTACGTCGTGGTTCATCCGCCGAACAGTCGATACCGGCTCAGAACACCAGATTCAGTTCTGTGTCTGACCATGCGGTGCTTAATCCACCGGCGCTAATCCGGCAGCAACCACTCGCCGGTCTCGGCCGAGACCACGCCCTCACGGACCGCCAGCACGGCCGCCTGCAACCGGGTGTGCACGCCGAGCTTCATCAGGACGCTCTGTACGTGGCCGCGCGCCGTGGCGGTCGACACCCCCAGCGTCTTGGCCATCGCGACGGTGCTCTGGCCCCTGACGATGCTGCCGAGCACTTCGCGCTCCCGCTGGGTGAAGAACCGGTAGTAGTAGGCACCGGCGGGCTCCTCGCCGGGCGGCCCGAGCGAGTGCCGCAGACTCAGCGCCGCGACCAGCAGGTCGCCCGGCAGGGACATCTCCCCTGAGGCAGCACGGTCGATGGCTTGTAGCAGTTCGTCCAACGGCTGCTGCTTGCGCGCGAATCCCGCCACCTTGCCGGCGACCCCGCGCGCCACCGTGTCCGCGTCCAGCTGGGCGCTGAGCAGGATCACCTTGCAGGCCGGTGCCACCTCGTGCAGCTCGGCGATGTGGTCGATCCCGTTGTCGTTCGGGAAGGCACAGTCCAGCAGGCAGATGTCAGCCGGCGTGCGCCGCAGAACGTCGACGGCCTCCTCCGGCCGCTGGGTCACCGCGACGACCTCGTGGCCGCGCCGAGCCAGCAGCGCTGCCAACGCATCGGCGAAGACGCTGTGATCGTCACACAAGACGATCTTCATCAGTCGACCCGACCGTCAGCCCACGCCTGCCGAGGAGATACCACGCGCGGACTCACCCTCCACCAGATCGAGCAGCGGCACGGCCGGCAGGCAGATCCGCACGCAGCATCCGCCGAGCGAACCCTGAGCGATCCCCAGGCTGCCGTCGTGCAGGGACACGAAGTCCTGCACGATGCCGAGCCCGAGCGAGGACAGCCCGCCGGCCACCAGCCCGAAGCCGGGGCCGCTGTCGTCCACCTCGATCACCGCGAACCCGCCCTCGGAGAAGACGCGCACCTCCACTGCCCCCCGCGGCGAAGCGGCCCGGATCGCGTTGTCCACGAGGTTGCGCACCGCACGCCACAGCCCCGTCAGACTGACCGCGCCCTGCACCGGCGTGGCGTCCAGCCGGACGTCCACGCCAGTGGTGCCGGCGAGGATCTCCACGACCTCGCGGGCCGCGGAGTCGATCCGGACCAGCGTCTCGGGCCGGCGCGGCTCACCGTTGCCGGCCAGCTCTTCCTCGAGCAGGCCGGCCAGGCGCTGCACCTCGATCTCTAGATTGCGCACACGGCTGAACACCTGATCAGCCAATCCCGGCTCTGCCGCGATCGCCTCGACCAGCTTGGCCACAGTGGCCAGGCCGTGTCGAAGATCGTGGCTGACCTGGCGCCGCCTGCGCGCGTCCCGAGCCGCCACCAATGCTGGCGCGAACGGCTCGACATGAACACGCAAACTCTGACGCTCCACCTGACACCCCCCCGACGCACGGTCGACCGGAGATAACGACTCCCCCGTCATCCCTGTGCGTTTCATTAGTAGTGGGCGTCCTCCCGCAGTGTCAACCGGTTCGTAACCATCCGTTAGCCTGCCCTTAGCTTTGTAATGCATATCAAGATCAGCTGTCATCAGGATCTTGCGGAGGGACCACCGGCCACCGTTGGGCAGCCAATGACCCGGCGATGACGGCCGGCGCAACCCCCGGAGCAAGGGTACCCCCGGGGAAAGGGGTCTGACCGGAAAACCCTCAGCTGGCAAGGAATCATGCAAGAGCGGCTGAACCAGCCGCCGCGGGGACGGCCCCCGCGGAGACGACCACGGCGGCACAGACCCGGGCAGCAGTGCCAGGGGCAGTGCCGTCAGGGCGCGCAGCCCCCCGCGCGCACCGAGGCGCAGCGGGATGATCGTCATTTTGCCGCGCTCATAAGGTACCGAACAGTTGCGAGAATGAGGATCAGATCGGCGCCGATTCCGCGCCTGCGGACGTACTCGAGATCCAGCGCGAGTTTCGGGTGCAACTGCCTCTCGAGATAGAACAGCTCGGTGTCCTCGGCGGCGTCGAGCTCGCCCGCCTGCTCGGTGGCGAACAGGAGCTGCCCGGCACCGGTCAGCCCGGGGCGCACCTCCAACAGCTCGCGCTCGGCCGGCGTGTAGTGCTCGACGTACTCCCGAACCTCGGCACGCGGCCCGATCAGGGTCATCTCCCCGCGCAGCACGTTCACCAGCTGCGGCAGCTCGTCCAGCTTGCTGGCCCGCAGGAACCGGCCGATGCGGGTGACCCGGGGGTCACCGCGGCCGCTCACCTGCGGCCCCGGTGCCTGGCGGTCGGCCCGCATCGAGCGGAACTTGAGGATCTCGAAATCCCGCCCACCTCGGCCGACCCGCACCTGCCGGAAGATCGCCGGGCCCGGCGAGTCCAGCCGCACCACGAGTGCGACCAGCAGCAGCGGTAGCGACAGCAGCACCAGGGCCAGCGCTGCGACGACCACGTCCACCAGGCGGCGCATCACGGTGTCCCGGTATCCGCCCGCCCCGGCAGGCCCGCCCCAGCGGATCCCCGCAGCCCGGATCCCGCCCGGACGGACGCTGCCCGCCTCCTCGATACCAGCCATCAGATCACCTCCCGCAACACCATGAACGGCTCGGCGAACCGGACGCCGATGGCCGAGCCCCAGCCGGCCGCGCGCTCGGTCAAGGCACGGGTGGAGCGGGGGTGCGGGTAGTCCCGCAGCTCGCTCTCGTAGCACTCCATCGCAGCCAGCTTGATCTCCAGCACGTCACTCACATCGACGAAGCTGTTGGGCCGGAAGGCGTTGCCGCCCAGGGGCCAGCCCCACTCGGTCGACGAGGGCGTCTCGAACACCGCGAAGCGGCGCAACCCCGGGAGGCGGTACGGCCGGCAGGCCGTCCAGGCGGCGCGGGCCACCACGCCGTGATCGACGTTCACGTCCTCCGGGTAGTGCGTGTAGACGATCTCCGGCTGCAGCTCCTCGACGAGCCGCTCCATCCGCTGGGTGACGTCGATCAGGGCCAGGCTGTCCAGACGCTGGTCGGGCAGGTTCTCGAACCGGATCGAGGCGAAGCCGATCTGCTCGGCCGCGCGGGTCGCCGCCTTCTGCAGCTGCGGCACCATGCCGTCCTCGTACCGGCTGGTTGCCCCTTCGGCCATCACCACCGCGTGCACCTCGAGGCCGGACCGCACGTGCCGCGCCAGGGTGGCCCCGGCACCGAGGATCTCGTCGTCCGGGTGGGCCGCGATCACCAGCACACTCACGCCGGCCTCCCCGCGGTGGCGACGGCAGCAGCGGCCGGCTGCCCACCGTGACCCAGGGCCCAGCGTGCCGTGCCCCCGTCGACCGGGTCGAACCTCGCGCCCGGCCCGAACCCGTTGCGGGAGAACCACTCCACCGCTGGCTCGGCGGGCTCGCCGGGATCGCCGGCCTCGGTCAGCAGGATGCTGTCCAGCCCGGTGCCGACCCGCACCCCGTCCGGGCCGATGTCGAGCACGCGCCCGGGCAGGCCGGGCGGTGAGACGGTCTGCGGCGCCGCAGACCGCCAGAGCATCACCCGGCGGTCGGCGAGGATGCCGAAGGCACCCGGGTAGGGCAGCGTCTGCGCACGGATCCAGTCGTGCACGGCGCGGGCCGGCCGGCTCCAGTCGGTGATGCCCATCGCCGGGGTGCGCTTGGGCAGGAGGTTGCCCGCCCGCGGATCCTGCGGGCGCCGCGGCGCAGTCCCGGCCAGGAGCGATGGGAGCAGTTCGCGCAGCATCTGGGCGCCGCTGGCCGCCACTGCCGCGTAGATGCTCGCGCAGGTGTCGTCCGGCCGGATGGTGATCGCGCGCTGGGCGATGATGTCGCCGGTGTCGGCCTCCGGCGCGAGGTACATCATCGTGTTCCCGCCGTGGGTCTCGCCGCGGATGATGGCCCAGTTCACCGGGGCCCGCCCCCGGTTGTGCGGCAGCATCGAGGCGTGGAAGCCGACGCAGCCGCGCCGGGGCAGGGCGAGCAGTTGCGGCCCGATCAACTGCGACCAGCCCACCACCACGATCAGGTCGGGCCGCCACCAGGCGATCTGGTCGACGCATCCGGGGTCGTTGACCCGGCTCGTGTGCAGCACCGGCACGCCGTGCCGGGCGGCGATGGTCGCGAGGTCGACGTACCCGGAGAGCCGTTCGGCCCGTTCGGGTTCGGCCGTGACCAGTCCGACGACATGAACCTGCGGCCCCGCCTCGAGCAGCGTCTGGAAGGCGGGCTCGGCCTCGTGCACCGCTCCGATGAACAGCACCCGCCCCGGCTCGCGCCCGGTGCGGGCGCGCAGCACCTGATCACTCATGTTCATGTCCTCCGCCCTGGACCCCTACCGCTGTCGTGCTCGATCTCGCCGCCCCCGGCCGCCTGGCTGCCCGCATCCCCTCTCCCTGCCGCGTTCTCACCCCGTCCCGGTCGCGATGAACACATCGGTGAAGACAGTCGCGAGCCGAGTCAGGTCAGCCGAGACCCCCCGCAGGGTGAGGCTCGGGGTGAAGTTGGTGAACAGCACCCCACCGCCCTTGCGCCGGGCGAACAGCCCGCTCCACAGCGGGTTCGGCCGCAGGTCCCTGTTCAGGAGAGCGAAGGTGGCGCCTTTGTAGTGCTGGGCCCAGGCCCAGATGTCGACGCCGACCGCCCCGCCCCGCGACGGCAGGTCGACGTAGGTACGCAGGTCCGCCGCGGCCTGGGAGGGCGAGCCGGCGTAGCCTCCCGCGTCGGCCAGCGCCTTGCGCGACTGCACCGCGACGTGCTCGGCCCAGCCGCGGCGCTGGATCTCGCGCCAGGCCAACTGCTGGGCGGTGTTCCGGTCGGTGCCCCATCCGATGTAGGTCTGGTCCTCCTGCAGGCCGCTGCTGACGTCGAAGACGTCGAAGGTCTTGGACGCGACGTACCGGTCCACCTGATCGAGGTCCAGCTGCGGGTACTTCCCCCGCAGTTGCGCCGCCAGCACCGTGGACCACACCGGCTGCGGGACCTGGCCCGGCACACACCCAGCTCGGGCAGCACCATGTCGATCAGGATCTTCTTGCCCGGGGCCGCCTTGTGCAGGGCGTCCGCGCTGGCGTGCAGGAAGGCCAGCACCTGGGCCGAGCTGGTCAGCCCGTCGTTGTACCCGAGCTCGTCCGCGATCTTGAAGCCCACCACGCCCGGCAGGTCGGACATCGTGGCCAGCCGGTCGACGCCCGCCTGGAGGTCTGCCGGGCCGGCGCGCCAGCGCTTCACCAGGTCCGCCTCCAGCCAGACCCGCAATCCCCTGGCCGACGCGATCTGCACGGCGGTCCGGTAACTGGCCACCGGTGACAGGCCGATCGTCGGCTGGCCGGTCGGCCGGGTGCTGGACGACGAGCTGTTGTGCGAGGGCGCTGCGGCCACAGGGGTGCGGTCGCCGGAGCGGTCCGGCCGGACGACGAACAAGGTCCCGGCCACCGCCGTCAGCGCGGCGACCACGGCCACGACCACCGTCCAGAGCCACCACCTGCCCTGGCTCCTTGCGGCCCTCGCCGGCCTGGCCGGTTCCATGGTCCCCACCTCCTAGGGTGTCGATCCGGTCTGCTGGACGCGATCGAGCCGCCGGGGCGCGCCCGGCGTCGATCCGGTGCGCGGTGCCACCGGGTGGCGCAACCGCGCGAACATGAACAGGAGGACCACCGTGGTGAGCACGTACGCGGCGGACGAGGCGCATGCGGCACCGATGGCGCCGTACCGCGGAATCAGCAGCAGGTCGAGCGCGACCGTGGTCAGCACGCCGGCGCCCATCGCGAACGAGTTCATCCCCGGCCGACGGGACGCGTAGAGGTAGGCGGTGATGAGGCCCACCGCGCCCTCGCCGAGCAGCCCGACGATGAGGATCAGAGCCGGCACCACGGCGGGCCGGAACTGCTGCCCGTACAGGGCGGGCAGCAGCGGTCCGGCCAGGGCCAGCAACGGGACCGCGACGGCGACCATGAGCAGCGTGGTCCGCGGCAGCAGGGCCGCGGTCCGTGCGCCGGCGGTCTCCGTGCCCTGCCGGGTGAACCGCGGGTACAGCACGTAGGTCACCGCCAGGCCGGGCAACCGCAGCAGTTCCGCGAACTTCGAGGCGACCGCGTAGACGCCGAGCACGGCGGGGCCGGACATCGCTCCGAGCAGGGCGAAGTCGAACCGCAGGTTCATCAGCAGGAGCACTCCGCCGACCTGACCGCGAAAGCCGTACAGGGTGATCTCGCGCCCGAGCCGGAACGACGCCCGGCCGGCGGAGCGGAAGAAGCCGCCGCTCCACAATCGGGCCGCGATCCCCAGCGCCACAGCGAGATCGGCCCCGACCAGCGCCACGACGAGCAGGCTCGAGCCGGACAAGAACGGCACCAGGGCCAGGTACAGGGGCAGGAACGACGCCTCTTCGGCGAGGATCGCGATGTTCGCCCCGCGCAGATCGTCACGGCCCTGCAGGAGCGACTTGCCCACCGCGACGAACTGCTGGGTGAAGACCGCTGTCGCGCACCAGGCGACCAGCGTCATGCTCTGCTGCCGGAAGAAGGCCAGGTGCAGGATCGGCGTCCCGACCAGCCAGCACAGCGCCGCGAGCGTCGCGCCCGAGACCGTGAGCCAGACCAGCGTCCCGTGCAGTCGCGAATCGGGTCGCGAGGACAGGAAGTACGGGGTGGCCGACGGCAACCCGCAGGAGACCACCACCCCGGCCAGCCCCGGCAGCACGCGGAGCAGCGCGAGCAGGCCGACCGCGCTGGGGCCGCCCGTCCGCGCCACCAGAATGGTGGCCAGGCCCAGGGCCACCAGCGCGCCGATCCGCGCGCCGACGTTGCCGACCAGCGTGCGCCGGTCACCACTCAGCTTCCGGGCCAGCCTGCTACCGATCATTCCGTCCCCACAGATCGAGGCCGGCAACGATGCCGAACAGCGCCCAGACGTGGCGGAAGTGCAGGACCTCGTAGAGCATCGCGCTCACCAGCACGGCCACCACGGCCGCGGTCAGCAACTCAGGCCGGGGCACCGCCCGGGCCACCTCCGGCCGCATCTGCGCCGTGGAGATGCGTATCCCGCGCACCAGCACCATTCCGACCAGGAGCAGCAGCGCGAAACCGCCGAGAACGCCACGCTCGACGAAGGCGGCGGCGTAGTCGTCGTGCGCTTCCTTGACGTACGGGGCCTGGCGAGCCAGCAGGGTCTCCTTGGTCTGGCCGGGGCCGACGCCGAGCAGCCCGTCGGTGTACCACAGGTGCAGGCTCTCCGAGGCCAGGGACGAGCGGGACGATCCGCTCTGGGCCTGGCGTCCGATGCTGTCGCGCAGGATCGGCGCACTGGTCTGCGCCTTGACCGCCAGCGAGCTGAGGCTGATCTGCGACGCGGCCACTGCGGCGCCACTGACCAGCAGCAGCGACAGCGCCAAGGCGATGCCCGGGCCACGGCGGCGGAGCAGGCCGAGGACGGCACCGAGACCGGTCGCCAGGACGAGCGTGAGCGCGCCACCGTTCGACCCGGTGAAGACCATCGCGGTGATGATCACAGCACAGCACAGCCAGCGCAGCCAGCGCGAGAGCGGGAACCGCGCCGCCCGCAACACCAGCAGCGCGACCAGGAAGTAGTTGGCCGCGAGGTTCGGGTCGCCGAGGGTCAGCGAGGCACGGCTGCCCTCCCTGGCCGTGATCCCGGACAGCGCGTCGATGTGCCCGAACACCCCGACCAGCAGCAGCACCGCCCAGATCACCCCGGACATGCCGAGGCTACGGGTGGCCGTGCGCAGGAGCGCCGGGTCCGAGACCAGGTTGGCCAGCACCGCGCCCCAGACCAGGACGTAGAAGTCCTGCCCCAGGGTCAACAGGACGGCCGGGCCGAGTTCGGCCCTCAGCGCCGCGACCGACCCCGCCGCCACCAGCAGACCGACCGGGATCACGTAGGGGAAGCGAAGCTTGTGCCGGGACCACGAGGCCCAGCCCGCGGTCGCACCGAGCACCAGCAGCAGACCGACGTCGACCAGCCCGGTGTTGCCCGGACCGCCCGGCCGCAGCAGTGGCAGGCCGAAGACAGCGAACGCGATGCTGACCCGCTGCAGCCGCAGGTGGTTGTGCCTCGCGCCGGCCGGACGCTCCGGCCGATCGGACGCCCCGGGTGCGTCCGCGCGGTCCCGCTCGACCGGCTCCAGTCCCGGGCCGAGCCCGGTCACGGCGGTCATGGCGCGACCATCCCGTCGTCCGCCGTCCGCTCCTGCTCGGCCCGGCGGGCCAGCCGCAACAGGAGGTCGAGGTGCTGCTCGGCGAAGACCGGGTGGTCCGCGGTGGCCGCGACCTCCGCGATACCGGCCAGCAGCACCAACCGCCACAACCCGGGCGGGGCGCCGAGCCGGGCCAGCGCGGCGGCGACGAACTGGCGCACCAGGTCGCCGAACCATTCGGTGCCGAACAGCGCGTGCTCCACCGCGGCGCCGGGGACGCCGGCCACCAGGCCGCGATGCCCTGGCACGGTCCGGCCGGTCCGGGTGTGCC
This sequence comes from uncultured Actinomycetota bacterium, assembly GCA_963740575.1. Lineage (GTDB taxonomy): Bacteria > Actinomycetota > Actinomycetes > Actinomycetales > Kineosporiaceae > CAVUET01. The sequence continues at coordinate 39,944 of CAVUET010000004.1, read as the reverse complement.
GGTCCAGGTAGGTCGCGTAGGCCAGCGGGAAGCGGGCCACGTCGCGCAGCGGCTCACCGAGCAGGCTGCCGCACTCCCAGTCGACCACCCCGCTCACCGCGCCGCCGCGGACCAGGAGGTTGCCGTGCCAGTAGTCACCGTGCACCGCGGTGCGCGGCGTGCTCACGTGATCCATCAGGGCCTGCGCAGGCGCCAGCAGCCCGGCCACCTCAACAACCCGGGGATCGGCCGGCCAACGCCGATCGACGCCGGTCAGCGCGTCCGCGAGCAACCGCGACGGAGCGGGTGCGGCGGCCGACCCGGACTGGAACGCCGCCAACCACGCCGCAGCGGCCGCGAAGTCCCGGCGCACCGTCGCAGGCCGGCCCGTGTGCCGCCACTGGTGGTAGGCGGTGCGCATCGGGGTCCCGGGCACCACCGTCGCCGCGACCGCGGCCAGCCCGCCGATCTCGTACTCACCCAGGAACCGCGGCACCGTGCCGGCCACGGCTGCCGGCCCGCGGCGCTGCAGATCGACCAGGACCCTGCCTTCGGCCACCACCGCGGCCTCGGCCACGGCGGTGCTGGGCACCTTGATCACCAACGACATCGCGTCGTCACCGGGCCGGGCCACCAGCACGGACACCTTCGCGTTGACGTCCTTGGAGGTGGCCAGGACCACCATCCGCGTGCCGGGGACGCTCAGCAGAGTCGACAGGGCGTTGCTTGGCTCGCTCGGGCTGCGGCCCTTTGTGGCCCCCGCCTCGCTCACGCGCCGGGCCGCCTGCTCGCTCACGGCGCGGGCCGTCTGCTCGCTCACGGTGTCCTCCCCGAGATGGCCCGGCCGGGTGCGATCGTGCCGAGGAAACGCCACGGGACGAGCCGGCCCAGCGCCCGGACCGCGAGGTCGACCGGGGCCGCCAGCCAGGTCGTTCCGGGCGGAACGGTCAGCGCGGACCGGCACAGCCACGAGATCGTCAGCGGCGCGTCGTCCGCGACGAACAGGGCGGACCGCAGGGACGGCAGCACGACGCACTCACGCTCGACCTGAACGCCCGCGGCCCTGGCCAGCCGGCGCAGCCGCCCGCGGGCGCCCGGGCGGCCGTCCAGGATCAGGACCGGTGCCTGCGGCGGCAACGCCCGCAGCTGTTCGACCACCCCGGCACGCCGGCCACGCACCTCGATCACCTGGCTGCCGGCGGGCGCGAGCAGGTTCCACGGCAAGCCCTGCACCTGCGTGCCGGGCACCAGGGTGACGGGGGTGGTGGTCGCGCTGGGGGTGGTCATCGGCGCTGCCTCAGTTGAGCACCGCGAAGGGGCGCAGGCGTGCCACCGGGCGGGCCAGACCGTTGCGGACCAGGATGTCCAGCGCCTCGCCGACCCCGCGGTCGTCCAGGTGCGGGACCGAAGCCGGAGCCGCGTCGTCGTAGCGGAACCGCAGCGTGCTGCGGGCCTGCGGGTCGGCTCCCGACCGCCCCTGCTTCTCGAAGTCGGAGATCACCGTTCCGGCGCCGTGGCAGGCGGAGTGCAGGCTGCGCGCCGAGGATGCCCCCGCCACGCACAGGTAGGACGAGGTGCGGTGGGTTCCGGGCAGCAGCACCGCCTGCCCCGTCTCGGCGAACGTCGTGCCGGCAGGCATCATCTCCGCCGGGTACGCGCGGCAGGAGTTGTGCCGGTGCACCACGGCGTTCTGGCCGCCGACCTCCTCCTCGTAGATCGAGTTGTGCGGCGAATCCACCACCAGGCTGCCGCCGCTCCCGCCGAAGACCGCCCGGCTCACCTGCTGCAGGGCCGCATAGGTGGTGGTACGGAAGGCGAAGCCGTAGTTCATCGCGGCCGCGTTGGCCAGCAGCAGCCGCTGCCCCTCGTCGCTGCTGCGCGACACCGGTGGGCAGCCGCCCTGGAAGTACAGCGCGAGCCGCTCGCGCAACTGGGCGATCGAGCGGGAGGTGGCGAGGTGGAACAGCGGCTTCTGCACCGCCATCGCCAGCTTGATCTCCCGCGGGTGGTGCTTCCGGCGGCCGAACAGCGCACCGATCTCGCCGGTGAGCACGCCTCCGCCGGCGTGGTACTGCAGGGTCAGCTGCCCCTGGCGAACGCCGAGCTTCTCGGCGATCTCCGGCTCGAAGACCTCCTCGACCTCCTGCAGCTCGATGAAGTGATTGGTCGGGCCGACCGTGCCGAACCGCAACCGCGCCAGCTGGACGGTCAACGCGGGCAGCTCGCGCCGCAGCCGGGCTTCGCCGCCGTAACGCTCCAGGTCGATCCGGCCGAACTCCTCGACCCGCTCCAGCTCGGCCGGGTCGACCCCGCTGCGGGTGGCCGCGAAGGCCGCGCCGTCGACGGCACTGTCGAGCACGTCCCGTCCGGACAGATCCGGCTTCAGCCCCGGCGGGAACGGGTAGCGCTCGCGGATCCGGCGGTAGAACTCCTCGATCCCGGCCCGGCCCGGACGCTCGGCGTCCAGCGCGATCAGCGCCATGCCGCAGTTCACCGACGCGCTGGTCAGGGTGGGTCGGACCGAGTCCAGGGTGGCGACGGCGACGCTGGAGGGCAGCTCCATCGACGACTTGTGGTGGAAGTCGGGTAGCACCACCGGAGCGGCCGCGAGGTCGGCGTCACCCACGGTCGTGCGCAGGCTGTCGAGCACCTGCGGGTCAGCCGGCGCGGCCTCGCTGTCGAAGATCAGCGGGTCGTGCACCGTGCCGGGGTCCGGCCGTCCGGTGATCACCTCGATGTGCACACTTCCTCCTGATGTCCGGGGCTGATGTCCGGGGCTGATGTCCGGGTCGTCGTGATGCCGTCGTGCGGGTCCTGTGAGCTGCCGGCTCAGGCCGAGCGGGGCAGCATCCGATCCGCCCGCGAGCGGCGGCCGGTGATCGCACCGCTGCCGTAGGCCTCCTCGAGCACCGCCCCGAGGGCATGACCGGTGAACCGGCCCGCGACCAGCTGGCGCGCTGCGGCCGCCATCCGGCGGGCCTGCTCGGGGTGGTCCAGCAGGTGACCGATCGCGCGGGCCAGCTGCTTGGGCTGCTCCGGAGGCACGAGCAGGCCGGTCTCACCGGGCACCACCACGTCCGGAACCGCGTTCACCGCGGTCGCCACCACCGGGATGCCCACCGTCATCGCCTCGACCAGCGCGCACGGCAGGCCCTCGTAGCGGCTGCTCAGCGCGAACAGGTCCAGGCCCGGCAGCAGCGATGCCACGTCGTCGCGATCGCCGAGGCAGACGAACCGGTCTGCCAGTCCGAGCTCCTGGGCCCGGCGCTCCACCTCTGCCCGCAGGGTGCCGCCGCCGATCCAGATCCCGTAGACGTCGGTGCGGTTCAACGCGGCCAGCGCCTCGACGAACCGTTCGGGCGCCTTCTGGTAGTCCAACCGGCCGACCGACCCGACCGCGAGCATCCCCGGCGGGATCGCCAGCCGGCGCCGGGCCTGCCGCCGCGCGACGGCCCGGTCCCCGACCTCGATCGGGTCGATCGCCGGCTCGATGGTGCGGATCCGGTCCGGGCCCGCGATCCGGCGGCTGACCGCCTCGGCCGCAACCCCGCTGCCGACCGCGAGCAGCATGCTGGTGCGCTGCCCGAGGAAGCGCTCGATCCCCACGTACGCCGCCCGCCGAGGCAGCGACTGGTAGCGATGGAACGGGAAGCCGTGCAGCGTGTGCACGATCACCGGGACCCCGGCCGAGATCGCCGCCAGCCGTCCCACGGTGCCGGCCTTGGCGCTGTGGGTGTGCACCACGCCGTAGCCGCCGCGAATGATCAGCTGCCGCAGCGCCCGTACGGCCCGGGCGTCGTCCATCGGCGAGATCTCCGGCACCAGCGACGGCAGCACGATCGTGTTCAGCCCCTCGGCCGCCGCGCGCTCCAGCAGCCGGTCGCCCGAGCCCGCAATGATCGTCGGGGAGAACCTGTTGCGGTCCAGGGCCAGCGCGCCGCGCAGTGCCACGCCACCGGCGCCGGCCTGCATCCGGGTGATCACCGTTGCCACCCGCACCACACCGTTCACGCTGCCCCCTCAACGCTGTCCAGAACCTCTGTCAGGAGTCGGCCCCGCCCGGCGCTCACGGCCAGGCACGGCAGATCGCGTGCCAGTTCGCCGGCCATTGCCTCGATCGGCGGATGCGCCGGACCGCGCCCGGTACCCAGCGCGAGCACGGCGGCGAAGGCCCAGTACCGCCGCAGCTCGCCGGCGGCGTACGTCCCGGCCACCAGCGCGCTCGCCGCCTGCGCGGCGGGCAACGGCCGGGCGCCTGCCGGGCGGTCCCGCCGGAGCAGGACGAGGCGGTCCGGTCGGACGCTGTCGACCCGGCCGGCCAGCTGCTGCTCCCGCCGCCCGTGCGTACTGCGCCGCCCGCTGCCGCCCTCGACCCGCAGCGGCTCGACCAGCCCGTGCGCCAGCCCCGAGGACCAGACGCAGAGGTTGTCCGAGGAGACCAGGGCCCCGGCGGCGGCCTCGGCCTGCAGCAGCGTCGACTTGCCGATGCCGCCGGGGCCGATCAGGAGCACGCCGCCGTCCTGCCCGGCGGGCACGAAGGCCGACACGTGCAGCGGGACGCCACCGCGCAGGCCCGCGCGCCACAGCACCGGGTAGTGCACCAGGACCTGGCGGGCGAGCAGCCAGAACCGTGACCGCAGAACGGAATTCGCCGCCCTGGTACGCGATTCCGGGCGGTACCGCGCGGTGACCCCGACCTCGGCGCCGGCCCCGCTGCCGGACACGTACACGAGCAGGTCGAAGCCCGAGCCGCAGGCGTCCGTGAGCAGCACGCTGTCGCCGTCGGACCAGGCACCGCGGGTGACCACCTGCCGGGCGCCGATCTCGAACGGCGCGCCGGAGGACTGCACGTGCAGGGACAGGGTGGCGTCCGAATCCCTTGCGTCCGAATCCCTTGCGTCCGAATCCCTTGCGTCCGAGGCGGCTCCGCCGGGCAGCACGCCGGCCAGGGCTGGCTCCAGCCAGGGCAGGTCGCAGCGCAGCCGGACGCGCTCGCCACCGGTGCCGGTGATCGAACCGGCAGGTGTTCCGGCCATCAGAAGCCGTCCGGATAGGGGGCCGAGGCGGCGGCCGCCGGCTCCCGCCGCCAGGTGCTGACGTACTCCGGCACCAGCTCGTGCAGCAGCATCTGGACCCGGGCGTCGTCGTTGTCGGCCGCCGCCGTGTACAGCGCCTGGATCAGCTCGTCGAAGGCCGGAGGCAGGTCGCTGGCCTGGGTGGCCCAGATCTTCGGGTGCGCCGTCCGGATCCGCTCCTCCTGCTCGGAGAAGACGACCTCGTGCAGCTTCTCGCCCGGGCGCAGCCCGGTGAACTGGACCCGCGGAACCGACAGGTTCAGCTGCGCCACGTAGCTGTCGACCAGGTCGACGATGCGCACCGGCTCGCCCATGTCCAGCACGAAGGTCTCGCCGTACTCGGCCATCGCGGCGGCCTCGAGCACCAGACCGACCGCCTCCTCGACGGTCATGAAGAACCGAGTCACGTCGGGGTGGGTGATCGTGATGGGCTGGCCCTGCGCGATCTGCTCTGACAGCACCGACAGGAACGAGCCCCGGCTGCCCAGCACGTTGCCGAAACGCACTGAGCCACACCGGGTGTCGCCGTTCGCGCGGGCCTGGTTCACCAGCTCGGCCAGGCGTTTGGTCGCGCCGAGCACGGACGTCGGATCGGCCGCCTTGTCGGTCGAGATCAGCACGAACCGTTCGGCCCCGTACCGGATCGCCGCCGACGCAACGTTCTGGGAGCCGAGCACGTTGGACTTCACACCCTCGCACGGGTGCCGTTCGAGCAGCGGCAGGTGCTTGTGCGCGGCCGCGTGGAAGACCAGCTCGGGCCGGACCCGGGCGAACACCTGGTCGATCCGGGACTGGTCGCGGATGTCGGCGATGACGATCTCGTCGGAGTCCAGCAGCCCGCTGCCCGTGGTCTCCAGCTGCAACCGGTGCAGGTTGGACTCGTCGTGGTCCAGCAGGTAGAGAGCCGACGCGCCGAACCCGCTGATCTGGCGGCACAGCTCGGACCCGATCGAGCCGCCGGCGCCGGTCACCAGCACCCGCCGGCCGCGGATCAGGGACCGGGCGCAGTCGCTCACCACGTGCACCTCGTCCCGGCCGAGCAGCGCCGAAATCCGCAGCGTGCGCAGGTCGGCGACCCGAGCGTCCCGCTCCACCGCGGCCAGGAAGGACGGCAGGTAGCGCACGGTCAGGCCGCAGGCCGTGGCCTGACGCCCGACCTCCGCCACCCGGGGGGACGGCAGCGAAGGGATGGCGATGACCACGGCCTGGGCCTGCTCCCAGCGGGCGACCGCCGGGAGGTTCGAGATCGGCCCGGAGACCGGCAGCCCGGCGACCCACCGCTTGCCCGGGTCGTCGTCCAGGAAGGCAACCGGGAGCAGCCCGTAGCCCTCATTCCGGCGTAGGTCCCGGGCCAGGGTGCGGCCGGCCTCACCGGCTCCGATGATCAGGGTGCGCAGCCCCTGACGCGGCCGGTGGGAGCTGAACCAGGGCAGCGGTCGGTTCATGGTCGACCTCCATCACGGGCCGCACCGGCGACCGCATCGGCAATCGCGTCCACCACGGTGTCCACGTCGCCGTCCGCGAGCTGCGGGTGCATCGGCAGGGAGAGCAGTTGCTCGGACGCGGCGTCGGTGACCGGCAGGGCGGCGCAGTCCTCGTCGCCGACCAGCCGCTCGAAGTAGGGCATCCGGTGGACCGGGATGAAGTGGACCGAGACTCCGATACCTTGGTGGCTCAGGGAATCGATCAGCGCATCGCGGGACATCCCGAAGTCCTCGCGGACGCGGATCTGGTAGAGGTGCCAGGCGTGCCTGCCGGCGGTCGGGCGGGCGGGCAGACGGATCCCGGGCACGCTCGCCAGTGCTGCGTCATAACGGGCGGCCAGCTCGACCCGGCGCCGCTGCCAGCCGTCCAGGTGGCGCAGTTGGGCCCGGCCGATCGCCGCCTGGACGTCGGTGAGGTTCGCCTTCATCCCTGCCTCGTCCACGGTGTACCGCCAGGCACCGCCGGGCAGGTACCGGGCCCAGGAGTCCCGGCTCATGCCGTGCAACCGGGCCCGGGCGATCCGATCGGCCAGCTCGGGGTCGTCGGTCAGCACCGCGCCGCCCTCACCGATCGGCAGGTTCTTGGTGGCGTAGAAGCTGAGGCAGACCGCCGCGCCGCGCCGGCCGAGCACGGTCCCGTCGGGGTAGGCGGCGCCGAGCCCGTGCGCCGCGTCCTCGACCACGCGCGAGTGGGGCAGCCCGGCCGCCCGGGCCAGCAGCTCTGTCGGCACCGGGTAGCCCGCCTGGTGCTGGACCACCATGGCCCCGGGCCGGCGTCCGCAGCGGGTCACGGCTCGCTGAACGGCCTGCTGCACGGTCAGTTCGGAGGGCACCAGCGTGTCCTCGTCCACATCCACGAGCACCGGTCGCAGGCCCGCGTGCACGATCGCCTGCACGGCGCCGCAGAAGGTCAGGCTCGGGGTCAGTACCGGGCTGCCGGGCTCGAGACCGAGCGCGCGCAGCGCCAGCTCGATCCCCGCCGTGCACGAGGAGACCGCGAGCGCCTGCCGGGCACCGACATAGGCCGCGAGCTCGCGCTCGAACTCGACCGACTCGGGGCCGGTGGTGATCCAGCCGGAGGCCAGGACGGCCTGCGCGGCAGCCTGCGCCGCCGGCACGATCTCGGTCCGGGCGAAGGGGATCGCCCGGGGGGCCCGGCGGGCGCGCGCCGCCGCCGGCGTGGCCGCCAGCGCGCGCCCCGCCGTCGCCGATCCGGTCATCGCCGGCCCCAGAATCGGCGGTTGGGTGCGACGGTGATCACGCCGAGCAGCGGCCATCCGCTGATCTGCAGCAGGTCATGCACCCGGTCAAGGTCCGCACGCGGCGCGGCCGGCGGGCTGGCGATGATGACCGTGACACCGCCCGGGTCCTCCAGCGGGCCGAGCTGGTCGAGGCTGCGCACCGTCAACACCCCGGTGCTGACGGTGCCGTTCGACTCCTCGGAACCGGTGATCACGGCGGTTGCGCCGGCACCCGACGCCCCGACGTGCCGGGCAGGCGAGTACGCGTCGGTGCCGTTGCCGAAGTGCGGGGCCACCACGGAGATCTCCAGCGGGGCCAGGCGGGGCAGCGCGGACGCAGCCTCGGCACCGGAACCCGCGCCGGTCGAGCCCTCCGGCTCCGAACCGCGGACGGACGCCTCGACCAGGTCGACCAGGACGATGTTCGGCTCCTGGCTGTCGGCGTCGGGCACGGTCTGCGGTTCGGTCTCCGGCCCGGTCATCGGGTTGCCGTCGGCCGCGGTCGCGACCCGGGCGGGCCCTGCTGCGGGCACCGCGTCGGTCAGGGGATGCGACTGGACCAGCTGGGTCTCCAGCGCCGTGACCAGGTGGGTCACGTAGCGGACCCGGCCGATGGGCGCCACCACGAGCTGCGAGCCGCCGGCGCGTTGGGCCGCCATCCGGACCCGCCGGGTAAGCTCGACCTCGAGCTTGAGGCCGCGGCGCGACGCCAGCACGGTGCCCAGGCTGTGGGTCTTCAGCAGCCTGCTGATCCGCGAGCCCCCGGATACGTGCGGCTTCACGGCCTCGATCAGGGCCACCACGAGCAACCCGATCACCAGAGCGCACACCCCGACCAGGACCAGGATCTGCGGGGTCCGCGACGGCTGTGGCTTGTCGGCGACCGCCGGCTGGTTCAACACGGTGGCGTGCGCACTCGCGGCGGCGTCCAGCGCCAGCCGGTCCCGGTCCGCGGACAGGTCGGAGATCAACCGATCCATGCCCGCCAGCCGGTTCTGGGCCACCGCGTCGGTGGGATGCGACTGGGCGACGGAGGCCAGCGGGGCCCGCTTGGCCGCGAGGCTGGTCAGCTGCTGGTCGATCGAGGTCAGCACGCCGGGCAGGCCGCCCAGCCGCAGCTCGTTGGTGGAGTCGACCAGGTGGGTGGCCAGCGCGGCGGCGATCCGCTGCGCGGCATAGGCGTCGTGGTCGGTGACCGAGATGTCGACCGTGGAGGAGGTCCCGAGACCGGTCACGCTGACGTCGTTCTTGAGGAAGCTCGACACGTCGCGGGTGACGCGCGCATCCTGCAGCGCCTGCTCGACCGCTCCGGTGGTGGTCACCGCGGCCGCGGCCTGGCTGACCACGGCGTCGGCGGCAGCAGCGGTGTCCGGCGTGCTGGCGGTGAGCTGGACCCGGGCCGTGGAGACGTAGCTCGGGGCCTGGTTGTGCGCGATCACCATTCCCAGCAGCACCGGGATCAGGGCGCCGATCGCGAGGTACAGGCCATAGCGCCAGAGCACGCGTTGCAGAACCTCGTCGAGTTCCACGAGTCCCCCCTTTGGTGGATGCGCTCGACGCTACGAGTGGCGGAGATCCGCAGGACCCACCAAGAGGACGAAAAGGGCATGCGCTATCTGTCGCCGCGATTGCCGTAGTGACCTGCGTCACCGGTCCTGCAGATGACGTAGCCGTCTACGGCATTTGGCGGCCACGCCCCCTGCCGACCGGTGGTCTCGCGTCCGCAGCCTGCCGGTCGGAGTTCTCGTGCTGCGCGCTTTGCTCTGCTGTCGAAAACTCATCACGTTCGGCCCGAACCGTCGGCCCGAACCGTCAGCCCGAACCGTCATGCGGCGGGTGACTCGAAAACGGTCGCAGAGCAAAGCCTCGCGACCGAACACCCGCCCCCGACCAGCACCCGCGCGGCCACGCCTGGCGTACTAGCCAGCGCGAGTCGAGCCGGCCCGCTGACCAGCGGATGCGCTCGCCGGGCCGACAGTGCTGCCAATGACCCCACAGTTTCTGTATTGGGGTCACGCAGGGGGCATCAGCAGAGTCGCGAACGGCCCGCCGGGATCCGGCGAGCCGTTCGGGGGCGGTTCAGGCCTGGTCGAGGGCGGACGGGCGTAGCCCGTGCTGCATGCCGAGCGCCACGGCCTCGACCACGCTGTGCACGCCGAGCTTGCCGAGCACGTTCTGGGTGTGCGTCCGGATCGTGTTGGGCGACAGGCACAGCCGACTGGCGATCACCGCCCGGTCGCTGCCGTCCACCATGCATTGCAGCACTTCGCGCTCGCGCGGGGTCAGTGCGGTCAGCGGGCCCTGCTCGGGAATCGGGCGGAGCGCCTGGGCCAGGGCCTGGATCGCCCGTCCGAGCAGGCGCGGCGGCAGGTAGCACTCCCCCGGGCGCAGGCTGCGCAGCACGCTGAGCAGCAGTTCGGCCTGCTCGTACTTCGGTACCCACGCGGAGGCGCCGCGGCGCAGGGCGTCGACGACGAGGTCCACGCTCTCGGATTCCGCCAGCACAGCCACCAGCAGCCCGGGCTGCTGGTCGAGCAGCCGGGAGACCAGTTCCAGCCGGTCGTCGACCGCCGTCGTGGCACTGAGTACGACGATGTCCGGGCGCCAGACGTTGACCACAGCCAGCGCCTCGCCCGCGGTCCTGGCCTGCCCGACGACCTGCAGGTCGTCCTGGTCGTCCAGGAGCGCGGCGAGCGCCTCGGTGAAGATCTGCTGATCGTCGACGAGCAGGACCCGCCTCGCGACGAGCGGTGCGGCGGAGGGGGCGGTGCGCTCGGGCCCGGGCGTGGCGGCCTGATCCGGCACCTGGCCGTGTTCGAGGACGGCCGTGGCCGAGCCAGACCGCAGTGGCGTCACCGCCGGGCGCGCGCTCATACAAGCCCCCTCGCGCCTCATCGTCGAGTCACCGAGGCGCAACACCATGCGTCACCGGAACACCCTTTCGGCAACCATGATGTACGTCACACGGCGGTCTTCGCAGGTAATCCGCCATCTCTGACTAATTGTGGATCACCTATCGACGTTGAGTAATGACTCTGGGTACACCGCAGGGGGCGGCGCCCAGAGATTCCGGGACACCAGCGCGTCGCGCAACAGGTCCGGCCGGTCGGTGATGATCCCGTCCGCCCCGGCATCGAGCACGCTCTCCATCCGGCCCGGGTCGTCGACCGTCCAGACCACGACCCGGGTGCCGAGCTCGCCGGCCAGCCGGACCAGCCGCCCGGCGACCCCCGGCGCCCGCCAGGCCCGATGGGGCACGTGCACGAACGGTGCCGGCACGACCGCGCCGGGGCGGGTGCCGAACGTGGCCGCGGCCAGCAGCCGGCGGGTGGACTCGCGCCCCATCGCGGTGCAGATGCCGTCGCCGAGCACCGCCCTGAGGTCGGCCAGCCAGGAGTCCGGGCAACCGCAGAAGCAGGCTCGCTCCAACGCGCCGCTACAGCGCAGCATCGCCGCCATCGGGCCGATCGCCCGCCGGTCCTTGAGGTCGATCAGCCAGCGCGCGTCCGGGTAGCGGTACAGCAGCTGCTCCACCGGGGCCACCGGCTGGCCACTGACCAGCCGCTCGGCCAGATCCGGCCAGTCCAGATCTGCCACCCGGCCGCGCACCCCGGTGGCCCGGCGGGTGCCGTTGTCGTGGAAGGCGACCAGAACCCCGTCCGCGGTGATACGTACGTCGATCTCCAGGTGCCGGATGCCGAGGGCGTACGCACTGTCGAAGGCCGCCAGCGTGTTCTCCGGGGCCAGGCCGGCGCCGCCACGATGGGCGATCGCGAGCGGCCAGGAGGTCGGCAGGTAGCGGTTGGTGGTCGAGGTCACTCTGGCAGCCTGACGGCTGCGGCGACCCCGCGGAACCCACCGCACGGCCCGTCATGGAGCTTTCATGAGGGCTTCACCCACCGGAGCCGGGCGTTTGCCCTGTCGATCACCGCCTGTCGATCACCGCCTGTCGATCACCGCCTGTCGATCACTGCCGGCCGATCACTGCCCCGGCGGGTCGGTTGACTAGGGACGCGGAGCCGCTCGACCATGCTCCTGCCCCGGCCAGGGCAGGAGCTCCGGACGGGCCGGCGGCGGAGAGGGGGTCAGCGGTGAGACCACCCAACCCCCAGAAGCCTCCGCAGCGGGTCCGGGTCACCAGTCCGAGGATGGCGGCCCGCAGCAACCCGCCGGTGCGCACCGCCTCGCGGGAGATCGACGAGCAGACCGGTGTCGGCGAGGTCTACGTGCGGTCCCTGGTGCGCGCCCAGCTGCGCCTCAGTCTGTCCGTGATCGCGATGCTGACCATGGCGGTCGGCACCCTGCCGCTGGTGTTCGCGATCATCCCGCGGCTGGACGGGGTCCGCGTGCTGACCGTTCCGCTGCCCTGGCTGCTGGTCGGCGCCAGCGTGTACCCGGTCCTGCTGGGCATCGCGTGGTGGCACGTGCGGGCTGCTGAGCGGGTCGAGCGGACCTTCGCGACCATCGTCGAAGGCGAGTGAGTGGTCAGTCCCGGGACGGCGACCTGGCCGGCCATCGTCGCGGTCATCCTGGTCTGCACAACCACCGTCGGGGTCGGCGCGGTCGGGCTGCGGCTGTCCCGGACAACCAGCGACTTCTACGTGGCCAGCCGGATGGTCTCGTCGCGCTGGAACGCCTTCGCGGTCTGCGGCGAGTACCTGTCCGCGGCCAGCTTCCTCGGGATCGCCGGGCTGGTGGTGGCGTTCGGCGCCGACATCCTGTGGTACCCGGTCGGCTACACCGCGGGATACCTCGTCCTGCTCGCCCTGGTGGCCGCCCCGCTGCGCCGCTCAGGCGCCTACACGCTGCCGGACTTCGCCGAGATCCGCCTGCGCTCCCGGTCGGTCCGCCGGCTCGCCTCGGTGCTGGTGGTCGGCATCGGTTGGCTGTACCTGCTGCCACAGTTCCAGGGTGCGGGCCTGGCCCTGCGGACCGTGACCGGGGTTCCGGGCTACGTCGGCGCGCTGCTGGTCGCGGGGGTCGTCCTGCTCAACGTGGTGGCCGGTGGGATGCGGTCGATCACCATCGTGCAGGCCTTCCAGTTCTGGCTGAAGCTCACGGCGATCGCGCTCCCGGTGGCGCTGCTGACGCTGACCTGGGCCTCCGACGGCCGGCCCGACCCGAGCGCCGACCGGACCGTTGTCACGCACCGGACCACGACAGTGCGGCTGCCGGCCACCGTCACCGTGCGGGTCAGCCAGCCGGTGACGGCCACCCTGCACGGCACCCTGGACGGCCACCGGGTGGACGGACCGGTCCGGCTGCCGATCGGCACCGCCCGGCTCGGCGCGGGTACGCAGGTCACGCTCGAGGCGGGCCAGCCGGTACCCCCGACCGTCGATGTCGTGGCCAGCAGCGGCTCGGACTGGCGCAAGCCGCTGTCCGGCGCGGGCGGGCGCGACCACCCGCTCTACCGGCTGTACTCCCTGCTGCTGGCACTACTGCTCGGCACCATGGGGTTGCCGCACGTCCTGGTCCGCTTCTACACCAACCCGGACGGCCGGGCTGCGCGCCGCACCACCCTGGTCGTGATCGGCCTGCTCGGGCTGTTCTACCTGTTCCCCCCGTTCTACGGGGCGATGGGCCGGATCTACGCGCCCGACCTGCTGATGACCGGCCGTACCGATGCCCTCGTCCTGCTGCTCCCGCAGCGGATGCTGCCCTACCCGTGGGGACTTCCGGTGTCCGCGCTGCTGACAGCGGGCGCGTTCGCGGCGTTCCTGTCCACGTCGAGCGGGCTGACTGTCTCGGTGGCAGGCGTGCTCAGCCAGGACCTGCTGCGCGGGCGGATGCGGGCCAGCGTCCGGGGGTTCCGGCTGGGCGCGGTGATCGCGGTGTCGGCGCCGAGCCTGCTCTCGCTGGTGGCGCTGCAGATCAGCCTCGCCGACACGGTCGGGCTCGCGTTCGCGGTCGCCGCGTCGACGTTCTTCCCACTGCTGGTGCTGGGCATCTGGTGGCGCGGGCTGACCCGGATCGGGGCGATGGCCGGGCTGCTGGTGGGGGGAACGCTGGCCAGCGTCGCGGTGACGATCACGATCCTGCGGGGCTCCAACCACGGGCTCGTCGCCGCGCTGCTGGCCGAGCCGGCGGCCTGGACGGTACCGATCGCCTTCGCCGTGATGGTGATCGGCTCGCTGCTGTCGAAGGGATCGCGACCGCCCGCCGTGTCGCGGATCATGGTCCGGCTGCACGCACCCGAGGGCCTCGCGCTCGACCGTGGTGAGAGCCGCTCCGAGCTCGCCGCCCGGCGCGGCTGATCTCGGCCTCTGGGTGTCCGAGCCCCTCGGGCGGCTGGGGCTCGGGCGGCTGGGTTGGGTTGGCGGCGTGGCGTTACACCCCGGCTGCTGGTTTACACCGTGAATACCGGGGCTTCGGCGTGAGAACCGGGTCATGAGCGACATTCGAGGTGTAAGGCGATTCAGCATGCGGTACCACCCGCCACCGGAGCAGGGGCCGTGGCTCGGGCAGCCCGCCGCCGGGCGATGGACTGCAGGTACCAGCGGGACAGCCGGACGCCAAAGGGCCCCGCGAACGGGCCGACCGCTCGACGACGTAGCCGGGCCGCTCGGCGCACCAGGGTCCCCGCTGACCGCGTAACCCGTCCGCACCCCTGACGGCCGGATGCCCCGCTTTCTACCGTCTGATCCGTGACCTCGGTCACAAAGGACGTGCGTCACAACAGGGGCAGCTGACACACCGACCGCTGCCATTTCTGAGCCGCAACGAAGCGGAAGGAGTTTCACGTGAGCAGCACGGAACTGTCCCGGCCCGCAGCTGAATCGACCAGTCCCGCTCCCGCGATCGCCGACCCCGGACCCTTGGGCCTGGCCGCGTTCGCCCTGACCACGTTCATCCTCAGCTGTGTCAACGCAGGGCTGCTCAACGCCGGCGTGGAGTCCATCGTGCTCAGCTCGGCACTGTTCTACGGCGGTGCGGGTCAGCTGCTGGCCGGCATGTGGGAGTTCCGCAAGGGCAACACCTTCGGCGCGACGGCGTTCAGCTCGTACGGCGCGTTCTGGCTGGCCTTCTGGGGGATCGGGAAGTTCTTCGTCCCGGCGGCGGGGGTGTCGGCGACGGACATCAACAAGGCCGTCGGCGTCTTCCTGCTCGGCTGGACGATCTTCACCGCGTACATGTTCATCGCGTCGATGCGCACCAACATGGCCGTGATGGGCGTGTTCGCGTTGCTGACGGTGACCTTCCTGGTGCTGGCCTGGGGCAAGTTCGCCGACAGCTCCGGGCTGAACAAGCTGGGCGGCTGGCTCGGCCTGGCGACCGCGCTGGTGGCCTGGTACGCCTCCTTCGCGGGGGTCACGAACGAGACCTGGAAGCGTGTGGTGGTCCCGGTAGGCCCGCGCGCCTGACAGTCCCGGCCTGCCAAGATCCACTCACTCCCGCGTCGCAGCCGCGGCCCCGGCAGCTCGCGGGAACGTGGCCCTGCCCGGCGATCCGTACCGGATTGCCGGGCAGAGCTGCGTCAGCCCTGGCGCCGCACCATGCCGACGAGCACGGCCACCCCGAGCACCGAGCGCGGCGCGAAGGCGGTCCGCCAGAGGCCGCCGTGATTCGCCCCCGACCACAGCAGCTCGGCCGGATGCCCCAGCACGGCGGCGGGATCCGAGACCGAGAGCGGGTTGCGCAGATCGTGCACCAGCAGCGCAGCCATCAGCGTGTTGGACGTCTCCGGCTCGAACACCTCGACGCCGAACCGGTGAGCGCCGAGGTAGCCCGCGGCCAGGACCCGATTGCGGATCACCGAGCGGGTCCTGGTCGCCGCGGCCACGTTGATCGACACCCGCCGGCCGGCCAGCCGCTCGTGCAGCGCCCGCCAGCGCTGGATCCGCTTGGCCAGCGCGTAGTTCGCGCCCTGCTGCGGGACCAGGGAGTCGTTGATCCCCGCCTCCCGCCCGTCCGGCAGCTCGATCGTCCGGGGGTAGTTGGCGGCGAACAGGTTCCCGGCCGACCCGAGCCGTCCCAGCCGCCGCAACGGGCCGCGCCGGGAGAAGCGCCGTCGGCTCTCCTGGACGGCCTGCTCCGGCACGCAGAACACGTCGGTCGGCGTGGCGAGGAAGGCCAGCGACAGGTCATCCCCCCGCAACCGGCCCAGCTCGGTGCAGATCGCGTCCACCGCCACGCTGGCCAGCACATGGTCCGGCCCGTCGGCGTAGACGTAGTTCCCCAGCGTGAACGGCCCGGTCAGCTCCGCCAGCCAGCCGAGCAGCTCGGGGGCCTGCCCGATCACGTCGACACCCGCCGCGGCGGCGATCTCGTCGTCGCCGGTGCCGTCCGGCAGCCAGCGCGAGACCGGGACGGACAGCCGGCCCGGTGAGTAGTGCGCCGTCGCGAGCAGCCGGCGCCACAGGTCGTAGCTGGGCAGGTCGACCGCGACCACGTGCGCGCCCCAGCGCAGCAACGACTCCAGCGGGCCCATCTCGGCGCCGGCCCCGAGCACGACCACGGTGAGGTCGCGCAGGTCGAGCCATCCCGGGTTGCGCATCACCGCGCGGACCGCGTCCGCGAAGGAGGGCTCGACGATCCCGGAGCCCTGCCAGTCGTCCAGCTGCCGTACCAGCTCGTCGGCCACCAGCCGGCGGCCGCGGATCGGGATCGCGAGCAGGTCCGGCCCGGGTTTCAGCTGCCCGGTCACGGTTGCGGTGTGCAGGGCCGGAACCCGGGCGACGGCCTCGAGTCCCGCGTGCATCGCCCCGGCGAGCGGGAGGTCCCGCCCGCCGGTGTGGAACCGGAAGTGCTCGGCCACCGACGCCAGGCCGGCCGCCGCGATCGCGCCGGCCGCACCGGGCACGGTCGCCTCGCGGACGGTCAGCTCGCGGAAGTGCCCGAGGTAGCCGCGGTGCCAGTCCTGCTCGGCCAGGACCTGGGCCGCCAGGGCCGGATCCACCTCACGCAGCGCGTCCGCGATCACGGCGCGACCGACCCCGGACGTGGAGCGCCGACCGCCGACCTCTGGGAACGCGACCCCGGTGTGCATCGCCCCATCCTGCCTGGTAGGCCCACCCCGTGCGGGCCAGCGGGCGCAGTTCCCGCGAGGACCAAGGACCCGACCCCGCCGATCGGGCGGCTGCAAACCTACGATGGCGTAGGTCCTCTCCGGGGAGGGTCCGCACGAGCACGGAGTCCACACCAGGTGACATCGCGGTTGCCTGGGTCACCGTTCGCCCCGCAGCCCGTTCGAGGTCCCCATGACGCTTCGTACCATTCAACGTCGTCCGGTCGTGATCCAGGGCGGGATGGGCGTCGGTGTCTCCTCCTGGCAGCTGGCGAACGCCGTGGCCCGCACCGGCCAGCTCGGCGTGGTCTCCGGAACCGCGCTGGACACCGTGGTCGCCCGGAGGCTCCAGGACGGCGACCCGGGCGGCCACGTCCGGCGGGCGCTGCGCGACTTCCCGCTGCCCGACGTCGCCGATCGGGTGCTGGACCGCTTCTTCCGGCCGATGGGCCGGGGCGGCGTGCCGTACGCGCCGGGCAGCCGGCTGGGACTGCGGCACAACCAGGCCGGCGACGAGCTGTCGGTGATCGGCAACTTCGTCGAGGTGTGGCTGGCCAAGGAGGGCCACGGGGGCTGGGTCGGGATCAACTTCCTGGAGAAGATCCAGATGGCCACGCCGGCGGCAGCCTACGGAGCCATGCTGGCCGGGGTGGACGCCGTGCTGATGGGCGCCGGCATCCCGCGCGAGATCCCGCAGCTGCTCGACCGGCTGTCCGAGCACCAGCCGGGCGTCGTGCACGTCGAGGTGGCGGGTGGCGACCCGCACCTGCTGACCTTCGACCCCGCGAGGCTGGGCGCCTCGACGCTGCCCCCGCTGCGCCGGCCGATGTTCCTGGCGATCGTGTCCTCGCACGTGCTCGCGCAGTACCTGAACCGGGAGGAGAGCACCCGTCCGGACGGCTTCGTGGTCGAGGGCCCGCGCGCCGGCGGTCACAACGCGCCGCCCCGCGGACGGCTCGCCCTGGACGAGACCGGGCAACCCGTCTACGGCCCGCGGGACGACGCCGACCTCCCGGCGATGGCCAGGCTCGGACTGCCGTTCTGGCTGGCCGGCGGGTACGGCGAGCCGGAGCGGGTCAGGGCCGCGCTGGACGCGGGCGCCGCCGGGGTACAGGTCGGCACCGTGTTCGCGCTGTGCCGTGAGTCCGGGCTGGCCGAACCGCTGCGCGAGCACCTGCTGCACCGGCTGCGCGGCGGCGAGCTCGAGGTCCGCACCGACGCGACCGCCTCGCCCACCGGATTCCCGTTCAAGGTCGCCGAGTTGTCCGGGACCCTGTCCGACCCCGAGGTGTACGAGTCCCGGCCACGGCTGTGCGACCTGGGCTACCTGCGGCAGCCGTTCCAGCGCCCCGGTGGCGGGATCGGCTACCGGTGCCCGGCCGAGCCGGTAGAGGTGTACGTGCGCAAGGGCGGCACCGCCGAGGGCGCCGAGGGCGCCAAGTGCCTGTGCAACGCGCTGACGACGAACGTCGGACTCGGGCAGCACCGCAGGGACGGGTACGCCGAGGAGCCCCTGGTGACGCTCGGCGCCGACCTGGTCGGGGCTCGGCGGCTGGACAGCGAGCACTGGCTGCACGGCGGGAGCGCCGCCGGCTGGTCGGCGGTCGAGGCCGTGCGCTGGCTGCTGCGCGAGGTCGGGGCCTCGGTGGAGACGCCGCTGCCGGTCGAGCCGGGCGAGGTCAGCGGAGGAACAGCGGCGCCGAGCTGAGCCAGCCGATCACGGCGCCGGTCGAGACGGCGGCCACGGCGGTCGGGGCGATCAGTGCCGCCCACGACGGGCAGCCGAGGCTGCGCACCAGCCGGGCCCGTCGCGCCCGCCGCACGGTCACCGTCCAGGCCGGCTCGTGCACCGTGGCCGCGGCCACGAAGTCCTCGGTCAGGACGAGACCGTCGAACGCATCCGTGGGTCGGCTCATGACTCGACGTTAGGGCGGCGGGCCGGCCGGGTCGGGCAGATCTGCCCGACGTCGCCGAGGCACCGCAACATCAACTACACACCGGTGCATCTCGTAGCTGTGTGTACTGGCGACCCGATCCCGGATCAGTGCCGGTCCCGGATCGGCACCGGTTCCGGATCAGCACCGGTTCCGGATCGGCACCGGTTCCGGATCAGCAGCCCGAGGCTCTTGCGGCGGATCGCCGGAGCGCGTCGGCCGCCTGCGCACGGGCCAGGTTCGCGGCGTACCAGGGATCGTCCGGCCCCGCCACGGCCAGGGCGAGCAGCGAGACCGCCGCGCTCAGAGCCACTGCCCGGGGTACCCCGCCGGTGCCCCACCGGTGCGCAGAAGCGGGCGCCTGTCGATGGGTGATGAGGTGAGGGCGTGACGTCAGGGCGTGACGTCAGGGCGTGAGGTCGGGGCGTGACGTCAGGGCGTGAGGTCAGGGCGTGTTGGGGGCCGGGCCTGAGGGGCGCGTCAGCCCGGCGGCAACACGGCACGGATCCGGCAGCCCCGCGGCGACGGAACGATGGCGATCCGGCCACCGTGCAGGGCCACCGCCCAGCGGGCGATGGCAAGCCCGAGCCCGGTGCCCCCGTCAGCTCCCGGACCGCGTCGGAAGCGCTCGAAGACCGCGTCCCACTGCTCCCGCGGAACGCCCGGACCGTCGTCGGTGACCTCGAGGACGAGCCCCGGCTCCCCCGCCCAGGCCCGGATGTCGACCCGCCCGCCGTCGGGGGCGTGCCGGGCCGCGTTGTCCACGAGGTTCACCAGCACCTGCCGCAGCCGCGCCGGGTCCGCGTCCGCCCGCAGCTCGGCCGGGACCTCGACCGCGAGGGTGCGTCCGGGCCTGGTCGCCGACACCTGCCGGACCACCTCGCCGACCAGCAGCTCGATCCGCACCGGCCGCCGCAACAGCGGGGCGACACCGGCCTCGGCCCGAGCCAGGTCGAGCAGGTCGTCCACCAGGCCCCCGAGCCGCTCGACCTGGTCGAGCAGCTCGACCAGCGCCTCGTGATCGACGTCCTGGACGCCGTCCACCAGGTTCTCCAGCTGGGCCCGGACCGCGGCCACCGGCGTCCGCAGCTCATGACCCACGTTCGCCATCAGGTCGCGGCGTTGCTGGTCTGCGGTGGTCAGGTCGCGGGCCATGGCGGTGAACGCCCGGGCCAGCTCGCCGACCTCGTCCCGGCTGGTGGCCCGGACCGGCGTCGGCGACCGCCCGGCGGCCATCTCGCGGGCCGCGGCGGTCATCTGCCGCAGCGGGGACGTCATGCCCCGGGCCAGTAACTGGGTCACGCCGAGCGCCACCAGCACCACGACCGGCAGCGTGTACCGGGGTCGAAGCCCGAGCACGACCAGGCCGTACCAGGTCATCACGGCACTGGCCATCACGCTGGCCACGACGAGCAGGCCGAGTTTGGCCTTGATCGACCGCACCGGGTCCAGCGGGCGCAGGTCCTGGCGGAAGCGGCCGGCCCGGGGAACGCCGGTCACGGCCGTGTCTCCAGGGCGTACCCCACGCCGTGCACGGTCCGGATCCGTTCCGCGCCGATCTTGCGACGCAGTGCCTTGACGTGGCTGTCCACCGCGCGGGCCGCCGTGCCGAGCGCAGCCCGGGCCGACGCCGCGTCGGCCCAGTCCCAGACCTCGGCCAGCAACTGCTCCCGCTCGACCACCTGCCCGACCCGCGCAGCCAGAGCCCGGAGCAGGTCGAACTCGGTCCGGGTCAGGTGCACGGGCACACCGTCGACGCTTGCCTGGCGGGGTCCGAGGTCGATCAGCAGGTTGCCCGCCGAGAGCTGGCCGAAGGCCGGGCGGGCCGTGCCGGCCAGCACGGCGGCGCGCTGCACCCGGCGGATCAGGGCTGCCACCCGGGCCACCAGCTCGCGCGGGCTGAACGGTTTGGTGAGGTAGTCGTCGGCGCCCACCGACAGGCCGAGGATCCGGTCGGACTCCTCGTCGCGGGCGGTCAGCATCAGCACGGGGACCGGCTCGCGCTGCTGGATCCGCCGGCAGACCTCCAGGCCGTCCATCCCCGGCAGCATCAGGTCCAGGACGACGGCGTCGTAGCGGGCCACCGCCGCGAGCTCGATGGCTGCGGTCCCGTCGTGCACCGTGTCCACCCGGTAGCCCTCGCTGTTCAGGCGCTGCGCGATCGCGCGGGCGATCACCCGGTCGTCCTCGACCACGAGCAGGTGCGGCGCCGCTGGCTGCTGGCTGGTCGTGGTCACGGATCGACGGTAGCCGGGGCGAGGCGGCCCTCGCCGGTGCTTCCTGTGGAGGTCCGGTGAAGATCGCCCGGACGCGCACCCGCCCCGAGGGGCAGCCGCCCGGCGCACCCGGCGCACCGCTCGGCCGGACCTCACGCCGGCTGCGCTGTCGCAGCTGGGCAGGCGTGACTAGGGTCACCGGTAGAGATCCTGACCCGACGCTGACGTCGACCTGGAGGGCACGGATGTCCCACGAGACCCTTGAGAACCTGAGCCACGAGGACCGCCGCTTCCCGCCGAGCGACGCGTTCGTCGCCGGCGCGATCGCCAAGCCGGACCTCTACGCCGAGGCCAAGGCCGACCGCATCGCCTTCTGGGCCGAGCAGGCCAGGTCGCTGCACTGGGCCACCGAGTGGTCCGAGGTGCTGGACTGGAGCGACGCACCCTTTGCCAAGTGGTTCGTCGGCGGCAGCCTCAACGTGGCCTACAACTGCATCGACCGACACGTCGAGGCCGGGCTCGGTGACCGGGTCGCGATCCACTTCGAGGGCGAGCCCGGCGACGCCCGCGACGTCACCTACGCCGACATGCTCCGGGAGGTCAGCAAGGCCGCGAACGCCCTGCTCGAGCTCGGCGTCCGCAAGGGCGACCGGGTCGCGATCTACATGCCGATGATCCCCGAGACGGCCATCGCGATGCTGGCCTGCGCCCGGATCGGAGCCCCGCACTCGGTGGTCTTCGGCGGCTTCTCGGCCGAGGCGCTGCGCAGCAGGATCGACGACGCCGAGGCCAAGCTGGTGATCACCGCCGACGGCGGCTACCGGCGGGGCAACCCGGCGGCGCTCAAGCCGGCGGTGGACGAGGCGGTCGAGCAGACCCCGTCCGTGCGGCACGTGCTCGTGGTCCGGCGCACCGGCCAGGAGGTGGCCTGGAACGCCGACCGCGACGTCTGGTGGCACGAGGCTCTGGAGAAGGTGTCCGACCAGCACACGGCCGAGCCGATGGACTCCGAGCACCCACTGTTCATCCTCTACACCTCCGGCACGACCGGTAAGCCGAAGGGCATCCTGCACACCACCGGCGGCTACCTGACCCAGGTCTCGTACACCCACCGGAACGTCTTCGACCTGCACCCCGAGCGGGACGTCTTCTGGTGCACGGCCGACGTCGGCTGGGTCACCGGGCACAGCTACATCGTCTACGGGCCGATGGCCAACGGCGCCACCCAGGTGATGTACGAGGGCACCCCGGACACCCCGCACCGCGGCCGCTGGTGGGAGATCATCGCGAAGTACGGCGTGACCATCCTCTACACCGCCCCGACCGCGATCCGGACCTTCATGAAGTGGGGCGAGGAGCATCCCGCCAAGCACGACCTGTCCTCGCTGCGGCTGCTCGGCTCCGTCGGCGAGCCGATCAACCCCGAGGCCTGGATCTGGTACCGGCGGACGATCGGCAGCGACCGGACCCCGATCGTGGACACCTGGTGGCAGACCGAGACCGGCGCCATCATGATCAGCCCGCTGCCGGGCATCACCACTCTCAAGCCCGGCTCGGCGCAGATCCCGCTACCGGGCATCGGCGCGGACGTGCTGGACGACATGGGCCAGCCGGTGCCCAACGGCGGTGGCGGCTACCTCGTGCTGACCGAGCCGTGGCCGGCCATGCTGCGCGGCATCTGGGGCGACCCGGAGCGGTACAAGGAGACGTACTGGGCCCGGTTCGAGCACATGTACTTCGCCGGGGACGGGGCCAAGAAGGACGAGGACGGAGACGTCTGGCTGCTCGGGCGGGTCGATGACGTGATGAACGTCTCGGGTCACCGGCTGTCGACGACCGAGATCGAGTCCGCCCTGGTGTCCCACCCGAAGGTGGCCGAGGCTGCCGTGGTCGGCGCGACGGACGAGACCACGGGGCAGGCCCCCTGCGCGTTCGTCATCCTGCGTGCCGACGCCGAGGAAGGCGCGGACATCGCCACCGAGCTGCGCAACCACGTCGCGCACGAGATCGGCCCGATCGCCAAACCACGGCAGGTCATGATCGTGGCGGAGCTGCCCAAGACCCGGTCCGGCAAGATCATGCGCCGGTTGCTGCGCGACGTCGCCGAGAACCGGAACGTCGGGGACGTGACCACGCTCGCCGACTCGACCGTGATGGACCTGATCAAGACGGGCCTGGCCGGCGGTGCGAGCTCGGAGGCCTGAGTTCCGCAGCTTCGCCGACGGCGTCCTCTGGTGGCAACAGGGCGTTTGAATCGCCGGGGATAGGCCCCTTTGACAGCAGAGGACGCCGTTGCCCGTCGCGGGAGGAGATATCGCCCGGGCCTACCCCGTAGGCTCGTGCGATGCAGCCCTCAGAACCTGCGCGGGAGGCAGGCTCATGACCGCGGAACGGACCCAGTCACACTCCGAGGCACACTCCGAGGCACGCAGCGAGGGGGCCGGCGAGGAACGGACCCTGGGACAGCTCGTCGCCGACGCCACCAGAGATCTGTCCGAGATCCTGCGTGCGGAGGTGGCACTGGCGAAGGCCGAACTCGCGGCCGACGCCAAGAACGCCGGGCTGGCCGGCGGCCTGTTCGCCGTCGCCGGTTACCTCGGCCTGCTGGCCAGCATCATGGCCTGCATCGCGGGCGGCTACGGGCTGGTCGCGGCCGGGCTGTCGGCCTGGGCGGCGTTCCTGATCCTCGCCGGCGGCCTGATCTTCCTGGCGCTGGTGCTCGTGCTGATCGGGCGATCACGGGTCAAGCGGGTCGGGCCACCCCAGCGCGCCATCGACGCCGCCCGGGCGACCGTCGCGGCCGTCGCACCGGGCGGAGGTCACGCCGAGGACGGGGCAGGGCGCGACGGGGCTGGGCGCGACAGGACAGCACGCGACAGGACAGCACGCGACGGGGGCGGGCACGGGGCGGGCACCCGGCAGGGCTCCGCATCCGGTCGCGGCGCCACGGACCGGTGACGGCCGACTCGTCCGACGTTCTCGTCGACGGCCCCTGGCGACACCGCTTCGTCGCCGCCAACGGAGCCCGGTTCCACGTCGCCGAGGCGGGCAGCGGCCCCCTCGTCCTTCTGCTGCACGGGTTCCCCGAGTTCTGGTGGGCATGGCGGCACCAGATCCCGGCGCTCGCCGCGGCCGGCTACCGGGCTGCGGCCATGGACCTGCGGGGCTACGGCGCCTCGGACAAGCCGCCCCGCGGCTACGACACCCTGACCCTCGCGGCGGACGTCGCCGGCGTGGTCAAGGGGCTGGGCGAGTCGCGGGCGGTGCTGGTGGGGCACGACTGGGGTGCCTGGCTGGCCTGGTCCATGCCGGCCGTCGCGCCGCGGGTGACCCGAGCCGTCGCGGTGCTGTCGATGGGGCATCCGCTGCAGATGCGGGCGTCGTTCTCCCGCAACGGTCAGCGGCAGGCCCTGAGCACGCTGCTGGCGTTCCAGGCGCCCGTGCTGCCGGAACGCCGGCTGCGCAGCGGGGTCGCCGTGGAGCAGGTGCTGCGGGAGTGGTCGGCTCCCGGCTTCCCGGACGAGGCGACGCTGCGCCGCTACCGGACCGGGATGCAGGTCCCGTTCGTGGCGCA
Organism: uncultured Actinomycetota bacterium; assembly: GCA_963740575.1. Lineage (GTDB taxonomy): Bacteria > Actinomycetota > Actinomycetes > Actinomycetales > Kineosporiaceae > CAVUET01. The sequence goes on along the minus strand of CAVUET010000004.1, from coordinate 15,434 downwards.
CACCTCGATGGAGTACTACCGCTGGGTGGTGCGATCGCTCTGGCGCCGCGACGGTCGCCGGTTCGTGACCGCCGTCCGGGAGCCGGTCGAGGTCCCGGTCCTGCAACTGCACGGCGAGCTGGATCCCTGGGTCACGCCGGCGACGGCCTCGGGCTCGAACCGCTGGGTGCGCGGCGAGCTGCGCTACGAGGTGATTCCCGGGGCAGGGCACTTCCTGCCCGAAGAGGCGCCGGACCAGGTGAACGAGGCACTGATCGACTGGCTGGACAAGCTCCCCGCCGTCGAGTTGAGCGACCGCAACGGCTTCGGCGCGGTGTGACGACAGACGCGGTGTGAAGCGAACGGTCAGCCGACCGCACACCCGCCCGTTGCGACCCGCGTGCTCGCCGCGATCCCGGCCGTGATGTCCGACCGCACCTCGCTCATGGTCAGCGCGTACCCGGTGGTCGAGTCGTCCAGCGACTTGGCGAACACGATCCCCGCCACCGAACCGTTGACCGCCAGCATCGGCCCGCCGGAGTTGCCGGGCTCGACCTCGGCGTACAGCTGGTAGACCTCGCGGACCACGCCGGGTTTGCCGTAGATGTCCTCGCCGCTGGCCTTCAGCACCGAACGCACCCTGGCCGGGCCCGCCGTGAAGGCTCCGTTCCGCGGGAAGCCGGCCACCACGGCATCGTCCGAGCTGCGCAGATCCGTGCCGAGCGCGAGCGGCGTCGCCGGCAGCCCGCTCACCGCGAGGATCGCGACGTCACGCTTCGGATCGAACAGCACCACCCGCGCCGGGTACAGCCGCCCCACGCCGGACACCTGGACGGACGGCGAGCGAACCCCCGCGACCACGTGCGCGTTGGTGGCCACCCGGTTGGGCGCGACCACGAAACCGCTGCCCTCCTGACCACGGCCGCAGGCCCGGGCATCCCCGGTGATCTTGACGATGCCGGCCGCGGCGCGCTTGAGCACGGCTGGGTTCATCGCGCCCGGGTTCGGCGGCGCCACCGGCAGGATCCGCTCCGGCCCGACGCCCGCGAAGACCCGCGGGAACGACGACCCCGCGACCGCGTCCCGGAAGCTCTGCGCCAGGACACCCAGCTGGTCGGGCATCACGCCGTCGATCACGCGCAGCACCCGGGAGGTCCCCACGGCGCGGGACATCGCGGGCGACGGGCTGCCGCGCAGGGCCCCGCCGACGAACCAGACCACCAGCGCCACGGCGACCAGGCCGGCGATCGCGCCGAAGAGCTGGTCGACCACCTGGACCGGGCGGAAGGTCAGCTGCTGGCGCAGTCGCCCACCGAGCAGGGCTCCGAGGAACTGACCCAGCCAGGCCAGCAGGAGGACACCGGCCAGGACGACGAACGAGCGTTGCAGCCCGGGCTGCAGGTTCTGAGCCAGCGCCGGCACGAGCGTCATCGCCAGCAGCGCCCCGCCGAGGAACCCGCCGAGCGACATCACGCCCACCACCAGGCCCTGGCGGTAGCCGGAGACGGCGTACGACACCATCACCACCAGCAGGATCAGATCGATCATCGACGCCTCTCCTGGACCGGCTGCCCCGACGCCCGCTGTCCGGATGCGTGCTGTCCGGATGCGTGCTGTCCGGATGCGTGCTGCCCGGATGCCGGCCCGTCCGGCAGGGGGACGGCCTCCAGCCGCGCGTCGTCCCATGGCCTCTCCCAGCCACACAGGTGGAAGAGACGGTCCAGCAGGCCCGCGGTGAAGCCCCAGACGAACAGGCCGGCGGCGCGGAACCCGGGCCCGACGTAGCCGCTGGGGTGGGTCACCCGGAACCGGTTCTCTGGGTCGAGCAGGTCAGCCACCGGGACCCGGGCCACGCGAGCGACCTCGGCCGCGTCCACCGCCGCCACCGGGCTCGGCGAGCGCCACCAGGCCAGCACGGGCGTCACCGAGAAGTCGCTGACCGGCAGGTACAGGTCGGGCAGCGTGCCGGCCACCTGGACGCCGTCGGTGTCCAGGCCGGTCTCCTCCCGTGCCTCGCGCAGTGCGGCTGCCACCGGGCCCTCGTCCCCCGGGTCGACCGCGCCGCCGGGGAAGGCCACCTGCCCGGCGTGCGAGCGCAGCGTCGCCGAGCGCTCGGTCAACAGAACGTCGGGCCCGCGCTCCGACTCGCCGAAGAGCATCAGCACGGCGGAGTGGCGCAGGTGTCCCGGCGGCGGGAGGAACCGGCTGAACGCCCGCGGATCAGCGTCCAGAACCTCGACGAGTGGAGCGAACCAGCTCGGCGCGCCGTCCGCGGCAGGTGCCGTCACGCCGGTTCGCCGTCCGCCGCCGGACGTTCCCGAACCAGCCGCTGCGCCGCCTTCGGATCCGTCTCGCCGATCCCGAACGATGGGCAGAACGCCGCCACCGGGCAGGCCCCGCAGGCCGGCCGGCGCGAGTGGCAGATCCGCCGGCCGTGCCAGATCAGCCGGTGCGACAGGATGGTCCACTCGCGGCGCGGGAACAGCGCGCCGACCTCGTGCTCGACCGCCACCGGGTCGTCCGACGCGGTCCACCCGAACCGGCGCGCGAGCCGGCCGAAGTGGGTGTCCACTGTGATCCCGGGCACGCCGTAGGCGTTGCCGAGGACGACGTTGGCCGTCTTCCGGCCCACACCGGGCAGGGTGACCAGCTGGGCCAGCTTGCGGGGCACCTCGCCGTGGAAGTCCCGCGCGAGCCGGTCACCCAGCTTGATCAGGGAATCCGTCTTGGCCCGGAAGAACCCCGTCGACTGGATCATCGTCTCGAGCTCGGACCGGTCCGCCGCCGCATAGTCGGCCGCCGTCGGGTAGCGCTGGAACAGCGCCGGCGTCACCTGGTTGACCCGGGCGTCGGTGCACTGCGCGGACAGGATGGTCGCAACCAGCAGCTGCAGGGGGGTGTCGAAATCCAGCTCGCAGTGCGCGTCGGGATAGCGCTCCGCCAGCAGCCGGTTGATCTTGCGGGCGCGACGGGTCAGCGCCAGGGAGGTCTCTATCGCATCCGCGACCGTGTTCGTTCCGACGCCCACCGGCACAGCGTACGGTGCGGCACCGACCGGATGTTCCTCGTGCCGACACGGTCACCGGCCGCGACCGCCACGGCCGTGCTCACCCGGCCCGCGCCAGGTGGCTGCGACCGGGTGAGGGAGCTGAGCCAGGAGGGTGGTCGGGCCCGGGCGGACCTCAAGCCGACCCGGCGCTACGACGATCCGGCATTCGAGACACCCGCTGTGACCTGCATCGATGCCGGTCCGGGGTGCGGCGGACAGTCGGAGGGAGGTCGTCGATGACGGCAGCCGCGCAGGAGCGGCCCTGGCTGGACGAGCTGATCGGCCGCCAGCGGAGCCTGCTGGTGGAGTTGCGCGAGGTCGAACACTGGCGGCGACTGGTCGCGGCCCGGCTGGACCTGGCGATCGCGGCCGTCACGGATATCGACGAGCTGTCCCGGCAGGCCCTGTGCGCCGCCCAGGCGCCGGACGCGCTGCGTGACCTCCTCGGCATCCCGCCCCAGGCGGACGCCCAGCCGGACGCCTCGGTGCTGATCCCGCTCCGGCAGGTACTGGCCGATCTCGACCGGTACGCCCACTCACTGCGTGAAGCCGCGGCCGCAGTCACCCGGACCCTGATCGAGCGGCTCGAACCAGCCACCGGTCCGGCGCCGGTGACCGTGCTGCGACCGTCGCGTGCCAGGTCAGCGCGGGCGAGGTCGGTGGCGAGCCGCCCGGACCCCCCGCCGCGCCGTCCGGACCGGTTCAGCCTGCCCGCCCCGACCACCGGGGAGGAGGCCGGCTGAGCACATTCACCGACAGTGACCCGGCACGGGACGCCACGCATTTGCGACTCGTGCCCACCCGGGCTACAGAGTCCCGGGTCGCGTACGGCACACTGCGTGCAGTGAGCCACACCTTTTGACGGCATGATCACAAAGGAGGACGCGTGGACGAGGACGTGGTGCGTCAGGCGCCACTGTTCGCCGCGTTGGACGACGAGGCCGCCGAGGCACTCCAAGCCACGATGACGCGGGTGGAGATGGGCCGCTCCGAGGTACTTTTCCACGAGGGCGACCCTGGTGACCGACTGTACGTGATCGTTGACGGCAAGGTGAAACTCGGGCGCACCTCGGGCGACGGGCGCGAGAACCTGCTCGCCGTCCTCGGCCCGGGCGAGATGTTCGGGGAGCTGTCCCTGTTCGATCCCGGGCCCCGCAACGCGACCGCCACGGCGGTTTCGGATGCGAGCCTGATCGGGTTGGGTACCGACGACCTCGGCTCGTGGCTGTCCGGGCGGCCGGAGGTCTCCAAGCAACTGCTGCGGGCCCTGGCCCGGCGGTTGCGCAGGACCAACGAGGCGCTGGCTGACCTGGTCTTCTCGGACGTCCCGGGACGGGTGGCCAAGGCGCTGCTCGACCTGTCGGAGAAGTTCGGCCGGCCCACCGAGGACGGCTTGCGGGTCGCGCACGACCTGACCCAGGAGGAGCTGGCCCAGTTGGTCGGCGCCTCGCGGGAGACGGTGAACAAGGCCCTGGCCGACTTCGCCTCGCGAAGCTGGCTGCGCCTGGAGGCGCGGGCCGTCGTTCTGCTGGACATCGACCGGCTGCGCAAGCGCGCCCGCTGATCGTGCGCACGGCCGGTCCGGCAGGCTGCCAAGCCGCCGGCCGTGCTCGCACGCTCTCAGCTGCCCGGCCTCTCGGGCACGCTCTCAGCTGCCCGGTTCCTCGGGCACGCTCTCAGCTGCCCGGCCCTTCGGGCACGCCGAGGTACTGCAGCTGGGCGCGGACGCTGAGCTCGGCCGCCGGCCACAGGGCCCGGTCGACGTCGGCATAGACGTGCGCGACCACCTCGTGCGGCGTGGTCGCACCCGCGTTCACGGCTGCCCGCACCTGGTCGAGCCGCTCCGCCCGATGCCGGAGGTAGTAGCGCAGCACGTCCAGGGGCCGGTCCAGCGGAGCACCGTGACCGGGCAGCACATGCCCGAGCGTGCCGGACTCCGCGAGGTCGACCAGCCGGTTCAGGGACGCCAGGTAATCGTCCAGCCGACCGTCCGGGTGCGCCACCACGGTCGTCCCCCGGCCGAGGACCGTGTCGCCGGTGAGGACACCCCCGTCGGGCAGCACGAAGCAGAGCGAATCGCCGCTGTGCCCCGGTGTGGAGAGCACCCGGATGCGCAGCTCGCCCGTGACCACCTCGTCCCCGCCGGCCAGCCCCTGCCCGCCGAGCCGGTGGGCAGGGTCGAGCGCCCTCACCGGGGCACCGCTGAGCTCCGCGAACCGTCGGGCACCGGCGCTGTGGTCGGGATGCCCATGGGTGAGCAGGACGGTCGCCACCCGCGCCCCGCGCACGACCACCCGGTCGAGCACCGCCTGCAGGTGCCCCTCGTCCAGCGGCCCGGGGTCCACGACCGCGAGGTCCCGGGCCCCGTCCGGCCCGAGCAGCCACGTGTTCGTGCCGTCCAGCGTCATCGGCCCGGGATTGGGCGCCAGCACGCACTCGGCCAGCGCCCCGGCCACCCCTCCGACCCAGCGGGCCTCGCCCGCGCCGTGATCCGTTCCGCCGACCGTCACCGCAGCTCACCGCCTCCGACACCGTCCAGGTCCACCTCGACCACGAGCGAGCCGTCCGCCGCCCGAACCGGCCAGGGCATCACCGGGCGGACCTGACGGTCGGCGCCGAGCACGGCTGCAACCGTCCCGCCGGCCGCCAGTTCCTCGAGGCAGACCAGGGTCGGCGGCAACAGCATCGCCTCGCCCCGGGCCTGCCGGCGCAGCCCCTCCCCGGCCGCGAGCCACTGCGCGTGCTCACCCTCCCCGCCCAGGTCGCGCGCCTGCTGGCCGGCCGGCAACGCCGCCACGAAGAAGCGGGTGTCGTACCGGCGCCGCTCGATCAGCGGGGTGACCCAGTGCGCCCACGGCCGGACCAGGTCCGCCCGGAGCACCAGCCCGGCCTTCGCCAGCAACTCGGCCATCGAGATCCTGCGGGCCAGCAGGTCCTGCCGCGCCTGCTGCCAGGCGTCGGACCAGCCGTGGCCGGACAGCCCCAGGACCGGGCCACCGGACACGGGCTCGGCGAGCAGCACCCCGCACTCCTCGAAGGTCTCCCGGACCGCCGCGACGACGAGTGCCCGGGCAAGATCCGGATCAGCGGACAGCGGCCCGGCGAGATCCCGCGGATCGGGCCCGGACCACGGCAGCGCGGGATCGCTGTCCCGCTCGTCCACGCTCCCGCCGGGGAAGACGTGCATCCCGGCGGCGAAGGCCATGGCGGCGACCCGGCGGAAGACGAACACCTCGACCCCGGCGCCCGGCGGCCCGTCCCGCAGCAGCATGACGGTCGCGGCCGGCTTGGGCCCGACCGGGGTGGCGGGTTCGGTGAGCCCGGGCGGCGGGCCGGACGATCCGGGACGCGGCCCCGAGCCAGAACCCGAGCCAGAACCCGAGCCAGGACCCGAGCCAGGACCAGGACGAGCCGGAACTGGCGCAACACGGCAAGCCTCCCCTGTGGACGGAACGGCGTCCGCCGTCCGATCGGCAGAGTAACCGCGGTCTCCTGGGGACCACACCGCGCGCATGATCCACTACTCTGGGAGGATCCATTCCGGCTGCTCACCGCCCTGCGGCAGAGGGCTCGGTACGCCTGGTGACCTCGGTCCGCCGGGTGATCGGCCTGCGATTCTCACGGGGATGCGATGGGGGAACCTCAGCGCTTCACGCTCGAACAGCTGGCCTCGGCCACCGGCATGACGCCCCGCAACGTCAGGGCGTACCAGACCCGCGGGCTGATCTCCCCGCCCGAGCGGGACGGTCGGCGGTCCGTCTACGGTCGCCGGCACCTGGGCGAGCTGATGGCCGTGCAGCGCGCCCGGGCAGAGGGGGCGACCCTGGGCCTGATCTCCGGGCACCTGGCCAGCGGGCGGCGGCTGGACGGCGGCGCCTCCTGGGTGGGGCACGTCGGCGCTGTGGCGGGACGCCGGCACCCCCGGCGAACGGACCTCGGCCGGGCACTGCCTGTCGTGCCCGACGACCGCGGAGCGGCTGAGCTGGTCGAGCAGCTGACCGCTGAGGGCATCGTGACGACCCACCGCGGCCGGCCGGTGATCTCCGCGGACCTGGCAGCGGGGCTGAACTCCCTGCTGCGCCGCGGCCTGCCGGTCACTGCCGCGCTGGGGTTGGTGTTGCAGGCATCCCGAGCCACGGCGTCGCTGGTCGCAGCCCTGCGCGAGGTGCTCGGCGACGGTGGCGGGCGGCTCCGGCCAGCCGACGCCGCGCTGGTCGCGGACCTGCTGGTCGCCGTCGTCCGTGAGGTGCTGTCCACGCAGTTCGGTCCAGGAGCCTGAGCCGGCCCCGCCCGGCGCCGACGGCCTCAGCGCACCAGACAGATCAGTTCGACCTCGACCGGCGAGTCCAACGGGAGCACGGCGACGCCGACGGCGCTGCGGGCGTGCAGGCCCTGATCGCCCAGGGCGTCGGCCAGCAGCTGGCTGGCCCCGTTCACCACGGCCGGCTGCCCGGTGAAGGCCGGATCGCTGGCCACGTAACCGACCACCTTGACGATCCTGACGATCCGGTCCAGATCACCCAGCGCCGACCGCGCGGCGGCCAGGGCGTTGAGGGCGCAGATCCGGGCCAGCTCGGCGGCCCGCTCGGGCGGCACCTGCCCGGCGCCGGTGCCGACCTTGCCGGTGGCCGGCAGCGCGCCGTCCACGAACGGCAGCTGGCCGGACGTCCAGACCAAGTCACCCGCCAGGACCGCGGGGACGTAGGCGGCGACCGGGGCGGCCACCGGCGGCAGGCTCAGCCCGAGCTCGGCCAGCCGGTCCTCGATCCTGCTCACGAACGCGGTCGCTTCAGATAGGCGACCAGTCCCTGCCCGTCCGGACCCGGCACCACCTGGACCAGTTCCCAGCCGTCCTCCCCCCACTGGTCGAGGATCTGCTTGGTGGCGTGCACGATGAGCGGCACGGTCGCGTACTCCCACTGCGGCATTGGCGCAGCGTAGCGCGCGTCCGGCAGCAGGGCCGGACCCATCCGGCCACCGGAACAGGTCCCAGGAACTACCCTCGGAGCGTGCCCACGCCCGTGCCCGCGCGCCATGACAGCGACTGGGAGGGGGTCCGCCTGCATGTCGTCACGGGTAAGGGCGGAACGGGCAAGACGACCGTGGCAGCCGCGCTGGCCCTGGCGCTGGCCGGTGGCGGGCGGCGGGCCCTGCTCTGCGAGGTCGAGGGTCGCCAGGGCATCGCCCAGTTGTTCGACGTCCCGCCGCTGCCCTACCAGGAGCGCAAGATCGCGGTGGCACCCGGCGGCGGTGACGTCTTCGCGCTCTCGGTGGAGCCCAAGGCCGCGCTGATGGAGTACCTCGAGCTCTTCTACCACCTCGGCCGCGCAGGCAAGATGCTCGAGCGCCTCGGTGCCGTCGACTTCGCCACCACGGTCGCGCCCGGCCTGCGCGACGTCCTGCTGACCGGCAAGGTCTACGAGGCGGCCCGCCGCCGTGGCCCCGTCGGCGGCCCGACCTATGACGCGGTCGTCCTGGACGCGCCGCCGACCGGCCGGATCGCCCGTTTCCTCAACGTCAACGAGGAGGTCGTCGGGCTGGCCAAGGTCGGCCCCGTGCGCAACCAGGCGGGGTCGATCATGTCCCTGCTGCGCTCTCCGCAGACCGCGGTGCACCTGGTCACCGTCCTGGAGGAGATGCCGGTCCAGGAGACCCAGGACGCCGTGGCCGAGCTGCGCGAGATCGACCTGCACATCGGCGGGGTGGTGGTGAACCAGGTCCGGGATCCGATCCTCGGCCAGCGGGTCCTGACCGCGGCCGGCAAGGGCCGGCTGGACCATGCCGAGGTCGTCGCCGGGCTGGAGGCTGCCGGGTTCGACGGCCGGTCGCCGGGTCGACGCAGCGCCGGCAACCGGGTCGCGATGCTCGCCGACGGGCTGCTGGCCGAGGCTGCCGAGCATGCGGCGCGGGTGGCCCTGGAGACCAGGCAGCGCCGCGAGCTCGCGACGCTGGGCCGCCCGACGTACGAGCTGCCCTCGCTGCCCGGCGGCATCGACCTGGGCGCGCTCTACCAGCTGGCCGACCAGCTGATCACCCAGGGCATGGCATGAGCGAGCCGGCGGCCCGGCGGGGTCGCGACCGAGGAGCCGTCGCGCCGCAGGCGGCCCGGCAGTCTCCCGTCCTCGACGCCGACGAGCTGCTCGACGACCTCGCCACCCGGGTGATCGTCTGCTGCGGCGCGGGCGGTGTCGGCAAGACCACGACGGCAGCGGCGCTCGGGTTGCGCGCCGCCGAGCGCGGGCGGCGGGTCGTCGTCCTGACCATCGACCCGGCCAGGCGACTGGCGCAGTCGATGGGCCTGGACGAGCTGGACAACACCCCGCGGCCGGTCACCGGCGTCGACCGCAGTGCCGGCGGCAGCCTGGACGCGATGATGCTCGACATGAAGCGCACCTTCGACGAGGTGATCGAGGCGCACGCGACGCCCGAGAAGGCGCGGCAGATCTTGGCCAACCCGTTCTACCAGACGCTCTCCAGCTCGTTCGCGGGCACGCAGGAGTACATGGCGATGGAGAAGCTCGGGCAGCTGCGGGCCCGCTCCGACTCCGATCCAGGCGGCGGCTGGGATCTGATCGTGGTAGACACCCCGCCGAGCCGGTCGGCCCTGGACTTCCTGGACGCCCCGGCCCGCCTGGGCTCCTTCCTGGACGGGCGCCTGATCCGGCTCCTGTCCGCGCCCGCGCGGGCCGGCGGGCGCGCCTACCTCAGGGTGTTCTCGGTTGCCGTCGGCACCGCGACCGGTGTGCTCTCCAAGCTGCTGGGCGGGCAGATCCTGCGCGACGTGCAGTCCTTCGTCGCGGCACTGGACACGGTGTTCGGCGGCTTCCGGGAGCGTGCGGAGCAGACGTACCGGCTGCTGCAGCAGGAGGGCACATCGTTCCTCGTGGTCGCTGCCCCTGAGCCGGACGCCCTGCGCGAGGCGTCCTACTTCGTCGAGCGCCTCGGTCAGGAGGGGATGCCGCTCGCCGGGCTGATCCTGAACCGAGTTCACCTCGCCCGGGCCGAGGACCTGTCCGCCGAGCGCGCCATCGCCGCCGCCGAGGATCTCGCCGAGTCCGGCGGCCATGCCGTGACGGCGGGTCTGCTGCGGGTGCACGCGGCCCGGATGCAGCGGCGCGAGCGCGAGCGGGCGCTGGCCGGACGGTTCGTCAGCGCCCACCCGCAGGTCGCGGTCGCCGAGGTGCCCGCGCACGCCCAGGACGTGCACGACCTGACCGGCCTGCGCGCGGTCGGCGCCGAGCTGGCGAAGGGTTGATCAGGGCAACGAGGGCGGGGCCGGTGATGAGGTCTTGCTCACACCCGAGATCACACCCCGAGATCACACCCCGAGATCACACCCGAGCAAGCAGCAGGGCCCGATCGGGACCGAACCCGATGAGGCCCTGCGTGCTGACGATGCGGTCAGCCTGCGCGGCGCTGCGCTCCCGCAGCACGCTCGGCGGCGATCTCCACCATGCGCTGGTGTTCGGCGCGTGCCGTCTCCAGCAACCTGCCCCAGGACTGGACGTTCGGCCGGCGACGGAGCAGAGCGCGGCGTTCGCGCTCGGTCATCCCGCCCCACACACCGAACTCGATCCTGTTGTCCAGCGCATCAGCGAGGCACTCCGTGCGCACCGGACATGACATGCATACGGACTTCGCCCGATTCTGCGCCGCCCCCTGGACGAAGAGCGAGTCAGGATCGGTGGTGCGGCATGCACCACGCGACGCCCACTCGTACGTGCTGGCCGTACTGGCCGTGCTGTTCATTCGCCAAGTCCTCCCGTAAACCCCCGCAGGCCGTCCCGCCCCCGAGCCGACCCTCACGAAGAACTTAAGTCACCGAGAGTGTCAGTGATACGGGCCGGACGGATGATTTCGGGTGGACCAAAGGGACGAATCCCGTACGCTCCGTAGTCAACTGTCTCTCTCTGTGACCAAAGTGTCTCGATTCAATATCAGATGCCGCACTGCACCGGTGACTCCTTCGGCACAATCACGGAAGGATCGTACTCAACCCTGCCGCGGGCCTGACCAGGCATGACGGCCGTGAGCTGCCGGACCATCGGGTAGCTGCATCTAGGCTGTCCCCCATGCGGAGTACAACTCCAGGCACATCGCGGGCACTCTCCCTCCTGGCTGCGTTCGTCGCTGCGAGTCTCGTCACAGGCGCATTGCTCGCCGGTCTGTTCATCCCGGCTGTCGGCGCGACCGGAGCCGTGACCCGGTCGAGCGTCGACTACTTCAACTCGCTGCCGGCCGATCTGTCACGCCCGCCACTGGCCGAGCAGTCGACGATGTACGCCGCCGACGGGCGCACCGTGATCGCCCGGTTCTACGACGAGAACCGCATCACCGTGCCGCTGAGCCGGATCACGCCCTTGATGCGCAAGGCGATCGTCGCCATCGAGGACTCCCGCTTCTACGAGCACGGCGGGGTCGATCCCCGCGGCATCGTGCGCGCCTTCATCAACAACCAGGTCAGCGGTGACGTGCAGGGCGCCTCGACGCTGACCCAGCAGTACATCAAGAACTACAACGTGGAGAAGTGCGTCGCGTCCGACGACAGGCAGTGCTACCTGGACGCGGTCGCGCAGTCCCCGGCCCGCAAGCTGCGCGAGATGCGGATCGCGATCGCGCTGGAGCAGCAGCTCAAGAAGGACCAGATCCTCGAGGGCTACCTGAACATCGCGAACTTCGGCGACAACACCTTCGGCGTCGAGGCCGCCTCGGAGTACTACTTCAACGTCCCGGCGTCCAAGCTCAGCCTGGTGCAGGCGGCCACCCTGGCCGGCCTGGTGCAGGCGCCCGCCACCTACAGCCCGTTCCAGCACCCCAAGGCGGCAACCACCCGCCGCAACGAGGTGCTGAACCGGATGCTCGAGCTGAAGATGATCTCGCAGCAGGACCTGACCAAGGCGATGGCCACCCCGCTGAAGACCACCCGGCACATCCCCCGCAACGGCTGCGTGACCGCAGGAAACGCGGCGTACTTCTGTGAGTACGTGATCCGCACCCTGCAGACGGACCCGGCGTATGCCTGGCTCGGCAAGACCGAGGCCCAGAGGCTGACCACGATCAAGCGTGCCGGGCTCAAGATCGTCACGACCCTGAACCCTCGCGTGCAGCAGACGGCGTCGGCCACGGTGGTGAAGCACATCCCGGTCCGGGACTCGAGCCATGTCGCGGCCGCCGCCGTCACGGTGGAGCCGGGCACCGGCAAGGTGCTGGCGATGGCCCAGAACCGGATCTACCTGTCCGACGGCAAGCCCGGCAACACGATGATCAACTACTCGGTGGACCGGACCCTGGGCGGTTCAGCCGGGTTCGCGACCGGATCGACCTTCAAGCCGTACACGCTCGCCACGTACCTGTCCGAGGGCAAGTCGTTGAACGATATCGTGGACGGCACCAAGACCTCGCGCCCGTACACCGACTTCGAGGCCTGTGGCAGCAAGCTGCACGGCACCAAGCCGTACACGTTCAACAACGCCGGCGACGGCAACGAGCGCGCCATGATGCCCGTGCAGCAGGCCACCTACGACTCGGTGAACACGGCCTTCGTGGACATCGAGAGCCGGGTCGACCTGTGCGACCTGGCGAAGGTCGCAGGCAAGCTCGGGGTGCACCTGGCCTCGCCGAAGCAGGACTGCTACCAGGACAAGCCGGCGACGGTTGCGCTGCCGACCTGCCTGCCGTCGATGACGCTCGGCCCACTGTCCATCTCGCCGCTGACCATGGCGACGGCCTACGCGGCCTTCGCCGCGGACGGCAAGTTCTGCCAGGCCAGACCGGTGTCGGCGATCATGAACAAGTCGGGCGCGAGGCAGAAGGTCGCCGGGCTGGCGTGCAGCCAGGCGATCAGTGACGACGTCGCGCACGGCGTCACCTATGCCCTGAAGAAGGTGCTCACCCAGGGCACCGGGTCCGGCCTGGGGATCAGCCGCCCCGCAGCGGGCAAGACGGGCACCAGCGACCAGTCGGCGAACACCTGGTTCGTCGGCTACACGCCGTACCTGTCTACCGCGGTGTGGGTCGCTGACCCGGCCACCTACACGCGCTACGCCGCGACCTCGCACCAGAAGCCGCTGCACAACATCAAGATCAACGGCAAGACGTACGGCGTGGTCTACGGGGCCACGATCGCCGGCGCCATCTGGCGGGACCTCATGCGCGGCGCCGTCAAGGGCACCCCGAGCCAGGACTGGCCGAACCCGCCGTCCAGCATGCTCAAGGGCAGCGGGGTCCGCGTCCCGGACGTGCCGGGGCATGTCGGTGGCGCTGGCCAGCGCGCGGCTGACCGGGTCCGGTTTCAAGGTGTCGATCGGCGGGATCGTCCGCGGTCCGGCGCCGGCCGGCACCGTGGCGTCCACATCGCCCTCCGGCGGCTCGATGGCAGCGTCCGGCAGTTCGATCACCATCAACATCAGCGACGGCACCCAGGGCGGCCGCGGTGGCGGTGGCGGCGGCGGTGGCGGCGGCGGCGGCGGTGGTGGCGGTGGCGGCGGTATCGGCACGGGAGGCATCATCACCCTCCCGCCGATCATCACCGGATAGCGAGGATCCGCCGACCCCGATAGCGGTATCGGCAGCGGGGTGTGCGGGCGCGGCCCGCGGAGGTGTGGCGTTCAGCCGGCGAGCTGGCGCCGCACCTCGGCGGCTACGCGCGAGCCTTCGGCCCGTCCGGACACCTGTGGCTGAACCGCCTTCATCACCCGTCCCATCGCCGCGATCCCGGATGCCCCGCCATCGGCAGAGGCAGCCACCTCGCGAGCAACGATCCGCACGAGTTCCGCCTCGCTCAGCTGCTGCGGCAGGTAGCCCTGCAGCACGGCGAGCTCCTGGCGCTCGCGGGCGGCCTGCCCGTCGCGTCCGGCCCCGGCGAAGGCTTCGGCCGCCTCACGTCGCTTCTTCGACTCGCGTCCGAGCACGGTGATGATCTCCGCGTCGCTGAGCTGCCGGGCGACCTGCCCGACGACCTCCTCGGACCGGATTGCCGTCAGCGCCATCCGCAGCGCGGCCGTGCGGACCTCGTCCCGGGCGCGCATGGACTCGGTCAGGTCGGACTGCAGGCGTGCCTTCAGGGCGGGCTGGGTACCGGACTCGGGTCCGCCGGAGGTGTGGTCGGGCATGCCCTCATCCTGTCACCGGGCCAGAGCGGGTCGAGGCGGGCCAGAGCGGGTCGAGGCGGGCTCTGGCGCCCGCCGGGCGTGGGTCCTGGGCGGCTGTCAGGATGAGCCGGTGCGCGCCACCACACTCACCCTCGCAGGGGCGGCGGTTGCGGGGCTCGGATACTCGCTGCTCGAGGCCCGGGCTTTCACGTTGCGCCGGTTCACCCTGCCCGTGCTGCCACCCGGCGTGCCGACCATCACGATCCTGCACGTGTCCGACATCCACCTCGTGCCCCGACAGACTCGCAAGCTGTCCTGGGTGCAGGGCCTGGCCGGGCTGGAGCCCGACCTGGTGATCTCGACCGGCGACAGCCTGGCGGCACTCGACGCCGTACCGGCCGCTCTCGAGGCGCACCGGCCGCTGCTCGCCCGGCCGGGGGCGTTCGTGTTGGGCTCCAACGACTACTACGGCCCGAGGCTGAAGAACCCGGCCGGCTACCTGCGGCGGAGCAACCCCGCGGTGAAGCGGTACGGCCCACCCCTGCCGACCGATGACCTGGTCAAGGGTTTCGCCGACGCAGGCTGGCTGGACCTGACGAATGCCCGCGGCAGCATCGACATCCGCGGCGTGCGCCTGGAGTTCGTCGGGGTCGACGACCCCCACCTGCGCCTGGACCGCTACCACCGGGTCGCGGGGCCGGCCGACCCGGACGCCCCGCTCACCATCGGGGTGACCCATGCGCCGTACCGGCGGGTGCTGGACCGGATGGCCGCCGACGGCGCCCGGTTGCTGCTCGCCGGGCACACCCACGGCGGCCAGCTGTGCCTACCCTGGTTCGGGACCCTGGTGACGAACTGCGACCTGCCGCGCCGGCAAGCCCGGGGAGTGTCCCGTTGGCCGGGCCCTGCCGGTTTCGACGCGTGGCTGCACGTCTCCGCAGGGCTCGGCACCTCGCCCTACACCCCGGTGCGGTTTGCCTGTCGCCCCGAGGCCAGCCTGCTGACGCTGACCCCGGCAAGAGAGTAGCCCGGGTCGCAACCTCCCGGCGGCGCGCCGGGGGATACCGGTTTCGTGCTGTACCGGGGCCTCGGCTATCCTGACGGGGCTCCGCCGGGGTGTGGCGCAGCTTGGTAGCGCGCTTCGTTCGGGACGAAGAGGCCGTGGGTTCAAATCCCGCCACCCCGACCCAGCATCACCGCAGGTCAGGAGCCCTTTCTAGGGCTCCTGATTCTGCTTTGTCAAGATCATCCGTCCAGGATCCGTCCAGCGAACTAGGATCTTGCAGCCTGCTGGAGCCCACCGGCCGTGAGTTCAA